>CAVWSU010000012.1:0-104960 GCA_963757865.1 uncultured Chloroflexia bacterium
TGCGGTACCGTCACCCAGGGACTCTTATCCGGCAGGTGCCTCGTTGATGCCCCGATCCAGGCGCTCCTCGGCCCGGCCATGCGCGCTCCGGGCCTCCGCTCCGGGGCCGGCCACGCACGAATCCGGCACGGACCGGCAGCGCGCCTCGGCCCCCGCGCCACTTCGCGGCAGCCGGACGCGCTTCCGCGGCGCAAACGGCGACGTAGCGGTCCGCCCATGACCGTTCCGCAACCCCGACCGGCCCGGGCCCGGCGCGACGGGAGTCGAGGGTGCAGGGAGAGACGAGGGTGCGCCAAGGAACGAGAGAGCGCGGATCGGTCCCGCGGGCGCGGCCAGCCAGCGCCGCATCTCGAGCGCGCCGGCAGGGTACGCGCCGCGCAGCACGGCCTGGTGGGCACGGACCCGGTCGCGGTTCGTGGTGCTCTCGGCGAGGAGCAGCCACACGCCGACCTGCGCGGGCACCCAGCCCCGCTCGCGGCCGATGGTCGGGGCCAGGCGGCGCTTGCGGTCGAGCGTGCCCAGGACCTCCTGCACGTCCACGAGCTCGGTCTTCAGCTCGACCACGAGCAGCGTCCTGGTTGCGGCATGCCATGCCAGCACGTCCACGATCCCGCGCTCCGCGTAGACGGCGAAGCTCACCTCCGCCGCGACCGACCATCCCGGCATCTCCGCGAACATCCGCGCCACGGCCTCGTGCATGGCCGAGTGGCGCGCGTTGAGCAGCCGGTCCAGGTCGCCGCCGCGCCAGCGGGGCACGAGGTCGAGCCGCATGTCGACGGCGGCCCCCACGCTGCGCATCGTCACGAGCGACAGCTTCCCGAAGTGCCCCCGCTCCATGCGCGAGACCGTGGCCGCCGACACGCCGGCCACCTTCGCGAGGTCCGACTGTCGCCAGTTCCGTCGAATCCGGAGCGCGCGCAGGGCGGCGCCCGTCCGCTGGTCGTCCATTGGCTGATTGTCGGAGGCGGCGCTTATCGCGCGATTGACGCGAGTAGCGCGGTGGCGCCGCGCCCGCCGGCGGTGCGCGAGGCGATCGGCCGAGACACGGCCGGAGCGTACACTTCGCGCAACCGGGAGGTGTACCCATGGACGTGGGCGTGAAGGAGCTCCGGGATCACCTGCGCCACTGGCTGGAGGCGGTCCAGCGCGGCGAGGAGATCACCGTCACCGAGCGCGGCAGGCCGATGGCACGAATCGTGCGGGCCGGCGGCCTGTCGCGATACGAACAGCTCGTCGCCAACGGCACGATCACCCCAGCCAGGCGACCGAAGGGCCCGAACTCCGACTATCCCCAGGTGAACGCCGATCTTTCGCTCTCCGACATCGTCCTGGAACAGCGGGAGTGAACGCCTACTTCGACGCATCCGGCTTTGTGAAGCTGCTGGCGACCGAGCCAGGGGCCGACCTTGCGATGGCCGTCTGGGAATCCGCGGACATCGCCGTCACGAGCAGGATCACCTATGTCGAGGTGCGCGCCGCGCTCGCTGCCGCACGGCGGCAGGGCAGGCTCTCCGCCGAAGGCGCGGCGGAGGCGCGGCGCGGACTCGAGTCGACGGTTTCGCGTCATGCAGGTGGTCGAAGTAACCGACGAGGTCGCACGATCAGCGGGCGACCTCGCCGGCGCGCACGCGCTCCGTGGGTACGACGCCGTCCATCTCGCGTCGTCGCTGACGCTCGCCGACGACACGGTCATGGTGACCTGGGATCGGGAGCTGGCGTTGGCCGCGTACCGGTCGGGGCTGGACCTGGCGGGGATCTCGCTGGAATGAGCGCTGGGGCGGGGGCGGCGCTGGACGTCACGGCCGGGCCCGCAGCGAGCGGTCGAGGTCGCTCGCCGCCGTCGCCGCCGTGCCCATCGGCCTGTTCCTGCTCGCGCTCGCGATCCGGTCCGTGCTGGCGGCCCTGAACCCCGATCCCGGCTACCCCGACTCGGCCTACTACGTCGACATCGCCCGCAACATCGCGGCCGGCAGGGGCTTCACCGAGAACTTCCTCTGGACGTTCATCGACGTGGGCGGCCGGATCCCGGCCAACCCGCACCTGCCGGTGCCGAGCAACGCGCACTGGGCGCCGCTCGCCTCGATGGTGCAGGTGCCGTTCATCTGGCTGCTCGGCCCGACCCAGCTCGCGTCGCTGCTGCCGTTCGTGCTGGTCGGCGCGCTGGCCGCGCCGCTCGGCTGGGCGATCGCGCGCGACGCCGGCTCGTCGCCGCTCGTGCAGGTCGGGGCGGGAGTCCTGGGCGCGGTGCCGGGGCTGGCCACGGTCTTCATGGCGCAGCAGGACAACTTCGCGCTGACCATGGTGCTCGGGGGAGGCGCGCTCTGGCTGACGACGCGGGGCCTGCGCGGGCACGCCCGATCGTTCGTGGTGGCCGGCCTGCTGATCGGGCTGGCGACGCTTGCGCGAACGGACGGCATCCTGCTCGCGACTGCACCTGCCGCTGCCTTCGGATGGGACCGCTGGCGGACGAGGCGCCGGGGTCGTGCCCCGAACGAGGTTCCCGCGTCCCCCGGCGCGCCCGCCGCAGCGGGCCACCCCCGCCAAGCGCTCGCATCGTCTCGACCAGGCGCGCCGGCCATCCCGTTCGTCGCCGCCGTGGGCTGCGCGCTCGCGTTCTTCGTGGTGGTCGGGCCGTGGTGGATCCGGCAGGTGGCCACGTTCGGCAGCATCTCGCCGTCGTCGGGGTACGGGATCCTCTGGCTCCGATCGTTCGCCGAGCTCAACAGCGTGACGGCGCCGCGGACGCTGTCGGCCTTCCTCGGCGCAGCCGCTGGGCGACCTGGTCGGCAGCCGGGTCATGGGGTTCGTGGCGGCCATCGGCATCTACCTGGCGCTGGTGTGCGCGGTCTTCCTCGCGCCGTTCGCGGCGATCGGCTGGTGGCGGCGACGACGGTCGGTGGAGACGGGGCCGTGGCTGGTGGCCGCGGTCGTGCTGCTCGTGGTGTCGGGGCTGCTGTTCGCGATCCACGTCCCGAACGGCATGTTCCTCCACGCCAGCGTGGCGCTCGCGCCGCACACGTACTGGCTGGCCATGGAGGGGATCGTGGCGGCCGCCGGATGGGCCGCGGCGAGGCGCCGCTCGCTCGATGCCGAACGCCTCGCCCGGCTGCTGGCGGCCGGCGTGCTGGGGATCGTGATCGCGGGGTCGGCGCTGGCGGCCGACGCGGTCGGGTCGGGATGGCAGCGGGTGCTGTCGGAGCGGCGGCAATTGACCGCGGCGATCGACCGGCTGGCCGTCCCGGGCGACCTGCTGATGTCGGAGGACACGGCCACGTTCGAGTACCTCACGGGTCACGGCGGGATCGTCTCGCCCGACGATCCGCTGCCGGTGATCGAGCAGGCGGCCCGGGCCTACGGCGTGCGCTGGCTGATCCTGGAGCGCGACGGCGCGGTGAAGGCACTCGCGCCGCTGCTGGACGGCGCGCCACCACCGGACTGGCTGGGACCGCCGGCGTTCGTGGTGCCGGGGAGTGCGGGCGGGAGCGCAGGACCGAGTGGCTCCGCGGCAAGTTCCGCGTCGCCTGCCGCATCAGGCGCGGCATCCGGTGCCGCGTCCGTGGCCGCGGCCACCTCGGGCACGGCGTCCGTGGCGGCCGTCATCTACCCCGTCTGCTTCGACCAGACCCTGCCCGGCTGCACGCCCGGCGGAGCCGCGATGGCGGTCGGGCCGTGAGGCGCGGGCGGCCCACGGCAGGCGGGAGTGCCGCGATCGGGCCGCATGGAGCGGACCGGCGACAGGACCAGGCGTTCCGTGAGCACCGCTGGGCCTCGCAGAGCATCGCAGCGGGGCATGGTTGGTGCGCAAGTACCACCGGCGGAAACGTATGTGGGGGATTGCGCGAGATTCCGGCAATGGACGTGACCCGGACCGGCCGGCCGAGCGCCGCGGGTGCGTGCCGCACCGAGGATCGAAGCCCCCGACGCCCCCATGCGACCCTGTCCGGGCCCTCGCAACTGGATATGTTGCTGTGCATGAGCATTGCGCAGCGATCTCCGGGCCCGGGGCCGATAGTGGTCTGCGGGTGGAAGTTGCGCAGCCCGCCGACGGGAACGCGGCCGGCGGCGCCGGACCCGCGGGGAGATCCGGCCGCACTCCGGCGCGCTTGCCGTCGCCAGGGCGCACTCCCATGACCCGGCGCGAGGCCTGGCTGTCCGCCGGCGCCGTCTTCGCGCTCGCCCTCGTCGTGCGCGCCATCGCGGCCGCGGCGATCACGTTCCCCGTCCCGGAGGACACCGCCTACTACGTGGCGGTCGCCCGCAACCTCGTCGAGGGCCACGGGCTGATCAGCGACGCGCTCTGGAGCTACCAGACGCCGCCGCTCGTGGTGCCGCGCGCCGCCTTCGAGGTCTGGATGCCGCTGCCGACCTTCATCGACGCCATCCCCATGGCGCTGCTCGGCGCGACGTTCCGGGCGGCGCAGGTGGCCGCCGTCCTCGTGGGCGCGCTGGTCCCGGTGCTGGCATGGCGCCTCGCGGCCGACGTGGCCGAGGAGCGCGGGCTTCCACGGGGCCGGGCGCGCGTCCTGGCGCTTGGCGTGGGGCTGGTCGCATGCGCCTACGGCCCGCTGGTCGTCCACGGCGCGCTCCCCGACTCGACCATGCCGTTCACGGTGCTCGCCCTGGCGGCGTGCCTGCTCATGGCACGGATCCTGCGCGAGCCGCGGGGCGGGCGGGCCCGCGACTGGCGGCTCATCGGGCTCGGCGTGGTGCTGGGGCTGGCCGCGCTGGCTCGGAACGAGGCGCTGTGGCTGGCGCTGACCTGGGCGCTGCTGGCCTGGTTCGCGTGGCGCGGGCCGCGGGCGACCCGGCGTCCGGGCGGCGGACGCGGGCCGTCGTGGCTCCGCCGCCGCTCGCCTCGACCGGGCCGTCCGTGCCCGCCTCATCGCGATCCCGGCCGTCGTCGCGATCGCCATCTACGTGCCGTGGATGCTGCGCGACTGGGCCGCGTTCGGGTCGCCGATGCCTGGCCAGGCCCTGGCGAACGCCCTGTCGGTCAACGGCTTCGACATCTTCGCCTGGCAGGACCGCCCGACGCTCGCCCGCTACCTCGCCCAGGGGATCGGCGGGCTCGTGAGCGCGCGCGTCGAGGGCTTCCGGCACAACCTCGTGGACGTGCTGCTCGTGCCGGCCATTCCGGCGGGTCCCATCGGGCTGATCGCGCTCCCGTGGCAGGGCCGTGGCGGCGCGCTGCGCCCGCTGCTCGTCTACTCGATCCTGACCTTCACCGCGACCACGCTGTTCTTCCCGGTGGCGACCACGTGGGGCACGTTCCTCCACGCCGCGGGCCCGGTCCAGGTCCTGCTCCTGGTGTCGTGCCTGCTCGCGCTCGACGCCCTGATCGTGCGGATCGGCCGGTTGCGCGGCTGGACGCGGCCGGTCGCCTGGCTGGGCCCCGTGCTGGTGGCCGCCACGGCCGTTCCCGTGCTGGTGATCTCGGTCGCGTCGATCGCCGGCGTGGCGTCCGACGCCCAGGCGCGCTACTCGGCGCTCGCCGAGCGCCTGACGGCCGCCGGACTGCCGCCTTCGCAGGCGGCCCCGATCATCGCCGACTTCCCGATCTGGACGGCCTGGAGCATGCGCGTCCCCACGCTCGGCCTGCCCGACGAATCACCGTCGAGCGTGCTCGACCTGGCCCGCACGTTCGGAGCCCACGTGCTCGTGGTGAGCGACACGCACGGCATCTGGCCCGGCGTGCTGTCGGCGGGCGGGCCGGATGCCGCCTGCTTCGTGCCGATCGACCTCGGGGATGCTTCCGGCCAAGGCGCGGCCGGGCCGGGCGGAGCCGGCGGGGCGCCGACGGACCCGCTCGCCGACACGCATGCCTACCGGATAGCGTGCGGCCCCTGAGACGCGTATGCAGCATATACTATTGACAATAGGCCGGCCTACGAGCAATAGTATGTGCTATGGGAAGGACCAGGCGATCGCTGTTCCCGGGCACCCAGCGCCAAGCTACTGAGCTTGGTGCCCGGCTTCGGCTGGCGCGCCGCCGACGGGGCATCAGCATCGTCGAGATGGCGCAGCGCGTTCTCGCGTCGAGCCCGACGATTTCGCGGCTCGAGCACGGGGACCTGAGCGTCAGCGCGGCGATCCTCGCGCGCTACCTCGAAGTTCTGGGCCTTGCCTCCGACCTCGACCGGATCGCCGAGCGGGACGAAGTTGGCGACGCCATCGCCGACGCACGGCTCGGGAGGCCGCGCCGGGCCCCTTCGCGAGGTCTCGCGGATGAGCTCTGACCGTCGGCAGGACCTCATCGTCGTCCTCGACGCCCCCGAGCTCGGGGAGCGTCGACCGGTCGGCGTCATCACCCGCTGGCCCGGCCCGATCCTGTCCGTCGGGTTCCAATACGCGCGCTCGTGGCTGACCGACACAGGCCGACGGTTCGCCATCGATCCGACTCTCCCGCTTGTCGACGGGCTCCAGACCGTCCCTGGCAGGCGGCTGCCAGGCATTGCCGACAGGCCGACAGGTGGGGCGAGGCTGATGGCGATCGGCGCCTGAGCAGCATGCCTGGGACCAGGTGCACCGAGCATGACGGCGGGAGATCGTGGCGCCGCATCGCCGGCTGGCCGGCCCGGACGACCCGGCGCGTCGGCGGCGACTCGGTCGGTCTCGCCCGGCGGACGTCCTCGACGTCCGCTCGTCTTCAGCTGTCGGAGCGCGCGGCCCGGATGGCGTCATCGACGCGGCTGCGTCTCGCGGGCTGGCGGGCAGCCGCGATGGCGGCCGGCATCGTCGCCGACCGCCGACAGCGATTCTCGATGCAGCGCTCGATCGCGCGCCGGCTCATCGACCCCTATACTCGCCAGCGATGGACAGCGCCGCCGAGCGCGAGGGAATGCGCCTGGACCAGCTCTACGCCGAGGCGAAGCAGCTGGTCAGCTACGGCGCGAACCAGGCGCGCGCCATCTCGACCCGCTACCGCGAGGCGTACGCCGACGTCCTGGGCACGCTCCGGCTGCAGCGCGAGGAACTCGAGCGACTCTCGGGCGAGGGCCTGGATACGACCGACCAGGCGCGGCGCGCGAGCCTCCGGGCGACCGTGCAGGCCACGAACGAGGCGCTCGGCCAGCGGCAGGTGGAGCAGGCCAAGCTCGAGCTCGTGGTCACCCACCTCGAACGCGCGTGGCTCTTCCTGCAGCAGGGCGACGGCAGCCTCGTCGGCGGTGGCTCGTCTGCGGCGGAGACGCCCACCGACGTCCAGATGCGGATCATCGAGGCGCAGGAGTCGGAACGGCAGCGCCTGGCGCAGGACGTTCACGACGGCCCGGCCCAGGCACTCACGAATGCCCTCTTCCAGGTCGAGCTGATCGAGGGCAAGCTCGACCATGACCCGCAGGCCGCACGCGCGGAGATCCACTACCTGCGGGACATCCTCTGGCGCGACCTGAGCGACGTCCGCGCGTTCATCACGCAGCTGCGGCCGCCGCTGCTCGACGAGGTCGGCCTCTACGGCGCGATCCGGGACCAGGCCGCGACGCTCGAGAGCTCGACCGGCGTGACCGTCGAGCTCGATCTGACGGCCCCTCCCGAGCGGCTGGGCGACACGCAGCAGACCGTCATCCTGCGCATCACCCAGGAAGCCCTGCAGAACATCCGGCGGCATGCCGGCGCGCGGCACGTCGGCATCGCCACCTGCGTCGAGGACGACGGCGGCTGGACCCTCGAGATCGTCGACGACGGGCGGGGCTTCGACGAGGACCTCGTCGGCGATGGCTCCGCGAGGAGCTTCGGGCTGCGGTTCATGCGCGAGCGCACCGAATTGATCGGCGCGCGACTGGAAATCGCAACGCGCCCCTCGGCGGGCACGCGCGTGTGCGTTACGATCCCCGCTGAGGCGGACAGGAGGTAGGGGGCAATGCCTGAGTCCTACGAGGGGCCGGAGCGGAGACGCACTCAGCCGGACCGGCGCGGAGGCGCAATGATCAAGGTACTGCTGGTCGACGACCATCCATTCTTCCGGCTCGGGCTGCGCAACGCGCTCGAGCAGGAACCCGACCTCGAGGTCGTGGGCGAGGCCGAGGACGCGCAGGAAGCGATCGACGTGGCCGACCAGCTCGCGCCCGACATCATCCTGATGGACCTGTCGCTCCCGGCGCCCGGCGGAATCGAGGCGACCGCACGAATCAAGCGCGCCATGCCGAGCGCCGCCGTCATCGTGCTCGCCCAGCAGGAGGACGAGGACTCCCTGTTCGACGCCATCAAGGCGGGGGCGGCGGCGTTCATCCTGAAGGACGTCGCACCGGTGGACCTCGTCGCGATCATCAGGCGCGTGGGCGCCGGCGAGTACCTCATCAACGACAAGGTCTTCGCCCGGCCGGCCGTGGCCAGCCGCGTGCTCAAGGAGTTCCGCGAGCTCGCCATCTACGGGCAGGAGTCGCAGCCCATCTTCGCGCCGCTCTCCCCTCGCGAGGTCGAGATCCTCGACAACATCGCGCAGGGCATGACCAACAAGCAGGTCGCCTTCCAGCTCGGCATCAGCGAGCAGACCGTCAAGAACCACATGAGCAGCATCCTGCGCAAGCTCAGCGTGAACGACCGCACGCAGGCGGTGGTGTACGCGATGCGGCAGGGCTGGATCCGGGTCCCGGAGGACTGAGTGGACCGGCCGACCGAGCCGGTCGCGGTGCAGGGCGAGGCGGACGGGGCTGACGCGACGCCGGGCGAGGCCGTCGCGGCCGCGCTGGAGGGCGCCGACGAGCAGCTCGAGCGCCTGGGCCGCGAGCTTGCCGAGATCGAGATGCTCGAGCAGCAGACCCGGGGCGAGGCGACGCGCCACGAGCAGCGCCGCGCCCAGGCCGCGGACCGGCTTGCCGCCATCCAGGGCCGCGAGACGGAGCCCGACGACCTCCGTGAGGCCATCGCCCAGCTCGTGACGCTCACGCGCCGCAGCGCGATGATGGAATCCCAGGTCGACGTGCTGGCGGGCAAGCAGAAGGCGCTCACCCGGTACCGTGATCACCTGGCGTCCCTCGCGGAGGCGCTCCGGACGGCGGCGGAGTGGGCTCCGCCGGCCGGCGGCGACATGGCCGGGCTGCCCCTGCCCGCCACGCTCTCGCGCGCGATCCTGTCCGCCCAGGAGGACATGCGCCGCGACATCGCCCGCGCCATGCACGACGGACCGGCGCAGAGCCTCGCCAACATCGTCCTGCAGGCGCAGATCGTGGAGCGGCTCGTCCGCCAGGACTCCGACGCGGCGCTCCGCGAGGCGGGCGCCCTCATCGAGGTGGTGCAGCACGCGCTCGACGCCACCAAGACGTTCATCTTCAACGTCCGGCCCATGGTGCTCGACGACCTGGGACTCGTGCCCACGCTCCGGCGGCTGGCGCGGGACCGGGGTCACGAGGCGGCCGTGCCCATCGAGTTCGACTCGGTCGGCTCGGACCGCCGCCTGGAGATCGACCTCGAGACCGGCCTGTTCCGCATCATCGACGAGGCCACGATGGGCTACGTGACCCGCGAGCCCTCGCGGATCGAGGTGTCCCTCGCATGGGAGGACACGTCGCTCACCGCCCGAGTGGAGGCCGTCTACACCGAGGAGACGGTCCTCGCGCTTCCCGCGGACGCGCCGCTCCCCGAGGAGCCGGCGCCGTCGGAAGAAGGGGCCGGACGCGAGCAGGGCGAGGATCTGCTGCCGGCGCTGGCGGCCATGATCCAGGAGCAGCGGGCCGACGACGAGGCGCGCTCAGCTCCCCCGCCGCCGCGTGAGCAGGGGCTGCCGGTCGCGGCGTGGCGCGACATCGAGCAGCGGGCGCGATCGATCGGCATCGACGCCCGGCTCGGCGACGAGGGCCGCCGCCTCGACCTGGCGCTCGAGCTGCCGGCCTGAGCTTGAGCATCGCGGCGCGAGCGCTCTGCGGCGCGGACGGTACGAACGGGCGGGTTGTCGCGCCTGCAGAGGCGGCGTAGGCTCGATCGCGCCGGTCCGGGTATCCGGGGCGGCCTGGATTCATCCGGCCCGTCGTGGGCCGACCAATCAAGGAGGCGCCAGCATGGGTGCTGCCGCTCCACCGCGCCGTCTGAACGCGCGCGGGCAGGGGCTCGTCGAGTACGCCCTGATCATGACCCTGATCGTCGTCGTCGCGATCGCCTCGCTGACCTTCTTCGGAAACAGCGTCAGCGCGATGCTGGTCGGGATCGGGAACAGCGTGTGAGGCAGGTGCGAACCCGCACCGGAATCCACGGGAGTACTTGATTCCTAGTGGACCGCAGAGAGAATCGCAGTGCATACTGTGCCCCCGGCCCGATCGGGGCCGAGTCCGAATGAAAGGAGGGAACCCACACATGGCGCTCGTCCAGTATCTCGTCGCCCGCTTCTTCGATCGCGAAGAGGGCCAGGGCCTCGCGGAATATGCCCTGATCCTCGCACTCATCGCGATCATCGCGATCGTGGCACTCATCTTCCTCGGCGGAGCGATCAGCGGCATCCTGAACACGGTCGGCACAGTCCGTCTAGTCTCGACGCGAAGTCCTGCGAAGAGCGCCAGCCCGCACGGCTGGCGCTCTTCCGTTATCGCCGCCGCCCCATCGCGACGATGCCGGCGACACGTGGCCAACGGATCCGGCCGACCTCCCCCGAAGGTACTGGGAGATTCGTGGGGTCGAAGGGCCGGAACGGGGTGCTACAGTGTTGCCGCCTGTCACCTAGGGGGAGCGTGGGAGCACTAATTTGAAACGGTCAAGTCGCCTCATCATCCTCGTCGGGGCCATCCTCGCGGTGGCCGCATTCGCCGGGATCCTCTGGTGGGGTGGCCAGGGGGGAAACAAGCCGGGCGGCGCCGCTGCGACGGTGGCGACCACGACCCAGGTCGTCCAGGCCGCCGCCAACATTCCTCTCGGCGCCACCATCGCCGCCAACCAGGTCACGGTCAAGGATGTGGCCGTGGACGTCGCCCCGGTCGGCGCGTACGGCGACCCCACGCAGGTCGTGGGGCGCATCGCGCGGCAGTCGATCAACGCCGGCGACACGATCACGACGGCGGACTTCGCCACGGGCAACACGGCCCAGGGCGACCAGGTCGTCAAGGCGCTCAAGGCCGGCTACCGCGCGATCTCCGTGCGCGTGGACCAGGACAGCGGCGTCGGCACGCTGATCCAGCCGGGTGACCGGGTGGACGTGGTCCTCGGCATCAAGATCCAGGTCTACCTGCCGCAGCCGGCCACCGGCCCTGCGAGCAGTCAGCCTCCTCAGCCGCTTCCCGGCGGGCCCCAGCTGAGCGTCAAGGACATCGTCCAGAACGCCGAGGTCCTGGGCACCCTCACGCCGCCGGCGGCGACCACGACGACGAACGGCCAGCAGGCTGCGCCGACGCCGGCGCCGTCCGCCGGGACGGCCGTGGGTCTGACCGGTCAGCAGATGATCGTCATCCTGGCCGTCACCGCCCAGCAGGCCGAGGTCATCAAGTACGCGCAGGTCAACGCGACCGACAACGCCGATACCCCGATCACGCTGATCCTCCGGTCGCCCGCCGACGCATCGGCGCCGCCCGACAAGACCAGCGGCATCGTGCTCAAGACCCTCCTGGACCAGTACGGCGTGCTGCCGCCGGTCCTGCTCGAGGGAACGCTGACAGGCAAGTAGCACTGGTGGTTCAGGGCGGGTGGCTGGGCCACTCGCCCTGAACCCGTCCCGCCGCCACGGAGGGCGGCCCGCACGAGAGCCACGCACCGAGGCATGAGCGACCGGATCAGGATCCTGATCGTGGATGACATCCCGGAGACCCGGGAGCATCTCGCGAAGCTGCTCGGCTTCGAGACCGACATGGAGGTGGCAGGCGCCGCCGAGTCGGGCCCGGAGGCGCTGGAGCTTGCCCAGAAGCTAAGCCCCGACGTCATCCTGATGGACATCAACATGCCGGGCATGGACGGGATCGCGACAAGCGAGCAACTCGCGTCGCTCGTCCCGTCCGCCGCGGTCATCATGATGAGCGTCCAGGGGGAGGCGGACTACCTGCGCCGGTCCATGCTCGCGGGCGCACGCGAGTTCCTCGTGAAGCCGTTCAGCGCCGACGAGCTGACCACCTCGATCCGGAAGGTCCGGGAGCGCGAGGTGGAGAAGCAGTCACGGGCGGCCGATCGCGCCGAAGCGGCGGTGTCGGCCCGGTCCGCCGAGTCGGGGAGCCGGGGCGGCCAGATCGTCACGATCTTCTCGCCGAAGGGCGGCGTCGGGCGCACGACCATCGCGGTCAACCTCGCCGTCGCGGCCGCGCACGAGGGCCGGAAGGTCGCGCTCGTCGACGGCAGCCTGCAGTTCGGCGACATCGGCGTGATGCTCAACCTCGACCCGAGACAGCGGTCCCTGGCGGACCTCGTGCCCGAGATCGCGGCCGGCGTGCCCGAGTCCCTCGACACCGTGCTGGTGAAACACGAGACCGGCATCGACGTCCTGCTGGCGCCCCCCACGCCGGAGACGGCCGAGCTCGTCACGCCCGCCTACATGCGGGGCGTGCTGGCCCGCCTCCGCGACGACCACGACCTCGTCGTCGTGGACACGCAGCCGGTCCTCAACGACATGGTGCTCACCATGCTCGACGTGGCGGACAAGATCGTGGCCATCCTCACCCTCGAGATCACCAACATCCGCAAC
The DNA here is from genome assembly GCA_963757865.1 of uncultured Chloroflexia bacterium. Taxonomy (GTDB): domain Bacteria; phylum Chloroflexota; class Limnocylindria; order Limnocylindrales; family CSP1-4; genus JAJYNJ01. Next base: position 12,587 of record CAVWSU010000012.1, read on the forward strand.
CTCCGGGTCTTCCTGGAGGTTGCCCGCCAGCTCGGGTACGACGATGGACGGCTCCACCTGGTGCTCAACCGGGCGGATTCGTCTCTCGGAATCCGGGTCGCCGACGTCGAGCGATCGATCGGCAGGAAGGTCGACCACTCCATCGTCAGCGACGGCCGCAGCGTGGTGTACGCGCTGAACCGCGGCGTCCCCTTCGTCATCAGCAACCCCGAGGCACAGGTGAGTCAGGACCTGTTCCGCCTCGCGCGAGATCTATCCACCGTCCGCACCGACGCCAGGGAGGCCGAGCCGGCCCAGCGCTCGGCCCAGCGCCGGTCGATCTTTGCCTGGCGATGACCAGTTCGCGAGCCTGAGGGAGCGCGCCAATGTCCCTGCTTAGACGAATCGAGAGTGCCCGTCCCGCCGCCGATGGTTCGCTTCCGGCTCCGACGCCGCCGGGAGTCCCCGGCGCGCCCACGCCTCCCGGAACACCCATCGCCGCCCGCAACGGCACGGCGCAGCGCTCCGTTCCCCAGATCCCGGTCCGGGAGTCGTTCAGGGACGTCAAGTTCCGCATCCAGAACCGCGTCATCCAGGACCTGGACCCCAAGCTCGACCTTTCGAACCAGGTCGAGGTCCGGCGCCAGATCGAGGAGGTCTTCGGCAAGGTCGTCGACGAGGAGGGCCTCGCGCTGACGCGCGCCGAGCGCGTGCGGATGCTCGAGCAGATCACCGACGAGATCATCGGCCTGGGCCCGCTCGAGCCGCTCCTGCGCGACGAGAGCATCACCGAGGTCATGGTCAACGGCCCGCGCCAGGTCTACATCGAGCGCGGCGGCCGCCTCGAGCTGACCAACGTGGTCTTCCAGAACGACGACCACGTGATGCGGATCATCGACCGCATCATCGCGCCCGATCGGCCGGCGCGTGGACGAGTCCTCGCCGATGGTCGACGCGCGCCTGACGGACGGCTCCCGCGTCAACGCGATCATCCCGCCGCTCTCGCTGGTCGGCCCCGTGGTGACCATCCGGAAGTTCGCGGCCTCGCCGTTCACGGTCGACGACCTGATCCGGTTCGGCACGGCCACGCCGGAGATGTTCGACTTCCTCAAGGCGTGCGTCGAGGCGCGGCTCAACATCTTCGTCTCCGGCGGCACCGGCTCCGGCAAGACGACCACGCTGAACGTCCTCTCGTCGTTCATCCCGAACGACGAGCGCATCGTCACCATCGAGGACGCCGCGGAGCTCCAGCTGCGCCAGGAGCACGTCGTGACGCTGGAGTCCCGGCCGCCGAACATCGAGGGCCGCGGCGCCATCCCCATCCGCGAGCTGGTGCGGAACGCCCTCCGCATGCGCCCCGACCGCATCATCGTCGGCGAGGTCCGGTCGGGCGAGGCGCTCGACATGCTGCAGGCCATGAACACGGGCCACGACGGCTCGATGTCCACCGGCCACGCCAATACCCCGCGCGACATGCTCGCCCGCCTCGAGACCATGGTGCTCATGGCCGGCGTCGAGCTGCCGCTGCGCGCCATCCGCGAGCAGATCGCATCCGCCGTCGACCTGATCGTCCACCAGAACCGCCTCAAGGATGGCCAGCGCAAGATCGTGGCCATCACCGAGGTCCAGGGGATGGAAGGCGACGTCATCGTGATGCAGGACGTCTTCGTGTTCGAGCAGACGGGAATCGTGGACGGCAGGATCCAGGGCCACCTCAAGCCCACGGGCATCCGGCCCAAGTTCGTCGAGAAGTTCGAGGTAGCCGGCATCCACCTGCCGCCCGGACTCTTCGGCTTCACGTACTGATCAGGGGGGACGCCGTGCGGGGCGGAGCGTCGAGATGAACCCGGTGCTGTTCGGCCTGGCGGCCGTGGCCGCCATCGCCGTGCTCATGGTCTTCATCGGCCTCTCGGGGTCCGGCGGCTCGAGCGTGGCCGAGCGCCTGGAGCGGTACGCGTCGAACCGCAGCGCCGAGGACAAGAAGAAGGAGGGCGCGCCGTCGCTCTCCGACATGCTGCAGAACTCGGCCGCACTGGCGACCCTGAACAAGGGGCTGGAGGAGCGCGACTTCGGCGCGAACCTCGCCCGGGACATCGCCCGCGCGGATCTTCGGCTGAAGGTCAGCGAGTACCTCGCGATCTGGACGGCGAGCACGCTGGGCATCCCGCTGCTGATGATCCTGCTGAGCCCGTTCGTGGAGGTGTTCTCGAGCCCGCTCGCGTGGGTGATCGGCGCGATCATCGGCTTCATGCTCCCGCGGTTCTGGCTCGGGCGGCGCCGGGCAGGCCGCCTCAAGGCGTTCAACAACCAGCTGGCCGACACGATCACGCTCATCGCCAACGCCCTGCGCGCCGGCTCATCGTTCCTGCAGGCGGTCGAGATGGTCGTGCGCGAGACGCGGCCGCCGATCTCGACCGAGTTCGGGCGCGTGATCCGCGAGGTGAACCTGGGACTGGCATTCGACCAGGCGCTCGAGAACATGCTGCGGCGCGTGCGCTCGGACGACCTGGAGCTGATGGTGACCGCCATCTCGATCCAGCACCAGGTGGGCGGCAACCTGGCCGAGATCCTCGACTCGATCGCCTTCACCATCCGCGAGCGGGTGCGCATCAAGGGCGAGATCCGCACGCTGACGGCCCAGCAGCGCATGTCCGGCTACGTCGTCGGCTTCCTGCCGATCGGCCTCGCGGGGATCCTCTTCGTCATCGCGCCGAACTTCATGTCGCCCATGTTCCGCAAGCCGCCAGAACTGCTGGGCCTGCCGGCCGGCGTCATCGTTCTCTGCATCGCCGGATTCTCGATGTTCATGGGGTTCATGATCATCCGGCGCATCGTGGACATCGAGGTCTAGGCCATGCCCATCCTTCCGATCCTCGTCGGCGGCATCCTCGCGCTCGGCATCCTGATGGTCTTCGTCGGCATCGCGCAGGCGCAGCCGGCAGACCCGGTCCAGGCACGCCTCACGCAGCTCGGCACGATGCAGGCGAAGAACCTCGAAGAGCTCGAGCTGCAGCAGCCGTTCTTCGAGCGTACGGTGCGCCCGTTGGCACGTCGGCTATCCGGGATCGGCCAGCGCCTGACGAGTTCGACGCAGGCCGGCCGCACCGAGAAGCGGCTCGCCATGGCGGGTCACCCGGGCAACATGCGCACGAGCGACTTCCTGGGGCTCAAGACAGTCGTCGCCCTCGGAGCCGCCGCCGTCGCGTTTCTCGTGTTCGCGCTGATCGAGCAGAACCTGCTGATGGGCGTGCTGCTTGCGGTCGTAGGCGCCGGAATCGGCTACATGGCCCCGGAGTTCTGGCTTGGACGGCGCATCCGTGCCCGCCAGCACGCGATCCTGCTGGCGATCCCCGACTCGCTCGACCTCCTCACCATCTCGGTCCGTGCCGGCCTCGGCTTCGATGCGGCCCTGGCCAAGGTCACGGAGAAGCTGCCGGGCCCGTTGTCCGAGGAGTTCCGTCGTGCGCTGGCGGAGATCCGGGTGGGCAAGCAGCGCCGCGAGGCGCTGCGCGACATCGTCGGCCGCACCGAGGTCGCTCCGCTGACGAACTTCATCGGCGCGATCATCCAGGCGGAACAGCTGGGTGTCTCGATCAGCAAGGTGCTGCAGGTGCAGTCCGAGCAGCTGCGCATCGAGCGCCGGCAACGCGCCGAGGAGATGGCGGCCAAGGCGCCGATCAAGATGCTCTTCCCGCTGGTCGGGTGCATCTTCCCGTCCCTGTTCATCGTCATCCTCGGGCCGGCGATCATCCTCATCGCGGTCAACCTGGGCGGCCGGTAGGCGCGCGACGAGCCCGGCACGGGTGGCGCGCGTCTGCCGAGCACTCGTGGCCCGCACTCGACGAGTGCCCGTGGCGCTCCACCTGCCGCGTGACGGCCGTGATCCCTTGGCCATGAGTCCCCGGCCATGACGCCGCCGAGCCATCGCGTGCGCGTCGAGCGGACCGGGGCGGTCCTGGCCTCCGACGTCCGGACCGCGTCGTCGATCTGGGCCCGCTTCCGGGGCCTGATGGGCCGTGGCGGGCTCGCGCCCGGGGAAGGGCTGTGGTTCCCCGGCGACGCGAGCATCCACATGCTGTTCATGCGCTTCGCCATCGACGCCGTGTTCCTGGCGCCCGACGTGGAGGGACGCAGCCGTTCAGCCGACGGTGGCGCCGCCGCGACAGGCGGCGCAGGCAACGCATGGCGTGTCGTCGCGATCCGGGGTCATCTTCGACCGTGGATCGGCGTCGTCTGGTTCGTCCGCGGCGCTCGCGGATGCCTGGAGCTGGACGCCGGCGTGGCCGATCGTGCCGGGCTGCAGGTCGGTGACCGGCTCCGGTTCGAAGCCGTCACAAGGTGATTCGGCGGCCCTGATCGCCGTGGCCAGCGTCAGGCGACCGCCAGCCTCGCCCGAACCGCGGGAACCAGCGGCACCCAGCAGCCGGCAAGCGCTACCAGCGGGAGAATCGGCCCCGGCAGCCAGGCCAGGAGCGGCAGCGCGAGCCCCCAGGGGCGGCCGCGTGCGGCGAGGAGAGCGCCGGGCAGCACCAGCAGCACGAGGTAGTGCGGCCACAGCAACGGGACCACGAGGACGGTCGCCATCGCGGCCGCGACCAGCCCCGACTCGGGATCCCGCCGCGAGGCGACGAGGACGGCGGCGAGCGCAAGCAGCGCACCCGCGGCGAACAGCGCGGTCGGGATCGGATCGGGGAGTCCGGCCCGCATCGCCAGGCTCGCCAGTCCCACGTCGCTCGACGCCGTGCCGGCCCCGCGCAGGTTGCCGAGCAGGTGGACGTACGCCTCCCACGAGCTGGCTCCAGCGAACACGGCGGATCCGAGAAAGAAGATCACGCCCGTCGCGATGGCCGCGAGGAGGGCCGTGATGGACTCACGGCTCCGTCGCCACGCCCACCATGCGAGGAGGATCACCACCTGGGGACGCACGGCAATCGCGAGCGCCGCAAGCACGCCGGCCCCCGCGGCACCGACGGCTGCGGCACCGGCAAGGCAGCGCCGGCGGCTGGGGCACGGCTGGACCGCAGGACGCCCGCCAGGCGCCATGATGCCGACGGCGAGCTCGCGATCTCGCCCGGGGAAGTCGCCATCCCGCACCGGCTCGCTGCCGTCCAGCGCCAGCTCGCCGCGCCCGCCAGCAGCACGAAGAGGCTCACGTTGCCGAGGTTCAGGTCCAGCAGCGTGGGCACGGACAGGCACGCCACCCCGAACGACGCAAGCCGAACCCACCGCGGGATGGGCAGGATCGCGCATGCGGCGACGAGGGCGACGACGTGAAGCGCCTGCCAGACGAACGCCGCCGCGGAGCTCGACAGTGGCACGAGCGCGAGCAGCAGCACGGCGAGCGGCGGCGGGTACAGGTAGATGCCGGCAGGCCCGGGTGCGAACGGGCCCTGCTGGGTGACGGCCTGGTAGAGCGGCTGACCTGCCGCCAGGCGCCGCGCAGCCGCGTCATAGGCGGCGAAGTCGTACCCGGACCCGCGGCTGCCCTGGAACGCGATCAGCGCGCCGATGAGCACGACCACGCCGATCAGCGCAAGCACCATCCCGGCAGCCTCGGCCGTGAGCAGGCGCCTCGTCCCACGAGCGTCGTGCGCCTGATCGCGAGTGGTCACGTCCGGGGTGTCGAGGCGGCTCACAGCACCCGATGATAAGCGGCGGTCAACGCCGGACGACGTTCATTCGCGGCAGCACGAGCGTGCTGACCACATCGGCCTCGCATGCATCCCTTGCCCGGCCGTGAGTGGGAGCCACGTGACCGCCGGGCCGCGAAGCGAACGCCCGGACCGGATGTTGATCTTCGGGTCATTCGGCACTGGTGGCCAGGTCAACCCAACGCAAGATGTCCCGGTACACGGGGGGCATAGACGCGCGGTCCACGCCCTGGCCGCCTCGACCGCGCCGAGCCACTGGCGAAACCGACCCGCCGCACACCGGGCCTGCGCCCGGTGTCGGGAGGGGGCAGAACGGTGGACCAGGACAGGCGCGGCAGGCGGACAGCGCCGTCGGTGGTGCTGGTGGCAGCGGCCATTCTCGCGACGACCCTGGTCGTGGTCGTTCCCGGTGCGGCGAGCGCAGCCACGATCAGCGCCGCCTGGGGAGCGAAAGTCGGGAGCGCCGGCGCCAACGGCACGGCCACCCTGCAGGCATACACGACGGGGACGGGCGCGCTGGCGCTGAAGCTCGCGAAGCTGCCTGCTTCCTCGAGCATGGCGGTCACCATCTACAAGGGCACGTGCGGATCGGTCGGCGCAGTGCTCGTCAAGTTGCCTCTGATCCGGACGACCAGCGCCGGCAAGGCCGCTCGCACAAGCAGCCTCACGGCCTCCCAGGTCAGGGTGATCTCCAACGCCACGGCCGGAACCGGCAGGATCGCCATCCGGATCGGAACCGGCCGGACCGCAAAATGCGGGCTCTTTGCCGCGTCGGCCGTCGCACCCTACGTCGCCGCCGGTGTCACGGTCGGCTCACACCCCGGTGGCGTGGTGATCGCCCCCTCCGGCGTGTGGATCACCAGCTGGTGGGAGAACACCCTCGCCCGCATCGACCCTTCGACGAACCACGTGCTCCAGACGCTTCCACTGCAGCTGACCCTGCAGGACGGCGTCGACGCGATCGCGTGGGGAGCGGGCTCGCTCTGGGTGACTGTCATGCGCGAGGACGCGAGCGGGAACTCCGCGCCGGGCTCACTGCTGCGGGTCGATGCGGCGACCGGCCAGGTGCTTGCGACCGTGCCCGTCGGCCGTGAGCCGGCGGACGTCGCCGTGGCCGGCAACACGGTCTGGGTGACCACATATGACGATGGCTCGCTGACACGAATCGACGCGGCCACCAACACCGTCGCGGCGACACTGCCGGTCTGTCCGAAGCCGATCGGGGTCGTCTCTGCGTTCGGCAGCACCTGGGTCTCCTGCGACGAGGGCCGCGTGGTCCGCGTCGATCCGGCGACCAACAGCGTCGTCACGACGATCCAGACCCAGGAGAACGGGGGATTCATCGCGGCCAGCCCGACGGCGATCTGGGTGACGAATGCCGGACACATGGACGCGGCGGACGGCAGCGCAACCAGGATCGATCCGACCTCCAACAGCGTCGTGGCCAACGTCACAGTGGGCTCCTACCCTCAGCGGATCGCCTACGCAGCGGGCAGCCTCTGGATCGGTCTGTACGACGTCGCAAGCGTCGTCCGCGTCAACGCAACGACGAACACCGTGATGGCCCGGATCACCGTGAGCGCCCCCGTGACCGGGATCGCTGCCACCGACAGGATGGTCTGGGCAGCTCATCGGGCCGTCGGCGTGACGTCGACGGGAACCTCCGGGCGCCTGACGCGAATCAACTACAGCGGGATGGCACAGGGCCCGATGGAAACGCCCAGGTTCCCGCCCTCGTCGCCTCCACCGCCCACCGCGTCGCCAGTCCCATCCGCCTCGCCGCCGGCGTCGCCCGGGACTGGTGGCACCCTGTACGCCGACACCTACGTCATGCTTGCGCTCCCGCCCGGATGGGGCCCCAGCGTGGCCGGTTCGGATCCCGGTACCACCCGGTTCGTGGGCCCCGGGGGGCAAGCGCTCGCCATGTCTTCGTCGGCGACCGCGATGTCACTCGACACGCTGACCGCGCTCGCGATCGCGACGGCCAAGGCGAACCTCGGGATTGACCCCGAGGCCAATGACGCGATCACGATCGGCGGCGCTCCGGGCAGGATGCTGACCTTCCACGAGAATTCGGGCGCCGTTGGCGTGTTCATGCTTCAGGCCGTCACCGTCCACAACGGACGTGGCTACATCTTCCTGTACGGCAATTGGGCGGGCACCGAGAGCGCGGACCGGGCGCTCTTTGTGACGATCCTCAACTCGGTCTCGTTCATGAGCGCGGGGTAGGTGCCTGCGGTACGAACGATAAGCGGCGGTCAACGCCGGGCGACGATCATCCGCGGCATGGCCGTGCTGCTCGATCTCGTCTTGCCGCCGCGCTGCCCGGGCTGCGGCGTCGAGGGGGCCCCGATCTGCGCCCGGTGCATGCGTCCGCTGGAGCGACGCCTGGACGAGCCGCCGGGGCTTCCGATCGGGCTCCCCGGCGACCTGCCCGACGGCCTGGCCCAGCTCGAGTGGTGTGCGGCGTTCACGGGACCCGTTCGCGCGGCGCTCCTCGCGCTCAAGTACGACGGCGAGCGGCGCGTCGCCGAGCCGCTGGGCCGGGTTGCCGCCAGGCGGTGGGAGCGCGCCGGGGTGGGAGGCGAGGTGATGGTCCCCGTCCCCATCCACGCCGATCGCCTCCGGACGCGCGGCTACGACCAGGCAGAGCTGCTGGCGCGGGTCGTGGCCAGGGAGCTGCGCCTGCCCATGGTCCCGGCCGTCGTGCGCGCCACCGCCACCACGGCGCAGTACCGGCTGGACCGTGCCGGCAGGGCCGTCAACGTCGGGCATGCGTTCGCCAGCCGGCGAGAGCACCTCGGCCACGTGCGAGGGCGCCATGTCGTGCTGGTCGACGACATCGTCACCACGGGCTCGACGCTCAGCGGGTGCGCGGCGGCCCTGTACGCCGCCGGGGCCCGGTGCGTGTCGGCCCTCACCATCGCCCGGGAGCGGTGAGGCACGGGCGACGCCGCACGTGGGGGTCCAGGGGCTTCGGCCTGCCCCGACCTGCGACTTTCGGCGGGCGGGTCGGGTACTTCGAAACCTCGGGAGAGGCGGCTTGCCGGCAGTAGAATCGGCGCGCAAGGAGGTCAGCCGTGCGAACGACCGTCAAAGGCAAGAACCTCGACGTCCTCGATCGCGACCGCCAGCTACGCCGAGCAGAAGATGCAGCGGCTCTCGCGCCTCCTCGACGACCGCAGCGAGGTCATCGTGGAGTACTCGGTCGAGCACAACCGGAGCGCGGACCAGACCCACATCGCGGAGCTGACGCTCCTCCTGGACGGGCAACCGGTAAGGGGGGTCGCACGCGCCGCCACGTTCCGGTCGGCGATGGACGCGGCGGTCGACAAGCTCGAGCACCTGGCGGTCGAACACAAGGAACGGCCCCGGACACGCAGCCGCTCGGAACAGGCCAAGACCATCCTGCGCTCGCTTGCGGAAGACAACCCCGGGCCGCCCGATCGGGACGGCCGGACGATCGTCAAGGTGAAGCGCTTCGCGATCGAGCCGATGTTCGAGGAAGATGCGGTAGCGCGGATGGAGGAGCTCGGCCACACGTTCTTCCTGTTCGTGAACGCGGAGAACGAACGGCTGGCCCTGCTCTACCGGCGGCGCGACGGCGACTTCGGCATGATCGAGCCGACGATCGGGGGGGCGTACACGCCGGGCAGGAAGTAGGCGCCGCCCGGTAGCCATGGCGGCCGGCCGACCCGCGCACCTACCGGATACCATCGGCCCATGCACACCGATCCCCTTGCGGCCCTGGCCGGTCGTCGCGTCGGCGCGCACCTGCCGCTCGCCGGCGGGATGGTCAAGGCCGTCGACCGAGCGCGCGCGATCGGCGCAACCTGCCTGCAGGTCTTCGCGGACAACCCGACCGCGTGGCGGCGCAGGACGGCGCCACCGCACGATCTGCCGGCGTTCCGCGCTCGCCTGGTCGAGGACGACGTGCTCCCGCTCGCCGTCCACGGGCCCTACCTGCTGAACCTGGCGGCCTCGGACGACACGATCTGGCACCGCACGATCGACGCCCTGGTCGCCGAGCTCCGGATGGCCGAGCTGTACGGCGCCGCGTTCCTGAACGTGCACATCGGATCGCACCGGGGCCACGGGGCCGTGGTGGGCGTCGACCGCATCGCGGCGGCGGTACGCCGGACCCTCGACGAGGTGACGGCGAGTCCCGGAAGCCCGTTGCTGGTGCTCGAGAACTCGGCCGGCGGCGGCGACGGACTCGGTGGCACGGTCGAGGAACTCGGCGAGATCCTCGAGGCGATCGGGGCCGCGGGCGTCGATACGGGCCGGGTGGCGTTCTGCCTGGACACGGCGCATGCGTGGGGAGCCGGCTACGAGATCTGCGAGCCCGACGAGGTCGATCGGCTGCTTGGGCGGCTGGAGGGGGCGCTCGGTGCCGGGCGGATCGCGATGGTCCACCTGAACGATTCGAAGGCCGACCTGGGCTCGCATGCCGACCGGCACGAGCACATCGGCGCGGGCGGCATCGGCCCCGCGGGCATGCGGCGCCTGCTGCTGCACCCGGCGCTCGAGCATGTGCCGTTCTACCTGGAGACGCCGGGGATGGACGAGGGCTTCGACGCGGTGAACATGGAGCGCGTCCGGCTGATCCTCCGCCGCGAGCCGCTTCCCGAGCTGCCGGCGCACGCGGCCCACGCCAGGGGGGCCCGCTCGCGCACGGCCCCCGACTGACGGGCGAGGAACGGCCCGCCGGCCCGTCCAGCCTTGACGCGACCTTTCGATCGACCTTGCAGGGGTGGAGCGAGCGGGTCATGCGCCAGGTACGAACGGGCTATACCGGTGCGCGCACGCGACGGCCATGATGCGCAGCATGAGCGTGCAGGATCCGCGGGGTTTCAACGAGTGGCTGCGCGCCCAGCTCAAGGCGAAGCGGATGTCGCAGCGCCAGCTGGCGCAGCAGGCGGGCGTGGACCACTCCACGATCTCCCGACTGGTCCGGGGCGACCGGACCCCTTCCCTCGGCACGGCGACGAAGCTCGCGCGCGGACTGCGCGAGATCCGTGACGAGTCCGACTCGCCCGCCTACTTCGGGCAGGTGAGCGCGACCACCACCACGAACCCGACCGCCAGGGTGGAGTACGCCCTGCGGGCGGACGACGTCCTGTCCGAGGCGCATGTGCGCCAGGTCATGGACTACTACCTGGCCGTGCGCGCCCGCCGCAACCTCGCGAACGGCGGCGGAGGCGGCCTCCGGCCTCCGATCCTGATGCGCTCTGCGCCCGGCTCGACGAGTCGCGCGGTGGGTGGCGCCCTCAGCGGACGTCGCTCCCCGGAGAGCGCCTGACGCGTCCTCTCGAACCACAGAACCGCAGCGTCCGGGTTCCTCCTCCCCCGGCCGTCGCGACCCACGGATGCCGGCCCCTCCCGAACAGGGCCGGCATCCGGCTGTCCGGGGATCGGCACGTCAGTCGATGGACCGAAGACCGCGGCAGTCGATCGAGCGTCCGTCCGCGTACTGCGCCTCGAATTCCTCGTGCGCTGCGAGCAGGTCCACCTCGACGGCTTCGAAATGGTGCCCTGCGCCACCCCCGTCGGGGAGCACGCATACCGCATGTGGGGTCGGCTCGGATCCTGACAACGGGTGGAGATGGTAGCCGCGCCGCCCGCCCGCGCGCAGGTCGAGATAGTCGTAGTCGTACCGGATCCTGACCCAGCCCAGCTGCGTGAGCCGCCACCATTCCTGGTAGCGGAAATGGGCCTCGTCCGGGAGACCGGATTCTCCGACCTGGCCCGGCACGACGACATCCACGACGAGCTTGCGCACCGTCGCGCGGGCACCCAGATCCTGGAGTTCGACGCGACCGAGACGGTCGAACCGCGAGTAGAGGTCATCCCTGCGCTGGTTGAAGGCGCGGGACGACAGTGGTCTCACGCGGGCACGGTCTCCTCGGCGGAGGGCTCGTCGGCCACATCCTGCTCGACATGCGCGTCCGGCTCGACCGACATGGACGAGGGAGCCAGGCGCTCGGGCTCGAGCAGGCCGATGACGGCGCGCGCGGGGATGCGGTAGGTGCGCTCCGACAGCTTCACCGCATAGAGGCGGCCTGTTGCGATGTAGTTCAGGATCGTGGAGGGATGGAGGCTGGCGAGCTCCGCGACTTCGTGGGGCGAGTAGAACGACTTCGTGATCTCCACCGGCGGGCTCCTAACTTCGGTATACGTGACGATACCGCATAGCCCGAAGTTGTCAATGTCCCGTCGGGAACGCCCGAAGTTGCCTCGTCCCGGCCGGTTTCCCTGCCTCCGGGGTCAGATCCCGGGCCCGCCCCTGGCCGGCGCCGGTGACGTCGTGACGTCGCCGTCGCGAGCAGCGCGCGCGGCGCGACCCTTGGTCTTCGGCGAGAGGACGTAGACGAGGCTGCCGAGCACGACCACGGAGAGCACGCTGATCGCCCGGTCGACGACCGTGATCGCGAGCGCCTGGTTGGTCGGCACGTGGTACACGGCCGTGAGCAGGCCGACGACGGCGCCCTCCACGAAGCCCAGGCCGGCCGGTGTCAGCGGGATCGCCGTCAGCAGCGAGGCCGAGAACGCAACGAAGGCCACGCCGCTCATGCCCATGTGCACGTCCGTGAACCCGAGCGCCATGATCACGAGGTAGAGGCGCCCGGCCTCCGTGGCCCAGATCGCGAGCGTGACGAGACCGATCACCGGGATCTGGCGCGCACCGATGCCGAAGACGCCCTCCTCGAACCGCTCGTAGAGGTCGACCACGCGGGCCGGCACGGGGAAGATGTCGAGGAGGCGGCGGCCGAAGTTGCGCAGCGTGAACAGCGCGACGGCGAGCAGGCCGATCAGCACGAAGCCGAGCACGAAGATGATCTGGACCTCGCGCGGCATGCCGGACCGGAAGCTCCAGAAGCCGGCCGCGAGGCCCAGCAACACGATCGCGAACAGGTCGAAGATGCGCTCGATGAAGACCGTGCCCAGCGTCCGGCTGAGCGAGACGGCGAAGTTCAGCCGGAGGAGCCACGCGCGATAGATGTCGCCGAGCTTGGCCGGGACGACGCAGTTCACCAGCCAGCTGATGAAGATGATCTCCGTCGAGTCGCGCTCCGAGACCTCCGTGCCGGCGGCGTGGAGCAGCAGCTTCCAGCGCAGGCCGCGGAGCGGGAAGCCGGCGTAGTACACCGCAAACGCCGCGAGCAGCAGCAGGGGGTTGGCGCCCAGGATCAGGCCGGGCAGCCGGTCGAGCTTGAAGCCGGGGAGGCTGATCACCAGCAGGATCAGCACCAGGATCGGGACGAGGATCGACACCACCGTCCGTGGCTGTCGGAGGCGCCGCCCGATCGAGATCTGCTCGGCCGATACCTCCGGACCCGCAGCGGCATCCGCCGACGGGGCGTCCACAGACGCGCCCGCCGCCCCGCCCGCCAGTGCGATCGGGTCCGCCGGAGCGATCGGGGCCCCCGATGCGATGTGGTCGGTTGTCGGGAACTCCTGCCCGCCGTCCGGCTCGTGCGGCGCCGTCACGCGCCGGCCCTCCGGCCGTTCCCGCGCATCCGCTGCACCGCCTTCGCGAACGGCATGAAGCCGCGCACGAGGAACGAGGCGCGCTGCATGACGAGCGCGGGACCCGCGACCGACGCCAGCGCGACCCGCATCTCCTCCGCCGACGTGATCGGCCCGGCGAGCACGGTGTACGCGATGCCGACCTCCATGATCGTGTGCGCGTCGGACACGGCGACGCCCGGCAGACCGTGCTCGTGCGCGAAGCGGGCGGCACGCTCGTTGGAATCGCCGAACGGGACGCGCGCGTTGTACGCCTCGACGTAGTCGACCAGCGGTGCGATCCGCTCGAGCCGGTCGGTGCCGTCCTTCGCCGCGGAGCCCCGGAAGCGGTCGAACGGATGCGGGATTCCGGCCAGGCCGCCCTGCCCGTGGATCCGCGCGATCGTCTCCTCGGCCGTCAGCCCGGAAGGGATAGCCTCGTGGATCCAGGTCGCGACGATGTCGCCGTCGAGCGAGCGGACCTCCTCGCCCACGATCACGGTGATTCCGTCCGGCGCGCGGGCCTGCACCTCGATGGCGCCGTCGACGCGGTCGTGATCGGTGATGGCGAGGTGGGTGATGCCCTCGCTCGGCGGCCTTCGCAACCACCCGGTCGGGGTCGCTCAGGGAATCGAACGACCGGCCGGTGTGGCAGTGGAGGTCGACGAAGCACCGCTCCACGGGCGCGGGGCCGCCATTCACGCGGGCCTCAGATCTGCTGCACGAGCGACTTCTTGAAGAAGTCGTAGTGCTCGAGCGCCAGCCCCGTTCCCAGCGCGACGCAGTTGAGCGGGTTCTCGGCCACGTGGCAGGGCACGCCGGTGACCTGCGTGAGCAGCTTGTCGATGTTGCGCAGCATCGACCCTCCGCCCGACATGACCATCCCCTTGTCGATGATGTCGCTCGACAGCTCCGGCGGCGTCTGCTCGAGCACCTGGCGCACCGCCGCGACCACCTGCTGGAGGGGCTGCTCGATGGCTTCCATGGCCTCGGAGCTGGTGAAGGGGATGGTGCGCGGCAGGCCGGCGATCAGGTCGCGCCCGCGGACCTCCATGTTGATCTCGCGGTCGAGGGGCAGGGCCGTCCCGATCTGGATCTTCACGTCCTCCGCCGTCCGCTCTCCGATCATCAGGTTGTACTTCTTGCGGATGTAGTTGGCGATCGCCTCGTCGAAGCGGTTGCCGCCCACGCGAAGGCTGGTGGAGACCACGATGCCGCCCAGGGCGATGATCGCGATCTCGGTCGTGCCGCCGCCGATGTCGATCACCATGTTCCCGGACGGCCCGCTGATGGGCACGTTGGCCCCGATGGCCGCGGCCAGCGGCTCCTCGATGAGGTACGCCTCCCGGGCCCCGGCCTTGAGCGCCGCGTCCCTGACCGCGCGCTTCTCGACGCTGGTCACGCCCGACGGAACGCTGATCATGACGTCCGGCTTCAGCATGCTCCGGCCGGCCTTGCGGATGAAGTACCGGAGCATGGCCTCGGTGATGACGTAGTCGGCGATCACGCCGTCCTTCATGGGACGGATGGCCTGGATGTTCCCCGGGGTGCGGCCGATCATCTCCCGGGCCTCCTCGCCCACGGCGACGATCTGGTTGTCGTCGCTGACGGCAACCACGGAGGGCTCCTGGATGACGATGCCCCTGCCTTTGACGTAGACGAGCACGTTGGCCGTGCCCAGGTCGATGCCGATCTTCATGCCGAAGCGGTGACGGTCCCTTCTGCGAGGCGCTCGATCCGGGCGCCGAGGCCCACGAACTTCCCCTCGATGTTCTCATAGCCGCGGTGCACGTGGTGCGCCCCGCGGATCGTCGTCGTGCCGTCTGCGGCCAGCGCGGCCAGGATCAGCGACGCGCCCGCCCGGAGGTCCCCGATCTCCACGGTGGTGCCGCGGAGCCGGGACGGCCCGGTGATGGTCGCATGATGACCGTCCGGGACCTCCAGCGTGGCGCCCATCCGCGCAAGCTCGCCCAGCCACTCGAGGCGGTCCTCGAAGATGGTCTCGTGCAGCCGGCTCGTGCCGTTCGCCTGCGTGAGCAGGACGCTGATCGGCGGCTGCAGGTCCGTGGCGAAGCCGGGGTACGCCCCGGTCTCCACGTCGCATGCGCGATAGGTGCCGCTGCCTCGCGGCGGGGCATGCACCTCGATGGTGTCGTGCCCGCAGGCGACCTGCACGCCCATCGCCATGAGCGTGTCGAGGAAGGTGCCCAGGTGATCGCATGGGGCGCCGTGGAGCGTGACGTCGCCGCCCGCCACCGCCGCGGCGATCGCGAACGTGCCGGCCTCGATCCGGTCCGGGACCACGGCATGATCCGCGCCGCGCAGGCGCCGCCGGCCCTCGATTTCGATGGTGTCGGGGTAGGTGCGCTGGATCTCCGCCCCCATCTTCTGGAGCATCGCCATGAGATCGTCCACCTCGGGCTCCCGGGCCGCGGGGCGGATCACCGTGTGTCCCTCGGCGAGCGTGGCGGCGAGCATCGCGTTCTCGGTTCCCATGACGGTCACGTTCGGGAAGCGGATCTCGGCCCCGCGCAGCCGGCCCGGGGCCTTGGCGAAGTAGTAACCGTTGCGGTAGTCGATCTCCGCCCCGAGGGCGCGCATCGCGTCGACGTGCAGGTTCACCGGGCGGCGCCCGATCCGATCGCCACCGGGGTTGCTCATGATGACCTGCCCGAAGCGCGCGAGGAGCGGGCCCAGCAGGATGAAGCTGGCGCGCATCTTGGCGGCGGCCTCGAGGGGCACGAACAGCCAGTCGACGTCCCCGGACGCCACCTCGTAGACGTTGGGGGCCGGATGGTCCACGACGACGCCCAGGTCGCGCAGCGTCTCGACCATCACGCGCACGTCCTCGATCTCGGGGACGTTGGTGAAGCGGCACCGCTCGCCGGTGAGCGTGGCGGCCGCGAGCAGCTTGAGCGCGGCGTTCTTGGCGCCGCTGATCGTGACGTCACCCCGCAGCGGGATGCCGCCCTCGACGCGGAAGACCTCGTGCTCGACTGGCGGCGGCTTGTACTCCCAGTGGAACAGGCGCGCGTCGGCCACGGCGGTCACCCGTGGTGGCGCGGACCCTCGCGCCGTCGCCGCTCAGCGACCCTGATCCGGAGCAGCGCCTTCTGGAGCCCGGCGCGCGCCCGCGCGAGGTCGGCCGGCTCGAGGTACGAGGAGTCCAGCGTGCGTTCCGCTTCCTCGCGTGCGCGCTGAGCACGTTGCAGGTCGATCTCGGTCCCCATCTCCGCCGTCTCCGCCATGACGACCACGCGGTCCGGGCGGACCTGCAGGAAGCCGCCGGCGATCGCGAAGAACTCTTCGTTGGCACCCTTGCGGATCTTCAGCTCGCCGAAGCCGAGGGTCGTGAGGAGCGGCGCGTGGTGCGGCAGGATTCCCAGCTCGCCCTCGATCCCGGGGCACACGACCTCGTCGACCTCGTCGGAGTAGGCGAGGCGTTCCGGGGTGACGATCTCGAGCTGCAGGGGCATCAGGCTGCCTCCCTCCGCGGCTCCCCCGCCGGACAGGGGTACAGCGTAGCCCGTGCCGCGAACGGCTGTGGGTGCATCGCGCCACGCAGCGAGTGCCGGCGGGGCTGGGAGCGGCCTCGCCGCTCGGTGCCGCCGCTCGGCAGGTCTCGGTTGCCGCGTCGCCGCTCGGTGCCGGCTCGCAGGTCCGTGCCGCCTGCCGACTCGAGGCCGCGCGGCAATTCGCTGCCGCCCGGCAACTCAAGGCCATCCCGGCGCTGCTCGCCGCCCTTTCCTGCAGATCGCTCTCCTGCGGAAACGTATGTCGGATCGGAGGCCCATGCGCGACCCCCGGACGCGGCACCGGCGGCGGATCCATGCCCATCTCGTGCGGGGACCCAGCGCCGAGACCCTCCGGTGCCGGCCCCAACCACCCTCACAAGCCCCGTCGACCCGACATAGCGTTCCGTGCCGAGGCGAATTGCAGGAAAGCCGGCCGAGTGACGCGGCACTCGCCCCGGGAACGTGCCAGAAGCGGCCGTGCCGAGGCGAATTGCAGGAAAGCCGGCCGAGTGGCGCGTCCTGCCGCTCACCGTCACTTCATCTTCTCGGCATTGGCCCGGACGTCGTCGATCGTGCCGGCGAGGAAGAACGCCTGCTCGGGCAGGTCGTCGGCCTTCCCCTCGAGGATCTCCTTGAACGACGCCACGCTGTCCCGGATCGGCACGTACTTGCCGGCCCGGCCCGTGAAGACCTCCGCGACGAACATCGGCTGGCTCATGAAGCGCTGCAGCCGGCGGGCACGGGCGACCGTGGCCTTGTCCTCTTCGGCGAGCTCGTCCATGCCGAGGATCGCGATGATGTCCTGCAGGTCGCGGTACTTCTGCAGCACGCGCTGCACCTCGCGGGCCACGTCGTAGTGTTCCTGGCCGACGACGAGCGGGTCGAGGATGCGCGACGTGGACGAGAGCGGGTCCACCGCCGGGTAGATGCCGAGCTCGGTCAGGTACCGCTCCAGCCGGATGGTCGAGTCGAGGTGGCCGAACGCCGTCGCGGGTGCCGGGTCGGTGTAGTCGTCCGCGGGAACGTAGACCGCCTGGAGCGACGTGATCGAGCCCTTCTTGGTGGACGTGATCCGCTCCTGGAGCCCGGCCATCTCCGTGGCCAGGTTGGGCTGGTATCCCACGGCCGACGGCATCCGTCCGAGCAGGGCGGAGACCTCGGAGCCGGCCTGGGTGAACCGGAAGATGTTGTCGATGAACAGGAGGACGTCGCGTCCCTCGCGGTCGCGGAAGTACTCGGCCATGGTGAGGGCCGTCAGGCCGACGCGGAGCCGGGCGCCGGGCGGCTCGTTCATCTGGCCGAAGACCATCACGGTCTTCTCGATGACGCCCGACTCGATCATCTCGTGCAGCAGGTCGTTGCCCTCGCGCGAGCGCTCGCCGACCCCGGCGAACACGGAGTAGCCGGAGTGCTCGGCGGCAACGTTGCGGATCAGCTCCTGGATGATGACGGTCTTGCCCACGCCGGCGCCGCCGAAGATCCCGACCTTGCCGCCGCGCGGGAACGGGGCGATCAGGTCGATGACCTTGATGCCGGTCTCGAAGATCTCGGTGGCCGTCGCCTGCTCGTCGAAGGCCGGGGCGGAGCGGTGGATCGGGTCGCGCTCGACGTCGTCGAGGGCGCCCTTGCCGTCGATCGGCTCGCCCAGCACGTTGAACACGCGGCCGAGCGTCTTCTCGCCCACCGGGACGCTGATCGCGGCGCCCTGGTCGGTGGCCTTCGTGCCCCGGGCGAGCCCGTCGGTTGTCGTCATCGCCACCGCGCGCACCCAGTCGTTGCCCAGGTGCTGCTGGACCTCCGCGACGAGCGGGATGCCGGGCCGCTCGATGGTGACCGCGTTGAAGATGGCCGGGAGGTGGCCTGTCGGGAACTCGATGTCGACGACGGGGCCGGTGACCGCGATGACGGTCCCGGTTGCGCCCGTGGCGATTGCGCCGGTGGCGGTGGCCATGGTCTGGGGGTTCCTCCGTCTCCCGTCAGAGCGCCTGGGCGCCCGACGCGATCTCGATCATCTCGCGCGTGATGTTCGCCTGGCGCACCTTGTTGTAGGTGAGCGTCAGGTCGTCGATCAGCTCTTCGGCGTTCTCGGTGGCGTTCTTCATGGCCACCATGCGGCTCGACTGCTCGCTCGCGGCGGACTCCAGGACCGCCTGGAAGACGCGGACCGCCACGTATCGCGGCAGCAGCTGCTCGAGCACGGCACCGGGGCTCGGCTCGAACAGGAACTGGTTGCCGGGGATTCCGTGCGTGTCCTGCGAGGGGTGGATGGGCAGCAGCGTCTCGAGCGCGGGACGCTGGGTCAGCGTGGAGATGAACTGCGGGTAGATCAGGTCAACCCGGTCGTACGTGCCCGACAGGTAGTCGTCGGTGAGGAGGCGCGCCAGGGGCAGCACGTCGGAGAACGACGGCCGGTCGCCGTAGTTCAGGAAGAACGCGGCGATGGGGACCCGCATCCGGCGCAGGGCATCGCGACCCTTGCGCCCGACCGCCACGACCGCCAGGTCGCCCGGGTGGTCCACGATCTCCTTCGCGGCGAACCGCGACACGTTGGCGTTGAGGGCGCCCGCCAGGGGCCGGTCGGTGGTGAACACGACCAGGCACCGCCGGTTGCCCTCCCGCTGCGAGAGCAGCGGATGCTCCTCGCCGCCGAGCACGCTGGCAACGTCGGCCAGGACCTCCTCGAGCTTGTCGCTGTAGGGGCGTGCGGCCAGCGTCGCGTCCTGGGCGCGCTTCAGCTTCGACGCGGCCACGAACTGCATGGCCCGCGTGATCTGCTTGATGTTGCGGACCGACGCGATCCTGCGCCGGATCTCCCGCTGGCTCGGCACGCTTTCCCGCCCCTACGCCAGGAAGCCCTGCTTGAACGCCTGGGCGGCGTCCACGAGGCCGTCGGCGACGTCGTCAGCGAGGGCGCCGGTCTCGGCGATCTTCCGGAGAAGCCCGCCGTGCTCCGATTCGAGGTAGCGGTAGAACGCCTGCTCGAACTCGGGGATGCGGGCCGTCGGCACGTCGTCGAGGTACCCGCGGGTCACGACGTACAGGATCGCGACCTGCTTCTCCACCGGCAGCGGGTTGTACTGGGGCTGCTTCAGCACCTCGGACAGCTTCTCGCCGCGCGTCAGCTGGTCGCGGGTGGCCTTGTCCAGGTCGGAGGCGAACTGCGCGAAGGCCGCCAGCTCGCGGTACTGGGCCAGGTCGAGCTTGAGCGGCCCGGCCACCTTCTTCATGGCCTTGGTCTGGGCGGCCGATCCGACACGCGAGACGGAGATCCCGATGTTGAGCGCCGGGCGCTGGCCCGAGTAGAACAGGTCGGACTCGAGGTAGATCTGCCCGTCGGTGATCGAGATCACGTTCGTCGGGATGTACGCGGACACGTCGCCTGCCTGCGTCTCGATCATCGGCAGCGCCGTGAGCGACCCGCCGCCGTTCTCCTCGTTGAGCCGCGCGGCACGCTCGAGCAGGCGGCTGTGGAGGTAGAAGACGTCGCCGGGGTACGCCTCGCGGCCCGGCGGACGGCGGAGCAGGAGGCTCATCTCGCGGTACGCCCAGGCATGCTTCGAGAGGTCGTCGTAGACGCAGAGGGCGTCGCGGACGGTGGCGCCGCCCAGCTCGACCCCGGACTCCATGATCTCCTCGCCCATGGCGCAGCCGGCGTACGGGGCGAGGTACTGGAGCGGGGCGGGATCCTCCGCGCCGGCGACCACGACGATCGTGTGCTCCATGGCGCCGTGTTCCTCGAGCACCGCCACGGTCTTCGCCACGGTGGAGAGCTTCTGCCCGATCGCCACGTAGATGCAGACGAGGCCCTTGCCCTTCTGGTTGATGATCGTGTCCACGGCGATGGCCGTCTTGCCGGTCTGCCGGTCGCCGATGATGAGCTCCCGCTGCCCACGGCCGATCGGGATCAGGGCGTCGATCGCCTTGATGCCCGTCTGAACCGGCGTGTCCACCGACTTGCGGGTGATGACGCCGGGCGCGACCCGCTCCACCGGGCGCGTCTTCGTCGCGGCGATGGGGCCCTTGTCGTCGAGCGGGCGCCCCAGGGGGTCGACGACCCGCCCGATCAGCCCCTTCCCGACCGGCACCTCGACGACCCGCCCGGTCGTCTTGACGGTGTCGCCTTCCTTGAGTTCCGTGTAGTCGCCCAGGATCACGGCGCCGACCGTGTCCTCCGACAGGTTGAGCGCCATGCCCATGATGCCGTCGGGAAACTCCAGCAGCTCGGAGGAGAGCGCGTCCTCGAGCCCGTAGATCTGCGCGATGCCGTCGCCGACCTCCACGACCGTCCCCACGGACCGCACGTCCATGGCCTGGTCGAAGTTCTCGATCGCCGACCTGATGATGCTGGTGATCTCGTCTGAACGAATGGCCATGCTGGAGGTCTCCTAGAGGGCGCCCGAGACGAGCCGGCTCCGCAGCCGCTCGAGGCGGCCCCGGACGCTCCCGTCGAACTGGCGATCGCCCAGCCTGACGACGATGCCCCCGATCAGCGCGGGGTCCACCGCGGTCGCCAGGCGCACGGGCCCGCCGGTGAGCTGCACGAGGCGGTCGGTGAGCTCGCGGCGCTCGTCGCCGGTGAGCTCGGCCGCGCTCGTGACGGTGGCGCTCGAGACGCCGTTGCGGCGGTCCACGAGACGCTGGAATTCGGACGACACGAGCGGCAGCAGCTCGATGCGCCGCCGCTGCATGAGCAGCCCGATGAGGTTGAGCACCTGCTCCGGGAGCGGCTGGACCAGCACGCGCTCGAGCACCTGCCGGCGATCCTGCCGCGGGAGGGTGGGGTTCGTCAGCACCTCGGCGACGCGCGGCTCCGCGAACGCCGCGGCGGCCCGGGCGAGCGCGTCGTTCCACGCGTCGACCGAGTCGCCCTCCACGGCGACCTGGAACGCTGCCTCGGCGTAGCGGCGCGCGTCGGTGCTGGAGCGGGGCATCAGTTCGAGGCCCCTCCCTCGGCCGTTCCGCGGTTGCCGGCCGTGCCGGGGTTGCCGGCCGTGCCACTGCCGGCGGACGTGCCACCGTTGCCGGCCGTGCCGCCGTT
The DNA here is from genome assembly GCA_963757865.1 of uncultured Chloroflexia bacterium. GTDB lineage: Bacteria > Chloroflexota > Limnocylindria > Limnocylindrales > CSP1-4 > JAJYNJ01. Next base: position 34,279 of record CAVWSU010000012.1, read on the forward strand.
GCCGGCCGTGCCGGGGTTGCCGGCCGTGCCGCCGGCCGTCTCGGCGAGGAACTGCTCGACCAGGCGGCGTTCCCGCTCGGACGTCATGGTCTCGCCGACCACGCGTCCGGCCGCCCGCAGGGCGAGGTCCGCGATCTGGCCGCGGACGTCCGCCATGGCGCGCTGACGCTCGGCGTCGATCTCGGCCTCGGCCTGCACGCGGAGTCGCTCGAGCTCTTCGCGCGTGCTGGCGAGATCGTGCTCGCGCACTTCCTCGGCGCCCTTCTGGGCGCGCTGCAGGATCTCGTTGGCTTCGTGGCGCGCCTCGGTGAGGACGCGGTTCCGTTCGAGCGCCGTCTCCTCGCGTTCCTTCCGGGCCGCGTCGGCGTCGCGCAGACCCTGCTCGATGCGCTCGCGGCGCTCCGCGAGGATCCGCGTCACCGGCCCGAAGGCGAACTGCTGGATGACGACCAGGAAGAAGATGAAGTTGACGGCGGCAATGACGATCCAGAAGCCGTTGAAGACCAGCCCGGAACTGGCAGCCTCCGCGAGAACGACGGGGGCCGCCTGGTGCGCTCCAGCGGCAGCGATCGCGAACACGTGACCTGGCCCTTCCGGGTTCCGCCCCCTACTTCAGGAAGACGATCAGGACGCCGACCACGAAGGCCAGGATCCCGAGGCCTTCGGCGAACGCCGCGCCCAGGATGAACGTGGCGCGGATCGTGGACGCCGCGTCGGGGTTCCGGCCCATGGCGCTCGTCGACATCCCGGTGAGGATCCCGATCCCGATGCCGGGACCGATCACTCCCAGGGCGGCGAGGCCGGCCCCCAGCATTGCGACATCACCATTCATGGATGAACACCCTCCACTGTGCTCCCTCCCCCGCCTCGACCGGGTTTCGGGAAGCGCTGACTGTCAGTGCGCGGCCCCGGACGGGAACCCAGCGCCGAGATCTGGCCCGACATCACCCTCGGGCTCCGTGGCAAACGATGGAGCTGCGTGTTCCTCCTCGTGGTGAGACTCGATCGCGGTGAGGATGTACATCAGGGTCAGCGACGCGAAGATGAGCGCCTGGATGAACCCGATGAAGCCCTCCAGGGCGACGAACGGGATCGGCACGAACGCGATGATCAGCGCGGTGAACACGCCGAGCATGATCCCCCCGCCGTACAGGTTGCCGAAGAGTCGGAAGGACAGCGTGACGGGCTTGAAGAACTCCAGCAGGAACTCGATGAGCCCCACGTAGAGATCGATCAGGCCGTCGGCGACGCCGCGGCGGAAGCCCGAGAAGTTGAAGAACTTGCCCAGGTAGCCGCCGAGGCCCAGGGCGCGGACGCCCTCGACGTGCGTGATCACGAACGTCACCAGGGCGAGCCCGATCGTGATGTTGAGGTCGCTCGTGGGCGTGCGGAGTGCGCTCACCTTGTCGCCGAAGAGGACCAGGTCGGTCCAGTTGGCGAACATGATGAACAGGAAGAAGGCCGAGAAGAGGCTGATGTACGGGGTGGCCGCCGGCCCGCCAAGCCCTTCGGCGAAGTTGGCGAACTGCTCGTAGATCCACTCGAAGACGTTCTGCAGGCCGCTCGGCACCAGCGACATCCGCCGCGTCGCGAGCAGCGACAGCACGAGCAGCGCCACGATGACGATCCACGACGCCAGGATGCTCGACGTGATGCTGGGATGGAAGTCCACCACCAGCGGCGAGTTCGAGACCGCCCCGCCCGGGGCGAAGTCCCACACGATGTTCGGCGGGACGGGCTCCAGGTTCTGGAGGATCGTGACCTTGGGATCGGGAAAGCCCTTGGGCGCGGCCGCGATCAGGGCGATCGCGTCGACGACGACCACGGCGGCGGCGGCGATCCAGAGCGGACGGCGGGATCGCGACGCGGGAGCAGGGACACCTCCGGGTGTGCCATCTCCGGGTGCGGCGGCAGATCCGGATGCGTTCTCTCCGGGTGACGGGGCGGCTCCCGGTGCCTCTCCCCCGGCGGACGGGGCGCCTCCCGGCGCCTCCCCCTCCACGACTGCCTCCCTGGCGGGCGAAGACTCGCTCGTCACGTTACTCCACACGTTGGGCGCGGCCCGCGCCGCGCTCGATCTCGATCATTCGTACCGGGCCAGGAACCTGTTGATGATCCGCATCACGACGAGCCCGCCCGTCGCGAGCCCGAGGACCGATCCGATCAGCAGAAAGACTGGCAGCGTATGCAATTGCCGGTCGACCCACGCGCCCGCGAGGACGAAGAGCAGGATGGTGGTCACGAGGACGGCGCCGATCTCGGAGAACAGGGCCACATAGGCGCCGGCCCGACCAGGCTCACGCACTCGTCACCCGGTACAGCCGCGAGAGTATAGCAACGGCCCCGGATCGTACCACGAAGCAGGGTGTCTACCGGGGATTCCGGCTCGGGCCGGGTGGCAGGTGGGTTCCGCGCCCCGATGCTCGCCACGTGATCATCAGCGGCGCGGGAGGGCTTCGTCGTCGACAGCCCCGCGCGCCGGTGACGCGTCGTCGACAGCCCCGCGCGCCGGTGACGCGTCGTCGCCCGGCGGATTCACCCACCCCGACGCCTTCGTCGGCGCCTCCTCGTACGCGCTGGGGTCCAACCCCGTCGTCGACGTGTCGCCGGCACGCGTCGTGAGCAGGTACAGGACGAGTCCACCACCAACCACGATGCCCATGAAGGCGTACAGCTGGCCGCGGCCGGAGAGCAGGAACGACAGGGCCGCGAGCACGGCGGACATGCCGTAGATCAGGACCACCACCTGGCGCTGGCCGAGTCCGAGATCGAGGAGCCGGTGGTGGAGGTGGCCCCTGTCCGGTGCGAACGGGGAGCTTCCCTGCAGCAGGCGCCGGACGATGATCCAGAACGTGTCGATGATCGGCACGCCGAGCACCAGCAGCGCGACGGCGACCTTGGCGGTGCCGAGGATCGAGAGGACCGCGAGCGTGTAGCCGATCAGGAAGACCCCGGTCGTGCCGACGAAGATCCGCGCCGGATGGAAGTTCCAGGGCAGGAATCCGGCCAGCGCCCCGGCCAGGATGAAGCAGAGCACGCCCACCAGCGGCTCGGCGGGCGTCACGAACAGCGAGATGCCCCCCAGCGTCGCGGCGGCGATCGCGGCCACGCCGCTGGAGAGCCCGTCCAGGCCGTCGATCCAGTTGATGCTGTTGATCATCCCGACGATCCAGAACGCGGTGAAGGCGACCGCGAACAGGCCCGTCAACGGGATCTTCCCGACGGCGAACGGGTTGGCGACGAAGTCGACCTCCAGGCCGGACCAGACGACCAGCCCGGCGAGGATGAGCTGTCCCAGGAACTGCCACCGGGCCCGGAGGTCGAGCTTGTCGTCGACGAACCCCAGGATGGCCGCCGCGACGGCGCCGCCGAACAGGACGACGATCTCCTGGTACGGGTGGTGGAACGCCAGCTCCGTGAGCGCGTCCTGGCGGTCGTACCAGAGGATGCCCAGGCCCACGATCACGAAGCCTGCGGCCACGGCCAGGCCCCCCCCGCGAGGGGTCTCCTCCTGGTGGATCCGCCGTTCGCCGGGGTGGTCGATCGCCCCGACCGCGGTCGCCAGGCGGATCGCGACCGGTGTCAGCAGGAAGGCGACGAGCGCTGCCAGGACCAGGCCGGCCAGCGCCAGCGGGAGCGCCTCGGCGCCCTCCTGGGTCACGTCCTGGGAAGCCCCGGAACCGGGAAGCGGGAGCAGATCTCGTGGACCGTCGCCGTGATGCGTTCACCGGCCGACGGGTCATCGCGGCCGGAGATCGCCGCCACGATCAGCTCGCCGATCTGGCGCATCTCGGCCTCGCCCATGCCCCGCGTCGTCACGGCCGGCGTCCCGACCCGGATGCCCGACGCGGTGTTCGGCGGGTTCTTGTCGAACGGAATGGCGTTCTTGTTGACCGTGATCGCCACCCCGTCGAGCAGCGCCTCGGCCTCGCGGCCGGTCACGCCGAGCGGGGTCACGTCCACGAGCATCAGGTGCGTGTCCGTTCCGCCCGACACGAGGCGCGCGCCGCGGTCGCGCAGCGACGCGGCCAGCACCTGCGCGTTCTCGACGGTGCGTCGCTGGTCCTCGCGGTATTCCGGCGTCGCGGCGAGCAGCAGCGCCACGGCCTTGGCGGCGATGACGTGCATGAGCGGCCCGCCCTGGACGCCGGGGAAGACGCTCTTGTCGATGGCCGCCCCGAGCGTCGTCTTCGCGAGTTTCGGGTAGCCGGCCTTGAGCTCGGCCGGGAGGTCGTCGCGGCTGAACACGAGCCCTCCGCGCGGACCGCGCAGCGTCTTGTGGGTCGTGGTGGTGACGATGTCCGCGTGCGGGAAGGGCGACGGATGGAGGCCCGCCGCGATCAGGCCGGCGATGTGGGCCATGTCGACGAACAGGATGGCGCCGACCCCGTGGGCGATGGCGGCCAGCCGCTCGAAGTCGAGCGTGCGAGGGTAGGCCGACGCGCCGGCGACCAGCATCCGCGGCCGCACCTCCTGCGCCGCCCGTTCGACCGCGTCGTAGTCGAGCACCTCGGTCCCGGGCTCCACGCCGTAGCTGTGGACCTCGAACCACTTGCCGCTGAAGTTGACCGGCGAGCCGTGGGTGAGGTGGCCGCCGTGGGCGAGCGAGAGGCCCATGATCCGGTCGCCGTGGTCGAGCACCGACAGGTACGCGGCCATGTTCGCCTGGGCGCCCGCGTGGGGCTGCACGTTGACGTGCTCCGAACCCGGGAACAGGGCGAGCGCGCGCTCCTGGGCGAGACGCTCCGCCACGTCGACGAACTCGCAGCCGCCGTAGTAGCGCTTGCCGGGCAGCCCCTCGGCGTACTTGTTCGTCAGCCAGGTCCCCTGCGCCTCCATGACGGCGCCGAAGACGTAGTTCTCGCTCGCGATCAGCTCGAGCTTCCAGCGCTGCCGATCGCGCTCCCCCTCGATCGCGCTCCAGAGCTCCGGGTCCACCTCGGCGAGGGGCGCCCACGCGAGCTCCCGGCTCGTCGTCACGGTCATGTGCGGTTCCTCACCAGTGCTGTGTGCGCACCAGTGTACCCGTGGAGGACCACGCATCGGCGTGCGCGACGGCCGGCGGCCGATCGGCCAGGCCCCGGTCGCGGCCGGTGCTCGGCCCTCTCCTCCCGGTGCTCAGCGCGCCTCCTCGAGGAGCACGTCGAACGGGAGCGCTCCGGCGCGCAGCAGCTCGGGCGGGCCATCCTCCCCGCGGAACAGCACGACCGTGGAGGGCACGCCGCCGGGCGAGGTGCCGTCGTCCAGGACGAGTTCGAGCCACGGCCCGAGCTGACGAACCACCTCGGCGGCGTCGCGCGCGTCCGGGGCGCCGGACAGGTTCGCCGAGGTGAGCGGGATCGGCCCGAGGGCGCGGGCGATCGCGCGCGGCGCCGGATGGTCCGGCACGCGGCAGCCGATCGCGCCGCCGTCCCCGGTGAGGCTCTCGGGGAGCGCCACGCCGGGCAGGACCGGCACGACCATGGTCAGCGGCCCGGGCCAGTGACGGGCCGCGAGCCGGCGCGCGGCCGGCGACAGGCGGCCCACGGACGCGGCCTGGTCGACATCATCCACGAGCAGCGTGATGCCCTTGTTCGGCGGGCGCCGCTTGGCGTCGAGCAGGCGCTCGATGGCGCCGGCGTCGAGGAGGCACGCCACGCCGTACACGGTCTCGGTCGGGACCGCGACGAGGCCGCCGGCCCGGAGCGCGGCCACCGCGGCCCGGATCGAGCGGGGGTCACGCGCTGGCAAGACGGGCGGGTCTCCGGCCGGCCGAGACGGGCCGGACGTGCGTGGCCGCGGGTCGCGGGCGCCGGTCATGCGGCCTCCCGTCCCAGCACGAGCGTCTCGATGGCGAGCGCGGCTCCGTCCTGGTCAATCGTGGCGGTCACGTGACGGGCGGCGGACCGGACCGCCTCGGGCGAGTCCCCCATCGCGACGCCGTGCCCCACTTCGGCGAGCATCTCGGCGTCGTTGTACTGGTCGCCGATCGCCATGGTCTGCGCGAGCGGGATCCCCAGCCTTCGCGCAAGCCAGCGCACCGCACGGCCCTTCGTGACCCCCGGCGCGTTCCACTCGAGGTACTCCGGGTGCGAGACGGTGACCTGGGCACGTCCCTCGAAGGCCGCCCGCGCCTCCGGCAGCCATTGCTCGGGCAGGGGCGCTCGTCCGACGGCCAGGACCTTCGTGACCGGCCCGCGGACCGCCGCCGGCAGGTTCTCCACGAACTCGGCCCCGATCCCGGACAGCCGTTCGTAGTCTTCCGCACTCGTGGCATCCGCCTGCATGACGAGGCGGTCGTCCACGTTCACGTGCGGATCGAAGCCGCGCGCCCTCGCCCAGCGGATCGCCTCCCTGGCGACCACGCCCGGCATCGTCCGGTGCAGGAGCAGGCGACCTGGCGTGCCATCGGGCGCCGGCAGGTCGCGGACGTACGCGCCCTGGTAGCAGATGATCGGCGCGACGATCCCGAGGGACTGCGCGAACGGCAGCGTGCTCCGGTACATCCGGCCGGTCGCGATGGTGACGGTCACGCCCGACTCGATGGCGGCGGCGATCGCGCTTCGCACCCGGGGACGGATGACCCGGTCGGGACCCAGCAGGGTGCCGTCCAGGTCGAGGGCCAGGAGGCGCACGGGCAGTTCGGGACCGTTCACGCCGGCGACCCGTCGCGGCCGCGGCGATGCCGGCCGGCCCGCGCGGCCACCCGGCTGCGGTTCACGACCCGCCGCAACCCGCCGGCCCGCCTCATCCCGCTGGCCCGCCTCATCCCGCGACGACCTCCAGCACCCTGGGGATGCCGGCCAGGTCCGGGTGGATGACGACTTCCCGGCCCGGAAGCGCGTCCCCGGCGGCCGCCAGGACCAGGTCCGACTCGCCGGCACCGATCTCGAGCAGGGCCGTGCCGTCGTCGGTGAGCACGCCGGGCAGCAGCGCCAGCAGCCGTCGCACCACGGCCAGGCCATCGGGGCCGCCGTCGAGCGCAAGCCGCGGCTCGAACCGCGCCGCCACCGGGAGGCCGGGCACGTCCGCGGACGGCACGTAGGGCAGGTTCGCGACCAGCACATCGGCGGGAGGTTCGCCCTCCGGCAGCAGGTCGGCATGGACGAACCGGATCGCGTCGGCCAGGCCGTGCACCACCGCGTTCTCCGTCGCCAGGGCCAGCGCGCCGGCCGACACGTCGGTCGCGAGCAGCTCGGCCGCCGCCAGCATGCCGCGCCCTCGCAGCGCCGACGCCAGCGCGACACACACGGCGCCCGAGCCCGTGCCGACGTCCACGACCCGGCAGCGGCCCTTCCGGAGGATCGTCGACGCGGCGCGGGCCACGCCCAGGTCCACCAGCAGCTCCGTGTCCGGCCTGGGGATCAGCGCCCTCTCGTCGACGGAGAAGGCCAGGCCGTGGAACTCCTTGAGGCCGCGGATGTACGCGACCGGCTCGCCACGCTCGCGCCGGGCGACGGCCTCCTCGAACCGCGCGTCGTGCCCGGGTGACAGCGTCGCCTCCGGGTGCGCGATCACGGTGGTCCGGTCGATGCCCAGCACGTACGCGGCCAGCAACTCGGCGTCGAGGCGCGCGGTATCGGAGCCGCTCTCGCGCAGCCGTGCGATCGCGCGATCGAGGGCCTGCCCGAGCGTGGGGCTCGTGGTGGGGAGCCCCGAAGCCGTCCCGTCCGACGCCGGCGTGCCCTGCGCCAGTCCGGCCGCGGCCGGACCTACGCGAGCCGGCCCGTGGCGATCCGACCCATTGGGGGCATCCACGGGAACCGGCCCGCCACTCTGCGACCCCCCATCGGCCGCGTCCGGCGCAGCCGGATCAGGCGGCATCGCCCTCGCCGAAGTCCGCCAGCCGCTCCGCCTGGTCCGTCTCGATCAGCGTGTCGATCAGGCGATCGAGGTCCCCGTCCAGCACGGCGGGCAGGTTGTGCAGGTCCATGCCGATTCGGTGGTCGGTCACCCGGTCCTGCGGGAAGTTGTAGGTCCGGATCTTCTCGGAGCGCTCGCCCGTGCCGACCATGCTGCGACGCTTCGCGGCCTCCGCCTCGTGCGCCTTGCGCTGCTCCAGCTCGAGCAACCGCGATCGGAGCACGGCCATGGCCTTGGCCTTGTTCTTGTGCTGGCTCTTCTCGTCCTGGATGGCCACGACGAGGCCGCTCGGCAGGTGCGTGATCCGGACGGCCGAGTCCGTGGTGTTCACGCTCTGCCCGCCCGGACCCGTCGAGCGGTAGACGTCGATCCGCAGGTCGCGCTCGTCGATCTGGACGTCCACCTCGTCCGCCTCGGGCAGGACCGCGACCGTGGCCGTCGAGGTGTGGATCCGGCCCGCCGACTCGGTCTCCGGCACGCGCTGGACGCGGTGCACGCCGCCCTCGAACTTGAGGCGGCTGTACGCGCGCTCGCCGTGGACCTCGAAGATCACCTCGCGAAGGCCGCCGATCCCGGTCTCGCTGGTCGACAGCACCTCGACGTTCCAGCGGTGCCGTTCCGCATACCGGACGTACATCCGGAACAGCTCGGCGGCGAACAGTGCCGCCTCCTCGCCACCGGTGCCGGCCCGGAGCTCCACGATCACGTCGCGCTCGTCCAGGGGGTCGTGGGGCAGCAGCTGAACCTTGAGCTCCTCGACGAGCCGCACCTCGTCCGCCTCCAGGCGATGGACCTCGTCGCGTGCCATGTCGCGCACGTCCGGATCCACGTCGCCGTCGCGCATCGTGCGGGCCTGCTCCAGCTCGTGCCGCGTGGCCACGAGGCGCTCCCACGAGCCCACCGTCGGCTCGATGCGCGCGAGCTCCTTGCCGATCCGCCTGAGCGCGTCCGGGTCCGACGACACCTCGGGCCGCGACAGCTCCTCGTGCAGGTGCTGCGCCTGCAGCGACAGCTCGGCCAGCCGGTCCTCGAAGCTCACGTCAGGGGTTCCTCGTCGACCGCCTCCGGATCGCGCCGCGAGGGAACGCCGGCCGCCACGAGCGACGCCTCGCGCTCGGCCGCCTCGCGGGCACTCCGCGACTCGGCGCTGGCCTGCGCCATCGAGCGACGGGGCGGGTAGATGCTGCCCTCCGGGATCGCCTCGCCGTCGGCGCGCAGCGCCTCCTGCAGCGACACGATGGCGACCTCGATCATCGAGTCGTCGGGCTGGCGCGTCGTGATCGACTGCAGCCAGATCCCGGGCATGAAGATCCAGCGCACGACCGGGTGCGAGCGGTGCCGGGCGCCCCAGCGGAGCACCTCGTAGCTGACGGCCACGATCACCGGGATCAGGGCGAGCCTTCCCAGGATCGCGGCCACCAGCCCCTGGCCGGCGAGGAGGCTGAACGCCACGATGCTGACGATCACCACGACCAGCAGGAATTCGGTGCCGCAGCGCTGGTGGGCGGTGGGGTACTGGCGGACCTTCTCGGGCGTGAGGGGGTCGCCGTGCTCGAGCGCGTGGATCGACATGTGCTCGGCGCCGTGGTACTGGAAGACGCGCTGGATCTCGCCGGACCGGCTGATCAGCAGCAGGTAGGCCACGAACACGACGAGGCGGATCACGCCCTCGAGCAGGTTCTTGCCCAGCGTGCCGACGGACGGGGCCATGCCGGCGGCGGCCTGCGTGAGGAACAGCGGCAGCACGAAGAACAGCGCGATGCCGAAGGCCAGCGACAGCGTGAGCGTCGCGGCGACGGCTCCCGCCGCCCAGCTCGACACCCTCCCCCGCGGCCGAGATCGCGGCGGAGCGTGTGAGCCACTTCGTGCCGATCACGAGCGTCTCGTACAGCACGACGAGCCCGCGAACGAACGGCCAGCTGGCCGCCCGGTGGCGGTGCACGATCGACTCGGACAGCCGCTCGGCCTCCCACACCACATCGCCGTCGGGATGGCGCACGGCGACCGCGATGACGTCACGGCCCCGCATGAGGACGCCTTCGATGAGGGCCTGACCGCCGTAGTTGAAGCGTGCCATGGGGTCCCTCAGTCTAGCCGTGAAACAGAACGGCGGACCCTGCCGGGCCCGCCGCTGGGGTGACGAATCGAGGGGCCGTCAGGCCCGGAGCGAGCGCTCGAGGCGCTTCTGGAACCGCTCCACCTGGCCCGCGGTGTCCACGATGGTCTGCTTGCCCGTGAAGAACGGGTGGCACTGGGCGCACACGTCGACGCGGAGCGTCTGGCGCGTGGAACCCACGGTGAAGGTGCGGCCGCACGCCCCGCAGTGGGCCTCGGCCTGGTAGTACTTGGGATGAATCCCGTCTTTCACGATCGACTCCTGCCGAGCCTTCCGTCCGGCACTCCGGCGGTGGTCCCGGCGACTGATGCGCTAGGCCTGGGCCGCGGCTGCCGGTTCGGCAACCACGCGGATGCGCTTCTTCTCGCGGGTCTGGTGCTCGAACTTCACGCGGCCCGTGACCGTCGCGAAGACGGTGTAGTCGCGTCCGAGCCCGGTGCCCTCGCCCGCGAGGAAGGTCATGCCCCGCTGACGAACGATGATCGAGCCGGCGGGGACGAGCTGGCCATCGCCGGCCTTGACGCCGAGCCGCTGGCCGACGCTGTCGCGGCCGTTCTTCGAGCTCGATCCTGCCTTCTTGTGTGCCATCGACTACGCGTCCTTCCTCGTCCCCCGGGTCCGGGGCTTTGCCTCTCCCTCGGGGGCGGGCGCCTGGGTCCGCGGCGCGCGGGTCCTGGCCGTCGCGGGCTTCCCCGTGCCGGTCGCCGCCTTCTGGGTGCCGCCGGTCGCCTTCGGGCCGCCCTTGGCGGTGCCCCGTGCCGGCTTCGCGGTTTCGGTCGCTGCGCCTTCGGCGGGCGCGCCTTCGGCCGGTGCCTGATCGGCGTCGGCGGGCCGCGACTGTGCGAGCTTGTCGGCGAGGGCCTTGTCGGCTGCGGCCTGCGTGGCGGCCTCCTCGGCCGCGGCTGCTTCGAGCCGCTCGCGCTCGGTCCGCGCGGCTTCCGCCAGCTTGAGCGCGCTGCGCTTGCCGTGGACGATGTCCGCGACGCGAAGCACGGTCAGCTCCTGGCGGTGGCCCTGCTTGACGCGGCTGCGCGCCTTGGGCCGGTACTTGAAGACGATCAGCTTGTCGCCGCGGTCCTGCCGAACGACGTTCGCGCTCACGTGCGCTGCGTCCACGAGCGGGCTTCCGATCGCCGTGTCGTCGCCATCGGCAACGAGCAGGACACGGTCCAGCTCGAGCGTCTGCCCGGGCTCCACGTCGAGGTGCTCGACTTCGATCTCGCTGCCGACTTCGACGCGATACTGCTTCCCACCCGTCTCGATGACTGCGTACATGGGTCCCCTGAACACATGAATGGCGCCCGGCGGCTGCCGGGGCGCGCGACCGTTGATGGTATCGCCCGATCGGCTCTGCGTCAATGAACGGACGGGCGCCTGTGGACGGCCAGCGATTCTGTCCGAGCTGAGCGGCCGGCGACATGACCGGACGGAGGCCCGCCTCCGGCCCCCGGCCCTCGACACGCCCGGGACCTGTCAGGTCCGGCACCATGGACACGTCTGCGACGATCGATCCGGGAGCACGACGCCGCAGGCTGGGGTGGGCCACCGGCGGGCGAAGTCGCCCCGTCCGGCGCGGCCGTCGTGGCAGGAGGTACGGACCATACCCGACGCGGACCTGTACCGGATCCTCGATGTGCCGGAGTCGGCCGACCTGGCGACCATTCGCGCCTCGTACCGGCGGCTCGCGCGCCGGTACCACCCGGATACCCGGCCCGGCGCGCCCGTCCCCGACGCGGGGCTCGCCGAGGCCGAGGCCCTTCGCCGCATGACCGAGATCAATCGCGCCTGGGAAGTGCTTCGGGATCCCGCTCGGCGCGCCGCGTACGACGTCCGCAGGGCGGCGGCGCGGGCAGGCGCCACCTCGCGAGGCGTCCCGTCGGCAGCCAGGCCGGCGGCATCCGCCACGACCCCCACCGGTGCCGCCTCCTCGTTTCGGGGTGCCGCGCCGGCACCTCCCACCGGATCGAGCCGGGCCGGTGGCACCCCGCCGCCACCCCCCATCGGATCGAGCCCGGCCGGTGGCACCGCAGCGCCACCGCATGCCCGGGCGAACCCGGCCGACGGCACGGTCCTGACGTTCGGCCGGTATGCCGGCTGGTCGCTGGTCGAGCTCGCACGGCGCGACCCCGACTACCTCGAGTGGCTCGACCGCTCGCCCGCCGGCCGGTCGCACAGGGACGAGATCGACGTGCTGCTGCGGCGCGTGGGACGGCGGGGCCAGACCAGCGATCCCCTGACCAGGACGCCTCGCTTCCGCGGCTAGGTTCGCGGCCCCGTCACCACTTGGGCCGCACCTGTCTCAGGTTGATCGACTGCAGGACGCCGAGTCCGAGCGCGATGCTGATCAGCGACGCCCCGCCGTGCGTGATGAACGGCAGCGGGATGCCCGTCACGGGCATGATCCCGATGGTCATCCCCACGTTCACCAGGACCTGGAAGATGATCATGGAGGCCATGGCGCCGGCGAACGCCAGCCCGAAGGCGTCCTCCGAGTGCCACGCGGCAAGCAGGATGCGCCAGATCAGCGCGGCGAACAGCAGGAAGACCACGATCGCGCCCACGAAGCCCAGCTCCTCGGCCAGGATCGAGAACACGAAGTCGGTGGATTGCACCGGCAGGAAGTCGAGCTGGTTCTGGGTCCCGTTCGTCAGGCCCCTTCCGAACAGCCCGCCCGATCCCACCGCGATCATCGACTGGATGACGTGGTACCCGGAGCCCTGCGGATCGGCGGTCGGGTCCAGGAACGAGATCAGCCGTTGCTTCTGGTAGTCGCGCAGCACGTACGTCCACGCGAAGGGAATGGCGGCGACCGTGGCGGCCGCCGCGACGGACAGCCACCGGATGCTCGCCCCGGAGACGAACAGCGTGCCCATGAGCATCGCCCCGAAGACCAGCGATGTGCCGAGGTCGGGCTGCATCGCGACCAGCACGATGGGCGGCGCGATCAGCGCGGCCGCGCCAACGATCGTGAACAGCCCGCTCACCCGTGACTCGCGCGAGCTCATCCAGTTCGCCAGCACCACGGCCATGAGGACCTTCGCAAGCTCGGAGAACTGGAACTGCATGCCGCCGATCGTGACCCACCGTGCCGTGCCGCCGACCCCGGTTCCGATGGCGAGGGAGAGCACCAGCAACCCGAGGTTGACGAAGTACAGCGGCCAGGCGAACGTCTTCAGCCAGCGGTAGTCGAACGCCGCGGCGACCAGGAAGGCGATGATGGCGAGCCCCGCCCACACGAGCCCCCGCGCGAACGTCGAATCGGACGCCAGCGGCGACACGCCGGCCTCGTAGCTGTTCGTGTAGGCCATCAGGAGGCCCATGCCGGCCAGCAGCGACGCGTAGATCACGAGCTGGACGTCGAACGCCCCCCACGCGGCGGCAGCCGCCTGGCTGGCCCACTTGAGCCGATCCTGCTGGAGCCGGATGGTCCCCACCGTCAGTTACCCGCGCCGGGCTGGATCAGGAACAGGTTCCGGTAGTCCTTCTTGATGCCGTAGTGCATCTGCAGGAAGTACTTGACGAGCTCGGTGGACGGGTTGCCGATGCTCTGGGAGGTGTCGTACGTGAAGGCGAGGATGGCCAGCTGCGAGTCGGTCCTGGCGAAGTTGCCGCTGGGCGACACGAAGCCCACGAACCAGGAGTCGAACGGGAGGTTTCCATCGACTTTGCGGGTCCCGAACTCCGCGGTGCCGGTCTTGCCGGCGACGTACAGGGGCATGTCCACGACGTTCCCGGTGTGGCGCACGACGACCGCCTCGCGGGCGGCCTCGCGCATGTAGGTCAGCACGGAGGCGGGTACCTTGAGCTGTGCCCGCACCTTGGGCGCGAAGGCCTGCACGACCTGGCCGCCGGGCGCGGTGATCTGGCGCACGATCTGGGGCTGCAGGAGCTTGCCGCCGTTGATCATCGCGCAGTAGGCGTCGAGGAGCTCGATCGGGGTGACCGCGTCGTAGCCCTGCCCGATGCCCGCGAGGTACGTCTCGCCCGGGAAGATCGATTCGCCGAAGGTCTGCATCTTCCACTCGTTCGACGGCACGATGCCGGTGGCCTCGCCCGGCAGGTCGATGCCCGTGGGGGACCCGAAGCCGAACTGGTGCGCGTAGTAGGCCAGCCGGTCGATGCCCACGAGGGCCGCCGCCTGGTAGAAGAACGTGTCGCTCGACTGGGCATACGCGCCGGCCACCGTGAGCGGCCCGAAGCCCACGCCGTTCCAGTCGTTGAAGCGATAGCCCCCCAGCATGAGGTGCCCGTACGTCTGGAGGGTCTGGTCCGGCCCGAGCTTGCCGTCGCCGAGCACGGCGCTGCCCGTGACGAGCTTGTACGTCGAGCCGGGCGGATAGATCTCGCCGATCGCGTGGTCGAGCAGCGGCTGGTTGGGGTCGGTCGCCAGCTTCTGGTAGGCGGCGGTCGAGATCCCGCGGGCGAACAGGTTGTCGTCGTACGTGGGCAGGCTGACCATCGCGAGCACCTCGCCGGTCTGCGGGTTCATCACGATCACGACGCCCTTCTTGATCCCGGCAGCCGTGATCCCCCACTCCAGGGCCGTCTGTGCCTGCTCCTGTGTCTTCAGGTCGATCGACAGCTGCAGCGTGTCGCCGGCCTGCGGCTGGGTCGGCGTGCTGAGCACCTGGATCTGCCGGCCCGAGGCATCGCGCTCGACCTCCTCGACTCCGTAGGTGCCCCGGAGCTGCTGCTCGTACTGCGCCTCGAGCCCCGCCTGCCCGATGACGTCGTCGGGAAGGTACCCCTTCGACTGCAGCAACCGGAGCTGGTCGGCGCTGATGGGGCCCGTATAGCCGAGGATCTGGGCGAGCGTCGGACCGTAGCGGTAGTCGCGGCGGGCCTCGGCCACCACTTCCACGCCGGGCAGCGCGATGTGCTCCTCCGAGATCAGTCGCGCGACGTCCTCCGGCACGTCGGTCGCGATCCGAACGAGGTCGAAGCGCGAGCCGGGGCTGCCGTCGATCGCCTCGTTGATGGCGGTCGGCGTGAGCCCGAGCATCTCGCTGAGCCTCGAGACGACGACGTCCCGCTGGCTGTAGGGCAGGTCGGCCGGCCGGATCTTGACGGAGAACGAGGGCACGTTGAGCACGAGCGAACGGCCCGCCCGATCCACGATGAGCCCCCGGCTCGAGGGGATCGGCTGCGACACCGTCGTGTTCGCGGTCGTCTGTCCCTGGCCGACCGGTCCGTTCCCGATCTGGAGGTAGAAGAGACGGACCGCCAGGGTCGACATGACGAGCAGGACGGCAAGCCCGAACAGGAGGAAACGCGGCAGCAGCCGCGCGCTGCGCGGGCGCTCGTCGACGAGCGGCGTCACGGCTTCACCACGGCGGACGGTTCCGTCGAACGCGACTCACGGGCGGCGATCCGGCTCACCACTCGATGCGGTCGTACGTGCCCCAGCGCACCCAGATCCACCTGCCGGCCAGCGCGAACGGCACGGCCAGCACGGTGTTCTCGATCGCGACCGGGACCGTGGCGCCGATCGGATTGGTGATCGGTATGCCCCCGAGCGCCGCGGCAACCAGCAGCCCGAACACGAACTGGTAGACGAACGTCAGCGGAAACGTCAGCACAACGGCGGTGACGACGTGATTCCGGCCCGCCACCCGCGCGATCGCCGCCGCGAGGCCGACCGCCACCAGCAGGGCGACCACGGTCGAGCCGATGGGCCGCCCGGGCGCCGTCAGCAGGTCGAGCGTCAGGCCACCGGCGAATGCCCACACGAAACCTCGTTCGCTCCCGATCGTCACGACGACCGCGAGGCTGCTCACGAGAACGATGTCGGGCCTCGCGCCACCGATGCTCACGAAGGGGACCACGCTCGCGTCGAGCAGCGCGGCCACGATCGCTCCGACCACGGCGAGGGCGACTTGCATCGTGGCGTTCCTCGTGGCTGTCGCGCCCGACGGCGCTGGAAAACTGGGGGATCGCAGCACGCGCCAGGGTCATCGCCCGGCGAAGTATACAGGCCGGCCCCCTCCCCCACCATCGCGTCGAGGCTCCGCGCGGCCCATGACGGGCCCTGCCATCACGGGCGGAGGACAGGCTGCGGCCTGCTCACGGGGGCCTGGGCAACGCGGAGCGGCCGTCACGGTGCTCTCCACGTGGCGTGCTACACCCGAGCACGTGGCCTCGATGGCACGGTTGCGGCCGGGACCCGCGTGCCGTCCAATTTGTTCCACGTGAAACAACCGATAAGGGCGCGCAAAGGTCGTTTCGGCTAGAATACGTTCGGTGGGTGTGAACGGACGGGGGAGCAGGAGCGGCGACACGATCGCGTGCGCCAACCAGAAGGGCGGGGTCGGCAAGACCACCACCGTCGTCAACCTCGGCGCCTACCTGGCGATGGCCGAACGGTCCGTCCTCGTGGTCGATCTCGACCCCCAGGGCAACGCAACGAGCGGGCTCGGCGTCGAAAAGTCGGGCGTCAACCGCTCCATCTACGATGCCCTCTGCGACGACATGGCGGCCGACGAGCTCATCGTGCGGACGCCCGTGGAACGGCTCGATCTCATTCCCTCGTCGCTTTCGCTGGCTGGGGCGGAGGTGGAGCTGGCGCCAATGTCTCAGCGCGAACGCCGGCTGGCCCGCGTGCTGGAGCCCCTCACGGAGCGATATGACCATATCCTCATCGACTGTCCTCCGAGCCTCGGTCTCCTGACGGTGAACGCCCTCACGGCCGCGGGATCGGTCCTCGTTCCGCTCCAGTGCGAGTACTACGCCCTGGAAGGATTGAGCCAGCTCGTGGCGACCATCAACCTCGTGCGCGATCACCTGAACCCGGAGCTTGGTATCCGCGGTGTGGTCCTCACGATGTTCGACTCGCGGACGCTGCTGTCCGCGGAAGTCAGGGACGAGGCACGCCGCCACCTGGATGGCTCGGTCTACGACACGATCATCCCTCGCAGCGTGCGCCTGTCGGAAGCGCCCAGCTACGGGGTCCCGATCGCGATCTACCGTCCGGACTCGAAGGGCGCCGAGGCATACGCCGCGCTCGCACGCGAATTCATCGCCAGGGGCGCCGCCACCGGAATCGGGCCACGACCGTCGACACCGAGGACGCCGTCATCCGAGATGACGCCAGTACGTGCGGTGCCGTCGTGAGCGCGCGTCCGAGCGGCCTGGGACGCGGCCTCGCGTCGCTGATCCCTTCCGGTACCGCCGCAATGGCCGCACCTGCCGAGATTCCGTTGGACCGGATCCGCGCCAATCCGTACCAGCCGCGCAAGGCGATGGACGACGAGGCGCTCCAGGGCCTCGCGGCCAGCATCGTCGAACACGGGGTGCTCCAGCCGATCCTCGTGAGCGAGACGTTGGACGGATACGAGCTCATCGCCGGCGAACGACGTCTGCGCGCGGCACGCATCGCCGGCCTCACGCGGATCCCGGCCGTGGTCCACCAGCTGGCCGGTCGGGAACAGCTGGAAGTGGCCCTCGTCGAGAACATCCAGCGCGCCGATCTGAACCCGCTGGAGGAGGCCGAAGCCTACCGCCAGCTCACGGACGAGTTCGGCCTGAGCCAGGACGACGTCGCCCGCCGCGTCGGTCGTGCACGCTCCACCGTCGCCAACACCCTGCGCCTCCTCGACCTGGCACCGACCGTGCAGATGGCCGTCCGGGACGGCTCCATCTCCGAGGGACATGCCAGGGCCATCGCGTCGGTCGAACGGACACCCGAGCAGGAGGCCCTTCTCGCCGCGGTCGTCCACCGTGGCCTCTCCGTCAGGCAGACCGAAGAGCTCGCGCGTCGCCTCAAGCAGGCGCCCCCGCAACCCGATGCCGCCGAGCCATCCGCGGATCTCGTTGCGCCTGCGCCATCCGACCCGGAGGTCGAACGAATCGAAGCGGAGCTGCGGACCCTCCTCGGCACCAAGGTGAGCCTGACGCGGTCCCGGAAGGGAGGTCGCATCGTGATCGAGTACTACGACGAGGCGGATCTGAACCGTTTGTACGAGAAGCTCCTGGGTGGCGTCGCGTGACGAGTCCGGGACCCCGCCGCGCCCCCGCAGCCGATCCCTCGGTCGACACGCCTCGTCGCGGCCGCGGCAAGGCACAGCAGCCGGCCGTGCCCGCATACGACGCCAGCAGCATCCAGGTCCTCGAGGGGCTCGAGGCCGTGCGGCGCCGTCCGGGCATGTACATCGGCTCGACCGACGGCCGCGGGCTCCACCACCTCATCTGGGAGGTCGTGGACAACTCGATCGACGAGGCCATGGCGGGATACGCGACCCGCATCGACGTCATCATCCACGCGGACGGGAGTGTCGCCGTCACCGACGACGGCCGCGGTGTCCCCGTGGGACGGCACCGGACGGGCAAGGACGCCCTCGAGGTGGTGCACACCGTCCTCCACGCCGGCGGCAAGTTCGGGGGAGGGGGATACAAGGTCTCGGGCGGCCTCCACGGCGTGGGCGTCAGCGTGGTGAACGCGCTCTCCGCCTGGCTGAACGTGGAATCCGCCCGCGACGGCAGGGTCTGGGGCCAGTCCTACGAGCGCGGCAAGCCCGTGGGGCCGGTTCACGAGATCGGCCCGTCGAGCGGGCGGCACGGCACGACCACCCGGTTCATGCCGGACGCCGAGGTGTTCGAGACGCTCGACTGGTCGTTCGAGACGATCGCCCAGCGCCTGCGCGAGTCGGCCTACCTGAACAAGGGCGTCTGGATCCGGCTGGTGGACGAGCGCGCTGACCCGCCGCACGAGCGATCCTTCTATTTCGAAGGCGGGCTGATCAGCTTCGTCCGGCACCTCAACAAGAACAAGGAGACGCTGCACGTCCGGCCCATCTACGTCGAGCGCCGGGAGGGCCAGACCTCCATCGAGGTCGCCCTGCAGTACAACGACACGTACACCGAGACCGTGCTGGCGTTCGCGAACAACATCAACACGGTCGACGGCGGGACACACGTCACGGGCTTCCGGGCCGCCCTCACGACGTCCCTCAACGACTGGGCGCGCCGCGGCGGCGTCCTCAAGGACTCCGACGCCAACCTCTCGGGCGACGATGTCCGCGAGGGCCTGACGGCGGTCATCAGCGTGAAGCTGATGGAGCCGCAGTTCGAGGGGCAGACGAAGGCAAAGCTCGGCAACGCCGAGGTCAAGGGCCAGGTGCAGGCCGCCGTCGCGGAGGGCCTGGCGCAGTACCTCGACGAGAACCCCGCCGACGGGCGGCGGATCATCGACAAGTGCCTCACCGCATCGCGAGCACGGGAAGCCGCCCGAAAGGCGAGGGATCTCGTCATCCGGAAGGGTGCCCTCGAGGGCGCCGCGCTCCCGGGCAAACTGGCCGACTGCCAGGAACGCGACCCCGCGAGGAGCGAGCTCTTCATCGTGGAGGGCGACTCCGCAGGAGGCTCCGCGAAGCAGGGTCGTGATCGGCGGTTCCAGGCGATCCTCCCGCTCCGGGGGAAGCTGCTGAACGTCGAGAAGGCCCGGCTGGACCGCATGCTCGGCTCGGAGAACGTGCGGCCGCTGATCGTGGCGCTCGGAGCCGGGATCGGCGACTCGCTCGACATCGCGAAGCTCCGCTACCACCGGATCGTGCTGCTGTCCGACGCCGACGTGGACGGGGCTCACATCCGTACCCTGCTGCTGACGTTCTTCTACCGGCACCTGCCGTCGGTCATCGAGCAGGGCTTCCTGTACATCGCGCAACCGCCGCTCTACCGCGTGAGCACGGGGAAGATCACGCACTACGCGTCGGACGAGAAGCAGCGGGACGAGATCATCCGCGACATGAAGACGAAGAACGTGACGGTCCAGCGCTTCAAGGGCCTCGGCGAGATGAACGCCGAGCAGCTCTGGGAGACGACCATGAACCCGGCGACCCGCACGCTCCTCCAGGTCACCACGGAAGACGCGGGGGTGGCCGACGAGGTCTTCACCACGCTGATGGGGGAGCGGGTGGGGCCCCGCCGGGACTTCATCCGGTCCGAGGCCCGTCGGGTGCGGAACCTGGACGTCTGACGCACATGAGCGCACCGCTTCGCAACGGCGATCGCCCGGCCGTGACGGAGATCCCCGTCGGCGACCGCCGGTTGCTCATGCGACCGCACGGCTGCTTCGCGTGCGGCGAGCTGAACGTGTCGGGGCTGCGCCTGCAGCTCCATGCCGACTCCGGGGTGTGCTGGGCCGAACCCGTGCTCGACGAGCGGTTCATGGGATGGGAGGGGATCGCGCACGGCGGCATCACCTGCGCCATCCTCGACGAAGTGATGGCGTGGGCCCTCGTGGACGAGGACTGCTGGGGGCTCACGGCCCGCATGTCGGTCGACTTCCGCCGGCCCGTCCCGATCG
Organism: uncultured Chloroflexia bacterium; assembly: GCA_963757865.1. GTDB lineage: Bacteria > Chloroflexota > Limnocylindria > Limnocylindrales > CSP1-4 > JAJYNJ01. The sequence continues at coordinate 54,537 of CAVWSU010000012.1, forward strand.
GCAAGGCGCTGCGGGCCGAGGGACGCGTGGTCGAGCGCCGGCGCCGGGTGATCCGGACGGAGGGCAGGCTGCTCGACCTGGCGGACGGCAGCGTCCTGGCGACGGCCGAGGCCGTGTACGTGGACGCGCCGCCGGAGCGCAAGGCCGAGCTGAAGCGGCGCTACGAGTTCCGCATCGCGCCCGGAGAACCCGCGGGGCAGGGGAGCGCGCCGTGGCCATGGCCACGGGGATCGGACGGCGAAACCTCGGCGGATGCCGCCGCTACGGGAGAGGCCCGGCCAGGAGCCGTGTCGGAGGCCGTGCCTTGAGCGCGGCCACGATCAGCCCCGTCACCGCGCGGGCCGGCGCCTTCGTGGCGGAGCGCCTCCCGGAGGCCCGGGCCCTCGCCGCGCGCCTCGTGCCGCTGGTCGAGAACCCGGACGCGTTCGTGGCGGAGCTCGAAGCGGGGCTCGCGAGCCTGGCCGATGCCGCGTACCTGGACGAACTGCACCGGATGACGCCCGGGATGTCGGCGGCGCTCGGCGTTCGCACGCCCCTGACCCGGCCAATTCATGCCGCCGTGCGACGCGCGTGCCGCGGCCGTCCCGACGTCGCGCTGTGGGTCGCCGAGCGCGTGGAGCGCGAACCGTATTTCGAGGTGCGGGCGGTCGCGTGCACGCTCCTGCGCATCTCGCTCGAGGCCGATCCCGAGCGAAGCTGGCAGCTGGTGCGCCGGATGGCGCGGGCGGCCGACAGCTGGGTCGCCGTGGACATCCTGGCCGGGGTGGCCGCCCTCGGCATCCTCATCGAACCCTTCCGGTGGGCCGAGCTGGAGCAGCTCGTCTACTCGCCCTCCCCGTGGGAGCGTCGCTTCGTCGGGTCGACCATCGCCACGCTGCCGTTCGAGGTCGTGCCCGAGGACCGGGAGCGGCTGTCGCCGCGCCCTGCGCTGGATCTGCTCGGCCAGCTGATCGGTGACGCCGACCAGAACGTGCAGAAGGCCCTCGCGTGGGCCCTGCGCTCGTGGACGCGGGTCGACCCGGCCGGGGTCGAGCGATTCCTGGACGCCGAGGCGAGGCGCTCCGCGGACGAAGCCGACGGCAACCGCGCCTGGGTCGTCAGGGATGCCCTCCCGGCCATCGCCCCGGCCGAGGCGGCGCGCCTGCGCGGCATCGTGGCGGGAATTCGCCGCGTGCCCGGCGCGTCGAGCACGAGCGCGGCGTCGCGCGCGGCGGCCGGTTTCGCCGATCTGCTCGCCACCGGCACCACGAACCCGATCCAACGCTTCGAGGACGCCGGCCCGGGCCGCCCTGCGGCGCCCACCGCGGGGAGCCTCGAGACAGCCGGGCCGCGCGCCCATGACGCCGAGAGGAGCCGCCCCGAGTGACAGAGGACCGAGACCGAGGCCGAGTCCTTCCCATCCGCATCGAGGACGAGATGCGGCAGGCATACCTCGACTACGCGATGAGCGTCATCGTGAGCCGTGCCCTGCCCGACGTGCGCGACGGCCTCAAGCCGGTGCAGCGCCGGATCCTCTTCACGATGCACGAGATGGGCCTCAGCTCCGGTTCCGGCTACCGCAAGTGCGCCGCGATCGTCGGCGACGTGATGGGCAAGTACCACCCGCACGGCGACGTCTCCATCTACGACGCGCTCGTGCGGCTGGCGCAACCGTTCTCGATGCGGTATCCGCTGGTGGACGGCCAGGGCAACTTCGGGTCGGTCGACGGGGATCCGGCCGCCGCCATGCGGTACACGGAAGCCCGCATGACGGCGATCTCCGCGGAGCTCCTGGCCGACATCGACAAGGACACGGTCGACTTCGAGGACAACTACGACGGCACCAAGCGGCAGCCGACCGTCCTCCCGGCCAAGCTGCCGAACCTCCTGGTCAACGGCTCGTCGGGGATCGCCGTCGGCATGGCCACCAACATCCCGCCCCACCACCTGGGCGAGATCGTGTCCGCGACCATCGCGCTCATCGAGAACGCGGAGCTGACGTCCGACGACCTGTGCGAGCACGTCAAGGGTCCGGACTTCCCCACGGGCGCCACGATCTTCCGCTTCGAGCAGCAGCGGAACGCGCTGACGGGCCAGCAGGAGCGCGTCGACGCGATCCGCCAGATGTACGCCAACGGCCGCGGCCGCGTGGTCATGCGCGCCGTGTGCGCGTTCGAGGAGACGCGCGGCAACCGCGTGGCGATCGTGGTCACGGAGCTGCCCTACCAGGTCAACAAGGCGCAGCTGGTCGAGAAGATCGCGGACCTGGTCGGCGCAAAGAAGCTCGAGGGCATCGCGGACCTGCGCGACGAGTCCGACCGCGACGGCATGCGGGTCGTGATCGAGTGCAAGCGCGACGCGAACCCGCACAAGGTGCTCAACAACCTGTTCAAGCACACCCCGCTGCAGCTCGCCTTCAACATGAACATGGTCGCGCTGGTGGACGGCCAGCCGCAGACCCTGCCCCTCAAGGCGGTCCTGCAGCACTACATCGACTACCGGCGTGACGTGGTCCGCCGGCGCACCGAGTACGACCTGGCACGGGCCCGCGAGCGCGCCCACATCCTCGAGGGCCTGAAGAAGGCGCTCGACAACCTGGACGCCGTGATCCGGACCATCCGCGAGTCGAAGGACGTCGAGACCGCCAAGCAGAACCTGGTCTCGGGCTTCGACCTGTCGGAGATCCAGGCACAGGCCATCCTCGACATGCGCCTCGCCCGCCTGGCCGCCCTCGAGCGGCAGAAGATCGAGGACGAGTACCGGCAGGTCATCGAGCTGATCGGCGAGCTCGAGGACATCCTGGCCAACCCTCGCCGCGTGGACGAGCTGATCAAGGACGAGCTGCGCATGCTCCGCACGAAGTACGCGGGGCAGCGCCGCACGAGGATCGCGGACGACGCCTCGCGCGAGATGACCGACGAGGACCTCATCGCGGACGAGGACGTCGTCATCACGATCAGCGGGCGTGGCTACATCAAGCGCCAGCCGCTGGCCACCTACCGGCGCCAGGCCCGGGGCGGCAAGGGCATCATCGGCGCCCGGACGGTCGAGGAGGATGCGCTCGACTCGCTGCTCGTCGCCAACACGCACGACTGGGCGCTGTTCTTCACGAACCGCGGCCGCGTGTTCAGCTCCAAGGTGCACCAGATCCCCGACGCGAGCCGCACGGCAAAGGGCATGCCGATCATCAACCTCGAGGGCGTGCAGGTCGACCCGGGCGAGGTCCCCACGGCCACCATCACGCTGCAGAACTTCGAGAAGGGCGGATACCTCGTGCTCGCCACGCGCGGCGGGATCATCAAGAAGACGCCCCTGGAGCAGTTCGAGAAGGTCCGCTCGAGCGGCATCATCGCGATCACCCTGGCGGACGACGACGAGCTCGCCTGGGTGGACGTCACGACCGGCCATGACGACCTGATCCTCGTCACCGCCCAGGGCAAGCTCGCGCGGTTCTCCGAGGCCGAGGTGCGGGCGATGGGGCGCGTTGCGGCGGGGGTGATCGGGATCCGGCTCGCCCGCCAGGGCGACACGGTCGTGAGCATGAGCGTCGTCCAGCCGACGACCGACCTGCTCGTGCTGAGCGAGACGGGCTACGGCAAGCGGGTCCGGCTGTCCGAGTTCCGCCGCAAGCACCGCGGTGGCCAGGGCGTGCAGCTGATCGCGCTGGAGGGCCGGAAGACGGGCGGGGTGGCGGCGGTGGAGCAGGTCGAGGAGAGCGACGAGGAGCTGCTCCTGATCAGCCGCAGCGGCCAGGTGGTACGGACGGAGGTCGCGTCCATCAACCGCTACTCGGCGGGGGCGCGCGGCGTCATCGTCATGCGCCTGAACGCGGGCGACCAGGTGGCCGGCATCGCCGTCTTCCGGGCCGGGCTGGCGGAACACCGGGCCTTGGGCGACAATGGCGACGCCCCTCCGGCTCCCGAGGAGGAGCCCGGGACAGACGGTGAGCAGTGAGACGGTGAACGCCTTGGGTGTCGATCACGACGCGCTGGCGGCAGGCGGAACGTCGGCGTCGTGAGCGCCTTCGGTTCGCGTGACACCAGCGTCTACGTCGAGCGCTTCGACGTCTATACGGGCAACGCGAACCCCGACCTGGCGCGGAGCATCTGCCGCTACCTGAAGATGGACCTCGGGCGCGCGGAGGTGTTCGAGTTCGCCAACGAGAACATCTTCGTCAAGATCCTCGACAACGTCCGCGACCGCGACGTGTTCCTGATCCAGCCCACCTGCTCCCCGGTCAGCAAGTCGATCATGGAGCTGCTGGTCATGATCGACGCGTTCAAGCGGGCGAGCGCCGGGCGCATCACGGCGGTGGTGCCGTACTACGCATACGGCCGGTCGGACAAGAAGGATCAGCCGCGCGTCCCGATCACGGCCCGCCTGATCGCCGACATGATCACGGTGGCCGGCGCCGACCGCCTGCTGACGATGGACCTCCACCAGGGCCAGATCCAGGGCTTCTTCAACATCCCCGTCGACGAGCTGACGGCCGTCCACATGCTCTCCAACTACTTCCGGCTGAAGCAGCTGACGAACCTGGTCGTGGTCACGGACCTCGGGTTCGCCAAGCGTGCACGTGCCTTCGCGGAACTCCTGGACGCCCCGCTCGCCGTCATCGAGAAGCGCCGGGTGGGGAACCTCGACCGCGCCGAGGTCCTCAACGTGATCGGCGAGGTGCGCGGACGGCGCGCGATCATCGTCGACGACGAGATCGACACGGCGGGCACGCTCATGGAGGTCACCCGCGCGCTTCAGCGGGAGCACGTCGACGAGATCTACGCGTGCGCCACGCACGGGATCCTGTCCGGCGAGGCCGTCGACCACATCGCGGCGTCCGGCATCCGGGAGGTCGTCGTCACCGACACGGTCCCCTTGCCGCCGCACAAGCGCATCCCGCAGCTCCAGACGCTCTCGGTCGCACCGCTGATCGGCGAGGCGATCCGGCGCATCCACCTGGGCGAGTCGGTCGGCGCGCTCTTCTCGAGTGAGCTCAATCTCGTCGAGGAGATGCTGCTCTGGGATGACACCGCGGGGCGGGATCTGACCGACGCGGCGCCACGGGATCTGCCCGACGCGACCCGGGGTCTGCCCGACGCGGCCCGGGGCCTGCCCGACGCGACCCGGGGTCTGCCCGACGCGGCCGCGCCGGCGACGCACGTCGGCGCCACTCGAGGTGAACGGTGTCCCTGAAGCTCTACCGTCCCGGCCCAGGCGGCCTCGAGCCGTCGTCCGCCGTCAACCAGGATTACCGGACGCGTCTCCGCTCGCGGCGATGGGGGCTCCCGGCCCTGCGCAACCCCGAGGCCCAGCCGGTCACGGCCATCGGCGGGATCGTGTTCCTCGGCGGGCTGGCCGTGCTGACGTTCGTCATCCTGATCGCGGGGTACGGCATCGGCTTCTGGCACTGACACGACGCGCGGATCCGGCCCGGGGTACGGCACGGGCTTCTGGCACTGACACGACGCGCGGATCCAGTCCCGGGCCGGCGTCCCGAGTCGGGGAGCGCGATCCAGCCGGGGCCGGGTCCCGGCCCCGCTGCCCGCCGCCTTTCCTGCAGATCGCGTCGGCAGGGAAACGTATGTCGGATCGGAGGCGCTCGATGCCGCCGGAATCGGCCGGGGGCGCGCCAGCCACGCACGGATCCGGCGCATCCGCCGCTCGAGCCACCCGGCAGATGGCCCGGAAGTGGACATATGTTTCCCTAGGAGCGTCTTCTGCAGGAAAGGGCCCATCCTCGAGAGTCTGTCGACAGGCACACTCCGCCGGCACCCGCCAGAGTGGCCGGCGGCGTGGCGCAGTGGCCGGCTCGCCGGCAGCGCGGCGTCGCGGCGGGCGCGCCGAGTGCGGGCGCCGCCGGCAGACCGGAGTGGCCACTCCGTCTGCGTGGCCGGCTCGCCGGCAGCGCGGCCGGAAGGCTGGCTTCCCCGCCCGCGTCATGACGGCCCGGAGCCGGCCCCGCAACCCGAGGTACGGGCCCGCCGGCAGCCTATACTGATCGTTCCATGCTGAATTTCCTGTCACGCTTCGTCGACTCCAACGAGCGCGAGCTGAAGCGTATCCAACCCTTCGTCGACCAGACCAACGCGCTCGACGACGAATTCCAGGCACTCACCGACGAGGAGATCCGCCAGCGCATGCTGGACCTCCGCGCGGAGGTGGGCGAGGACGCCGCCCGGACCGAACCATCCGAGGAGGAGCTCGAGCACTCGGAGTCGGAGCGGCGCGCGGAGCTCCGCAAGGCGCGCGAGAAGGCCGACCTCGAGCGCCTGCGCGAGGTCCTCGACGGCGTGCTGCCGGAGGTGTTCGCCGCCGGACGCGAGATGAGCCGTCGCAAGCTCGGGATGCGACCGTTCGACGTGCAGATTCTCGGTGCCGTCGTGCTGCACCAGGGCAAGATCGCCGAGATGAAGACCGGCGAGGGCAAGACCCTCGTCGCCCCGCTCGCTGCCGCCCTCAACGCCATGTCGGGGCGTGGCGTGCACGTCGTGACGGTCAACGACTACCTGGCCAAGCGCGACCCCCAGTGGATGGGACCGATCTTTCACGGGCTCGGGCTCTCGGTCGGGATCATCCAGCACGAGTCCGCGTTCCTCTACGACCCCGACTACAGGGCGACCGAGGAGTCCCTCATCCACCTGCGGCCCGTGAGCCGGCAGGAGGCCTACGCGGCCGACGTCACGTACGGCACCAACAACGAGTTCGGGTTCGACTACCTGCGCGACAACATGGTGGTCGAGCTGGACCAGCGGGTGCAGCGCGAACGGTACTTCGCGATCGTCGACGAGGTGGACAACATCCTCATCGACGAGGCGCGGACCCCGCTCATCATCAGCGGGCAGGCCGAGGAGTCGGCCGACCTCTACTACCGCTTTGCACGCCTGGTGCCCCGGCTCAAGGCCCGGCCCGATGGCGAGGAGGAGGGCGGCGACTACTTCCTCGACCTGAAGGAGAAGGCCGTCTCGCCCACCGAAGAGGGCGTCGACAAGATCGAGAAGCTCCTCGGGATCGAGAACCTGTTCGACGCGGACCCGCGGCTGGCCCGGCATTTCGAGCAGGCCCTCCGGGCGCACGCCCTGTACAAGCGCGACCGCGACTACATCGTCAAGGACGGCGAGATCGTCATCGTCGACGAGTTCACCGGCCGCCAGATGCCGGGACGGCGCTGGTCGGAGGGACTCCACCAGGCGGTGGAGGCCAAGGAGGGGCTGCGCGTCCAGCGCGAGTCCGTGACGCTCGCGACCATCACGTTCCAGAACTACTTCCGCCTCTACCACAAGCTCGCCGGCATGACCGGCACGGCCATGACCGAGGGCGAGGAGTTCCACAAGATCTACAACCTCGAGGTCGCGGAGGTCCCGACCCACCGGCCCATGATTCGCGACGACCTGCCGGACCTGGTCTTCCGGACCGAGCAGGGCAAGTTCACCGCGCTGATCGACGAGATCGTCGAGCTCCGCGAGCAGGGCCGCCCCGTCCTCGTGGGCACCGTCAGCGTCGAGAAGAGCGAGCACCTCGCCGAGATGCTGCGGAAGCGCGGCATCCATCACGAGGTCCTCAACGCGAAGTTCCACGAGCGCGAGGCCAGCATCATCGCCCAGGCCGGGCGCAGCGGCGCGGTGACGATCTCCACGAACATGGCCGGCCGCGGCACGGACATCCAGCTGGGTGGCAACCCGGCCGGGCTCGCGTCGGATGCGCTCCACAAGCGCGGCATCAACCCGGCGGACGCGTCCCCCGAGGTCTACGACGCCGCCCTTGCCGAAGCGAAGGCGCAGTGCGCCGTCGAGCACGAGGCCGTGGTCGCGGCGGGCGGCCTGCACATCGTCGGCACCGAACGCCACGACGCGCGCCGCATCGACAACCAGCTGCGCGGCCGCGCCGGACGCCAGGGAGACCCGGGATCGTCGCGCTTCTACCTGTCCCTCGAGGACGACCTCATGAAGCGCTTCGCGTCCGACCGCGTGGCCGGCCTGATGGAACGCATGGGGCTCGAGGAAGACGTCGCGATCGAGTCGAAGCTGGTCTCGCGGACGATCGAGAGCGCCCAGACCCGGGTCGAGGGCTACAACTTCGACATCCGGAAGCGCGTCGTGGAGTACGACGACGTCATCAACAAGCAGCGCGAGACGATCTACGCCGAGCGGGACAAGGTCCTCCGCAACGAGGACCTTACCGAGACGGTGCGGACCTTCCTCGACCAGGAAGTCGGGTCGCTCGTCGATCGACACCTCGTCGGGGACGACGCCTCGGCCTGGGACGTGGACGGGCTCGCCGCGGCCGTCAAGACGCTCGGCCTCCCCGAGGAGGGGAGCACGCCTGACGAGCTCTGGGACATCGGCGACCGGGCGGCCATCGAGCAGCACCTGCGCGACACGGCCGACACCCGGCTCGAGGCGCTGGAGCAGGAGCATGGCGCCGAGACGTGGGCGCTGGTCGAGCGGATCGTCCTGCTGCGGGCCATCGACGCGCTCTGGGTCGAGCACCTGACGGAGCTCGACGACATGCGGCGGGGGATCGGCCTCCGCGGGTACAGCGGCGAGGACCCGCTGAACGCCTTCAAGAAGGAGGCGTACTCCCTGTACGAGCAGCTGCGGGACCTCATCCAGCACCAGGTCGCGAGCACGATCTTCCGGGTGAACGTCGTGCGGGAGGAGCCGGCGCCACTCGCGCAGCCGTTGCCGGGGCCGGGCATGCGGCCCCTCGGCTCCGCGCCCGCGCCGGCAGGACAGGCCGCGGGCGGAGTCGGCAGCTGGGCACCGCAGGGCACGGGTCCCATCACCGGCGCGGCCGCGGGTGCGGCGGCCGGGTCGGCGGCGAACGGCGGATCGGCCGCGGGCGGTGCGCCGGCAACGAGCGGCGCATCGGCCGCGAACGTCGGATCGCGGCGCGCCCGGAGCGGGCGGAGGGCAGTCCGTCGTCGGGCCCGGCGGCACGGGCAGGGTGCCCGCCCTTCGCGGCCTGGGCCGGGACACGACCCACGAGCTGATGCAGCAGAGCATCGACGGGGCCGCCGGCCAGGCACGGCCCGTCGGAGGCCCGAAGCTCGGCCGCAACGACCCCTGCTACTGCGGGAGCGGGCTCAAGTACAAGAAGTGCCACGGTCGCTGAGGGCGGCCGCGCTGCGTCTGACGCTTGCCGGCATGGCGGGCGTCATCGCCGTCGGCGGGTATACGACGTTCCGCATCTGGCAGCAGGGCCAGACGGACGAGCGAGGCCGCCCGGTTGACGCGATCGTCGTCCTCGGGGCGGCCCACTACGGGAACACGCCGTCGCCGGTCTTCGCGGCGCGCCTGGATCACGCGGTCGAGCTCTGGCTGGACGGCGTGGCCCCCTACCTCATCGTCACGGGCGGCGAGGCCGAAGGCGACACGTCGGCCGAGGCCGACGTCGCGAGCGAGTACGCCGAGGACAGGGGCGTCCCCGAGAACGCGATCCTCGCCGAGCGGACCGGCCGTGACACCGCCGAGTCGCTCCGGAACGTGGCCACGATCATGCACGCGAAGGGCCTCGCATCGGCGCTCTTCGTGAGCGACCGGACCCACATGCTCCGCGTGCTGCGCGTGGCATCGGACCTGGGGATCGTGGCGTACGGCTCGCCCACGGCGACCAGCCCGGCGGACCTGGACCCATCCGCCCGCGTCCAGGCGACCCTCCACGAACTGGGTGCCCTTGCGCTGTACCTGACGACGGGCCGGTGATGCAAAAGAAATGCGCAGAAATTACCCCGCAACCTCTTGAGTACACGGCGGCCCGTTCGTATACTTCCTTGAAACGCCGGAGTCCGCGCTCTGGCGTTCCGTTTGCCACCCGGGACGTCCCGCCCGAGGGTGTCCGGCAGCGGTGGATCGCAGCAGCGAGGGTGTCGTGCGGGCGGAGATCGCAGAAGAGGGTTTCCTCGATCTGATTGCGTGTGAGCGCGACTGCCGCAAGTGCAGCTACGCTGCCAGCCTTGACTGTGACGGCAATTGCGGCGTCTGCCCGCACAACGGGTATTGTCCCTGCGTGAACCCCGTCGTAGCCCGTAGCAAGAGCGCGCTGCGCATGATCGAGCTCCGGCCGATCCTGCTGCAGGACCTGCGAGCGCGTCGCTGATGGACCTGGCGTCCATCCGCGACCTCGTGGAGCGCGTGCGGGCCACCTCGGGGAGGCTTTGACCTCGCCGAGAAAGAGCGCCGCCTGGCGCACCTCGACGAGCTGAGCGCCGCACCCGATCTCTGGGACGACCCGCGGGCGGCGCAGCAGCTGCTGCGCGACGCGGAGCGCCTGCGCGAGGAGACGGGCATCTGGCGCGACCTCGAGCATCGCGCCTCGGACCTCCTGGAGCTGGCGGAGCTGGCCTCCTCCGACGACGATCCCGAGCTGGCCACGGCTGTCGACGCCGACTACGCCGCGCTCGAATCGCTGTATGCGTCCCACCGGACCGCCCTCCTCTTCAACGGCGAGTACGACGACCGCAACGCACTCCTGACCATCAGCGCCGGCGCCGGTGGGACCGAGGCCACCGACTGGGCGCAGATGCTGTTGCGCATGTACCTGCGGTGGGCCGAGCGCCACAGGTTCGCAACCGAGGTCCTCGACCTGACCGAGGGCGAGGAGGTCGGCGTCAAGAGCGTCACGGTCGCGGTCGACGGTCGCAGCGCCTACGGGTTCCTGCGGGCCGAGCGCGGGGTCCATCGCCTGGTGCGCATCAGCCCGTTCGACTCGCAGAAGCGGCGCCAGACCACGTTCGCGCTGATCGAGGTGCTCCCCGAGGTCGAGGACGAAGTCGAGGTGGAGATCGATCCCGACGACCTGCGGATCGACACGTTCCGCGCGACCGGCCACGGAGGCCAGAACGTCAACAAGACCGACTCGGCGGTGCGCATCACGCACCTGCCGACCGGCATCGTGACGCAGAGCCAGAACGAGCGTTCGCAGCTGCAGAACAAGGACACGGCGATGAAGGTCCTCCGGGCCCGCCTGCTGGAGCGTGCCCTCGAGGAGCGCGAGGCGCAGATGGCCGCGCTCCGCGGCGAGCACGTGGAGGCCGGCTGGGGTCACCAGATCCGCTCGTACGTGCTCCACCCGTACCAGATGGTCAAGGATCTCCGGACCGAGTACGAGACCAGCAACACGGGGGCCGTGCTGGACGGCGACCTGGACGCGTTCATGCGCGCGGAGCTCGAGCGACTGGCCACGACCGCGCCGGCAGCGGGGCCGGACGGCGCGTGAGGGGCGACCCCGAGCACGCGGTCCTCCGGCCGATCGAGCCGATCGACATCCCCGCCTGCATCGACGTCTTCTACGAATCGGTCGATCCGCTCTACGCCCGCCTGGACCAGCCGATCCCGCCACGGGACCCGGGATCCCTCGGCCGGTTGATCGGCCACATGCTCGACCACGACGCCGGGCGAGCCTGGCTGGCCGAATCGCCGTCGGCCACCGGCGATCCCGAGCCGCCGCGGGTCCTGGGATTCGGCACGGCCTGGCAGCGCGAATCGACCTGGTACCTGGCACTGCTGTTCATCCGGCCGGAGGCGCAGGCGGGAGGTTTGGGCCGCCGGCTCCTGCTCCGGACGTTCCCCGAGGGCCCGCTCGATCAGCCACCCGCCGAACCCGCCCGGCCATCGGCTGGGCCACGAGCCGCCCCGGCGGCCAGGCGATCGGGCGAGTCGCGAGGCGAACCGGCCCAGCTCTCGCCCGAGCCTCGCGGCCTGATGGCGACGTGCGTGGACTCGATCCAGCCGATATCGACGGGGCTGTACGCGAGCTACGGGATCGTTCCGCGCATCCCCCTGTTCACCGCGATCGGGTATCCCCGGCCGCACTCACTGCCGAAGCTGCCGCGCGGCGTCGTGGCGACGGCGTTCGACGCCATGGAGGACGGCGCGGTGCTGGCCGATGTCGTCGCCGCGGTGGACCGGGAACTGCTCGGCTTCGCCCGGCCGGTGGACCACCGGCTGTGGGCGAGGGAAGGGCGGCGCGGCGTGCTCTTCCGTCGCGGGGGCGGTGGGGAGACGCTGGGCTACGGCTACGCCCAGGCGTCCGGCCGGATCGGCCCCGTCGCACTCCTCGACGACACGCTCTACCCGGGCGTCCTCGGGACCCTCGTGGGACGCGTGTCTCCTCCCGGCCCGTACCTCGTCCTCGTGCCCGGCGCGAACCACCGTGCGATGGTGGCACTGCTCCGGGCGGGCTTCCGGTTCGAGGGCTTCCCGGGCATCCTGTCCTCGACGCGACCCTGGGGCGGACTCGACCGCTATCTGCCCGCCAGCTTCGCGCTACTCTAGGGCGCTCGTGGGCGCATCCAGCGACGCCGATCCGCGCGAACCGGCACCGTTCGACCCGGCGACGTTCGACGACGCGGCGTGGGGCACGGAATGGAGCGCCGCCCGCCGGCGTGGATCCGATGCCGAGCTGCGGTCCTGGCTCGAGCTCGCGATGGCCTGCTGCGACGCCGCCGACGTCATCGCGCTGCGCCATTTCCGCCGTGACCTCCAGGTCTCGACGAAGCCGGATCACACGCTGGTGACCCAGGCCGACCGCGCGATCGAGACACTCATCCGGGAGCGGATCCTTGCGGCGCACCCGGGGCATGGGCTGGTCGGCGAAGAGTACGGTTCCGAAGCCCTGGGATCGTCGGTGCGCTGGTACGTGGATCCCATCGACGGCACGCACAACTACGTGCGCGGCGTTCCGCTCTTCGCCACCCTCCTGGCCGTGGAGCGTGACGGTGAGCTGCAGATGGGGGTCCTGTCCGCCCCGGCGCTCGCCGAGCGGTGGTTCGCGTGGCGGGGCGGCGGCGCGTGGGCCGTGCACGCCGGGGAGACGCGACGGCTGGCCGTTTCGCGCATCGCCACCACCGGCGAGGCGCAGATCCTCTACTCCTCGCCGGTCGACGTCGAGCGGAGTGGCTGGGCGCCGGGGTTCGCCGGGCTCATCCGGCGGGCGTGGCGGGACCGCGGCTTCGGCGACTTCTGGGGTTACGCGCTGCTGGCGGAGGGCGCCGCCGAGGCGATGATCGAGGTGGGGATCCACCCGTGGGACCTCGCGGCCCCGCTGGTCCTCGTGGAGGAGGCGGGGGGGCGCATGACCGATCTCGGCGGCCGACGGGGATGCGACGTCGCCAGCGTGGTCGCCTCGAACGGACGGCTGCACCGCGAACTCCTCTCGGCACTCGCGCATCCCGGGGGAGGGGAGTCCCCACCCGGCGCGTGACGGCTCGCGCGCGGCACGCCCGGTGGCGCGCCGCGGAAGCGGGCCCCTCCGGACCCTGTGCTAACCTCATCGCCGACGTGGCTTTGCTCGCCGTGCCCGCGTGCGGAGTCTCCAGCACCCTCCGACCGCGGAGCCTGACATGACCACCTCCCTGCCCCGCTTCCCGGGGCCATTCGCCGCCGCAACGGCGGTCCGCCCGGATCGGGAGATCACGAGCGCGCAGGATGCGACGTTCGGGGATGTCCCCGAGGCGCGGCGCATCTCGATCGCGCTCGAGGACGTCGGCAAGGTCTATCCCAACGGCCGCCGCGCCCTTGCGGACGTCGACCTGATCGTCCCCGACGGCGACTTCGTGTTCCTCGTGGGTCCCTCGGGTGCCGGGAAGAGCACGCTGATCAAGTTGCTCATCCGCGACGAGCTGCCCACCAGCGGCACCGTCTTCGTGGCCGGTCGCGACGTCCGACGCATGTCGCGGCGCGAGGTTCCCCGCCTGCGGCGAAGGATCGGCATCGTCTTCCAGGACTACAAGCTCCTGCCCCACAAGTCGGTGCGCGACAACGTGGCGTTTGCCCTCGAGGTGACCGGCACGCCCGGTCGCCAGATCGGGCCCGCGGTCGAGCGCGTGCTCGCACTCGTCGGGCTGACGGCGGCGGCGGGGCAGTTCCCCAACCAGCTGTCGGGCGGCGAGCAGCAGCGAACGGCGATCGCGCGGGCGCTCGTGCACGAGCCGCGCGTCGTGATCGCGGACGAGCCGACGGGGAACCTGGACCCGCTGATCAGCTGGGAGATCATCCAGCTCCTGCTGCGCATCAACGAGCTGGGCACCACCGTGCTGATGGCGACCCACAACGCCGAGGTCGTCACGGCGCTCCGCCGCCGCGTGGTCGCGCTCGAGGACGGACGCGTCGTGCGGGACGAGGTCGGCGGCTACCACCGAGAGTACTGAACCGATGCTCCGCTTCCTGCTCTTCTCCGTTCGCCGGGCCTGGGACGGCTTCTGGCGCAACGCCGTGATGAGCCTCGCCGCGACGGTCACGATGACCCTGATGCTCCTGATGCTGGCGGGGCTCGTGATCGGGCTGTCCGGCCTCGACGCCGGCCTCCGCTTCGTGGAACAGAAGGTCGAGGTCCAGGCCTTCATCGCCGACGGGACGCCGCAGCCGAAGATCGACGCGCTGGTCGCCCAGGTCCGTGCCCTGCCCGAGGTCTCCCAGGTCGAGTACATCGACAAGGCGCAGGCGCTCCAGCAGTGGCAGGAGCAGCTTCGCCAGCAGGGCAAGCCCGACTACTCGAGCGACACCGGCACGAACCCGATCCCCGCGAGCATCACCGTCAAGCTCAGGGATCCGCACGTGTACGGCAACGTGATCCAGACCCTGCAGTCGGCGCAGGGCGTCGTCACCGACGTCCTCGAGACACAGCACGTCGTCGATGCGCTCCTGAGCGTCACGGGATTCCTTCGCACGGCCGGCGTCGTCGTGCTGGTGCTCGTGGGCGTGACCGTGCTGTTCATCGTGGTCAACACGATTCGCCTCGCGGTCGTCGCGCGCTCGGAGGAGATCGAGATCATGCGCCTCGTGGGCGCGTCCGATGCCTTCATCCGCTGGCCGTTCATCTTCGAGGGCATGCTGGTCGGGATCTTCGGGGCCGCGATCACGCTCGGGATCCTCGCGCTCGCATCCCAGCCGATCGGGCAAGGCGTGGCCACGCTCGTCGGGCAGGTGCCGATCCAGTTCGACCAGAGCCTCGGCCAGCAGCTGGTGATGGTCGTCGGCGGGTCGGGCCTCGCGCTCGGCGCGGCCGGTGCCTTCATCTCGGTGAGGACGTACCTCATTCGTTGATCGGAGGCGCGCTCCGCCCGGTGCGCGCAGAATCGGGGCTCTCTCCACCGTCGCCGCGAGGCAGCCCCGCATGCACGAGCCAGCTTTCGTCAGTCAACCCGCGGCCGAGGCCGATGATCGGCCTGGCTCCGGACCGCCGGCGACGTCGATCCACCACGGGCGCTGCCCAGGACGACGACGCCACCGACGCGGCGACGCCGGGGTCACGGCCCGGCCGGACCGTCGCACGCCGTGGCGGAGGTGTCCGCGCCGGTGTCTGGCTGACGATCGTCGGCGCCGTCGTCCTCGCCGGAAGCGGGCTGTTCGCGGCCGGGTTCACCCTCGGGCGCCAGACGGCCCTGACCGACGGCACGCCGCAGACCCTGGCGGCCGACCTGCAACCGTTCTGGGACGCGTTCGATTCGATCGACCAGCGGTACGCCGGCCTTCCCGTGACCCGCCAGGCGGTCATCGAGGGCGCGATCAGCGGCATGTTCAAGGCCCTCGGCGATCCGTTCTCGTCCTACATGACGGGTGCGGCCTACCAGGCGTCACTCACCGGGCTGTCGGGGCAGTTCGAGGGCATCGGCGCCGTCATCACGACCGAGGATGCGCACGGCATCCCAGGCTGCACGCCGGCGGGTCCGACGTGCCGGATCGCGATCTCGCGCGTGTACCCGGGCTCCCCCGCGGACACGGCGGGCCTCCGGGCGGCCGACGTGATCGAGGCGGTGGACGGCGTGAGCGTGGCCGGCAGGACGACCGACGAGGTGGTCGGCCTCGTGCGGGGACCGCGCGGGACGGCGGTCACGCTGCGGATCTCGCGCGACGGCCTCGCCCCGTTCGACGTCCGGATGGTCCGCGCCATCATCAACCCGCAGGACGTGACCAGCCGTGTCATCGCCGGGGGGACGATCGGGTACATCAGGATCTCGAGCTTCGGCTCGGGGGTGGCGGCGGACTTCACGAGCCAGCTCCGGACGCTCATCGCGTCCGGCGTCCACGGCATCGTGCTCGACCTGCGCGGTGACCCGGGCGGCTTCGTCGACCAGGCCCGCACGATCGCGAGCCAGTTCATCGGCAGCGGCCCGATCTACTGGGAGCAGAACGCCAGCGGTGCGCGGCGGCCGGTCGACGCCGAGCCGGGCGGCATCGCCACCAACCCTCGCCTGCCGTTGATCGTTCTCGTGGACAAGGGCTCGGCCAGCGCCTCGGAGATTCTCGCCGGCGCGCTCCAGGCCACGGGACGCGGCCGCCTGCTGGGCACGACGACGTACGGCAAGGGGACAGTCCAGGAGTGGCAGCTGCTCGGCCAGGACATGGGGGGCTTCCGCCTCACGATCGCGCGATGGCTGACGCCGGACAAGGTCTGGATCAACGGCAAGGGGCTCACGCCCAACATCGTGTACCAGGCCCCGGCGAACGCCCCGGTCGGAACCGACCCCGTGCTGGAGCGCGCGGTGCAGGTGCTGGCCGGCACGCTTCCGGGCGGCGGCCCGACGGCCATCCTCGGCTCCGCGGCGGCCGGCGGTGCCGGATCGCGGCCGGCGGCATCCCCGGTCCCCGCTGCCGGCGCCGGGGCAGTCCCTTCCGGCACGCCGGGAGCCGGCGCCTCGCACGGGCAGACCGCAGCAGGCGGCTCGCCCGTGACGATCGGACTTGCGCCGCAATGGGACATGGCGACATAGGGGCACCGCTGCCTCTTGCCTTCGAGGGATTCGGCGGTAGTATTGGACGCAACGAAAGGAGGTGATGTGCAGTGATAGACAGTCATTGCGCCACCCCGCGGGAGGCTTCGGCTTAACCGCAGGTTGGTAAGCAACCGAACGCCGGCCCACGATGGGCCGGCGTTCGTGCGTCCGGGCACTCCCTCCCGTATCCTGTTGGCCCGCTGCCGCTGCCCCGGCGGCCCTGTACCCAGTGCCCCCTGCAGAACGCACCCCGAAGGATCCCGTCATGGCCGAGCACACGATCACCCTCAATCGGAGGGCGCGCCACGAGTACTCGATCGAGGAATCGGTCGAGGCCGGCCTCGTGCTGACCGGGACCGAGATCAAGAGCGTGCGCGCGGGCCGCGTCAACCTCAACGAGGCGTACGCGCGGGTGGAGCGTGGAGAGGCCTGGCTCGTCGGCGCCCACATCGCGCCGTTCGAGGGAGGCAACCGCCTCAACCACGAGTCGAAGCGGACGCGCAAGCTGCTCCTGCACCGCGGCGAGATCGACGAACTGCTGGGGCTCACGGCCCGGAAGGGCCTCACGCTCGTCCCGCTGCGGCTGTACATCACCGACAAGGGCCTGGCGAAGGTGGAGCTGGGCGTCGCGCGGGGCAAGCAGCAGCACGATCGCCGGCGGGAGATCGCCGAGCGTGACGCGAGGCGCGACCTCGAGCGCGATATGGCCGACATCGGGCGCGGGCGGTAGCAGCGGCGCGAACCGGAGCCGGGAGCCCGCACGAGTCGCCGCCCTCGGCCGCAGGCAAAGGCCACAGGGAACGGTCCGTCGCCGGCCGCGAGGTCCGGGTTGGCTTCCCGCGCGCCATCGGGTAGAATCGAACATCCGGACGGAAGTCCGGCAATGGGGATGCGTGGTTTCGACAGGGCCCGAACCCCAGGGAACGCGAGCCGAGGTGCCGTCTGGCCTCGTTAAACAGGCGGCAAACGAAGTAACTGGCAACCGCCAGCCTGCTCTCGCCCTCGCCGCTTAGGCGGTAAGGTGAGCGTGGAAGCAGCCTCATCCCCGTGGGCTGTGGAAGCGTCATGCAGCGGGGATGCAGCTCCGGGTAGCGTCGCGTAGCCGGAGAACAAGCCCGCAAGGGGACGTGACTGGACCGGACGGGACGCTGCCGATGGCGGCCCGGGCGGTCGACGACAAATCATCGGACACGCTCGTAGTGGTCCCTGGCCGACGGTTCTGGACGGGGAGTTCGACCCTCCCCCATCTCCACCAGCACTCATCTCCGGGCGGGTCTCGCGCGCGCGGCGGCCCGCTCGTACACCTCGCGATGGCGGCGGTCACGCTCGTGGCCGCCGCTGCGATTTCCTGGGGAACCGGGCGCGGGCCGGAAACGGCAAGGGCGTCGGCACGCCCTGCCCACGATACGTGAGCGTCGGCTCACGGAGTGCCAGGCAAGGGCCAGGGGCGACAGCGCGCGCCGGAGATGTCCCGACGACATGCCGCCGATCTCCTCACTGCCCCATTGCGGACGGCGCCCGGCTGCTCCAGACTTCGAGACGGTGAGCCGGTACGCGTCCGCCTGCGCGGATGAACCATGGCTGCCCTGGGGGGCGGGCGCCGGCCGTGGCTCACGTCCGGCGATTTACATCGTGGAGGTGGAACCCGTGGGTCGAGTCGTCCCCCGCACCAGGATGCTGCGCCTCGGCGCGGCATTCGCCCTGCTCGCCGCCCTGCTGGCACCGGCCGCCCAGTCGGCCGTGGCCAATGCGGCAAGCACGAGTGCGAGCCCCAAGCACATCTTCGTGATCATGCTCGAGAACCACTCGAAGTCGAGCGTGCTCGGAGACGCGAACGCCCCCTACATCAACGCGCTGGCGAAGGAATATGCCGTGGCGGAGGAGTACTACGGCGTCACCCACCCCAGCGAGCCGAACTACGTCGCGGCCATCAGCGGCAGCAACTGGTTCATGAACGACGACAACCCCGCGAACAGGTACGACCACACCAACCTCGTCGACCAGCTCGAGGCGAACCACAAGACCTGGACCGCCTACATGGAGGCCATGCCCTCGGCCGGCTTCCTGGGCGATTCGGCGAACGGCGGCCTGTACGCCAGCAAGCACAACCCGTTCGTGCTGTTCAACGACATCCGGAACGACCCGAAGCGTCTGGCGAACATCAAGCCCTACACCAGCCTGGCCAGCGACCTCGCGCACAACAAGGTCGCCGACTTCGTGTGGATCACGCCGGACCAGTGCAATGACATGCACGGCGGCGTCTCCTCGCAGGCCGGTTTCCCCGAATCGCCGTGCCCCTATAGCAACACCAAGAACGACGCCGCCGACATCCTCCTCAAGAAGAACGCCGATGCGTTCGTGAAGTCGACGGTCAACATGATCCAGCACTCGAGCGCCTGGACCGGCAACAGCGCCATCTTCATCCTCACCGACGAGAACGACTACACCGGCACCGCGTCGACCGACGGCTGGGAGACCGCCGCGGGCTGCTGCGACTCGCCGATCCTGCCCCCGGGCTACCAGTTCCTGAAGTCGGACGGCGTCACGCCCGATGGCAACACCTGGGCCGGCGGCATGTACGGCGGCGGCCTGATCCCGGCGGTGGTCGTCACGACCCACGGGAAGCGGCACTTCCAGGGCTACCAGAAGTTCAATCACTACTCGCTGCTGAAGACCGTCGAGCAGGCGTGGAACCTGGGTTACCTGGGGAACGCCTCCGACAACGTGCAGGTGCATTCGATGCTGGGGTACCTGCGCCCCTGACGTATGTCCGCCGGCGGCGCTTCCCGCAGGCGGACGATCGAACCGAGGACCGGGGGCCGTTCGCGGTCTCCGGTCCTCGCAATTCCTCCCGGCGGAATGGCGCAGGCCCGGCCGGGAAGCGACTCCCGGATCAGTGCGCGGGCGATGCGCTCGGCGAGGGTGAGGGCGACGCGCCGTGGGGCGTCGGCGAGGGCGACGGTGACGGGGACGGGAGGCTGGCGACACCGACCTCGATGAGCGCGTTCACCGTGGCGTAGTGCGAGTAGTACGTCTCCTGGTGGATGATCGCGCCACCGGCATCGCGGACGACGCGCGTCACCCAGGAGTCGAACCCGTTCGACGCGTACTCGACCTGGTTCACCTGGCCCGGCTTGAGCGTGGTCACCTTCTCGTACTTCGTCGTCGCGTAGCTGTAGTTCTTGACGATCGGCACGGACAGCGTCACGGTCCGCTGCGGATCCACGCTGTACAACTGGAACGTCACCGTGCCGTACCCGTTGATGGCATGGATGAGCACCGGGTATGCCGTGTCGTTGCGCCACGTCATGTCCTGCTCCCAGCCCGTCCCCATCGCGACCGTGGCATCGAGACCTACCGGGTACCGGGAGATGTAGTAGTAGTGGTTCGCCCGGTCGCCGATCTCGTAGCCGGCGCGAAGGGCGGCGTTGAACAACGTGGTGGAGGTACTGCAGATGCCGCCCGCGATCGCGCCGGTCTCCTCGGTGTGGCCGTTGATGATCGCGCCGCCCATCCCGTAGCCCTCGGCGAAGGTGGGCACCCCGACGACCTTCCAGAAGTCGAACCAGGCGCCGGGTGCCACGACGTAGCCGTCGATACGGGCCGCCGGGATGCTGATGTTCTTCCCGTTGTAGTTGCCGATCCCCGGGATGAAGTGCGTCGTCCAGCTGCCGACGAGCTTCATCAGCGGAGCCGTCTTCTTCGCCTCCTCCGTGCTCACCTTCGGCGCCACCGGCATCACGGCCAGCATGGCGCCCGGGGCCGGGATGCCCTGCGCGCGTGCCGACAGCGCGAGCGAAATGGCGTTCAGGCTGCCGTCCACGTCGAGCTGGGTGCCGTCATGGCTCGAGAGCACGCCGATCACGCTGCCGTCGCCGATGAGGAACGTGGCGTCCGCCGGCGCGTGGTCGACCTTCGGGGCCAGCGCGGTGATCGCGGTACGTGCCGCCGGCGTGCCGACCCACGGACCGTACGCCGCCGCGGCGGGCGAGGCGGCCGCGGGGCCTGGCGACGCGGCGGCCGGAAGATCCGATGCCGACGAGGTGGAGGCTGGCGAAGCCGATCCGGAGGGAGCTTGGGAGTCCTGGGGCGACGCGCCTGCGGTCGAGGTGGCCGGGGCCGGAGTCCCAGTCGAGCCGGGGGATGCGGCCGCGGCCGGTGAGGGTGCGGGCGATGATGCCGAGGCGGCCGGGGCCGGCGCGACCGGAACCGGAGCAGGCGGGACGGCGCCGAAGGCGATCCACGTGCGCAGCGTCGCCGGGGTGATGGTCTGCGTGAACTTCGGATCCGTCGAGACCGTGAGGGTCAGCGGCTGGTCGGCCATGGCGTTCGCGGCCTGGAGCGCGGCGGCGGCCTGCTCGGTGGTCACCGTCGGAGCGACCTGCGACGTCTCCAGCGTGACGGTGATCACCGACGCGCCGGGTGCCAGCAACTGGACGCCCGCGGCGGACACAGCCGCCTGCCTGTTGACGGCCACCCCTCGGGCGGCAGGGTTGAGCACGAAGTTGCCGCTCGGGTCGAGCGACACCGAGGCGTTCGTGGCGCCGGCGTCGTGCGTGCCCGCCACGCCGGCGACCGCGGCGTCGAGCGCCGCGTGGTCGTACGTGAGCTGCGGCGTCACCGGTTCGCCCCGCACGAGCGCTCGCAGATCCTCGGCGACCATGGAGGGCAGGTCCGCGCCGTGACCGACACCCAGGGCGACGTCGAGCATGGCGCCGTAGTCGTAGGTTCGTCCGAGCTTCGAGAACGGTACGCTCGTGTCCCCGGTCGAGGACCGGAGGACGAGGGTGCCGCTGCCGGCGTCCGGGAGGGCCGAGCGCAGACGGCTCTCCGCGGCCGCGCGGTCCAGGCCACCGATGGACACCCCGTCGACGGTCACCCCCGGGATCACCTGGTTGGCGAACGCCTGCTGGTATCCGACGGCGAACCCGGCCCCGATGGCGACCACGACGAGCACCGAGATCCCGAACGCGGCGAGTCCGCGGCGCCACGAGAAGGCGCCCGTGATCCCGACGTCGACGGTTTCTGCTGTCATGACGCCTTATATCCTAGCGGCCGCGTCGTCATGCGAACGACGGACCCTCGGCCCCGACGATCGCAGCTGGATGACGGACGCGCGCCGGCCTCATGGTGCGCGGACGCGGAGTCGCCTCGGCCGGTTCCCGGCGACGGGCCGGCGGCGGCCGTCCGGTGGCCGGAGCCAGCCCGACCGTCCCGGCGAGCCGCGAGGACCTACTCCTCGCGGCGGATGACGACCACCCGCCGATTGGGCTCCTCCCCGATGGACTGGGTGGCCACGCCGGTTCGCTCGCGCAGGGCAAGATGGATCCACCGGCGCTCCAGCGCGGGCATCGGCTCGAGCTGCAGCATCTTCCCCGTCTCCTCGACTCGATCCGCGGCCCGGTTTGCGATCTCGCGAAGCTGCCGTTCGCGGCGTCCCCGGTAGTCCTCGACGTCGACCAGGACGCGCGTCCACTCGCCCATGCGACGCGAGAGGAGCAGGTTGACCAGGTGCTGGAGGGCCGAGAGGCGCTCCCCCTTGCGGCCGATCAGGGCGCCCAGCGCCTCCTTCTCGGCGCCCTCGCCGGTGACATCGAGCTTGGCCGTCTCGCCGGTGTGAATCGTGACGACGACGTCGTAGCCCAGGTAGCCGAGCATGGTCTGGAGGATCTCGCGCCCGGATTCGAGCGCCTCGGGGCTCGCCTCGGCGGCCTGGACCTCCTCACGCTCGACGTTCAGCGACCTGGCGGCGACCACCTCCGCGAGCTCGCCTTCGGAGAGGGCGGCGGGTCCCCGCTGCTCGTGACCGCCACGGCGGACGGGTCCCCGGTCGCCCCGGTGCTCACGCCGCTCCGGTCGCTGCCCGCGCTCGCGGTATTCGTCCGGCCGGCGCTCCGGCTGCTCGGCCATGGCAGGCCGCTCGGTCATCCCGGGCCCTTCGGCCACTTCGGGCGTGATCGCCGCCTCGGGCACGGCGGTCGCCTCGGGCGCGGGCGCGGCCTCCCGGGGGCCCTCGCGCTGGAATCCCTCGCGCCGCCCGCGATCGCGCTCGCCGTGATCGCGGCCACGGGGCCGATCCTCGCGCGGAGGACGCTCGGGGCGGGGCGGAAGTGGCTCGGCCTCGGCGACGGCCCGCCTGGGCGCGGCTCCTCCAAGGGCGGAGCGCGGCGCGGCGATGACGCGTGCCGGCTCGGCGCCCATGCCCAGGACCCCGCGGCTCCCGGGGGTCAGGATCTCGAAATCGAGGTCATCGAGCCCCGGGACGCCGAAGGTCTCACGCGCCTGGCGCAGGGCCTCCTCGACCGTCTTGCCCGTGAACTCCTGGTATTCGCTGGTCATCGACGCCTCCCTCGCCGGCTCGTCCGGGCCCGCTCCCTGTTCGGTCGCACCGTGCCTGCCGCGCTGTCCCTGGGATCACGGCGCGACGGCGCCGCCTGGGGCTCGCCCTTGCCCGGTGCCGGTGGCTTCGGCGGCGAAGGCGCGAACCGTGGTGTGTGTCCGACGGCGAACGACGGTGTCCATCCGAACAGCGGGAAGAGGGATCCCCAGCCCGCGATCAGATACTGCTGAACCACGGAGAAGACCGTGGTGACGATCCAGTAGATGAAGAGCCCGGCCGGCAGGAACGAGCCGTACACGAGCGACAGAAGGGGGAGCAGCAGGAATGCGCGCTGCTGCGCCTGGGCCTGCGGATCCGTGGAGCTCGGCATCATCATCCGCGTCTGCAGCAGCTGCAGGACCGCCGAGACCAGCGCCAGCAGGCTGAACCCGAACCCGATGACCGGGACCTTGAACAGGATCTCGGGTGTGCTCGCGTCCAGGCCACCCAGCCACCAGATGTGCGGCTGGATGCACGGGCCGCCGGTCGCGGCCGCCGCCTGGCAGGTGATGTTCAGGACCGGGGTCCCGAAGACGTTGAGCATCGAGCTGATGTTCGGGGCGGTCAGGCCCGAGGAGAACACCGAGTACATCGGCAGCAGGAGGACCATGGTCAGCACGGTGGGCAGGCAGCCGGAGGCGGGGTTCACGCCGCGCTCCTTGTAGAGCCGCATCTGCTCTTCGCTGACCTTGGTGCGGTCCCCCTTGAACTTCTGGGAGATCGCCTTCAGCTCCGGCTGCAGCATCTGCATCCGCCGCTGCGACACGATCTGCGCACGGTACACGGGGATCAGCAGGAAGCGGATCAGCAGCGTGACGAGGACGATCGCGATGCCGACGTCGCCGACCAGGTTGTAGAAGAAGATGAGGACGAGGAAGATCACCTGGAAGATGGGCGTGAATGCCCAGGCCAGGAGGCTGAACGGGTCGGCCCCATTCGGCTGTGCGGGACACAGGTTGGGGTGGTGGCTGACCACCGGCCCGGGCGTCTGGCCGGGCGCCAGTGTCGGCGTCGGCGCGGGCGTCGGATTGGGGCACGGCGGCTGGCTGGTCGTGGCGCCGCCCGCCACGGAGGTGGTGACCTGGGTCTGGCCGCCCGGGAGCGGCGAGGCCGCGAACGCCACCGGGCTGACGGCGAACAGCGCCAGGATCGCGAGCACCGAGACCAGCGGCAGCAGGCCGAGCCGGCGGAGTATCACCTGGTGGAGCGCTCCCTTCCCTGGGTCCTACGGTACCGGGTCATATCCGCCCGGGTTCCACGGATGACAGCGCGCGATCCTCCGCGCTCCCATCACGCTCCCACGCAGAAGGCCGTACCGGGCGATCGCCTGCTCCGTGTACCGGGAGCAGGTCGGTTCGAACCGGCACGAGGCCGGGAGCCACGCGAACAGGATCCGGTACAGCCGGATGGCCGCGATTCCCAGCGTCTTCATCCCCTGCAACCTTCTTCGGCCGCGATCACGCCCAGACGTCCCAGCAGGCGCGCCACGACCTCGCGCAGGCCAGCGTAACTCGCCGAGACACATGCCGGCCGGGCAACGATCAGCACGTCCCATCCCGTCGCGACGACGCCAGACAGCGACCGGACGATCTCGCGCAGGCGTCTGCGGACGCGGTTACGGACCACGGCCCCTCCGAGGTGCCGGCCGGTCGAGAAGGCATAGCGGGTGCGCTCCAGGCCGTTGCGGACCACCCGAACGACCACGAGCGGATGAGCCCGGCTGCTTCCATGCTGCTGGAGGTTTGCGAAGTCCGCCGGGCGGCGGAGCGTCTCCAGCGGGATCGCCATCGCGACCCTGCGTCAGACGGTCAGGCGCTGCCGGCCCCGCGCCCGCCGTGCGGCGAGGACGCGCCGTCCTCCTCGCGTCTTCATCCTCGCCCGGAAGCCGTGCTCCTTGGCGCGATGTCGCTTCTTCGGCTGGTAGGTCTGCTTCATCGGGCGCCACGGCTCCTTGGCAGGGACGGGTTTCGTGCGGCGGCAGCAGGGCCGGATCGGGCCCACCTGCCCTGGGTGATGACAACACGACGCGCCGGTGCCCATGGCACTCCGACGCGTCCCGTGCCCGGGGATTATATGGAGCGTCGAGAATGGGTGTCAAACCGGGAGCGTCGGCCGGGTACCGTGCGCGCAAGCGCGCAGGCGCGCGCACTGGAGTCCGCGGATTGCCGGTGCACCCGCGCAACGGTGGAAGGAGGTTCTCGACGTGCGAGACGAGGGCGGCGACTTCAGCCCACCGGGCAGCGCGACCATCGACGACTTCGAGCGGCTGGACCTGCGCGTCGGGCGAGTCCTGTCGGCCGAGCTCCTTGCCGGGGCACGCCGGCCGGCCTATCGACTCCGCATCGACTTCGGCCCCGGGGGAGAGCGAAGCTCGTCGGCACAGCTGCCGGCCACCTACCCCGATCCCGGCGCGCTCGTGGGACGCCTCGTGATCGCCGTGGTCAATTTCCCGCCGCGGCGCGTCGCCGGGTTCCTGAGCGAGGTGCTGGTGCTCGGGGCGCTTCCGGCCGACGGCAGGATCCCGCTGCTGTCGGTCGACGAGGGGGCGAGCCCGGGCGATCCGATCGGCTGACGCGGCCCCCCGATACTCCCGCCGAGTATGGTGGTTTCGCGTTGCGGCCGCCCTGCGCGCGGTGCTAGGCTTTCCGGGCTCCGACGCCGGACAGTGACGGGGGGGTCCAGGAGAGGCCCTCCGGCGCCCGCCCACGGGGCATGCACGCGGCTCCTGCCATGGCTGATCCAGGGTCCTCGTCGCCGATGTCCAGGGGCGGATGCGGGCCCGCAGCGAACTCGCTTTGATGGGGACGAGCGAACGGAATGGACGCGAAGCAGGTGTGGCGCGCCGCCCTCGGAGAGCTCCAGGTTTCGCTGTCGCCCGCCAACTACGAGACGTGGCTCCGCGACACGGCGCTCGTGGCGGTGGACGACCACCGCTTCCGCGTCGCCGTCCCCAACGGGTTCGCCAAGGACTGGCTCGAGTCGCGCTACCGCTCGCTGATCAGCCAGACCCTCGCCCGGATCGTGGGCTACAGCGTGCAGGTCGACTTCGAGGTCGCCGCCCAACCGGCCGGCGCCGCAGAGGCGATCGCCGCCCAGCCCGTGCGCGTCGAGCCCACCCGCGTCGGGGGAGAGGGCGGTCCGACCAACCTCAACCCGCGCTACACGTTCGGCAACTTCATCGTGGGGTCGGCCAACCGCCTGGCCCATGCCGCCAGCCTCTCCGTCGCCGAGCGCCCGGGCCACGCGTACAACCCGCTCTTCCTGTACGGGGGCGTGGGTCTCGGCAAGACCCACCTGATGCACGCGATCGGGAACCAGGTCATCGCGCGGTTTCCCCGCAAGAAGGTGGCCTACGCGACCAGCGAGAAGTTCACCAACGAGTTCATCACGAGCATCCAGCAGGGCCGCATCGACGAGTTCCGCGGGCGCTACCGCAAGATCGACGTCCTCCTGATCGACGATATCCAGTTCATCGCGGACAAGGAGCGCACCCAGGAGGAGTTCTTCCACACGTTCAATGCGATCCACGAGGACGGCAAGCAGATCGTGCTGTCGAGCGACCGGCCGCCGAAGCAGATCATGACGCTCGAGGAGCGCCTGCGGAGCCGCTTCGAATGGGGACTCATCGCGGACCTCACGGCGCCGGACCTCGAGACGCGGATCGCGATCCTGCGCTCGAAGGCGGAGGACCAGTCGGCGGCGATCGGCTCCGACGTGGTCGAGTTCATCGCGCGGAAGGTCGTCAGCAACATCCGCGAGCTGGAGGGGGCGCTCAACCGGATCCTGGCGTACGCCAGCATGAACGCCGTCCCGGTCAGCATCGACCTCGCCCAGGCCGTGCTCTCGAACGTGCTCTACAACCCCAAGCGACGGACGGTGACCCCGGAGCGGGTGAGCCGGGCCGTGTCGGAGTACTACGGCGTCGAGCTCGACGCGCTGCGGGGCCAGAAGCGGGACCGCGCCATCGTCGTGCCACGGCAGATCGCCATGTATCTCATGCGCGAGGAGACCGACGTCTCGCTGCTGCGCATCGGGGCCGAGCTGGGGGGCCGCGACCATTCGACGGTCCTGCATGCCTGCGACAAGATCACGCGCGAGAGCCAGGAGAACGACGATCTCCGGCGCGAGATCGCGGCCCTGCGCGAGCTGATCTACGCGGGAGAGTGACAGGCGCGGGCGCCTGCGTGCCCGCCGCCGGCACGTCCGCGACCGGCGCCGTCCGGTGGCTCCACCGGGCCCGATCGACCTCGCGCTGTGGATAAACCCCCGGAAACGGTGGAAAACAAGGGGCTGATGTGGATAAGGACGGCTCCCGCGTCGGGATCGGGCCGCCAACCTGCGCCCGTTCGTCGACCGCTCGGGGTCGTTGTCTCGCGAGCCCGCGGGCGGCCTTCGCGCCGTCCACATCGTCCCGGCGCGTGGTCCACCATGGGGCCCGTCCCCTGCACCGCCGGCCCCGACTACTCCACGACACCGCGCCGCACCCGCACGCACGGCCGTCCACAGCGTCCACACCATGATGATGACGGTGACGGAATGAGAAGATATATCTCTCGCTGGAGTTCGTGCCCAACGCGGTGGACAACGAGGGCGCCGGCGGCGCCCGAGGAGAGGGACTCGTGAAGCTGTCGCTCATGCAGGAGAACCTGGCGCGCGGGCTGCAGATCGTGGGCCGTGCCGTTTCGAGCCGGGCGACCCTGCCGGTCCTGTCCAACGTGCTGCTCCGCACGGAGGATGCCGGGCTCAAGCTGACCACCACGAACCTCGAGATCGGCATCACCTGCTGGGTCCCGGGCAAGATCGAGACGGACGGCACGCTGACGGTCCCGGCCCGGCTCTTCGCGGACATCGTCAATTCGCTTCCGCCCGGCGAGCGGGTCGACCTGGAGAGCGAGGGAAACGACAGCCTCCGCATCCGGAGCGGCCGGTTCCGCGCGCACATCAAGGGCATCGAGGCGGATGAGTTTCCCGCCATCCCCTCGGCCGGTGAGCGACCCACCACGCGCGTGGCGCAGAAGATCCTCCGTGCCGCGCTCGGGGAGGTCGCATTCGCGGCCGCGAGCGACGAGTCCCGCCCGATTCTCACGGGCGTTCTCACGCGGTTCGCCGGCGACAGGCTGACCCTGGCCGCCGCCGACAATTACCGGATCGCCGTCAAGACGATCGACGTGCTCGACCCCGTCGAGGAGAAGTCGGTCGTCGTGCCGGCGAGGTCCTACACCGAGCTCGCACGGATCCTGTCCGACTCGGACGACCCGGTCGACGTCGTGCTTGCGCCGGCCAAGAACCAGGTGCTGTTCCACGTGGACGGTATCGACCTGATCACCCGGCTCGTGGACGGGCAGTTCCCGAACTACCAGCAGGTCCTGCCGACCTCGCATTCGACCCGTGCCGTCGTGGATCGCGAGGATCTCCTCAAGGCCACGCGTCTCTCCGCCCTGATCGCCAGCTCGTCCGCGAACGTCGTGAAGATCACGGTGCCGGGCGACGGCGCGGGGACGGTCGCGGTGTCCGCCAACGCGGAGATCGGCGACAACGAGGGCGAGATCGAGGCGGCGGTCGAGGGCGAGGGAACGACCATCGCCTTCAATGCGCGGTTCCTCACCGAGGTGCTCCAGAACCTGGACGCCCACCAGCTCGCGCTCGAGTTCAACGGACCACTCTCGCCCGGTGTCCTCCGGCCGATCGGGGATCCCGACTACGTGCATGTCATCATGCCGGTCCGGACGGCGTCATAGGGCGCGGCGGCTCGACATCCACCCGTCCGCCGATCGGGCGAGCATGCCCGGCAGTGATCCGTGCGCGTCCGTGAGCTGACGCTGGCCGATTTCCGAAGCTACGAACGGCTCACGGTCGAGTTCGCCCCGGGCCCGCACGTCGTCGTCGGCCAGAACGCGGCCGGCAAGACGAACCTCCTCGAGGCGCTGGTCGTGCTCTCGCTGGGGCGCTCGCACCGTGCACGGGCGGACCAGGACCTGATCCGCTGGGGCGCTCCGGTCGCCCGTGTCGAGGCCACCGTCTCCCGCGAGCCGCTCTCGGAGGCCGAAGAGGTCCTCGAGGTGGCGCTGGCGACGCCCTCGGCCGCGGTCCGCGTCAGGAAACAGGTCCGCGTCAACGGAGTCCCGCGGCGTGCCGGGGCGCTCTCCGGGATGCTCCGGTCCGTCCTCTTCGCGCCCGAATCGATGTCACTCGTGACGGGCGCTCCGTCGCTGCGGCGCGACGAGCTGGACGACCTGGCGGCCCAGCTCCACCCGTCGCACGCCCGCACGCTGGCCACCTACGGGCGTGCGCTCGTGCAGCGCAACAGCCTGCTGCGCCTCATCCGGGAGGGCTCGGCCACCGCCGACCAGCTGCCCTACTGGGACCGTGTGCTGATCGAGGAGGGCGGCGCCATCGTGGAACGGCGGCATGCCGTGCTGGAGGAGCTGGCACCGCCCCTCGCCTCGGCCCACGTGGAGATCGCCCCGGGGGAGGACGTCCTGGCTCTCACCTACGAGACCAACGCACCGGCCGGGCCGGACGAGACGTCGGCCGATGCCCTCCGGAGGCGCCTGGCGGAGACGGCCGACAAGGAGGTCTGGAACGGCCAGACGCTCGTCGGGCCGCACCGTGACGACATGCGGTTCCTTCTCGGCGGTCGCGACCTGGCGGTGTTCGGATCCCGGGGACAGCAGCGCACCGCGATCCTCGCGCTGAAGCTGGCGGAGCTGGACCTGCTCGCCCGGGGCGACGGGGTGGCGCCGCTCCTGCTGCTCGACGACGTCTTCAGCGAGCTCGACCCGGAGCGCCGTGCGCACCTGGTCCGCCGCATCCGTGCGCTGCCGCAGGCCTTCGTGACGACCACGGCGCTGGAGGATCTCGACCACGAGCTCGTGGCGGAATCCACCGCCTGGCGGGTCACCGCCGGGCGCCTGGAGCGGCTCGTGCCGTGAACGAGGTGCCGGGGTGACCGGACGGAAGCGGCCGATGCGCCGCCTCGGCGACCTCCTGCCGGAGGCCGCGGCCTCGCTCGGCCTCGAGGACGAGCTGCGGCTTGCGCGCGCCATGTCGGCCTGGGAGCGGATCGTGGCGGAACACGTCCCGGCGGCGGCGGGCTCGTCGCGGCTGATCGGGCTGCGCGGTGACGGCCTCCTGGTCAGCGCATCGTCGGCCCTCGTCGCGAACGAGCTGCGCATGCGCTCCTCACCGCTGCTGGCGGCCATGGCCGCGGCGCCAGGTGGCGTCCGTGCGCGGGAGCTCCACGTCGCGATCCGGCTCCCCGGCGGGGGCCGGCGCGACGAGCCCGGCGTGTAGACTCCCGGATCATGGCGGTCCGGCTCCACACGAACCTCGGCCTCGTGCCGGAGAGCGAGCGACTGGAGGCCTCCCCGGACGCGGTGCTGGTCCAGGAGCCGACCATCGGCGCGACCGCGCGCTCGAAGGGAAGCCTGTTCGCCATCGCGTCCGTTCGGGGGGCAAATCAGCGTGCCCGCGAGGGCACGCGCATGCTGCTCGAGACGGTCCGCCGCGAGTACTACTACGACGAGTCGGCGGGGATCCCGATCTGCCTGGAGAAGGCGATCCGGACGGCGAACCGGCGGCTCGTCCACCGGCGCGACCTCCACCTGCCGGCCGGACGCGGCATCGGCGCGGTGGTGGCCGTGGTCCGCGAGCGTGAGCTGTACGTCGCGACGGTCGGCGACGCCGACGCGTTCCTGGCCCGCCAGGGACGGTTTCTGACGCTCCCCGAAGAGGACCGGGGGCCCGGGCTGCCCACCCGCGACGACCTGCACGTCGACGTGTGGCGCGGGGAGATGCTGGTCGGTGACGTCCTGCTCCTGGCGTCGGGCGAGCTTGCCGAGCGGCTCGGGACCGAGGAACTGCGCCAGGCCATCACCACGTTGCGACCGGGCCCGGCGGCCCAGCACCTCCATCACCGCCTCGTGGCCGAAGGCGCGGACGGGTCCGACGCGGTCATGGTCGTCGAGGCCTCGGAGGTGCCGGCGACGCGCGTCGAGCACCACCTCGTGCCGGTCCATCCGGCCGAACCGCTGGCCGGGGCACCCGACCGATCGCCGATCCCCCTCGCGGATTCCGTCGTGGGCGGCGTGACGGCCGTGCGAGGCACCGCGCAGCGGGCCGGCGACGCGGGAGCGAGCGCGCTCCTGTCCGTCTTCGACCGGCTGCTGGAGTACCTGCCGCGGCGGGGGCCCGCGAAGCAGCGCGTGCGGTCGGCCACGGACCGGCGAGCCGCCGAACGGCGGGCGGCCACCACGATGCTCGGCGTGCTCGCGGTGGCGCTGCTCGCGGGGCTCGGCTACTGGCTGCTGAGCGGCGGGCTGCAGGGCAAGACGGCCGAGATCCAGAAGGTCAACTCCGGGGAGGACGCCCTGGCGGCCGCCCAGCAGGACATCGCCCAGGTCTTCGGGGGTGGCGGCAACCTCGTCAAGGCCGACCCCGCGCAGGCCCTGACGACGCTCCGGGCGGCGTGGCGCCAGCTCGACCTGGCGCAGCAGGCCGGCGTCACGGCGGGCACCGTGCAGTTCTACCGGTCGCAGGTCTCGGCCGGGCTGGATCAGCTCTACAAGACCGTCCAGACGTCGGCGACCACGCTCGTGACCATGAAGAAGCTCGACCCGGCGGCCGACCTCTCCAGCCTGGTGCTCGGGCCGGACGGCGCCGCCTACTCGATCGACCGCGCGGCACACACCGTGGTCCGCTTCGACCTCGTGAAGAAGACGGTCTCGGTGGTCGTGCGCGAGGGCGACGGCGGCGCGAACGGCGTCGGCGACCCGTGGCTGCTGGCGACGGGCGGCCCCGACGTGGTCATCGTCGACCACAACGGCGGCGTCTGGCGCTGGCGACCGGCCGACAAGGTCGGGCACGGCACGCTCGGCCTGATCGTGATGAACCACTCCGTGACGTGGGGCAACGACATCACGGACGTCGAGACGTACATCCACAACGCGGACGCCGGCCTCTACAACCTGTACGTCGTGGACCCGAGCTCGAAGCAGATCCTGCGCTACGCGCCGGCGGCCGACGGCAGCGGCTTCCCCTCCGACCCCACGGGGTATCTCGCCACGGCCCAGGACGTGTCGGGGTTCGAGCAGCTCTTCATCGACGGCGACATCTACGCCCTCAGCTCGAGCACGGTGACGCGCTTCGTCAACGGCCGGCCGGACGCGGGGTTCGCGCTCGACACGCCACCGGACGACCCGGACCTGCGCCCCGGGCACGACTACCGGCTCATGACGGCCTCGTCGACGCGAGGCCAGGGCACGGTCTACGTCTACGACGCGACCTGGCATCGGGTGATCGCCTTCGACAAGGCGACCGGCGCGTACGTGGCCCAGTACATCGCGGCCGATGGGACACCGGCGTTCCAGGACGTGCGGGGGATGTTCCTGCTCGACCCGGGAGGCGGCAAGACGCCATCGATCGTGTGGGCCACGAAGGACCGGCTCATGGTGACGGTGCTCCAGCCGGCCCCGACAGGCGCGGCCGCCTCGCCTTCCCCGAGCCCCTCGCCGCGCGCCACGAAGCGGCCGGCTGCCACGCGCCGCCCCACGCCGAGGCCGACGACCAGGCCCTGACACGGGCCCTGCCCCTGGCCCTGGTGCGGGCCGTGCGGGCCCTGCCCGGCCCCCCGGCGACGGATCGTGAGGGACCTGGCGCCACGTGACAGCCGTGCGCGACGGTCGCGAAGGGGGCCGCGTGTAGAATCCGACGATGGCGTCGGACGGGCTCAGCGAGATGGTCGTCGAGAGCGTACGGGTCCACATGCTGTCGAGCCAGCACGTCGTGATCCTCAAGGAAGTCGGTCGCGAGCGGTACCTCCCGATCTGGGTCGGGCCATGGGAGGCGAACGCCATCGCCATGAAGCTGCAGGACCTCAAACCGGAGCGGCCGCTCACGCACGACCTGTTCGTCGCGACGCTCGCGGAGCTCGGCGCCAGCCTGCAGCAGGTGGTGGTGTCGGACCTCGCGGACGAGACGTTCCGTGCGCGGATGTACCTGCAGGTCGACGGCCGCGCCCTCGACATCGACGCCCGTCCGAGTGACGCCATCGCCCTGGCCATCCGCGGGGGCGTCTCGATCTACGCCACGCACGCGGTACTGGACCGCGCCGGCGTGGAGCCGGATACCGAAGGGGACGAGGAGGGCGGCGACCAGCTCGCCGTCTTCCGCGACTTCGTCAACTCGCTCGACATCGACCTCGGCGAGCCGCCGGGCAGCGGGGGGCCCGAGGGCCGGACCGGGCGGTAGCGCCAGGGGATCCGGGAGCGCGCCGCCGCCGCCGGCGATCGGGCCCGGCGATCGGGCCCGGCGATCGGGCCGGCGATCGGGCCCGGCTCGTCCCCGCCGTTCAGGCGCTCGCGCCCACCACCGGCGCACCGCGCCGCAGGGCCGCGCGCCGGTTGGCCCAGAGCCGGAGCCGCAGCAGCCAGAAGTCGCGCACCGCCCGCAGCACGACGCGCGGGTTCGCCCCCGTCGCCCTCCCCGCCGTCCGGGGGTAGTGCGGCACGCCCACCTCCGCGAGGGCCCCGCCCGTCGCCCGGAACTTGATCAGCATCTCGGCCGAGAGGAACGCGCCTCCCGACTCCAGCCGCACGCCCCCCAGGGCCTCGCGCCGGAACACCTTGCAGGCGCAATCGACGTCGCGCACCCGCAGCCCGAAGAGGGTCATGAGCGCGAGCCGGTAGAGCCGCGCATAGACCAGCCGGACGAGTGGATCGGCGCGCCGCATCCGGTAGCCGACCACGGCGTCCGGTGAACGCCCGCCCCCGGGCCGGTCCGAGGGGCCGGCAGGGGGCTCGGCTGCCGGCGGCTCGAGGACGGCGAGCAGCCGGCCCAGGTCGGCGACCCGGAACTGCCGGTCTCCGTCCGTGAACCCCACGATCGGGTACCGCGACGCCGCAAAGCCACTGCGCAGCGCGGCGCCGTACCCGAGGTTCGTCGGGTGGTGCACGGCTCGAACGACGTCGGGGTGCTCTGCCGCCAGCAGGTCGGCGATGGCCGGCGTCGCGTCGGTGCTGCCGTCGTCGACCGCGATGATCTCGAACCGGTCGGCCATGGCGGGCAGGGCCTCCAGCGCCTCCGCGACCAGCTCCCGGATGTTCGCCTCCTCGTCGTGCGCCGGGAAGAAGTACGAGAAGGCTTCGACGCGCCTGGAGCCGTCGGTCATGGAACGACCTCCCAGAGTGGGCTGTATCCGGGGATGGTGGCGTGCTCGACGAGGTGATACTGCTCCTCGAGCGCGGGGATGTCGCCGGGCTGGCGGATCAGGTAGATGGGCCTGTGGAGCGCCTCGAAGTGCGCGATCGCGTTCTGCACGTCCTGGTAGCCGTCGTCCAGGAGGTTGCGGTCGTCCACGATCTGCACGTCGGGACGACGCCCCTCGATCCAGCGCCCGTACCACAGCGTGGTCGAGTAGCTCCACCACGAGATCACCACGGCGTCCCGCGGCAGGACGCCGTACGCGGCATCCAGCCAGGCCGCGCCGCTGGCGTCCGTCGCGCCGGCCTGCTCGGATTGCCCGGCGATCGCGCGCTGGCCGGGGAGGGCCAGCACCACCACCGCGGCGAGGACGAACGCCGCGGCCCGTACCGCGAACGGCACGGAACGCGAGCCGAGGCGGTCGAGCGCCAGGGCGGCCGCGTCCCATGCGACCGACGCCGCGACGCCGGCCCACAGCGCGACGATCGCGAGCGGGACCAGGTAGTAGCGATCCGGGAAGCCGTCGTTGTAGGCACGCGCGAAGACCGTGACGATCACGAACCAGGTCGCCGTCATGGCCGCGATGGCGACCCCCGGTCCACGCAGCCGCGCGAGCCCGATGACGGCGGCCACGAATCCCGCCGCCGCGACCACGAGGACCGCGGCGCTCATCTGCGACGCGAAGATGTCGAAGACGGCGCCCGGGCCGCCGATGAGCGGGTTCTGCAGCAACCCCCGGAACTGGAGGCCCAGGACCAGGTAGGCGAAGCGCGACAGCGTGGTGGGGTGCGCGTAGTCGAGGGGCGGGTTCATCGAGGCGCGAATGGGAATGTACGCATACAGAACGATCGTGAAGGCGGCGATGACCCCGGCGCAGGTTAGCGCGAAGCCCGGCCGCCGCGTGAACAGCCGGGGCTGCACGGCCAGCAGCAGGAGCAGGATGCCCGGGGCCAGCAGGACGGTCAGCGCGTGGTTGCCGAGCGCGACGGCGTAGACGGCCGACGCTGCCAGGAGCAGCCGGTCCGCGACCGTATCGGGATCCCCCGTCCGCCCCGGATCGGTCTCCCGGACGCGCTGCGCCCACGCGACCAGCAGGAACAGCAGGAGGGCCGAGAGGAAGAGGTGGAGGGCGTGCGGGTCGGCCCGCTCGGCGGTCCACCACGTGATCGGTGCGACGGCCAGCAGCAGGCCGGCGGCGATTCCCGGGACGGTCCTCCCGGTCAGCCGCTGGACGGTGGCCGCGATGAGACCCGCCGCCCCGGCGACCAGGATCGCGGAGAACAGGTCGATCCGGAAGGCGGTGTTGCCGAACGGCGACAGGACGATGCTGGCCGCCCAGGTGAGGAGCACGTACGACGGAAACCCGGTGGGATGCGCGATTCCCAGGATGGGGCCGACCGTCTGGAACTCGGCGGTGTCCCAGAACCCGACGGTGGGCATGAGCGTCGGGAGGTACAGGGCGAGCGCGACCACGAAGGTGCCGATGGCGCTCACCATCCGAGCACGACCCCCCAGTAGACGCCCCAGAGGTTCACCAGCACGGACAGGCCGACGAGCGCGACGACCCGTCGGTTCAGGCCCATGCGCGCCATCACGAGCGTGATGGGCACCAGGGCGAACGCCACGAAGTCGTTGCTGAAGCGCCAGCCGAACTGCACCCACCCCTGGCTGAAGTGCGCGGCGTCGGCCAGGCCGACCAGCAGCACGGCGATCGTTGCGCCGGCGACCAGGCGGTCGCGCAGCAGGCGCCGGAGGGCCGGGAGGGCCAGCAGGTAGGCGGGGCTCGTGAGCAGCAGGCCCATGCCGATCGGGTCGGGCTGGACCGTCCCGCAGTTCGGGTCGAGCAGGGCGAGCCCACACTCGGACCGGACCTGCGGTGGCCTGAACAGCGCGATCACCAGGTTCTGTGGAATGTAGCGGACGTCCTCCACCCCCCAGTCCGCATGGTAGAGCGACGGATCAGGCCGGTACTCGGTGCGCGCGATGGCGGCGTAGGCGGGGTTGAAGAGCTGGCCGGTCGTCGCGAGGTTGTAGCCGGCAAGCGCGGCGAGGGGGATGGCGGCGCCCGCGATGGCGAGCGCCACGCGCCTGCGCCACGATCCGCCTCCGACCAGGAACAGGAAGGGCAGGCCGAAGACGACGGTGAGGCGCGCCACCGACGCCAGCCCGAGCAGCAGGGCGGCCACGAACGTCGATCTGCCCCCGCCCAGCAGGCCGCCGCGGCGCTCGCGTCCGGGTTCGTGGGTCGGTTCGTATCGGGGCCGGCGGCCCTGGTCGGGTCCGACCTCGCCCCCCGGACCCTGTCCGGGCCCGTGCTCCGTGCCGTTTCCGGGCGTCGACGCCCCCACGGCCGCCACCCGGGTGCGCGGGTTGGCCGGCGGTGAAGCCGGGTCCGCGTCGATCGCGATGGTCACGGCCAGCAGCGACAGCCCCAGCGCGACGACGTGCGCGAGGAACCACGTCGTCCCGATGGCCGCGGCATACCAGGCGACGGTCCCGAACGCGAGGAAGGTGGTGGCGACGAGCGCAACGCCGCGGTCGGCGGCCAACCGGCGGCACAGCCGCCAGGCGAGACCGACGTCGACGGCTCCGAGGAGCGCCGCGATCAGGGACGCCGGCGTCGCCATGCCCATGAGCGCGACGACGGGGAGGAGCACCGCGGCGGGCAGCGGCGGGAACGGGAGGATGCCGAAGCCCGGATGGCGGGGATCGGGCATCACGTCCTGGAAGTACCAGTTCTGGAACGGGCCGCTCGAGACCGGGTAGGCGATCGACAGCCTTCCGTGGAGCCATGCGTCCGCCTGCCAGACGAAGTGGTTGTACAGGTCGTCGTGCAACGGGTTGGAAATCACGTACACGATCGCGGCGACAGCCACGAGCACGAGCCCGAGCTTCCGCGGCGACAGGG
This sequence comes from uncultured Chloroflexia bacterium, assembly GCA_963757865.1. GTDB lineage: Bacteria > Chloroflexota > Limnocylindria > Limnocylindrales > CSP1-4 > JAJYNJ01. The sequence goes on from CAVWSU010000012.1 coordinate 91,710, forward strand.
CGCCCAGGCGCCGTCCGAGCCGCGACCGCGGCCCGGACACCGGCAGATGGCCGCTCTCGCCGGTCGGCGGGGCGACGCGCCACGAGGCGGACACGGCGGTCGTCCGCAGAGCGGGCCGGCCGGTGTCCGTTGCTATACTTCCGTGCACCTCGTCGCTCGTCAGGAGGCCTGTTCCCTGGCTCGATCGCCTTCGGCGGGTGGGACCGAAAGCGGCCTCGGAGCGCCGGGAGGATCGGTGCGGGCTCGCGCCGGCATTCCCGCCATTGCACTGCTCCTGCTTGCCGGGCTCGCCCTGCGGCTCATCATCGCATACGTCCTCTTCCCCGGCTCGGGCTTCAAGACGGACATCTCGAGCTTCACGTCGTGGGCGATGACGCTCGCCCATTACGGGCCTCCCGGCTTCTACGCGAACGCCGGTTTCGCGGACTACACCCCCGGGTACCTGTACATCCTGTGGCTGGTGGGGATCGCCGGGCAGCTGCTGTCCGGCCTCACCGGCACCGACCAGGGGACGATCACCGGCGAGCTGATCAAGCTGCCGGCGATCCTGCTCGATCTGGCCGTGGCGTACGTGCTGTACCGCACCGTGCTGAAGTGGCACGGGCACATCGACGGGCCGGCCGCCAGGCACGACGAGCGGGCGGCCGATCCCGGCAGGGTCCACCTCCTGGCACTCGGCGCGGCGGCCCTCTACCTCTTCAACCCCGTCCCGTGGTACGACTCCGCGCTCTGGGGCCAGGTGGATGCACTGGGCGCGCTGATCGTGCTGGCCGCCGTCCTGGCGCTCGTCGACGGCTGGTCCGAGTCGGCCGCCGCGCTGGCCGTGCTCGCGGCGCTGGTCAAGCCGCAGTTCGGCCTGGTGCTGGCGCCGATCGTCGGGGTCATGCTGCTGCGGCGGCACGTGTTCGTCCCCGGCTCCGGTCCGCGCCCGCGGATCCGCAGCGAGCGGCTGGCCGGCTGGTTCGTCGACGAGCAGGGACCGTGGCGCTGGTCTCGTCCATCGCCGCCGGCCTCGCCGTGCTGTTCGTCGTGATCGTGCCGTTCCGCCTCGACATCGTGGGGCTGCTCCGGCTCGTCCTCACGACCGCGGGGGAGTACCACTACCTGACGGTCAACGCGTACAACCCGTGGGCGCTCATCGCGGATCCGGGCGGCGCTTCGCTCGCGCACGCCGGCACCTGGTCGGACGACCTCGTGCCGCTCCTCGGCCCGCTGCCCGGGCTTCGTGATCGGGGCGTTCCTGCTCGTGGTGGGCATCGTGCTCGGCGTCCTGCAGGTCGCGTGGCGCGACGACCGGCGGTCGATCCTCCTGGCGGCGGCCTTCCTCTCGCTGGCGTTCTTCGTGCTCCCGACGCGGGTCCACGAGCGCTACCTGTTCCCGATCTTCGTCCTCCTGCCGCTGCTCGCGATCACCTCCCGCCGCTGGCTCGTGGCGACGGTGGTGCTGGCGGCCGCGTCGTTCATGAACCTGCACGCGATCCTGACGCTTCCGCTGTATGCCACGCCGAACATCGCCGACCTGCTGGGCGGTCCCGCGTTCCGATCGGAGACCGGCGTCGCGCTGTCGGCCCTCGGGCACGTTGCGGTCTTCCTGCTCGCGCTGAGCGCGCTCGCGCCGGTGCGCTGGATCCTGCGGCGTGGCCGGCCCGAAGAACCCGCACGCGATGCGCAGCCGGGATCGCGCGTCGCGCCCGGCGCCTCCGGCGGGCCGGGACCGTCGCCGGCGACCGCCGGCCTGTCGGCTGCGCCGCCCGTTCCACCCGGAACGGGCGGGGAGACTCGACCCTGGTCATCCGCGGCCGCCGAACCCGGCGGTGGCACGCCCGGGGAGCCCGGCGGCGTCGTAGCCGGCGACCTCTCGCCCGCCTTCCCCGAGGCCGGCTCCCTCGCTGCGGGGGCCGCCGGGTCGTCGCTCGCGGCCGACTGGATGCCACGGCCGCCGGCGAGATGGAGCCTGGGGGCGCTGCGCGGTCTGCTTGGACCGGGGTCCATCCGCGCGGACCGGAGCCGGCTCCTGCACGGCGAGGGCGGCGGGAGGATCGACCGCCTGGACATGCTCGTCATGGCCCTGCTCGTGGTCGCAGCGATGACCGGACGCACGTGGCGTGTCGCGCAGCCCTACGGCATGTACTTCGACGAGGTCTATCACGCGCGGACCGCGACCGAGTTCCTCCAGGACTGGCGGTACGGGATGCCGCACGCCATCTACGAGTTCACGCACCCGCACCTGGCCAAGTACCTGATGGCGGTCGGCATCGTCGCCTTCGGGGACGACAAGGTGACCGGCACGAGCGACCTGGGCGTGCCGGTGCGCTCCACGGCGATCGAGCCGAGGTGGATCGATCCGGGCATCTCGGTCGGGCGCGACGGCGACCGGCTGTACGTCGCGACGGGCTCCGAGGTGCTCGCATACGACCTGCAGAGCCGCGGCGTGGTCGCGAAGCTGGCCGTCCCCGGGGCCACCGCGGTGGCCGTCGACACGTTCCAGCACGTGCTCTACGCGGCGGGCTCGGACGGGTCCATCTGGTCGCTGCCCACCTCCCGTCTCGATGCCCTGCGCACGGGAGGCCAGGGCACCGCCGGCATCCAGCCCACCAGGCTGGCGGGCAGCGGCGCCGGCGCGCCCGTGCAGCGCCTGGTCCCGTCGACCACCGGCGCGCAGCCTGCTGGCCGTGACCACGACCGGTGAGCTCGTCAGCATCGACACGACCTCGGGGGCCGTGCTCGGGAGGACCACCGCGAGCCCCCAGGCCGGCACGGGCCCGGTCGAGGGGGTCGTTCCGCTCGATCCGGTGACGGGCGTCACCGTCGATCTCACGGTGCCCTACGACACGGCGAAGCTCGATGCGCTCGCGACCGCCCTCGGCGTGTCGAGCGGCCCCATCTTCGACCTGCCCGCGGCCGTCACCGCGGCGCAGAAAGCCGTGACGGCGGACACCGCCACCGTTCAACGGTACGAGGCGATCCAGGCGCGGACCGCCGCGCAGGACGCCGCCCTCAAGGCCGCCCGGACGTCCCTGTCGGCCGACCAGGCCCGTGTGGCGGCCGCGAAGGCGAACCTCCGGCCGGTCGTCGTCTCGGCGTTCGTGAGCTCGGCGCAGCAGGCGACCGCGCAGCCGGCGCTCACGGCCCTGGGCGACGCCGCGCACGTCGACACGTCCCCGGTCTTCGCCGTCTCCGCCGGCAGCGCCGTCCGGTTCCTCGACGCAGCCACGCTCGACCCGGTCTTCTCGGTGCAGCTGGCCGGTCCGGCAGGCGGCATGACGTTCGTCAAGTCCGGCATCGACCAGCCCACCCTGTACGTGGCCTCGGGACGCATGCTCCGCACGATTCAGCTGCCGCCCGATGCGCAGCCCGGCCTCGGCTCGCCGGTCCCGATGCCGGGGACCGTGACCAACGTGACGTGGGACGCGGCGTCCAACATGGTCCATGCGCTGGGAACGGCGCCCGACGGCACGACTCCCACGATCTACGTGGTCGAGCCGCACGGCAACGCGGTCTACGCGAACGCGAACCTGCCGTTCACGCCCGTCGCGTGGGCGTTCGACCAGCAGCCGGACAACCCCTCGGCCGATCGCCAGCAGATCCTCGTGTTCTCGTCGGCCGGATCGGTGGCGACCGTGGACGCCGGCAGCCACGCCTTCGCATGGCGCCTCCCCGGCGTCATCAGCGGCGCGCTGATGGCCGCCCTGCTGTACCTGCTCGCCCGGATCCTGTTCCGGCGCCGCTCGGTCGGATTGATCGTCGCGGTGTTCTCGCTGGTCGACGGCATGTTCTTCGCGAACTCGCGCATCGGGATGAACGACACGTACGCGGCGCTCTTCATCGTGGCGGCGTACGTGATCTACGCGGCGCTGGCTCTCGGCCGCTGGCGTGGCCGCTCCGCCATCCTCGTGGGATTGCCGCTCCTGGGGCTGATGCTGGGCCTCGCCTGCGCCTCGAAGTGGGTCGGCTTCTATGCGATCGGCGGGATCGGGTTGCTGACCCTGCTGCGGAGCGGGCTCGGCCGCGTGCTGGCCCTGGGCGGCGTGGCGCTGCTGACCGGCATCCTGGGCTACTACTCGATCAGCGCCGCGCCCGATGCCACCAGCCCGCAGCTGAACGTCACGTTCCTGATCATGATGATCGTGCTGACGCTCGTCCTCGCGGCGGCGATCGCCGTCCGGTCCATCCGCTGGACCGTTGAGGAGCTCCGGTTCGCCGTGGTGGCACCACTCGTGCTGGGGATCCTGGCGGCGGTGGCCGGCGTCGGCCTCGGCTCACGCCTGCAGGGCGGCCCCCTGTCGCAGAACATGCTGCTCGCCGCCGGCTTCGTGCTCGTGGTCGTGGCCGCCGTCGCCTACGCCGCGCCCCTGGTCCTTGCGCGCTACGGGGCGGGTCCGCTCGCCCGCAACCCCGAACCCGGCGAGGCCCGGACCTACGTCGATCCGCCTGCCGATCCGCCGACGGAAGGCTGGATGCTGCCGGGGGCGTTCTTCGGGCTTCCCTGGCTCTGGGGGCTCGCCTGCATCACGGTCGTCCCGCTGGTCGTGTACGTGATCAGCTACATCCCGTGGGTGGCCCTGGGCAACCAGTTCTGGACGGGTTTCCCCGCGGGCAACCACGGGCAGACCCTGTGGGACCTGACGGTCTCGATGTTCAACTACCACAACGACCTGCGCGTGCCGCATCCCGCCTCGTCCCCCTGGTGGGCCTGGCCCTTCGACCTGAAGCCGGTCTGGTGGTACCAGGGATCGCTGGCGAACGGCACCGGCGCGTCGATCTACGACGCCGGCAACCTGGTGCTCTTCTGGCTGTCGATCACGGCGGTCCCGTGGGTGGCGTGGCAGGCCTGGCGGCGGCGCAGCCTCGCGCTGGGGATCGTCGTGCTGGCGGCCGCCAGCCAGTGGCTGCCCTGGGTCTGGGTGGACCGGGCGACCTTCCAGTACCACTTCCTGACCACGCTTCCCTTCACGTTCCTCGCGCTCGCGTACTTCGTGGCCGAGCTGTGGCACGGCCCGTCGCGACGGACGTGGGCACTGGCCCGCGTGACGGCGGCCGTGTCGATCCTGGGACCCGCGATCTTCTGGCTCGTCAAGGGACCGCTGTGCGTGTTCGCCGGCACCGCCGCGGTGGATCCGGGTTCCCAGGTCTGCGGAGCCGTGGCCAATCCCGTGATCGTCACGCAGCGCGTCGCCGCCGCGGCGACGGTCATCGTCATCGGCGCCGCCGGCGCCGCCTGGCTCTGGTGGTCGGCACGCGGCGCCCGGGGCGACGCAGCCGGGGACGGCGGCCAGGTTCGCGCGTACGCCCCCGCGGCGGCGGCCACGGGGATCGCGCTCGTGGCGCTCGTGCTGGTCCAGGCGATCGTGCCCGATGCGCTGTTCGTCTCGGTTCCGCTGGGCAGCGGGGGTCCGTTCGTGGTCGCGGCGGTCGTCGGGCTGCTCCTGTGCGGCCCCGCGTGGCTCGTGCTGCGCGCCCGGGACCCGCGACGGTTCGCGCTCGGCGTCCTGATCGCCGCCACGCTCTGGTTCGTCGTGTTCTACCCGAACATCGCCGCGCTTCCGCTCCCGGCGTCGTTCGTGAACATGTACCAGGGGCTGCTTCCGACCTGGATCTACGACTTCCAGTTCACCGTGAACATGACGCCCGCCGCCCACCCGAAGCTGCTGTCGGCCGGGTCGATCTCGCTGATCGCGGCGGTCCTTGTCGGATCCGCGGCCGTGATGTACGCCGCCCGCGCCTGGTACCTGGAACTCGGCGTGCGGCGGGCGCAGCGGGATGGCCGCATTCCGGAACCCGGTCCGGGAACCGGTCCCGCGACCCCCTGACGGCTGTGCGGCGCGCTGTCGCCGCTCGCCGATCGCCGCCGCACTTCCGGACGCTCCGCCGATGGCGAGCTCGCGGCCGGATTCGCCGCGGCCGCGTGCTCCCTACTCGTGCGCGCCCGTGCGCGCGCCGGCGGGTGTCGCGGAACGGGCCGGCACCGCGGCGTGGAAGCCGGGCGGCAGCTGGCCCTGCGCGGCGAGCCGGCGGATCACGAAGCCGTAGTAGTCGTCCACGCGTGCCGCGACCCGGTCCCACCCGAACTCACGGGACCGTTCCTGGCCCGAGCGTCCCATGCGTGCCCGCTCCTCGGGGTGGTCGATCAGCTGGCCGATGGCGTCGGCCAGGGCTCGCGGGTCGCGCGGGGGCACCAGCAGCCCCTGCTCCCCGCGCCGCACCACGCCCTTGTAGCCGTGGATGTCGCTGCACACGATCGCGGTCCCGGCCGCCATGGCCTCGAGCAGCACGATCCCGAACGATTCACGGCCCGTGGCGGGAGACACGTAGATGTCGGCCGTCGCGAACCAGCGAGCCTTCTCCTCCTCGCTCACGCGTCCCAGCATCTCCACGCCGCCCAGCCGCCGCGTCATCAGGTATCGCCGCGCCTCCCGCTCCTGCGGCCCGTGCCCCACGACCAGCAGGCGGCAGTCGCGCCCCTCACGGCGCAGCAATCGGTACGCCTTCAGCATGTGCAGGAGGCCCTTGCGTTCCTCGAAGCGCCCGACGAACAGCAGGTTGGGCGTCCCGTCGCGCCAGCGCTCGATCGGATGGGCGGAGGCGAAGCGGTCCACCTCGACGCCGTTGGGGATCACCTTGTAGTCGCCGGGGAAGTACTTGTCGATGAAGTAGCGGGCCGCGACGCTCACGGCGATCCGTCCATGCAGGCGGCGCGCGTAGCCCGACAGCATCCGTCGGCCGAACTCGTACGCCGGACTCCAGCCGTTGTAGGCGTGGAACGTGGCGACGTTGACGCTGGTCGACTCACGGAGCAGCACGAGCGACAGGAACGGCACGAACGGCTCGTGGAAGTGCAGCACGTCGAACTGCTCCCGCTCCAGGACCTCGCGGCACTGGGACAGGAAGCGGGGCGAGACCGTGAGGGTCCCGACCGAGCCGTTGGATGGCACGCTGAAGCCGCGACCGATGCGGATGATGTCGCCTTCGCTCGACCGCTGGAGGCCGTGGGTGCTGCTGATGATCCGCACCTCGTGGCCGCGTTCCCGGAGGTGCTGGTGCAGGAACCCGACGTGGGCGTTGACGCCGCCGGGGAGGGGGTAGATATACGGCGTCACCAGCCCGATCTTCACGGCGCCGCCTCGGCCTCCGTCAGCTCGGGCTCGTCGCCGTCCGGACGACCCCCGCCGTCACCGTCCCCAGCCGTCCCCGCGTGACCCGTGAAGCGCGGGGGCCTCAACCGGCCGCCCGGGTACCCCAGGTCCCGGCCGGTGCCGGTTCGTCGCACGACGCCGCGCAGGTCGTCTCGAATGTCGCGGCTGTACTTCCGGAGCTGCCGACCGTACATCTGCACCTGGAATCCGAACGTCCAGAACTCCCCGTGCCAGCCCGTCCGGTGCTCCAGGATGGCGCGGCGGAAATCCTCCGCGGTCCGGCCGGGGAAGGTGGTGTAGCCGCTGGCGATCGCCTCGAGGAGGTGACCGTCGCTCCCGCCCGTCGCCGCCATGCCGAGCTCGTCGGCCAGCTCAACCACCTTCGCGTGGTGGGTCCGCCCCGCCGACGTCGGGTTGAATGCCTCGAGGGCATCGAAGTGGAAGCGCGTGTCCGGGTCGGCCTGCAGCCGGCGGATCGCCCGGCCGCTCGCACAGATGGGGTACGGCGCGAGCGGGTGGGCCGCGATGGCCAGCCCGCCCTGTTCGTGCACGGCGGCGATCGTCGCGCGCAGCGACTGGAGGGGCCGCACGCGCTCCTGGAGGAAGAGGGCCAGGACGTGACCGCCACGCGTGGTGATCTCCTCGCCGACGACGACCTCCACCCGGGACCCCCGGGACCGGGCCAGCTCCCGAGCGGCAATCCCCGCGTCCACGCGCTCGTGGTCGCTGATCCCGATGACGTCCAGGTTCGTGTGACGCTCGACGTAGTCGAGGATCTCCTCCACGCCGGCGACGCCGTCCGAGGCGAGCGTGTGGATGTGCGGATCGGCGAGACCAGGGCGCTCTTCGTGCGCCGCGGCGGGCCCCCGCGCGGCGGCCAGCGGTGCCCTCGCAGCGGCCGGGGATCCGCGCCCGGCATCGCGTCCCATCGGCCCCGGCGACTCGCCGTCCTCCGACCGTCGCGCGCCGTCCCGTCCGTTGCCGCTCACGGCGTGTTCCAGATCGGCTGGAAGATGGACCACCATTGCTCGGGTGCCTCCGCGACGAGCCGCTCGAAGGCTCGCGCCACTTCCTCGACGAAACCGCGAGCGCGCTCCCGCCTCGTGCCTGCCGCGGGGAGCTCGAGGGGGATCACGTATCCACGGTACTCGTCCCAGCCGATGCGGATGGCCGCCGCCGCGAACGCCGGAACGCCGGTCTCCACGGCCAGCACCCCGGGCCCGGCGGGCAGGCGCGTCATCGCGCCGAACAGTTCGACCGCGACGCCCCGCCCCGAGATGTCGCGGTCCGCGATCAGCCCCACCAGGTCGCCGTTCGCGAGGGTGCGCTCGAGGATCGGCCCCGCGTGCGCCGACGGCACGATCTGCACGCCCGTGCGGCCTCGCGTGCGCTCCATGTACGCCTGGAGCGGCGCGTTGCGGAGCGTCTCCATGGGTGCAACCGCCCGCCGTCCCCGGACGACGGTGATGTACTGGGCGGGCAGCTCCAGCGCCCCGAGATGCAGCCCGATCACGAGGGACGCGCCAGGGCGGTTGAACTCGCGGTCGGCCACGGCCGGGTCGGCCAGGGACATGTGGCGCGCCAGGAACGCGGCGTTCACGCGCTCGTTCATGGCCACTTCGAGGTAGTACCGCGCCCGGTGGCCGAACGCCTCCCGGAGCAGGCGCTCGAGGCGCGCCGGATCGTGCGCCGCACGGCTGATGCGGGGCGACGCCATGCCGTTCGCGTCGAGCCAGGCACACACCCGCTGGAGGTTCGCGCGAGCCAGTGCCCGCTGTCGTGGAGCCACGAGGTACCAGCCGATGCCCACGAGGTGGGCCACCCGGTGGAGCGGCACGGCCGGCAGCCTCGAGACGGCGGCGGAGAGCGCGATCAGCGCGCGCACGCCCAGCCGCTGGCCCAGCGTGGGCGCTGGCAGCGCGGGCTCAGCCATCGGTTGGCACCGGCGCCTCGGTCGTGGGTCCCGCCTCGGTCGTAGGCACTGCATCGGTCGTGGGTTCTGCATCGGCCGCCGGCCCCGGAGCCCCAGGCGCGTCACCGGATCGGTCCCGGCGACGCCCTCGCCTGGCCCCACGCTCCGTGTCGTCGGCCAGCGAGACGGCCGCTCGGGCCGCCAGCTCGTCGCCTTCGCGGTCGGTGTCGGGCCAGATCGGCTTGAAGCTGTACCACTGCTCCGGGGCGATCTCGATGGCACGCTGCAGCGCGTCGGCGACCGCCTGCGTCGCCCGCTGGATGGCGGCCGGAGAGCCGGAGGTCACCTCGATGGGCTCGCCGTGTTCGGCGTGGTAGCGCCCGTCGCGGCCCCGGCGGTTGACCACCGGAACGATGGCCGCACCCGTCTTCGCCGCCAGGACGGCCGGGCCTGCCGGGAGCGTCGTCCAGTCGCCGAAGAACCGCACCGGGATGCCGTCGGACCGGTATCCCCAGTCCACCAGGAGGGCGAGGATGCCGGCGTCGCGAAGCACGCGATGGATCTCGCGCAGGTTGCGCCAGGCGATGACCTGGACCCCCCAGCGGCGACGCTGCTCGGCGAGCAGCGCGTAGAGCTCGGGGTAGGCGGAATTGTCGGCGACGCCGTATGCGGGGAAGCCGTGCGACGCCATCGCTGCGGCGAGGGTCTCCATGCTGCCCACGTGGAGGGTCACGATGATCATCGCGCGGCCCTCGTCGCGGAGCGACTCGTGCAACCGCCGGAACGACTCGAGGCCGTGCTCGCCGCCGGCGTCCACCATGCGGGCCGGCACATCGGGCGGCAGCGCGGGAAGACGCATCAGGCCGACGACGTAACCCGCATACGCGCGGTAGACGGCCCGCGCCAGGCGCCCCACTCGCGGGTGGCCTGCCGGGAGGCCGAGGACGTGGCTGGCGTTCGCCGTGATCGCGCGGCGCTTGGCCGGCCACACGGCGTAGCCGGTCAGGAAGCCGAGTTGCGCGAGCGCGACGACCGGGCCCTCGGGCAGGTGGCCCAACAGCCACGACGCGGACCGGTAGGCCCGCACCGTGGCCTTCTCGCGTGCGCGCTGGAGGAGCCGCCCGGCGCGACTCCCCCCGTCCGTGCGCCGGTGGGGCGCGTAGCCGACGCCGCGGACACCCTCTGCGGGCGCCGCGCCGTTCCCGTCCTCAGCCGCCATCGGCCGGCCGGGCTAGGCGGTCGTTCCTGCCGCCGGTGCGCGCCGCTTGGTCGACGGGGCCGGCTTTCCGGGCGCCTTCGCGCGCGCCGGCTCGTCGCCGTGGAGTGTCTCGACGTCGTCACCGCGGATGAACGCCTCGACGCGCTCCCGCGCGATGTCGTCGTGGATCTGGATCGGCGGGCTCTTCATGAAGTAGGAGGACGGTCCGACGAGCGTGCCCGAAAGGCCGCGGTCGAGGCCGAGCTTCAGGCAGCGGACGGCGTCGATGACCACGCCCGCGCTGTTCGGGCTGTCCCACACCTCGAGCTTGAGCTCCGCGTTCAGCGGCACGTCGCCGAACGTCGTGCCCTCCATGCGGATGTAGCACCACTTGCGGTCCTTCAGCCACGGCACGTGGTCCGAGGGTCCGACGTGGATGTCGTCCGGATCGAGATCGTAGTCGAGCATCGACGTGACGGCGTTGGTCTTCGAGATCTTCTTGGACTCGAGGCGCTCGCGCTCGAGCATGTTCAGGAAGTCGGTGTTGCCGCCGAAGTTCAGCTGGTAGGTCCGCTCCAGCTTCACGCCGCGGTCCATGAAGAGGCGGGTCATGACGCGATGGCTGATCGTCGCGCCGACCTGGCTCTTGATGTCGTCACCGATGACCGGAAGGTTCGCCTCGGCGAACCGGCGCTGCCAGTACGGCTCACGACCGATGAACACGGGGATGCAGTTCACGACGGCCACGCCGGCGCTGAGCGCCTGCTCGACGTACCACTTCGTGGCTTCCTCGGAACCCACGGGGAGGTAGTTGATGACCACGTCGACCTGGCGCTCGCGAAGGATGCCGGCGATGTCCGCCGTCGGGCCGGGCGCCTTCTCGATGATCTGGCTCAGGTACTTGCCCAGGCCGTCGTGGGTCATGCCGCGCTCGACGGTGACGCCGATCTTCGGAACCTGCTGGAAGACGTAGGTGTTGTTCGGCTTGGCGTAGATCGCCTCGGACAGGTCCTTGCCGACCTTGTTCTTGTCGATGTCGAACGCCGCGACGAACTCGATGTCGCGGATGTGGTAGCCGCCCAGGTCCACGTGCATGATCCCGGGGATGGCATCGCCGGGATCGGCGTCCTCGTAGTAGTACCGGCCCTGGACCAGGCTGCTGGCGCAGTTGCCCACGCCGATGATCGCGACGCGGATCTTGCCGTCGCTGCGGCGGTGTGCCTGCGCGCCCTTGCCGTTCGTGTCCGGCTTCGTCGCGGCGATCTTCGTGGTCTCTTCCACCGTGTGCCTACTCCTTTGCTCCGCGCGCCTGGGCGCGCACATGCCAGATCCGCTGGAGAACCGTGATGGCGCTGAGGATGAACAGGATCGAGAGTGTCGCGGCGAGCCAGGGCTGGCCGCCGGAGTCGAGGACCAGGCCGCCCGGCACCCGGGCCTCCGCCTGCGGCGCCGGCCGCCGCCCCCGGCAGCACACCGCCTGCGGCACCGGTCGCGATGAGCCCGATGCCCATGATGACCACCCGCTCGGCGCGCGGTGCGATTCCGACGTCGCCACCGAACCCGAGCCCCTCGGCGCGGGCGCGGGTGTAGCTGACCAGGAACGCCGCGATCATGGCGAGCGCCGCCAGTCCGGGCAGCGCGGATACCGTGGCCACCGTCCCGGCGATGATCCCGGCGTAGAGCACCCCCTCCCCGGCGCGGTCGAGGGTGCTGTCCAGGAAGGCGCCGAACCTCGACACGCGCCCGGTTGCCCTGGCGAGCGCACCGTCGAGCATGTCGAACGCGGCGAACAGGAGGCTGACGACCCCGGCGGCGACCCACTGGCCGGTCGCCGCGAGCGCGGCCGACACGCAGACGCCGGCGAAGCCGATGACGGTCAGGGCATTCGGCGTGAGCCCGAGCCGCCCCGCGGCCAGCGCGAGCGGTACGGCGAGCGTCCTGATGCGCGCCCGTGTTCCTGGCGAAACGAGCGAGTGTTCCGTCACGAGATCGCCTCGTGGGCGGGCCGCGTGACCAGCTCGTCCTGGCGGCGCGCGTAGCGCTCGAACACGTCGTGTCGAAGCGAACAGATGACCTCGCGGCCGACGCGCCGGGTCTCGACGAGCCCTGCGGCCCGCAGCGTCCGCAGGTGCCAGGACACCAGCGGCTGCGACAGGTCCACCAGCTCCACCAGGTCGGTGACCGTGGCGGGCAATTCGGAGAGCCGGCGCACGATGCGGAGGCGCGTCACGTCCCCGAGCGCCTTGTGGAACGCACGCAGTTCGCGCAGCTCGTCGGGAGCTGCCGCGATGGTCGCGATCGTCGATCGGATTCGTGCCGGGGAAGCCAGGGTGCGGCCCTCACGTGAGTCAGACTTTATATAAAGTCCTGCTGATGCTAGCACCGGGCGTCAAGGGCTCGCGTCGCGACATGCGCGCTGCGCTCAAGGGTGGCGACAGTCTCGAGGAGAAGCCCTGGACCGACCTGTGGTCGAGGCCACCCGGAACTGACTGACGTCGGCCGGCATTCCCGGCCCGCCCTGCATCCCTCCGGAGCGACCAGGAGGACGCAGTTGAACCTGACGCATCTTCGCCATCGATCGCGGCCGGACGGCGCGCTGTTTCGCGGGGGCCGTCGCGGTCGTCCGCCGGTGCACGTCGACCTGGCTACACTGGACTTGATCGCCGCGGACGGCGTCATGTCCCCGTATCCGGCGTTGTAGAAGCTGGCGTCGGCACGGTCGCCGATTTCGGGCGAACGCGCGATACGCTGCGGCGATTCACCGAAGCCGCCGGGCGGGACGCATCGAGCGTGGAGGTGTCCGCTCAGATCAAGGTCGACCCCGAGGACGACCGCGCGTCCCTCGGTCGATGCCTCGCCTTCGCACGCGCGGGCTGCGAGCACCTCGCGTCGTACGCGGACCCACGGGTCGGCCCCGCCGGTCTCAGCCGCCTCGCCGATCGAGTCGTCGCGCCGCTCCAGGGACCGCGAATCTGACTGGTCGCCGATCGCCTGCGCATCCGCGCCAG
>CAVWSU010000013.1:0-499217 GCA_963757865.1 uncultured Chloroflexia bacterium
GTTGGCAGAGTGCTTGCTTCCCAAGCAAGATGTCGCGGGTTCGAATCCCGTCTCCCGCTCCAATCCCCTTCTGGCCCCATGGATGTGGTGTATGCACGCGCCAGATCCTGTCAAGGGGTCGGAATCGGGGCCCGGAGGGCTTGACAAGATCGGGTTCTCGCCGTTGCTCTGCTCGCCAGCGGGCGGGTGAGACCGCCGGGACTGGTTGCTCGACGGGTCGCCCCCACTTCGTCGACGACGAACCATAGACTGCCCGCGACGCGGTCGCCGCCGACACGTCCGTGGTGCCGGGTGGCAGGATCCCACCTTGCGGACCGCCGCGATGCCCCCGCGCCGGATACCCGACAATCGCACGGGCGCGCAGTGCGCGCCCGTGCACCGGAACCCACCGACCGGACCGGCCAGTCCCCGACGAGAACGCAGTGTTCGCCGACATCATCCTGCTGAGCGTCTTCGCGCTCATCGCCTTCTTCGTGCGGGGCCTCACAGGCGCCGCGAGCGCGATCGTGTTCAACGCGCTGCTCGCGCTCGCCATCCCGCTGGGCCTGAGCGCCGGTCTGACGCTGCTCGACGGCCTCTACTGGATGGCCCTCGCGAACGTGCTGGCGAGCCTCCTGCTGGTGGCCATGCTGGCCCGGTCCCTGCGCCTGGAGCCGCTGACGCTGCTCCTCCTCGCAGGCCTCCTGCCGGCGACCGTGGTCTTCGCGCTGCTCCTCCCCCGCGTCGAGCTGGGGGGCCTGCAACTGCTCATGGGGGTCGCCATCGTGGGTGCCGGTGCCTACCTTGCCTGGGGCACGTCGAACGGAGGACCGCCTTCCCGGCGTGCGCTCCTGCTCGCCCTTCCGGCGGGGGTACTGGCGGGCATCCTCAGCGGCCTGTTCGGCATGGGTGGCCCGGTTCTGATGCTGTTCCTGGGTCCTTCGAGCGAGGACCCCGCCGACTTCCGCAACCGCTTCACGGTGATCGCCGCGGTCACGAACCTCGTCCGTCTGGCGCCGCTGGCTTGGCAGGGTGCCTACGACGTGGCACAGCTCCAGGTCTTCGCTGCGACCGTCCCCGCGATCGCCGTTGGGCTCGCTGCCGGCTTCTGGGCGCACCGCTTCGTCCGGCCGCGACCGTTCCGGATCGGACTTGGTGCACTCGTCAGCCTGGCCGGCGTGGCCGCGTTCCTGGAGACCCTCGTCGGATGATCCGGCCTCGCGGCAGCGATGCCGGCAACGTGCGGCTGTCCCTGGCGGCCATGCGTCGGGCGGCAGCCGCAGAGCCCGCTCCGTCGCCCGTGGAGGCCGTACCACCTCGAGGAGTCCTTGTCAGGCAGCCCGATGGATGACGGAACTGATCGCGTTCACGATTCGGGGACTGCCTGAGCCCGCAGGTCCTGGCAGGGCCTCGGAGCGATGGCACCACCTGACTCCCACCTACACCGAGTCCACGAACGCCAGCGGCCGCTCACGGGGACGGTGGGCACCTGCTATGTTCGAGGCAAGCGCGAGCTGGAGGAGGTGCCTGGTGCCGGACATCGAGGGCACGCTGACGGAGACGGGCAGAGGTGCGCGGGTCGCGATGGACGGGCCGCGTCTGGCGGCCGTCGAGGAGGCGGCGTCCGGGCGCGGATCGTGGATTGCCCCCGGATTCATCGACGTCCAGGTCAACGGATACGCCGGCCACGACGTGAATGCCGCGCACCCCTCGGCCGACGAGGTCGCTGCGATGGTTCGCGCGCTGTGGACGCGCGGCATCACCGGCGTCTGTCCGACCGTGTGCACGGCCTCCCCGGCTGACATGGTGGCCCGTATACGGGCCGTCGCCGACGCGTGCGACGCCGAGCCGCTCGTCGCACGATCCGTCCTCGGGATCCACGTGGAGGGCCCCTATATCTCGGCGGAAGACGGACCGCGGGGAGCGCATCCGTTGGAGCATGTTCGGTCGCCAAGCCTGGCGGAATACGCGAGCTGGCAGGAGGCCGCCGGGGGACGCATCCGCATCATCACCCTCAGCCCGGAGCACCCAGAGGCGATCGGCTACATCGAGGCCGTCACCGCCGATGGCGTCGTGGCCTCGATCGGCCACACGGCGGCCACCTCGGAGCAGATCCATGCGGCGGCGGGCGCCGGCGCCCGCTTCTCGACCCACCTCGGCAACGGCGCGCACGCGCTCATTCCCCGTCACCCCAACTACATCTGGGATCAGCTGGCGGATGACCGGTTGATGGCCGGGTTCATTTTCGATGGGCAGCACCTGCCCCCATCCGTCATGAAGACCGTCGTGCGAGCCAAGGGAATCGATGGGACCATTCTGGTCAGCGATGCGATCGAGGTCGCGGGCCTCGCACCAGGCGTCTACAGTTCCTCCATCGGCGGCCGCGTGGAGCTCGAAGCCAGCGGGCGGGTGAATCTGGTCGGAACGCCGTATCTCGCCGGATCGTCAGCGTCGCTCGTGGAGTGCCTCGGCAACGCCATCCAGTTCGCCGGACTCACGATCTCCGACGCGGTCCGCTTCATATCCGCGAATCCCGCGAGGCTTCTCGGAATCGACGGGCCCGGCGGCCGGGGAACGGTACGCGCCGGCATGGGCGCCGACCTCACGGTGTTCCGGGTTTCGCCCGACGGTCAGATCATCGTCGAACGAACCGTGGTCGGCGGCCAGACGGTGTACGCGGCGTAGGACAGCCTCGACGGGTCGCCGATCGCCGCTGCGCCCGTCCGGTGTTCGCGCGCGGACCGGGCGCTGTCTGCTCAGTACGACGCTCCCAACGACGACGGCGCCACCCAGGAGCTGCAGGACGCGGACGGGCTCGCTGAGGAGCACAACCGCGAAGACAACGGCCAGGAAGGACTGGACGTACTGATACATTGCCGCGCGAGACGCTCCAACGCGACCAATCGCGGTGAAGTACAGAAGATTCGTGACGATCCCGCTGAAGATCACGGCGTAGCCGAGGGAGGCCCAGCCCGTGCCCGTGATCGCCGCGTAATCCTGGGTCAGCAGCGAGGGAAGAGCGAAGGGCACGAGCATCGCGGTTCCGAGCAGCATCTGCCAGGTCAGGATGCGCAGCGGGCTGTACCGGCGCAGCAGCGGCATGATCGGAAGCGCGGAAGCACTCGCGCCGACGACATTGCCGAGCGCGAGGACGTCACCGAGGAGACTCTGTCCGAGATGGCGCGCGGAGGCGCCGCCCACGACAATCAGGATGGCTCCGGCGAGCCCGACGACCGCCGCCGCCCAGTGACGCCGGTTCATTCGCTCGAGTCCGACCGCGGTCGCCAGCAGTGTCGTGAGGATCGGCGAGGTTGCGGCGAGGAGGGCGGTGTCGGAGGCGCTCGTGTTCGTGAGGGCCAGCACGAATGAGATCTGGCTCAGGGTGATGCCGAGCACCGAGGCGACGAGGAGCAGCCGTACGTCGGCCCGACGAAACCCGATCGATCCTTCGAGCCACTTGAGCACTCCGAGGAGGATCAGGCCGCCGACGCCGAAGCGAACGACCGGAAACGCCAGCGGGTCGATCTCGGTCAGGCCGATCTTGACGACGCTGTAGTTGAGCGCCCAGATCGAGACGGCGCTCAGCAGCAGGATATCCGCCGATGGAGCGCGGATCAGGGAAGCCGTCACCCTCCTCATGACACCCTCGGTCCCGCGGGCCGTCGCTCGCTGCTACAGGGACGCAGATCCGACGCGTCCCCCGTGGTTCGGCAGTCGACCGGTCCCGCAGCCCTCGTCGAGTCCCGTCACACCGGGAGCGCAGGGTCCGCGGGGTCGAGCGCGGCCGTACTTCGCATGGCGCCACACGAAGCCCGGACGATGAGCTCCATGGGCAGGACGACGCGTTCCGGTGCGGTGCGTCCTCCGCGCAGGCGCTCGGTCAGCAGCTCGATCGCCTTCTGGCCGGCCTGCAGGATCGGGAGCTTTACGGTCGTGAGACTGGGGTTGAGCAGCGGGGCGAATGGCTGATCGTCGACGCCGACCACGGCCACGTCGTCCGGCACGCGGAGGCCACGCTCCTGGATCGCCTTCATGACCACGGCGGCGACGCTGTCGTCGGACGCGAGGATCGCCGTGGGCAGCGTGGGCACGGCCAGGAGCGCTTCGGCGCCATGGCGCCAGTCCTCGGGGCCAGCAGAGTAGTCGGCCATCGCGACAAGTTCGGTGGTGTATTCGAGTCCGCATTCGGCCAAGCCGAGCCGGTATCCCTGCCATCGCTCGTCGCTGCCCTGTCGTTCCGCGGGGCCGCGAAGGAACCCGATGCGTCGATGGCCAAGCGCGTGAAGGTGCCTGACGGCGGTCGACATGCCATGGACGTTGTCCCACGTCACCCGATCGAATCCGCCGCCAGAGCCGGAGCGGTTCACGGTCACGACAGGGATGGCGTCCGCAAGGCGGACGAGAGCCTCGTCGTCGCGGTAGTCGGACGTCGAGAGGAACACCACCCCCTCGACCTCCTTCTCCTGCAGGAGATCGAGAGCCCGGCTCTCTTCGTCGGGGGTGGATGCATGGCAGAGCAGGACGTTGTAGTTGCCATCGCGCGCCACTCGCTCGATCACGCTGACGGCGTTGAAGAACAGGGGCGTCGCGATCTCGGCGATCACGAGGCCGACCGTGGCGCTCTGGCGGTTGGCCAGGCTGCGCGCGACCTGACTGGGGTGGTAGCCGAGCATCTCGGCCGCTTCGAGCACACGTTGGCGGGTGCTCGGGCGCATCGCGTCGGTTCGGTCGTTCAGCACGTTCGAGACGGT
This sequence comes from uncultured Chloroflexia bacterium, assembly GCA_963757865.1. Classification (GTDB taxonomy): domain Bacteria; phylum Chloroflexota; class Limnocylindria; order Limnocylindrales; family CSP1-4; genus JAJYNJ01. Next base: position 4,731 of record CAVWSU010000013.1, read on the forward strand.
CGTCGTGGACACGCCCGCCAGCTTTGCGACTTGTTCGATCGTGGCGCGCCGCCGCCTGGACTCCACGGTGGGCCCTCATGTACCGCTTCAGTAAAGCGGTTCCTAATGGACCCACAATAGCACTGCCCGAGGCGGCTGCACAGATCGAACTGCGACGGACCATTGACGCCGATGGTAGCGTGGTGTAGCGCTTCAGTAGACCCCTTCATCGGTGAGCGGGCGATGACAGCCGAAGCCAGCGGTGTGGGGGCGGGCGAGGGCTCGGCTGGCGCAATCCGGCGGGCGGAGGAGCCTTGCTGCCACTCAAGCTCGGGGTCTCGCTATGGAGCCAGGGGACGACCTGGCCGGCCATGCTTCACGCCGGGCGTGACATCGATCGCGCGGGCTATGCGTACCTGTTCACGCAGGACCATCTCTACGCCACGTTTGGGGACTGGCGCCAGCCGGTGTTTGAGGGATGGACGCTGCTCGGGGCGCTGGCGCAGGCCACTCGGCGTGTGCAGATCGGATTGCTGGTCGGGGCCAACACGCTGCGACACCCCGGCCTCACGGCCAAGATGGCCGTCACCCTCGACCATGTCTCCTCTGGCCGCGCCGTGCTTGGCCTCGGCGCAGGATGGTTCGAGCCCGAGCATCGCGCGCACGGCATCCCTTTCGGTGCAAGCGCCGGAGAGCGGCTGGGCTGGCTCGACGAGTCCGCGAGCGCGGTCCGCGCGCTCCTGCAGGGACAGGACGTCGAGCAGGTCGGTCCGGGCTACACGTTCCGCCACGCCCGGCATGCGCCGCTTCCGCTTCGTCCCCTGCTGCCGATCCTCATCGGTGGCAGCGGCGAGCTGCGGACCCTGAGCACTGTCGCCCGGTCGGCCGACATCTGGAACGCGATGGGGTCCGTGGAAACGCTGCGCCGTAAGGTCGGGATCCTCGACGGGTACTGCGAGGCGATCGGGCGGGACCCCGGGTCCATCGAGCGATCAGTCACCTGCAAGATGATGATCCGCCGCGATCCGGCGACGGCTCGTCATGTCTGGGAGGCGGCGCTGGCGGCCAATCACACGGCGCCCGACATCGAACCCGACCCATGGCTGGGGCCGCCGGAGGTGATCGCGGAGAGGATCGCGGGATACCGCGCCATCGGCGTCACGACCGTCGTGGTCTCGCTGCCATGGCCCTATGACGCGGAGACGATCCACCGTCTACGCGACGAAGTCGTCCCGTTGGTCATGTCACCCGCGGCGCCTTCTGCGTCGCTGGCCGCACCGGGGAGGTGAAGCGCGAGCAGGTAGACGAGCAGATCGTGGGGATCGGACCGGTTTCGACGGGGGGCGGGCTTCACAGGCGTGGCACGCTGCGACCCCGGTGGGCCCGAGGTAGGTTGGTCGAAGCGGACAGGAGAGGTGGAGATGTTGGCCTCGAGACGATTGGCCACGGTGTTGTCCGTGCTGTTCCTGGTGGGCGCGTGTTCCAGCGCGGCCACGCCAGCTCCGGCGGCGAGCACGGCTCCGGCCGCCAGCGCGGCTCTCGGCGCGAGCACGGCCCCGGCCGCGAGCACTGCTCCCGGCGCGAGCGCTGCGACGCTTGGGCCCGGGCCGGAGACGGGCACTGTCAATCTCACCCTATCGGGCGGCTACCCCGAGATGGACGCCGTCTACAAGCAGGCAGCTGCCGCATACCACCAGCTGCATCCTAACGTCACGATCAGTGTGACGCCGGCTCCCGATCTGCGAAGCTACGAGCAGAAGTTGCTCACCTGCCTGCCGACCAAATCATGCACGGACATCGTCATTCGGACGGTCCCGATCGTGGCCCCATTCATCGATCAGGGCCTTCTGGCGGCCCCGCCCGATTGGCTGACGACGTTCATCAAGGGTGGCGCGTTCGATCCCTTCAGCGTCCAGAACGTTTCGTATAAGGGCCAGGTATGGGGCACGCCGATCTTCCTCGGCGAGAACGCTATCTTCTACAACAAGGACATGTTCGCGGCAGCCGGCCTGCAGCCGCCCACGACGATGGACGAGATCATCGCCGATGCCACCAAGCTGGCCCAGCGTGACGCCAACGGCAACGTGACGCGATCGGGCCTCAGCCTTCGCCTGAGCGGTCAGGGCAGCGGCGTCGCCGAGAAGTTCTGGATGTTCCTGATGCAGTACGGGACGCCGCAGCAGCCGATCGGGATCCTCGCGAAGACCGCCGACGGAAAGTATCACGCTGATTACGCAAACGCTGCCGGCGTGAACGTCCTCGAGATGTACGTCAACATGATCAACAAGCCGCCGCTCGTCGATGACACGAAGATCGCGAGCGACGCCGCAGCGTTCGAGCAGGGCAAGACCGCGATGTTTGCGCGGGAGTCGTGGGTCATCGGTGACATCGCGAAGAACGCCCCGAAGCTGAACTATGGAACCGTCCCGATGCCGACGACCTCGCTGCACAGTCCTGAGGCCATGTTCGTCACGAAGGCATCGCCGCACCAGCAGACCGCGTTTGACTTCCTCTACTTCCTCGAGCAGCTCCCGCAGCAGCAATCCATTGCGACCATCTCCGGATGGGTTCCGGCTCGGCTGGACCTCGACTACTCGGCGCTGATCCAGCAGCAGCCTGCGTGGGCCGCCTTCTTCGACAAGGATCCGGCCTATCAGGCGGGCTACCAGACGGACTACCCTCTTCCCGAGTGGGACGAGATCGAGACCAAGCTCGCCGACCACCTGGTGAACACCTACACGAACAAGAGTCTCGTCGACAACCCGTCTGGCGCGATGTCCGTGCTCCAGCAGTTTGCCAATGAGACGAACTCGATCCTGAAGCAGCACAACGACTACGGGCAGTAGCCGAAGGGGCGACTGAAATCGGCGCGGCACTCCGCGGCCCGGCGAGGGCTGCGGAGTGCCGGCCACGACACCCGAGCCGAGGCCGGCCGGAATCCGTTCGGCGTCGCCCGGCGCACTGGTCGGTGGTGGCCGCCGGGAGGAGGGCATAGATGGCAGCGGGTCGAGCATCAATCTGGACGCCGGCGCGGGCTGTGCGCGCCGTCCGTTCGCTGCCTCCCCGCCGGCGACGTACCTATCTCTTCGCCTACGGCGTGCTCGCGCCGGTTGTGACGCTGTTCGCCGTGCTGCGCATCATCCCGATCCTCTACACCATCCTGCTGAGCTTCTTCAACTGGTCGTTGATCAGCCCGCAGCACGTCTTCATCGGCTTTGACAACTTCGCCAACCTGCTCAGCGATCCGAATTTCCAGACCGCGATCATCGACACGACGGTGTTCGCATTCGCAACGACGATCGTGTCGATCGTCATCGGGTTCTTCGTTGCCGTCGTCCTGGCGCGCGGCGCCGGGCGACTGGGCTCCCTCATCGAGATCCTGTTCTTCCTGCCCGTCGTCACACCGATGGTGCCGGCCACCCTCGGATGGCGGCTCATTCTTGAGTACCAGGGTGGGCTGCTCAACGATGTGCTGGGGGTCTTCGGCATTCCGAACCAGGCGTGGACAACGGATCCGACGCTGGCTGTTGTGTCGGTGATCCTCATCTCGGTTTGGGCGCAGGTCGGCTACAACATGATCATCTTCCTGGTCGGCATCCGGGCCATCCCGCTCATGTACTACGAAGCGGCCGCCGTAGATGGCGCATCGGCCTGGCGGCAGTTCCGCCACATCACGCTGCCCCTCATCATGCCGATCCTCTTGTTCGTCACTGTGATCACGACAATCAATGCGTACAACGTGTTCACGCAGGTGTACGTGCTCGCGTCGGATGTCCAGGGAGCGCCGGGCTATCTCGTCCGCGTGCTCGTGTACGACATCTTCCAGAACGCATTCCGGTACTTCAACATGGGATATGCGGCAGCCGAGGCGGTGTATCTGCTTGGCATCGTCGTGATCCTGACCTTCATACAGTTCCGGTTCCTGAGCCGGTCGACCGACTGACGTGGGGCGCAGATGAACCATTCGCTGACGCGGCGACTGCCGCGCCTGGTGCTCGAGGCGATCCTGCTCATCGTAGGACTCGCGATGGTGTTCCCGGTGTTCTGGCTCGTGAGCACGTCTCTTCGACCTGGCTCGGAGGTGCTCGCATCGGCTCCGTCGCTGCTCCCTCAGCACTGGACACTTTCGAACTTCATCACGGCATTCAGCACTGCCCCTTTCGGGCTGTGGCTGCTGAACAGCATCATCTTCGCGACGGTATCGACGGTCTTCATTCTCATCACCTCGCTGGCCGGCGGCTACATCCTCGCAAAGTTCGATTTCCCCGGAAACAACCTCATATTCGGGGTGATTCTCGCGACCGCGATCATCCCGTTCGAGGTGTACATGCTGCCGGTCTTTCTCGAGGTGCAGGCGGTGGGCCTCGTCAATACGCTGCCCGGGCTCATCCTGCCCTACGTGATCCTGAGCTACGGAATCTTCTTCATGCGGCAGAACGTCAAGGCCAGCGTGCCCGACGAGCTCCTTGGGGCGGCACGCATTGATGGTTTGTCGGAGATCGGCATCATGATTCGTCTCGTGCCTCGGCTGCTCGGGCCGGCGCTGAGCGCGCTCGCGATCTTCGCCTACCTGCAGTCCTGGACGGCCTTCATCTGGCCGCTGCTCGTGCTGAATTCGGAGAATCTGTTCCCGGCCCAGCTCGGCATGGTCCAGTTCAACAGCACCAACAGCGTCGACTACGGGATCGTCAGCGCGGCGGCCGTCGTGACGCTCGCGCCGACGGTTCTCGCCTTTCTCGTCCTTCGCCGGCGGATCATCGAGGGGGTGACGCTGACCGGGATGACCGGATGAGGCGGGCGGCGCCAGCCGATATCGCGTACAGCGGGGGACAGGAGGGCTCGTGAATGGCAGCGACGTACGAATTTGAGCAGCTCCACGTGTATGTGGGCGACTCGGTCGAGGACATGGCCCAGGCAGCCGCGACAGCGGTGGAGGGCGAGCTGAAGCGACTGCTGGCCGAGCAGGAGCGCGTCCGGACGGTGTTTGCGGCGGCCTGGTCGCAGGAGGCCTTCGTGGCTGCGCTGCTGCACAGGCCGGGAATCGACTGGGGCCGAGTGGAAGTCATCCAGCTCGATGAGTACGTGGGGCTCGGGTCGGGCAACCGGCTCGCGCTTCGCCAATGGCTGGAGCGCCACGTCACCGGCCGTGTGGCGGTGGGCCGAGCGGAGTACATGGACGGCGCCGCCCCGGACATGGCGGCCGAGGTGGCTCGATACGACGCGGTCGTCCGCGCGCGGCCCATCGACCTCGCGCTCATCGGCATCGGCGAGACTGGGCATCTGGCGTTCAATGACCCGCATGTCGCACGGTTCGATGACCCCCAGGCCGTCAGGCTCATCGAGATCGACGAGACGAGCCGCGCGCAGCAGGTGCGCGAGGGCGCCTTCCCGGACCTCGCCTCGGTCCCGCATCAGGCGCTCACGATCACAATGCCCCCCCTGCTCGGCGCAGCGAAGCTCTCGGTGGTGGTGCCTGGCGCCCACAAGGCCGCGGCCGTGGCGCGAACGCTCCTTGGCCCCATCTCGGAGACGTGCCCGGCGTCGGCCTTGCGCCGCCACCCCGCCGCGACCCTCTATCTGGAGCACGCATCGTTCGTGGCCACCGAGGAACAGCTGGCGGCGGCGCGCTGAACGGAGGGAACGGGTTCATGACGACGCACACAACGGAGACCCTTGCCCTGTTCGGCGGAACGCCCGTCCGAACTGCACCCTTCGCGGCTTGGCCGCAGTTCGGAGCTGAGGAGGAGACGCTTCTCCTCGAGGCGCTCCGATCCGGCCACTGGGGGTCGCTCGACGGCACGTTCGTGACCGAGCTCGAGCACGAGTTCGCGAGCCTGCAGGGTGCGCACTACGGCATCAACGTCGCGAACGGGACCATGGGCCTGGCGGTGGCCCTGCGCGCGCTCGGCGTCGGGCGAGGGGACGAGGTCCTCGTGCCTCCTTACACGTTCATCGCCACGGCAAGCTGTGCGCTGATGCTCGGCGCCATCCCCGTGTTCGTCGACGTGGAGCCCGATACCCTGCTCCTTGACCCCGCCAACATCGACGCGGCGGTCACGTCACGCACCAAGGCGATCATTCCCGTACACCATGCCGGGAGCCCGGTCGACATGGACGGCGTGCTTGCGGCTGCCCGCCGGCACAATCTGAAGATTGTCGAGGATGCCGCGCAGGCCGCCGGCGCATCATGGCGGGGCCGGCCTGTCGGGGCCATCGGAGACGTCGGCGTCTTCAGTCTGCAATCGTCCAAGGTCATCAACTCGGGCGAAGGCGGCATGATGGTCACGAACGATCCGGAGGTCGACGAGACCCTGTGGTCGCTGCGGAACGTCGGCCGCCGGCGCGGCGGTGCATGGTACGAGCACGTCCGGATCGGCTGGAACCTCCGGATGACCGAGTTCCAGGCTGCGGTGGCGTTGGCTCAGCTTCGCCGCATGCCAGCGCAGCGGAGGCACCGGGCAGAATCGGCTGCGTACCTGACGGCCCAGCTCGAGCAGATCCCCGGCATGAAGGCGGTGCGGGTCCCGGACGGGGTCACCTCGCACAGCTGGTACACGTACCACCTGCGCTGGCTCGGAGCCAGGGACGGCGGCCTGCCGAAGATGGAGTTCGCGCAGGCCCTGGCCGCCGAGGGCGTACCGGTGTTCCACGGGTACGTCCCGCTCAACCGTAACGAGGCAATCCGTGAGGAGATTGAGCGGCTCGGCGGCCGAGGGCCCGGCGCGTGCCCGGCGGCCGAACGGGCGGCGAGCGACGAAGTGCTCATGTTCTCTTTGCCCATCCTCATGTCGGAGCGACCGGACCTGGACGATGTTGTGACCGCCGTCGCGAAGGTCGCGGCCTATCGGCCATGACCATGGACAACGTCGGGTACCTGCTCGTCGGGGCCGGTGCCATCTCACATCAGCACGCCGAGGCGATCCGGGCGACGGACGCTGCCCGGCTGGCCGGCGTGTGCGACGCTGATGCGGCCCGGGCGCGGAGCTTGGGCGACGCGTGGGGCGTGCCGTGGTCGACCGATCTCGAGGCCGCTTTGTCCTGGGGAGCTGTCGACGCGGCCGTCATCTGCACGCCGTCCGGGCTCCATGCGCAGCAGGCGCTCGCCGCGCTCCGGGCGGGCAAGCATGTCCTGATCGAGAAGCCGATCGCTCTCAGCCTCGCTGACGCCGACGCGATCGTCGCCGCAGGACGTGCACACGAGCTCGTCGTCTCGACCGTCAGCCAGCGGCGTTTCGAGCCGGTGATCCAGGAAATTCGGCGTGTCGTGGCGTCCGGCGTGCTCGGGCCGGTCGCGTACGTGGAGGGGACGACCCTCGACTACCGCCCGCAGTCGTACTACGCGAGCGGCGCATGGCGCGGGACCCGGGCACTCGACGGCGGGGCGCTGATGAACCAGGGGATCCACACGGTGGACCTGGTGCGATGGCTCGCCGGGCCGATCGTCCGCGTGGCGGGACAGACGGCGACGGTGGCGAAGGAGATCGAAGCGGAGGACACGGCGTCCGCCGCGGTCACCTTCGCGTCGGGCGCCCTGGGATCGCTGGTGGCGACGACGTCAGCCTACCCCGGCGTGCCCCACGATCTCCGCATCCATGCGGAGCGAGGGTACATCCACCTGCGGGACGAGGCGATCGCGGGCTGGGAGGTCGATGGCGTTCCGCGCCCGTCGGGTCCGGACGATTCCGCAGCGGAGGCCGATGCGGCCACCTGGGGGACGACCTTCGTGGGCCACGCCCGACAGTACGCCGACGTGACACGCGCGATCCTCGAGCACCGCGCCCCCGCCATCAGCGGCCTCGACGGGCGCAACACGCTGGCGGTCGTCCTGGCGGTCTACGAATCGGCCGCGACAGGACGGATCATCGAGCTCACGGAGCCGGGAGAGGAACGATGAAGGTTGGCGCGGCCAGGGTCGACATCACGCCCCCGCTCGGCATGCGCATGGCGGGTTTCGAGACGAGAACCGCGGGAGCAACCGACGTCCACGACGCGCTTCACGCGCGTGTGCTCGCCTTCGAGGGGCCCGAGGACCGAGCCGTGCTGGTCGTCGCCGACCTGCTCCAGATCGATGCGCGGCTGCAGGGGATCATCGCCGCCGAGGTCGAGCGACGGATCGGCCTCGATCGTGATCACTTGCAGCTGGTTGGAACCCACACGCACAGCGGACCGGACCTCGCCGAGCCGAGCGAGCACGAGCGATCGGCGGGCATGCGCATCGCGGGGGCTGTCGAGGAAGCCTGGAACGCGCGCGGACCCGCTATCGCCTCGGTGGGCACAGGGACGGTTACTGGCATCGGCAGGAACCGGCGCCATCCGCACGACGGCCCGGTGGACGACGACGTCACGGTCCTTCGCCTCGACCGCGAGGACGGGTCCCCCATCGCGACGCTCGTCAACTACAGCTGCCACCCCACCACGCTGGGTCCGGACAACCTGCGCTACTCGGCGGACTACCCCGGCGTCGTCTGCCGGCTCGTCGACGCGCGCGTCGGCGGCATTACCGTGTTCACCACCGGCGCGCAGGGCGACGTGAACCCGGGCGGCTACTCGCCCGAGGACAGCATGATCGGGATCGTGGCCCCGTGGCGCACGTACGAGTCGGCGGAGCGCTACGGGACGGCCATCGCGGAGGTCGCGGTCGATGTCCGCGGTCGCCTCGTTCCCACGCCATCGGACAACGTATGGGCGCGGGCACGCGTGCTGGAGCTACCGCGGCGCGAGCTGCCGAGCGTGGACGAGGCCGAGCGGGCGGTGGAGGCGGCCGAGCGACTGGTCGCCGCCGCGAAGCCGCTGCGCTCGATGCAGGTCGCCCACAATGCGCTGCTGGCCGAGGCACACGCCCGGCTGGTGCTCGACCACGCGGCCCGGGCCGACCGCGACGGACCGGTGCGGGTGCGGGTCAGCGCGCTCGGGCTCGGACCGGCGACGCACGTCGGGATCGGAGGCGAGCTCTTCACCGGGCTCGGAATGGACATCAAAGGGGCTCTCGGGCTCGGTCGCACGTTCGTGGCGGTCCTGTGCGACGGGACGATCGGCTATATCCCGACCCGCGACGCCTACGCCGAGGGCGGCTACGAGCCGTCTGCGAGCCCGCTGGCGGCGGGCGGGGGCGAGGCCATCGTCGACGCGGTCGTGGCGCTGGCCCGGTCAGGGGAAGGGGCAACGGTCCCGTGAGCATCCGGCGCACGGCCGGCACGGACGACTCGATGCGGTACATCTTCAGCACGCGCGACACGACCCGCTACCGGTTTCCGCCGGACCGGCACGGCGTCGGCATCCACACGAACTACCTCATCATGGACCGCTCGGATGCGATGACGTCGGAGGCGTTCTGGACCGTGCTCGAGCCCGGCCAGTCGCCACCCGTGCACGTGCATCCCGAGCTCGAACAGCTCCTCTACGTGACGGAGGGAGCAGGCGAGCTCACCGTCGGCTCGGCCACCCTCCCGCTGGCCGTCGGCGACCTCGTGCGCGTTCCCGTCGGCATGCCGCACGCGGTGGCTGCACGTGGCGGCGGGCGTGTCGTCTACCTGACTGTCGACTGCTTCCTGGCGGGTCGACCATCCGACGAGCCGTCCTGGGACAGCCACGTGCGGGCGCAGTGCGCAGAGGAGGGCTGGTCGTTCGAGGAGGTGCGGCAAGGTCCGGCAAAGCTGCCGTGACGCCTCGAAGGCGAGCCGCCGGCACCTCGCCGGAGAACTGTCGATTCGGGCCCGTTCACCGAAGCAAGGAGCCGTCGAATGTCTGACCACGAACCAGGGGGCGAAGCAGGTGCCGCGGCGCGGTACGTGTTTCGCACGGACCGCACGCTGCGCTACCGGTTCCCGACTCACACCAACCTTCTCATCATGGACCGCGCGGAGGCCGCCACCTCGGAGGCGTTCTGGGTCATCCTTGAGCCCGGCGAGGCGCCGCCGATCCACGTGCATCCCGACGCCGAGCAGGTCTACTTCGTGACCGAGGGCGAGGCGGCGTTACGGGTGGGGGCCGACGGCTCGGAGAGCCACGAGGTGCACGTTGGCGACTTCGTCCGCGTGCCCCCCGGCACGCCCCATTCCGTGAAGGCCGTCGGAGATCGACGGGTGGTGTACCTCAGCATCGATTGCTTCACCGGCGGCCGGCCGGCGGTCGAGTCGACCTGGGAGCGGCATGTCCGCGCCATGTGCGACACGAACGGATGGTCGTTCGCCGAGGTCTCACAGGGTCCAGCCGGCGCTCCCTGAACCAGGGCGCCACGGTTCCCTTCCACCGCCACACAGGACGTGAGCAAGGAGACACAGATGGTCACGAATCTCAGGGACATCGCCGTCACCCATGAACCGGGGGTCGACTACCACCACCTCGCCGAGACGAAGAAGCTCGCTTCCTCGCACGTCAGCGTGTTGCCGGGTCAGAAGGTGCCCCGCCATACCCACCTCGACGAGGAGCAGGTCTACTACTGCCTGCGCGGGCGGGCCGAGCTCGAACTGGGCGGCGAGATCCATGCGCTCGAGCCGGACACGTTCGTGCTGATCCCGATCGGCACGGAGCACGAGGTCCGCAACACCGGGAGCGAGCCGTTCGATTACGTCTACTTCGTCGCGTTCGTGCCCCCTCACGACTGATTGGCCGCGACACGCGCGGCGGGTCGCAAGGAGGAGCGGATGGACCTGTTCGATCTGCACGACAGGGTCGTGGTGGTGATCGGCGGGACCGGTGTGCTCGGCGGTGCCCTGTGCCAGGGGTTCGGATCCGCGGGCGCCGCGGTCGGGGTGCTCGGGCGATCGCGGGAGCGTGCCGACGCGCGCGCCGCGGCGGTGCGCGCCGAGGGGGTGGCGTCCGCGGCAGTCCTCGTCGACGGGACGGACCGCTCCTCGCTCGAGTCGGCATGCCGCCAGGTGGAAGCGCAACTCGGGCCCGTCGACGTTCTCGTGAACGCCGCCGGTGTCAACAGCTCCACCCCGTTCCTCGAGATCGGGCTCGATGAATGGCACCGCATCCTCGACACCAACCTGACCTCGGTCTTCCTGGCCAGTCAGGTGTTCGGCGAAGCCATGATCGGGAGGGAGCGGGGCGGCGCGATCATCAATATCTCGTCTGCGTCGTCGGGGCCGCCGCTGTCGAAGGTGCCGACATACTCGGTCTCGAAGGCCGGCGTGAACAGCCTGACTCAGTACCTCGCACGCGAGTTCGCCCCGCACCGCATCCGGGTCAACGCCATCGCGCCCGGGTTCTTCCCCGCTGAGCAGAATCGCCGGCTGCTGTCCGAGGAGCGTGTCCGGGCCATCCTCGGTCACACCCCGGCCGGGAGGCTCGGCGAACCTGCGGAACTCATCGGCACGGCGATCTGGCTGGCCTCGGAGCGGGCGTCCGGCTACGTGACCGGTGCGATCGTCCGGGTCGACGGCGGCTTCAGCGCGATGACAATCTGACGGATCTGGCGGAGAGGTCTCTCGCATGCAGGTTGGCCTGATCGGACTCGGGCGCATGGGCGCCAACATGTCCCGCCGCTGGCTGCGCAACGGCCACACGGTGTACGGCTATGCGCGCCACGCGGACGCCGTGGCGGCGCTCGTGGCGGACGGCGCGATCTCGGGCGGGGCCACGTCGCTCGAGGACCTCGTGGCCAAGCTCGAGACGCCCCGCGTGCTCTGGCTCATGGTGCCGGCGGCCTCGGTGGACGCCACGCTCGAGCAGCTCGTGCCCCTCCTCGCGCGCGGGGATGCCGTGGTCGACGGGGGCAACTCCTACTACCGCGACGACATCCGCCGCTCGCACGAGCTCGAGGGGGCCGGCATCGGCTACCTCGACTGCGGCACCTCGGGCGGCGTGTGGGGTCTCGAGCGCGGCTATTGCCTCATGATCGGCGGCCCCGACGACGCCGTGGCGCGGCTCGACCCGCTGTTCCAGGCCCTGGCCCCCGGGCTCGGCGCGATCGCCCGTACGCCCGGCCGGGACGGCGAGCCCGGCAGCGCCGAGCAGGGCTACCTGCACTGCGGTCCGTCGGGCGGCGGGCACTTCGTCAAGATGGTCCACAACGGCATCGAGTACGGCCTCATGGCCGCCTACGCCGAGGGCCTCAACATCCTGGCCCACGCCAACATCGGCGGCGTCGAGCGCGAGATCGACGCCGAGACGACGCCCCTGCGCGAGCCCGAGCTGTACCGCTACGACTTCGACCTGCCGCAGGTCGCCGAGGTCTGGCGGCGGGGCTCCGTCATCGCGTCCTGGCTGCTCGACCTGACCGCCCAGGCGCTCCTGCAGAGCCCCGACCTCGCCGACTTCTCGGGCCGCGTGTCCGATTCGGGCGAGGGCCGCTGGACGAGCATCGCGGCCATCGACGTGGGCGCGCCGGCACCCATCCTCACCACCGCCCTCTACGAGCGCTTCACCTCCCGCGGTGAGGCCGACTTCGCCGACAAGGTGCTCTCGGCCATGCGCTTCGGCTTCGGCGGGCACCTCGAGAAGAAGGCCTGACCGTGGCCGACGAGGCGCGCGACCCGGAGGCACACGCCACGGGAGCCGGGGAGCGGCGCCGCCGGACGCGCCGCGGACGAGGCGAGCGGCGCCCTGCCCGTCCCTCCGCCGGGTGGCGCGCTCGATCTCCTCTCGCTCGGCGGCGTCGTCATCCGCCTCGACCCGGGCGTCGTCCCCTTCGGCAAGGCCCGTGCCCTCGACATCCACGTCTCGGGCGGCGAGTACAACGTGGCGGCCGATCTGGCGGCCTGCTTTCGCCTGCGCACGGCCATCGCCACGGCCATGGTGGACTATCCCGTGGGCGAGCTCGTCGACGAGCGCATCCGGGCCATGGGGGTGCGCCCCATCTACCGGCGCTTCGCCCACGACGGCGTGCGCGGCCCGAACATCGCCACCGTCTACAGCGACCGCGGCTTCGGCGTGCGGGCCCCGGTGGTCTTCTACAACCGCGCCGACGAGGCCGCCGCGCGCCTCGGCCCGGGCGACGTCGACTGGCCCGCGCTCTTCGGCGCGGGGGTGCGCTGGTTCCACTCGGGGGGCATCTTCGCGGCCCTCTCGGATTCCAGCGCCGCGCTCATCGCGGAGGGCATGGCGGCGGCCCACGCGGCGGGGGCGCTCGTCAGCCTCGATCTCAACTACCGGGGCAAGATCTGGGCGCCGCGAGGGCGGCCAGGCCCGCGCACAGGCGGTCATGGGCGCGGCTCGCCGCGCAGGTCGACGTGCTCCTCGGCAACGAGGAGGACCTCCAGGCGGCCCTCGGCATGCCCGGCCCGAGCGTGGCCGCGGCCTCGGGGCTCGACCCGTCCGCCTTCCTCGGCATGATCGAGGCGGTCGTGGCGCGCTACCCGAACGTGCGCCTCGTGGCCACCACGCTGCGCGAGGTGCACTCGACCAACCGGCACGCCTGGAGCGCCGTGGCCTGGGCCGCTGGCCGCTCGGTCGTGGCGCCCACCATGGAGCTCGACGTGTACGACCGCGTGGGTGGCGGCGACGGCTTCGCCGCGGGGCTCATCTACGGCCTCCTCTCGGGCGCCGGGCTCGAGGAGGCGCTGCGCCTCGGGTGGGCCCACGGGGCGCTCGTCACGACGTACCCGGGCGACACGACGATGGCCACCCTCGAGCAGGTGCGGGCCCTCGCGAAGGGCGGCTCGGCCCGCATCCAGCGATGAAGGACGGCGGGAGGCCGCAATGACACACGATGATGACGTCCGTCCGCACGTGAGCGGAGAGGCCCTGAGCGATCCGCCGCTCGTTGCGGCGACGGTGGCCCCCGAGTCCCCGGCGGCACGCTCGGGGGCGGCGGGGTCAGGCCCGGCGTTCGCCGAGTTCGCGCACGGGACGCTCCCCGAATGGGCCCTCGTCCGCCAGCGCCTCGGCACGGCCGGGATCGACGACGTGCGGGCGGCCGTACGCGCGGCGCTCGAGCCCGTCCTGGGACCCATGGGTCCCGGCGTCCGCGTCTGCATCGCCGCCGGCAGCCGGGGCATCGACCGCATCGACGAGGTCGTACGGGCGACGGTCGAGCGCGTGCGGGAGACCGGGGCGGCGGTCTTCATCGTGCCCGCCATGGGCAGCCACGGCGGGGCCACGCCGGAGGGCCAGCTCGAGGTGCTTGCCTCCTACGGCATCACGCCCGCGACGATGGGCTGCGAGATCCGCTCCTCCATGGAGACGGTCGAGCTCGGCGAGGTGCGCCCCGGGGTGCCCGTCTTCGTCGACCGCCACGCCTACGAGGAGGCCGACCTCATCATCCCCGTCAACCGAGTCAAGCCCCACACCGACTTCTCAGGCTCGATCGAGTCGGGCCTGGCGAAGATGATCGCCATCGGCCTGGGCAAGCAGAAGGGCGCCGATGCCTTCCACCGCCAGGGGTTCGCGGTCTTCCACGAGCTCATCCCGCAGGTGGCGGCGTTCACGCTCGCCCACGTGCCGATCCCCTTCGGGCTCGCCCTCGTGGAGAACGGGCAGGCGCGCCTGGCGCGCATCGAGGCCGTGCCGGCGGACCGGATCCTCGCCCGCGAGCGCGAGCTCCTCGCGGAGGCCCGCGCCGCCATGGCGCGCATCCCGCTGGCCGAGATCGACGTGCTCGTGCTCGACGCCATCGGCAAGGACATCAGCGGCCTCGGCATGGACTCCAACGTGGTGGGCCGCTACTACGCCGGGCCGACCGGCGAGCCGCCCTTCGTGCAGCGCATCGTGGTCCGGGGACTGACCCCGGAGACCGAGGGCAACGCGGTCGGCATCGGCATGGCCGACGTCGCCCTGCGCGGCGCCGTCGAGGCGATCGACCGGCACAAGACGTACATGAACTGCATCACGGCCAAGACACCCGAAGGGGCGCGCATCCCGCTCACCGTCGAGACCGATCGCGATGCCCTTGCGGTGGCCATCGCCGCCTGCCTGCGCGTGACGCCCGAGACCGCCCGGATCGTGCGGGCCCGCGACACCAAGCATCTCGAGCTCCTGTACGTGAGCGTGCCACTGCTGCCCGAGCTCCTTGGCGTGGGCTGCGAGCTCGTCGAGCCGCCCCACCCGATCCGTTTCGACGCGCACGGGATGTTCCTTGAGGAAGTACCGCAGGGCGGCGCCCCGCGGGCATGAACGGCCCAGCGCCGGCGCGCGAAGCGGGCCTAGAACAGGACGCGCGTCGCTGGCTCGAGGCGCTCCTGGGCGAACGCATCGTGGCCGCGACCGACGCCACCCCGCCGTGGGAGACCGGCACGCGCACGTGGCTCGCCACGCTCGCCAGCCGGGAGCGGATCGTGGCCCAGTGGTCCCGCGAGCGCAGGGGACGCGAACGGCGCCTGCGGGTGGGACGCACGCTGCCAAAGGTCGCGCCATGGATCCCAGTGCCCGAGGTCCTCGCGTACGAAGTCCGAGGGCCCGACGGGCTGCTGGTGACGCGAGCCGTCGAGGGCCAATCCGGTCGGGCACTGCTCGACGACGATGCATCGGCCGCCCTGCTCGGCACACGGATGGGGGAGCTGGCGGCCAGCCTGCGCGGCGTGCCTGCACGAGGGATGCGCCTCGGGACCCTGTGGGGCGATCCGGCGCAGACTGGTCGTGGCGGCCCGGGGATGGCTGGCGGACGGCCGGACCGTGCTGGGTTCCCGGCCCGCAGCCGCGCTCGAGCGCGTGCTCTTGCGGGTGCCAGCAGCCCTCGACAGTGTGGAGCCCGTGTTCGCCCACGGCGACCTTGCGCCGGTGAACGTGCTCTTGTGGGACGGCATGATCGTCGCCGTGCTCGACTTCGAGCGGGCCCGGCTCGCGCACCCCCTGTTCGACGCGGCCTGGTGGCGCTGGATCGTGTGCCACCATCACCCGGAGCGATGGGAGGCCGCCGGCCCGGCCTTCTTCGCTGCCGCGGAACTTACGCTCGACCGGGGGACACTGGAACGGCTCGACATGCTGGCCGTCCTGCAGTGCCTGGAGGTGCTCCACGAGACGCCTCATCGCGCTCGGGCGGCTCGCTCGGAGTGGGCTGCGCGCGTGGTGGAGGGACTGGAGCGGAGCGCTCAGCAGCCTTTCGCCGCGCCTTGATCGCCTCGGCACCGCAGCTGGGCGACTTCCGGGCGGCCTGCCGGGCAACCCGCTGGCAACGCCCCTCGCTAATCGCACGCTCCCCGCGGTCCGATAGGTGTTCTCGGCTACGGCGGACAAGCCCGATGCGATGCGCGCTGGCCTTGCGACGGACGGTGTCGCCTCCGACGGCTGTGGTGTGGCTGCGCCTCGCCACGTGATGTAGTTCGACCCCAGTCTGGTTGCGCCGTCACACGTCATTCCTCCGGGCCGGCCCCCGAACCGCTGAGCCCGCTCTCGTACGCCGCGATCACCAGCTGGACACGATCACGCGCATCGAGCTTGTCGAGGAGATGGGCGACGTGCGTCTTGACGGTTGCCGGGCTCACGACCAGGCGGACGGCGATCTCCCCGTTGGACAGGCCGATGGCGATCAGGCGCAGGACGTCCAGCTCGCGTTCGGTCAGGACCGAGAGGTCGGCGGGGCGCGACTGCCGGGGCCCGGGTCTTCGGGCGAAGTCGGTGATGAGCCGCCGGGTGATCGATGGCGCGAGAAGGGCCTCGCCTGCGGCGATCACGCGGATCGCGGTGAGCAGGTCGGCCGGCGGAGCGTCCTTCAGGAGGTACCCGCTGGCCCCCGCGCGCAGCGCCGCGTAGACGTAGGCATCGAGATCGAACGTGGTGAGGATCAGCACGCGACACGGTGCGCCGCCGGGTGCTCCACAGATCTGCCGGGTCGCCTCGATGCCGTCCATCACGGGCATGCGGATGTCCATCAACACGACGTCCGGACGTTCGCGTCGAGCCAGGTCCACCGCCTCCGCTCCGGTGGCGGCCTCCCCCACGACGAGCATGCCGGGCGTCGTGTCGACGAGCAGGCGGAAGCTGCCGCGCACGAGAGCCTGGTCGTCGGCGACCACCACGCGGATCGGCTCGCTCATCGGCCGCTGCTCCGCGCGGAGGGTGCGATCGCGTATGGGATGCGGGCGAACACGCGAAAACCCCGCTGTGGCTGGGGACCAGCGGCGAACTCGCCGCCCAGCACGCGCACCCGCTCCTGCATCCCGACGAGCCCGTGCCCTGCGGTCCTGTCTCCCGGGTCACCGGGGACACCGGCGCTGAGCCCGTCGTCGACGATCTCGATCGTCGCGCTGCCGTCGGCGGCCGCGATCGTCACGTGACAGCGGGCAGGTGCCGCGTGCTTCACCACGTTCGTCAGCGATTCCTGCACGATCCGGTACAACGAAAGGGCCACGCCATCGGGGAGCGCGTCGGTGCCCCGCAGGTCGAAGTCGACATGCACGCCGGCCAGCTCGACGCGCTCCGCGAGAGCCGGCAATTGCGCGAGGGTCGGGGCAGGCCCGAGATCCGCCACGTCGCCGGCTGGGTCCTGGTCACGCAGTACGTCGAGCATCCGGCGCATCTCGACGAGCGCGGACCGGCCGGTCGCCTCGATGACCCGGAGCGCCTCTCCGGACTCCTCGGGCCGCACGCTGGAGACGTGATTGGCGGTGGCCGCCTTGACCACGATGAGGCTCAGCCCGTGGGCCACGATGTCGTGCAGGTCGCGGGCGATCCGGAGCCGCTCCTCGGAGACGGCCCGCTCCACGAGTTGCGCGGCTGCGCGTTCCGCGAACCGGCGGCGCTCGCGTACGGCCCGGCCGACGGTCCAGGCCCCGGCGAGCACGACGACTCCCACGACGATCGAACCCGCGTCGGGCCCGAGCGGCTGCGAGCTCCCGGCCAGGACCAGGGTCGCGGCGCCGAGGGCGCCGAGCGTGGCGATGACGAGCGTGGGCTCGCGGCTCGGGCGATCGCCGACGACGGCCACGAGGTAGAGCGCAAACGCCGGCCCGACGAAGTCGTCGTGCGCGACACCGGCGACGAGCGCCACCACGGAGGCCGCGAACGCGACGGCGAAGACCGGCAGGGGCCAGAACCGTCGCGCGGCCAGCGGGAGGCCCATCGCGAACACGACGAGCAAGCGGGCCCAGGGCGCAATGGGTGATGCGGAATTGGCCAGCACCATGGTGGACAGCACGAGCGTGTAGCCGCTCGCAGCGAGGGCATCCAGCCCTGCCAGCCGCGTGCGGGTCAGCGGGCGCGTGAAGATCGGCTGCTCATCGTCCGGCATTCCGGCACAGCGTATCCGCGCCCGCAGCCGCGGGCATCCTCCCGGAGGACGTCATCCCCGCGGCGGATGCCCGGCACAGCGCGTGCGTGGGTCGTCCCCCGGGCCGATCCCCGGATTCATCCCTGTCGCCGATGCGCCCGGGCGCGGGCTCCTGCCACGATCATCGCTTGATCGAGGTACGGCATCTCACCAAGCGCTACGGGCCGACGCTGGCCGTGGACGACCTGTCGTTCACGGTGCGGCCGGGAGCGGTGACCGGGTTCCTCGGCCCGAACGGTGCTGGCAAGACGACCACGATGCGGGTCGCGCTTGGGCTCGCCGCTCCGGCGACCGGCGAGGTGCTCGTGGGTGGCAGGCGGTATGGGCAGATCGAGCGGCCGCTCTTCGAGGTCGGTGCCCTCCTCGACGCGAACGGGATCGAGACCGGACGAACCGCATGGGAGCACCTGCGCTGGCTCGCGCACAGCCACCGCATCGGCGACGCGCGTGTCCGGCTGTTGCTCGAACAGGTCGGCCTCGCCGGTGTCTCCCGACGGCGCATCGCGACATACTCGCTGGGCATGCGCCAGCGCCTCGGCATCGCCGCGGCCCTGCTCGGCGACCCGGAGATCCTGGTGTTCGACGAGCCCGTCAACGGGCTCGACCCGGATGGCGTGCGCTGGCTCCGCGAGCTGCTCCGATCGCAGGCGGACGAAGGACGAACCATCTTCGTGTCCAGCCACCTCATGAGCGAGATGGCCATCACGGCCGAGCGCCTGGTGGTCATCGGTCGCGGTCGTCTGCTCGCCGACACGACGGTCGCGGCCCTGGCCGAGCGGTTCGGCGAGGGGGTCGTGGCGGAATCGTCCCGCACACAGGATCTCGCGGAGGTGCTCACGGCCGCCGGGGCCGGAGTCGAAGCCGAGTTCGGGTCGCGGCTGCACATCTCGGGGCTCGACGCCGCCGCCGTTGGAGCCATTGCCGCGGGGGCCGGAATCCCGTTGAGTGGCCTGACCGCGCGTCGGGCCTCGCTGGAGGAGGCCTACATGCAGCTCACCGCGGGGAGCGCAGAGTACCGCGCGGGGGCCGCGGCGAGGCGCGACGATGCGTGACGTGCTGGCAGCGGAATGGAGCAAGACCATAACGGCACGTTCGACGCGCTACCTCCTGGGCGTGGTGGCCCTGTTCACGATCCTCATGCTCGGCCTTGCGTGGTACTTCGTCGCGTTCTGGGACGGCCTGTCTCCGGCGGCGCGCCCACACGCGTCACTCGGATCGCTGCCGGAACTCCTGGGCTGGATCCTCGCCCTCTGCATGGCGGTGTTCGGTACCCTTGCCATCACATCGGAGTACGCGAGCGGCATGATCCAGTCGACGTTTCTCGCCGTGCCCCGGCGGGGCGAGGTGCTGGCCGCCAAGGCGGTTGTGGTCGCGCTGGTCACGTCCGTCGTATCCGAGGCGGCACTGGGCGTGACGCTCCTGGGCACGGCGCTCATCGTCGGAAGCCGCGCGATCAACGGCCAGGCGCCACCGGCCTTCGGCGACGTGGCCCTGCTCGTGGCGATGGGCCTGTCCACGACCACCTTCGCGATGATCGGTCTCGGGCTGGGCGCGATCTCGCGATCCGCGCTCGCGAGCGTGGTCTCGCTCGTGCTCCTCTGGTACATCGGGCCGCTCCTCGCCAACCACGTACCCCAGCCCTGGAGCGCCTGGCTCACGTCGCTCGTGCCCGGAGCCCTGGCCGGCCAGCTCGCGGGCACCGGCAACGCGCAGTCGGTCTTTGGGGCTGCGCTCCCGCCGTGGGCGGCCTTCGGCGCGCTGCTGGCCTACAGCGTGGTCCCGCTCGCGGTGGCCAGGATCGCGATCACGAAACGAGACGCGTGAGGCGGCGTGCAACGCGCCACCCTCCGCGCCCGCCGTCGGGTGCAGCGCTGTCGGTGGCAACCGACGTACGATTTCGTGAGCATGACGAGGACGAAACGAGCCCGGCGCGGGCCGGCCGAAACGATCAGGCTCACGCCCCTCGAGCCGTTCGACGGCGACGGCCTCCAAGCGGGCGGCGAGTACGAAGCGCTCGAGTTCGGGGGCCTCGATCTCCGCGGCCAGGACGCGAGCGACGCGCGCTTCACCGAGTGTCGCCTCGTTCGGTGCCGTCTCGACGAGCTCGTCGCGACCCGCGCTCGCCTTTCCGAGTGCGTGGTCGAGGAGCCCGAGGCGTCGGCCCTGGACGTGTCCGACTCGGTCCTTCGCGATGTGCTGGTCAGCGGCGGGCGCTTGGGGGCCCTTCGCGCGCCGGGCGCGACATGGACCGATGTTCTGATGCGTGGCGCCAAGCTGAACTTCGTCGATCTCACGGGATCGCGGTTGCGCGACGTCGCGTTCGAGTCGTGCGAGATCGGCGAGCTCGACCTCGGCGACGCGCAGGCGGATTCCGTCCGGCTGGAGGGCTGCACGATCGATGCGCTGAACATCGCCGGGGCCCGGATCGGAGCCATGGACCTGTCGGGCTCGATCGTTCGCCAGCTCCGCGGGGTGGAGAGCATCCGTGGCACCACCCTGAGCCGCGAGCAGTTCGCCGACCTCGCACCACTGCTTGCCTCGTATCTCGGCGTCGAGGTCCGCGACCAGTAGACGTCGCAACCGCGCGAAGCGGCAGGCCGGCGCAGGCACCTCGGGCCAGGCTCGCGCCCCCTCGGTGGATCCCGCTTCGCACCCGACAACGGCAGGACCTGACCATGGTTGTAGGCAGCACTAGCGGCCGGGCATGAGTTGACGCCGTTAAGAGACCAGGTATCATTCTTGCCGTGGGCGATCCCGATGCATTGACCCAGGCCCTCGACCGCGCGGGCTATCACTCGACCGCGCCCCGCCGCGCCATGGCCGAGATGGTCGCCGGCCATACCGGACGCTTCACCGCCGAGGACCTGTTGTCGGAGGCGCGCCGGAACCGCCGCGGAGTGGGCCGGGCGACGATCTTCCGCTCGCTCGAGATCTTCGAATCGCTCGGCCTGGTGGAACAGGTGCACCTGCCCAACGGCGAGCACGCGTACGTTGCGTGCGCCCTCAGCCATCACCACCACGTCGTGTGCCAGCGGTGCGGGCGCAGCCAGGAAGTGGGGGACCTGGGAATCACGCCCATCGCTCGCGAGCTGGTCGAGCAGCGCACGGGCTTCCTCGTCGACACCCACCGCATCGAGTTCTTCGGACTCTGCCCCGACTGTCGCGCCGCGACGACCAGCGAGGCCTGACGCGTCGTTCACTTCCACCGAGCTCGGAGCCGCCCTGCAATGAGACCAAGTCTGAGACACGATCCGGGATCAGGACGGGCTCCAGTCGGCGCCTGGATCTGCCGACGCCTCGCGCTGCTGGTCGCCGCCGCCCTGGTCGCGGCCGGCTGCGGCGCTTCGGCCACGCCGCCGGCCGCCTCGGTGCCAGCCTCTTCGCCCGCACCGGTCGCCGCCGGATCCGGCCCTGGCGGCACGATCGGGGCGCCATCGGCCCCCGCGGTCTCCGGCGCCGCCGTGCCGAGTGCGGTCGCCGTCGGGCCGGCCATCCCGGTCCTGGGGACGGAGAACTTCTACGCCGACCTGCTCGGCGAGATCGGGGGCGTCAGGGTCACCACCGCCAGCCTGCTCAACAACCCGAACGCCGACCCGCACGCCTTCGACGCGAGCGCACAGGCCGCCGTCACGGTGGCCGACGCACGGCTCGTCATCGTCAACGGCTTCGGCTACGACGACTTCATGCGGCACCTCCTCGACGCTTCGCCCGACGCGAGCCGCGTCGTGATCGACGTGCAACAGCTGCTCGACCTCCCGACCGACGCGAACGCGCACGTCTGGTATGACCCGGGCACGATGCCGAAGGTGGCCGCGGCCGCGCAAGCCGCGCTGGCGCGTCTCGAACCCGCCAACGCCTCCTACTTCGCGGCCCGCGAGCAGGCGTATCTCGCCTCGCTGGCGCCCCTCGGCGCGAAGATCGCCGGCCTGAAGGCGACGTACGGCGGTTCACCGGTGGCGTTCACCGAGCCCGTGGCCGAGTACCTGACGAAGGCGATCGGGCTGCGGGTGCTGACGCCCGCCGGTTTCCAGAAGGCGATCGAGGACGGCACCGACCCGCCTCCCGCCGACGTGGCCGCCGAACGGGATCTCCTCTCCGGGAGGCAGGTGAAGGTGCTCCTGTTCAACAGCCAGGTCCTCACCCCGCTCACGACCCAGATTCGCGACCTCGCCGTCGCGAACGGCATCCCCGTGGTGGGCGTGACCGAGACGATGCCGCCCCAGTACCACTCGTATCTGGAGTGGCAGCTGGCGGAGATGACCGAGCTCGAGCAGGCCCTGGCCGGGGGAGCCTGAGTCGATGCCCGCTCCCACCGTCCGGTTCGACCACGCGACCCTCGCCTATGGCCGGCGGGAGGTCTGGCACGACCTGTCCCTGCAGGTCGAGCCCGGCAGCTTCGTCGCCGTGCTGGGGCCAAACGGCTCGGGCAAGACCTCGCTGCTGCGGGTCGTGCTCGGCATGGCCGCCATGAGTGCCGGCTCGGTGGAGGTGCTCGGCCAACCGCCCCGGCGGGGCAACCCGGCGATCGGCTACGTGCCGCAGGCCCAGGCGCTCGACCGGGACCTGCCCCTGCGCGGCCGTGACCTGGTCCGGCTGGGCCTGGACGGCCACCGCTGGGGAGTCGGGCGACCGGATCGCACGAGTGCGCGGCGCGTCGCCGAGGCGATCGCGTCGGTCGAGGCCGGCCCCTATGCGGATGCGCCCATCGGGCGCCTGTCGGGCGGCGAGCGGCAGCGCCTGCGGATCGCCCAGGCCCTCGTCGGTGATCCGCAGCTCCTGCTCTGCGACGAGCCACTGGCGCACCTCGACCTGCGTCACCAGGGCGAGATCACCGAGCTCGTGGGGGCCTGGCACCGCCGTACGGGGCGCACCGTCCTCTTCGTCACGCACGACGTGAACCCCGTGCTCGCGCTCGTCGACCAGGTGCTCTTCGTCGTCAACGGCCGCTGGGCGGCGGGGGCGCCCGACGAGGTGCTCACATCGGAGCGACTGAGCGAGCTGTACGGCTCCCACGTCGACGTGCTCCGCGTGCACGGGCGCATCCTCGTGGTGGGCGAGGCGTTCGGGGCGGGGTTCGAGATGGAAGAGCCGCACCACCTGCCCTCGCGCGCGGACGCCGGCGCGCATGCTCCCGAGGTGGTTCCGTGAGCCTCGACCAGCTCGTCCACCTCCTCGGCTATGGTTTCGTCCAGCAGGCGATCGAAGCAGGCATCGTCGTCGCGATCGTGTCCGGGATCGTCAGCCGGTTCGTGGTGGCACGGAACATGGCGTTCGCCGTGCACGCCCTGTCCGAGCTCGGCTTCACCGGTTCCGCCGGGGCGATCCTTCTCGGCGTCTCGCCCGTGCTGGGCCTCCTGGCCGGTACGCTGCTCACCGCGCTCTTCATCGGCGCGCTGGGCGTCCGGGTACGGGAGCGCGACTCCGTGGTGGGTGTCGTGATGGCCTTCGGACTCGGGCTCGGGGTGCTCTTCCTGACGCTCTCGTCGGGCTTCGCGACGCAGGCTTACTCGATCCTCTTCGGGGCCATCACCGGGGTCAGCAGCGGAGACGTGCTGCTCCTGCTGGTGATCGGCGCGATCACCCTGGCCGCGCTGGCCACGGTGTATCGCCCGCTCATGTTCGCCACGGTCGACCCCGAGGTGGCCGAGGCCAGGGGAGTGCCTGTCGGCCTCCTCGCGATCGTCTTCCTCCTCATCCTCGCCGCGGCCGTCGCCGAGGCCGTGCAGGTGGTGGGCGTGCTCCTCATCCTGACGCTGCTCATCACGCCCGGCGCCACCGCCGAGCAGCTCACCGCCGCACCGGGACGCGCCACCGTCCTCAGCGTGGGCATCGCGCTGCTCTCGGTGCTCGGCGGGATCCTCCTGGCGCTGCTGACGAACCTGCCCGTGAGTTTCTTCGTGAGCTCGCTGAGCTTCATCTGCTACATGCTCGGACGGTTCGCCGTCGGCCCGTGGCTCCAGGGACGAGAACGAGCGAGGGGCTCGGTCCTGCAGAAGGTGTCCGCCGTCGGCGAGTGAGCCCCGGGCGGGCCTGGCCTGGCCGCGCCCGGGAAGCCGGCGCTGGCGGGCACGCGGGCTCCGCGGCGTATTCTCGGGGCCTGGCGACGAGCGACGACAGGCACCGGAGGTGGCGCGGCCATGGCGAGGCCGAAGCGAGTGGGGATTCTCACGGCGGGCGGCGATATTGGCCTCAGCCGCCGCCCTCAGGCGCGTGGTCGTGTCGTCAGGTAGAGGCTGAAGGCGCCGACGAGCGCCACGGCGCCGAAGAGCACGAGCCCGACGACGCCGGCCTCGATTCCTCCACGCACCAGGATCCAGGCCAGGAACAGGGCGACGATGGGCCCCACGAACAGCTCGGGCCGATCGCCCACGAGGAAGTCGTACCAGAAGGCCCCGAAGGCCCGCACGTAGCGCATCGCCTACTGCCTCGCCCGCGCGGGAGCCGGCACCCGGCGCGCATCCAGCATCGTGCGGATCGCCCAGACCCCGGCCAGGCTGAGGACCAGGTACGCCGCCAGCAGCACCAGGATCACCGCGTCGCTGCCGGGCCAGGCGATCCCGATCCCCTCGCCGGCCCAGAAGGTCCCGAAGGTCACGAGCATGAGCCCGACGGCGAACTTCAGGCCATTCTCCGGCACGCGGGCGAGCGGACGGTGCAGCGACGCGCCCACGCCCAGCACCAGCACGCCGGCGATGGCCGCGCCGAGCGCCGCGGGGCCGAGCTGGCCGGCCGAGGCGCCGAACGTGACGACGATGAAGGCCACCTCGAGCCCCTCGAGCAGGACGCCCTTGAACGCCACCGTGAAGCTGATCCAGTCCATGCCCTGCGCGGGGACCGGGGGCTCCTCGGTGAGCCGCACGATCTCGCGCTGGTAGATCGACGCCTCGTCGTGCTTCGCCTTCGCGCCCGCCGCACGGAGCATCGCCTTGCACAGCCAGCCCAGCCCGTAGATGAGGAGGAACGTGCCCACGACCAATCGCAGGATGTCGATGGGGACGAGCACGACGATGGCCGTCCCGAAGATCCCGACGATGATCGCCAGGGACACGACGGCGCCCCCCACGCCGATGAGCGTGGAGCGCCATTGCCGGGTGACGCCGACCGCCAGCACGATCGTGAGGGCCTCGACGAACTCCACCACGGAGGCCAGGAAGGCCGGCACCGCCGCGACGAGTGTCTGCATCGGGTCTCCTGTTGTAATAACTGCTACATCAAACGCATGCTACCGGACGAGCGGTCCCCGGTCAACCGTCGTGGATCGAGCGCGTCGTATCATCCGGCCATGTCGGCCCGGGACCGGCGCGTCCGCCGGCCGGAGGGCGGCGCCCGACGCGCGTTCGGTCGGGCCGGAGGGTCGCAGGCATCGGGAGCGAGGTGGGGAGGCGTGAGCGACACCGAGACCGGATCGACGGCGACTCCGGCGCGCTTCGTGGTGCTGGTCTACCGCGTCCCGCCGAAGCCGACGGCGAACCGGGTGTACGTCTGGCGCATGCTCAAGAAGGTCGGCGCCGTCTACCTCCAGCAGTCGGTCTGCGTCTTCCCCCAGAACGCCCGCGTCGCCCGTGACCTGCAGCCGATCCTGCGCAAGATCGAGGAATCGGCGGGCGAGTACCACGTGCTGCCGCTGCGCCGGCTTCCCGCCGACGAGGAGCAGAAGCTGATCGCGCAGTTCGTCGAGCAGACCTCGCGCCACTACGCGGAGATCATCGAGAACTGCGAGGTGGACTTCGTCAAGGAGATCGAGTTCGAGACGTTCCGCCGCAACTTCACGTACGAGGAGGCGGAGGAGATCCGCAGCGAGTACGAGAAGGTCTGCGCCTGGTTCGCGCGAGTGCGGGAGCGCGACTGGTTCGGCGCCCCCAACCAGCAGGACGCGAAGGCGTGGCTCGATCGTTGCGCGACGCTGCTCGACGAGTTCGAGGGACGCGTCTTCGAGCTCCAGGCCGGGGAGGGCGGATCGCCGGCTGCGACGCCAGGGAGACGGAGGCGCCGTTCGGCCGTCGGTGCGCGTCCCGTCGCGGCGAGTCCCGTCGCGTCGCGCCCTGCCGCCGCCTCGCGAACGGGCGGCGCGACGGCCGCCCCTCACGAGTCCTGAGCCTCCGGCAGCGGCGCGATCTGGTCGTCCGGGAAGAAGAAGCAGGCCTCGGGATCGATCGAAAGGCACACGGAGTCACCCCTGCTCCAGCGCCGCTCGTCGTGGACCCCCACCAGGCGGTCTCCCCAGGGCAGCTCGACGGCGTGGTCGTACCCGCGCCCGCGGAAGGCGGCGTCGGTGATCCGGCCGGTTATGCCGTCTCGCGTCCGCGGGCCGAGGCGGACCGCCGAGTGGCGGAGCAGGAGGCTGCCGGCGACGCCCTCGGGGACCTCGCCCGACCCGGGAGCGAGGGCCATGGCGAGTGCCTGGGTATCCCCGAGCCGTGCCGTGACCCGGTCCTGCCCTGCCGGACCCTCGCAACGGGCTCGGAGGCTGCCCGCAAGTCCGGTGAACCGGGCCACGAAGGCATTGGCCGGGCGCCGGTACACGTCCTCCGGGGTCCCCAGCTGCACGATGCGGCCTCCCTGGAGGACCCCGATCCGATCCGCCAGCGCGAATGCTTCCGCCTGATCGTGCGTGATGTAGATGGCCGTCGCGGCCGCCTCGCGCGCGAGGGTCGCGATCTCGACCCGCAGCTCCTCCCGCAGCGTGGCATCGAGGTTCGACAGTGGCTCGTCGAACAGCAGGAGGCCGGTCCCTGCCGCGAGCGCGCGTGCGAGCGCGACCCGCTGCTGCTCGCCCCCGGACAGCTCGTTCGGGAAGCGCTCGGAGAGGCCGGCGAGGCCCACGCGATCCAGCAGCTCCAGGCTGCGCTGCACCGCCCGGGACTTCGGAAGCCGGAGGCGCGCGAGCGCGAACGCCACGTTCTGCTGTGCGGTCAGGTGGGGCCAGAGGGCGTAGTCCTGGAAGACCATCGACAGATCCCGGTGCTCCGGCGAGACGTGGTGGCCGTTCCCGTCCGCCACCAGGCGGTCCCCGATCGTGATCGTTCCTGACGACAGTCGCTCGATGCCCGCCAGGCACCGAAGCAGCGTCGTCTTGCCCGAGCCCGAGGGGCCGAGCAGGACGAGGAACGAGCCCGGCTGGACGTCCAGGGACACGGCGTCGAGCGCAACCTTCGCGCCGAACCGCTTGGTGGCGCCGTCGATGGTCACCGCCGGAGCGGCGACCCTCCGGTCGGCATGGGCCGCCAGGGGGTGGTCGCTCGAGTCGGGGCGTACCGCTGCCTTCTGCCGTCGAGCGATGCCGATCATGGCGTTGCCCCCAGCGACCGGCGCCACCCCTTCGGCGTGATCAGCGCGAACAGGGCGAGCCCGGCGAGAATGACGGCGAACTCCTCGGCGAGCGCGACGACCGTCATGGCCGTGCCCACGTCGTAGTGATAGCCGGCGACGTACGAGTTGATCGCGACCGACACGGGCGGCGAGCCCGGCGGGTAGAGCAGCTGCGACACCGGCAGCTCGAGCAGGGTCTTGGCGAACGTCAGCAGGCCCGCCCACAGCAGGATGCGGGAGAGCATCGGCAGGACGGCCCTGCGCCACGCGGACATCGCCGAGCTGCCGTGCACCCGGGCCGCCTGGACGAGCGAATCCTGGAGCTGCGAGACGGGCCCCACCATCAATCGGGCCTGACTGGGAAGCGCCGTGGCCACGTAACCCATCAACAGGAGCGGCGTCGTCTCGTAGAGGTCCAGTCCGAAGTTGCCGAGCAGGGGCAGGTTGTACGCAAAGATGTACCCGGCCGCGAGCACGATCCCGGGCAGGGCCACCGACCCGAGGAGCACGAGGTCGGTGATGCGTGCGAGCGGACCGCCGCCCCGTGCCGTCATCAGTCGCGCGACGGCGAGCCCCAGGGCCATCGTCGCGATCGCGGCCAGGGCCGCCATGCCGGTCGAGAAGGCGAGCGGTGCGGCGAGGCCCGCGCCACCCGCGAAGACCTCCTGGTAGTTCGCGAGCGTGAGTGCCGAGACGCTGATCTCGGATCCGAAGCCCTTGAGCAGCGACGCCACCAAGGCGCCGAGGATGGGCGCGCCGAGCGCAAGGGCGAAGAGGACGGCGATCGCGGTGGTGGCGAGGGCGCGCCTCGCCGGCGACAGGTGGGAGCGGGAAGCGGTACGGGTCCGGCCGGAGACGACGGCATACGTCCGTCCGCGCAGTGCCCAGGCCTGGACCGCGATCGGGATGGCGGCAGATGCGACGAGCAGCCAGCCGATGGCCGCCGCGAGGCCGAAGTCCGCCGGGTTGTTGTCGATGGCCTGAAACAGCACGTAGGTGGCGACGGGGAAGTGGGCGCTTGCGGCGAGCGTCGATGCCACACCGAAGTCACTCATGGACTCCGCGAACACGATGGCCGCGGCGGACAGCAACGCCGGACCGAGGATGGGGAGCACGACGCGCACGGTCCGCCACGTCCCGGCCCCATGCACGCGGGCCGCCTCCTCGAACTCCGATCCCAGGTGCAGAAGCGCGGCCGAGATCGTGATGTACGCGTACGGCAGGGCCGACATCGCCAAAACGAAGATCACGCCGAGCGGCCCGAAGAACGCCGCGAAGAGCGGGGATGCATCGATCCCGAACTGGGCCAGCACGCCCTGCGGCTGGAGGAGGTACTCCCAGCCCTCGGCGGAGAGGAACGTCGGCACGAGCAGGAGGGCCCAGATCAGGATCGGCCACACGTGGCGGCCGGGGAGATCGGTTCTGTGGACGCCCCATGCGAGCGAACCGCCGATTGCGACGCACAGGACGGACGTGATCCCGCTCACGGCGAGCGAGTCGGCCACGCCCCGGAAGGTGGTACCGGTGAAGGCGTCCGCGAAGTTGTGAAGCGTGAACCACTGGACCCCGGCCCCGAACAACCGCGGCGAGAACGCCTGGCCCAGGAACACGGCCATCGGCAGGACCAGCAGTGCCCCGAGCACCGCCCAGAGCGCCGCCGAACCCGCCAACCGGCCGGATCCTGCCAGCAGTCGCGCTGCCAACGTCGCAGCGGCGCGACGCGGGCCCGAGGCCGGGGCCACCGGGACCGCCCCGCCGGCGGGGACGGCCAGCACGCCACGCCGGCCCGTCCCCCACCGGCCCGCACTGGGGCCGCGGATCATTGCACGATGTTGTTCGTGAACCAGGTGTTGATCGCGTTCTCCCGCGAGCCCCAGAGCGCGGGATCGATCGGCTTCGCCGGGACGCTCGAGAGCGGCGGGAGCTGCGCAAGCGGCTGGACGCCGTTCACGATCGGCCAGTACAGCGAGTCACCGCTGGGGTCGCCCGACTGCATCACCGACTGACCCTGGGCGGAGAGCACGAAGGCGGCGAACTGCTCCGCCTCCGCGATGGCCTGCGGTGACGCCTTCGCGTCGATGCCGATCACGCTCGGGATGGGCGTCGCCGGATTGATGAAGGCCGTCCTGAGCGACGGATCCTTCGCCTCGGCGCCGATCCCTGCCGAACTCTGGATGAGCGCGATCCTGATCTGTCCGCCTTCGAGCGCGTGCAGGGTGTCGCCGTTCGTCTGGTTGATCTTCAGGCCGTTCGCCTTGAGCTTCTGCAGGAACGTCTCTCCCTGCGAGACGCCGCCGAGGTAGTTGAACAGCCCCGCGACGAACGGATAGGTCGGTCCGGACACGGCCGGATCGTTCATGCCGACCAGCCCCTTCCACGACGGCGAGAGCAGCGCGTTCCAGCTGGTGGGCGGCGAGCTCACGTTCCTGGAGCTGTACACGACGGTCCCGGCCATGGTCACGCCCGTGGGAACGTAGCTCTTGTCCGCCGGGATGAGCGACGAACCCAGCGAGTTGAAGGACACGCTCGGCTCGTACCCCTTGACGAGGTAGTTCTGCTGGTCGAGTGACGCGAACGCCTCGTCGCCGTCCACCCACAGCAGATCCCATTTCGGGTTGTTCTTCTCGGCCTGGATCTTCACGAGCAGGGGACCGGTGCTGTCGTCCACGAGTTGCACCGGGATGCCCGTGGCGGCCTGGAACGCCTTCGTCATCGCGGAGTCGTACCCCTGCGCGGAGTAGACGACGAGCGGGACGGGGGCCGGCGTGGCCGTCGCGACCGCCGCAGCGCTCTGAATGGGGGAGGCAGAGGCAGCGGCTCCGGCCGGGCTCGCAGGAGCCGCGGCTGCGGATGTCGACGCGGCAACCGCCGGCGTCGCGGGTGGCGGCGTGGCGATCGTGCCGCTGCAGCCCGCAAAGACCAGCGCACCGGACCCGACGATGGCCGCGATCCCCGCGGCGCGCCGGCGCCGTGCGGGCCCGCGGGCCGCCGAAGAGGCGACCATCCATTGCACGCCCTGGCCCGGGGCGTCGGGAGCGCTGCCCGCGAGCACGCGGCGACGCGGTGAGGTGCCGCCACTGCGGTGGAATGACACGATACGAACCCTCCTCGCACGGGACGAATCCGAACAGGTGGGTCCAGTTAGCGTTGACGGCGTTACCGGCGTGTGATGTCCGTGTGAAGTGTTCGTTTGAAGTAAGAGGTGTTACACAGTCACGGCCGCGATTCGGCGGGTCGGCGGCCGTTCACCGTACCCCGCGATCCGTTACCCGCGATCCGTTACCCGCGCCGGCGGAGCCACAGGAGCGCGGCGAGGTAGGCAATGCCCGCCGCGGCGCCGACGACGGCGAAGTCGTTTCCGCTCTGGCCATGCGCGATCGCCCAGAGGAAACCCGCGATCGCGACGAGGATGGCGACCGTTCCGGCGACCGCCGTTGCCACGATGTTGAACGAGGCGAGCCGCTCGTCGGCGGGCCGCCCGCCCAGGATGCCGATGGTGTCGCTCCGGCCGCCGAACAGGAGCAGCACCGCGCTGTAGAGCGCCATGACGGCGAACATACCCAGTCCGATCCCGGGTTGTCCCCCGATCGCAGAGGCTGCGAAGAGCACCGCACCCATGGCGATCCCGAAGGCGGGCATGCCCCACCTAGCGTTCACCGTCGTCTCCATGGAACAACTCCTCCACCGGCCTGCCGAAGTAGCGCGCCAGGGCGATGGCCAGGGGCAGGGATGGCAGGTACCGCCCGGTCTCGATCGCGTTGACGGTCTGGCGTGACACCTTCAGGTCCTTTGCGAGGTCCTCCTGGCGGAGTCCTCGTGCCGCTCGCAGTTCCCGTACGTCGTTGCGCATCGATGACAAGGTACCTTGACACGGGATGGTATGTCAAGGGTTCTTTACATCGCGTCCGACCTGCCCGTCCGGCCGGACGCCCGGCGACCACCGGCCGGAGCATCGGGGGCCCGACGCTAACGCCGGCCTCACGAGATCGTTACACGCCCCGAAAGACACGGCAGCGGATGCGGGCCACGCTGGCGACATGGCCACGCTTGCGGTTCAGGGCTCTCGCGGGATGGGCGACCTCACGTTCCGCGCCGTGCTCCTCGACTGCATGCTCGGGGGCGCCGCGCCCGTGTCTCCGACCTGGGTCGCGCCGGCATTCGTGGCGCGCGTGGAGCAGATACGCGGTCATCTCCGGCCCATCGCATCGGCGGACGCGCTCCTGGAGAGCTACAGCCGGGAGGCCGCGCTGACGGCCGGACGCCGCAAGCCCGTCGACGCGGAGCAGTCTCTCCTCCATCTGCCGCTCGAGGTTGCGTACGCGCTGCGCCTGCTCGAGTTGCAGGGCCTCCCGGAGCGCAGCACGTGGACCACGCTCGTGCGCCGCGCGGCGGAGGCCCCGTGCGCCGACCACGCCGACGGATAGGGAGCAACGAGGCCCGACCGGCCGCCCGGGACGACGCCGCACGCCCGGGCGACGCCGCGTGACGGGTGGGCGGGTCGGCGGCCGATGGTCGGGGATCAGCGGCGGCGGTCGCGCTCCTGCGCGCGAAGCACCCGCGCGACGCCGTCGCGCTTCTCCAGCAGGAGTCGCCGCAACGCGCCGTGGTCCGCGCTCACCGACTCCATCAGCCGATCCGTCGACTCGACGATCCGGTCGCTCGCGAGCAGCGTGGGGTAGAGGCCGAGCAGGATCTGCTGGGCGATGTGGTTCGTCCGCGTCTCCCAGATCCGCAGGACCGATGTGAAGTACGGATCGACGAACGGCTCCAGCAGCGAGCGGTCGTGCGCCCGGTTGAAGCCCGCGATCACGGACCCCTGGACCGCGTTCGACAGCGACGCCGACTCCACCACCGATTCCCAGGCCGCCTGCTTGGCCTCCGGCGTCGGCCGGGCCGCCCGGGCGGTCGCCGCCTCGCGCTCCCCGGTCGCCGTGTCGTCACGAGCGAGCTCGGCGTCGATGGCGTCGTCCCCCGCCCGTCCGCTGGCGACCAGCGAGATCAGCAGGTCCCAGCGCAGGTCCGTGTCGATCTCGAGGCCGTCAAGCGCCAGCCGTCCATCCAGGAGCCCTGCGATGGCGTCCAGCTGGTCGTCCGTGACGGCGAGCGCCGCGACCGACCTCACGAGCTGGAGCTGGGTGTCGCTTCCTGCTGCGGCCGCGCGGGTCAGGTCGAGCAGTCGGCCGGCTGCGGCCACGGTGGCCTCCGGCCTGTGCTCGGGGGCGACGTACAGCTCAAGGGCGGTTTCGAGCTCGGCGAGAAGGCCCCGGACGACCGAGGAATCCGTTTCCGCCGCCAGGTTCGCGAGCGCGAGCTCGACGAAGTCCCGCGCGGCGAGCTCGGCGTCGCGGGTCATGTCCCATGCCGCCGACCACACGAGCGCCCTCGGAAGACTGTCGGCGAACGTGCCGAGATGCCGTCTCGCGGTCGCCAGCGAGTGGTCGTCGAGGCGGATCCTCGCGTAGGCGAGGTCGTCGTCGTTGAGCAGGAGCAGATCCGGACGGCGCTGCCCGACGAGCTCCGGAACGGGCGTGGACGCGCCGTCCACGTCGAGCTCGACCCGGTTCGTGCGCGTAAGGATGCCGTCCACGAGGTCGTAGCTGCCGATCGCCAGCCGGTGGGGCCTCAGGGTCGGGTGGTCGGCCGGTGCCTCCTGCCGGACGGCGAGCGAGGTGATGACCCCCTCCGCGTTCGCTTCCAGCTCCGGGTGAAGCGTCGCGACGCCGGCGCTCTCGAGCCAGAGCCGCGACCACGTCCGCAGATCGCGACCCGAGGTCGCCTCGAGCTCCGCGAGCAGGTCGGACAGCTCGGTGTTTCCCCAGGCATGCCGGACGAAGTAGCGGCGCAGGCCCTCCTCGAACGGGCCGCGGCCGACCCACGCCACGAGCTGGCGGATGACGCTGGCGCCCTTGGCGTACGTGATGCCGTCGAAACCGACCTGTGCCGCGTCGATGTCGACGATGTCGGCGACCACGGGGTGGGTCGAGGGCAGCTGGTCCTGTCGGTACGCCCAGGCCTTGTCTCCCTGCGCGAACGTGGTCCACGCGGACGTCCAGCGGGTGGCCTCGGCCTGTGAGATGGCAGCCTCGTAGCTCGCGAAGGATTCGTTCAGCCACAGGTCGTCCCACCAGCGCATCGTCACGAGGTCGCCGAACCACATGTGCGCGAGCTCATGGAGGATCACGTCCCCGCGGACCTCGATCGTCTCCTCCGGGACGCGCGATCGGAACAGGAACAATTCGGCCAGCGTCACCGCGGCGGCATTCTCCATGCCTCCGGCGTTGAACTCGGGCACGAACAGCTGGTCGTACTTCTCGAACGGGTACGGGACGCCGAAGCTGGACTCGAAGTACGCGAACCCCCGGCGCGTGACGTCGAAGATCTCGTCCGCGTCCAGGTAGCGCGCCAGCGATCGGCGGCAGTACAGGCCCAGCGGGATCGTGCGGCCGTCCCGGCTCGCGACCTCGCCCCGCACCACCTCGTACGGTCCCGCGACGATGGCGGTGATGTAGGACGAGATGCGCGGGGAAGGCGCGAAACGCCAGGTCGCTGTGCCGGTGCCCGGCGTCGCGCTTTCCGCGGCCGGCGTCGCGGTCTCCGTCGTCGCGGGTCTCTCCGCGGCCGCCGCCCCGCTGGTCGGGACCGGTGCCGGTGAGTTCGAGACGACCAGCCATGATGCCGGCGCGACGACCGTGAAGGCGAAGCTGGCCTTGAGGTCGGGCTGGTCGAAGACGGCGAAGACCCGCCTGGCATCGGCGGGCTCGAAGTGGGTGTGCAGGTACACGTCGCCGTCGACCGGGTCGACGAACCGGTGCAGGCCCTCGCCCGTCCGCATGAAGGCGCAGTCGGCCTCGACCAGCAGCTCGTTCTGCGCGGCCAATCCGGGAAGCCGGATGCGGGTCCCGTCGGCGACGTCCGCGGGGTCGAGCTCCGCGCCGTTGAGCACGACGCGCCGGACCGTGGGGGCGACCAGGTCGATGAAGGTGGTGCTCCCGGGGCGGCTGCTGGCGAAGCGGACCCGGGTGGTCGAGGGAAACGTCTCGTCGCCGCTGAGGTCCAGGAGGACCTCGTAGCTGTCGACCACGAGGTGCGCGGCGCGGTCGCGCGCTTCCTCGCGCGTGAGGTTCATCCCCGGCACGTCGGACCCCCTCTCATGCCGGGTCGCGTCGCTCGCGACCGGCGCACGCGCCGGAGTCTACGCGAGCACGACGCCTGTTGCGCGACTCAGGCCCCGGCCAGCCAGTCCCCGTACCGGGTGGTGAAGAGGGCCGGCACGCCGCCGGTGGCCAGGAACACGATCGCCTTCGCGGGCAGCCCGGCTCGCGCCAGTCCCACGAGTCCCGCCATGGCCTTGCCGGAGTACACCGGGTCGAGCAGGAGCCCCTCGCATCGCGCCGCGAGGCGGATGGCGTCCAGGCAGGCGGCCGTGGGCGCACCGTATCCCGCGCCGACCTGCTCCCGCACGAGTCGTGGCTCGCCGGACGGATGCGGGAGGCCCACGAGCGCGGCCACCTCGAGCGCCAGTGCGCGCACGACGCTCGCGACGTCCGCCAGGGCACCGACGTCGACCCCGACCACGCGATCGTGTCCGAGACGGGCCGCAAGCCCGGCATGGGTGCCGCCCGAGCCGGTCGCCGTCACGACCACGAGGTCGTCGTGTCCGAGCGCCGCCGTGATCTCGTCGGCGGCCGCGACGTAGGCACTCGCGCCGAGGGGGGACGATCCGCCGACCGGGATGAGATAGGGCCTGCGGCCGGCGTTGCGCAGATCGTCGGTGATGGCGCTCGCGACGTCGTTGAGGTCGTCCATCGCGATCGGGCCGACGAACCGACGCTCCGCGCCCAGCAGATCGTCGAGGAGCTGGTTGCCCTCCGCCCGGGGCGGACGATCCGCGTTGAAGACGAGAACGCAGCCGAGTCCGGCGCGGGCCGCAGCCGCGGCGGTCGTGCGGGCGTGGTTGCTCTGCGGTCCGCCCGCCGTCACGAGGACGTCGCATCCGTTCGCCAGCGCGTCGGCGACCAGCAGGTCGAGCTTCCGGGCCTTGTTGCCCCCCGTCGCGAGGCCCGTGCAGTCGTCCCGCTTCACCCAGAGGTGGCCCGCGGGCAACCCGATAGCCCGGCCGAGGCGGTCGGCCGGCTCGAGCGGCGTGGGCAGGTGGGCGAGCGTGAGGTGGTCCATGTCGAGCCTCGGCGGCGGATCAGGCGCGAGTATAGGGAGGCGCGAGAGCCGTCCGGCTCCACGATGAGGCACCCGGCCCCATGGTGTCGATTCCGGGCGCGTCCGTTCGACGTGTCTGCAGGAGCCGGGATCGAACGGGCGGGCCAGGTCGGACGTCGTGGAATCGCCGGCGACACGACAGGAGGGGTCGCGGCGGGCGGCGGCCGGCCGCGACCCACCGCCCTCGGCGTGCGCTGCCCGTCGAGTCGCACACGGACGACTCCGATTGCCGGACTGACCGATGATATGGCGGAGTGGACGCGGCCCGCGGAGGCATGCGATCCATCGCGCGGAGGGCAGCGTATGGCCGAGGTGCGCTGGAAGGACGAGCCGGACGAGCACGACTATCCCGCCGCTGCCTCGTATCTCGCGCTGATCGGGGATCCGCCGACGGTCACGATGCTGGTCGACGCGCTGAGGAGCGCGCCCGTCGAGCGCCACAAGGCCAAGGACATCCTGCGGGCGGCGGGCCTCGCGCACCTGCCGATCGACAACGTCCACGTCGCCAGGGACGTTGACAAGGTGAAGTCCGGCCGGGCGCTGTCGCCCGTTCTCCTCGTGCGCGGGGACATCGGGCGTGGCCTCTCGCTCCAGATCGCCGACGGCTACCACCGGGTGTGCGCCAGCTACCACCTGGACGAGGACACCGATATCCCCTGCCGCATCGTCGGGCCCGTTCGCATGCCGTGATGCGCGCGTCGGGCGTGGTCCTTCCCGGCCTTCGGGGGTACTCGCGGACGTGGGTGGCGGCCGACCTGGTCGCAGGGCTCACGCTCGCGGCGATCTGCGTGCCCGAGAGCATGGCCGACGCCAGGCTCGCGGCCATGCCCCCCATCACCGGGCTCTACGCGTTCCTCGCCGGGGCGCTCGGTGCGCTGCTGTTCTCGACGTCACGCCAGCTCTCGATCGGCCCGGACTCGACGATCGGGCCGATGATGGCCGTGGGCGTCGGCGCCGTCGTCGCCACGACCAGCCCCGACTACGCCGGCCGCGTGGAGCTGCTCGCCCTGCTGCTCGGCCTCGCCGTCCTGGCCGCCGGCATCGCGCGACTTGGTTTCCTCGCCGACCTGCTGTCGCGCCCCGTGATGTCGGGGTTCCTCAGCGGCGTCGGGATCACCGTCATCGTCGGCCAGCTCCACGTGATCCTGGGCATCCCGTCCTCCGGAGGCGGAACGCTTCCGGAGCTCGTCGCCGTCGCGGGGCACCTCGGCTCGCTGCAGCCCGCCACCCTTGCCGTGGGTGTGGCGGTCGCCGGGCTGGTCCTCGGAGGCGAACGTCTCGGCCCTCGCTTCCCCGGCGCGCTGGTGGCCGTCGTCGGGTCGCTGGCGGCCGTGGCCGTCTTCGATCTCGGCGCGCACGGCGTCGAGCTCGTCGGGAGTCTGCCGGCGGGGATCCCCGGGCTCGTGGTACCCACCGTGACGGTCTCCGACGTCATCGGGCTGTTGCCCGTGGTCGTGCCGATCTTCTTCGTCGTGCTTGCGCAGACGGCCGCCACGTCGCGCGGCTTCGCCGTGTCCGGCGGGTACGAGGTGCGCATCGACCGAGATTTCATCGCGGTCGGGGCGGCCAGCGTGGTCGCCGGGTTCGCGGGCTCGTTTGCCGTCGACGCGAGCCCGACGCGCACCGCGGTCGTGGCGGCGTCGAACGGACGGAGCCAGGCGGTCAACCTGGTGGCCGCCGTGCTCGTGGTCGCCGTGCTGCTCGTGGCGACGGGCGCCATCGCCAGCCTCCCCGAGGCTGCGCTCGGAGGAATCCTCGTCGCCGTCGGCGCCAAGCTCGTCAAGTGGCGTGACCTTGCCACCGTCGCGTCGTACAGCCGGCCGGAGTGGGCGATCGCCATGGCGACGCTGCTCGTCGTGGCGGTGGTCGGCATCCAGCAGGGCATCTACCTGGCGATCGCGCTCGCGCTCCTGCGGCGCATCTACCTGAGCGCCCGGCCACACGATGCAGTGCTGGGACGCCTGCCGGGCCCGGACGGCGTGTGGGTCTCGGACCGGCATCGTCCCGACCTGACCGTCCCACCGGGCGTGCGCGTCTTCCGGTACGACGCGCCGCTCTTCTACGCCAACGCGCAGCACTTCGCGGAGCGTGTCCGGTCCGTCATCGCCGGGGCGCCGGAGCCCGTGCACACCTTCGTGGTGGAAGCCGTCGGGATCGACGACCTGGACTTCACCGGCATGCAGGTCCTCGCCGAGCTCGACGACGAGTTGCGCGGCCAGGGCGTCCTCATGGTCTTCGCGCACCCGTTCGCCCACCTCGGGGACGAGCTCGCCGCGGGCTCGCTGGCGAGCCGGTTCCGCGGGCGGGTGTTCAACAGCGTCGACGAGGCCGTGGCCGTTCCGCCGGCACCTGCTGCTCCGGGCCGGGCGGGGAGCGGCCCTCCAGAGGCGGAGCCGGCCTGAGTCGCGCGACGGGCTTCGCGTCCGCAGTAACCGACGCCTCGCGGCGTCAGCGAACCCGGAATGCCGGTCCGTGCCCGGGGATCACGACGTCGACGGCCGCCAGGACGCGCTCGCGACCGCGCTCGATCGCCTCCTGGTCGACGCCGAGCGGGTCGACCTCCGGCGTCCGATCCTCGCGCCACCACAGGTGGGTCATCGCGTAGACGCCGTCCTCGGCGTCGACGATCAGCGACGCGTCCTCCCGCGTGTGGCCCGGCGTCAGCCACAACCTGGCGTGGTCGCTCAGGGCATGCCCGTCGCCCTCGTGGTCCAGCCACTCGTCGTTGCGATAGCGCGCCCAGAAGTCCACGACCTCCGCGTTCGGGAAGAGCGCGACGTTCATCGTGTGGTCCGGGTGGTGGTGTGACAGGAACACGTGCGTCACCGCTTCGGGACGGACGTCGAGCGCGGCGAGGGGATCGAGGATGCGCGACCGGTCGGCGACCATCCCAGGGTCGGACACGATCAGCGCGTCACCGTCTCGCACCAGCACGATGCTGCTGCCGACGCGGTCGCCGGCGTACCCGGCGTGCAGCAGGTGGACGCTCGCCACGAACTCGCTCCTTCTGACCGGGGCATCTCGGACACATGTCGCCCGGCCGCCACGGCCGAGCATATAGGGGACGGCGCGGCGGTGGTCAGGATGGCGCGTCGCGGGGGGGACCATCCCGAGTCGTCGCGGATCTCCGCCGGACCCGACAATGATCGCGGCGAGCCCGAGGGATCGAACCTGCGTCAGGTGGAGTGATGGCTCGAGTGAGTACCGGCATCGCGAACGGGTCCGGAGGTGCTGTTCCGCTCCGGCTCGCCCACCGGGGCGACCATCGGCGCTTCCCCGAGAACACGCTCGCGGCGTTTCGTGCCGCGCTCGCCGTGCCGGGCTGCGACGGGCTGGAGTTCGATGTCCGGGCCTCCGCGGACGGCATCCCGGTCGTGATCCACGACGAGACCCTGCGGCGTGTCCAGGGTCTGCCCGATCGCATCCACGACCTTCGCGCGGAGGCGCTGGCGCGCCTCGGCGTGCCCACGCTCGACGCCGTCATGGCGCAGGTACCGGGATGGGCCTTCCTCGACGTCGAGCTGAAGGAGGACGTCGCTCCCGTCGTCGTCGACGCGCTCCGGGCTGCGCGGGGCCCGGACTTCGCCGGCGTCGCGGTGTCCTCGTTCGACGCGAACGTGCTCGTCCATGTTGCCGCTGCCGCGCCGTCGCTGGCTCGGTGGCTGAACGCCGGAGAACTGGGGCGGGAGACGATCGACCTGGCCGCCCGGTTGCGCTGTCGCGCCGTCTGCGTGGCCTGGTCCGCGATCGACCGGCGCGGCGTGGACGCTGCGCGCGCGGCCGGCCTGGACGTCGCCGCGTGGACGGTGCTACGCCGGCCGACCTTCAACCGGCTGGCCCGTCTCGGCGTGGTCGCCGTGTGCGTGGAGGGCGGGGCTCTCGACGTGGGCGACTGATCTCATCGGCGGCGCGCGACTGATCCCGCCGTCGCCCGCGACTGATCCCGCCGTCGCCCGCGACT
Source organism: uncultured Chloroflexia bacterium (assembly GCA_963757865.1). GTDB lineage: Bacteria > Chloroflexota > Limnocylindria > Limnocylindrales > CSP1-4 > JAJYNJ01. Next base: position 44,342 of record CAVWSU010000013.1, read on the forward strand.
GATCCAACGGCGTCGGGCCGATGTCCCTGCGGCGGACTACGGATGCGATTCCGGGTCCGGGGCCGCGTATCGGGCGACCATGTCGCGTGCGGTGGCCGCCATGAGCGTCCGCAGCGCAGGCGGGTCGATCACTTCGACCTGCGCGCCCAGTCGCAGCAGGTCCGAGCACGCGGCATCCACCGACGTCGTCCCGAAGGACAGCACCGTCCAGGCGCCCCCGTCCATCGGCGGATCTTCGAGCGCCGCCGCCTGCGGATGTTCGAGGGCCGCCGCGCCACCGACGGCGTATTCGAGCTCGTCGATCGCGTCCGTCCGGACCCTCACCGTGACACGAACCCGCCGGAGGCTCTCCGCGAACGCCTCGCTCGCCGCCTCCCAGTGGCCGGCCAGGTCGAACCCCTCGGGCCGGTCGAACCGCTCGTCGAGGCACTCCGCCTCCCGGATCCGCGACGCGCGATAGGTGCGCATCAGCCCGTCCCGTCGTGCGACGAGGTACCAGATGCCCGCCTTGAGCACCAGTCCGAGCGGCTCCACGAGGCGCTCGACCGGCCCGTCGGGGCCGTCGTACACGAACCTGACCCGCTGGCCGTTCCACACTCCCTGGGCGACGCTGCCCAGCGACGCCGGCGGCTCGTCGCGCCGGAACCACCCGGGGGCCACCAGCAGGAAGCGCTCGCGCAGCCTGGCGGCCCGTCCCCTGAGCTCGGGAGGCAGCGCCGCCATGACCTTCAGCTGCGCCGCGGCCAGCACGGTTCCGAGACCCAACTGCGCCGCCGGTCCCTCGAGCCCGGACAGGAAGAGGGCCTGCGCCTCGTCGGCGCTGAGGCCCGTCAACCTCGTCCGGTAGCCGTCCACCAGCTGGTAGCCACCGGCCGGCCCGCGGTCCGCGTAGATCGGGACGCCGGCTTCGGCCAGCCCGTCGAGGTCCCGATAGATCGTGCGGAGCGAGACCTCGAGCTCGTCGGCGAGCTCGCGCGCGGTCATCCGGCCCCTCGCCTGGAGGAGCAGCAGGATCGAGACGAGGCGGCTCGCGTGCATGTCCCGTCCACGATATCCGATCAATCATGACGGTAGTTGTCAGGTATTGCCGGTAGGCTCTGCCGTGCCGATTGGAGATGCGCAGACGGCATCGCACGGACGAGGTGATCCCAGTGTTTGACCCCGAGACTCAGCTGTGGCTGATCGAGCAGGACCGCGCGCGGAGCATCGCCCGCGCACGACTCGCGCACGAGCTGCGGCGCCCTGGTGCGCCCCTCGGCGCGGCGCCTCGCCGTGCGGTCGGCAGGTTCCTCGTGCGCGCCGGCCTCTGGCTCATCCCGGTGCCGGCCAGGGACGTCTGCAGCCCCGCGTAGCCTGTCCTGCAGTTCCATCGCAAAGCACCGGGAACCTGACATGCCGGCTGACACCGGCGCGGGCACGCGGCTGATCGGCACGGACAGGCGGGTCATCGTGGCCGGACCCGATGACGCGTTCGGACACCACGTGGCCGAGTGGTCGTACGAGGAGCTTGCCGGAATCGAGGTCGTCGCCGGGGCCGCCGGTGGCCGTCTCCTCGTCCACACCGAGGCCTGCCGGGGTGTGGTCGTCCTGTCGCTGGACGCGGGCCACGTCGCCCGCGCGCTTCCGGACGTGGGCGTGCTCGCCTGGAGGATCCGGGCGGCCCACCCCTCCTGACGCCGGCCGGCCGCCGCCGGGGTAGGATCGGCTCGAACCGCCGCGCGCACCCAGCGCGGATGCACGAGGCCGGCATGGCGCGAATCATCGTCTACACGGGCAAAGGTGGCGTCGGCAAGACCAGCGTCGCCGCCGCGACGGGGCTGCTCGCCGCCTCGCGTGGCCTCCGGACCATCGTGCTGTCGACCGACGCGGCGCACAGCCTCGCCGATTCCTTCGACGTGGCGCTCGGCCCCGAGCCCGTGCCCGTCGCGCCCAACCTGTGGGGCCAGGAGTCGGAGGTCTCCCACAACATCGAGAAGTACTGGGGGACGATCCAGGCGTACGTCGCCAGCGTCTTCCAGTGGCGCGGGCTCAACGAGGTCATGGCCGAGGAGATGAGCGTGCTCCCCGGCATGGATGAGCTCGCCAGCCTGCTGTGGATCGCCGAGCACCACGACCACGGCACGTTCGACGTCATCATCGTGGACGCCGCGCCCACGGGCGAGACGCTGCGCCTGCTCTCGCTGCCCGAGGCGGGAAAGTGGTGGATCGAGAAGATCTACCCGCTCCAGCGGAAGATCGCCCAGGTGACGAGCCCCATCGTCGGCCGGGTCATCGGCATGCCCATGCCCGGGGACGCCGTCTACCGTGCGGGCGAGGAGCTGTTCGGGCGGCTGGAGCACATGCACGACCTGCTGGCCAACCCCGATCTCACGTCGATCCGGCTCGTCCTGAACCTCGAGAAGATGGTGATCAAGGAGGCCCAGCGGGCCTTCACGTACTTCCACCTCTACGGGTACCCGACGGACCTGGTCGTGTGCAACCGGGTGGTGCCGGACGACGCGGGACCGTACTTCGAGGCGTGGCGCCAGGCGCAGGCCAGGTACTGGCCGGAGGTGCAGGCGGACTTCGATCCCATTCCGATCCGCCAGGCGCCGTTCTTCGAGCACGAGGTCGTCGGCATGCCGATGCTGCGCGAGCTCGGGCACGCGGTGTTCGGCGAGGACGATCCCACCGGCTTCTTCTATCGCGGGCACCCGTACCGCGTGCAGCGCGAAGGCGACGGCTTCGTCATCGCCCTCGAGCTTCCCTTTACGTCGAAGGACGAGGTGCGGCTCCATCGCAACGGCGACGAGCTGGTCGTGCAGGTCGGCTGGTGGCGCCGGAACCTCATCCTGCCCCGCGTGCTGATCGATCTTCCGACCGCGGGCGCGGAGTTCGACGATCATGTGCTCAAGGTCAGGTTCGCGGCCAGGCCGCACAGGCAGGCAGGAGCGCCGAAGCGATGAGTGATCTCGAAAACCAGCTTGCGGAGCTCGAGGAGCGCCTCGCCGCCGTCGAGGCGCGCAGCTCGCGGGCCCCGAAGGGGCTCCTCGGCCTGTGGCGCGAGGCGTTTCCTCCCGAGGTTCGCACGCACATGCGTGCGGCGCGCAAGGAACAGCTGCTGGCTGCCCGTGCCTTCCTCGACCACTGGATCGATCGCCTGGATCGCGAGCCCGACGACGGGCTGCCCCGCCGGGAGAGCATCTCCCTGGACTGAGGGTCGCGGGGCCGGGAGGGCGTCGCGACCCGCCTGCGGTGCAGACGATCAGACGATCATGAGCCGGATCCCGGTCAGACGATCGTGCCCTTCGGGACCAGGGACGTGTCGCCCGTGCGGAGCGCGTTGAAGAGCAGCAGGTAATCGCGCAGGTTCCGCGTCGAGAGGAAGTTTCGGCGCACCCGCTCCCTCCCCGCCTCGCCGAGCCGCTGGCGGAGGCCATCGTCGCCCAGCAACTCCAGGCACGCCCGGGTCGCCTCGTCGTTCGTCGTCACCAGCCGGCCCCCGACGCCGTCGCCGATCTGCATCGGGATGCCGCCGACGCGTCCGCCGACCACCGGCACGCCCTTCCACAGGGACTCGCTCACGGTCAGCCCGAAGCCTTCCCGCAGCGACTTCTGGAGCACGACCTCGGCCGCCCGCTGGAACGCGTTGACCTCCAGCGCACCCACGCCGTCGAGGTTCGTCATGATCGTCAGGTCGGGGTCCTGGCCGGCGAAGCGGAGGATCTCCTTGTAGATGACCCAGCCCTCGGGATCGTCGCTGGCCATCGACCCGACGAGCGACAGCTGGACGTCGGGGATCTCGCGCTTGACGGCGCGGTAGACCTCGATCACCCCCTTGGGGTCCTTCCACGGGTCGAACCGGGAGACCTGCAGCAGGAGGGGCCGGTGCGGGTCCACCCCGAGGCGGTACAGGACGTCGTCGACGAGCGATGCCTCGAGCGGCATGTTCTTGGGCGAGAGCGGGTCGATCGACGGCGGGATGAACGCCAGGATGCCCACCCGCAGATCGGGCTTGACGTAGTCGGGCAGCGTGAAGATGGCCGCGTCGTACGCCTCGACCATGGGCCGCACGAATCCCCACACGTCGGGGTTCGCCGCGGTCAGGTCGATGTGGCAGCGCCAGATCCACTTTCCGGGCGCATCCGGCCGCAGCGACCGCAGGGCCGCGGGCTGCGGGTCGTGGATCACGACGTAGTCGTACTCGCCGTCGAACAGGTCGGCGAAGCGGCCGCTTGCCTCCCGGTACGTCTGCCGCTTCGCCTCGTCGAGCGAGACGTCCATGCCCTGGAGCCCGTTGTGGACGAGCTTCGTGACGTTGAAGAACTGCTCGTTGCCTGGCATCAGGCGCCACTCGGGGTGCAGGCCGACGTCGTGCATCAGGCCGGCCAGGGTCGGAAGGATCTCGGCCACGCCCCCGCCGAACTTCGTGGCGTTGACGTGCAGGATGCGGGCGTCACGCAGCGGGGCCGCGAGCCTCCGGATCTCCTCGATGGCCTCCTCGCCCGCGACGTCCGCGTACGCGTCCAGCGACAGCGGCGGGACGTTGACCTCTTCGAGCATGCACCTGCTCCTCTCATGGTCGGCCCGGCGCCGCGGCGCCACGGGTACTGCGGGCCATGCCCGCGGACTCTACGGAATCCGGCTGATGCGTATCGTACGGAATCTGGTTGACGCGCGTTACTAACACGCGTTAGTCTACCGGGGCTCGGGCTCCGGTCAATCCCCTGCGGTCAAGGAACGCGGAGGGGGACGCCAGTGGCGATCCGCAAACGGCCAACCAGCGCCGACGTGGCTCGGCTGGCTGGCGTGTCCAGGACGACGGTCTCGTTCGTGCTGAACGATCATCCGACGGCGCAGATCAGCCGCGCCACGCGCGATCGCGTCCAGGCTGCGGCGCTCGAACTCGGGTACAGCCCGAATGCCTCCGCGCGCCGCCTCGCCGTGGGCGCGAGCCTCATCCTCGGCCTGGTGCTGCGGCAGCGCCCCGAACAGGTCGCGGTGGATGCCCTCCTCCCCGAGACGCTGCGCGGCCTCGCCGACGCCGCCCGCGAAGGGGGCTACCGGATCCTCGTCGAGCCGCTGCCGCCGGGCGACCACTCGTACTCCACGCTGCTGCGGGCGCACCACGTGGACGGGCTCGTGGTGTCCGGGCCGCGGGCCGACGACGCCGCGCTCGCGGACCTGCTCGCGGACGGGTTTCCCGTGGTGCTGCAGGGGTTCCTGCCGGATACGCCCATCCCGAGCGTGGACGTCGACAACGTCAGCGGTGCCCGGCTCGCCGTCGCGCACCTGCTCGCCGCGGGCCATCGCGAGATCGCCTGCATCACCAATGCGGCGCTTGCCTACACCGCGGCCACGGAACGGCTCGAGGGGTATCGCAGCGCCCTCGCCGCGGCGGACATTCCGTTCGACGACCGGCTCGTGGCGCACGCCGACTTCGACGCTGCGAGCGGGCACGCGGCCATGGACCGGCTCATCCGGCGGGGCTGCCGGATGACCGCCGTCTTCGCGGCCAGCGACGTGGTCGCGCTCGGCGTCATCGGCGCGGCGCGCGCCCGCCACATCCGCGTGCCCGAAGAGCTCGCGATCGTGGGCTTCGACGACATCCCCCTTGCGGCGAACTTCGATCCGCCGCTCACCACCGTCCATCTTCCTGCCTACGAGCTGGGCTTCAGCGTGGGCCGGGCGTTGATGGACCGGATCGCAGGCCGGCCCGTGCCGGCGCGATCCGTACTCGAGACCCAGCTGGTCGTGCGTGGCTCGTCACCGGGTCCGCACGGTGGGGAAGCCGGCGGGAAGCCGCCGGCGAAGCTGGTCCGGGCCATGCCGGCCCGGTCTGAGGTTGGGCCGGCGTGAGGCCGGACACGAAAGGAGCACGCGCGTGATCCAGGGAAGATCGCGAGAGATCCGTGTCACGGCGGCCATTGCTGCCGTGATGCTGGTCGCCGCAGCCTGCGGCTCGGGCGCCACGCCCGCGCCGTCGGCGGCAGCCCCGGCGTCGGCCGCGCCTGCGTCGGCTGCGGCATCGGCGGCGGCCGCGTCCGCCGGAGCATCCGCGCCCGCGGCGTCGGCTGCAGCGTCCGCGGTGCCGGCGCCGTCGTACAGCGCGACATCGATTTCAGCCGCCCAGGCGTACGCCAAGACGCTCGGCAACATCGGCGGTTCGGTGAGCGTGCTCGCCCAGTGGGGCGGCACGGAGCAGGCCCAGTTCCTCGCGATGGTCAAGCCGTTCGAGGACGCCACCGGGGTGACCGTCAACTACACGGGCACGCGCGACGAGCCCGCCGTGCTGACGACCGGCATCGCGTCGGGCCAGCTGCCCGACATCGCCGGCATCCCCGGGCCGGCGCAGATGCAGCAGTACGCTGCCGCCGGGAAGCTCCAGGATCTCTCGACGATGCTCGACATGAGCACCTACCAGTCGCAGACCCCGGCGTCGCTCGTCCAGCTCGGGACCGTCAGCGGGAAGCTCGTCGGGGTCTTCCTCGACGTGTCCGCCAAGGGCCAGATCTGGTACGACCCCAAGATCGTGGGCGACCTCGCCAGTAACCCGCCCAAGACGTGGAGCGACCTCCAGACCCTCATCACCCAGGACAAGAGCAAGGCGCAGGCGCCCTGGTGCTTCAGCGTCGAGTCCGGCGCGGCGTCCGGCTGGCCGGCCACCGACGTGCTCGAATCGTTCGTCCTGCACACGCAGGGCCCGACCTACTACAACAACTGGTGGGCCGGCAAGGTCAAGTGGACCGATCCGGGCATGAAGGCCGACTGGCAGCAGCTCGGGCAGATGGTCGCGCAGAGCTACGGCGGCGCGAACCGCGTGCTCACGGCCAACTTCGCCAACGCAGGCGACCCGCTGTTCACGACGCCGCCCGGCTGCCTGTTCCTGCACCAGGCGAGCTTCATCACGGGGCTCGGCGCGTTCGCCAACCAGACGAAGCTCACCGACTACAACTTCTTCCCGTTCCCGTCGATCACCGCGCAGTACGCCGGCGCCGTCGAGGGCGGCGGTGACCTGTTCGGTGCCTTCCACAACACGCCGCAGGCCGCGGCGCTCATGAAGTACCTCGTCAGCTCGCAGGCGCAGACGCTGTTCGTCGGCCAGGGCGAGTTCCTCTCCGCGAACAAGGGTGTTGCCAACTACCCCAATGCCATGAACCAGCGGCTCGGCCAGATCCTCTCGGGCGCGACGTCGTTCGTCTTCGACGCGTCCGACCAGATGCCGACGCCGATGCAGACCGCCTTCTACCAGGGTCTGCTGAAGTACATCCAGAACCCGGGCCAGCTCGACTCGATCCTGCAGAACCTCGACTCGGTGCAGGCGAGTTCGTACGGGCAGTAACGTCCATCTGCTCGAATCCGCGGGCGGGGCACGTCGCCCCGCCCGCGCACCTCTAGCACCGGAGGCACACCGATGGATCCTCGGCTGATCACCGCGGTGGTCGTCGTGGTGGGCGTCCCCGCGGTCCTGATCGGCTACATCATGGCCACCGAGCAGGTCCTCCGGATCTTCCCGGGGCGGATGCAGCCACGCATCCGGCCGTGGCTCTGGCTCGCGCCCGCTCTGGCATTCCTGTTCGTCTACCTGGTCTACCCGACGATCGGCACGGCCGTCCGCAGCCTGCAGAACTCGCTGGGCACGAAATGGGTAGGGCTCAGCAACTACGCCTGGTTCTTCGGGGACAGCGGCACGCTGAGCGCCCTGAAGAACAACCTGATCTGGGTGGTGGGCCTGACCGTGCTCGCGGTCGGATTCGGCCTGCTCATCGCGATCCTCGTGGATCGCGTCCGCTACGAGCCGGTGGCGAAGTCCGTGATCTTCATGCCGCTCGCCATCAGCGGCACGGCCGCCAGCGTCATCTGGCTGTTCATGTTCCAGTACCAGCCGCAGGGCGCAGCGCAGACGGGCACCCTCAACGCGATCCTGACTCCCCTGGGCATCGGGCCCGTTCCGTTCCTGACCATCAGCAACTGGAGCTTCAACACCTTCCTGCTCGTCCTCGTGATGACGTGGACCTGGACGGGCTTCTGCATGGTCATCATCTCGTCCGCGCTCAAGAGCATCAATCCCGAGCTGCTCGAGGCGGCCCGCGTCGACGGCGCGACCGAATGGCAGGTATTCCGCCGAATCATCCTGCCGCTGCTGGCGCCGACGCTCGCCGTCGTCGCGACGACGATCGTCATCACGGCGCTCAAGGCATTCGACATCGTGTACGTCATGACGAACGGGAACTTCGACACCCAGGTGATCGCGAACTCGATGTACCAGGAGATGTTCCTGTTCGGCAACTTCAGCCGCGGCAGCGCGATCGCCATCGTCCTGATGATCGCGATCATCCCGGTGATGGCGCTCAACATCCGTCGCTTCCAGGCTCAGGAGGCCATCCGATGACCACGGTCGCCGCGACGAGGCCGGCGGAAGGGACCGCGACGGGCGGGCTCCGTCGTCGCCTGGGTCATCTGCCGACACACGTCGCCGTCATCGTCCTCATGCTCATCTGGCTGATCCCCACCATCGGTCTGTTCATTAACTCGTTCAGGACGTCCGAGGCCGTCCAGTCGACCGGTTGGTGGACCATCATCTTCAACCCGTCGCAGGTCACGCTGGAGAACTACGCCCACGTGCTCGCCCAGAACGGCATCGCGTCGGGCTTCGTCAACAGCCTGTTCATCAGCATTCCGGCCACGATCATCCCGATCTTCGTTGCCGCCTTCGCGGCGTATGCGTTCGCCTGGATGAACTTCCCGGGGCGCAACATCCTCTTCGTCGCGATCGTGGGCCTCCTCGTCGTGCCGCTGCAGACCACGTTCATCCCGATCCTGCAGCTGTACGCGTCGATCCGGTTCGACCTCGGGCCGATCCGCATCGACAACGGGCTGAACGGCCAGTTCCTCGCGGTGTGGCTGGCGCACACGGGCTACGGCTTGCCGTTCGCCGTCTACCTGCTGCGCAACTACATGGGCGGGCTGCCCCGCGAAGTCTTCGAGTCCGCCTCGATCGACGGGGCCAGTCCCGTGACGGCATTCTTCCGGCTGGCCATCCCGATGAGCGTTCCCGCGCTCGCCGCTCTCGCGATCTTCCAGTTCCTGTTCGTCTGGAACGACCTGCTGGTCGCCCTGATCTACATCGGGTTCTCGAACACGCAGAACGCACCGCTCACCATCGCCGTGGCGAACCTCGTGGGCAACTTCGGCAACGGCTGGTGGTACCTCGCGGCGGCCGCGTTCCTGTCGATGGCGCTTCCGCTGGCGGTGTTCTTCGCGCTGCAGCGGTACTTCGTTCGTGGCATCGTGGGGGGGTCCGTCAAGGGATAGCAGGAGCGGAGGTGGCCGTTGGTCTCGCACGGTGCCGGGGGCCCGGACGACCGCTCCGCGCGGCTGGAGCTGCGCACCGACAGCGTCGTCGCATCCGTCGCGCCCCGGGAGGGGGGCCGCCTGGCCTCCCTGGCCGTGGCCGGCCACGAGCTGCTCGTGACCTCGTCCGAAGGCCCGTACGGGTGGGGCGCGTTTCCCATGGTGCCGTACGCCGGCCGCATCCGCCGGGGCGACCTGCGGTTCCGCGGCCGGACATATCACCTGCCGGTCAGCATGCCTCCGCATGCCATCCACGGCACGCTGACGGAGGTGGCGTGGGAGGTGGCAGGCACGCCCGACCGGTGATGAACTCGTCCTCGCCGCCCCGCTGACGCCACCGTGGCCCTTCCGCGGGCGGGTGGTGCAGCGGTTCAGGCTGGAGTCCTCCGCACTGCACCTCTCGATGGCACTGGACGCGGACGAGCCCATGCCGGCCTGGGTGGGATGGCACCCGTGGTTCCGCCGGCAGGTCGAGGGGGCGGAGCCACTCGAGCTCGTGGTGGACCCGCGGTGGATGCTCGTGCGGGATCGTGAGGGCATTCCCACCGGCGAGAGGACGCGCCCGGTACCGCGACCGTGGGACGATACGTTCACCGACCTCCCGAACGCGCCGCTCCTGCGGTGGCCGGGCCTTCTGCGGCTGTCGGTGGAATCGGCATGTCGCTACTGGGTGATCTACGACGAGCAGCCTCACGGGTTGTGCGTCGAGCCACAGACCGGGCCTCCGGACGCCGGTAACTGGCTGCCCGAGGACGAGGTCCTGGTCGAGCCGGGCCGGCCACTGACGGCGGCCATGACCCTGCGCTGGGAACCGGACGAGCAGGGCGGGAGGCGCTCCGGAGCCTGACGGATCAGGAGCCTGGTGGTCCGGCGGCCCCGTCGTCCGTGCCTGCGCGCTCGGCCGCGACCGTTCCATCGAGCGGGCGGCGTCCGGCCGGCTTTGCCCACGTCGCGACCCACCCACGGAGCGGCAGGTCGGCGGGGCCGGCAAGATCCTCGGGCCGGTCCACGTCCTGCAGGCTGGCGCCCGACGGATCCACGTCGCGCCAGGCCAGCTCGGCGAGCGGCGCCACGCCGGCCGCCTCGAGCAGGGCAAGGAGCGATCCCCGGCGGTGACCGCGGGCCGCGCGGACCGCGGCCACGCGGACCGCGCAGGGGAGTGGCTGGAGGATGCCGTAGAGGATGGGCGCTGCGGCGCCGCGTTCGTCCGCGTCGAGGCGATCGAGCAGCGCCCGCAGGACCGCGGGCCGGATCCACGGCATGTCGCCGCCGGCGACGACCGCCAGCGGATACGCGGCTGCCTCGACGCCGGCCAGCAGGCCCGCGCGGGGACCGGGGAACCGGTCGGAGTCACGGATCATGCGCACGGGTCGGGACGATTCGACCGACGGCTCGGGTCCGTGGCCGATCACCACGACGATCTCGTCGGACACCGGCGCGACCGCGTCGATGGCGTGCTGCAGCAGCGGACGGCCATCGATCCGGGCGGCGAGCTTGTCGGAGCCGAACCGCGAGCTCGCGCCTCCGGCGAGCACGATCCCGGTGACCCCCCGTTCCTGTGACACTCACGCAGGGTAACGGCAGGTGGCGGTCCGTGCAGGAGCCGCGGCGAGGACGGTGGAGCCTACGACGGCGCCGCGTCGAACGAGATCGCCGCGTATCCCACCGTGCGATCCGGATCGGCCCCCGGGAGGTCGGCGGACGTGCCCGCGGCCAGCAGCCGGCCCGACGCGAGCCCCATCGCGCCGAACGCGCCGACCGCGAACAGGACGGGCTCGATGCCGCACATGCCGCAGACGAGCCCCGCCCTTCCGGACCGGCGGATGGCCTCCTCCCGCCTCGCGAGCTCCCGGCCGTCCATCGCCAGCAGGGGCGGCACGAGCGACCGGGTGACGGCATCCGCCTCTGCCGCCGGCGGGTAGTGTGCGAAGTCGGAGCTGGCCGCCAGGACCACGTCGAGGCCCCCCGACCGGAGCCCTGCGAGCAGCCGACCCAGCGCGGCACCGGCCGACAGCCCGGCCTCGGGCGACGCGAACGACACGAGGAGCGGCACGATCGGCACGCCCGGACATGCCCGCGCGATGAACGGCAGCTGGACCTCGATCGAATGCTCTCGGCGGTGGGCCGCGGGCAGGGCCTCGAACGGGTGGCCGAGCGCGAGGATGTCGGCGGAGAGCGATGCGGCGACGGGAACCTCGCCCAGGGGCGTCTCCCATGCGCCCGACGGCCATACCGCCACACCCTCCAGGCCCGGCCAGTAATGGTTCGTGCCCGCGATCACGATGACGTCCGGAGGCTCGTCGCGCAGCAGCCCCCAGGCCGACGCCGCGACGCGCCCGGAGTAGACGAGCCCGGCGTGCGGGACGACGAGCCCGACCGGGCGTGGAACCGGGCCGCGCGAGCCGGGGAAGCCAGGGCTCGCGACGCCGGGCAAGCCGGCCCCGTGCTGCGAGCCGGACGCGGGTCGCATGCCGGAGCCGGGCCGCGTGCCGGACGCGGGCCCCGTGCCGGACTCCGGCCGCGTGCCGGACGCCGGCCGCGTGCCGCCCGCCTCGGCCAGCTGCGAGTCGACCAGGCGGCGCAACGCCTCGGGCGATGCCGGGTAGAAGGACCCGGCGTGGGCGGGCGGTCGCACGTCGTCTCTCATCTCACGCCGCCCCGTCGATCCCCACCCCCGCGAGCCGGGCGCCGCATGCCTCGCAGGCATCGCCTCGCAACCCCACGCGCGCGGCGCGATACCCGTCGCGCCGGACCAGGAGATGGCCGCACGACGCGCAGCGCGTGTCCGTGTCGTCCTCGCCGGGCACGTTTCCCACGTACACGTGCCGCAGACCCGCGCGTCGCCCGATCTGCGCGGCGTCCCGCAGCGTCGACACGGGCGTGACGGGCACGTCCGCCATCCGGTACGCCGGGTAGAACCTGCTCAGGTGCCACGGCGTCTCCGGCCCGACCTCGCGCACGATCCAGTCGGCCGCCGCGGCCAGCTCGCCGGGGTCGTCGTTCTCGCCGGGGATCACGAGCGTCGTCAGCTCGACCCAGATCCCCAGCCGGCGCATCGCGACGATCGTCTCCTTGACCGGCTCCAGCCTGGCGCCGCAGATCCGCCGGTAGAAGCGGTCGTCGAACGCCTTGAGGTCCACGTTGGCCGCATCGAGCACCGGCGCCAGCAGCTCGAGGGCCTCCGGTGTCTCGTACCCGTTCGTCACGAACACGTTCAGCAGGCCCGCCGCGCGGGCGAGCCTCGCGGTGTCGAGCGCGTACTCGAGGAAGACGGTCGGCTCGACGTAGGTGTAGGCCACGGTTCGCGCCCCTGCCGCCAGCGCCTCCTGCACGATTCGGGCGGGTGGCAGCGATCGCGCCGGCAGGCGGAGGCCCATGCGCGGAGCCTGCGAGATCTCCCAGTTCTGGCAGTGGCGGCAGTGGAAGTTGCAGCCGCGCGTCGAGAGCGAGTAGGCCATGCTCCCCGGCAGCACGTGGAAGAAGGGTTTCTTCTCGATGGGCTCGACGTGGGTCGCGACGGCCTCGCCGTAGACGAGGCTGACGAGCGTCCCGCCGCGGTTCTCGCGGACGCCGCAGATGCCCGAGCGACCCTCGCGGACGACGCATCGGTGCGCGCACGCGTCGCAGCGGACGGTGGGCGCGCTCGTGTGCCCGGACAGATGGGCCAGCGGATCGTCGATCGGGGTCGCGAGGATCGCCCGGGCGATGCCCGGCCCGGACAGGTCGGGCTCCCGCGGCCGGCGGGGATCGGGCGGGACTCCCGCCTCCATACCCCGAACGGCCGGGGCGTTCGTGTACGAATCCTGGTCCTGGGCGCGCAGCGGCATGCGGCGAGTATGGGCGGCGCAGAGCCCGGTGGACACGGCGTTCCGGACCGGCGGCCGGGGCCGTCCGGCCCGGCCGGCGACTCAGGCCAGGGCGAGCGCGCCGATCCCCGCCGCCACGACGACCGCGCCGAACAGCCTCCGCGGGCCCACCGGCTCGGACAGGAAGACGCCGCCCAGGATCGTCGCCAGCACGACGCTCGTCTCGCGGACCGCCGCCACGGGTGCCGCCGGTGCGAGCGTCAGGGCCGCGAGCACCAGCGAGTAGGCCGTGAACATGCCCAGGCCCGCGGCGATCACCGGGATGCCCAGCTCCGCGCGCACCGAGCGCACACCCCGTGCGCGCATCGTCGCGGCGAGGTAGACGACGGCGGGGCCGGCCATCACCAGCTCGTAGTACGCCAGCGGCGTCGCGTGCGTGACGCCGGCCTTGTCCACCGTGGTGTAGCCCGCGATGCATGCCGCGATCGCCAGCGCCAGGGCCAGGTCCCGCCACGACGCCCGGGTCCCGGTCCCGCGCACGAGCACCACGCCGGCCGCGACGAGGCCGACGCCGGCCACCGCCACCGGCGACTGCGGCACCCTCAGGACCGCCGCGGCGAGGACGAGCACGAGCACGGGCGCGAGGCCGCGGGCCAGCGGGTAGAACACGCTCAATTCGGCACGGCCGTATGCCAGTCCGAGGAGCGCGAGGTAGGCGAGCTCGAGCGCCGACGAGGCGACCGCGAGGGGAATCACTCCGGGGGTCGTCGACCAGGTCGCCACGACCACGGGCAGCGGCACAGTGACGGAGACCGCGGCCGCGATGGCGGTCGCGATCCTCGGATCGCGCGAGCGCGCGAGCAGCAGGTTCCAGGTCGCGTGGACGATTGCCGCCGACAGCGCGAGAGCGAGTGCGAGCGGTGCCACGTCGATCCGGGTCCGGGCCGGCGCGAGGGCGAACCGCGGCCCGCGTCAGGCGCGGAGCAGGTACGGCGAGAGCCGGACGGCGAGCTGCGGCTTGGGCAGCGCTCCCACGATCCGGTCGACGACGCGGCCGTCGCGGATGACGACCAGCGTGGGGATGCTGAACGCCTGGAAGCGCTGGGCCAGCGCCGGGTTCTGGTCGACGTCGACCTTGACCACTTTCAGCCTCCCCGCGTACTCGCGCGCGAGCTCCTCGAGGATGGGCGCCACGAACCGGCACGGCCCGCACCACGGTGCCCACAGGTCGACGAGAACCGCGACCTGGGCCGCGGCCTCCGCGTCGAAGGTGGCGTCGCCGGCATGCACGAGCCACGGGAGGTTGGCCTTGCAGGACGCGCAGACCGGAACCCCGCGTGCGCTGGGCCTGATCCGGTTCCTGGTCCCGCACGAGGCGCAGGTCAGGATCGACGCCGGAGCCTGTGCATGGTGGTCGCCAGGGCCGGCTCCGCCCGCCCGCTGATCGTCCCCGCGCATGCCGGCCGGATCGCCCGCGGAGCCGCTCATGGCTTCGACAACAGCGTGAGGCCGCGCAGCAGCTGCGTGTCGCCGCTCGCGGCGAGCTTCGCCGCGGTCATGTGCGACAGGTCCGAGGGCGCGAGGGGAGACGCCGTCGAGGGGAGGGCGACGACGTCGTTCGGCTGGATGCCCTTGTGCCAGATCTGGTGACCCTTCGGTGTCAGCCACTCGGCGACGCCGATGCGGACCTCCGATCCGTCGCTCAGCTTGAAGCTCTCGAGCACCGTGCCGGTCCCGAACGTCGTCACGCCGACGATCGTCGCACGGCCGTTGTCCTGCAGGGCGCCGGCCACGATCTCGGCCGCGCTCGCGGTCCCGTTGTCGACCAGCGCCACGACCGGCATGGTGGTCGCGAGGCCGCCCGGCTGGGCCTTGGACGTCGTCTCCTTGCCGGCGGAATCGCGCTGGATGAAGACGACGTCTCCGGCCGGGAGGAACTGCGACGCGGCGCCGACCGCCTCGGACACGTACCCGCCCGGATCTCCCCGCAGGTCGAGGATGATGGCGGTCGCGCCGGCGGCCCGCGCCGACTTGAGCGCCGCCGTCAGCTGTGCCGCGGCGTTCTGGGCGAACTGCTGCAGCTGGACGTCGGCGATGTGCGTGCCGGGGACCATGGCCCAGCTGACGTTGGGCACGTTGATGGGCCCGCGCGTCACGGTCACGACGCGGCTCGCGCTCGCGCCGGGGTCGAGAACCGTCACGCGCACCGTGGAGCCGCTCGGGCCGCGGAGCTTGCTCGCGAGCCCGTCGAAGGAATCCGCGGTCACGTCCTGCCCGTTGACGGCGATGATCAGGTCGCCGGCGCGCAGCCCGGCCTTCTGCGCCGGGCTCCCCTCGAAGACCGAAACGATCGAGGGACCCTGGGTCTTGATGGAGATCTCCACCCCGATCCCCTGGTACTGGCCAGAGAGGTCGGAATTGAGCGCGGCCGACTCCTGCGGCGTCAGGAAGTCCGTGTGCCCGGTGTCACCCAGTGCCTGGACCAGGCCGCGGATGGCTCCGTACGTGAGCTGCGTCGGGTTCAACGCCGCGCGGTCGACATAGTGCTGCTCGACGAGGTTCCACGCCTCGTACAGCAGCCCGACCTGGGTGCGCGCGTCGGCGGGAGGAGACGCGGAAAGCTGCGCCGTTCCCGATACGAGGCCACCCCGGGCGTACCCGACCCCGGCCAGGAAACCGCCGGCGGCGACGATGATCACGACGAGCAGTCCCGCCACGCCACGGAGGAGGCGCCTCGGCGGCGGAGGCCCGGACGGCGACCACCCGGGCGTGACGGTCTGCCAGGACTGCGGCGGCGGCTGCCATGCCTGCGTGCCCTGCGGGAGTGGCTGCCACGCGGGACGCTCGTCCGGGACGTGTCCGTCCGACGGCCGATCGGCCGGAAGGGATGCCTCCACGTTCGCGTCGTTCCAGGGGGTGCCCGCGTCTCGGGGCGCCGTCGTGTCCGAATCGGGCCCGATCGGCCCGTCGGGGGAGTCGGTGGGCCGGAGCGGCTCGGGCACGCCGGTGGCCGGGGAATCGTCGAGCGGGTTCATCGCCTGTCCAGCCTACATCGGCTCGCCGCGCGGCCTCGCCCGGAGGGCACGGAAGGCGGTGCGGTCAGGCGGACGTCTCACCCGACTCGCCGTTGGCGGCCCGCGAGGCGGCGGGAGCGGAGGACGGCTGGCTGCCCGGGGCCGGTGGCGGTGCGGGTGTCGAGGCAGGCGTCGGCATGGGCTCGTCGCGACCGGCGACGGCATCCTGGAAGCCGCGAATGGCCTTGCCGACGGCGGCACCGGTCTCCGGCAGCTTGCCCGGACCGAGCACGATCAGGGCAACCCCGAGCACGAGCAGGAGGTGCCAGGGTGTCAGGCCGAACATGTGGACTGTCTCCTCGTCGGGGGTGCGGGGTCGTACCGGGGCGTTGCCGGCGTGGGCCCGCGCCGAAGGGCGCCACGATACCAGTGCGGCCTCCGGCCCGCCGCGGATGGCGCATGCCCTTCCGTCCGCGCCGCGACCGGGACGCCGCGGTTCCCCCGCCCCGGCTCCGTGGCCGCCGGGATCGCGCCGGCCCTGCGTCCGTGGCCGCCGGGCGCGCCACCATCCGTCAGGAGGCGGGGAGTGCCGTCGCGTCGTGAGCGACCGTTTCGATGTCGGCCGTGTCCGGCTCGCCGGCCGTGCTCGGCTAACTGGCCGTGACCGCCTCGCCGGCCGTGCCCGGCTAACTGGCCGTGACCGCCTCGCCGGCCGTGTCCGGTGCGTCGTCCGCAAGCTCGACCACGACCGGCGCATGGTCGGAGGGGATGGGGTTCTTGCGCGCCTCGCGGTCGATGTCCGCCGAGGTGATCCGTGACACCAGCGGCCGCGTGGCGAGAAGATGATCGATGCGCATGCCCTCGCCCTTGTGGAACGACCCGGCCCGGTAGTCCCACCAGCTGAATCGGCCGCCCTCGGGGTGGTGAAGGCGATACGCGTCCACGAGCCCCCACTCGAGGAGCGAGGCGAAGGCGGCTCGTTCCTCGACGGTCACGTGCGTCGCACCGGCGAACGCGGCGGGACTCCAGACGTCCAGGTCGGTGGGGGCCACGTTGAAGTCGCCACCGATGACGAGCGGCTCGGCGGGGTCGCGTCGGTCGAGCCACGCCCTGAGACGGGCGTACCACGCCAGCTTGGCGGTCCAGAACTCGCTGCCCACAAGCCGCCCGTTGGGAGCGTACAGGCTGGCGACCCGCACGCCGCCGCAGACCGCGCTGACGAACCGGGCTCCGTCGGGGTCGGGGTCCGCGCCCAGGCCCCGCTGCACCTCCGCGATCCCCACGCGGCTCGCGATCGCCACGCCGTTCCAGCGTCCCTCGCCGTGGTGAGCCAGCTCGTAGCCGACCATGCGGAAGGCCATCTCGGGGGCGGCTTCGTCCGCGAGTTTCGTCTCCTGCATCAGGAGCACGTCCACCCGGCTGGCGGCGAGCCAGTCCGTGACCTTCGGCAGCCGCTGCTTGAGCGAGTTGACGTTCCAGGTGGCGATGCGCATCGGAGAAGTCTGCCACGGCCGAGGGGCGCGGCGCGGCGCGGCATGCGGCCGCGGCGCGGGGCGAGCGCCCGGGAGCCCGGCCGGTTCGGGCGCGTGGCATGCGTCCGGGGGTCCGGAGCGGCTCGGGCGTGGCGGCGCGTTCGGGCGGATTCGGATCTGCCGTCCGGACCGGCGCGAGCGTCAGCCCCTGAGCGTGGCCAGGACCGAGATCGCGACGTTGCCCTTCAGCGCACGAGAGACCGGGCAGCCATCCCTGGCCGCGGTGGCGGCCGCCTCGAACTCCGTCGCGGACATGCCCGGCACGTCACCCGTGACCTCGAGCGCGGAGCTCGCGACGCTCCATTTCCCGTCGACGCGGTCGAACGTGACCGTCGCGCTCACCTCGAGCCCCGTGGCGGGATGGCCGGCCTTGCCGAGGTCGCTCGAGAGCGCCATGCAGTAACAGGACGCGTGCGCGGCCGCGATGAGCTCCTCGGGGCTCGTGCGACCGTTGGCCTCTTCGGTGCGCGAGGCCCAGGTGACCGGGAGGCCGTCGAACGCGTGGCTCGTCGAGGCAGTGACGTTGCCGGAACCGGACGCGAGGTCCCCCTGCCACACGGCGTGTGCACGGCGAATGGCTGCCATCGCATTCCTCCTGTCGGGGTAGATGAAGGCCGCGGGCGCGCCACTCTGCCGGAGTGCTGCACCCTGCGCCGGACGATGGTGCCACAGCGAGCGACGAGCCGCCTGGCAGGGCTCGGGAGGTATCCTGACCGCGGGCGAAGCAGGCAGGGAGGATGGCATGGCGACCTGGTTCACGGTCCGGCTGGACGATCGCCCCGGCGCGCTCGGTCGGCTGGCCTCGACCCTCGGCGATCGCGGGATCAACATCACGGGCATCGTGGGTGTGGCAGAGGACACGGACGGCGCCCTGATGCTCACGACCTCGGACGACGAGGGGACGCGCGCTGCGCTCGAGGGGTCCGGGGTCGCGTTCGAGGAGCACGATTCCTCGGGGCCGACCTCGCAGGGGTTCGAGGGCGTGCGCCAGGGCCTGGCCCAGCACGGCATCGACGTGGAGGCCCGGTAGGGCAGCTGTAGGCCCGCTCCGGGGACACACCATGCCAGCGGTCGCCCCGCTTTCCGTCCAGGTCTTCGGCCGCCGCGATTCCCGGGATACCCAGAAGGCCCTGCGGTTCTTCAAGGAACGCCGCGTGGACGTGCACTTCGTCGACGTCGCGGTCCGCCCGCCCGCGCTCGGTGAACTGCGCCAATTCGCGGAGCGGCTCGGCGTCCGGGCGCTGCTGGATGCCGAGGGCCGGCGGTACCGGGACCTCGGGTTGGCCTACATCCGCTTCGGCGACGAGGAGCTGTTCGAGCGGCTCCTCGGGGATCCGGCGCTCCTGCGACTCCCGCTGGTGCGCCTGGGCAACGCCTTCACGGCGGGGCCCGATGAGACCGCCTGGGGAGCCTGGATCAGAACGGCTGGAGCTGGTTCCAGTCGAGCGCCGGGTCGAGCACCCGCGTCCCGGGCCTGAGCGAAGACCCCGTCGAGAGGAACTGGAAGAGGCGCGTCCCCGCCGCGCCCACGTCGTACAGGACCACCACGTCCGCGCGCCCGTCACCGTTCAGGTCGGCCGCCGCGATCTTCGCCGCACTCGCGCGGAACGAGTCCGACGACCACAGCGACTCTGGGGTGAACCTGCTGCCATCGGACAGCAGGCCGACCATGCGGCTCCCGGTTGTCCCGATCGACTCGAGCGCGATCACGTCCGACCGGCCGTCCCGGTTCAGGTCGCCCACCGCCACCTGCGTCTGCGATCGGGTGGTCCCCGTGACGTCGGCCCACCGCTCGAGGGCACCCATGGTGCCGTTGTCCTGCGCGGCCGCGACGAGGAACCGGATGCCGACCGGGACCTCGCTCGCGTCCGGAGCCGGGGTCGATCCCGGCGCCGGTGTGCCGGCCGGGAGTCCGCCGGGGAAGAGGTCGGAGGCGACTACCAGGTCGGCCCGTCCGTCGCCGGTCACGTCGGCCGCGAACGCCTGCGCGTGACCCACGTCGAGCTGTCCGGACCACGCCATCCGCGCCGACCCGAACGAGTCGCCGGCGGGCCGGAGGACGTAGAGCCTGGCCTGCGGCACCACCGCCGGGTTCGTCGTCGTGCCGTCGGGGCCGGCCGCGGGCGCCGCACCGGGGGCACTCTCGAGAATGGCGGCCTCGGCCGTGCCGTCTCCGTCGAAATCGCCCGCGAGAAGCTGCACGGCGGCGTCCGGCGCGAGCCTCGGGCCGGATCCGAATGTCGACCACCACGTCGACGCGGGAGCGAACCGGCCGTGGCCGGCGGACAACGCGACGGTGATGCGGTACCCGGCCGTACCCAGTCGCTCGAGTCGGAGCACGTCCGCCCGGCCGTCGTGGTTGACGTCGGCGAATGCCCAGTCCAGCGTGGTGACGGGGTCGAGCGAGGTCCCGGCCGGGACCCCGGTGGGCTGCCACGGCGCCTGCGGCGCCTGGCTCCAGACCACGTCGTAGAAGCTGGCCGGCGCCAGCTCCGAGGAGGACGGCGGTGCCGCCGGGGCCTGGGTCGATGGGGCCGCCGATCCGGTCGCCTGGGTATCCGGAGAAGGCGAAAGAGCCGGTGCGCCCGGCGACGGCGGGACGCTCGACGATGCCTCGGGCGCCGGTGTCGCCGACGGAGCCGTCGGCGCGGCGGGAATGGGCGACCCGGTTGGGCCGGGCCCGGACGCGGCAATGCCGATCTCGCCCAGCCCATCACCGCTCGGGTCGGGGATCCCGGGTATCACGATGTGGAACCGCGGACCGTAGTACGTGCGAAGGATCGCCGGGTAGAGCATGCCGTCGAGCGCGCACCGGTAGGCGCTCGCCTGGTAGAGCCGCCACCCATCGGCGTCCTTGCCGCAGGCCGTGCCCCGGACGCCCGGCCGGTAGCCCGTGAGCAGGAATGCGCCGTTCTTCCGGACCGTGACCGGCCACGTGTCGAGCACCGCCTGCACGTCGCGCTCGGACGGGCGATAGCGCTCCGGCCAGTACAGCTGGTCCCACGTGTCGTCGACGACGTCGTAGCAGCCATGCCCGCCGGGCGCGGAGTGCCCTCGCCACACGAGCGTGTAGTACCAGCCGTAGTCCTTGACGGCGACGGCGCCGGCCCGGAGGGCCTCGGTCGGGGCGGCCGCGCCGAACTCGGCCGAGAGCACCGTGGTCACGTACTGCCGGAACGGCACGACCTGGACCGTGCCCCTTGCGGGGCCGACCGTGCGATAGACGCGGATCGTCGGAGGGGCGACATACTCGCTCGTCCAGCCGGTGCACGTGCGTGGCGCCGCGATGGCGACGCCGGGTGCGGCCGGCCCGACGAGGAGCAGGACGAGCGCAAACGCACTCGACCCGGCCGCCAGGCGGCGGAGCATGGCGCGCACCATACCCCTCGGGTCATGTCTCTGGCAACTTTCGTGCTCCGCGGTGCCTGCGCGGAACGGCCCGGCCCGTGCTCAGGGGCCCGGGATCACCAGCCGCTGTCCCGCGTAGATCGTGTTGGGATCCGTGATTCCGTTCGCCGCCGCCAGTGCCCCGACGCTGACGCCGTACCGTGCGGCGATCGACGTGAGCGTCTCGCCCCGGGCGACGACGTGGAAGCGGGCCGACGCCGCCGGAGCGGTTCGCGGGGCGACTGACGGCGACACCACGACGGAAGCCGATGACGACGCGGCTGTCGCAGGCGCCGTCGGCGAGGCCGTACCCGCGCTCGTGCCGCTCGGAGCGACCGACGTGGCGGCGGACGGCGTGGAGCCGACCGTGGGCTGGCTCGATCCGGTCTGGCCTACGAGCTGGGCCGAGAGGAACGCGAGGCCGTACCCGAGGGCGGCGGCGAACACGAGCATGACGAGGACGGCGGCGATACGCGGCACGATCGACGGACGGCGGGGCTCGTCCTCCGGGGGCGGGCCCTCGGGAGCCGTACCGGACCGGATCCCGGAGATCGGGTTGGGCGCTGCCGTCGGGCGCGGGCCGGCCGGGGGTGGTTCGGGCGTCTCGTGGACTGTCGGCGCTCCCGCCTCCGTCGACGCGAGCCAGTACGACGGGCCGGATGCGGCGGCCGCGGTCGCCGCGTCTCCACCTGCGGCGGCCGGCGCCGCGTCTCCACTCGCGCTCGTCGGAGAGGCCTGCTGCGTCTGAGGCGCCTGCTGCCGGTCGGCTCCGTCCGCCGAAGCCGGGGGGCCAGTCACGTCGCCCTCGCCGCCTCCGACCGGCACGGCACCTGCCTGCGCGCTGTCGGTGATCTCCGCGTTCGTCTCGTGGGTCGGGTTCGTGTCGCCGGGGTCCGCCATGCCCAGATGATAGGGACCGCGTGTCAGGCCGGGGCAGCCGCCGGGAGGTCGATTTCCGGGCGGCGGCGTGAACGGCCCGGGCGGCGGCTCTTCAGGCCTCGACGAGGTGCGGCCCGTCGGGGACGCGCGCCTCGAGGACGCCGTCCCGGATCCGGGCCGGGTAGAAGCGAAGGCGCCGCGTCCGCGTGAGAGCCCGTGCGGTGGCCTTCGACTCGGACGGCTCGGGCTTCGGGGGTGCGCCGGCCGGGGCCCACGGCGCATGGTGCATGCCGTCGGCGTCGAGGCCGCCCGTCGTCGGGAACGTCGCGGTCTCGCCCGTCGACAGGTCGAACGCTCCACGGTGCAGGACGCAGGCCACGATGCAGCCGTCGAGCGTGCCCAGCGAGAGCGGCGCCGACATGTGCGGGCACCGGTCGTCCGTCACGACGATACCTGCGGACGTCGCCGCGACCAGCAGGTCGAGGTCGCCGAAGGAGATCCGCCGCATCTCTCCCGGCAACAGGCCGGCCACGTCCAGCAGCGGCCGGAACTCGGCCGATCCGGCGCCGGCCGCCACCAGTCGTGCGGGGATGGGGCAGAGGGCGGGAGCGTTGTCATCCGGCATGGCCGAATCGTAGCGGCATCCGGAATGTGGTTCCCGGGACCGGATCCGAGGTGTCCGGAGGCGGTCGCTCCCCATGGCCGCTGCAGGCCGCGCGCCACCCCGGGAACTCCGACCCGGTCGACGGCGTCCTCGGGACACGAGCGGGCTTCCCGCCCTAGGAAGGAGCGATCGCGATGGCGCGGCACAAGTGGTTCGCGGCCGGGGGGATCCTCGTGGTCGCGCTGGTCGTGGCCGCGTGCGCCAGCAGCGCGGCAACGCCCGGGGGAGCCACGGGACAGTCCCTGGCACTCCCATCGGCGGCCGCCGCGGCGCCGGCACCCGTCGATGCGCAGCGCGCCGCAGACAACGCCGGCTCGACCGGAACGTCCGGTTCCGGGTCCGGCGAAGCCGTCAATGCGGTTCCCGCGCCCGACCAGGCGCTCATCGTCAAGACCGGATCCATGGTCCTCGACGTGACGGACCTCGACACGGCCCTGCTCAAGGCCCAGGCGGCCGTGGCGGCCGTCGGCGGCTACGTCAGCGGATCCGATCGTTCCGGCCAGGGCGACCAGCAGGTGGCGTCCGTCACGTACCGCATTCCCGCCGCAGGCTGGGATCGTGCGCTGGACGGCGTCCGGGCCGTGGGTACCAGGGTCGAGAAGGAGCAGACAGGGGCCGTCGAGGTCACCGGGCAGGTCATGGATCTCGGCGCCCGCATCGCGAACCTGAAGGTGACCGAGGCGGCGCTGCAGGCGATCATGGCGAGGGCGACGAAGATCCCCGACGTGCTGGACGTCCAGCAGCAGCTGACGAACGTGCAGGGTCAGATCGAGCAGCTGACGACCGAGAAGCAGCACCTCGAGCAGCAGGCGGCGCTGAGCACGCTCACGGTCGTCTTCCAGACGCCCGTCGTGGCGGTGACCACGGCCACCTCCGGGTGGAATCCGGGAGCCCAGGTCGACCAGGCGACGGCGCAGCTCATCGAGATGGGGCAGGGGATCGTGTCGGTCGTGATCTGGCTGGGCATCGTCGGGGTCCCCGTGTTGCTCGTCGTCCTGCTGGTCGCGCTTCCGGCGATCTGGATCGCGCGGCGCATGCTCGGGCGGATGCGGCCGGCGGGCCCCGGCGAGCCGATGTGGGGGTCCGGAACGACGCCGTCGGCCTGACAGCACTCGCCCCGACTCGCGCGTGCGCCCGATCCGCCCTCCGGGACATACTTGGACGAGCAGCGGCCGCCGCGGAGGCCGCGGGGCGGCCACCTGACGGGGGAATCGATGCGCTTCGCACTGATGACCGAGCCTCAGCAGGGGCTCGAGTACGAGGAGTTGCTCGCGATCGCGCGAGCGGCCGAGTCGGCCGGATTCGAGACGTTCTTCCGCTCCGACCACTACACGAGCTTCCCGGGCGAATCCGGCCTTCCGACCACCGATGCGTGGACGACGCTTGCAGGCCTGGCCCGCGAGACCCGGCGGATCGGTCTCGGAGTCCTGGTTTCGCCCGTCACGTTCCGGTCGCCCGGGCTGTTCGCCAAGGTGGTCACGACCGTCGACGAGATGAGCGGCGGCCGGGTCGAGGTCGGCCTGGGTGCCGGCTGGAACGAGCGTGAACACGCCGAGTACGGTCTCCCGTTCCCCGACCTGCGCACGCGCTTCGACATGCTCGAGGAGCAGCTCGAGATCGTGCACGGCATGTGGACCGAGCCGGCGGGCTGGTCGTTCGAGGGAGACCACTGGCAGGTGCGGGAGGCGAGGCTGGTCCCACTTCCCGTGGCGAGGCCGGGCCGGCGACATCCGAACCTGATCGTGGGGGGCGAGGGGAAGCCGCGAACGGCACGCCTGGCGGCCCGGTGGGCGGACGAGTTCAACATCTCGAGCGCCGCACCGGACGCGGTCCGGGATGGCTTCGGGCGCGTGAGACAGGCGTGCGAGGAGATCGGCCGCGACCCCGACGGCATGGTCCGTTCCGTGATGGCCGGCGTGCTCGTCGCGCCCACGCAGCGCGAGCTCTCGGATCGCGTGGGTGCGCTTCTCGCCATGCTGGGACGCGACCCCGACGGCGCGGAGGGCTGGCTGGCCGAGCGGCGGCCCCGGTGGATCGTCGGCACCCACGATGAGGCTCTCGAGCAGGTCGCGCGCTACGAGGCCGCCGGTGCCGAACGGATCATGCTCCAGGACCTGCTGCCGCGCGACCTCGACATGGTGCACGAGCTCGGCGCGCTGTTCGGCCTCGGGTAGGCGCCTGCTCCGGAGCGCTGACGCGCCCGGTCAGGAACCGGGGTACGCCGTGCCCTCGCCCGCGTTGCCCGCGATCTCGTCCGTGCCCGCGACCTCGTCCGAAGGCGCCTCGGCCACCTCGGCGGCGGCCCGGTAGGGAGCGTGCTCGCGCCGGAGCACGTCCGGGTTCGTGCCCAGCGCGAGCGCCAGGTGGTACGTCGTCAGCTGGAGCGGGATCGCGCTGGCGAGCAGCGCCGCGGCGGGGCCCGGCAGATCGTCCGGCAGGCCCGCCACCACGCGGCCGGCCGGCGTCAGCGACGCGGGGATCGCGGCGGCGGCCGCATGGCTCAGAATGGCCCCGCATCGCACGCCGATGCGTGCCACCGCCGACAGCGCCTGTCGGGCGCGGGCCGCGCGCCTCTCGAGCCCGTCGCCGTCGGCGAGCACCAGCACCACGCCGGTCCCGACGTCCATCGAGGGGAGGTGGCCGTGGAGGAGCGTCTCCAGGTCGCGGAACGCGGTGGGCACGTAGGCTGCTTCCTCGATCTTGAGCGCCAGCTCCCGACCGGCGCCGCGATCGACGCCGGAGCCGACGACCACGAGCGACCGGTTGGAGGCGAGCGTCCGGCCGAGCGCCGCCGCCGCATCTCCGGCCATGAGGCCGGCGTCGAGCGCGGCGCGGACCGAGGCCGCGGAGGTCGTCCGGCCGGTCATCCGGTCGGCCACGGCGATGGCGGCTACGATCGGCATCACGTACGCGATCGTGTGGCACCAGGACAGGTCCATCGGCCCGGTGCAGAGACGGGCATCGGCCGCTCCGGCGGCCGGACTGTTCGCGGCGGCGGTGATCAGGCTCACCGTCGCCCCCCGGTCGCGAGCGGCGTCCATCGCGTCGATGGTCGCCGCCGACCCGCCCTCGTGCGTGATGGCCACGAGCGTTCCGGGCCAGGGGTCGAGCGCGGCCTCGAAGGCCTGCCGGGCGACGGGACCGGGGCCGGGCAGTCCCATCCCGCGCCATGCGTCGCGCCAGATGGCCGCGGCGGCCATGGCCGCATGCTCCGACGTGCCGCAACCCACCACGGCGGCGGGCCATCCCGAGGTCGCGCCCGCGTGGAGGAGCCGTGCGATCTCGGCGGCGGCTGTGGAGGCGGCGGGATCGGACAGCAGCCGGGCGGCGAGCTCCGGCTCGCGCTCGATCGAGGCAGCCATCAGGAACGGGGGGCCGGACCGCAGCGCCGGCATGGGCGCGGGGGCCCATGGCTGGGTCGGGTCGCAGGAGGGACGCGGGTCGGGTCCGGTCATCTTCGTCCTTCGTGCGTTCGCGTCCGCCTGTCTACCCGGGCGCGGTGTCGCCGGCTATCCACCGGGCGCGGTCTCGCCGGCACTCGACGGCGGGGCGTCGCGCGAGTCCGGCGGCCGGCACCCGGGCTTGGCGCCGTGCGGCAGGCGGCGAGGGTCGATGGAGGCGAGGGCTGGATTCGAACCAGCGAATGAAGACTTTGCGGGCCTTCCCCCTTGGACCACTCGGGCACCTCGCCGTGCCCACCATGCTACGCGGGAATGCGCGCCGGGCGTGCGCCGGAGGTTGGCAACGCGCGGGCCGTGCGGCACCGTGGCGGGGTTCTCCCGCGCCCGCGGCCCGTCAGCGGATCGGGCCGATCCTGGCCGGGGGCCAGTACCGGGCCCACGGGCGCCCGATGATTGCTCCCGGATCCACGAGGCCGAAGGACCGCGAGTCCGTGGACATCTCCGGCGAATCGCCGAGCAACTCGATGCGGCCGTCGCCCGCGACCGCCCCGACCCGCTTGACCAGCCAGCGGGACGGCTCGGTGGGATCGAGGGCGGCGACGAGATCGCCGGGCCGTGGCGGCCTGGACGCGAACGCCCGCGGATCGACCAGCAGCCAGTCCCCCGGGAGCAGGCCGGGCCGCATGCTGTTTCCGAGGACCGCGCTCCGGAACGGCCAGCTGCGCACGAGCCGGGCCAACGGGGGAACGACGGCGAAGCCGGCGGCGGCCAACCCTATGCCGACGCGAACCCCCGCCCGGAACCGGGCGTTTCGGACGTCGTCGCCCGTGGCGGTCACGGAGCGCCGTCGGGAGCGAGATCCGGGCCTGCGCTCAGGCCTGCGGGCGCCCGCCCTTCGTCTCCCAGAAGATGTCGGCGAACTGCTTGACGAGGGCCTGGAGCTCCGCGGCGGCATCCGCGTCCACGCTCTGCTTGCACTTGCCGGCCTGCTTCATGATCCGCCACACGAGGTCGTGAAGCTGCGGGTACTTCTCCACGTGCTCGGGCTTGAAGTAGTCCCCCCAGATCACGCGCACCTCGTGCTTGACGAGTTCGGCGTGCTGTTCCTTGACGGCCACGCACCGGACGAGCTGGTTCCGTTGGGCCAGCTCCGTGCCCTGGTTCTGGTTGATCAGCTCGACCATGCGCGCGACGGTCCGGGCACCGATCTCGGCGCCGTGCGGATCGTAGATGCCGCAGGGGATGTCGCAGTGGGCGTGGACGGCGTGACGCGGGCGGACGACCGCGACCAGACGATCTCGAAGCACGATCGACTCCTCCGAATTCCGTACGCTGGACCGGCCCATCGTGCCACGGACCGCCGCCCCGTGCAGACAGGCGTGCCTTCGCGCCGCTTCCGGTTCGGCGATGCAGGCAGCGGAACGCTCGCCCTCGGGGTGCCGTGACAGCCCGGCGTCGTGCACTCCTGCACGGGCCGGGTCCCGGTATGATGCGGCCATGCAAGATCGCCGAGCAGGGGGCGCGGAGGGATTGCTTGCCTGCCCGTTCCTGGCCCTGGCCGGTGACCGCGACATGCGCATCGACGTGCCCGACCGGCGGCACCGCTGCTACGCGGAGCCCGAACCGGCGCCGCGCGCCATCGCCCACCAGCAGGAGTACTGCCTCACCCCCTCCTTCGCCGCATGCCCGACGTTCCAGGATTGGGCGAAGCGCGAGGCGGCGCGGGTGGTCGGCGGGGGGGCGCCGCGGGAACCCCTGGAGGGCGCGCGCGTGTCGGGCTCGCCGGTGGCTGCCCCGGACGAAGAGCCCGTGGTGTGGCGCGGCGACGACGTGCGCGATCGAGAGGCCCCGCAGGAGCCGACGCTCTGGGGAGACGGCCGGACCTGGGCCGCCCCTCCGCCCTGGCTCGGCGCGACTCCCGCGGAAGGGGCGAGCGGTGCCCCGGAGCGGGCACCCGGGGTCACGCGCGCGTCCGAGGGCAGTCACGGCGCTCCGGCTGCCGGCGGGCTGCCCGAACCCGAGTTGCCTGCGCGCGCTGCCGACGGCCGCGCGGCGGCGATCCGACCCTCGGCCCCGTCGGGCGACGACCTTCCGGCGTTCCTGTCACGGCGGGCGTCGAGCGGGGCGGACCAGGGCTCCGGCACCAGGGCGCGGCCGTGGGATCTGCCGGATGACGACCCGGGTCGCCCGCGAGATGGGGCCGGAGACCGGTTCGAATCGGGCAGCGGCAGGCCGGCCGTCCGGGGCACGATCGTGGACGGCGGCGCGTTCCCCGAGCGCGAGTCCGTGGACCGTGGCGCCGGCATGGCGAGGCCGGCATGGACCGAGGCGCCGGCATGGACCGAGACGCCGGCATGGACCGAGGCGCCGGCATGGACTTCCGCCGGTCCGGAGCCGCCCAGGACCGGGGCACCCCCGGCCGCCCGAGCCCCGATCTGCGACCGGACGGCACCCCGCGCCCGGGTCGGGCCCCACGTCCCGAAGGCACGACATCATCACGCCGAGCGGAGGGTGCCCGGGACGTGACGCCCGCGATCGGACCCGACCTGCGGGGCGGTGGTCGCGCTCCGGCGGCGCGCGGCGCACGAGTCGGTCCCGACTGGGAGCGGCCCCTCCGTCGGGAGTCCTATCCCACTCTGCACATGCCGGCCGGGCTGCCGCACCTCCCGCGCCTGTGGCTGGGCCTCGTGGCTCTCGTGGTCGCGGCGCTCCTCCTGTTCCTGCTTCCGACGCTGCTGCCCGGGTTCTTCGGAGCGCAACCGGCCGCGACCCCCCTGCCGACTGCGTCGGCGGCCCCCAGCGTCTCGGTCGCTCCCACGCCGCCCCCGGAGCCGACGCCGTTCGTCTACACCGTGGCCCAGGGCGACACGTTGTCGGGGATCGCCACGAAGTACGGCCTGACCATCTCGGAGATCCTCAAGGCGAACCCGCAGATCAAGAACGAGAACAAGCTCGGGATCGGAGACCGGATCACGATCCCGGTCAAGGGCGCGAGCTCCGGTGGCGCGACGGGTCCGTCACCCGCCGGCACAGCCGCGCCCTGAGGGATCGGTCGGTCGTTCGCGGCGGCCCACGCGGTCGCCCACGCCGCGGCGCGCAATCGGCGAACAGGAGCGCCGCCCCGAAGGAGTCCGCGGTCAGCGCGGCGCGAAGTTGATCGCCGTGATCTTCCCTGCCTCGACGCGGAACGTGGCGTCGAGTTCCTGCGACTGGGCGCCCGGCCGGACGACGAGCAGGTTGCACTCGAAGGTGTTGCCGAGGTCGCGGCCGTCACCCGGCAGCATCTTCATGCCCCGGTCCGCCCGCAGGAACCATCCGGCCATCTGCTCGCCGCGCAGTACGCGGACGTTGCCGAGCACGTGGATCCGCATCTCCGCCTTCTCGTCGAAAAGACGGACCGCTGACTCACGATCGCCATCGTTGATCCGCTCGAAGAAGACGTCCATGGTGTCGACGGCGCCCATGGCCTGAGTGTACGACGAGCGGGCGGTATCCCTCCGTCCCGGCCGTCAGGAACCGGCCGCCAGCTGCGCCCAGGCCCTGCGGACCGCGGCCTCGGCGGCCTCCCTCGGGAGCCCGAGGCGGCCGGCCGCCTCCGCCTCCGGGATGCCTGCCTCGTACGCCTCGCGCACGATCCGCGCGATCTCGCGCAGGTCCTTCGCCTGTCGCTCGACGAACCCGACGTCGACCGCGGCGCCGTGGCCCGGGGCGACGACGGCGGCGTGCCCGGGGAGCGCAACGCTCTCCGCCAGCGCGGCCACGCGGTCCAGCACGCCGGGCCACTCCAGCGGGAACGAGTCGTCGAACGACGGCGGAGCCCCTTCCTCGACGAGATCGCCGGCGATCACGACGCCTGCGTCGGGAACGGCCAGGACAAGGTCGGCGTCCGTGTGGCCGCGTCCGAGGAAGTGGACTTCCACGAGCCGTCCGCCCACGTCGAGGATCGCGCCCTCGTCGTCCACGAGGTGTTCCGGCGGGACGATTCGCACGGCGGCCAGCTCCTCCGCCAGTCCGGCCGCCTCCGGGCCGGCGGCGCGTGCCCACGTCACGATCCTGTCGCGCCGCTCGGTGCCGTGGTGCACGAGATCGGAGGCGCAGCGCTCGTGCCCCCAGATCGCCGCGTCCGCGAACTGGGCGTTGCCGAAGGTGTGGTCGAAATGGACGTGCGTGTTGACGACGGTGCGGACGGGGAGCGGCGTCAGCAGGTGCAGGTCGTCGAGCAGTTCGCGCGCCTGTTCCGCGGTGGAGCGGGTGTCGACCACGAGGACCTCGCCGTCACCGACGACGGCGCAGATGCCCTGGTCGAACGACGCGTACCGCCTGCGGAACACGCCCGGACCGATCTCCTGCCACGCTCCGAGCCCCGCCGGCCCGCCGCTCACCGGGCGGCTCTCCCGGGCGTCGGTCGTGGCCGCTTCCGGGCCCGGCCCGGCGCCCGTGTCGGCACGGTGGCCTGTCGGCGCCCGTGTCAGGCTGGGCGGCCCGTCCGTCGGCCGGGGCGCGGCGCGTGTCCACGTCGGTCGAGCGGATGCGACGGACGAGCTCGGCGGCCATCTCGTACCGCCCGAAGCTGGGCATGAGGTAGGTCCCGTCGGAGCGCGTCCGGAGATCCGAGAGCAGCTCCATGGCGAGCTCGAGGCCGAGCCCGGCACCGCGATCGCCGGCGGCGCGCATGGCCGCCCGGATCCGATCGGGGATCGTGATTCCCGGGACCTCGTTGTGCAGGAATTCGGCGTGGCGCGACGAGTGGAGCGGCAGGACGCCGGCCAGGATCGGAACGGGCAGCCGCGGAGTGCCCCACCGTCGCTCGATCCCCTCCGCCAGCCGGTCCCACTGGCTCCGGTCGTAGATCGGCTGGGTCATGACCAGGTGGGCGCCGGCCGCCAGCTTCTGCTCGAGCCGGCCGAGCTCGTGGTCGAGGTCCGAGGCCGTCGGATCCAGGGCGCACGCGATGGTGAACCCCGCCCGTGCCCCTATCGGGCCTCCGGCGGGATCCTCGCCGCGGTTCAGCCGCGCCAGGATCCCGATCAGCCCGGCCGAGTCGACGTCCCAGACGCCCGTGCCGGTCGGGTAGTCGCCCACGCGTGGCGGGTCGCCCGTGAGCGCCAGGACGTCTCGGATGCCCAGTGCATGGGCGCCGAGCAGCTCGGACTCGAGCGCCATCAGGTTCCGGTCGCGCGTGGTGACGTGCACCAGGCATTCGATGCCGACATCGCGCTGGATGGCGAAGGCGACGGCCATGGCCCCCATCCGGACGCGCGCCATCGCGCTGTCGCTCACGTTCACGAGGTCCGCGCCCGCGTCCCGGAGGAGCCGCGCGGCCTCCAGCGTGCGGTCGATGCGCACGGACCGTGGAGGGTCGATCTCGACGCTCACCACGAACCGCCCGGAGGCGAGGGCCCTGGCCAGGCCCGTGGGCTCCGGGGATTCGGCCGAGGAGATCTCGATGCCGCCCGTTCGGGGAACCTCGTGGGCCCGGGCCGGCTCCTCGCTGTCGGATGGGGGTTCCACGGCCGATCCCGGCCGCGCCGCGAGCATCCTGTCGAGCGACGCGCGCATGGCCGCCACGTGGGCAGGCGTCGTGCCACAGCACCCACCGACGATCGACGCACCGGCTTCGACGAACCGGACCGCCATCTCGCCGAAGTACGCCGGGTCCGCCGCGTACAGGAACTGCCCCTCCACCCGACGGGGGAGCCCGGCATTGGGCATGATCGAGAGCGTGACCGCGGGCGCAGGCGCCGTTTCCCGCGGAGAGCCCATCCCGGACAGGGCGTCAAGGCAGACCACCGGGCCGGCACCACAGTTGACCCCCACCGCGTCGGCGCCGGCCTCGGCCAGGGCCCGGGCCGCGGCGGCGGGTGTCGTGCCGTCGGTTGCCCGCAGCTCCTCGCCGAACGTCATCTCGGCGATGACCGGCAGGTCGGACAGGCCCGCGGGCGACGGCGATCGCGATGAGCAGCTCATCCAGGCGTCCGAATGTCTCGAGCACGAGCAGGTCGACCCCGCCCTCGAGCAGGCCCTCGATCTGCTCCCGGAACGCCGCCTCCGCTCTGTCCGGTCGACAGCGGCAGCGGCTGGCGTGCGGCGGACGCCAGCGGTCCCACCGATCCCGCCACGAGGACATCGCGACCCGCGATCTCGCGTGCCTCCCTGGCGAGCTGGGCCGCCCGGCGGTTCAGGTGCCCCGCCTCGGCCGACAGTCCGAACGGCGCGAGCCGGATCCGGTTGGCGCCGAACGAGCAGGTCTCGATTGCGTCGGCCCCGGCCGCCAGGTACTCGCGGTGGATCGAACCCACGAGCTCGGGACGGGTCAGCACGAGCTGATCGAGCGAGGCCTGCTGCGGCACGCCGCGGCTGAACAGGAGCGTCCCCATCGCGCCGTCGAACAGGAGCGGCCGGGCCTCCAGTCGCTCGCGGAAGGCCCGCCGGGACAGCGAGAGCCGTGCGGCGTCGGTCAGACCCGCACCCCGAGGACCCGCTTCTGCCCGAACACCAGGCTCAGCACGAGGGCGACGATGCTGATGACGATCGAGGCGAGGAACGCCGCCCAGACGACCTCGAGGCTGAAGGCCCGGACGGGCCACCCGTGGATCGTGAACCCGAGGCGCAGCTGGTCGCTGGCCACCGCGAGGAGCAGCACCATGGCCGTGTTGATCACGAGCCCGACCAGCCCCATCGTCAGCAGGTTGATCGGCAGTGCGAGGAGCTTCACGATCGGCCGCAGGTAGGTGTTGATCACGCCGAGCAGGAGCGCGACCAGGGCCAGCTTCCACCACTCCGAGCCGAACTCGAAGTTGATGCCCGGCACGAGCTCGACAGCGGCGAGGAGGGCGGCCGCGTTGATCGCGATCTTGACGATGATGTCGATCACGACGGCATTGTAGGCGGCCGCTCCACCGGCGGGCCGTGCCCGCGGGCAGCCGCCGTCCGGCGGGTCCTCGTACCATGGCCTCGTGAACCGCGCCGCAGATCCCTACGTCTCCCCGCCGAACGACGCGTACGAGCCGTTCGAGCCGTACGTGTTCGACTATCGGCCGACGCCGCTGACGCCGTTCGAGTACCTGCTGCGGGACTTCTTCGACGAGTTCTTCCTGGCCTACCCGGTCGCGGGGACCCATGCCGGCGACCATCGCTTCGACAACCGGTGGCCCGACGTGTCCGGGACGGGGCGCCTCGGGCGGACGGCGCTGCTGCGGCGATGGATGGGGCGGTTCGGCGAGCTGGACGACCTCACGCTCACCCCGGACGAACGGGTCGACCGTCGGATCCTGCTCGAGACCCTGGAGACGCACCTCTTCGAGGAGGAGGCCCTTCGCGAAGAGACGTGGAATCCACTCTGGTACGTGGAGCTGATCGGGAGCGGCCTCTTCGGGCTGCTGGCCCGCGAATACGCGCCCTGGCACCACCGTGGCGAGGCGTTCGTACGGCGCCTGCGACATCTGCCCGGCGTGGTCGAGGCGGCCCGGCAGAACCTCCTGGGGATGCCGGACCGTCCGGTGTCGCGGCTGCACACGGAGACGGCCCTGCGGCAGCTCGACGGGATCCCGGAGCTCATCCGGGAGGCCGTGCGCCTGGCCGAGAAGAACCGGTACGACGAGGATGCGTTCCGCCTGCCCCCGCGATTCGAGGAGGCCGTGCCCATCGCCACGAGGGCGCTGGACGAGTTCCGCGACTACCTCGAGCGGGATGTCCTGCCGCGGTCACGGGGGGACGGGCGGCTGGGAGCCGACCTGTACGGGCGCAAGCTGCGTCTCGTCCTCGCCAGCGACCTGTCGCCCGACGAGCTCCGGGAGCGAGCCACGCGCGACGTCACCCTGGTCCGTGCCGAGATGGCCCGGCTGGCGCGCGATCTCTGGCCCGCGTGGATGGGGAACGCGCCGATGCCCGGGCCGGACGCCTCCGACGACGCGGTGGTCCGGGCCGTCCTGGAAGCCATCGGCCGGGAGCATCGGCGCCCGGAGGAACTCCTGGACTACTGCACGCGCGAGGTGGCCAGGATCGAGCGGTTCGTCCGGCGCAACCAGATGATCGGACTGCCCAGGGAGCCGCTGGAGGTCACCTGGACGCCGACGTTCATGCGGGCGTTCGGCGGGGCGTTCCTGGACGCGCCCGGTCCCCTCGAGAAGGGCCAGAAGAGCCTCTTCTGGATCACGCCTCCCGGCGATGACTGGCCGCCGGAGCGGGTGGAGTCGTACTCGCGCGAGGACAACGACCGCATGCTGCGGCTGCTCTGCATCCACGAGGGCATCCCCGGGCACTATCTCCAGCTGCAGTGGTCCAATCGATGCCCGTCGCTGGTACGGTCCATCTTCGGATCCGGAGCCTTCGTCGAGGGCTGGGCCGTCTACGCCACGCAGTCGATGATGGACGTCGGGTACGGCCGTCGGGACCCCGCGCTCCTGCTCACCCACTGGAAGTTCTACCTGCGCTCCGTGGTCAACGCGCTGCTCGATGTCGGAATCCACGCCGGGTCCATGACCGAGGACGAGGCCATGCGCCTGATGGTCGAGTCCGGATACCAGGAGGAGCAGGAGGCGCGGGCGAAGTGGCTCCGCGCTCGCCTGACGTCGACGCAGCTGTCGACCTACTACGCGGGTTCGGCCGAGCTCTGGGACCTGGAGAT
Source organism: uncultured Chloroflexia bacterium (assembly GCA_963757865.1). Taxonomy (GTDB): domain Bacteria; phylum Chloroflexota; class Limnocylindria; order Limnocylindrales; family CSP1-4; genus JAJYNJ01. Next base: position 78,984 of record CAVWSU010000013.1, read on the forward strand.
CGAGGCCCGCCGGCGCTGGGCGGCGGCGCACGGCGGATCGCGCGACGACGTGCCCGAACCGCGCGTGGTGGGCGGGTACGGGGACATCGGCGACTTCGACTACCGGGGTCACCTGGAGGCCGTGGTGTCGCATGGCTCGCCGCCGGTCAGGTGGCTCCGCCGCATCGTGCTGGGGGAGACCGCGGTCCGCGCCAGGGCCTGACGTGCCTGCCCCGCAGGGCGTGGGCGTGCCTGCCCCGCAGGGCGTGGGCGTGCCTGCCCAGCAGGCGTGACGTGCCTGCAATGGTTTTGTGGCACATGCCCCTGCGCCCGCATGGCGGCGACATCACGTCCGTCCGTATGCTTCGATCACCTCCAGCGGGGGACCGGGCCGAGCGGCCAGCGGCAGTCTCCCGCCTCCCTCCCTCCGCAGACGACCCGAACGGACCCGGGTCGTCTGTTGCCCGGAAGCCGGGTTTCGGCACGGGGGGTGCCGACCGGCCTCCGAGGTCTCGCTCACGGTGGGGCGCGGAGGAGGCGCCCCACCACTCCTTTGGCGTACTGCGCGTCGTCGCCGCAGGCGCCGAGGCGGGGCTCGGGACACGTGGCGCACGGTTGCAGGGGCCACGGCCGTCCGGCCGCTCGCGCCGGTGCCACCGCCGCGAGCTTGATAGAGTCCGTGGCTGCATGCCACCGTCCCTGCCTCCCATCCGCCGCCCCGATACCGCCAGGCCCCGGTCGATCCGCCCGGTGTTCCCGACGCGGAACGGGTGTCACCGACGAGCCGGGAGCTGGAGCGGATCGAGGAGCAGCTCACGGAGCTCGCCGGACTCGCGGGCGCGACCGTCTCCGACGAACCCGAGCTCGGTTCGTGGCTCGTCACCTGGAAGGGGCGCGGGCCGGCGCTCAACCACGCTGAGCGCGTCCGCTGGCCGGCCGACGACGCGGGCATCGGCGAGCGCATCGCACGGCTTGCGGCACGGCTGGAGGAGACGCGGGACCGCCCGGCGGTGGCGATCGCGGAGGGGCTCACGCAGCCGGCCGGGCTCGGTGACCGGCTGGCCCGGCTCGGCTGGCGCCCCGTCCTGCACGAACTGGTCCTCGGCACGCGGCGTGCCGCGGTCGTGCCGCACCTGGACCCGCTGACCCGCATCGAGGCGGTGACCCCGGCGTCGGCGCCCGTCTACGAAGCGACCGAACGCGGCATCTTCGGCCTCGAGGGATCGCTCGGGGACGTGCGGCTCGAAGCCATGCGCCGGGCCATCGACGCGGGCCGGCTGCGTGCGTACCTGGTGCGCGTGGCGGACGAGCCGATCGCCACGGCTCGCCTGTGGACGTTCGGCGACCTGGCGTGCCTCGACGGGGTCGGCGTCGTCCCGCACGTGCGGCGCCGCGGCTATGGCACGCTCGTCGCCACGGTGGCCACCCGGGCCGCGCTCGCCACCGGGCACGGCCTCGTGTGGCTCGAAGTTGCAGGCGACAACGCCGCTGCCCGTGCGATGTACGCGCGGCTCGGCTATGACCAGGTCCTCGAGTGGCGGTTGTACGTGGGGTAGCGGTCCAGGCCGTCCCGCGGGGGCGTATCCTCGGATGGCGCGTCGGCGGCGCGCATCGAGGAGGTGACACATGGCGGTCATCACGATCTCGCGGCAGTTCGGTGCCGGCGGATCGACCGTCGCTGCCATGCTCGCGGAGCGCCTGCACATGGACGTCGTGGACCAGTCGCTCGTTGCCGAGGTCGCCAGGCGCGCGACGCTGGCCCCCGAAGACGTGGCGGCCGAGGACGAGCGCCCGACGACCCTGCTCGACCGACTGGCCCTTTCCTTCTCGCCGCTCGCGGCCGGGCTCGGCATGGCCTGGGAGCCGCCCTACCCGGACCCGGCCTTCGATCCCAGGCGCGAGGTCCTCGAGCTCACCCAGGAAGTCGTTCGCGAGGTGGCGAAGACCGGGAACGTCGTGATCGTCGGTCGCGGCGGGGCGCACATCCTGCACGATCTGCCGGGCGCGCTCCACGTGTTCCTGCATGCGGAGCCGTCGTTCCGGCAGCGCGTGGTCATGGATCGCGAGCAGCTCGACAGTGCGGCGGCGGAGCGCCGCGTGCACGAGATGGACGCCAACCGGGCCGCGTACGTGAAGCAGGTGTACGGCCGGGACTGGCTCGACGTCCGCCTGTACGACCTGGCGATCGACACTGGCCGCGTCGGCTTCGCGTGCGCGGCCAGCCTCGTGCAGGCGGCGCTGAGCGAGCGGGAGACGGCATCTCCCTGAGGCGCGGAGGCCGGCGCGGGCCGCGCCGACGGTGCGGGCCGGGCGAGCGGGAGCGGCCACCCCGGGGCGCGGAGGCGGACTCGCCGGTCAGGCGGGCCGGCGCCGGAACGATCCGATCATGAGCGCCAGGCCCGCGAGCACGAGGATGACCGGCCAGCCCGTCGCGATCGCGTCGGCGACGCCCTGCCCGCGCTCTCCCGCTGCGAGCGCCGCACCGATCGTCCCCAGCACGAGTCCGGGGACCACGGGCCACGGGTGACGCTCGGGCAGCCGGAACACGATCGCGAGGACCCAGATCAGGAGGAACCCGGCGCCCATCGCGAGGAGGAAGAGCCCTCCGCCGAGCCGGCCCGCATACGCCACGGACAGCGGAATGCCTGCGCCGATTCCGCTCACGATCCCGCCGGGGACCAGGAATCCGTACTGGTCCGTGGCGAAGAACACGATGAGCAGGATCAGGCCGATGGCGAGGACGGCGTACTGCCCCGCGTCCGGGATCCACCGGCCGAGGAGCAGGAAGCCACCGAGCGCGACGAGCACGAGGCCGCCGAGCCACGTCCCGGACATGGAGCCGCGCGCCGCCGGAGCGCCTCCGGATCCCTGCCGCCAGGCGGAGACAGGTCCGGGCTGGACCAGGGGGCGGGGAGGCCATGTCCCGCCCGGTGCGGACGAACCGTTGACCGCCAGATCCGGGTCCGGCGTGGGGGAAGCAGCCTGCATCTCGATGCTCCAGGCGGGCCAGGGCGGGCCCGATCGGCGGACGCACCCGGATGCTGGCAGATTGCCGGCGTGGCGAACAGGGCCAGGCGGACGCTCCCGCCGGCTCCGTCCTACCATGGGGCGAGGCGGGGCGTCTTCGGAGGGTTCCCTGGGTTGAGCATGCCACGCGGCGCGAGGCGCGCGCCCGCAGGGACGGAGACGGGATCGCCCGTGGACGTCGCTTCCGCCACTCCGGCGGTCGAGCCGGTCACCGCCCACCCGGCGCACTGGCTCCCGGCCTCCGTCGTCGCGCGGAACGTGCGGCTGGTGCAGCGCGACTCCGTGGCGGTCGGCATCGTCAACGCGTCGACGCCGTTCCTGCCGGTCCTGCTGCTGCGACTGGGCGGCACCACGCTCCAGGTCAGCCTTCTCACGGCCTTCCCGGCGGTCGCCGGGTTCCTCTTCGCGATCCCGGTAGGCCGCTTCCTGCAGCGACGGCGGAACGTCGTCCCCTGGTACAGCGCCGCACGCCTCGTGGCCCAGCTGGCGTTCGGGGCGATGGCGCTGGCCATGCTGGCGCTGCCCCAGGGCAGAGGCTGGCCGCCGGGCACCGCCCCGGCCGCGATCGCTGTGCTGGCGATCTGGGCCATCCAGACCGCCCCCAACACCATGGTCAACGTGGCCTTCCCCGTCGTCATCGATGGTGCGTCGGGGCCCTCGAGGCGGCTCGATCTCATCTCGCGCCGCTGGTCGATCATGGGCCTCACGACGGCGATCACCGTGGCCGTCGCCGGGCAGGTACTGGGCGTCCTGCCCTTCCCGCGCAACTACGCCCTGGTCTTCGGCGCGTTCGCGGTGGCCGCCCTCGCGAGCTGGTGGAACTCGCACCGCATCCGCCTGCCCGACCAGGAGCCGCTTCCCGAGCGATCCTCGGGGCGCCGTCTGCGGCTGGCCGAGTTCGCCGGCGCGCTGCGCGCGCGGCCGAGCTTCCTGGCGTTCGAGGTCCGGTCGTTCGTGTACACCGCGGGCGTCTACATGGCCACGCCCCTGATCCCGCTCTACTACGTGCGCGAGGTCCATGCCTCGGACGCGTGGATCGGCGTGATCGGTGCGGTGGCCGCGGGGACGCAGCTCATCGGCTACTGGGGCTGGCGGCGCGTGTCGATGCGCCGCGGCACGCGCCCGGTGCTCCTGGCGACGCTCGTGGGCACCGCGCTCGGACCGGCCGCCCTGACGCTGCTGGGCGCGCTGCCGCTCGTGGCCGTCCTGGCCGGGATCACGTCGGTGTTCGCGGCCGGCGCCAGCCTGGTGCTCTTCGAGGAGCTCATGCGGAGGGTTCCGAGGGACTCCGCGGTGACCTTCACGGCCGTCGACCAGAGCGTCCAGAACCTGGCCGCGACCGTTGCTCCCCTCGCCGGAGGGATCCTGGCAACGGTGGCCGGGATCCGGCCGGCGCTCGTGGTGGCAGCCACGCTGGGCGTCCTTGCCTTCGCGATGTTCGGAGTCGAGGGCCGGGGGTTGGGAACGCGGATCGCTCGTGCGGCGGGCGTGATCCGGAGCCCGTCGGCCTGATCATGGGCCCGTGGTGCGCGGTCCGTCGGTCGGCACGCGATCCGCGGCCCGTGGGCCGGCCCGAGGGGGTCCGGGGCCGGTCGGCCGGATCGTGGCCCGACGCGTCACTCTGGCGGCGGCTGCCCCACCTGCTCGAGCGCCAGCCGGTAGAGAGCGGCGCCGTCCAGGCCCGTGGCCGGCGAGTGCAGAGGTGTGAGGTCGTCGACCAGGCCGCGCTCGAGCCGCGAGCCGGCGGCACGGTCCATGGTGCGGGCCGCGTGGGCCGCGAACCGCAGCGCCTGGAGCGTCTCCTGCCGGCCCGGATCGTCCCAGAACCACGCGTCCGACATGAACATCGCCAGCCGCGAGGTCTGGGCGGCCAGCACGTCGCGCACGAGGCTCCTCGTCCGCCGGCCGGATCGGGAGCCGCCCGCCAGCAGTCGTTCGACGTGCGAGTCGGCCGTGGCGTACCCGGACGCGACGTCGACGTGGCCGTCGCGGGCAGCCCACGGGTCGATACCCAGCGGCCGCAGCAGGGCATCGGTCAGCGCGTCGATGCCGGCGGCCAGCCGGTCCAGCGCCAGGCGCAGCGGCTGCTTCCAGCGGCCGTCGGCCGCGTCGGGGCACTCGCCGCTCCAGCGGAGCACGCCGTGATGGCACGACCAGCTGGTCCGGTCGCGGATCGTCATGATCGGGAGGCCGGACCGCGCCGATGCCTCGATCGTGTCGCCCAGCGGCGCCACGTCCAGGTGCGGATCGCTCGAGCCCGCGCCGTACCAGGTCGTGATGCGGGCGAGGAACAGGTCCCGGAAGCGCTGGTGATGGCCGTACAGCTCGCCGTCCGTTGCCACCAGCGCGAGCGGTGACTCCCCCGAATGGTGGGGCTCGGCAAGACGGGGGAGCACCCGGCTCCGGACGAAGTCGTCGGCGTTCTGCGTCGCCCCGGAATCGAAGCTCACGGCCGTCGAGAGCCCCCGGTCGTAGAACATCACGATGATCGAGCGGTTCCCGCCCACCTCCACGCGGTACGGCCGGCGCGTGTCCAGGTCTCCGTCCGTGCCGGCCTGCCACGGCGCGAGGATCGTGTAGCGGATCCCTTCGTCCACGCAGATGCGGAGGGTCGCGAGGTCGACCGCCGTCTCGGGCAGCCAGATCCCGGTCGCCCTGCGACCCTGCCGCAACTCGAAATCGCGCAGTCCCCACCGGATCTCCGTGCGCCGGTCGCGCATGGAGGCGAGCGGCAGGATCGCGTGGTGGTAGGCCTGGGCGACGGCGTTGGACCCGTCGTCCTGGCCCACGATCGACGCATGCACGTCGGGCCGCTCGGTCCTCAGCCAGGCCGCCAGCCCGGGTCCCAGGTTCCAGCCGATGCGGCGGAAGTTCCCCCGGGCGGCGTTCGGCGCGTAGCACTCGTCGGTGACGCGCTCGGTCCAGTCGTGCGCGGGGGCGGCGCTCGGGTCCTGCGGGATGCGGCCCGAGAAGGGGTCGCGGCGGTCCGGCTGGTAGAAATGGCCGTGGATGGCCAGGCGCGCCCCGGTCATCGCTCCTCGGCTCGGTGATCGCGGGAGCTCGACACCTCGAAGCGCACCCGGAATGCCGCGCGTGCGCCCGGGTCCAGCACGAGTGGCCAGCGGAGCAGCAGGCAGCTTCCCTGGTACTGCCGCTCGAAACCGGCCTCCGAATTGGAGACGGTCTCGACCGGGTACCAGGCCACGTCCGCCGCGGGCGCCGCGGTCACGTCGACGTGGGCTCCCTCGTCGGAATTGCCGAACGCGAGCCACCCGATGATGCCGGGATGACCGGACGCATCGTGCGCCGACCGGACGGCACCGGCCGCGGGGTCTCCCGGCGCCGGATCGCGCGGCCCGGCGGGTTCGGCAACGCGGTCCGCCGGCTCCCCGGGACCGGGCACGGCGTAGTACGCGGCCGGATTGCCCCCACCGCCGGCGAGGTCCACGTTCCACTCGACCACCGCGTCCGCCGAGATCGAGGAATCGCCCCGGTTGAGGATTTCGACCTCGAGCGAGAGCGACGGGTCGAGCCGCCCGCCGCCCAGGCGGAGCGCCTTCCGGACGAGCGCCGGCTGTCCGGCCACCCGTGCATCGCGTTCGGCGACCAGCTCGTCGCCCGTAAGCGTCACCAGCCGGTATGCATCGTCGACCGTGTCGCCCAGCTCGGCGGCGTCCTGCCGGCGGAAGGACTCGAGATCGGCGGCCGCCGGGACCACGTGGAGCAGGCCGGAACGTCGCTCGTGGCGGTCGTACACGAGCAACCGGCTCAGACCCGGCTCCTTCGTCGAGACCACGTCGTGGATCGTCTTCGGGGCGCTCCCGGCCCGATCCTCAGCGGCGTCGGCGTCCTGCCCGACGGCGTCCGCATGCTGTGCCGCGCCATCAACCGGGCCCGCGGCCTCGCCGAGCTCGTGCGCCACCAGCGTGGCGTGGTACGCCTCCGGCCGGCGCCGCATGACGGAGGCGAGCGCCATGCGGGTCGCGCGCAGGTCCCAGGAGCCGATCGCCGCGCCCTCGGCGAGATCGACGACGACGACCTGACCGGCCGCTGCCAGGTAGGCCTCCGGCACCCCGTCCATGTCGGTATCGAGCACGGCGCTGCCCCGGGCGGGCGCCGACGGGACGGCCTGCGCCACGGCAGCCGTCTCCTCCATGGCCAGCCACGCGACACCGGCTCCCGCCACGGCCGTCTTGAGCGCGGTCCCACCGACCGCTGCCGTGCCGGCGCCGGCGAGCACCGGTGTGGCCCCGTCCACGAGACGGGCCTCATCGGCCATGTCCTCGGCGGCGATCAGGTGGGCGTACGTCGCGAGTCGCATGTGGACGATGTAGATCCCACCGAACAGTCCGTGCCAGTAGCAGTCGTTGGACTGGCCGCGATACAGGTGGTCGACCGCCGCGTTCCGGTCCGGGCCCGGAGGCATCGCGGCCACCTTCGCCGAGGTCCGCAGCATCTGCTTGTGGAGGTCGTTGATCTCCCGGTAGCGCGCCTGGAAGTTCCGCCAGAAGCCGCCGCGCAGGAACCGTCGCTCCGGCAGGTCGTGCTCCGTCGCCGCCCTGACGAGCTCGGTGAAGATGCGCGTGTCGGCCGGGGGCAGCGCCCATTCGCCCATCTCGAGGTACGACGCGGCCGGCACGTAGACGCGCCCGACCGGCGGCTCGCGGTCCAGCCACGAGGACGGCGTCACCGTCTCCAGCCAGGACGCGTTCTCCTCGAGCAGGCGGAAGAAGCGGTCGATCCACTGGTTGCCGCCCCAGCAGTGCTCGTACGTGCCGGGCCAGGCGCCGAACTTCTCGCCGTCGTCGCCCATCATCCCCAGCCGGCGGCCATCCTCGGTGGCGTTCCCCCGGAGGTGCGCGATGACGTCCTCGGGCGACCCGAACGGGATGCGGTAGCGGAGCCCCTGCTCCGTCCCGAACACGCGAAGGAGGCGGCCCTGGTCCTCGGTCACGTACGCGCCCCACATCGCGTCCTCGGCGATCGCCGCGGCGCGGAAGTGGTTGTCGTCGAGGATCGTCCACTCGTACCCGGCGTCGGCCAGCACCGAGGGCAGCTGGGGCTCCCACACGCGCTCGGCGAGCCAGGCTCCGCGCGGCCGGCGGCCGACCAGGCGCTCCACCTCGTCGGCCATGCGGACGAGCTGGCCCTGGCGGTCGCGCTCGGGCAGCGACACGAGCACCGGCTCGTAGTAGCCGCCTCCCAGGACCTCCACCTGGCCGCGCCCGACGAGCGTTCCCAGGCGCTCGAGGAAGTCGGGATGCTCCAGGCGGATCCACTCGATGAGCGGGCCCGTGTAGTGCAGCGACAGGTGAACGCCGGGATGCCGCTCCAGCGCCCTGAGCAGGGGATCGTAGGCCTTCCCGAACACGTCCTCGAAGACCCAGCCGAAGTTGCCCACCGGCTGGTGGTTGTGGATCGCGAGCGCGAGTGCGATGCGGGCCGCCACCGGCCTCTCCCTCCGTCTCCCAGTGCCGGCCGGCCGCTCAGACCTGGCGCCGGGCCTCCAGTGCGTCCTCCGCCCCGAGCCCCGGCACGGCATCGGGCTCCGTGCCGTTCGTGCGGCTCCCTCTCGCGCGCCGCGCCGCCACGGGCCGGGACCCGTTCCGGGCCCGCGAGGGCCCCCGACTGCCCGAGTTGCGGGCGGCCGGGAGGTAGAGCTGCTCGGTGTACTCCTGCAGCATCCGGGTCGTCGAGAACCGCCAGATCGTGCTGCTGATCGACGCGCGGCACATCTCGAGCCAGGCCGCCGGCAGGCCGTCGCGGTCCCGGTCGTAGTAGCGCGGAACGACCTCCTCTTCCAGGATCCGGTAGAGCTCCTGGACGTCGGCCCAGTCCTGCGCCCCCTCGTCCGGGTTGGTCTCGCGTCCGCCGATCGCCCACCCGTTCGACGCCGTCCATCCCTCGTCCCACCACCCGTCGAGCACGGACAGGTTGACGATCCCGTTGACGGCGGCCTTCATGCCGCTCGTCCCGGAGGCCTCGAGCGGGCGTCGCGGGTTGTTGAGCCACACGTCCACGCCCTGGATGAGGAACCTCGCGACGCGCATGTCGTAGTCCTCGATGATGAAGACGCGGCCGCGGAGGCGGGGTGAGCGGCTGCGCTCCCAGATCTCCTGGATGACGCGCTGGCCGGGCCGGTCGGCGGGATGCGCCTTGCCCGCGAAGACGATCTGCACGGGCCGCTCGGGGTTCCACAGGATCCGCGCCAGGCGTTCCTCGTCGGTGAACAGCAGCGAGGCGCGCTTGTAGGTGGCGAAGCGACGGGCGAACCCGATCGTGAGCGCGTTCGGATCGAGGAGGTGGCCGATCGCGGCGAGCTCGTCGGGCGGCTCGCCGTGCCGGGCCAGCTGTGCCAGCAGCCGGCCCCGGGCGAAGTGCGCCAGCTCGAGCTTCTGCCTCGCGTGGGCGGCCCAGAGCTGCCGGTCGGGGATCTGTTCGACGCGATCCCAGAAGCGACGGCCGCGGACCTCGGCGTCGAGATCGTCCAGGTCGCCGCCACGATCGTAGTACAGGTTGCGCAGCGGGCGGCCCACCCAGCTGGGCACGTGGATGCCGTTGGTGATGCCGAGGATGGGGCGCTCGAGGATCGGTCGCCACGTCGCGTTCGCGGTCTCGGCGTGCAGGTGGCTCACGGCGTTGGCGCCGTGCGTGAGGCGCAGCGAGAAGGCGGTCATGTCGAATTCGCCGCCGACGCCGTCGACCCCGCGGCCGAGCTCCAGGATCCGCTCGAGATCGAAGCCCTCGTCGCCCGACAGCGGGGCCGCGACGCGACGCACCAGGTTCGTGTCGAACCGCTCGTTGCCGGCCGAGACCGGCGTGTGGATCGTGAACACGGAATCGCTGCGAACCCGGTCCAGCGCGTCCGGGAACGGCATGCCCTGCGCGACCAGCTCGCGGGCGCGCTCCACGAGCATCATCGCGGAGTGGCCCTCGTTGAGGTGCCAGACGGACGGACGGATCCCCAGTGCCCGGAGTGCCCGGACGCCGCCCACGCCCAGCACCATCTCCTGGCAGAAGCGCATCTCGCGCCCGCGCACGTAGAGAATGCTCGTGATCGGCCGGTCCTCGGCGGCGTTGTCCGGCACGTCGGTGTCGAGGAGCAACAGCGGGACGCGCCCGACCTGGGCCAGCCAGACGGCACACCAGACGGTTCGGCCGGGCAGCTCCACGGGTACCTGCAGCGGATCGCCCTCGTCGGACGCCACGCGCAGGAGCGGCAGTCGCAGGGGGTCGTAGTCGGGGTAGGCGTGCTCCTGGTGGCCGTCCGCGTCGATCGTCTGTCGGAAGTACCCGCGCCGGTAGAAGAGCCCCACGGCCACGAACGGGAGCGCCATGTCGGAGGCGGTCTTGGCGTGGTCGCCGGCGAGGACACCGAGCCCGCCCGAGTAGATGCCCAGGGTCTCGGTCAGTCCGTACTCCGCGCAGAAGTAGGCGATCGGACCATCCAGCTCGCGGCCGTGGTGGCGCTCGAACCAGTGCCCGGCGCCGTTCTCCATGTACTGCTGGAAGTCATCCAGCACGGTCTCGTACTCGGCCATGAAGGCGGGGTTGTCCAGGAGGTCCGACCAGCCCTGGTGGCTCATCAGGATCGAGATCGGGTTGCGGTAGCGCGACCACATGGCCGGGTCGACACGCGCGAAGAGCTGGCGCGCCTCGGGATGCCAGGTCGAGTAGAGGTTGTAGGCCAGGGCCCGGAGCCCCTCGAGCCGCGCCGGAAGCCTGATGGCAGGCGGAGAGAGGGTGGGCACCGCGGGAGCTTGCTGCATGAGTGGTGCGATGCTACACGAACGGCACTGGATAAACCGATTTAGCTGGTGGCCCCGGCATCGCAACGCCCGGGCGCCGCGGATGGCCCTGACCCGGTGTCGCCGCCGCGTCGGGGCCGGCGGATCGCTGGACTTCGGGGCCACCGTGCCGGGAGCCCGCGGATCGCCTCGCCTCGGTGCCGGCGCGCCGGGTCTTGCCGCGTCGGGCACGCGTGGGCCCGCCCGTTCGAATCGTCTCGCCCGTCCCGGCCAGTTCGAACGCGTCGTACCATCCCGGGCCATGAAGATCGCGATGGTGAGCTCCGAGTGCGAGCCGTTTGCCAAGACCGGTGGATTGGCCGACGTGGTCGACGCGCTGGCGCGGGCCCTCGGTGAGCTGGGGCACGACGTGGATGTCTACCTGCCCCGGTACCGGGGCCTCGAGCCACCGGGGCCGACCGAACGAAGGGAGCTGACGCTCCGCGTTCCGAGCTCGGACGGTTCGTCGACGGCGGCTCCGGTCGCGGCCAGTGCCGGTTCGGCGTCGAATGCGTCCGCCGGCTCCCCGAGCTCGACCGGCGATACCGGCCGCATCACCGTCGGGCTTCTGACCGCCCGAGCCGACGGCTACCGGCTCCGCCTCGTCGACCATCCGGGCAGCTTCGACCGCGCGGGCTACTACGGTGAGAGCGGGTCGGACTATCCCGACAACGGGGCGCGCTTCGCGCTGCTCGGGCGTGCCGCGCTCGAGGCCATCCGGTCCGAGGGCGGCGGAGTCTCCGTGCTCCACGGCCACGACTGGCAGGCGGGGCCGGCCGTGCTCCTTCGCGACATCGAATACGGGTCGGATCCTGTGCTCGGCGGGATGGCCACGATGGTGACCTGCCACAACCTCGCCTACCACGGCTGGGTCCCCCGGGAGCGCTCGGCGCCGCTCGGTCTGCCCCCCGACGTGGGCAAGGCCGATGGCATCGACCTGCTTCGCGAGGAGGTCGCGCGCGCCGACATCGTCAACACGGTGAGCCCGACCTACGCGGAGGAATCGCGGACGCCCGAATTCGGGGCCGGCCTCGACGACGTGCTGCGCGGGCGAGGGGACACGTACCTCGGCATCCTGAACGGCATAGACCCCCGCCTCTGGGATCCCGAGACCGACGAGGCGCTGGTCGAGCGCTTCTCGGCCAGGGACCTCGCCGGGAAACGAGCCTGCAAGCAGGACCTGGGTGTGCGGCTCGGGATCGACCTGGGCGGCTCGCAAGCCGACGGTTCGGGCGACGGCGACGGCTGGGACGACCGGGGCGCGCCGCTCTTCGGGCTGGTCGGACGCCTCGATCCGCAGAAGGGCTTCGACCTGCTGGCCGGCGCCGCACGCGTCATGCTCCAGGACGGTGCGCGGATGGTGATCCTGGGCACGGGCGACGATCGCCTGGTCCAGGGCCTGCGCGGTCTCGCCGGCGAATGGCCCGGCCGCCTCGCGATCCTGGAGCGGTTCGACCGGGACGAGGCGCGCCGGATCTACGCGGGCAGCGACCTGCTGCTCATGCCGTCGCGGTTCGAGCCCTGCGGCCAGAGCCAGATGATCGCCATGCGCTACGGGACGATCCCGCTGGTACGCAGCACGGGAGGACTGGCCGACACGGTCATCGACGCCGACGACCACCCGGACGAGGGCGACGGCTTCGTGTTCGGGCCGGCCGAGCCCGCGGCCCTCGCCGCCGCCGCACGGCGGGCGATCGACGCATACCGCGACGAGGCGCGCTGGGCCGATCTGATCCGACGGGCCATGCGACGCGACTTCTCGTGGACGGCCTCGGCGCCGCGATACGTCGAGGCGTACGCGCGGGCGGTCGCGCTCCGTGCGTGGGACGACCGACCGGCGCAGGGCTGACGAGCCCGTCGCCGGGCGCGTGACGAGCCCGTGGCACGGCGCAGGCCTGACGAGCCCGTTGCGCGGCGCCTGACGAGCTGTCTCCCGAGGGCAGTGTCGTCCGGCGGCGTCACTCGATGACGCGCCGGAGCACCTCCAGGAACCGCGCGGGATCCTCCCGATGTGGGCTGTGGCCGAGCCCGGGCAGCTCGTGAACGCGTTCCGTGCCCAGCGCCGCGCGGAGCACCCGCAGCATGTCGGCCGGGATGAGGCCGCCGACTGAAGGGTCGCCCGCGATGATGTCCACGCGAAGGTCCGGATGCCGGGCGCGCCAGCCGGCGAGCAGGCCGACCGGGTCCCAGGGCGCGCCGCGGGCGATCGCGTCGGCGGCAAGCGGCGAGGTATGGGCCGGATCGCGAGCCTCGATCTCGTCGTCGTCCACCCCGCCGGCCGCGGCCTCTTCGAACCCGGCACCCAGCTCGGAGCGGAACCCGTCCGCCATCTCGGCCCCCTGCCCGGGCGTCAGGAACGGCGGGTCCTCGAGGACGAGTCGGTCGGTCGCCATGCCGGCGTCGACCGCCATCACGGCCACCCCCGCACCCCACGAGTGTCCGAGGACGACCGGCGCGCCCGGCTGCGACGCGGGGTATCCGTTGGGGTCGCCCTCGCCGTCATATCCCGCGTCGCTGCGGACGGGCGCGGGCAACGCACGGACGGCCGCTGCCACCAGCGCGCCGACGTGCGCGAGGTCGTAGACCGACCGATCGACGGCGTCCTGGTCCGGGAGCGGCTCGCCGGCTTCGTCGGTCCAGCGCGTGCCCGCGTGTCCGGGCAGGTCGAGCGCATCGACCGTCCACCCATCGCCCGCGATCGCCCGCGCCACGCCGTCGAATGCCAGCGAGCTGGACGTGACGCCGTGGAGGATCGCGAGCCGTCGACCGGCAGACTCGATGCCCGCCGGCGGCGACCAGCGCCAGGCACTGAAGCGGATACCGGGGAGCCCGATCTCGAGCCTCGATGGGGTCCGACGATCCGGTGCGGACCTGTTCGTGCATCTGCCGATCCTATCGCGGACCGGGGCCGGCGCCCGGTGCCCGAGGTGAGGCCGGGGCCGCCGCCCGGTGCCCGAGGTGGGCGTCACGCCCGAGGCGCGGGTGCCCCCGGCGCCTGTCTGTCGGCCGGTGCCGGAGGCGGCCCACTTTCCTGCAATTCGCGCTCCCGTGAAGACGTATGTCGATTCGCGGCCGCGGTTCCTGCTGTGCGCCTGCCTGGAGCCGGGAGGCCACGCTCGGGCAGGGTTCCGACGAGCTCGTCCGGGTCGTCACGGGCGGTATGGCCGGCCCTCGCGGGCACCGGCAGGCGCCGCCCAATGGACCTACGGTTCCACACGGGACGGTTCTGCAGGAAAGGCGCGCTGCAGCCGGGTAAGGTTCGGGTGTGTCCCGATCCCGGGTCAGTGGCGCGCCAGGCGCTCCGCGAGGCTGCGGCCCGTCGGCGCCCTTCCGTCGCGGTCCGCCAGCCGGTCGAGCCGCATCATCGACAGCTGCACGTACCGGGCCCCGAGCCAGCGGAACGGCTCCGGCTCCCAGTCACGCGACTGGTGGTTCACGAACGGGAGCTCGGTGATCTCGGTGCGTCGTCTGGTGATGAGGTCCGCGAGCGTGCGCCCCGCCAGGTTCGCCGTCGCGACACCGTGGCCGGTGTAGCCGCGCGCCGACGCCACGCCCGATGCCTCGTCGTACGAGAACGTGGGCATCCAGTCGCGCGGCATGCCCAGTGGGCCTCCCCATGCGTGCGTGAACGTGACACCGCGCAGCGACGGGAACCATCGCACGAGCATGCGCCGCAGCATCTCGTGGGTCGCCGGATCCCGATCGAAGCCGGGCTCGATCCTGGACCCGTAGTGATAGGGCGCGCCGCGACCGCCGAAGAGGATCCGCCCGTCCGGCGTGCGCGAGAGGTAGTCGATCGTCAGGCGGAACGACGAGACGCACTCGTTCCCCTGCCACCCGATCGACGCCCACTGGTCGTCGGAGAGTGGTTCCGTCAGGACGATGAGCGAGTAGATCGGCAGCAGCTGCCGGTGGAGCTGCGGAAGCCGGGTCAGGTAAGCCTCCCCGGCAAGGACGACCGTGTCCGCGCGGACGTCTCCCGACCTGGTGAGGAGCCTGGGTCCGCGTCCCGAACCGAGCGGGCCGCGCGGCTCGAACCCCGTCACCTCGGTCTGCTCGTGGACCGAGCCGCCCCGGGCCTCGACCGCCCGGGCCAGGCCCCGTACCAGGCGCCCGGGATGGATCGTCGCGCAGTCGGGCATGAACACGCCGCCGACGGCGCCGGCGACGCGAAGTCGCTCGTCCAGCGCCGCCCGGTCCAACGGGACACAGTGTTCGCCGAAGCCGAACCGCTCGTACTCCTCCACGGTCGCACGCATGGCGGGTTCCTCGGCCGGGCCCCGCGCGACGACCAGGGCGCCACCTTTCCGGACGCGCGCGTCGATTCCCTCGGCTGCCGACGCGCGGGCAACCTCGTCGACGGTCTCGTGCATCGCTCGCCGGACCGCCCTGGCGGCGTCGTCCCCGTGCCGCTCGGCCAGCACGTCCATGCTGATGTTGAGCTCGCCCGAGCACCATGCGCCGTTCCGCCCCGAGGCGCCGAACCCGGCGATCTCGCGCTCGAGTACGGCAATGCGCATCGACGGCTCGCGCTTCAGGAGCTCCAGCGCCGTCCAGAGACCCGTGAACCCGGCGCCGAGGATGGCCACGTCGACGTCGCCAGAACCGTCGAGCGCGGGACGCGGCGCCAGGTCGTCGCCGGCGTCCTCGAGCCAGAAGCTGGTCTCGGCGAATGCCGCCGCCGCGGTCTCCCCGGCCGCATCGCCCACCGTGTCCCGACCGGACATGTCCGCCTCCGCGCTGCCGGCTTCCATCCCTCGCGTGCCGGCCGACGCGAGTCTAGCTGCGCGACATGGCGCGGGAGCCGGGAGGCCGATCGGGCCACGAACCGCGGGTGGCCGGACATGGCGCCGGAGGGTGGGCACTCGTGCCCGCACTCGGGCGATCAGCCCGGCCGCGCCTCCGTCTCACGCTCCCACGGCGGGGGAGGGACGCGCAGCGTGCGCACCGGCGAGAAGACGAGCCACAGCACCGTCACCAGCCCGCCGACCGCGCCCACGGCGATGCCGGCGCGCACGCCGAGCAGCGTTCCGAGCGCGCCGCCGATGAGCGAGCCGATGGGGAACACACCCCACACCACGAACCGCATCGACGCGTTCATGCGCCCCTGGAGGCGGTCCGGCGTGATCGACTGGCGCAGGCTCACCTGGTTGATGTTGTAGATGGTGCTGCCCGCCGCACCCGCGAACATCGCCCCGAACAGGAACGGCAGCGCGGTTGCAGGCTGGGCGACCGGCACCAGCAGGTTCGCCACCGATCCCACGAAGATCGACAGCATCAGCGTGTTACCGAGCCCGAGCCGCCCGGCCATGCGGCCGGCCACGAGTGCGCCGACCATGGCGCCGACGTTGCCGAGCGCCAGGACGAGGCCGATATGGACGGCGTCGAGGCGGAGGTCGTGCGTGGCGAAGAGGATGAGCGTGGCGAACGAGATCGAGCTGAAGAGGTTCGACGTCGCGGTCGTCGACGCGATGGCACGGAGGACCGGGTTGCCGAGCACGACGGCCAGCCCCTCGCGGATCTCGTGGAGCATGTGCCGCCGCTCGTTGGCCGGTGCCGGCGCCGGCTCGCCCTTGCGGACCCACAGCAGCATGGCCGCGCTGAAGAAGAACGACAACGAATCGAACAGAACTGCCTGCGCCGCCCCGACGAGCCCGACGAGAACGCCGCCGACGCCGGGACCGCCGAACTGCGCGGCCGAGCGGGACAGCTCCATCTTGCTGTTTCCCTCGATCAGATGCCCCCGCTCGACCAGCGCCGGCATGTACGACTGGTACGAGACGTCGAAGAACACCGTCGCGCCGCCCGCGACCAGCGAGACCACGTACAGGAGCGGGATCGACAGGTGGCCGGTCACCCCGGCGACCGGCACGGCGAGCAGGACCATCCCCCGAACCACGTCGGCGGCGATCAGGATCGGTCGCCGTCGCATGCGGTCAACCCAGACCCCGGCGGGCAGGCTGATGAGCAGGAACGGGAGCATCTGGAGGGCGGCCAGGACACCCATGTCGGCGGCGGACGCCTTCAGCACGACGGCCGCCGCGAACGGGATCGCGATCAGCGTGACCTGCGACCCGAACTCGCTCACGGTCTCGCCGGTCCAGAGCTTCATGAAGTCGGCGTTGCGCCAGAGGGACCCGGCCGTCACCTCCGTCGGAGTCGCGGATGCGAGCGCGGCGAGCGGCGTCGCCGTGAGATCCGCGGGCGGGTCGAGCGGGTCCCCGATCGGTCCGCCCGGGCCGGTCGCATCGCGGGGCGCCTTCGGATCGGGGGCATCGGGCGTGCGTCGTTCGGCGGGCATCCGGCGAGTTTACCGTCGGCGCCGCTTCGAGCCGTCGCTTCGGATACGCTCCGCGGAGCACGAGGAGGACGGATGGGACTGCTCGACGGGAAACGTGCACTGGTCTTCGGGGTGGCGAACGATCACTCGATCGCATGGGGCATCGCGAAGGCCCTGCACGCCGAGGGCGCCACGCTGGGCCTCAGCTCGGTCGAGTCCCTGATCGCCCGGCGGGTCCAGCCGCTGGCCGACCAGCTGGGCGTCGATTTCGTGGAGCCATGCGACGTCTCGGACGACGAGCAGGTGACCGCCGTGTTCGATCGCTGGCGGACGCGGCACGGCGAGCTCGACATCCTGGTGCATGCGCTGGCATTCGCGAACCGCGAGGACCTCGACGGGGCCTTCGTGGACACGAGCCGCGCGGGGTTCCAGCGGGCGCTCGACGTCAGCGCGTACTCGCTGACCGCCCTGACCCGCGCCGCGCTCCCGCTGTTCCGTCCGGGGGCCAGCGTCATGACGCTGAGCTATCTCGGGGCGGAGCGGGCCGTGCCGCACTACAACGTCATGGGCGTTGCCAAGGCCGCGCTCGAGGCGAGCGTGCGCTACCTTGCGGCCGATCTCGGGCCGCGGGGAATCCGGGTCAACGCGATCAGCGCGGGGCCCGTGCGAACCCTCGCGGCCAGCGGTGTCAGCGGGTTCCGGGACATGTACGCCCGGTTCCGTGACACCGCGCCGCTGCGCCGCAACATCACGCCCGGCGATGTCGGCGGCACGGCGGTGTGGCTGGCGAGCGACCTGTCGGCGGCCGTCACCGGCGAGGTGATCTACGTGGACGGGGGGTTCTCGATCGTGGGAGTCGGGCTGGGCGAGTAGCACCGGGCGACCGAGCGGCGCGCCGGCGCAGGCACCGACCGAGCGGGCGCCGAGCGAGCGGGGCACCGAACGAGCGAGCGCGGCACCGACCCGGCGGGGCGTCGAGCGAGCGGGGCACCGAGCGAGCGGGGCACCGAGCCAGGCGCCGCCGGACGCGCATGCGCCGACGAGAACCGCGGATCGCCGGACACGCAAGTGCCCGGAGGAACCCTGGATCGGAGTTCGCGCCACCGGCAAGCCGGCAGCCCATACGACCGAACCTGGATCGGATCGCGGTACGACTGGCAAGCCAGCCGCCCTGTCGCCGATGCCTGTCCCGAGAGCCGGTCCGTCCGTTGCCGGCCGTTCCGTCAGATCGGGTCCGTGGCCCCTCCGGGCTGCCCCGACTGTATGCGGCACGCCGTTTCCGCGTCAACGCCACTTGTCCACCAGTTCCGGGTGCCCGGGCCGGTTGTCCAGACATTGTCCACATCCGATATCCACATCGTGGACGAGCCCGGCGATCGTGAACGAGCCACCCGCAGGGCGTCCGGCGATGCCGGGCGCGTTACCATCGCCCTGAGTGTCACGCTGTCGAGGTCCGGCGATCTGGCTCGTACCATCGTTGCCCACCGACGGGTGTGGCCTCGCATCGAAGTGCCGGTCGCCGGACATGGATCGGACCGACCGGTGTGACTTCATAGGAGCGTGGTAACCGCCCCCACTCAGGCGTGTCCACCGGCCGGTCCGGAATGGGTCACCCCTGATCAGGAGGCGACGGAGGAATGATCGTCATCGGCATCGATCCGCACAAGTCCACGCACACGGCGGTGGCTGTCGAGGGGACCGGCCGCAAGCTCGCCGAGAAGACCGTGGCGGCCCGCAGCGCGGGTCACCTCGAGCTGGTTCGGTGGGCATCGCGCTTCCCCGAGCGCCGCTTCGCCCTCGAGGATGTCCGGCATCTGTCCCGGCGCCTCTCGAGCGACCTGCTCCTCGCCGGCGAGACGGTGGTCCATGTCCCACCCAGGCTGATGGCCGGTGCCCGTCGCTCGTCGCGCGAACGGGGCAAGAGCGATCCGATCGACGCGCTCGCGGTGGCCCGGGCAGCCCTGCGCGAGGATCTCCCGGCGGCCGTCCTCGACGGACCCGAGCGGGAGGTGCGCCTGCTCGTCGACCACCGTGACGATCTCGTCGCCGAGCGGACCCGCATGCAGAACCGCCTGCGCTGGCACCTCCACGAGCTCGATCCAGGGAACGAGCCGGTCGCCCGCGGTCTCGACCGGACGGTCGTCCTCGACGCCCTGCGCGAGCGCCTGGCCGATGCCCCGGGCACGGTCGGACGGATCGCCCGCGAGCTGGTCGTCCGGATCCGTGAGCTGACCGCGGCGATCAATGGCCTCGAGCGCGAGATCGCCGGGCTGGCTGCCTCCCTCAGCCCGATCCTGCTCGAGCTGGCTGGCTGTGGGTCACTCGGTGCCGCGAAGCTCGTCGGCGAGACGGCTGGCATCGCGCGCTTCCGCTCGGCCGCAGCGTTCGCCCGCCATAACGGGACGGCGCCGCTGCCGGTCTGGTCCGGCAACACCGAGCGTCATCGGCTCAGCCGGACAGGCAACCGTCAGCTCAACCTCGTCCTCCACCGCATCGCCATCACCCAGATCCGACTGGGTGGTGTGGGTCGGGCGTATTTCACCAAACGCCTCGCCGCCGGTGACACCAAGACCGAGGCCATCCGGGCCCTGCGGCGGAAGATCAGCGACGAGGTGTACCGCCGGATGCGCGAGGATGAGCAGCACCGGGCGACCCCGCGAGCCAGGCTCGCGGCGGCCGCTTGACATAGGAGCTTCGATGCTGTTCGACTACACCACCGTCACGTCCGACACCGTCAGGCGGGACACCGAGGCCGGCCTGGCTGCCGCCGACGAGCTCGTGGAGCGCGTGGCGAAGGGTCCGGAACCCACGTTCGCCGCGACGATGGTCGCGCTCGACCAGGCGCTCGACCGCGTGCAGGTCGCCTACGGACGGGGCGCGTTCATGGCCCGCGTGCACACCGACACGGCCGTCCGCGACGCCGGGCAGGCCGCCGAGGAGCAACTCGCCAAGTGGCGTGTCGCGCTGGCGTTCCGCGCCGATCTGTACGACGCCGTGCGACGGTTCGCGTCGACGCCCGAGGCCTCCGGGCTGACCGGCGAGCGCCGCCGGCTCCTCGACCGCTGGCTGCGCGACTTCCGGCGCGCCGGGCACGAGCTCGATCCCGCGGCGCGCGCGGAGCTGGAACGCCTTCGCAACCGGCTCGTCGAGCTCGAGGTCGTGTTCCAGCGCAACGTCGACGAGGTCCACGACGGGATCGAGGTCGCCCGGGAGGACCTGGCCGGCCTGCCCGCGTCGTACGTGGACCGCCTGCCCCCCGGGTCGCGTCCGGGCACATGGGAGGTCGGCCTCGACTACCCCAGCGTGTTCCCGTTCCTCGACCAGGCGGACCGGCGCGACCTCAGGCGCGAGCTCGAGGGGAGGCTCTTCAACCGCGGCGCCGACGTCAACCGTCCGGTGATCGAGGAGGCGCTCCGCATCCGCAAGCGCATCGCCGCGCTGTTCGGGCTGCCATCGTGGGCGCATTTCGCCCTCGAGGTGAAGATGGCCGGCGATCCGGCGGCGGTGGAACGCTTCTACGCCGAGCTCGTGCCGCCCCTGCAGGCGAAGGCACGGGCGGAGCTTGCGCGCCTGACCGCGCTCCTCGAGGCGGACACCGGAGACACCGACCTGAGGTCGTGGGACTGGCGGTACTACGAGAACCAGGTCCGACGCCGCGAGTTCGGCCTCGATCAGAACCGGATCGCCGAGTACTTCCCGCTCGACGCCGTCGTGGACGGCATGCTGTCGCTGACCGGCGACGTCTTCGGCCTCACGTATCGCCGCGTCGAGCCGACGCATGCCTGGCACCCCGACGTGCTCCTGTACCAGGTGCGCGACCGGGCCACCGACGAGCCGATCGCCCACTTCTACGCCGACCTGTTCCCCCGCGACGGCAAGTTCGGGCACGCCGCCGCGTTCCCGCTGGTCGCCGGCCACCTTGCGCCCGACGGCTCCCGCGTCCAGCCGGTCTCCGCGATCGTCGCCAACTTCACGCGGCCATCGGGCGCCCAGCCGTCGCTCCTCCGGCACGACGAGGTCGTGACGCTGTTCCACGAGTTCGGGCACATCCTGCACCAGTCCCTGAGCCGGACCGAGTTCGTGCAGTTCTCGGGCACGGAGACCGAGCCCGACTTCGTCGAGGCGCCCAGCCAGATCATGGAGCACTGGGCGTGGGACGCGACCGTGCTGCGGCGGTTCGCGCGCCACCACAGGACGGGCGAGCCGATCCCAGGGGACCTCGTCGCGCAGCTCGTCCGGTCTCGCGACCTGAACATCGGCGTGCGGATGCTGCGCCAGGTCTCTCTCGGGCTCCTCGACATGGGCTTCCACGATGCATCCGATCGGCACGACCTCGACGCGATCAACCGGCGCACGTGGGACGTCACCGGGCTGCCGTTCCACGAGGACACGTTCTACCCGGGCGGCTTCTCGCACCTCTTCGGCGGGTACGACGCCGGGTACTACGGATACCTGTGGTCCAAGGTCTACGGCGACGACATGTTCGGGCGGTTCCGTGACGTGGACATCATGAGCCCCGACGTGGGTGCGTCCTACCGCCGCGAGATCCTGGAGATGGGCGGGTCCCGCGACGCCGCGGAGACGCTGCGCGCGTTCCTCGGGCGCGAGCCGTCGAACGCGGTGTTCCTGGAGCTGCTCGGCATCGGACCCGTGATGCCGCGAGACGCCGGGACCGGGGGCGCGGCCGGTGCGGCGCCCTCCGAGGCGGCCGAGGCGGCTGCCCAGGCAGGCCGGGACGGCGCCGGTGGCGATGCCGCCTGAGGCCGCGCCGCGCGATCCGGGTACCGCGCTCCGCGTCGGCCTGGTGCAGCTGGACGCTGACGACGACATCGACGCGAACCGCCGGCGGGCGCTCGATCTCGCCCGCAGGGCGCTGGACGAGGGCGCCAGCCTGGTCGCCCTGCCGGAGACGTTCCTGTACCGCGGCCGGACGGCCGGCTACCGGGCCGCGGCGGCCTCCGTCCCCGGGCCCCACACGGAGCCGTTCGCGGCGCTGGCGCGGGAGCACTCGGCGTGGCTGCTGCTGGGCAGCGTCGCCGAAGCGAGCCCCGACCCGGACCGGCCGTACATCACGAGCGTGCTGATCGGCCCGGACGGCTCGGTTGCCGCGACGTACCGCAAGATCCACCTGTTCGACGTCGCGATCGACGCCGGGCCGGCGACCCGCGAGTCCGCCCGGGCCATGCCGGGCGACCGGGCCGTCGTCGCGGACGTGCCGCTCGTGCCCACGCCGGGCTGCGGACGCGCCGCTCGCCGACGTGGCCCTCGGGCTCGCAGCGGACGCGGACGTGACGCTCCCGGACGTGCCGGCCCGGCTGGCGCCGGACCCGTCGGATCGGCGAACCCCATCGATGCGCCTGGGCCTCACCGTGTGCTACGACCTCCGCTTTCCCGAGCTGTACCGCGTCCTCGCCCTCGCGGGCGCGGAGGTCCTGTGCGTGCCGTCCGACTTCACGGAGCGCACGGGCCGCGACCACTGGGAGCCGCTCCTGCGAGCCCGCGCGATCGAGAACGGCGCCTACGTGATCGCGCCCGCGCAGTGCGGCGTTCCTCCGGCCGGCAACGCGGCCTACGGCCACAGCATGGTGGTCGATCCGTGGGGGATCGTCGTGGCCCGGGCGTCGGATGGCCCCGGCATCGTCATGGCCGACCTCGACCCCGTACGAGTCGCCGCCGCACGCAGGCAGATCCCGGCCCTCGCGAACCGCCGCCCGGACGCATACCACCTGGCCTGATCTCCGCGCCCGGGGCCGGCCACCACGCGGTTCCCGGCGCCGGGCGTTCGCGCGTCACGGCGCCGCCCCCACTGTGCGAACATGGCATCTCTTCGGGCGAAGCCTGCTGGCATGCGCGTGTCGGCGCTCGCTTCCGTGGCAGAGGTTCTCCCACGTGAGCCGTCAGCGTGTCCTGATCATGGGCGCCGCGGGGCGCGATTTCCACGATTTCAACGTCGCGTACCGCGACGACCCCTCCGTCGAGGTGGTGGCCTTCACCGCGACCCAGATCCCCGGCATCGCGGACCGCCGATACCCGCCGGAGCTGGCGGGCGACCTGTACCCGCAGGGCATCCCGATCGTCGCGGAGGATGACCTCGAGCGCGTGATCCGCGACGAGCACGTGGACACGGTCGCGTTCGCCTACAGCGACGTGTCGCACGAGCACGTCATGCACAGCGCCTCGCGCGCGCTGGCGCAGGGAGCGGACTTCCTGCTGCTCGGCCCTGCGCGGACGATGATCTCGAGCACGAAGCCGGTCATCGCGGTGTGCGCCGTCCGGACGGGCTCCGGCAAGAGCCAGACCACGCGGCGGGTCGCCTCGATCATCGACGAGCTGGGCCTGCGCCCGGTCGTGATCCGCCACCCGATGCCGTACGGCGACCTCGCCGCCCAGAAGGTGCAGCGGTTCGCCGAGTACGCCGACCTCGACCGCCACCAGACCACGATCGAGGAGCGCGAAGAGTACGAGCCGCACCTCGATGCCGGCCACGTCGTCTACGCCGGCGTGGACTACGGAGCGATCCTCCGCCAGGCCGAGCAGGAGGCGGACGTCGTCCTGTGGGACGGCGGCAACAACGACTTCAGCTTCTACCGGCCCGACCTCACGATCGTCGTGGCCGATCCGCTGCGGGCGGGGGACGAGCTGCGGTATCACCCGGGCGAGACCAACCTGCGCATCGCCGACGTGATCGTGATCAACAAGATCGACTCGGCGACCGCGGAGCAGCTCGCGACGCTCCGGGAGCACATCGCGCGGGTCAACCCGGGCGCGGCGGTCATCGAGGCTCGCTCGCGTCTCGCGCTCGAGGGCGGGGAGATCACCGGCAAGCGGGTCGTGGTCGTCGAGGACGGCCCGACGCTCACGCACGGGGGCATGACGTACGGCGCCGGCATCGTCGCCGCCCGGCGCTTCGGTGCCACCGTCGTGGATCCCCGGCCGCACGCCGTGGGCAGCATCCGTGCGGTGCTCGATCGATATCCTGCGCTCGAGTCGCTTCTCCCCGCGATGGGCTACGGCGACCAGCAGACGCGGGACCTCGAGGCCACGCTCAACGCGGTGCCCGCGGACCTGGTCCTGGCGGCAACGCCGATCGACCTGCGCCGCGTGCTGACCCTGGACAAGCCCATCGTCCGCGTGCGGTACGAGCTGGACGAGGCCACGGGGCCGTCGCTGCGCAGCCTGATCGAGCCCGTCGTGCGGCGCGAACCCGCGAAGGCCTGACCGGGCGACTGCGGCGCCAACCCGCGAGGGCCTGAAAGGGCGGCGCGAATCCGCGAAGGCCTGATCTCCCCGACCACCCCGGGCACGGACCATGCCGGACCGTGCCGGACGGTGGCCGCCGGACACGAGGCAGCGTAACGGCGTAGGCTCCTGCTCACCGATCCCGTCGCCCCGGCGGCCGCGCGCCTCCGGAGCCTGAAGCTGGAGCTCGATCGATGTCCGGACTCGCCGATTCATCCGCGGCCGCCCCCGTCGCTCGCACGGCCGAAGCGACGCGCCATTACCTGACGGTCGCCTCCCTCACGCCCGACGAGTTCGCCCGGTTGATCTCTCTTTCCCGTCGGATGAAGGAGGATCCCGCGGCGTGGCGGGGCGCGGTCCCCGCCGGCAAGCTCGCCATGCTGTTCGACAAGCCGTCGACCCGGACGCGGGTGAGCTTCGAGGCAGCCGCCGTGAACCTCGGGATGCACCCGCTGATGCTCCGCCCCGACGAGCTGCAGATCGGCCGCGGCGAGCCCCCGCAGGACACCGCGCGCGTCCTGTCCCGGATGGTGGACGCCGTCGCCTGGCGCACGTTCTCCCAGGCCAAGCTCGAGGCCTTCGCATCCTTCGCCAGCATCCCCGTCGTCAACGCGCTCACCGACGAGCACCATCCCTGCCAGGCCCTGGCCGACCTCATGACGATCGAGGAGTCGATCGGCACCCTTGCCGGCCGGCACCTGGGGTACGTCGGCGACGGCAACAACGTCGCCCATTCGCTCATCGAGGCGGGCGCGCTCGCCGGGATGCACGTCGTGCTCGCAACGCCGAAGGGGTTCGAGCCCGATGCGGCGATCGTTTCGGCCGCCCGCGACCGCGCGAGCGAGACCGGCGGAAGCATCGACATCGTGCACGAGCCGTCGGATGCCGTGCGCGGCGCCGACGCCGTGTACACCGACGTGTGGACGTCGATGGGCGAGGAGCAGGAGCGCGAGGCGCGGCTGCGGGCGTTCGAGGGGTACGTCGTCACGCCGGCCCTGATGGAACTCGCCGAGCCGGGCGCCATCTTCCTGCACTGCCTGCCGGCCCATCGCGGCGAGGAGGTCGAAGACGCCGTGATCGAGGGCCGCTGGTCGCGAGTCTGGGACGAGGCCGAGAACCGGCTCTGGACGGAGCAGGCCGTGCTGTACGCGCTGATCACGGGCGACTGGCGCGGCGACAGGGGACGGTGACGGCCGGAGACGGCGACCGGGGAGGATGCGGCTGCCGGGGAGGCTACTCCTCCTCGGAATGCGCCTCCATGCCGCTTTCGGCGTCGAGGAACGGGAGGATCACCCGCTCCTCCTGCTCGAAATGTGAGCTCATGAGCGCGTGGACGCCGTAGAGGCGCGCGCGCAGGTCCACGAGCTGCCGGTGCGACGGCTCACGCCGCAGGGCAAGCCAGTCCGCCTCGAGCCGCTCGACCGCCTGCCGGATCTGCTGGTGCTGGAGGCGCAGCAGGCGGGTGGCCCAGGTCGTCTCGGCCAGCCGGTCCATCTCCGGGAAGCAGAAGTTGTCCTCCCAGTCGAGATGAGGCAGGAGCGTCTTCTCGATCGAGTCCAGCAGGCTGCGGAGCGCACTCGCGAGGTCGCGGGCAGCCAGGTTCCCGGCCATCTCGGCCGTCGCCTCGATGCGACCCACGACGTGTTCGATCTCGCGGTGCTCGTGGCCCAGGATGCGACGCTCGATCGCCACCCCCTGGCGCTGTGAAGTGGGCATCCCCGCCTCCCTGGGACGCTTCTGCTCGTCCGGCATCGAGTCTCGGGTCCGGTGGCGCGTGCCCACCAGTGCCCTCTGTCACCGTTTGAAGGGCGCGATGCCCCTCGGCGCCGACGGCAGGGCGCAGCTCGCTCCCCCGCCCTGCGCTCCCGCGCTGCCCCTCGCCCGCCCTGCCCATCGCGCGCTGCCCGGTCTCGCATGCACGTATGCGCACGATCGCAACGAACGATCCGTTATGCGCCGGCCCTGGCGACGTTTGGCACGTAGCCAGGAGCTCCGGAATCCGGTGGAATCCGGGTGGAGAACGACGGAACGATGACACCACCTTCGGCGACTGCGGGATCTTCGAGCGGCGTCTCCATGCGCCGTGCGCCACGGCGCGGCGAACCGGTCGCTGCCGCGGCGACGAGCACGCGCCGTT
This sequence comes from uncultured Chloroflexia bacterium, assembly GCA_963757865.1. Lineage (GTDB taxonomy): Bacteria > Chloroflexota > Limnocylindria > Limnocylindrales > CSP1-4 > JAJYNJ01. The sequence goes on from CAVWSU010000013.1 coordinate 105,433, forward strand.
TCCCGTCGCGGGCCGGCTGATGCACGAGGCCGGAATCGCCCGTTCGATCGTCGCGGCCCTCCGACGCGAGGAGCCGGCCGGCCGGCAGGTCGTGCTCCACGTCATGGGCGGCCATCATGGCCCCGCGGCGTTCGAATCGGCGCTCCGGTTCCACCTCGGTGTCGAGGCCCCGGACCTTGACACCGCCTCGTTCCGCGTCGTCCATGATCCCGTGGCGCGGTTGTGCGTGGGATGCGGCGCGGAATTCAACGCGCCGGGCCCCGACGATCCCTGCCCCGCCTGCGGCGGCCCGAGCCTTCCCCTGCAGGAGCACGAGCAGGTCGAGATCGAGCTGGTGGGCTGACCCATGGTCGGCGCGCGCGGAGGTGCCCGGCAGGGCGCCGTGATCCGTGTCAGCGGGATCGTCCAGGCCGTCGGATTCCGGCCGTTCGTCTACCGCCTGGCCCGCGAGATGGGTCTCGACGGAGTCGTGCGGAACGCGGCGGGGCGCGTCGAGATCGAGGTGAGCGGCTCGGCGTCCGACGTCGAGCAATTCGTCGACCGGCTGCGAAGCGAGGCACCACCGCGGGCGCGAGTGGAGGCGGTCGAGTCCGCCACCCTCGACGAGGAACTCCTGCCGGCACCCGGCAGCGGGTTCCGGATCCTGGAGAGCGTCGCGGTCGCCTCCACCGAGAGGCTCTTCCCGCCTGACATCGCCACCTGCGACGACTGCCTGCGCGAGCTCTTCGACCCGGCGGATCGTCGCTACCGCTACCCGTTCACGAACTGCACCAGCTGCGGGCCGCGCGCCACGATCATCGACGACCTGCCGTACGACCGGCCGCGCACGTCGATGCGGGACTTCCCACTCTGCCCGGCGTGCGAGGCCGAGTACCGCGATCCGGCCGACCGCCGGTTCCACGCCGAACCGGTGGCCTGTCCCGCGTGCGGCCCCCGGCTCGCCTACCGCCGGCCGGCCGATGCCGCCCCGATCGCGTTCGCCGAAGAGGCCCTGCAGGCGGCCCTGGCCGACCTGGCCGCGGGCGCGATCGTGGCGGTCAAGGGGCTCGGTGGCTACCACCTGGCCTGCGACGCCACGAACGACGTCGCGGTGCGGCGGCTGCGCGACCGCAAGCGGCGCTGGGCGAAGCCGTTCGCCGTCATGGCGCGGGATCTCGAGGCCGCGCGAGCGCTGGCCACGGTCGACGACGACGAGGCCGTGCTGCTGACGTCTCCCGCACGGCCGATCGTGCTCGTCGAGCTGCGCGGCACGCACGACCCGGCCGCTCCGCACGAGACCGGCCTCGCCCCGTCCGTCGTGAACGGCGACCGCCGCGTGGGGCTGTTCCTGCCGTACACGCCACTCCATCACCTGCTGCTCGCCGGCCTGGGCCGGCCCATCGTGCTCACGAGCGGTAACCTCTCCGACGAGCCGCTCGCCACGGACGACGACGAGGCCCTCGAGCGCCTGGGCGGGATCGCCGACGCGTTCCTCCAGCACGACAGGCGGATCCTGGCGCGCTACGACGACTCCGTCACCCGCGTGGTCGCGGGCAGGGAATCGGTGATCCGGCGCGGGCGCGGGTATGCGCCCGACCCCCTCGACCTGCCGGTGGCCCTGCCGGAACCTCTGCTGGCCGCAGGCGCCGAGCTCAAGCACACGTTCACGCTGGCGTCCGGCACCCGGGCGTACGTGTCCCCGCATACCGGCGACCTCGAGGACATTCGCACGTTCCGCGCCTTCGAGGGCAACCTCGCGCACCTCCGGGGGCTGCTGGACCTGGATCCTCGCCTGGTCGCACACGACCTGCACCCGGCGTACCTCTCCACGCAGTTCGCCGCGCGGCACTTCCCCGCCGAACGGCGCATCCCCGTGCAGCACCACCACGCGCACGTCGCGTCCTGCGCGGCCGAGGCCGGCATCACCGGCACGTACATCGGCGTCGCGTACGACGGCTTGGGCATGGGCGACGACGGCACCTTCTGGGGCGGAGAGATCCTGCTCGCCGACCTGGCAGGCTACCGCCGGTTCGGCCGTTTCGCGCTCGCCCCGATGCCGGGGGGCGCGATGGCCGTCCGAAAGCCCTACCGGATGGCCCTCGGATACCTGTTCGGCCTGGAGGACGATGGTGGCGATATGCGTCCCGCCCCGACCGCCCTGCCCTCCGTCGCCCTGTCCGACGCCGCCGCCGGCTTCCTGGCGCGCCTCGATCCCCGCGAGGTGGGCATCGTGCGGGCCCAGGTCGCCAAGGGCCTGAACGCGCCGCCGGCCTCGAGCGCGGGCCGGCTGTTCGATGCGGTGAGCAGCATCCTCGGGATTCGCGATGTTGCGGAGTACGAGGCGCAGGCGGCGATCGAGCTCGAGATGCGCGCCGCCGCCACCGATCCGGAGGCGCCGTGCTCGGCGCCGGGAGCGCTCGCCATCGAGGCCGAGGCCGGGCGCCTGGAAGAGACCGGACCGTCGGCACCGCTCCCGTACCGGATCACCCGGCGTTCCGGCCTCCTCGTCTACGACCCGGCACCCACGCTGGCCGCGATCCTGCGGGCGCAGTCGACCGGTGCCGGGCCGGCCGTGCTCGCGGCGCGCTTCCAGGAGACGATCGCGGAGGTCACCCGCGAGCTGTGTGCAGCCGCCCGCAAGTCGAGCGGCCTCGGGCAGGTGTGCCTCTCCGGCGGGGTATTCCAGAACCGCTGGCTCGCCACCGCCCTCCTCGCGCGGCTGGCCTCGGACGGATTCGAGGTCTTCATCAATCACCAGGTTCCCGTGAACGACGGCGGGATCAGCTACGGGCAGGCCGCGATCGCCGCGGCGCGCCTGGCCGGCGGCACGGCAGCCCTTCCGGGCGCCGGTGCCACACACTAGGAAGGGAGGCGATCCGCCATGTGCCTCGGCATCCCCGGCAAGGTCATCGAGATCCGCGATGAGGGCGGGCTCGCCATGGGCCGCGTGGACTTCGGCGGCGTCCGCAAGGAAGCCTGCCTTGCCTACGTGCCCGAGGCCCGCGTCGGCGACTACGTGATCATCCACGTCGGCTTCGCGATCAGCATGGTCGACGAGGAGGAGGCCCTGCGCACGCTCGAACTGTTCGACCAGATGGGCGACCTCGTCCAGCAGGAACTGGCGACGATGGGCCCCGGGATGGCCGCGCCTGCGGTGGTCGACATCGGCCCGGCCCGGTCCCCGGACGCGACCACGTGAAGTACGTCGACGAGTACCGCGACGCGGCAAAGGCGAAGGCGCTCGTCCGCGAGATCCGGCGGATCACGACGCGGCCCTGGACGATGATGGAGGTCTGCGGCGGGCAGACCCACACGATCGTCAAGCAGGGCATCGACGAGATGCTGCCCGAGGGCGTGCGCATGATCCACGGCCCCGGCTGCCCCGTCTGCGTCACGCCGCTCGAGCAGGTGGACAAGGCGCTCGCCATCGCCGCGGACCCGAATGTCATCTTCGCCAGCTACGGTGACATGCTGCGCGTTCCCGGCTCGACGACGGACCTCCTCGCGCTCAAGGCCCGCGGCGCCGACGTGCGGATCGTGTACTCGCCGCTCGACGCCGTCCGGATCGCCCGCGAGCATCCGGAGCGACAGGTCGTCTTCTTCGCCATCGGATTCGAGACGACCGCGCCGGCGAACGCCATGGCCGTCTGGCAGGCGGCGCGCGAGGGCATCGACAACTTCAGCGTGCTCGTCAGCCACGTGCTCGTCCCGCCGGCCATGGAGGCGATCCTTGCGTCGCCGTCGAACCAGGTGCAGTCGTTCCTGGCCGCCGGCCACGTCTGCGCCGTCATGGGCTGGACCGAGTACGAGCCGATCGCGGCGAAGTACCACGTCCCCATCGTCGTGACCGGGTTCGAGCCGCTCGACCTGCTCGAGGGCATGCTGATGGCCATCCGGCAGCTCGAGCAGGGACGCGCGGAGGTCGAGAACCAGTACGCCCGGGCCGTGCGGCGTGAGGGCAACCGGCCGCGCAGGAAACGATCTTCCGCGTCTTCGACATCGGCGACCGGACCTGGCGCGGCATCGGGCAGATCCCGGCCTCCGGGTATCACCTGAAGGAGGCCTTCGCGCGGTTCGACGCCGAGCGCCGGTTCGACGTCGGCGACATCGCGACGAAGGAGCACCCCGCCTGCATCTCCGGCGAGATCCTGCAGGGCACGCGCACGCCGCTCGACTGCACCGCGTACGGCGTGCTGTGCTCGCCCCAGCGGCCGCTCGGCGCGCCCATGGTCTCGAGCGAGGGCACCTGCGCGGCGTACCACGCCGCGGGACGCGGACTCCGGGTGGCGGCACGGCCGCTCACCGTGCTCGCGGGAACGGCCACGGCGAGCCCGCCGGCCACCGCACCATGAGCGGCATGGAACCCGACCGCTCCGCGCCGGATCCCATCGCGTCGACCTGTCCGGCGCCTCTCGAGGAGCGGCAGCGCGTCCTGCTCGGCCACGGTTCCGGCGGCCAGCTCTCCGCGGCGCTCATGCGCGACGTGATCGCACCTGCACTCGGCGCGGCGTCGCCCGGCGGGCCGCTGAACGATGCCGCGCTCGTCGACGTGGAAGGCCACCGGCTGGCGTTCACCACCGATTCCTTCGTCGTGAGCCCGCTCGTCTTTCCGGGCGGCGACATCGGCGAGCTGGCCGTCAACGGCACGGTCAACGACCTGGCGATGATGGGCGCCCGTCCGGTGGCGATCTCCCTCGCCTACGTGATCGAGGAGGGACTGCCGTTCGACGAGCTGCGTGCCATCACGGAGTCCGTCGCGCGGGCGGCGATCGCGGCGGGCGTGCGGGTCGTCACGGGCGACACGAAGGTCGTCGGGCGCGGTGCCGCCGATCGCCTCTTCGTCAACACGGCCGGCATCGGCGTCGTCCCCGACGGCGTGTCGCTGAGCGCCGATCGCGCGACCCCCGGCGACGTGGTGCTCCTGTCGGGGCCCATCGGCCTCCACGGCGTGGCCATCATGAGCGTGCGGGAAGGCCTGGAGTTCGAGGTGGAGATCGCCTCCGACACGCAGCCCCTCCACCGGCTCGCTTCGGCCGTGCTGGCCGCGGCGCCGGATGCCCACGTCCTGCGCGATCCCACCCGTGGGGGCCTGGCGTCGGCGGTCAACGAGATCGCGGCGGCGTCGAATGTCGGGATCGAGCTCGACGAGGACGCCATCCCGATCCCCGGACCCGTGCGGGCCGCCTGCGAGATGCTCGGCCTCGACCCGATGCACGTCGCGAACGAGGGCAAGTGCGTGGCGATCCTTCCGGCCGCGGCGGCCGAGGCCGCGCTGGCCGCGATGCGGGCGCTGCCCGAGGGCGAGGGGGCCGCCATCGTCGGGCGCATCGTCGATGACCATCCCGGGATGGTCACGGTCCGCACCATCGTCGGCTCCGAGCGGATCGTCGACATGCTGGTCGGAGAACAGCTTCCGCGCATCTGCTGATCGCCGGGCAGGTTGACAGGTCGCCCGATGCGGCGTGAACTGGGCCCGTGGAGACCATCGAGGGCCGGGAAACCGCCGACGGGGAACGACGCGAGCTGGAGGAGCTGAAGTTCCTCCACGAGGTCGCACGCCTCGCGACCACCGCGCGCACCTGGGAGGAGCTCCTCTCGATCGTGGTCGACGGCACGCGCGATGCCCTCGGCGCCGACGTGTCCTCGCTCTACCTGCTCGACCGTGACGGCCAGGGGCTCACGCTCGCGGCGACGAACGGGCTGGACCGGTACCAGATCGGACGGGCCAGCGTGCCGTTCGGCGAGGGGATCACCGGGCGCGTTGCCGCGTCCCGGGAGCCGATGGTGATCGTGGACGTCCGCTCGGACGACCGGTTCCTGTGGGTCCGCGGGCTCGACCAGCGGCGGTTCGTCGCGTCGATGCTGTCCGTGCCGCTCTCGTGGAACGACCAGGTCGTCGCGGTCCTGAACGTGCAGACGGAAGAGCGCCGGGAGTTCACGCCGCGCGACGTCGAACACCTCAGGGCGATCGCCGACCTGCTTGCCGGCATCGTGGAGAAGGGCCGGCTGCAGCGCGAGGCGGAATTGCAGGTCGCGTCGCTCAAGGCGCTGGAGCGCGCGCAGGCCGAGCTCGTCTCGCTGGTCACCCACGAGCTCCGGACGCCGCTCGCCGTGGTCCGGGCGTACCTGGACCTGCTGGCGGAGGCGGTCGGCGACGGGTCGCCAACCGTGCCCGGTGCGGCCGAGTGGCACCGTCTCGCGGAGGAGCAGGTGACGCGCCTCGACCGGCTGGTCGACTCGATCCTGGCGTCCGTGCGGCCCGAGGAGCAGACACCCCTCGACCTCGTCCCGATCGACCTCAGCGGCATCGTGGACGAGACGCTGGCGGCGCTGGCCCCGCTGCTTCGGCGTCACACGCTGGTCCACGAGGGCCGGCGCGGCCTGCGGGTGCTCGGCGAAGCGGGACGCCTGCGCCAGATCCTCGAGCACCTCGTCGAGAACGCGGTGAAGTACGCTCCCCCGGGCACGACCATCACCGTCGAGACCGGGCTGCAGGAGGGCATCGCGCGGCTGTCGGTCGCGGACGAGGGCCCGGGCGTGCCGGAGGAGTGGCGGGAGCGCGTGTTCGAGCCGTACGAACGCCGGGCGGAGACGGGAGCGGCACGCGGATCGGGCATCGGCCTGTACGCGGCCAGGCGGCTCGGAGAGGCGATGGGCGCCCGGCTGTGGTGCGAGCCCGTCGCCGGGGGAGGGGCGCGCTTCGTGGTCGCACTCGCGTCGGCCGTGGCGCTGTGACCGGGGACGTGCTCCGGATCCTCGTCGTGGACGACGATCCGGCCATGGTCGGTGCCATCACGGCGCTCGTCGGCACGGAGGGGCACCAGGTGGTCACGGCGTACGACGGCCTCACGGCAGTCCGGAGGTGGCGCGAGGAGCTGCCCGACCTCGTGCTGCTTGACCTCGCGATGCCGGGCCCGGACGGATTCAGCGTGGCGCAGCAGCTGCGCGCCGAGGGGGCCGAGGTCCCGATCATCGTCGTGAGCGGCGAGCGCGCCGAGGCGGCCAAGGTGCGTGCCCTGGACCTGGGCGCGGACGACTACCTGGTGAAGCCCTTCGGGAAGCAGGAGCTGCTCGCCCGTATCAGGGCCGCCATGCGGCGGGCGCCGCGTGGCTCGGCCGCCGGCGTCCTCGATGCTCCGGGTCCCGCGTTCGGACGGCCGTCCCCGCCGCGAACCTTCGGGAGGCTCGTGCTGGAGCCGGGCCGCCACGAGGCGCGCGTCGCCGATGTGCCACTGGCCCTGACTCCGATCGAGTACCGGCTGCTGGAGACCCTTGCCCAGGCCCGGGGCGAGCTGGTCGGGCACGCCGGCCTGCTCGCGGCCGGGTGGCCCGGAGAGCGCGATCCCGACCCGCTGTGGCTGAAGCCCCACCTGGCGCGACTGCGCCGGAAGCTCGAGGAGGCCGAAGGCCCCACCCTGGTCTCCGTGCGCGCGATCGGCTGGAGCCTCCGAGCCCGCGACGAGGCGTAACCGTACCGGAACCGAAGCGTATCCGGGGTGCCGCCGACCGGGTCACGTGCCCGGGCTAGCCTCCTTGTCGGAGGAACCAGACATGTACAGCTTCACCGATCCCGGAATCCCCGTCACCCGCGGCGCCGAGGGCCCCGTGACATGCGCCACCTGTGGCTGTCGTCTGACGCAGGACGCGAGGGCACAGGCATGGGTCCACTTCCACCCGTTCGCGGGCCACGACGCCCGGGGATGCCGCGTGGACTGCGCCGACCTCCCGCACGACGGCGAGGGGTCGCCCCTGCGCCCGAGCTGAACCCGCGCGACTCAGGGGAAACCGCGTTCCGGAGGAGGGACGCGGTTTCTTCGTGTCCGGGTCCCGGAGGGCGGAGCCCGGCAGGCCGGAGCCCGGCGAGGTCGGAGCCCCAAATCGGAGGCGGCGGGTAGAACCCGGAGGTCAGATCCCGGGCGTCAGAGCCCGGAGCTGTTCCAGGCCTGGGCGCTTCCCTGCGGCACGGTGCTGTACACGGTGTCGAACCCGATCGCCCACACGTGTCCGGCGTCGAGCGCGGCGATGCCGCTGAGCGTGGTGGGGGCCTGGTACTGGACGGTCCATCCGCTCCCGTCGCGGAACACGACCTCGCCCGAGGCCGCCACCGCCCAGACGTGCGCGGCGTCCGTGCCGGTGACGTCTGCGAGCACGAGGTGCAGATCTGCCGCCTGCGTCCACGTCGTGCCGTCCCACGCGTAGATCGAGCCCTCCGGGCTCACGGCCCACGCGTGTGTCGGGTCGGCGGCGTACACGGCCGAGAGCGGCTGCGGCAGCGTGGCCTGGACGGACCAGGTCGACCCGTCCCACGCGATCACCACGCCCGACCCATCGGCGTTCGAACCGACGGCCCAGGCGTGCGATGCGTCGACGGCGGTGATCCCCTGGAGCTCGGTGCCCGTCGCCGCATACTGCCGCGTCCACGCGGTCCCGCTCCAGGTCCGGATGCCTGCCGCGTCCGTCGCCCATACATGGTCCGAGCCCGCCGCCGCGAGCGCGGTCACGGCGCCGTCGTGGCTGGTCAGGGTCCAGTGTTTGCCGTCCCAGTGCCGGATCCCGTCGTCGCTGGATACCCAGGCGTCACGCTGGTCGACCGCGACCAGGTGCCCCAGGTCCTCGTCGAGCTGCTGGACGTGCCAGCCGGTTCCGTCCCAGGCGTAGATGCGCCCGTCGGACGCGGCCACCCACGCGTGGGAGGCGTCGAAGACGCTGACACCGGTCAGGTGCACCGAGGGCGTGACCCATGCGACCTGCCAGCCGGCGGTTCCCTGGGGCTGGGAGCCGGCTCCGGTCGCCGCCAGTTCGTTGCCGACGGCCTCGGGCGCCGGGGCTGCGGCGCCGGCGACTGCGGATCCGCACGCGGCGACCAGCACGAGGACCACGACGGCCGCCGCCCACGTTGCCCCGCCCTGCGGTAGGCGATGGCGCTCGCCCGATCGGTGCCGCGACGGCCCCATTGCGTCCTCCTGTCGTGCCACTCCGGGCACGCCACGACTGTCGCCCGGACGTGGGGACGCGGTCAACGTCCGGACGGACCGAAGCATACCGCAGGCGGGGCCCAAATGGGAACACTGTGAAGAGCCATTTGTCATGGCCGGAGTTGACGAATGGGGTACGCGCCGCACCCGCGCCGAGGGCCGATCGGCAGGGTATGCATGGTCAGGGGCGTGCCGGTCGGCCCCCTCGATCCCTGCCGGCCTGCGGGCTCACGAGCCGCGACCGAGGCGCCCCCGGCGGCGGGCGAGCCGGGCGGATCCGCGGCGATCAGGCCGTGGCCAGCTCCTCGACGATCTCCTCGAACGCCGCCGTGTGGCAGTCGACGTCGGCCTCGGAGGTCGCTGGCGACATCAGCGCCATGTTGTGGAACGGCGTCAGCAGGATGCCCCGGTTGAGGGCGGCCAGGTGGAGGTAGCGCTCGAGCTCGAAGTCGGACGCCGCGGCCGCCTCGCGCCCGTTCCGGGGAGCCGCGGGCAGGAAGTGGTACTCCGCCCTGGTTCCGAGGCGGGTCACGTGCCAGGGCATGCGGTTCGCGCCGATCACTCGCTCGACCCCGCTCGTCCAGCGCGCGGCCAGGGGGAGCATCAGCGCGTATGCCTCGGCCGTCAGGACGCTCTCGAGCGTGGCATGGATGGCCGCCAGCGACAGGGCGTTGCCGGCCAGCGTGCCGCCGATCCCGCCGACGTCGATGTCCTCGAGCGTGGTCAGCGTCTCAAGGCGGCGCGCGAGCCCGGCGCTGAGCCCGTACGCGCCGCACGGGATGCCGCCGCCGATCGCCTTGCCCACCACGAGCATGTCGGGTTCGAGACCGTGCTCGCCCGTGTAGCCGCCAGGACCGGCGCACAGCGTGTGCGTCTCGTCCAGGATCAGCAGCGTTCCGGCCTGCCGCGTGAGCTCCCGGAGAGCGTCGTGGAACCCGGGGTCGGGGAGGACGATCCCGATGTTCGTGAGGGCCGGCTCGGCCAGGACGGCGGCGACGTCGCCGGCGGCCAGCTCACGCTCCAGCGCGCCGGGATCGTTGAACTGGACCACGCGGGTCGTGAGCGCGGGATCGACGGCCGGGCCGATGTTGCCGCGCCGGGGCCCGACCGACCCGTCGTCTCGCAGCGTGGCGAACGTCTCGTCCACCGTCCCGTGGTAGCAGTAGTCGAACACGAGGATCCGCGGCCGCCCCGTCATCGCGCGGGCCAGGCGGATCGCGAAGCGGTTCGCGTCGGTCGCCGAGAGCGTGAACTGCCACGACGGCAACCCGAAGCGCGCGGCCAGCAGCTCGGCGGACGCCGCCGCGTCCGCGGTGGGCAGCATGTGCGTGATGCCACGGTCGAGCTGCCGCCGGACCGCCTCCAGTGTCGCCTCGGGGCCGTGGCCGGTCATGGCGCCCGTGTCGCCCAGGCACAGGTCCACGTAGTCGTGGCCGTCCACGTCCGTGAAGTGCGCGCCGCGCGCCGAGTCCACGAAGACGGGGAAGGGTCCCGCCCACTTGGTCATCCAGTGCATGGGGACGCCGCCCGGCAGGGACCTGGCGGCGCGCTCGTGCAGTTCCCGGGATCGCGGATGCTCGCGGACGAACCGCTGCTCCTCGCGCCGGGCGAGGGCTTCGAGGTGGGAGCGATCCACGGACTCCACGGCGAATGCCTCCGGATGTGCGAAAAACGGGTCGACAGGCGTCGCCTGTGACGCGTTCCGTGGGAGATCATACGGTCCGGCCGCCAATTCGCAGGACGAGCGCTGTCGGACATACTTGTCGCATGGGCGATCGCGCACGCATCGGCGAGAGTTCGCGCGACGCCGGCACCGGCAGGCCCGACGGCAACGACAGGCCCGACGGCGACGACCGGCCCGCCGGCAACGGCCGGCGCGTGAGCGACCCGTGGCACGTGTTCTTCCCGCGCTTCTATGCTGGCCTCCGCTGGCTCGACCCGCTGATCGCGGCGTGGTGGCGCAGGTTCGGCGTGGGCAACACCCTGGTCCTGGAAGTGATGGGACGGCGCACCGGAGTCCGCCGGCGCGTCTTCCTCGGCCTGCTCGTGGTCGGCGACCGCCGCTACCTCGGCCATCCCGACGGCGCGTGCGCGTGGACGCGCAACCTCGAAGCGGCCGGAGGAGGCCGCCTGCTGCGTCCCGGTCGCGCGCCCGAACGGGTCGCAGCCTCACCGCTCCCGGCCGGCCCGGAACGCGAGGCGGTGATCAGGGCGACGTTCCGCCAGCACCCGTTCCCCGGCAACGTCCTGTACTGGCTCGCGCGTCGGCACGTCCGCGCGGTGGGAACGTACTACCGGATCGAGCCGGCGCCGGGCGATGCGGCGGCTCCGCCGGACGCGGATCGGCCAGTGCGGAGCGAGGTGGAGGCGCTCCCTCAGAGCGCGTAGCGAAGGTGCGCGTAGGCGGGCTTGATCACCCCGCCGATCAGCGCGAGCCGCTCGTCGAAGTGGCAGAACGCGCTCTTCATCGCGTTGAGGGTGAGCCACTCCATGTCGTCCAGGTCGATCCCGAACGTCTCCGCGAGCAGGGCGAACTCGCTCGAAAGCGACACCCCGCTCATCAGCCGGTTGTCGGTGTTCACGGTCACCCGGAAGCGCAGGCGACGGAGCAGCTCGATGGGATGCTCCTCGATGCAGCGCGTCGCGCCCGTGTCGACGTTCGACGACGGGCACATCTCGAGCGGCACCCGCCGGTCCCGCACGTAGGCGGCGAGACGGCCGAGCACTGCTTCCCCATCCGGCCCGGTCGAGATGTCGTCCACGATGCGGACGCCGTGGCCCAGGCGCTCGGCGCCGCACCACTGCAGCGCCTCCCAGATCGACGGGAGCCCGAAGCTCTCGCCGGCGTGGATCGTGATGTGGAAGTTCTCCCGCTGGATGTACTGGAAGGCATCCAGGTGGCGGGTGGGAGGAAAGCCCGCCTCCGCGCCCGCGATGTCGAACCCGACCACGCCCTCGTCGCGGTGACGGACGGCGAGCTCGGCGATCTCGAGCGACCGGGCCGCGGTGCGCATCGCCGTCGCGATGAAGCGCATCGTGATGCCGCGGCCGGCGCTGCCCTCCCGGAACCCTTCCAGGATCGCCTCGACGACCTCGTCCAGCGAGAGGCCTCGCGCCGTGGACAGCTCGGGCGCGTGGCGGACCTCGGCGTAGACCACGCCGTCGGCGGCGAGATCCTCGGCGCACTCGGACGCGATCCGCACGATCGCCTCGCGCGTCTGCATGACGGCGAGCGTGTGGTCGAACGTCTCGAGGTACAGCTCGAGGCTCTTGCGGTCGGCGCCCTCCTGGATGATCGCGGCGAGCTCGGCGGGGTCCCGGCTCGGGAGCCCGCGATACCCGATCTCCTTCGCGAGCTCGGCGAGCGTCGCCGGGCGCACGCCGCCGTCGAGGTGGTCGTGGAGGAGGACCTTGGGCGCGCGGCGAATCGTGTCGAGCGTCAGCACCGGCTGAGCGTACATCGCCGCGGCGCCGGCCATTCGTCATGCGAGGCGTGATCGCGACCACCCGACCGGGGCAAGGGCCCCGGAGGCGACGGCGCGGCGCGGCGCCACGGCGTCATGCCACGGGGCCACGACGGCGCTGCGCCACGGCGCTGTGCCAATGGGGGCGCGCTCCGGCGCTGTCGCAGGCACGACAGGGCCCGCGCCACGTTCGCGCTACGCGACCGCGCCCCTGTCGGCGACCGTGTTCACGATCGCCAGGACGACCAGCGGACCTGTTGCGCTTCGTGCCGCTGGAGCGCGATCTCCCGGAGATCCGGAGGCTCCTGCGCGTCCTGGACACCCTGGGCATCCCTCCCCAGGGCGAGCATCTCGAGTTCCCCGTGACCGCCGCCGACCACGACCTTCTCGGCGCCATGCCTCCGGCGGCGGCGCTGCGCCCGGGCCAGTGCGTCGTGGTCCACCCCGGGTCGTCGACGGACGAACGTCGCTGGCCCGCGCGTCACTTCGCGACGATGATCGACCTCCTCGGGGCGCTGCGGCTGCCCGTCGTCCTCACGGGAACCGCCGCGGACCGGCCTGTGGTCCACGAGGTGGCGGCATCGAGCCGGACGGGCACGATCGACCTGAGCGGCCGGACGACGCTGGGCACGCTGGGCGCACTGGTCGAGGGCGCGCGCCTTGTCCTGTGCAATGACACGGGCGTCTCGCACCTGGCGGCCGCGCTGCGGGTCCCCAGCGTGGTCGTGTTCACGGGCTCCGGGATGACCCGCTGGGCCCTCCTCGCCACCGACATCCACCGGGCCATCGAGCCCGCGCCCGGCCTGGACGGAGTCGAGGAGGTGCTTGGCGCGACCCTGTCGCTGCTCGGGGGCGAGCGCCGTGCGGCCTGACCCGGCTCCGCCCGCCGTCGGCGCCAGGCATGCCGACCCGCCGATCGGTCCGAACGACCCTGTTCCTGCGACCCCCGTGGCCTCATCCTCTCACCTCGACGCCCGCGGCCGGCGCTCCGGATCCACCTGATCCCGGGGCAGCGCGCGTCTCCACTCGGGGCGCGACGACCGGGCGCGCCGGGACGGGATGGTGCGATGTCGAACGTCATCGAAACGCACGCGCTGACACGCTCGTACGGTTCCCGCCGGGGCGTCACCGAAGTCGAGCTCGCCGTTGCCGAGGGAGAGGTCTTCGGGTTCCTCGGACCGAACGGCGCCGGCAAGACCACCACGATCCGCCTCCTCGCCGGGAGCATCAGGCCCACATCGGGCTGGGCCCGGGTGCTCGGCCTCGACACGTGGTCGCAGGCGACGGACGTGCACCGCGAGATGGCCCTCCTGCCCAGCGACCCGGGCTACCTCCCCGAGCTCACGGCAGGAGAGCAGCTGGAGCACCTGTGCGCGCTGCGGGGCATCGCGCGGGGCGCATGGCGGCGGCTGTGCGAACGACTCGAGCTCGATCCGACTGTCCGGATCGGGAAGCTGTCGCGGGGCAACCGCCAGAAGGTCGCCGTCGTCCAGGTGTTCATGGGCCGTGAACGCGTGCTCGTCATGGACGAGCCGACGACGGGGCTGGACCCGCTGATGCAGCGCGAGTTCCTGTCGCTCCTGGCCGAGGCCCGTGCCGACGGACGGACGGTCTTCCTCTCGTCGCACAACCTCCCCGAGGTGGAACGCGGGTGCGACCGGGTCGCGATCATCCGCGAGGGGCGCGTCATCGACGTGTCGCCGGTGCAGGCCCTGCTGGGCGAACACTGGCGGTCGATCAACCTCGTCGTGGACACGCCCGTCCCGCCCGGGACGTTCGACCTGCCGAACGTCCGCGTGCTCGCGGCGGGTGCCCGCGACATCCATGTCATGGCCCGGGGCGACGTGAACCCGCTCCTGCGCCGCATCGCGGCCCTCGAGGTCCGGGACATCGCGATCACGACGCCCGACATCGAGGACGTCTTCATGCGCTTCTACGACCGCTCGGAACCCGAGGCCGAGGCCGTGCCCGCGGCCGCAGCCGTGACCGCGGCCGCAGCCGTGCCCGCGGCCGAGTCCGAGGCGTCGGAACCCGAGGCCGAACCCGCGGCCGAGCCCGAGCCCGAGGATCTGGCGCCGGCCGGGGAGGTGACGCGATGATCGCCACGGTGTTCCGGCTCGAACTCCGGAGGAGCCGCTCCCTCGTGGGGTGGATGGCCCTGCTCGGCGTCGCCTACGCGGGCACGATGTCGCTGTTCTACCCCCGGATGGTCGAGAGCAGCCAGGCGCTGCAGGAGTGGCTGAAGGTCTTCCCGAAGGAGATGGTCGCGGCCTTCGGGATGGAGGCCGGCCTGACGGACCCGGGCACGTTCTTCAACGTCTACATCTTCTCGATGCTGTGGCCGATCATGGCCGCGATCGTCGGGATCCTGCTGGCGACGAGGCCGGTGGCCGCGGATTTCGAGCGGGGCTTCCTCGAGCTGTCGCTCTCGACACGGGTGTCCCGCCCGAGGTACCTGCTCGCATCGATCGCGATGCAGATCGTCGCGATGATCGTGCTCGCCGTGCTCACCGTCGCGACGATCCTCGCGGTCGGGCCGCTGATCGGCTACCCGTGGGACGCCGCCCGGTTCTCGATGGCCGCGCTCCTGCTGATCACGTCGGGCTGGGCGATCGCGGCCGTCACCCTGCTGCTCGCCGTCCTGACGCTCAGCCGGGCGACCGCGGGCGGTATCGTCGCCGGGGCGCTCGTGCTCATGTACCTGCTGCACGCGGTCGCGGCGATCGAGCCCTCGCTGGACGGCCTGTCGTACCTGAGCGTGTTCCACTACCTCGACCCCGTCGACGCCATCGATACGGGCGCGGTCCCGGTGCAGGGGCTGGCCGTCTTCGCCGTCGTTGCGGTGGCGTGCTGGGTGGCTTCGCTCTGGGCGTTCAGCCGGCGGGACCTGCTCGCATAGCCGCTCGCCGCGCACGCCGCCCGGCGCTCAGAGGGGCGGCAGCTCCTGGCCTTCGCCCAGCACGCCCTTGAACAGGTCCCCGTGCGTCGCCAGCCGATCGCCGATGGTGGCGATGGTCCAGCCGTCCGGGCGCAGTTCCGGATCGTCGAGCTCGTCCCAGCTGATCGGCGCGGACACGCTGGCGTTCGGCCGGGCGCGCGCGACGTACGGCCCGACCAGTGTCTTGTTCATGGCGTTCTGCGTGTAGTCCAGGCGCGCCCGGCCGTGACGCGCCGACTTCTCCCACTCCCAGCTCACCAGCTCGGGCACGGCCCGGGCGACCGCCCGTGACACCTGCTCCACCCAGCCGCGCGTCTCGTCGAAGGAGTAGCGGGGAGCGATCGGGATCCAGACCTGGATCCCGCGCTTTCCGGTGGTCTTGGGATGGCCCACCACGCCGAGATGCCGGAGCGCCTCGCCGTAGAGCCGTGCCAGCAGCACGGTGTCCTCCCAGGCCGTCCGCTCGCCCGGATCGATGTCGATGAGCGCATACGTCGGACGGTCGGGTGCATCGACGCGCGACGTCCACGGGTGGATCTCGATCGCGGCCTGGTTCGCCAGCCAGGCGAGGGTCGCCGCGGAATCCGCGACCACGTAGGTGTGCGAGTCGTCCTTCGTGTGCCCGGCCAGGTAGTGCCGCGACACCCACGCCGGGGCCCAGCCGGGGATCTCCTTCTGCCAGAAGTGCGGACCGTCGACGCCATCCGGCCAGCGGGACAGGTTCAGTGCGCGTCCCGCGAGGTACGGGAGGAGCACCGGCGCGATGGTCGCGTAGTAGCGCACGAGGTCGCGCTTGGTCAGCTGTGCCGCGGGAAAGAGCACCCGGTCGAGGTTCGTCAGGGACACCTCGTGGGCACCCACCCTCCAGTGGCCGCCCCGCGCCGGCAGGCGGTCGAGTGCCGCGAGTTCCTCGTCCGTCGCCGGCGCGAAGGCCTGGTCGGGGTGGAACTGCCGGGAAGCGGCGACCGGAGCGGGGCCTTTCCGGTCCGACGGTTGCGCCCCGGCCCCGGCCGGCGTTGCGGCGTGCGGGTCTGCGGACACCCCCGGTCGCGTTTCCGCCGGAGTTGCCGAGCCGGCTGGGGTCGTGGATGCCGGCGCTCGTGCCGGGCTCGCCGGGGTCGCCTGGCTCGCCGCGCGCCGGCTGCGTGACGGCGCGGGAGAGGTCGTCGGCGCAGGTGGCGTCGGCGCAGGTGGCGTCGGCCCAGGCCGCTTCGTCGGGACGGGCCGTTCCCGCGTCACCGACTTGGCCTCGCGGCCCAGCTCGAGGCCCTTGTACGCGGCCTGCCGGACCAGGCCGTCGGTCGTCCACTCGGCGAACTCCACGCGGATGACGACGCGCGGCTCGACCCAGATCGCTCCCCGCAGGCGCGGCGCGTCGCCGAACGGGGGGTCCGGGCGGCGGAGCGGTTCGAGCCGGCCCAGGAGGGTCGTCCGCGTGGCCTCGTCGAACCCGCTGCCGACCCGGCCCGCGTACCGCAGCACGCCGTCTTCGTGGACGCCGACCGCCAGCGCACCCAGGTCCGCGCTGCGACCCTTGCCCGGCACGTACCCGCCGACGACCAGCTCCTGCTCGGGGCGTACCTTGAGCTTCAACCACGCCCGTGACCGCCGGCCCGGTTCGTACCGGCTGCGGCGCCGCTTGGCCACCATGCCTTCCACGCCGCGTTCGGATGCGGCGCGGAAGAACGTCTCTCCGTCCGTTTCGACGTGGCCCGCGTATCGCACGATCGGGTGCTCGCGCAGCACGGCGCGGAGCAGCCGCTTCCGATCCTCCAACGGCACGTCCACGAGCGAACGTCCATCCAGGTACAGCAGATCGAACACCTCGTACGCGAGGGGGATCGCCTCCCTGGCCTCGCCCCGGACGCCGGGCCCGCCCAGCCGGGCCGAGCCGGGTCCCTTCACGCCTGTCGCGTCCTGCAGGAGGCTGAAGTCGGCCGTCCCGTCCGGCCGCAGCGCGACCACCTCGCCGTCCACGATCGCGTCGCGGGCGTTGATCCAGTCCGGGGAACCTGCGAGCCGGGGGAAGTAGCGGGCGGCGTCCTGGCGGTTGCGGGTCCACAGCCGCACCCGCCCGTCGCGGACGACGGCTTCCACGCGGTAGCCGTCCCACTTGACCTCGAACAGCCAGTCTGGATCGCTGAAGGGCGCGTCGGCCAGCGTCGCCTTCATCGGTTCGACGAAGTCGGGCATCGGCGCCTCGCGGGCCGCGCTCAGGTCGACCTCCGCCGCGCCTGCGGGCGCGTCGGATATCCACGCAGCGTCGGCCCCAGCCGCGACCTCGTCGTTCGTGCGCGCGGACTTGACCGACCGGGGATGCGCCTCCGGGTCCCAGCCCCCGACGGCCGCGTCGTCGTGCTTCTTGATCAGCAGCCAGCTTCGTTCCGCATCGTCGGACCGCCCCGCGCCCCGGCCCGTGCGGACGATCGTGAACCGGCCGGCCAGCTTCTCGCCCTCGAGCCGGAACTTCAGTTCTCCGTCCCGCACGGCGGCCGCCGGATCGGCGGTCGATTCCGGCTCGAACGTCCCCCAGTCCCACACGATCACGTCGCCCGCGCCGTACTGCCCCTCGGGTATGACCCCCTCGAAGTCGAAGTACTCGACGGGGTGGTCCTCCACGTGAACCGCCATGCGGCGCACGCCGGGATCGAGCGTGGGACCTTTCGGGACGGCCCAGCTGGCAAGCACGCCGTCGATCTCCAGGCGGAAGTCGTAATGGAGCCTCCGCGCGCGGTGTCGCTGCACCACGAAGCGGCGCCCCGGAGCCGGGCCGGACCCACCGGCCGTGCCCGACGGCTCCGGCGTCTTCCCGAAGTCCCGTTTGCGTCGGTACCGATCGAGGGACATGGTCCCTCCGCCTCCGCCTCCGCCTCCGCCTTCGTCGCCGGCCCCGCCGCCCGGGCTCATGGGACGATAGCGTGCCGGAGCCGAAGGCGCCTGCCGCAGGGCCCACGCCGGGCCCTCGGCGGCCGGCGTGGAATGCGAGCATCGGCAGGAAGCCGCCGTCCTCGCCTGCCACGAGGTACCGGCGGGACTCCACCGCGTCCTGCGTGCGGCTTGCACCTCCATCTCATGGCCCGGCGGGAACGCCGGTCGCAACGGTGCCTTGACCCGCCGCGCCCCGATCCGCGGAACCCCGCCGGGCCCGTGGTCCGGGCCGGGAAGTCGACGCATTGTCACGGATCTGTTACCAGGGCCCGGGGCCCGTCGGACTTTTCGCAGCAACCGCGCGCACATATCGTCATGTCGAGCCGTCCGCCCGTTGGCGACGGCCCGTTTCAGGATCTGCGTCTCGCGGCCGTCCCCGCCTCCTGTGCCGAGCACGACCGCCGTCTTGTCGAGGAGGAACGCCGAATCGTGGCGACGCGCCCGCCGAGCCTGTCCCGAGCCGCGCGTCTCGGGAGGTCCGTCGCCGGGCTCGTGGTGATCGTCACCGTGGGAGCGGTCGCCGTTCTCGCCCTCGTGGGCAGCCGGCCGGCCGCAGGGGCTGCGCCGGGTGCGACGACCCCGGGCGCGTCGCTGGCGTCCTCGGTGCAATCGGGCGGAGACATCGCCGCCGGACGCGGGCTGTACATCCAGACGTGCGCGGCATGCCACGGCGTGACCGGGCAGGGCGTTCCCGGCCAGGGCCCGTCGCTGCAGGGGCAGGGCGCCGCGGGTGCGGCGTACGCGCTGTACACGGGTCGGATGCCGCTGCCCGAGAACGGCGTGCCGTCGCTGCAGCGCAATCCGATCCTGACGCCGGCCCAGATCCAGTCGCTCGTGGACTACGTCGCGCAGATCGCCCCGGGGCCGACGATCCCGCCGGTGGACACCCAGGGCGCCGACATCTCCGCCGGGCGGCAGATCTTCATCAACAACTGCGCGGCCTGCCACGGCGCGGACGCGGCCGGCGGTTCGGTGGGAGGCGGGTTCGTCGCGCCAAGCCTTCACCAGGCGAACGCGTCGACGATCGGATCGGCGATGGTGACGGGACCGGGGCCCATGCCCGTCTTCGCCCTGCCGATCAAGCAGATCGACGAGGTGGCGGCGTACGTCCGGTTCCTGCAGACGGCCCCGACCCCGGGCGGCATCTCGCTGGGTGGCCTGGGACCCGTGCCGGAGGGCTTCGTCGCAGCCGCCATCGGCCTCGCCCTCCTCCTCGTGCTGGTGAACTTCGTCGCCCGGAGACCCCGAGGGTGAGGCGTCTCCGCGTCGCGCCCGTGGCGCCCGTCGTTCCGCGGGGCCTCGCACCCCGCCACATGGCGCCTGCCGCATGAGCGTCGGTCTCGAGGGACGCCCCGACCGCGAGTACTCCGCGCCGCGAGTCCGCAGCCGGCCCCCAACGCCTGGCGAAGCACGGGCCGAGGTCATCGTCGGCGCCCTGTTCGTCGTGACCATGCTCGCCGGGTTCGCCCTCCTCGTCGTGTACCTGCTGGGCGGCGACACGCAGGTCCAGGGGCTCCTGTTGACGCTCGCCTTCGGCGGCATCGGGGCGGGCATCGTGATCTGGGCGCAGTGGCTGCTGGGGACGCACGAGGCCATCGAGGACCGGCATCCCATCATGCCCGAGCGCGACGAGGCCTCGATGGCCGGCGAGGCCGCCACCCGCGAGGCAGAGGCCGGGTTCACGCGACGCCACCTGCTCATCGGGCTCATGTTCGGAGCCCTCGGTGGACTGGGAGCGGCCCTGCTCATCCCCGTCCTGTCCCTCGGCCCGGCGCCGGGGCGCGACCTCTTCGTGACGGCCTGGAAGAAGGGGTCGCGCGTGGTGGGCCTGGACGGGAAGCCCGTGCGGGCCGACCAGCTCCCCGTCGACGGCGTGCTCACGGTCTTCCCCGAAGGCTCGGTCGGCGACGCGATGGCCCAGACGCTGCTCATCCGCGTTCCGCCCGACCTGCTGCGGTTGCCCGCCAACCGGATGTCGTGGGCGCCCGAGGGGTACGTCGCCTACTCGAAGGTCTGCACACACGCCGGCTGCCCGGTGGGGCTGTACCGCGCCTCCCAGCACCGGCTGATCTGCCCGTGCCACCAGTCGACATTCGACGTGCTCGACGGTGCCATCCCGACCTTCGGCCCCGCGGCGCGCCCCCTCCCGCAGCTGCCCATCCAGCTTCAGCCGGACGGCACGTTCGTGGCGCTCGGAGGCTTCCCCGGTCCCGTGGGGCCGAGCTTCTGGAACATGACCTCGGAGGGTGGATCGTGAGCGATCACGACCTCGTCGAGACCGAGGGATCGGCGGGCGGCGACGAGCAGCTGCCGCCGGAGCTGCGCGACGCCGTCCGGCTCCGCGGTGAGCCCGTCCCACGAGCCGCCGACGGGGTCGATGGCGACGAGCTGCACTCACCCGGCGAGAACATCCCGATCGTCGGCGGGGCCGTGCGGTTCCTCGACGAGCGCACCGGGCTCGCCACCTTCGGACGGACGGCGCTCCAGAAGGTCTTCCCCGATCACTGGTCGTTCCTGCTCGGCGAGGTGGCGGCCTTCTCGTTCGTCGTCCTGCTCCTCACCGGGACCTTCCTCACGTTCTTCTTCCGCCCCGACGCCACCCCGACCACCTATACCGGGCCATACGGGCCGCTGGACGGCGCCACGGTGTCCAGCGCGTTCGCATCGGTGATGCAGCTGAGCTTCCAGGTCAAGGCCGGGCTGCTCATGCGCCAGGTCCATCACTGGACCGCGCTGCTCTTCATCGCGGCGATCGTGACCCACCTGGCCCGCATCTTCTTCACGGGAGCGTTCCGGCGACCGCGCGAAGTGAACTGGATCATCGGCTTCGGGCTCCTGATCATCGCACTCGGGGAGGGCTTCTCCGGCTACTCCCTGCCGGACGACCTGCTGTCCGGAACCGGCCTGCGCATCGCCTACTCCGCGGCGCTGTCCATCCCGTTCATCGGGCCGTGGTTCGCCTCGCTGTTCTTCGGCGGGATCTTCCCGTCGCCGGCGTTCATCAGCCGCCTCTTCGTGATCCACGTGATGCTGCTGCCCGGCGCCCTCATCGCCGGCATCTCGATCCACCTGCTGATCGTCTGGCTGCAGAAGCACACCCAGTACAAGGTTCCCGGCGCAACGGAACGGAACGTGATCGGGCTCTCGCTGTGGCCGGGCCAGGCGTTCCGGTCGGTCGGGCTTCTGTTCCTGACCGTGGCCGTCGTGACCTTCCTCGGGGGTTTCTTCCAGATCAACCCGGTCTGGGAGTACGGGCCGTTCATCCCGTACACGGCGGCGTCGCCAGCGCAGCCCGATTACTACATCGGCTGGCTGGAGGGGCTCCTGCGGATGGCGCCGGGCTGGCAGGTCACGATCCTGGGCATCACCATCCCGGAGCCGTTCGTTCCGGGCGTCGTGCTGCCCGGTCTCCTGTTCGGCGCGATGTGGGCATGGCCGTTCATCGAGGCGCGGATCACCGGGGATCATCGCGAGCACAACCTGCTCGACTGGCCGTGGGAGGCGCCCTGGCGGGCCGCCACCGGGGCCGCGTTCGCCGGGATCTTCGTGGTGCTGATGCTCGCGGGCGCGAACGACGTGATCGGTGCGTGGCTGGGGATCCCCGTCGAGACGCTGACGGTGCTGTTCCGCGTCCTGGTCTTCGCGGCGCCCGTCGCCGCGTGGCTGGTGGTGTACTGGCTGGCGCGCGCGCGCCTCGAGCGCGGCTCGCGGCCGATCGAGCCACCGGGCGGCGTCGCGCTGCGGCGGAACGCGTCGGGCGGCTTCGAGGAGCTGCACGACCGGGCGATGGTCGAGACATCCGTCGGAACGGCGGGCAAGCGATGAGGCGCCGCGTCCTCGCGCTGGCTGGCGCCACGGCGCTTCTCGCATCCTCGTGCATGCCGCAGTCGGCGACCACGCAGGGCCAGTCCACCTTCAACCTCTACCAGGTCTTCTTCTGGGCCGGCGCGGTCGTCGCCGCCATCGTGTGGGTCCTGACCACGGTCGCGGTGCTCCGGTACCGCCGGCGCGGCGACGCGCGCAGCGACGCGCTGCCCTCGCAGGTCCGCGACAACCGCACGCTGGAGCTGCTCTGGACGGGCCTGCCGTTCCTCACCGTCGCCGTCCTGTTCGTCTTCACGGTCCTCACGCTGAACACGGTCGACGCCATGCCTCCCAACCCCGACGTCACGGTCGACGTGGTGGCCTTCCGCTGGTCGTGGCAGTTCACGTACGCCGGACAGGGCGTGGTGGTCGACGGCGACGCGACCCACGCGCCCGAGCTCGTCGTGCCGGCCGGCCAGACGGTGCACATCGTGCTGACCTCGGCCGACGTCGCACACGCCTTCTGGGTGCCCGCCTTCCTCTTCAAGCGCGACGCGATCCCGGGCATCACCAACCAGTTCGACTTCAACGTCAAGCAGCCGGGCACGTGGACGGGGCAGTGCGCGGAGTACTGCGGCCTGTACCACGACCAGATGACGTTCGTGGTCCGGGCCATGCCCGCCCCGGAGTTCCAGGCCTGGCTGGCGGCCCAGCGCGCCGCAGCCTCGCCGGGCCCGTCCGGCGCCGTCCCGGCGCCACCCGCGTCGCCGACTCCCGCGTCGTCGCCCGCCGCGTCGTCGCCCGCCCCCGCGTCCCCGTCGTCGTCATCCCCATCGTCGCCGGGCGCCTCGTCGGCGTCGGCCGGGAGCCCGTCATGACCGCCGTCACCGACGCCGTGCCGGTCGCACGCCCGCACGCCGGCGCCGACCTGCTGGAGTGGATCACCACCACCGACCACAAGCGGATCGGCCTGCTCTACCTGTTCACGGCCCTCGGATTCTTCATCCTGGCCGGCCTGATGGCGGAGTTCATGCGGGCAGAGCTCGTCGCGCCGGGGCTCCAGTACATGTCGACGTCGTTCTACAACCAGCTCTTCACGATCCACGGCACGCTGATGCTGCTGTTCTTCGCGACGCCCGTCGCGATCGGCTTCGGCAACTACTTCATCCCGCTGCAGATCGGCGCGGCGGACATGGCGTTCCCGCGCCTGAACGCGCTGTCGTACTGGTTCTTCCTGTTCGGGGGTCTCATCGTCGTATCCGGCTTCTTCGTTGCCGGGGGAGCCGCCCAGGACGGCTGGTACGCGTACGCGCCGCTGTCGGATTCGTACACGCAGGGGTCCGGCATGGACCTCTGGATCGTCGGGGTGGCCATGGTGGGCTTCTCCGGGATCTTCGGTGCCGTCAACTTCATCGCCACGATCTTCACGAAGCGCGCGCCCGGCATGACGATGTTCCGGATGCCGATCTTCACCTGGAACATGCTGGTGACGTCGGCGATGATCCTCTTCGCGTTCCCGACGCTCACGGCCGCGCTGGCGATGCTGTTCATCGACCGCCGCCTGGGCGGGTTCATCTACGACCCGGCGAACGGCGGCGACGCGGTCCTCTGGCAGCACCTGTTCTGGTTCTTCGGCCACCCAGAGGTCTACATCGTGATCCTGCCGTTCTTCGGGATCATGAGCGAGGTCGTCCCGGTCTTCAGCCGGCGGCCGGTGTTCGGGTACAGGCAGATCGTGACGGCCACGTTCTCGATCGCGTTCCTGTCGATGGCCGTCTGGGCGCACCACATGTTCACCACGGGCGCCGTCGTCGATCCCTTCTTCAGCGCGATGTCCTACCTCATCGCGGTGCCGACCGGGGTGAAGATCTTCAACTGGATCGCGACGATGTGGCGCGGCCAGATCCGCCTGACGACCGCCATGCTGTTCTGCATCGGCATGCTGTACACGTTCACGATCGGCGGGATCACGGGCGTCATGGCGGCGTCGCCGCCCCTCGACTTCCAGTTCGAGGACTCGTACTTCATCGTGGCCCACTTCCACAACGTGCTGATGGGCGGCACGGTCTTCGTCACGTTCGCCGGCTTCTACTACTGGTTCCCGAAGATGACGGGACGGTTCCTGAACGAACGCCTCGGCAAGCTGCACTTCCTGGCCTGGTTCGTCGGGGTGCCGCTGACACTGCTCCCGATGTACCAGCTCGGCCTGGACGGGATGCCGCGGCGGATCGCCGACTACGCACCGGCGACCGGCTGGAGCGACCTCAACGCCGTGGCCACGGTCGGGGCCATCCTGCTCGCCGTCGGGACCATCCCGTTCCTCGTCGCGGTCGTCGCGGCGCTGCGTCAACCCGCGACGGCCCCCGCCGATCCCTGGGGAGGTTTCGCGCTCGAATGGGCGACGAGCTCGCCGCCGCCCGAGCACAACTTCGAACGGATCCCGCCGATCCGATCGGACCGTCCGGTGTTCGACGCGCGCCTCGCCGCCGCGGCCGCGACGACCGGCGATGGCGCGGGGACCATCCCCGCCACGGGCGTAACGAGCCCCGGCGGCGGAGGGTAGCCGGGTGCCGGAAGAGACTCGACTCTTCGTCCGGAGCTTCCTGTTCGCCCTGGTCGTGGCGACGATCTACTGGATCGTCAGCTACGACTACGTCGGAACGATCCTCCTGGGCGGCTTCGCGCTCGCGTCCCTCTTCGCGTTCTCCCTGCTGAGAGGGGGCGAGCCGAAGCGGGACCGGGAACGCACGTCACGGGCGGAGCAGGGAGAGGGCCGGACGAGGCGGATCCTCGACTGGATCGGCACGAGCGAACGCCCCGGCGAGGAGCGGCCGTTCGAGGACGAGGGCGGCCGTCTCCCGGCGGGGAGCCTCGCGCCCGTGCTGATCGGCGTGGGGATCGCACTGATCGGACTCGGCCTGGTCTTCGGCCTGTGGAGCATCGTGGCCGGCGCGATCCCGTTCCTCCTGGGCGCCCGGGAGTGGTTCCGCGAGGCGAGTGCCGAATTGCGCGCCGTGGTCGCCGACGATCAGGCGGACGACGCCGCAGGGTCCGGGCACGCCCCCTCGGCGGGCGAGCGGCAGGCTGCAGCGGCAGGGGGCGGGACTGCGGCGCCGTAAGAGCCGGCCGCGGCGTGGAGGTGAGCTGCTTCCCGGGTCGCGGCGCCGACGAGTACGGGTCGCGGCCCGGCCCGACGCCGCCCAGGGACGGGGGGACCCGCCGGCCGGCGGGTGAGGCCGGCGGATGGCTCGGATGCGGTGGCACGAGCCGGCCCGGCGGCCCCGTGGCACGAGTGGGGCCGGCGCCAACGCGAGACCGGAGACGCCGCCCGCGTGACAGCAGAGAGCCCGGCGGCCGTGTGGCCTGCCGGGCTCTAGCTCCGTGTACCTTCCGCCGCGGGCGGACGGATCCACGCCGCCGCGGGCGGACGGATCACGGCCTCCCTCGCGAGTGCGGGCTCTACTGCGACGCGGCCGGCGAAACCGGGGCAAAGGAGGGGGCGGCCGAGACGGCCGGGGCCGCCGACACGGCGGGCGCCGCGCTGGCGGGTGCCGAGGCAATCGGTGCCACGCTCGGGAGCGGCGGCGCCGACGGCGATGCGGCTCCGGTGCCGCACGCTGCGACGATGCTGCTCACCAGCAGCAGGAGGATGGCCAGGGTTCGCTTCATTACATACCTCGCTCTACGGTTCCCGTTCGGATCGGCGGACACATCCAGGGTCGCCGGAGAGGACCGCTCACGGATCGCTCTCGGAGTGCACGGCGACAGGCGCGACCGCCGGAAACGTTAGCCGCGGGTCCCTTCATCCCGGCCGCGACGCCGTGCCCGGGTACTTGCGGACGGATTGCAGTTGAGCTGCCCCGGCACACGAGCGCCGCGCGGACAATCCCAGGTCCGCGCGGCGCTCTCTCGTTCCACCTGCGTCCGGTCGTACAGCGGGACTGTGGCGGCCGGGCCGGTCGGCACGGATGACGGTTGCGCCCCGTGCGCCGTTCCCAGTGGCAATCTCGGCGACGATGCGCGGGCGGGCCTCGGCAAAGCGGGCGACGAGGTGCGCCGCGGCGTCGACAACAACGACCGGCCTCACTCCGACACGCGGGACGGCGAGTACGATCGGGGCGCGACCGACATGTGAGGACTGCTCCGGGGTTCGCGGCCGGGGCGGGGTCGCGGCGCGTTGGCCGGCGCGCGGCCCCGGCCGCCTTCTGCCAGGAAGCGCGCATCGCGGCTGCCCCGCCTTCCGTGTCGACTGCAACGGTTTCGCAATGGTTATCACAGTCGGGCCCGGCAACGCTGGGACCGCCGTTGTGTCGGAATCCCCCAGCGGGTCCCGCGGGTTCCCTTCGACGGCACCGATGGGCCCGGCCGGCGCGATCACCGATGCGGGATCGCCGGTCTCCACAGGACCCGTGAGGGGCTGATGACGACACCAGTGGGCGCGGCAGCCTCGTGATCCATCCCCAGTCGCCCGTTGCCGAGCGCCACCCGGCGCGTGCCGAGGCGATCGATCCGACGCTCGTGGCGGAAGCGATCCCGGGCGTGGCGTGGGTGCTCGGCCCGGACGGAGGCGCGACGTACTCGAACGGATCGTGGCGCTCGTACGCGGGTGACCCGGCCGGCACATCCGACTGGCGCGAGGCCGTCCATCCGGCAGATCGGGAGCGCCTGGACGTCGCCTGGGCGGAGGCCGTCGCGTCGGACGAGCCGTTCGCCCTCGAGTTCCGGCTCCGTTCGAGCATGGGCGCGTATCGGTGGCACATCGCGCGTGGTGAGCGGGCTCCGGGCGAGGCCGGCCGCGCCTGGGTCCTCGCGGCGACCGACGTGCACGAGATGCGGCGCGCCCAGGAGCGTCTCGGGCTCCTGTCGAGGACGAACGAACTGCTGGCCGAGGATGCCGACGTCGCCGAGCTGTTCTCGCGACTGACCGCGCTGGTCGTCCCGGTGCTCGCCGACTGGGCGGCGGTGGAGGTGCCGGACGGCGACGGGCACCCGCGCCGGGTGGCGTGGGCGGGAGCTGGCGAGGACGCTGCGGGAGGCCCCCCCGGCCCGGTCACGGCGGACGCCACGGTGTCGGACGCGGAGACACGAGCGGACCCCGCCGAACCCGAGGCCGGATCATTCCAACGCGAGGCCGGGGCATCGGTTCGCGGTGAGCCCGATGCCCGGTTCCGGGGCGGTCGTCCAGGGATGGTGGCCGAAGTACCCCTCGCGATCCGGGAAGGCGACCGGCTGGGGACCCTGGTCCTGGGCCGCCGCGCCGCCCCGTTCGATGGTGACGACGTGCGGCTCGCCGAGGACCTCGCGAGGCGCGTGGCCGCGATCCTCGACCGCGAGCGCCTGCATGAGGCCGAACGGCGATCCCGGGAAGCCGCCCAGCGCTCGGCGGAGCGCATGGCGAACCTCCAGGCGATCACGGCCCAGCTGGCGGACGCGGACATCACCGAACGTTCCAGGGCCGAGGCGGGCGCCCGGTTCATGGCCGAGGCGAGCCAGGTCCTGGGCGAGTCGCTCGACCACGAGGCGACGGTGGCCAGTCTCGCGGCACTCGCCGTCCCGCGCATCGCGGACTGGTGCTCGGTGGAGATGCTCGAGCCGGACGGATCGGCGCGTCAGCTGGCCGTCGCCCACGTGGACCCCGAGAAGCTGGCCCTGGCACGCCGCCTCCGGCAGCAGTACCCGCTGGGTCCGGACGCGCCCATGGGTGCGCCCGCGGTTGGCCGCACCGGGCTCCCCGAGGTTCTCTGGGAGATCCCGCAGGAGACCCTCGATTCGCTGTCGCCGGACCCCGAGCTGCGGCGGATCGTGAACGAGCTCGGTCTCCGGTCCTACATGTGCGTGCCGATGGTGGGCCCGGAGGGCGTCAGCGGTGCCATCACGTTCGTCCAGGGAGCGTCCGGCCGGACCTTCGACGAGCGGGACCTCGCGCTGGCCACCGACCTGGCGCGACACGCCGCCACCGCGATCGAACGGGCCCGGCTCTACCGCGACGTCACGCGCCTCGCCGGGACGCTCGACGCGGTCCGCGATGCCATCCTGGTCTTCGACCCGCAGACGCTCGTCTTCACCCACGTGAACCAGGGCGCCGTCGACCAGGTCGGGTACACGCGCGACGAGCTGCTCAGGATGACCCCGCTCGACGTCAAGCCGCTCTACGATGAGCAGGCGTACCGCGGGCTGATCGAGCCGCTGGTCGCCGGCACGCTTCGCTCGCGCACGATCAGCACGCTGCACCGCCACAAGGACGGGAGGCTCATCCCGGTGGAAGTCTCGATGCAGTTCGTGAAGCTCGAGGGCGCCGACGGCCGCCTCGTGTCGATCGCGCGCGACGTGTCCGAACGGGTCGAGGCCGAGGCGCGCCTGCATCGCCTGGCCCAGTCCGAGCAGTCGCGTGCCGCCGAGTTCGCCGCCGTCATCGGCGCCATCGGCGACGCGGTCGTCGTCTGCTCACCGGCCGGCGACGTGACCCACGTGAATCCCGCGGCGAGGCGCCTGTTCGGCGGGTCGCTGGCGACGTGGGAGCGGGTGCACGATCAGCTCGAGGATCCGGACGGGCGAGCCCCCGCGCCCGGCGTGCCCGCGGAGCAGGGACCGGTGGAGCTGAGGTGTCGCAATCGGGAGCAGTGGGTGGCACTGACGGCCTACCCCGTGCTCGGCGAACCGCCACAGGCAGGTACGGCCGGCCGGCCGGTCATCGCCACCATCGTGCTCATTCGCGACGTCACGGAGGGGCGGCACGCGCAGCGGGCCCAGGAAGCCTTCATCGGCGTCCTGTCGCACGAGCTGCGCACGCCCGTCACGACGATCTACGGAGGGGCCAAGGTGCTCGGCGAGCGCGGCGACTCCCTCGCGCCGGATGTTCGCGCGGATGTCTACCGCGACATCGCCGCCGAGTCGGAGCGGCTCTACCGGCTGGTTGAGGACCTCCTGGTCCTGGCCCGCTTCGAGGGCGTGACGCCGGGGTCGCTGGGCGACGAGCCGGTCCTGCTCCAGCGCATCCTCCCCGCCATCGTCGACGTCGAGCGTTCGCGGTTCCCGGCCACCGTCTTCGCGACCGAAATGGCCCCCGGCCTGCCAACCGTCCGGGCCGAACGCACGTACGTCGAGCAGGTGACCCGGAACCTCCTGGCGAACGCCGCCAAGTACAGCCCCACCGGGTCGACCGTCCGGATGCAGATCGCCCCCGCGGAGGGTGTGGTCGAAGTCCGCGTCACCGACGAAGGCCCGGGCTTCCCCGCGGAGGAGGCCGAAAGGCTCTTCGAATTGTTCTACCGCTCGCCCTCCACCGCCCGCGTCGCGAGCGGTGCGGGTATCGGGCTGTTCGTGTGCCGCCGGCTCGTGGAGGCGATGGGCGGCCGCATGTGGGCGCGTCCCCGGCCCGAAGGCGGATCCGAATTCGGTTTCTCACTCATCACGTTCAACGAGGAGGAAGCATGAACAACCAGCTGCTCGTGCTCGTCGCCGACGACGAACCCCGCATCACCAAGCTCGTGGCGCTCACGCTGCACGACGAAGGCTTCCGTGTCGTGACCGCGAACAGCGGCGAGGAGGCCCTCCGCAAGGCCGAGGAAGTCCGGCCGGACATCGTCCTGCTCGACATCGTGATGCCGGACCTCGACGGGATCGAGGTCATGCGACAGCTGCGGGAGTGGCGCCCCGTGCCCGTGATCCTCCTGACGGCCAAGGGATCGACGGCGGACAAGGCCAAGGGACTCGACCTTGGCGCCGACGACTACGTCGCCAAGCCGTTCCACCCCGACGAGCTGGCGGCGCGCGTCCGCGCCGTCCTGCGCCGGGCCGCGGGCTCGCCGGGCGCAGGCGTCGTCCGCCTCGGCGACATCGAGATCGACCTCGAGCGCCGGCTCGTGACCCGCAACGGCGAGCTGATCTCGCTGTCGCGCACCGAGTGGCTGCTGCTGCAGCATCTCGCGGCGAACGCGGGCCGCGTCGTCCTGCACACGGAGCTGCTGACCAAGGTGTGGGGCCCGGAGTACCGCGACGACCTGCAGTATCTCCGGGTGTGGATCAGCCGCGTCCGGCGCAAGCTCGGCGCGGCGCCGGGCGAGCCCGGGCCGATCACCACCTTCCAGGGGATCGGTTACGTCCTCGACATCGAGGGTGCCCGGCAGGTCTCCGCCTCGCCGTCCGCAGACGGTTCCAGGTCCGACACGGCGGCGACGGGCGGGATCATGCCCTCGGGCGAATCGGGCGAATCGGGCGCATCCGCCGCGCAGCCGCAGGCGGTCGCTCACACGTCCTGGTAGTTCCCCGGCGGCCGAACCCACGCATGATCCGAAGACCGGGACGCTCGGGGCCTCCCGGTCTTCTCGGCGGCGCGCCGCGCCGTCCGCCCGCGCGCGGCCGCGCATGACCTTGGCCGGCGGTACTCGCGTGAGGCCCGCGCAGCGGCGGGTGCCAGGAGTGGGAGAAGCAGGTGATGCGCGTGAAAAGGCGACCGGGCGGGCCGCGATCCGTCGGCCCGCCCGGTCGTCAAGCGTGCGACCCGGGGAGGGGGACCGGAGTCGCGCGAGAAGGGCGTGTGATCGCCCCGGGTAATTCGCTATCGGGTCGCCGCGAGCAGGATGGCGGTCAACAGCGAGATCACGCTGACGGTGATCTCGAGGACACGCATCGAACGATCCGGGTGTCCCGTCGCGGAGCGTTCCAGCGACGGCATCGGAGCGCGAACGCCTGCGCTGCCCTGCATACCTCGATCCTCCCGGCCACGACCGCCCATCGCGGTGGCGTTGGCAGCACGATAGAAGCCGGGCGGTCCACGCCGCACGCACTCCGCCCGTCGCCTTCTCGCATGTTCGTTACGCGCGGTCCCGATACGGTCCGGGAGGGGGACCTCGGCGTGCCCGCGCCGGCGCGAAGGCCGTCCCTGAGTGCAGCCCCGGAGGTGCCCCTGCCGGCGCGAAGGTCGTCCCTGAGCGCAGCCCCGGAGGCGCCCCCGCCGGCCCGAAGGTCGGCCGGTCCGTCGGCCGCCGGTTCCTCCCGGGAACGCAACCCACCTGCAAGCAGGTCCCCTCGGGATGGCCTCGCCGTGGCCCCCCTTCCCGGATAGGCTGGCAACCCGGGCCAGCCGCCCGAGCCGGATGGGAGGACGCTCTTGCCCCACGTGATCATCGAACTCGGAGCGCTGGTCGAGCCGCGCGGACAGGGCGCGGACGCCGCAGCCGAGAACGATCCCATCCAGCTGCGCCCGGGGGTCGGTGAGGCCCTCGAGCGCCTGGAGTTGCTCGCCAAACCGGTCGTGCTCGCTGGCCAGACGGCGGCGGACCGGGCGCTGCCGGCTGACGACACCGAGCGCATCGGCCTGGCGCGGGAACTGCTGGGCCGGCCGGAGATCCACGTGGTCTGCTGGGACGTTGCGCTGGATCGGCCCGATGGACCCCACGAGACGGTGTGGGGCGCCCGTCCGGAGGATCCCTCGCGGCTGACCGCGGAGCTCCGCCCGCGCGGCGAGCCCGGCTTCCTGATCGTGGGTGGCGACGCCGACATCATCGGGTGGCGACCGCTCGGCCTGCAGATCATCCGGCTCGGTCCTGCTCCGAACTCGCCGCTGGCAACACTGCACCGGCCGGATCACGACGCCCGCGACCTTCGCGATGCCGCCAACTGGATCCTCCTGCAGGACACGTTCGAGGGGCAGCTGGCCCTCTGAGGGCCGCCGCGGATCCGTCCGCGGGCACCGCGCGGCCAGGGGAGGTGCCGTTCGGGGAGATCCTCTCGCGGAAGCCCGGCCCCGCCGGGACCGGTACCCCGGGCGACCTGGGGTCCGGTGGTTCGGGTGCGATGGGCGTGGCATGCGTCCACCAGCCGCTTGAGCCCCTCCGGCTCTCCATAGGCGTGGTGGGGCGCACAGAGGAGGACTCCGTGCCGCACACGCCGTGCTCGGCGTCGTGGCCCTCGCCATCGCGTGGGGCCTCGACGAGGACGCCCGGGCGACCCCGTCCTCGGGTTCGGGATCCTGCTGTCGCTCCTGGCCGGGGCCGAGGCCGCCGGCGAGGGACCGTTCGGCCTGCTGCCCGGGCCGACGAACGTCCTCGTGCGCGAGGTCACGGCGGCGCTCGGGGCATCGACCGTGGTCCGCCCGACGGGTGGCGACGTCCGGCATCGGCCGTCTCCGCCCGGATGGGGCTGGAGGTGTCGTCGGCGGGACGGGAGGCGCCGTCGGAGGGTCGCGGAACTATCGCGCGGTGCGAGAGCCGGGTTCGCGGGGCCGGTAGCCGAGGGCCGTCGAGACGGAGTCGGCCGTCCTGATCGTCTCGAGGGCGAGGCGCCGCACGGCGTCCCTGGCGAGCCGGCTGGCGGGCCCCGCGATGCCGATGGCGGCGACGACGCGACCTCGACCGTCCCGCACCGGGGCGGCCACCGAGGCGAGGCCCATCTCGTGCTCGTGGCTGCTCTCGGCCCATCCGCGGGAACGGACCTTCGCCAGTTCCTCCTCGAGGCGTGCGCGGTCGGTGATGGTGTGCGGCGTGAGCGCCGCCAGCTCCTTCCCGGCGAGGAGCGTGGTGCGCTCGGCCAGGGGCAGGTACGCGAGAAGGACCTTCCCCGCGCTCGTCGCGTGGGCCGGGTGGCGGATCCCGAGGCGCGTCGCGAGGCGCAGCATGCCCGGCGTCTCGCGGCGCTCGATCGCCACCACGTCCCGGCCGTCCAGGACCGCCACGTGAACGGTCTCGCCCGTCCGGGCACGGAGGTCGTCGATGGGGCCGACTGTCACGAGGTGCAGATCTGTCCGCGTGGGCGCCATCGAGCCGAGCTCGTAGAGGCGGAGGCCGAGCCGGTACCGTCCGTGCCCGACGCCGCGCTCCACGAGTCCCTCGTGGAGCAGGGCCGTGAGCAGTCGATGGACGCTGCTCTTGGGCAGGCCGAGCCGTCCGGCCAGATCGGTCACCCCGAGCTCGCGGTCCAGCGACGTGAACGCGGCGAGCAACCGGGCGGCATTCTGCACCGACGAGAGTGTCGCCTCGTCGGACCGTGACGTCGGCGGGGCTTCGGGTTCGGCGAGCGCACCTTCGTCGAGCGAGTTGGCGCGGGGGCGGTCTGCGCCGGGCGTTCCCGCGGCGCCGGCGTGGATGGGGGCCGCGTCAGGTCCCCCCGGGCCGCCTGGTGCGTCCGTGTCGGCTGGTTCCATCGACCCCTCTCGTGCGCTGTCGGGACGGCGGGTTGTTCCGCGGACCGGAACGACGGACGAGCGTGCGGGGGCGCACCTTGCGGATGGCACGTCGCAGGCCCCGACAGTCTCGCAGACACATCGCAGTCTGGTCCAGGGTGACCGTATCGACGGTGAAGGCGACGGTCCTGCGGATCGGCAGGGCGGGCTCGAACCCGGCATCCGACGCGCGCATCAGCCGTCGGCGGCCCGGTCGCCACGCTGCAGGGCGATCGCCAGCACCTCCGCGTGGCGGTGGACGCGGCGCCCCGTGGTCTGCTCGAGCGGATTCGCCCTTGTTCGCTCGCTGCTGTCGCGCTGAGTCGCGGAGGTCAGGTCGCCGGCCCCGCAACGGGCGGTAGCATGGACCGGTGGAGCGAGGGACCAACCCGTGGCGCCAGGCCGCGCGGCGCACCGTCTACGGCAATCACTGGCTGACGGTCTGGGAGGACGAGGTCGTCCGTCCGGACGGAGAGCCGGGGATCTACGGCGTCGTGCATTTCGAACATCGTGCCGTCGGTGTGGTCCCGATGGACGCAGCCGGCCGCGTGCTACTGGTCGGCCAGTGGCGGTACGCGCTCGAGGCGTGGTCGTGGGAGATCCCCGAGGGCGGCGCGACCATGGACGAGGATCCCCTGGATGCGGCTCGCCGCGAGCTCGCCGAGGAGACCGGCTACACAGCGTCGGACTGGAAACAGCTCCTGCGTGCGCACCTCTCGAACTCCGTCACGGACGAGGAGGCGTTCCTCTGGGTGGCGAAGAACCTCGAGGAAGGCGAGGCAACGCCGGAGGGCACGGAGCAGCTGGAGCTGCGCTGGGTCGACTTCGACGAGGCACTGGCGATGTGCCGGGATGGCGGCATCACCGACGCGCTGTCCATCCTCGGGATCCAGGCTCTCGCGCTGGACATGCAGCGGACGGACTGACGGCGGCTCCGCGCCGGCCGGTGGAGGCGCCCTCTTCAACGCCGGCCGGCTGAGGCGCCACGCTCGAGACGCGATCGGGTGATACACCTCGCGCGATCCTCTCGCGCGAGCAGTGACAGCGTTCTGTTGCGATCGTCGTGGCGGCTCGGCCGTCCTCCGCGATATCCCTCCCGCACCATCGGCAGCGGCCGGCGACGCGTCGTTGCCGCCGCTGGAAGCCGTTGGAGGGGGAGGCTGGGCCGCATGGCACGACACGGTCGCGGGGCGCGTTCGGGCGCTCGATTCGGGCCGGAGCGCCCGGCAGGATGCGCAGGCTGCCCCGGAGGGGCGCGAGGGCGTCGCGCGATCGACGCGCGCCGACGGCCGTACGCCCCATGACGATGCCCGGCGAGGCCGCCCCCCGCCGGGTGCCCGCGGCCGCATCCGATCCCCGGGGCCCCGCCGTCCAGCCGGGCCGTCCCCCCAACCCGACCGTCGTCGCCATGCGCGGCGAGCGCAATCCGGTACGGCGCGCCCTGTCGGTGCTCGGTCCCGGCCTGATCACGGGAGCTCGTGTCGAACAACCGGGCGGTGATGGGGAGCCGCACGAACGCACGCCCCCTCAACGTCCTGGGCTGGGCGACGACGGCACTGATGGCCATCGCCGCCCTTGCCCTGATCGTCGCGTCGCTGGCAGGCTGAGGTGCCCGGCCCGAACGGTCAGTGCCCGAAGCGCTGCATGGAGAGCCCGCCCGCGTATCGCGCGGCCTCTCCGAGCTCCTCCTCGATCCGGACGAGGCGGTTGTACTTGGCCACACGCTCGGAGCGCGAGGGCGCGCCGCTCTTGATCTGGCGGATGCCGGCCCCGACCACGAAGTCGGCGATGGTGGTGTCCTCGGTCTCGCCCGACCGGTGGCTGACCACGGCGCCCCAGCCCGCGTCGAGAGCCGTCTCGACTACGGTCAGCGTTTCGCTGAGCGTGCCGATCTGGTTCAGCTTGATCAGGATCGCGTTGGCGCTGTCCTCCTCGAGGCCCCGCGCCAGTCGCTCGGGGTTGGTCACGAAGATGTCGTCGCCGACGAGTTGGACGCGGGAGCCGAGGCGCTTCGTCAGGGCCTGCCAGCCCTCCCAGTCGTCCTCGGCCAGGCCGTCCTCGAGCGAGAAGAGCGGGTACCGGCGGCTCCAGTCGTCCCACAGGTCGATCATCTCGCCGGAATCGAGCGTGCGGCCCTCCTTGGCCAGGCGGTAGCGGTACGGCTGTCCGTCGCCACCCGACTCGACCAGCTCGCTCGTCGCGGGATCCAGGAACACGGCGACGTCCTCGCCGGGCCTGTAGCCCGCCCGCTCGATCGCGCGGACGACCGTCTCGATCGCCGCCTCGTTCGACGACAGGGTCGGCGCGAAGCCGCCCTCGTCGCCCTGGCCCGTGGCGAGCCCGCGGTCGTGTAGTTCGGCCCGCAGCGCCTGGAAGACCTCGGATCCGTACCGCAGGGCCTCGGCGAAGGTCGGCGCGCCGACCGGCGCGACCATGAATTCCTGGAAGTCGCACGAATCGACGGCGTGCTTGCCGCCGTTGAGGATGTTGAACTGCGGCAGCGGCAGGGTGGCGGATCGCAGGCCGCCAAGGTACCGGTAGAGCGGCTCGTCCCGGTCGGATGCGGCGGCGTGTGCCGCGGCGAGCGAGACGCCCAGGATGGCGTTCGCGCCGAGCCTCGCCTTGTTGGGCGTGCCGTCGAGCTCGATCATCGCGGCGTCGAGGCCCGCCTGGTCGTCGGCGTCCATTCCGGTGACGACCGGCGCGATCCTGTCGTTGACGTTGGCGACGGCATGCTGGACGCCCTTGCCCGAGAAGCGCTGCTTGTCGCCGTCGCGCAGCTCGATTGCCTCGTGGCTCCCTGTCGAGGCTCCGGACGGGACGGCAGCGCGGCCGGCGGCGCCATCCTCGAGCTCGACGTCGACCTCGATGGTCGGGTTGCCGCGCGAATCGAGGATCTCGCGGGCGTGGACGGATGCGATGGCGGTCATGGAACCTCCTGTGCGGGCCGGAGGTCGTGCCCCGGGGCAGGAAGCGCCTGCCGGCGACGACTCGACCGGAGTCGATGGGAAGGGTACCCGACCAGCGGCGGCCGTCACGGACCGGATGGCCCGCGATGGTGAGGCCGAACCGGCACCTTCGTCTCGTGGCGAGCCGGGACGGCCCTACCCGGGCCACGGCCCCTTGCGTCCCATCCGGCCGAAGCCGGCTCACGTCCGCATGCACCGAGCACGGGCGCGCGGGCCGGGCGCTGCCGGCGGCTTTCGCGGGATCGCCCCGCCCGGCCGTGCCCTGCGACCCCGCGCACGCAGGGGTGCGGGCGCGCCACCCTGCGATCGTCATGAGGGGTTACCCTGCCTGCATGACCACCGGAACCGACGCCCTGTTCTGCTCCGTCTGCTCCGGCTACGTCCATCCGTTCCTGGATGCCTGCCCGACCTGCGGCGCCCCGCACGCCTCGCGCTACGACGAGGCGCTGCGCGGCGAATCGCTCGGCCTCGCGTCCCTGCCCGGCGACCCCGACCTCCGGTCCCTTGCCACGGCGCGTGCCAGGACCAACACCCTGGTCACCAACCGCCGGTTCCCGATGTCGGGCAGCCCGGACGTGGAGAGGGACGACCAGGCCGACCTGCCGGAGCTGCTGAACGAGGTGACGGGCGCCTTCCAGTACCGAATGTGGCACGGTGCGATGGACGGGGCGCCGGATGCCGGCCTGTCCCCGCGCCCGAGCTCGGGGTCGGACCAGACGGCGTGGGGTCCGGAGCCGTTCGAGGCGCGTCTCCTCACGGAAGACGATCGGCTCCTGGTGAAACCGATGCGTCGTGGAGACCTGGTCGAGTTCCCGCTGGCCGCGGTCCGGTCGGTCGGCACCGTGCGCGGCACGCCCGCGACCCCCGGCATGCAGCCGCCCCGGGGGGCCGAGGTCCTGCTCACGGCATCCACGTCGGAGGGCCTGCGGCTGCTCTGCATCGGCAATCCCGCAGGGCTGTTCGCGACGAAGGCGCGCTCGGACCATTTCGACATCCTGGTCTGGTGGCTGGGGGTCACGGCAGGCGTGACCGCCGAGCGGCGCTGGATGGCACTGGGGCCGGCCCGGCACGCCGCCGAGCTCGGGTTGCGGGTGGCGGGATCCGGAGGACCCGACGCCGCGGTGGCCGGTTCGGCGGGGCTGGTCGGAGACGACGCTCTTGGCCCGCCGATCGAGGCGCTCGACCGCCTGCGGGATGCGGGCGTGCTGACGCCGACCGAGTACGAGGCGAAGCTCCGCGACCTGCGGTCCCGCGTCGTGGGGCCAGGCTCTCCCCGCGACCCCGCCTGACGCGTCCGAACCTGCATCCGAGGGGTCCACCTCCGTCCGACGCCTCAGCCCGTCCGACGTGTCCGAACCTCCGTCCGACGCCTCAGGCCACCGCCGCTGTCCGGTCGTGCAGGCGCGTCTTCTCCTCTCCGCCCGTGACCTTCCAGGCCTCGTCCACCTGGTCGATCAGGTCGAGCAGCTTCCGGGCCTCGGCGATGTCGGTCGTCTCCTTGACCTTCGCGGCCTGCTTCGTCGCGTCCCAGAAGAGCTGATGGAGGTTCGGCACCTTCTCCAGCATCGGCGGCTTGAAGTAGTCGTGCCACAACACGTCGAGGTGGTGCTGTACCAGGTCGGCGCGCTGTTCCTTGATGGCGATCGCACGGGACCGGAAGACGGCATCCTGGCTCGCGTTGAACTTCTCGATCATTCTGTAGCAGCTCTCCGCCTCGATGCGCGCCTGCTCGGGATCGTAGATGCCGCACGGCAGGCCGCAGTGTGCATGGAGCGTGTGCCGAGGGGCCAGCCAGGACGTCAATCGCGACACGGGGTCCTCCTTGTGGCGCGCCCGCACGGCTGTCGCCGAAGGGCGTGCATGGTGGGCACGACGACGGCCGGTGACTGTCGGTGGGGTCCGGCCGCTCAACCCACCCAGTCTCCGGCCGCCGAGGCTCAGGACTGTCCCGTGAGGCCTTCCTCCGCTTGCAGCCCCCTATCGACCGGCAGGCGATGCCTGAGCCCCGCCGGACGTGGGCGGGCAACCGGTCGGGCGTCCCTTCACCCGCCCGTGCCCGGCTCGACTTGACGGATCGTGGAGGTCGCGGGAGTCTCCACGAGTCGAAGGCATCACGTCCGGCGCATCGTCGATCCGGCGCGTCACGGTCCGGCGCGCCGAGGAAGGAGCTCATGGCCACACGCCCCGGTCCCATCGGTTTCCGCATCTCCGCCATCGAGTCGCGTGGAATCGACTGGCCGATGCTGGCCGCCACCTGGGCACTTGCCGGCGAGCTCGGCGTGTTCGACGCGGGCTGGATGAGCGATCACCTCACCGATGCCAGCCGGGAGCACGGCGGGGCCGGCTTCGAGTCGATGACCACGCTCGCCGCCCTGGCATCGCGGGTCCGGGGACTGTGGGTGGGCGTCGCGGTTGCGTCGAACACGTTCCGTCACCCCGCGGTCCTCGCCAAGTCGGCCACGGTCCTCGACAACGTCACGGGTGGCCGGTTCGTGCTCGGGCTCGGCGCCGGGTGGCACGAGGGCGAACACGACCAGTTCGGCGTCCCGCTCCCGCCCATGCGCGAGCGCTTCGACCGCTTCGAGAGCGCTCTTCGCGTCCTGTCCGCGCTCTTCTCGGAGGAGGCGCGAACGCCGCCCGGCGTCACGCTCGACGATCCCTTCTACCCCCTCCGTGAGGCGACCAACGAGCCGGTGCCCGTGCGGCCGGAGGGCCCCGCGATCTGGCTGGGAGGACAGCGGCGGCGGGGGATCGCGCTGGCCGTGCGGTACGCGGAGGGGTGGCCCATGCCCGGAAACCGGCCCGGCGACGTGGCGTACTTCGCCGGGAAGCGCGACGAGATCGCCCGCGCGCTCGAGGCGGCCGGACGCGACCCGGCGGACTTCACGTTCGCCGCCCAGCTCAACGCGGGGGAGGGGCCGGTGGAGCTGCGCGAGACCCGGGACGTCGCCCGGGCGTTCCTCGCCGCCGGCGCGAACCACCTGATGATCGGCGTGCCCGCCCGACTCGGTCCGGACGGGCTGGCCCGCATGGCGGCCGAGGTCGCCGTTCCGCTCCGCGACACGCTGGGCTGACGCGCGAGCGGGCGCCGTCGCGTCCGCGACACGCTGGGCTGACCCGGGAGCGGGCGCCCGTCGCGCCGGTTCGCCATCGGTCCGCGGACGCGATCATCAAAATCTCCTGTCCGCGCGGACATGCCACCACGTACACTGCGGCTCAGGTCCCGATCCCGGACGTGTCCCAGTGCGCCGCATCGGAGGGGTCCAGTTGCAGGCGTCAGGCCTGAGGCTCGCCACGTTTCCCTCCAGCGACGTCGCGTTCGCGACATACGTCCAGAAGTGCTGGAGCGAGCTGGACGGCAAGCTGCGCGACGACCCACGGGAGCTGCAGCGCCTCGTCCGACGGTGGCACACCCGGGCGCTCGTCGTGCCGCAGTCTCCCCTCGCCGCACTGCGGCAGGGCAGCCTGTGGTACGTGTTCCGCGATGGACGCGGCGGCGGCGTTCCTCCAGAGAGCGAGTGGTGGACCGCGCCGGGCACGGCCTGCGTGACCTTCGACGCCGACCTCGTGATCACGCACGCCGACGACGCAGCCTGCGCCCTCGCGGGCGTGCAGCCGGGAGGCCTGGTGGGCCGCCGATGGAGCGAGCTGATCCCGTCGCAGGCCCGGGCCAGCGGCACGGCGTGGCTGAAGGAGGCCCTGTCGCGGGGCGAGGCCATCTCCTCCGTCTTCGACCTGCCGCTGCCGGACGGCGGCTACCGGGTCATCGAGTACCACGCCGAACCGCGGTACGTGACCTACTGGCGCGAGCTGACCGTCCTGCCACCGGAGCGGGAAACCGAGGCGTAGGGCACCGCGGACTGGGCGAGCGGGAAGACCGCATCGTCACGGCGAGCGCCGTGGACCGCGCGCTGCCCCGGACGCCATTGCCCGCGACGCCGGGTGGGCGGTGGAGCGGGAGACGGGGTTCGAACCCGCGACATGCAGCTTGGAAGGCTGCCGCTCTGCCAACTGAGCTACTCCCGCCCGAGGGCGCGCCGCTACAACGTACCACGGGCGTGTCCGTGGATCCCGGGACGGGACCGCTGTCGGGCGCGCAACGTTGTCGGGGTCGGGGTCGGGGTCGGGGTCGGGGTCGGGGTCGACGAGGATGTGCGGTACGCGTGTCTTCGGCGCCGTCCGGCCGTTCCGCCGGGAGGACAGCCGCCCGGCGACCCGGTTCCAGACACGCACAATTAAATCGTGCACAATACATCCATGGATACCATCTACGACCTCTCCGCGACGTCCAACCACGGCGAACCGATCGACTTCTCGGCCTTCCGCGACCACCCGATGCTGATCGTCAACACCGCCAGCAAGTGCGGCTTCACGCCGCAGTACGCAGGGCTGCAGGCACTCCACGAGCAGTACGGACCCCGAGGGCTCGTGGTGATCGGGTTCCCGTGCGACCAGTTCGCCCACCAGGAGCCCGGCGACGACGCGGCCATCGAGGAGTTCTGCACGTCGACCTTCGGGATCACCTTCCCACTGACGACCAAGGTCGAGGTCAACGGCAGGGGAACGCATCCGGTCTTCGCCTTCCTCAAGGAGCGCGCGAACGGGCTGCTCGTGTCGACCGTGAAGTGGAACTTCACCAAGTTCCTGGTCGCCCCCGACGGCACCTCCGTGCAGCGGTTCGCCCCCAACACCGAACCCTCGAAGCTGGCCGGCGACATCGAGCGCCTCCTGCCGGACGCCGGGGCGTGAGCCTGCCGCAGCTGCGCCTGGGCAACCAGCTGTGCTTCCTGTTCCACCGGATCAGCCGGGAACTCGATGCCGCCTATCGGCCGCTGCTCGCCGACCTCGGCCTGACGTACCCGCAGTACCTCGTCATGCTGTGCCTCTGGGAGCGCGACGCGCTGGGCGTCGGCGAACTCGGTGATCGGCTCGATCTCGACTCCGGCACCCTGTCGCCGCTTCTGCGCCGGCTGGAGCGTGCCGGGCTGGTACGGCGCCAGCGGGAGACCTCCGACGAGCGGCGGGTCACGATTCGCCTGACCGACGGCGGACGCGACCTGCAGGAGCGCGCGGCGGGCATCCCCGCGGCCATCGCGCGATGCGTCGTGGACGACGAGAACGGGTACGAGGCGATGAAGCTGGAGCTCACCGATCTGGCCGCCCGGATCGCGCTCTTCCGAGCCGGTGGATCCCCGCGAATCGGAACTGGTCTGCCGGCCGCCGACTGATCGGACGGGGCGGGCTCCAGTGGCGCCCATGAGCTGACGCGTCACATCCGCCGAACCGACCGGCTCAGGGCCGCGCCGAATGCGGTCAGCTCGATGACGGCGGCCGATGCCCAGAAGAGCAGCCCCAGGTCCTGGGCGGCCACGGCACCCGCCACGGCCAGGGCCACCGGCTCGAGACCGACCGACGCGAGCATGGCGATGGCCATGACGCGGCCCTGCATGGTCGGGTCCGTGCGGCCCTGGAGCCAGCTGAGCAGGTAGGTCGTGGCAATGCCTTCGACCACGCCCAGGAGCACCATGATCACG
Source organism: uncultured Chloroflexia bacterium (assembly GCA_963757865.1). Classification (GTDB taxonomy): domain Bacteria; phylum Chloroflexota; class Limnocylindria; order Limnocylindrales; family CSP1-4; genus JAJYNJ01. Next base: position 147,182 of record CAVWSU010000013.1, read on the forward strand.
ATCAGGACCGCCAGCGTCGGCGCGATTCCGGCTGCGGCCACCCCGGCCCCGATCAGGGCCACCGTCCCCACCATGAACCAGCCGAAGTGCCCGGGAAGCTGTCGCGTGCCACCGAGGAGCGCGCCGGCGGTGGACCCGATGCCCCACGCGGCGAACGACGTGCCGAGGGCGGCAGCCCCCTCACTGAAGCGCCCGTGGGCGAGGGCCGGGAGACCGACCTCGATGGCCCCGAGCGCTCCGAGGTTGAGCACCGCGACCACGATGAGCGCGGTCCGGAGCGGGACGTCGCGCCAGGCGTAGCGCAGGCCATCGCGGATGTCGGCGAGCGGGCTCGCGGCGCCGCCCGGGCGGGCGATGGCGGACGACGGCAGCGGCACGACGAGGATCGCGGCAATGATGGAGCCCGCGGCATCCACGCCGAGCGCCGTGCCCGCGCCGACGGCCGCGACCACGACACCCGCCGCGGCGGAGCCGAGCACCATGGCACCGGTGCGGCTGAGGTTGAGGAGGGCGTTGCCCGCCGGCAGCTGCTCGGTCGGCACGACGCGGGGAAGCATGGCCATGCCTGCCGGGACGAAGAAGGCCGTCGTGGACCCCACCAGCACGGCCGCCGCGAACAGCTCCCACAGCTGGACGAGGTGCGCCAGGGTCAGCGCGGCGAGGACGACCATCACGGCACCGCGGACGAGCCCGGCCACGAGCATCGTCATCCGTGGCGAGAAGCGGTCGCTGACGGCGCCGCCGAGCAGCATGAGGATGGCCGACGGAATGCTCGCGGCCGCCAGGACCGACCCGACCGCCAGCGTCGATCCGGTCAACTGGAGGACGAGCCAGGCGACGGCGACGTAATTGAAGAACCCGGCCACGAGCGACGCGAACTGCGCGCTCCACAGCAGCAGGTAGGGCCGTGAACCCAGGACGGCGGCCATGGGAGGACGCGGGTTCGGGCGCTCGGGGACGGGGGCGTCCGTGCTCTGCATGTCGATGTTACTCCTGTCAGCATACGGTGTAGACAGAAGCGCAGGCTACGTATGCGCCGTATACTTGTCAAGCCATGCATGCACAGGAGAAGACCAGGCCGCGCGGACTGACGCGGGAAGCGATCGTCGCGCGGGCGCTGGAGGTCGGGAACGCCGACGGCCTCGAGGCTGTCAGCCTGCGGCGCCTGGCCGCGGAGTTCGGCGTGACCCCCATGGCGCTCTACCGCCATGTTCGGGACAAGCAGGACCTCGTCAACGCGATGACGGAGGCCGTCCTCGAGGGTCTGGACCTGACGGCCGGCTTCGAGCCCTCGATGCCCTGGCCCGAACGGCTGCGTCGGGCGATGCAGAACTTCAAGGAGCAGATGGACGCCCGGCCGCTGGCGCTGCCCCTGAGCATCGCGTACACCGGCGAGGGTCCCGTGACGTTCTGGCGGATGAGCGAGACGCTCCTGGGGGTTCTCCTGGAGGCGGGGTTCGGACGGCGCCAGGCCGTCGTCCTGATCCGGGTGGTCTCGAACCTGCTTGCCGGGTACCTGCTCGTCCTGCGCCAGGACGAGTCCGTGGACTATCCGCGCCTCGACGAGCGCCAACTCGACCTGCTCCGCAGACGGGTCGAGCTCACCCAGCTCAGCCTGCCCGCGGACGAGTTCCCGAACCTGGTCGCAAGCGCGGGAGACCTGGCCGGGGTCTGGATCAGCGATCCCGACCGCTGGTGGCGTGAGACCGTGGACCTGCTCGTGTTCGGACTCGAGCGGATGCTGGAGCGCAGCCAGGGGAGCACGCTCGCCTGATCACGGGCTGCTCCGAGCCGCGTTCGTCGATCTGTCCAGGGGCCTGTCGCCGGCTACCCCTCGAGACGGGTTGGGGTCAGGGTGCGGCTCCGCCACGCGCGAGCGCCGGGGGTGAGGCATGATCGGCGCGTGGAAGGCGAGCCGCTGCGCGTCGTCATCGCCGAGGACTCCGCGCTCATCCGGGAGGGGATTGCCCGGCTCATCGACGAATCGGGCGGGGAGGTGATCGCCAAGGTCGGCGATGGCCCGTCCTTCGTCGAGGCCGTCGTGACCCATCGACCCGACGTGTCCGTGGTCGACGTGCGCATGCCGCCGAGCCAGCGCGACGAGGGGCTGCGGGCCGCGATCGAGGCGCGCCGCCTCGTGCCCGGGACGCCGGTGCTCGTCCTCAGCCAGTATGTCGAGCGCGAATATGCGACCGAGCTGCTCGCGGATCGTGCCGGCGGCGTCGGCTACCTGCTGAAGGACCGGGTCGGCGACGTGCGCGAGTTCATGGACGCGCTCCGACGGGTCGCCCGCGGCGGGACCGCCCTCGACCCCGAGGTAGTCGCGCAGCTCATGGTTCCGCGGCGCGCGGAGGACCCCCTCGCCGTACTCACGCCACGGGAGCGCGAGGTGCTCGCGGCGATGGCCGAGGGCCGCACGAACGTCGGCATCGCGACCGTCCTCGGCATCAGCGAGGGGGCCACCGAGAAGCACATCTCGAGCATCTTCGGCAAGCTCCAGCTCCCGGACACCGAGAACGATCATCGACGGGTGCTCGCCGTGCTGGCCTACTTCGGATCCTGATCCGTCGGGGACCCCTGCCGACCGCTCGCGCGCCTCGGCGCCGCTTCCTGCGCCCGTGCGCCTCTCGCGTGTTCTGCGTGCCCTGCGCGACCCTCGCGCGCCTCGGCGCCGCTCCTACCGCGCCGGGGGGTTGGGGGCCGCATGGGCCGGAACCCAAGCCGGTACGGGCAGTTCCGCGCGCACGATGGTCGGGCCGCCGGGCGGGCTCCATAGCGCGAACCGGCCGTCGATCGCCTGGACGCGCCCCGCCAGCCCGGTCAGACCGCCGGTGGGCGCGAAGGCGGCGCCCCCGACGCCGTCGTCCTGGATCTCGACCACGAGCCTGGACCCGTCCCTGGCGCAGCGGACCTCGCAGCGCCGGGCGCGGGCATGCTTGGCGGCGTTGGCGAGCGCCTCGCTGGCGACGAAATACGCCGTCCGCTCGACCGAGTCGCCCAGCCGCACACCGGGCTCCAGGTCGGAGCGGACCGCCGTCGGCACCGCGGCGTGGCCGGCGAGCGACTCGAGCGCCGGCACGAGGCCCCGGTCGAGCAGGATCGCCGGCGCGATTCCGCGGACCAGGCTGCGCAGCTCAGCGAGCGCCTGCCGCGCCTGGTCGCGCCCCTCCACGACCAGCCGTTTCGCCTCCTCGGGGTCGGTGTCGATCCGCTCGCTGGCCAGCCCCAGGTCGATCGCCAGCATGACCAGGCGCTGCTGCGCGCCGTCGTGGAGGTCGCGCTCGATCCGGTGGAGCTCGCTCGCCTCGACGTCCAGCACGGCCGAGCGGCTTTCCTTCAGTGTCGCCACCTGGCGCCGCAGTTCAGGGGCCTCCGACGTGCAGAGCAGACCGGATACGACTCCCCGGTGCAGGCTCATGACCAGCTGCGAGAGCGACGCCGCGATCGGAAGCAGCGCGGCCCCGACCGCCGCGCGGCCGACGACCATGGCGGCCGAGTGCCCGGACAGCCAGTCCAGGTAGGCGGGCAGGCTCGCCCCGGCCATCGCGTCGTACCAGAGCGGCATCGTGAAGAGCGTCAGGGCCAGCCACCAGCATGCCGCCGCGACGGAGAACTCCAGGATGGCGAGGGGCAGGTTGATGCCCACGTACAGGACGTCGCGCCAACGGCTCTCGTCGGCGAATTCCGCCCGAAGGATCGCCCACACGCCACCCGACAGCGGCCGGTAGGGATGGGGGATCAGGGGTGACGGGTCGGCGATCCGTGCGCGCCGACGCTCGACCCGGGCCACCAGCCGCGATGCCTCGATCCCGAGGGCGACGAACGCGAACCCCACGCCGGCGACCAGCGTGGGAACGGCCGTGGACAGGATCGTGACGACGATCGCGAACGACATGACCCCGACCAGGAAGCCGAGGCCGATCGCCACGGTCGCGTACCAGGTCGAGGGGTGCACGGGCGAGAGCAGGAAGGCGCGGAGGGGGTTCCGCGCCCTGCGGGCGACGCCGATCCCGCCGGCATGCGGTTCGGGAGAGGACGCGAAGACCCCCGGCGAAGCGAACGACGCTTCGCCGGGGATCCGGGCCGAGACCAGCCAGGTCAGGATCAGGAGCAGCCCCACCACGAGGGCCGCGGAAGAGATCACGTCTGCTTCTGCTGCCGTCGCATCGAGACTGCCACCAGCAGCACGCCGAGCCCGAGGATGAAGGCCGGCCAGAGGAACCGGCCCTGGTCGGCCCACGCCGGCAGCACCTGGTCGACGAGCGCGAGGGCCCCGAACAGGACGAGCGCGCCCCCGAAGAAGGCCATGCCCAGTCCGCTGCCGGAACGCCCTGCGTGACGGTGCGGCACGGTCCCGTACTGCCAGCCGGCCGGCGCGTCGCCGGCCACCGGCTGCCCTCCTGGCTCGGAGGTGCCGCCGTCGGCGTCGGGTGATCCAGCCGGACGCGAACCCCACGGTGCCGGCGGCATGCCGGCGGGCTCGAGCGGCACGATGAGCGCCATGACGATGTAGAGCAGGATCCCGAAGCCTCCGAAGAAGATCGAGACGATCCACAGGATCCGGACGAGGGAGACATCCACGTCGAAGTACTCGGCGATGCCTCCTGCGACGCCGGCGAGCTTCCGGTCGTGGTCGCAGCGGTAGAGACGGCGGTTCACTTGCACCCTCCATTCGGGTTGATGTCGATGCTTGCCAGGTTCACGTGCACGGTCAGGTCCGCGTGGTGAGCCGCCGATGCGTAGTCTGGGCTCTGCCACACGTTCCCGTTCGCCTCCAGGCCCCCGTAACTCATCGTGCCGAGCACGCCGGTGCGCTCGACCTGGACCCCCACGCCCGCGGGCACGCAGACCAGCAGGCGGCCCGCGTTCGCCACGAGCGACCCGGACGAGTCCTGGCCGTCCGGCAGCCGGATCGACAACTCGCCCGCGTTGAGCGTCGCGATCAGGTTCGCGACGGACGCTCGCGTCAGGTCCACCGTCGCCCGGCCCGCATTCGTCGTGAGCTGGAGATTCCCGAGCTGCGCGCCCGCGAGGTCGACGCTGCCCTCGCCGGCGTTCACCGTGAGGTTCAGGCCGTCGATCCGCGAGGTCGGCAGGGTCAATCGCCAGAGGTCGCGACCGTGGTCGAACGGGAACGCGTGCGTCCCGCCCGCCGCGAGGATCGAGAGGCTCGACGGCGTCTGGTAGACGGTGGCCGAGCGATTCGCCGTGTTGCCGCCGGCGAACGTCCAGCCGGCGCCCGGCGCGGTCCCGACCTGCAGGGTCCCGCAACCGGTCGTGAGGTCGACCGTGGCGGGGCCCGTGAACGATCCCGCGACGTTCTGGGTGATCGCGGGAGTCGAGCCGCCGCAATCGATCACCTCGTGCGGCGCCGCGACGGCGACGCCCCCGAGCGCCAGGCCCGGCAGCGCTGCCGCCACGACCCAGGCCGCGGGATTGACCCGCGTCCGGCGCAGCAGGATCGCCGCACCGAGCGCGATGATCACCAGGGGCCACAGGCGCAGCGCGTCGCCGATCGTCGAGACGTCCACGGCCTTCAGGTCGACCGCGACCATGACCGCGCCCATCGCGACGAGGAACACCCCCCAGTAGAGAAACCTGCGACTTGCCGTCATCTGCGTCCCCTTGCCTCCCGTTCCGGTATCCGTTTCGAGTCGCCTGCCACGCTACCTATGGGGAGCGCCGGCGGCCAGCCGGCCACCCGGCATCTTCGTGGTGGTGCTGACCCCACCCCGTGGGGACAGGGTGGCCGCGCGAGGACGGGCGGCGGGCCTGGACCGGGAGCGGTCCGGCTCATTGGCCGTGGGCCCTGCCGATGCAGGCGATCCGCGGGCAGTTGGCGCCTGGCCGCGTTCCGACGTGGTGCCGGTCCATCGGGTGATTTACCCTACCCGCGGGGCTCCACGCCAGCGGAGCAGGAGGCGCCAGACGAACCCGATGAGCCTGCCCGAGCGCCTCGCCGGGATCGGCGTCGTGCCGGTCGTGGCGCTGCCCGATGTCGAGTGCGCTCTGCCGCTCGCGGAGGCGCTGCTGGAGGGCGGCCTCGCGTGTGCCGAGATCACCTTCCGCACGGCGGCCGCGGCGGCGGCACTCCCGCTCGTGCGGCGGCGCTTCCCGGAACTGCTGCTGGGCGCCGGGACGGTGCTGACCACCGAACAGGCCGACATGGCCATCGACGCCGGCGCGCAGTTCGTCGTGGCCCCCGGCACCAACCTCGCCGTGGTGGACCACGTCCTCGCGCGCGGCCTGCCGATGCTGCCCGGCGTGGCCACGCCGTCCGAGATCGAGGTGGCCCTCGGGCGCGGCCTGACGCTCCTGAAGTTCTTCCCGGCCGAGCCGTTCGGCGGTGTCGCCACGCTCAAGGCGTACGCGGGCCCCTACGCACAGCTGCGCTTCGTGCCGACGGGCGGCATCTCGGCGTCCAACCTCGCCGCGTACCTGGCCCTGCCCGCGGTCGTGGCCTGCGGGGGCAGCTGGATGGTGCGCCGCGAGCTGCTGCTGGCTCGCGACTTCGCCGCCGTCACGCGCCTGGCGGCCGAAGCGGCGGCGATCGTGCGGCAGGTGCGGGGCCCGGCCGCCGCAGCCGGAACCGACGGCGGAAGAGCGGCCGGAACATGAGCGGCCCGGTTCCCGCGCCCTCCGCCCTGCACGTACCCCCGTCCGAGGGCCGGCGCTTCGACCTCGTCGCCCTCGGCGAGGTCATGCTGCGCCTCGATCCCGGCGAGGGACGCATCGCCACGACGCGCACGTTCCGGGCCTGGGAGGGCGGCGGCGAGTACAACGTGGCGCGCGGCCTGGCGCGCTGCTTCGGGCTGCGCACGGGCGTCATCACGGCGCTCGTCGACAACGCCGTGGGCCGGCTCGTCGAGGACCTCATGCGGGCCGGCGGCGTCGACCTCTCGCACGTGCGCTGGGTGCCGGATGACGGCGTGGGGCGCAGCGCGCGCAACGGGCTCAACTTCGTGGAGCGCGGCTTCGGGCTGCGGGCCCCGCTCGGCGTGTCGGACCGGGGCCACACGGCGGTGTCGCAGCTGCGCCCGGGCGAGATCGACTGGGACGCGCTCTTCGGGCAGGATGGCGTGCGCTGGTTCCACACCGGCGGCATCTTCGCGGCGCTCTCGGAGTCGACCCCGTCGGTCGCCCGCGAGGCCATGGCCGCCGCCCACCGCCACGGCTCGGTGGTGAGCTACGACCTGAACTACCGGCCCTCCCTGTGGCGCGCCATCGGCGGCCAGGCCCGCGCCCGGGAGGTCAACCGCGCGCTCGCCCCGCTCGTCGACGTCATGCTGGGCAACGAGGAGGACTTCGGCGCGGCGCTGGGCATCGCGGCCGAGGGCGTCGACCCGGGCCTCCCGGCGCTCGACCCGGCCGCCTTCGGCGCCATGATCGAGCACGCCGTGGCCGAGTTCCCGAACCTGGCGGTCGTGGCCACCACCCTGCGGGGGGCCCACAGCGCGACGCGCAACGACTGGGGCGCCGTGTGCTGGGCCGGCGGGACCCTCTACCAGGCCACGCCGCGCCCCGAGCTCGAGATCCTCGACCGCGTCGGCGGCGGCGACTCGTTCGCCTCCGGGCTCATCTACGGGTTCCTGACCGGTCAGGGGCCCGCCCGCGCGGTGGAGTACGGGGCCGCCCACGGCGCCCTGGCCATGACCACCCCCGGCGACACGTCGATGGCGACCCTCGCCGAGGTCGAGGCCGCCATGCGCGGCGGGAGCGTGCGGGTCACGCGGTAGGAGCGGCCCAGCGGCGGGCATGGATCACCGGCCGTGCCGGTCGGGAGCGCCCGCGCGAGGTCCGCGTGCGTCGATCGGCGACCTGTCTCGGATACCCGGGGCGTGCGCAGGCTCGACCGTCCATCAGCGGGGCTCCGCCACCCAGGCGTGCGCCGGGTCCAAGTACGGGATCATCTGGCGGCCCTGGCCGCCCATGACCCACAGGTAGTACAGGGAATAGCCTGGGGCGGCCACGACCGGGTGGTAGCCGCTTCGGATGACCGCCACGTCGTTGTCCCGCACGGTGAAGACGTCGCTGCTCTCGGCGTCGTAGCGCATCTGCACTCCGAACCCGCCGGGCGGATCGACGCGGAACAGGTACACCTCCTCGAGGTCCACTTCCTGCGGGGGGCGCTGCTCGTCGTGCCTGTGAGGCGGGTACGAGGACCAGTTGCCGGGCGGGTTGATGGTCTCGCCCAGGAGCAGGCGGCCCGCGGCATGTTCCGGGCCGTGGATCGCGCGGACGCTGCGGCGCCAGTTGTCACGGGCGACAACCGCTGGGGCTCGGCCTACGCGCGGAAGGGCGCCTTCTTCGTGGACGGATTCCTCGCGGGGTCGTGGCGGGCCGCACGGGCCGGCGGCGGCGCCTCGCTCGAACTCGAGCCCGCCCTGCGCATCGAATCGCGGACGAGGTCGGAGGTCGATGCCGAGGCGGCCGCCCTCCTCGCATTCGTGGAGCCGGAGGCGGTGTCGCGCGCCATCCACTGGCAGGAAGGCGCGGCGTCCTAGGCGGCCCGGGCTGCCGTCCCGGATGAGCGGCCGTCGATCGCGTTCGGCTCGTGGCCGAGCGTCGCGTTCGAAGCCGCCGGGGCCCAGCGCTGACCGCCGCTGTCGCTCACGCCGAACCCGCTGAAACCGCTCGCGACCTCGGGGTCGCCCGCCGCGTCGATGCGCGTGTTGGCGGTACGGCCCTGTCCTCCGTCCTGCCCAGCCCACTGCGGGAAGGCCCACGCTGCCGTCTCGTCCGTCCCGTGCAATGGCGTGGGCCGGTCGACCTGATCCCCTGCCCACTGATACCGGGTCCACCCGGCGTGCTGTGTTCGCTGCATCTCGAGTCCTCCCTGGGACATCTGTCTCTTGACGTGAAGATACTGCACCAAGATAGGAACCATGTCAAGAGTCTTGATGTCAAGAAACGGTGCTCCGGCCGGCGAGCACGGCGACCACGCCTCCGGCCGCTTGGCCGGCGAGGGGCCGCCTCACGGCTGGCTCCCGTTCGTCGAGGGGCTCGAGCCGGCGCCGGGGTTGCCGCTCGCCGCCGGCCCGCCCGATCCTGCACGGCCGGGCATCAGCGATTGGCGGGCCTGCTGGGCCGCCTGGAACGTCGGCGAGTTCGGATCCATGCCGGTTCCGGCCTTGACGGCGATCTTCACGGAATGCCTTCGGCCGAATTCCGAACCCTGCGACTCCCGTCTCCTGTTACGCCGCGATTGTGAAAGGATCGTGAAGAGGGCCTCTCGTGGCGATCCCCGTTGGACATCGCGTCCCGTGCAGCGCCGGCGGGTCCGCGGTAGGGTCCCCGGCATGTGCCGAAGCATCAAGACGCTGCGCCGCCCGGATTCCGCCGCAACCGAGGACGAGGTACGGGCGGCCGCGCTCCAGTTCGTCCGCAAGGTGAGCGGGTATCGCGTGCCCTCACGCGCCAATCAGCCGGCGTTCGACGCCTGCGTCGACGAGATCGCGGAGTCGTCCCGCCGGCTCCTGGACGCGCTCGTCACCGGGAGTGGGGCCTCGCGGGCCTGAGGCGCCAGCGGCGCCGCTCGGGACGGTGGCCGGGTCCTCCAGGGCTCCGCACATCGGATCGGCACCGTCGGAGGGGCGGATCGCTCGCGCCGGTCCTCACGCCCCGGCCAATCGCTCCTCGAGCTCGTCGGTCGTCTCCATGAACCACGTCTGCGAGCCGCGGTTGGCCTCGCGCGCGAACGCGACGAATGCGTTCGATGAGCGCGCCTCGGGCGGCAGCGGACCGATGATCGCGAGCCGCATCCGGTATGTCGCGAACTTCTGCACGACCTCGCCAGCCACGCCCGTGCGCAGGTCGAAGAAACCGGGGTCGAGCCGTGCACAGGGAACGGCGACGGTCGTGGCTTCCGCGGCAGACGCGTCGACGAGCACGTCCAGGACGCCCGCAGTGTCCAGGCGATCGCCCTCGCCGGGCAGCGCGAACACGGCGACCCGGCGCCCGGGCAGGATCTGTGAGGATGGAGGATTCCCGACCGGCCGGCCGACCGTCGGCCTCAACGGATCGGTCAATGCGTTTCGCCCACCGGCGAACCCAGCTGGGCGGCGATCTCGTCCGCCCAGGCCTCGATGGCCGGCCAGTCGCGGAAGTCGCCCGCGGGCATCGCGTCTCTGGCGCTGGCGGGCATGTGCTGCATGAATCGCTCCGCCAGGCCGATCGCCGGAGCGGACGGGTCGAACGCGCCGAAGAAGATGCTGGCGCCGCGCGGGTGGAGGGAGCTGTTCAGTTCCGGCCACTCCTTCGGTTCGCTCGTGACCAGGACGTCTCGCCCCGCCTTGTCCACCGTGTCGGTTCCGATCGGGCCGCTGCTGAAGATCCAGACCGGCCGCGTCGCGAGCAGCGCCCTGTTCCGTCGCGTGAAGTCCCCTGCCTCCTTGAGCCAGTGGTACATGTATGCGGCGGATCCGATGACGAATGCGTCGTAGGACGAGACATCGCGCACCGAGGAGACCGGGCGAGCCTCCGCGACGATACCGCGGCTGCCCAGGCGCTGGGCGATACGTTCCGCAATTCCGCGGGTCGCTCCATGACGGCTGGCGTATGCCACGAGCACGAGCATGACGGCGCTCCCTGTGGGTTGGCTCGACTCGTCCACCATGGCGGTCGTTCGCAGGCGATCCAAGGGCTGAACGTCCGTTTTGGACCCCGGCGTGTGCCCGGCGGATCGAGTGCCGGTTGCGGGCATCCGTGCGGAGGGCGCGCGTGTGATCGTTGGATCGAATGCCGGTTGCCGGAGGCCGATCGGAGCGTACGATGGCAGGGTCCCGCGGTGGTCGGGCGTGACTCCCCGCGAGCCCGTTCGACCGCAGCGCTCACCCGCCGCAGAGGATGACGATGGCACGCAAGACCGGCAGACCGAGCGATCGCCCCGATCCGAAGAAACTGGCTCGCCGGATCGCACGCCTCGAGAAGCGCGTCGGTTCGGCCGTCCGCGAGGAGAAGCGGCGGGCCCGCCGTCTCGAGCGGACTCGCGAAGCGCGGGCCGCGCTCGAGGGACGGCTCGCCGACCTCCGCGTGGGCACCGAACCCGTCCCGACCGCGGCGGTCGAGCCCGCGGCGGCGACCGTGCCCGTGGCGGCGACCGACGCACCGTCCGATGACGGGCCGACCGATGTTGCGCCCACTGTCCCGTCCGCCGATCCGCCGGCGTACAGGGACATGCCGGTGTACATGGACAGGCCGGCGGAGGTGCCGGCGCACGACCCGGGAACCGGGACCGGCCGGGCCTACGGGAGCGGCCAGCCGTACTAACGCCCGCTCCTGCCCGGGAGGGCGTCCTGCGGGCCCTGGCCGCTGACCGGCGCGATTGGCCGGCAGCGCGGCCTTCGAGCCCGCCCGAGGGTTTCAGACCACGAGGAGGCGCGGTCGCCGGACCGTCACTCCGGCCCCCTCGCCACGCGACCGACCCCCCGGTCGTACAGGGCGACGAGCGCCAGGACCCATGCCGTCCCGAGCAGATACGACGCGAGGACGTCCCAGCCCGTGCCCCGGCCGCAGGCCGGCCGGCCGGCTCGCCTGCGCCAACGGCGCCGACTGCCCCTCGTGGCCTGGGCCCCGGCGGCACTCCTGCAGCGGCTCTCCCCGCCCGACCACCCCGACGCGGGAACCACTTGACCGAGCGCCACACCCGGGCGACGGGCAAAGCCCGGCCCGGACCGGCCGGGCCCTCGGGTGCGTCCGCCCGCCGGTGTCCCGGCCAAGCGCACGGTGCCCCATCGGCGTCGCCTAGAATCCCGTGAGTGGCCGCCACATCACTCCCGTCTCCGGGTTCCCAGCCGCCCGACGCCGCGCTCGGCGGCCCCGTGCTGGCGCTCGACCTCGGCGCCACGCGCGTCCGAGCCGCACTCGTCGGGCCCGACGGCTCCATCCTCGTGCGGGCCGAGGCGCTGTCCCGCACCGAGCGGGGCCCGGCCGCGGTGCTCGACACGGCCGAGGAGCTGCTGCGGGCGGTCCGGGCGCCCGCGATCGGAATCGGGATCTCCGCCATCGGGCCCCTGGACCCGGTGGCCGGCGTGATCGTCGATCCCCCGAATGCCCACCCGACGTTCCGCGACGTTCCGATCGCCTCCGAGATCGCGCGACGCCTGGGTCTCCCCGCGTTCCTCGACCGGGACACGAACGTGGCGCTCCTCGGCGAGCGCGCCTTCGGGGCCGCCCGCGGGGTCGCGGACGTCGTGTACCTGACCGTGTCGACCGGGATCGGCGGTGCCATCCTGGCGGGTGGGGTGCTCCTTCACGGGGCCGACGGCATGGCGGGCGAGCTGGGCCACCTGCTGATCGAGCTCGACGGGCCACCCTGCGGCTGTGGGGCGCGCGGACACCTGGAGGCGGTCGCGTGCGGTGCGGGCATCGCCCGTGAAGCTCGGGCCGCGCTCGAGGCGGGCGCGTCTCCCATGCTTCGCGCCGTCGCGGACCGCGCGGGCCTGGACGGAGTAACGGCGGCGGACGTGGCGGCGGCCGAGGAGGCGGGGGATCCCGCCGCGAGCGCGATCATGAGCCACGCGCGGCGCGCCTTCGCGGCCGCGATGGTCGTGATCGCGGACGTGTTCAATCCCTCGCTGGTCGTCGTCGGTGGATCGATCGCCCGGGCCCAGGGCGACCGCCTCCTGCAGCCGGCCCGCGACGCCGTCAAGGCCACGGCCTTCCGGACGCCCGGCAGGCGCCTGTCGATCGTCCCGGCCGCGCTCGGCGACGACGTGGGGCTGGTGGGCTGCCTGCCGCTCGTGCGAGAGAGGCTGGCCGCCGGAGGTTGACGACCCGGCGGGACCCGCGGGTCCGCGCACGGCCCGCAGGCGGCCCCTGCGCAAGGGGGGCGAACGGCGCGACCGCGGGCGACGCTGTCACGGAGCCTGCGGCGCCTGCGAGCGGGGCGTGACGAGGCGGCCGCTACGATAAGCCGGTGAAACTGGAAGCTTTCGATGTCCTGCTGCTCCTGTTGATCGCGGTCGGAGCATTGAGCGGCTTCCGGCAGGGCGCCGTCGCCCAGGCCCTCGGGCTCATCGGCGCAGGCGTCGCGGCGATCGTCGCCGTCGCCGCGCTCCCCGAGATCGCGGCCGCCCTGCCGACCCTCGATCGAGTGCTGCGCGCGCTGCTCGTTCTCGCGTTCCTGCTGCTCGCGCTTGCGATCGGGCAGGCAGCGGGCGGCGCGATCGCGTTCGCCCTTCTCCGGCGCATCGGGCGCGGGCCGCTCGCCACCGCCGACCGGCTGGCCGGCCTGGTGGTGGGCGCGGGCCAGGTGATCCTCGCGATCTGGTTCCTCGCGCCGATCCTCGCGGTCGGGCCTTCGTCCACGCTGGCCCAGCAGATCGACGGCTCCACGGTCGTCGGCGTCGTCAGGACCAGCCTGCCGTCACCTGCTCCGGTCCTGGGCAGGATGCGCGCGTTCCTCGACCCCGTGGGCCTTCCCCAGGTCTTCCAGTTCCTGGACTCGCCGCTCGGGCCGCCCGTCGCGACCCCGTCGGACGCCAGCGTCGCGGGACTTGGAGCTCACGTCGTGCCGTCCACCGTCGCCGTCATGGGAGACGCCTGCGGCCTCCGCCTGAGCGGCACCGGCTTCGCGATCGCCGCCGGCTACATCGTCACGAACGCCCACGTGGTCGCAGGCGAGCGCGGCACGACGTTCGTCGCGTCGGAATCGGGCGCCACGGCGCCGGCGCGCGTCGTGTTCTACGACCCGGCGATGGACGTGGCCCTGCTGTACGTCCCGGGGCTGTCGATCCCGCCGCTCCCGCTCGCCACGACCGATCCCGCCACGGGAGCGATCGGCGTCGCGCTCGGGCACCCTGGTGGCGGAGCTCTGGTCGTCGTCCCGGCCGCGGTACGGGACGTGTTCAGTGCCACGGGCTTCGACATCTACGGGCAGTCCACGGTCACCCGCGTCGTGATCGAGCTCGCCGCGAACGTCGAGGCGGGAGACAGCGGCGGTCCGTTCGTGACCTCCGATGGCCGCGTGGCCGGGGTCGTGTTCGCGCGGGCCCGCACGAGCACCCAGATCGGTTACGCCCTGGACATCGGCGAGGTGCGTGCCGACGTGACGCATGCCGTCGGCAGCACGAAGGCGGTCGGCACGGGCTCCTGCGCCCCCTGAGGCAGGGACGCGTCTAGCGGACGACCGCGGTGAGGGTGAACTCCCGCGACGCAATCCCGCAGGGCGGCTTCGCCTGCAGGCACAGCGGATTCCCGACCGCCCGGATCGAGGCAGTACCGGGGCGCGCGGCAACCCATAGGCCCTGCACGCCCGTCGGGACCGGCGCCTGCACGGCCGCGAGGACGCCTGAGCCGGTGACGGAGATCGACCACTGGTACGCGGTTCCGAGCTGCAGCTCGAGGTGCTGACCGACACCGAGGCCGACGGTCCCGCCGCCCTGGGCGAGGGTCACCACGACCGTCCCCGTGGCCGCTGCGATGGGAGTGGCGGTCGGCGTCGACCGCGGCACGGGCGGTGCGGTGGCGTGCCGCGGCGGCGGCACGACCAGGATGCTCGCCGGGGCCACCGCCGGGCCGGGCGCTGTCGCCGCCGGTTCCGCGGCCGCCGTCTGCTGGCCACTCGCGCTGGTTCCGACCCCGGCCGACGGTGCGGTGGCGGGGCTTTCGAGGAGGCCGGGTGGCACCGGTGCCGGCATCGTGCTCGCCAGGACGGAGGGGCTTGCGACCGTGGTCCCGGTCGCGGCGGCTTACCCGGGTTGCCGCCGCCGGTCAAGGGCAGCCGCGAGCCCACGAGCGCGGCGACGACCACGATCGAGGCGCCCGCGGCGACGAGCCCGAACGGGATCCGCGTTACGCGGCGCGCACCCGGGGCACGGACCGACGCGGACGGCGTCGCCGGCTCGGCTCCGTCGAGCTGGGCGTGGAGGGCGCGCCTGAGGCGCTCCCCGGTGTCGTCCCGAAGTGGCTCGTCCTGTCGCATGGCGCGCCTCGCATGCTGCCCGGTCGCGCGACCGGGACCGGCCGACCGCAGACGGTCGTTCATGCCATCTCGACGCGCGAGCGGCCCGATTCCTTGCACCCGATCGTTCCGGCGGCCGCCGCATGCGAGACTCTGCGGACGGGGGAACGAGAGCAGGAGGCGCCGGGCAGCGCGTGGGCGAGGCATCCGGAGGACTCGAGCGGGCCAGGTCGGTCGTGGACGCCTGCGTTGCCGAGCGGGTCGCCGTGTACCGGACACTGCTCGCGATCACCGGGGATCCGGTCCTCGCCGAGGAGATCGCGCAGGAGGCCGTCGCGCGCGGCATCGAGCGGTCGGCGCAGTATCGGGGGCCGGCGCCGGTCGGTGCGTGGCTGCATCGCATCGCCCTGAACGCGTGGCGCGACCATCTGCGGAGGCAGCGGCTGCGCCGATGGGTCGGGCTGGACCGGGCAGAGACCATGCCCGCGGAGGATCGGGCCGCCACATCGGCAGACCTCGTCGACATGCGTCGTGCCCTTGCGCGCCTTCCGCCGCGCCAGCGTGCCGCGCTCGTCCTTCGCTACTACCACGACTACGACTACGCAGCGGTCGGGGCCGCGCTCGGCATCACCGGGGGATCGGCCGGCGCCCTGCTGTCGCGCGCCCTGGATCGGCTGAGGGCCGAGCTCGCCGAGCCTCCTGGAAGCTGAAGCGGAGTTCCGGCGCTGTGAGTGCGGCCCGCTCGGACTCCTGTCGCCCGGGAGTCCCTGTCGGCCGGAAGTCCCGGTCGGCCGGAAGTCCCGGTCGGCCGGAAGTCTCAGTCGGCGGGGGATCGTCTCGGCGTGTCGCCCACGCCCGCCGCGTCGCCCTCGCCGTCGGTGCCTTCCCCGGCATCGTCTCCGGCTCGCGCCATCGCCCGTCGAGCCCGGGATTCCACCATCAACGAGATGGCCTCGTCGACGTCGTCGGTCACGCGCAGCAGTCCCAGGTCCGCCCCGTCGATCTTCCCTTCGGCCGAGACACGGCCGCGGAGCCAGTCCAGGAGGCCCGACCAGTACGTCGATCCCATCAGGACCACGGGGAAGTGCTCGATCTTGTCGGTCTGCACCAGCGTGATCGACTCGAACAGCTCGTCGAGCGTCCCGAACCCGCCCGGGAAGATCACGAACCCCTGCGCGTACTTGACGAACATCATCTTCCGCACGAAGAAGTAGCGGAAGCTCACCGCGAGGTCGGTGTAGTCGTTCACCCGCTGCTCGTTCGGGAGCTCGATCGTGCACCCGACGGACAGGCCGCCGCCCTGCTGCGCGCCGATGTTCGCGGCCTCCATGATCCCGGGACCGCCGCCCGTGATCACCGTGAAACCGGCTTCGGCCAGACCACGCGCCAGGGCGGTCGCGGACTTGTACATGGGATCCGCCGGCAGCGTGCGCGCCGAGCCGAACACCGTGACGGCCGGTCCCAGCCGCGCCAGCGCCTCGAAGCCGCTGATGAACTCGCCGAGGATCCTGAGCGACCGCCAGGCGTCCGTCTCCAGGAACGACACGTCCTGGTAGGGCTTCGTCTGCAGCAGCTTCCGGTCGGCTGTTGCGTGCGGCGGGACCTGTGCCTGGCGTCCTCGCGTTTCCGTCATCGAACGGAGCATAACGCCGGCGCGCTCAGCGGACCTTTCGCTGGCACTCCAGGTCGTACAGGGCCCACGGCAGCGCCTCGAGCCGGTCTGCGCCGATGGGCCGGCCGCAGGCGGCACACAGGCCGTAGGTTCCCGCTTCGAGCCGCGCGAGCGCCGCGTCGACCTGGGCCAGGTCGCGCCGCGCACGCTCTCGCAGAGCCTGTGCCCGGTTCTGGTCGAAGACCTGCGATGCCGCGGCGGCCTGCGACCCGTAGGTCATGGGTTCCGGAGGCTCGACCTCGACCGCGCCGATCTCCTCGAGAAGACGGGCTCTCTCCGCATCGAGTCGTGCGCGCGCGACGCCCGGGTCCGTCGCCATGAACCGATCCTACAGCGCCGGCGTGACCGGGATGACGGATCCGTGCGTCATCCTGCAGGTCTGGGCGGACCGGCCGTCCGGGGGAGGGAGCCGGCAGGATGAGAGGTCGGCGCGCTCCGGCCACCGCGAACCAGGCGTCCTCCGCGCACCAGGCCCCCACCGCGCAGCAGGCCGCCACCGCGCACCAGGCCGCCAGCGCGCACCGCGCACCAGTCCGCCCCGAACCGGCCGCCACCGCGCACCAGGCCGCCACTTTCCTGCAGATCGGTTCCGTGTGGAACGGTATGTCGGTTGCGGAGCGGTATCGCCGGGCAATCGCCTGATGAATGCGGCCCGTCGTCCGCCTCAGGAGCACGACTCACGCACGATCCGCCGGCTCCTGGAACCGAGCGGTCTCGCTCGGGTGTCATGACGGCAGCCACGTGTCGACATACGTTTCCGTGCGGACGCGATCTGCAGGGAAGTCGGCTCGCGATTGCAGCCCCGGGCGCTCGCCGGCGCAGCCTCTACGTGCCCGGGCCTGCGCGTCGCAGCGGCTTCGCATCGGCGCGTCGCCGCAGCCTCGCGGCAGCGGCTTCGCGTCGGGGCTACCATACTGCCAGGGAGTATTGCTCCCGGTTGGAGTCTCTGGAGGCACCATGGCAATCGATCCCGTCTGCGGCATGCAGGTCGACACCGCCACGGCGAAATGGACCTTCGAGTACGAGGGGACCACGTACTACTTCTGCGGCAAGGGCTGCATGCTCGAGTTTCAGGACGACCCCGGGAAGTACCTCGATCCGAACTACACGCCTGAGGGCATGTAGGCCAGCGTTCCCACAACGCCGAGTACACATCGGCGACCGTTCCCAGGAGCCGCGGCGCCTCCGAGTCGTCCCGCGCTGACCAGTACGGACCAGCCCGGCGCGGCCGCCCGGAGCGGTTCGGCCCGCGGCGGCCGGCCGATCTGCGCCGTGCTTTCGCGTCCCCCGAACTCTCCGGTGCGCCGCGAGCTGGTAAGTCACAGTAAAGTCCCGGCGAAGTCCGTGGTGAGTCGCGCCCGATAGTGTCAGCCGGCCGGGCATCCCCGGTGGCTCGAGGGACGCGAGGTATCACATGCGGTCGCACGCGCAGCGCTCGTTGGCGCTTCTCCCGGACGATACGAAGCGGTTCGTGCTGCTCATCGCCGGTGCGTGGATCGCCGGCCTCGCCATCGTCCTTCTGCTCGGACTCGCGTGGCCGGCAACGTCGCCGAGACACGGCGCGGATCGCGCCAGCCCTTCGAGCGACGTGAGCGTCACCACGGCGGGCTATCGTCTGTTTGCTCCGGCCCCCGCCCGGGATGCGGCGAGCCACGGTTCGGCCGACAGGACCGGGGCACCGGCCGTCGCGCCGCCGGTCGGGCTTGCCGGTCACCGCTGGGTGCCGGCTGCCGCGCCGCCGGTCGAGCTTGCCGGCCATCGTTGGCTGCCCGCCGTCTCTGCCACCGTGGAGCTGGCCGGCCATCGTTGGTCGTCCACTGCCGCGACGCCGGTGGAGTTCGCCGGTCATCGGTGGGTGCCTGCTGTCGCGGCGCCGGAGGCCATGACGGCGCCGAGCCAAGCCTGAACGACGTCCTTGGCCGAGGTCCTGCGGTTGGGGCGGGGAGCTCTCGGCTTCGGCCACGGAGCTCTTCGTCTCGCCTCGCGCCGTGCCTCGTGGCCCTTCCCTCCGGCTTCCCCGCTGCCGGCGTCCCGGAGCGCAGTCGGGTGCCTCTCCGTCGTCGTAACATGGCGCCTGGCCGCGCGTCCGCCGTGAAGACTGAGGAGAGTCCCGATGACCTACGTGATCGCCGAACCCTGCGTCGATGTCATGGATCAGGCCTGCGTCTCGGTCTGCCCCGTGGACTGCATCCATTTCGATGAGGGAGTCGATCGCACGCTGTTCATCGATCCGAACGAGTGCATCGATTGCGGTGCGTGCGAGCCGGAATGCCCGGTGAACGCGATCTTCGCGGAGGACGCGGTGCCCGCTGAGTGGACGCAGTACACGGCGCTGAACGCCCAGTGGTTCACGGACAAGGCGGCTGCACGGGCCCAGCTGGACGCCTGGAAACCCGCCTGACGCATTTCTGATCAGGCTCCCTCCGGTCCGGAGGGCGCGGCCGGGCCCCGGCACGGTTGCCGGGGCCTCGCGTTGTCCGGCTCCGGGGCTGACCGGCCGCATCGACCGGCCGCATCGATCGGCCGCCATGCCCCGCGGGAGTTGCGCGGCCTGACGGCCGCCGACGACGCACTCGGATCGGGGGTCCACGATCACCGGCAATGCACGCCGGGCGGCGCGCAGTCCCGCGGCCGCTGGTCGGGCAACGTGCCCTGGCAGTCCACGCCGGGCGGCGAGCAGTCGCGCCCGCCACTGGTCGGGCAACGTGCTCATTCGGGTCTGGCGAAACGCGTTCGTCGCGGCCGCGTGCACGTGGTCGGGCCGTACACTCCGCCGGTGCGGATCGTCTCCCTTCTCCCGTCGGCCACCGAGATCGTCTTCGGCCTCGGGCTGGGTGACGAGCTCGTCGGTCGCACGCACGCGTGCGACTTTCCCCCGGAGGCAGCCGCGGTTCCGGTGGTCACGCGCACGACGCTGCCCGGCAACCTCTCGAGCCGGCGGGTCGACATGCGGCTGCGGCATGCGCTCCACGCCGGATCCCCGCCGTACGAGCTCGACGTCGACGCGCTCCGTGCTGCCGAACCCGATCTGGTCCTGACGCAGGACGTCTGCGAGACCTGCGGTGTGGCGCGGCGCCAGGTCCTCGAGGCCCTGCGCGTGGTCGGTTCCGAGGCCGAGGTCGTCTCGCTCGAGCCCACGTCCATCGAGGGCATCTTCCACACGATCACCACGGTCGGGGCCATGACGTCGGCCGAGGACGAGGCGATCGGGTTCGTCGAGCTCCTGCGCGAGCGGCTGGGCTCGCTCGAGGCCCAGGTGCAGCGCCGTCGCGCGGCCGGGTCGCGGGCGCGCCGGGTGGTCGCGCTCGAATGGATGGACCCGCCCTTCACGAGCGGTCACTGGGTGCCGGAGCAGGTCAGGCGTGCGGGAGGCTGGGATGTGCTCGGAAGGGAGGGGCAGCGGGCGGTCCAGACGACCTGGTCCGCGGTCATGGAGGTGGACCCGGAGCAGATCCTGCTCGTGCCGTGCGGTTTCGATGCACAACGGGCCGCCGACGAATGGTCCCGGGCCTCGCGCCCGGCGGGCTGGGCGGAGATGCGGGCCGTGCGGCACGGCGAGGTCTTCGCGCTCGACGCCAACGCCTACTTCACGCGGCCCGGCCCCCGGGTGATCGAGGGGATCGCGATGCTCGCCGAGATCTTCGATCCACAGGGGTTCGTCGACGAGGCGCCGCCGGATGCCTGGATTCCCGTGACCGGGCCGTGACGCCGGATGCCTGCATTCCCGTGACCGGCGTAACCCGCCGGAGAACGCTGAACTGATGCCGTTCCGGTCGGCGTTCCAGTGCCTGTGGTGCGGCCGGACTCATCGGGCCCGCTCCCCGTCCGACCTCGAGGGCTGGGCCCTGCTCTGCCCCGAGTGCCTGGGCCGGGCAGGCGAGAACCCGTTCCTCCGGTTCCGCCTCAAGCAGGCCCTGGCGGACCGTTCGCGCGAGGGAACCCTGTCCCCGGGCGCCGGGAGTCCCCCGGACGATGCGCACGGTGGCGTTGCGGGCGACCGGGCAGACGCAGAGCCCGGCGATGCGCGAGACCGGGCATCGGTCGAGCCCGCCCTAAACGGCCGGGGCGACCG
This sequence comes from uncultured Chloroflexia bacterium, assembly GCA_963757865.1. Classification (GTDB taxonomy): domain Bacteria; phylum Chloroflexota; class Limnocylindria; order Limnocylindrales; family CSP1-4; genus JAJYNJ01. Next base: position 167,828 of record CAVWSU010000013.1, read on the forward strand.
GGCATCGGCCGATCCCGCCGCCAACGGCCACGGGGAAGACCGGGCATCCGCGCAGCCGGACGGCACGACCCGTGATGCCGCCGACGCGGCGGCCGGGCAGGCCGATCCGGACTGAGGTTTCCGCGAACCTTCGAGGGGCACTCGCGCGCGCCGGCGCGAGCCGATCTGCGATACTCCGGCCATGTCTCCCCTCGACGACCGCACGATCGCGACCGTAGGCTCGGGCGTCATGGCCGAGGCGATGATCGCCGGCCTGCTCCGTGGCCACCAGGTGGAGCCTGCCCAGATCATCGCCAGCCATCCTCGCGGGGACCGCCGGGCTCAGCTGGAGCGCGACTACGCCGTCCGGGTCTCGCCGTCCAACCTCGAGGCGGTGCAGCAGGCCGACATCGTCGTGTTGGGAATCAAGCCGCAGATGCTCGTTCGAGTCGGGCGGGAGCTTGCCGGCCACCTCCGGGAGGGACAGCTCGTCATCAGCATCATCGCCGGAGCGACCACGACCGCGCTCGCGACCGTGCTCGGGCATCGCGCCATCGTGCGGAGCATGCCGAACACGCCGGCACGACTGGGCAAGGGGATGACGGTCTGGTACGCGACGCCTGAGGTCACCTCCGAGCAGCGGGAGCAGGCGTCCACCCTGCTGAAGGCACTCGGAGCCGAGCTTGCGGTGGACGACGAGCGAATGGTCGCGATGGCGACGGCGGTCAGCGGCACCGGACCCACCTATGTCTTCCTCGTCATGGAGGCGCTCATCGACGCGGCCGTGCACCTCGGGTTCCCGCGCCACATCGCCCATGACCTGGTCATCGAGACCCTGGAGGGCAGCACGCTCTTCGCCAAGTCGAGCGGCATGCATCCCGCCGAGCTGCGCAACATGGTCACGTCGCCCGGCGGCACGAGCGCCGCGGCGCTGCACGAGCTCGAGTCGGGGAGGCTGCGCACCGTGCTGTCCGAGGCCGTGTGGGCTGCGTTCCGGCGAACCGAGGAGCTCGGCGAGCAGCTGGAGCGCCAGGCGGAGGCAGGCAGCGGCAGGTAGCCGCAGGTCCGCAGCCCCGTGGCCGCGAGCAGGCAGCCCCGTCGCCGCGGGTGAACAGCTCCGTAGTCGCGGTACGTAGCCCCGTGGCCGGGGGACAGCGCCGCCGGAACGTGGCCGCGGGAAATCGCCGGATCGGCGGCGGACTGGCTGCGCCTGCCTCGAGTCTGCTGCCGATCCGGGCCGGCCGCGCAGCCGCGCGGATGCCGGCACGCGCTAGCCGGCGCGCGATAGCCGGCACGCGCTAGGATGGCCCGCGGCCGGCGCGCCCGCGCCGGGTCCACGAGGAGGTCACCCGTGGCCACCGCCAATTCCGCCGATCCCATGCTCGAGCCCCGTCCCGGAGGCCGGCGCATGCCGCGCCACCGGTCCTGGGCCGAGCCGTTCCGCATCAAGGTCGTGGAGCCGATCCACCTGCTCAACCGCGCCGGGCGGACGAAGGCGATCGAGGAGGCCGGGTACAACACGTTCCTGCTCCGCAGCGACGACGTCTTCATCGACCTGCTGACCGACTCGGGCACCTCGGCGATGTCCGACTACCAGTGGGCGGGCATGATGCTCGGGGACGAGGCCTACGCGGGAAGCCGCAACTTCTACCACCTCGAGGATGCCGTCCAGCGCTACTACGGGTACCGCCACCTGGTCCCGACCCACCAGGGACGCGGTGCGGAGCACATCCTCAGCCAGATCCTGGTCAAGGCGGGCGACCACGTTCCCGGCAACATGTACTTCACGACTACCCGGCTGCACCAGGAGCTGGCCGGCGGCACGTTCCACGACGTCATCGTGGACGAGGCTCACGACCCCACGTCGATGCACCCGTTCAAGGGGAACGTGGACCTGGCGAAGCTCGAGCGGCTTGTCGACGAGGTCGGCGCAGAGCACGTGCCGTACGTCTCCGTGGCCGCGACGGTGAACATGGCCGGCGGGCAGCCGATCTCGATGGAGAACATGCGGGCGGTCCGCGCCTATTGCCGGTCGAAGGGCATCCGCGTGATGCTCGACGCGACCCGTGCCGTCGAGAACGCGTACTTCATCAAGAACCGGGAGCCCGGCTTCTCGGGCAGGAGCGTGGCGGAGATCCTCCTCGAGTTCTGCTGCCCTCTCCGACGGCTGCACCATGAGCGGCAAGAAGGACGCCCTGGTCAACATCGGCGGGTGGCTCGCGCTGAACGACGACGAGCTGTTCGACGAAGCCCGCAACATGGTCGTGGTGTACGAGGGGCTGCACACCTACGGCGGCATGGCCGGTCGCGACATGGAGGCGATGGCCCGCGGCATCGAGGAATCGGTCCAGGAGGACCACATCCGCGCCAGGATCGGCCAGGTCGAGTACCTGGGGAAGCACCTCGTGGACGAGGGCGTGCCCATCGTGCTGCCGATCGGCGGCCACGCGATCTTCCTCGACGCGAAGCGCTTCTACCCGCAGATCCCCCAGGACGAGTTTCCCGCCCAGACGCTCGCCGCCGAGCTGTACGTCGATTCCGGCGTGCGCGCGATGGAGCGGGGAGTGGTCTCCGCCGGCCGGAACCCGAAGACGGGCGACCACAACTACCCGAAGCTCGAGCTCGTGCGGCTCACCCTGCCCCGCCGCGTCTACACGCAGGCCCACATGGACGTGACGTGGGAGTCGGTCGCGGAGCTGTACGAGAAGCGCGACCAGGTGCGCGGCATGCGGATGGTGTACGAGCCGAAGTACCTGCGCTTCTTCCAGGCGCGCTTCGAGCGACTGTGAGCACAGCCGCGGGTGCACCTCCGCCAGGTGCGCGCCGGGACTGACGCGGGGACACTCGGCCGGTTAGCATGGCCGCATGCGGTCGGCAGGCGAGGTATTCGGGCTCGTTCTGATAGTGGTGGGCGTGATCGTGCTGCTGGGCACGGTCGGCGCCGACGCCGGGCTTGCCGCATCGCTGCAGTGGCTGTGGCCGCTGCTCATCGTCGGGTTGGGGCTGTGGCTCATGTGGGAGGCCGGCAACCGGCGACGCTCGCGCCCGCCGGCAGGCTGGTCCTCGTGGGGCGCGGCACCTCCTCCTTCGGCACCGGGCACCCCGCCGCCTCCTTCGGCACCGAGCACGCCGCCGCCGCCCGCCGACCCGTGGTCTCCCGACGCGGCGCCGTCCGGGACATGGCCGCCGGGCACCGGAGCGACGCCTGAAGCGGGCGCCACCGGACCCGGTCCCGCCTGGTCGACCTCGGGGAACTGGGGAGCCGGCCCGTCAGGCTGGGGCGCCGGAGAATTAGGCGCCGCAGGCACGCCGAGCGCGGCAGGCGCATGGGGACCGTCGAGCGCGGCAGGCGCATCCGGCCCGTCGGGGTGGGGCGCGGGGACCGAGGCCTGGGGCCCCGGCGCGTTCCAGGACCGGAGGTTTCTCGGTGAGATCGAGATCGCCGGCCCCTTGCAGGCAGGCCCCATGCGAATCGAGACGTTCATCGGCGAGGTCCGGCTCGACCTGACACAGGCGACGTTTCCCGATGGCGAGACCCCGATCCACGTGAGCACGGCGATCGGCGAGGTCCGCGTGCTGCTGCCCGCCGACATCCCCGTATCGGTGCGCGCCACGTCGCTGCTGGGTGAAAGCGAGGCGCTCGGCAGGGTCTCGGGGGCGTTCATGGGAGATGCCCGGGCCGAGACGGACGATTACGCGACGGCCACGAAGCGCATCCGGCTCGAGGCCCAGTCGCTGATCGGTGAGGTCGCGGTCCGACGTGCACGACCGGCAGGCTCTCCCGATCCCGCCCGGGCTCCCGCCGCACCCGTGCCGGCCGATCCCTTGGTGGCCGATCCCGCCGCACCCGTGGCAGCCGATCCCTTGGTGGCCGATCCCGCCGCACCCGAGGCAGCCGATCAATTTGCCCCGCCGGCGGCCGATCCTTCCGCTCCGGCGACGGCCGGCGAGCCCCCGGCCGGGCCCTCAGCCTAGGTGTCCGACCTCCGCGTCGAGCTGCTCTACACGCTCGACTGTCCGCACTGGGAGCACGTGCGCGCGGATCTGCACCGGGTCCTGTCGGAGGGCACGATCGAGACGCCGATCCAGCTCGTGCTGGTCGGCGGCGACGACGACGCCGAGTTCCTCGAATTCGTGGGCTCGCCGAGCGTGCGCCTCAACGGCGTGGACGTCGTGCCTCCACCGCCGGGTACCCGGCACAACACCGGGTGCCGACTGTACGTGCAGGCCGACGGATCGCTGTCTGGTCGCATCCCCGAGAGTCTGCTGCGCGACGCGATCCAGTCCCATCGCCGGGGCCGGCTCGAGGAGTTCCAGCGCGAGGAGTCGAGGAAGGTCGCCGCCGCGGCGCTCGAGGCGGCCGAAGACGAACGGGCCGGGGCGGGGGGCGACGCCGCGAACCACGAGGAGGCAGAGCAGACGTGAGCGGGACGGGGCCGGCGGGACGAATCCGGGTCGTTGCCGCGGACGGCGTGGCGCACGGGTCTGCGCGCCGGGTTCCTGTGGGCGGCGCACCAGCGCCGGCTCGCCCGGCTCGCCGCTCGCAGCTCGCTCACCAGGGGAACCGTCCGGAGGTTCGTGGCGGGGGAGACGCTTCCCGCCGCGCTCCGCGCGCTGGAGCAGCTCCGGGCCAGGGGCCTGTCCACCACGGTCGACGTGCTGGGCGAGTCGGTGAGCACCATCGACACGGCCAGGCTGGCCGCAGATCGCTACCTGGAGGTGCTCGACGCGCTGGCGGGCCGTCAGCTCGACCGGAACGTCAGCCTCAAGCTGACGCAGCTCGGCATGGACGTCGACCTGGACGCCTGTCGCGAGAACCTGCTCCGGATCGCGGCGCGGGCGACCGAGCTCGGCGCGTTCGTGCGGGTCGACATGGAGGACCACGCGCACACCGAGCGGACGCTTCAGCTCGTCCGCGAGGCGCACGCCGTGTACCCGGCAGTCGGCGTCGTCATCCAGGCCTATCTCCGGCGCAGCTCCGCGGACGTCGCCGCCCTCGACCGTGACGGCATCCGGGTCCGACTCTGCAAGGGCGCCTATGACGAGCCGTCGGACGTCGCGTTCCCCCACAAGGAGGACGTGGACGACAGCTTCCGCAGGCTGGCCGAGGCGCTCCTGCGCGACGGGGACTACCCGGCATTCGCAACGCACGACGAGATGCTGATCGCATGGATCCGCGGGTTCACCGAGCGCGAGCGGATCGACGCGTCGCGCTTCGAGTTCCAGATGCTGTACGGCATCCGACGGGACCTCCAGGAGCGGTTGGCCGCCGCCGGCTACACCGTGCGCGTGTACGTGCCATTCGGAACCGAGTGGTATCCGTACTACATGCGCCGCCTCGCCGAGCGGCCGGCCAACGTGCTGTTCATGGCTCGCAGCGTGCTGCGCGAGCGCCGCAGAGGCCCCGGAGCCGGCTAGACCCTGGTCCCGCTCCGGCCCGAGCGGGCCCTCACCCGCCGGATCGCGCCGAGGCGCGGGGGGCAGGCCTCGAGCGGGTCAGGCACTGGCGCTGGTCAGGCCCGGCGCGCGGGGCGGGCCTCGAGCGGGGCAGGCCTCGAGCGGGTCAGGCCTCGCGCGCGACGGCCACCTCGACCGCAGCCGTGCGGCCGGTCTGGGCGAGCACGACCGCGACGACGACGAGCGCGCCGCCGGCCAGCTGGAGCGCGCCCAGCCCCTCGCCGAGCAGCAGCACGGCCAGGGTGACCGTGAAGACGGGTTCGAGCGTGCTCACGAGGGCCGCCTGCGCGGCCCCGACGCGGGCCACCCCCGCGTAGAACGCGCCGATCGCGAGCGCCGTCGCGAACACCGCGATCGCGACGAGGCCGGGCCACGCGTCCGACGGCACCTGCCACGGGAGCACGGGCTCGCGCAGGATCACGGCCAGCGTGACCAGCACGAGCCATGTCCCGGCCATCATGAGCGCGGCCGCGAGAACGGGCGGTACGGCCACCGGGCCGGGATCCACGCGAACGTCGACGATCACCCGGCGCTCTGCAGCGACACGTGCGGCGAGGAGGATGTAGGCGCTGTAGATGATGGGCGACGCCACCGCCAGGGCGATGCCGAGCGGATCCGTTGCCGCGCGAATGCCGCCGACGGTGAACACGGCGCCGCTCGTCGCGATCGCCAGTGCCAGCCAGGCCCGGCGGCCCTCGAAGGAGCCCCCGTACCGCGTCGCGGCCACTGCGACGAGGGCCGGGTACACGTACAGCAGCAGTGCGACGAGGCTGACGGGCGCGCGCTGGATCGCGGCGTAGTACGTCGCCGCGTTTCCGGCGAAGACCATCCCGACCGCGACCAGCACGGCGGCCTGACGTCCCCTCAGCCGGCGGAGCGCGGCCCTGCCGCCCGGCCGGGCCAGCATCCAGCCCCCCGCCAGCAGGCCACCGAACGTGAAGCGCCACACCAGCAGGGTCAGCCAGTCGGTGCCGGTCGCGTAGACGCCCTTCGCGAGCAGTGCCCCGGATCCGTACCCGCAGGCGGAGATGGCGACCAGCAGGATGCCGATCAGTCGACGACGGCCCACGCGGCCGAGGCTAACAGGCCCGGACGGCCTCCCGCCCGTCGTCCGACGCCTGCCGGACAGCCCCACCCGAACGCATGGGGGCCCCGGCCGAAGTCACCATGATCCCGCCGGGACTATGGCACGCATCATCGCGCACTGAAATGGGTAGACTTTCGAGGTTCGGCCGGCCCGCTCGTGCGACCGGCGGACGCGAACGAGGAAGCTGCGACGGCTACGCTGTACGCCCCCACGACACAGCGGGTCCGACGGGCCCCCACGATCGTCGACTTCGTGAACATCCGATGGGTCGACGACTGGTGCAAGCGCTGCAACATCTGCGTCGAGATCTGCCCCAAGGATTCGCTGGTCCTGACGCACGACGCCATCATCGAGGCGGAGAACTGCATCCGCTGCGGCCTGTGCGAACGCTACTGTCCCGACCTCGCCATCGAGATGATCCCCGTGCGGGCGGTGGCCGGCGCCGACTCGGCGGCGGCAGCAGCCACGGTCGAGGCACGGCCCCACGCACGGACGCCCCAGCGCTCCGGCCTGCCCGACACCGCGCGCGGTCCGGCCGTCGCGGGCACCGACCCCAGTCGCGGCATCACCGACGTCGAGAGCGCCCCGGACGTCGACCGGGCGAACCCGACCTAGGAGGCGGGACGAACCATGGCCAAGCGACTCCTCCAGGGTAACGAGGCGGTACTGCTGGGGGCGATGAAGGCCGGCGCGACGTACTTCGCCGGGTACCCGATCAGCCCCAGCAGCGAGATCCTCATGGCCGCGTCCGCGTACGCCGCCGCCCATCCCGAGCTGCGGTTCCTCCAGGCGGAAGACGAGATCGCGAGCGCCAACGCGATCATCGGTGCCAGCCTCGCCGGCGCGAAGTCGTTCACCGCCACGTCCGGCCCGGGCTTCAGCCTCATGCAGGAGGCGATCGGGTACGCCCACAAGCTCGGCGTGCCCACCGTCTTCGTCGACGTCCAGCGCGTCGGGCCTGCCACGGGCATGCCCACGATGCCCGGCCAGGGAGACATCCTGCAGACCCGGTACGGGTCGTCCGGTGACTACACGAGCATCGTCTTCTACCCGTCGTCGGTCGCCGAGTGCTACGAGTACACGATCCAGCGCGTTCAACTGCGCGGAGGAGAGCCAGTCCCCGGTCGTGCTGCTCTCCGACGCGTTCCTCGGCCATCTCAACGAGGTCGTCGACCTCGACGCGATCGACGTGCCCGTCGTGTCGCGCACGCTCGAGCCGCTGGCGTCCGGCAACACCCGCCTCTTCAGCGGGGTCGCGACGTACCCCGACGGCGAGCCCGCCACCGCCGACGCGGACGAGTTCATCCGCCAGTACGAGGAGGCGAAGGCGCGCCGGCTCGAGGTCGCCGACCGCTACGCGTTCTACGAGCACGGCTGGAACGTGGACGCCGAGACGCTCGTGATCGCCTTCGGGATCACCCGCCGCATCGCCCAGCCTCTTGCGCCGCATTTCGCCCTGTTCCGGCCCATCCGCATCTGGCCGGTCCTGCAGGACGAGCTCCGCGAGGTCGCCTCGCACTACAAGCGCCTCGTCGTCATCGAGGGAAGCGACGGCCAGTACGCGAGCGTGGTCGAACGCGTCCTCTATCGCGACGTCCAGCGCGTCCCGCTGCTCGGAGGCCGGATGAGCCTCGAGGCGGTCCGCGAGGGGCTCGACCGGATCGGGCTGCTCCCCCGCGAGCTCGCCGAAACGGCCGTCTGAGCCACCACCGCACGAACCGAGGTCCCCACCACCCATGTCGTACAAGGACAAGGTCAAGACCGAGCTCTTCCCCACGATCTGGTGCCCGGGCTGCGGGATCGGCCTGATCATGACCCAGCTGGCCATGGTCATGGACGAGCTGGGCCTGGACAGGACCAACACGGTCATGGTGACCGGGATCGGGTGCACGGGGCGCATGGGCGCCTACATGCAGTTCGACTCGGTCTACACGCTGCACGGGCGGACGCTGCCCGTCGCGGAGGCCATCGCCACCGTCCGCCCCGAGCTGAACGTGATCGTCGTCTCCGGCGACGGCGACATGTCGTCGATCGGCGGGAACCACCTGCTGCACGCGATCCGCCGCAACCCGCGGATCACGGTGCTCTGCAACAACAACGAGATCTACGGCCTCACCGGCGGCCAGACGGGGCCGACCACCCCGGTGGGGACGAAGACCGTGTCGTCGCCCGCGGGCGCGACGTACAGCCCGGTCAACCTGCAGGGCCTGGTCAACACGAACCCGAACGCGTTCTACGCCAAGAGCACCGTGTATCACCAGGGCCAGATGCGACGGGCGATCAAGGAAGCCGTCGAGTGGCCGGGCTTCTCGTTCGTGGACATCACCAGCCAGTGCATCGAGAACAACGGGCGCCGGATCGGATTCCCGAGCGCCAACGAGATGCTCAACTACTACAAGAAGGAATACCGGCAGGCTCCTCCGGGATCCGCACAGCTGGCGAACCACCAGCTGGGGATCGTCAAGGGGCATGCGGCCGAGCCCGTCCCGGCCGGCGCGGGCGCGGGGAAGGGGAGCGGCGAGGCATGACCGAGCACGCGATCGTCATCGACGGCGTCGGCGGCCAGGGCGTGCGCGTCATCGGCAACACGATGGCGACGCTGCTGGGGGCGATGGGGTACGAAGTCACCCTGCTCTACGACTACGATTCCAGCGTTCGCGGTGGCATGAGCGAGGCGTTCCTCAAGTACGCCGACGAGCCCATCGCGAACCCGGTGGTCGAGCACGCCAACGTGACCCTGCGACTGGCCGACCACGGTCCCTACCACCTGGCCAGCGACTACGTGGTATCCGACATCGGGCTGGCCAAGCCCGGCGAGCGCGCCGAGGAGATCCCGTTCCTCGAGCTCGGCGTGCGGAACTTCGGGCGCGACCTGTTCGGCAACATGATCGCGCTGGGCCGGCTGCTCCGCCTGTCGGACGTCCAGTTCGACGAGGCCGCTCTCGTCGCCGCGCTCCCGTCGAAGTACCGCGAGGAGAACATCGGCGCGGTGCGGTACGGGTACGAGCTGGATTCGGACCAGATCCGCCAGATCGTTCCCGAGGAGGCCGCCGGCCGGTTCGCGGGCCGGTACGCGGAGGCGGTGCTCGCCGGCGTCGTGCCCGGCGAGGCCATCGAGCTGGCCGGGCAGCACCCGGCATCCTGAGCGCCTGGTGATCGACGGCCCGTTCGTCGCGATTCTCGCCGACGACCTGATCTGGGCCACCCGGCTCGACCGGCTCGTCCGGGACGCAGGCGCACGCCCGGGTGGCCTCCGCAGCCTGGAGGCCCTCGACGCCACGCTCGCTGCCGCGGCGCTCCCCGCCGGCGTCGTCGTGGACCTCACCAGCCGGGGCTACCCCGGGCTCGAGGCGGTTCGACGGGCCGCGGCCGCAGGCGTTCCGGTGGTCGCGGTGGGGCAGCACGACGACCGGGAGGGGCGGGCGGCGGCTCGAGCCGCAGGCGCGAGCGACGTGTACGCCTACGGACGGCTCTTCGCCAGCGGCCCGCGGGTGCTCGGCGCGTGGGTGCGCAACCTGCCGGGGCAGGGAGCCGCGGCGGGCATCCAGCCTGCCGCTGAAGCAGCCGGCACGGGATCGCGGCCGTCCATCCCGCCCGAGCGGTACGCCGGGCGCATCGACGCGGCGCGAGAGGCCCTGGGCCCCGCCGGCGCGGCCGCCCTGCTCGTGGGCGTGGGCGCGGACCTCCGCTGGCTGACCGGCTACGACGCCATGAACCTCGAGCGGCTCACCATGCTCGTCCTGCCTCGCGACGGGGACCCGACGCTCATCGTGCCGCGGCTCGAGGCTCCGCGCGCGTCCCGGGCTCCCGCCGCCGCGGCGGGCATCGTCCGCATGGTCACGTGGGAGGAGACGGACGATCCCGTCGGCCTGGTGCCGGGGCTCGTGCACGTCTCGAAGGCGCAGGCCCGGCTCCTCGTGTCGGACCGGCTGTGGGCGTCGTTCGTGCTGCGCCTGCAGGGCGCGTTCCCGGGCGTGCCGTTCGGGCTCGCGTCCGACGTCCTGCGTCGCCTCCGGATGGCCAAGGACGCCGACGAGATCGCGCTGCTGCGGGCGGCGGCGCATGCCGCCGACCGCGTCGTGCTGGCGATCGCGGCCGGCCGGCTCGTCGGGCGCCCGGAGGAGGACGTGGCCCGGGAGGTCAGGGAACGTCTCCTCGACGAGGGGCACGAGATCGCCGCGTTCGCGATCGTGGGGAGCGGGCCGAACTCCGCGTCCCCGCACCACGAGGCATCGCCGCGGCGGATCGGCGCGGGGGAGCCGGTGGTGCTCGACATCGGGGGCGCGTACGAGGGCTACGGGTCGGACACGACCCGCACGCTGTGGGTGACGGGCGCCGACGATGCGGGGCCCGACGCCGAGTTCGAGCGCCTGTACGGCGTCCTGCAGGCGGCGCAGGCGGCCGCCACCGCGGCCGTGAAGCCGGGCGTGCCGGCCGAACGGATCGACGCCGTCGGACGAGGCGTCATCGAGCGCGGCGGGTTCGGGCCGCACTTCATCCATCGCATCGGGCACGGCATCGGCCTCGAGGAGCACGAGGACCCCTACATGGTCGCCGGCAACGCCGAGCCGCTCCGGGCCGGGTACGCGTTCAGCGTCGAGCCGGGGATCTACGTCGACGGACGGTACGGCGCGCGGATCGAGGACATCGTCGTCTGCGGCCTGGATGGGCCGGACGTCCTCAACGAGGTCACGCGCGATCTCCTGCGTGTCCGGGGCGTCTGAGGTGGCTGTCGCCCGGCATGCCGTCGTGCGTTCCGTCACGTTCCGATGCGCCGGTCCCGGGGGGACGCCGGGTCACCGCTGCTATGATCGGAGGGCGGGCGGAAACGCCGCCCTCGTGACCCAGGACCGACCGCGGCGGCAGCCGCGCGCGAGCTCATGACCGACATCCACGACCGACCCGCCTTGCCCGAGTCGCCGACAACCCCCGACCAGCCTGCCTCACCGGCCGCGTCATCCGGTCCCTCGCCGGACTCGGATCCGGTCCCGCGGGGATGCACGGCCGCCCAGCTCAGGCGCTTCATCAAGTCCCGCCCATACGTCCCGCTCCACGAGCTGCGGCGCCGGTTCGAGCTGGGCGGGGAATCCGACGACGTGTCCCGTCTCGAGACGCCGGGCGGAGTCACGTACGTGGGGCTGCCGCCGAGGGAGGGTGCTCTGATCCAGGAGCTGGTCCGGCAGGGCGAGATCGGCGTCGAATTGTCGATGGACCCGGACGTCCGGATCGTCGTCGGCGTCTACCCGATCCGGCCCATCCCCCGACCCTAGCGCGTGCGACCGGGCCGACAAGCCCTGTCATCTCCACGCCCGCCCGGCTACCCTGTCCCCGCGCTACCCCCACCCCACCGGAGGTGCAGCATGCCCGCACCCGAGCAGCCCCGCCTTTCCCACCTCGTGCAGGAGCTGAACGACGACGATCCCGAGGCCACGGCCGAAGCCGAGGCGGCCCGCGTGGTCGACCAGGACGCGGTCCTCGCCGACTACGCCGAGCTCGCGCGCCTGCTGCGGGCGGCGGACCAGGCCGGAGATCGCGAGGCGGCCGTCCAGATCCGCGAGCTGATGGACGGGATCTGGCCGGCGCTCAGCGAGGAGCAGCAGGGCCGCATCGAGGAGGGCGAGTTCGACTGGTAGCCCCGGGGCCTCGCGGCCCGCGGCGGCGACAGCGGCGGCCTCGCAGCCTCAGCCCGCGACGACCGGTGCCCCCTCGAGCGTGAGCAGCCGTCGCTTGACGTCCAGCATCACGTCGCGCGGCGCATGCCCGCCGCCCCCGTACCCGCCGATCGTGCCGTTTCCCGCCAGGATCCGGTGGCACGGGATCACGACCGGCACCGGGTTCCGGCCGAGCGCGCCCCCGACGGCGCGAGCCGCCCGCGGCCGTCCGATGGCCCTCGCCAGCGCCCCATAGCTCGTCACCTCGCCGTACGCCAGTCGCCTCGCGCCGTCCAGCACCAGGCGGTCCCAATCCGAGACGCCCTGGAGGTCGACCGCCAGGTCGAAGGCGGTTCGCCCGCCCGCGAAGTACTCCTCCAGCTCGAGGCGTGCCGCGGCGAGCGCATCACGCATGGGGGCGGGGAGCCCGGGCGCGTCGGGCACGACGGCGCCTCCGAGCCGGCGCGACAGGCCGGCGGTGAACTCGTCGGTGTCGGAGACGAGCTCGATCGACACGATGCCGCGAGCCGAGGCCGCGACGTGCACGACACCCCACGGCGCGGGCTCCCGGATGTACGCCGCGACGACCGTCCCGAGTGCCGCGCGCGTGCGCGGCAATGCCGCGTCCAGCTCGGCCGCGAGCGCCTCGTGGCCGGGCAGGGGATCCGTCCCGCGCAACCATCGTCCCATCGCTTCCTCCCAACCATCGTCGCGATTCGTCGTCATCGGTCTGTCTCCAGTCCCGTGGACAGCACGGCACGCAGCCGGCGCAGCCCCTGGCTGACGTGCTGCCTGGCCGTCGGCTCGGTGCACCCGAGTGTCTCGGCGACGTCCGCGTAGTCGCCGCCCTCCAACACGCGCCGGACGACCGCCACGCGCTGCCGGGCGGTGAGGCCGAGCAGCGCGTCCCGCACCGCCCGCCGCGTCTCGGCCGCGCTCGCACGGACGGCGGGATCGTTTCGCGGATCCGTGGCCGCGCCGGCGTGGTCGTCGAGGGGGCCGGCGGCCACGGCCGCCCGCACCATGCGCCGGCGGTGGGCATCGCGGGCGAGGTTGCCGGCGATCCGGTAGAGCCACGCGCGCACGTTGGCACCCGCGTCGAGCCGCGGATACGCGCGGAAGGCGCGAAGGAACGTCTCCTGGTGCAGGTCGGCGGCGTCGTCGGCCGACGGGGCCAGCCGGCGCAGGAAGCGATAGAGCTCGACCTCGTGCGCGGTGACGACGTCCTCGAACGGCGGCGGCTCGGGGACGGCGGGCGGGACGCCCCGTTCGATCGGGTCCGCGTCGGTCACGGCAGTCATCACGCCAAGTGTGACGCGCCACCCCCGGGTTCGTGAACGGGTGAAGGATCGTTCACCGGCCCTTACCCGGGACGCCCGCCCTGCTTTCAGCCGGGCTTAAGGAACGAAGGTCAGCATCTGACCACGACACATCGCGGTCGCGCGACCGCACGTACCTGGGATGGCCACATGACCGCTACCGCCCGCCCCGCCCGCCGCGTCCCTCTGCCACGAACGTGGTCGATCCGCGGCGTGGACGTGGCCGCCCTCGCGCTCGGGAACGCCGCGCTGATCGGTGCCATGTGGGTCCGTCACGGACAGCTCATCCAGCTGCACTCGCTGAGCGGGGTCCTGACGGCCGCGGGTGAGCTCGCCGCGCTCTACGGCACGTACCTGGTGCTGATCCAGCTCGTGCTCATGTCGCGAAGCCCGTGGCTGGACCAGCTCTTCGGGGCGGACCGCGTGGCGATGCTGCACCGCTGGGTGGGGTTCTCCGCCATCCTGCTCCTCGCGGCCCACGGTGTCCTGACGATCTCCGGGTACGCCGTGGCCGACGGCAGCGGGATCCCCGCCGAGACCGTCACGGTGCTGACCAGCTACCCCTACGTCCTGATGGCAACGGCGGGCATGGCGCTGCTGGTGGCGATCGGCGTCACGTCGGTCGCGATCGCGCGGCGCCGGCTCTCGTACGAGACGTGGTACGGCATCCACCTGTACGCGTACCTGGCGATCGCACTGGCGTTCATGCACCAGCTGATCGTCGGCACGGATTTCCTCGGGGATCCCGTCGCGAGGCTGTACTGGATCGGGCTGTACGTCGTCGCGGCGACCCTCATGATCGCGTTCCGCTTCGGCCAGCCGGTCGCGCTGTCGCTGCGCCACCGCCTGCGCGTGGCGAACGTCGTACGGGAGTCCCCCGGCGTCGTCTCGATCTACGTGACCGGACGCGACCTCGACCAGCTCCCGGTCCGAGCCGGCCAGTGGTTCCGCTGGCGGTTCCTGACGCGCGACGACTGGTGGCGCAGTCACCCGTTCTCGCTTGTCCGCAGCGCCGAACGGCCGCTTCCTGCGCATCACGGTGAAGGGCGTGGGCGACTACTCGGCGAAGTTGCAGCGCATGCGAATCGGCACGCGGGTGTTCGTCGAGGGCCCGTACGGCGCGCTGACCGGCGCCGCCCGCACGCGCCCCCGCGTCCTGCTCGTCGCCGGCGGCATCGGCGTCACGCCGCTCAGAGCCCTCCTCGAGGACCTGCCCGCCGGTCGCGGCGACCTGACGCTGCTGTACCGGACGAGCGGCACGAGGGACCTGGTCTTCGAGCGCGAGTTCGACCAGCTCGCCAGGCTGCGCGGCGCGACGGTCCACTACCTCGTCGGCCGGCGCGGCACGCCGGAGATGCCGCACGACCCGTTCGAGCCCCGCTCGCTGCGCCGGCTCGTCCCCGACGTGCACCAGCGAGACGTCTACGTGTGCGGACCCGTCCCGATGATGGACACGGTCCGACGCAGCCTGCGGGCGCTGCACGTGCCCGACGCGCAGATCCACGACGAACGCTTCGCGTTCTGACTCGGAGGACTCTCCATGCTTCCACGACGCGCCCTCGGAGCCATCGCCACCACGGCGATGGCGCTGGCGCTGCTCCTGAACTTCAAGACCCAGAACGCCCCGCTCGGGCCCACCTCCGTCGTCGTCGGCCAGCCCGCCACGGGCAGCACGGTCGGCACGAGCGGGCAGTCGTCGTCGGCCTCGACGCCGCCGGTCGCCGGGAGCACGGGCCCGTCCGCCGCATCCACGTCGCCGTCGGCGTCGTCCGGGTCCGCGGCATCCGGGTCGGCCGGTGCCGGATCGTCGTCGTCCGCGTCGGCCGGTGCCGGATCGTCGTCGTCCGGGCAGTCCGCCACGGGATCGACGCTCAAGAGCGGCACGTTCACTGGCTCCACGATCCAGATCCCGTTCGGGAACGTGCAGGTCCAGGTGATCGTGAAGGGCGGCAGGATCACCGACGTGCAGCCGCTGCAGATGCCGACGGCCCACGCGCGATCGCAGATGATCAGCCAGTACGTCGCGCCCATGCTCCGGCAGGAGGTCCTGCAGGCGCAGAACGCCCAGATCAACCTGGTGTCGGGCGCCACGTACACGAGCGAGGCCTACGCGCAGTCGCTGCAGGCGGCGCTCGACCAGGCCGTCGCCTGATCATGTCGCCCCGCGAGGCCCCGGCGGCGCTCACGGTGGCGGGTCCGCGGCCGCCGGCCGGCAGTCCGCCGTTCCGTCGCGTCGAGCACATCATGGGCACGGCGATCAGCCTGGACGTACGCGAGGGCGGGCTCGACGTGCGCGACGTGGACGCCGCGTTCGCCTACCTCCGCGAGGTCGACGCGCGCTTCAGCACGTACCGCCCCGACAGCGAGATCAGCCGGCTCGGCCGCGGCGAGCTGCGCGAGGCCGATTGCAGCGCCGACGTGCGCCTGGTGCTGGCGGTCTGCGACGACCTGTTCCGCACGAGCGACGGCTATTTCGACGCCCGGGGATATCGACCCGGCCAGGGGCCCGACCCGACCGGCCTCGTGAAGGGGTGGGCGGTCGAGGAGGCCGGCTGGATGCTCCAGGAAGCGGGGGCGACCCGCTTCTCGATCGACGCCGGCGGCGACGTGCTGGTTCGCGGCGGCATCGCGCCGGGGGTTCCGTGGCGGGTCGGAATCCGGCACCCGGCCCTGGCCGACCGGCTCGCGGCCGTCCTCGTCCTGGCGGACGGCGCCGTGGCGACGTCGGGGGTCTATGAACGCGGCGAGCACATCGTGGACCCGCGCACCGGCCGGCCGCCGCGCGGACTCGTCAGCGTGTCGGTTGTCGGTCCGTCGCTGACCTACGCCGACGCGTACGCCACGACGGCGTTCGCGATGGGCATCGACGGCCTGGCATGGGTCGCGCTGAATCCCGGGTACGGCGCGTACGGGATCACGGACGACGGCCGGGTGCTCCTGACGCCGGAGATCGAGCAGTGGCTCGAGCGCGTGCCGGAGGACCCGCACGAACATGCCTCCCGGGACTCCGTCGACACGGATCGCTTTCAGGATTGATTCAGCCCAGCGCTGTACACCATGCGGCAGGGATGACGAGGATCCGCATGAGAGCCCAGCACCTGGAGTCCTGACAACATGGAAGAAGACGAGAAGATCCCGTCGGCGGCAGACGCCGCGTCGCCCGATCTCCCCACCTGGCAGCCCGAGCAGTCCACCTCACCCGCCTTCGCCCACGAGGGCGAAGTCTCCGGGCCGGAGCCGCAGTGGCCCGCATGGAACACCCCCGCCGGCACGACCGCGACCGGATCGCCCGGCGCGGGTCCCGCCGCATCGGGCTGGAATGAGCCCACGGTCGCCGCGCCCTCGACCGCGAGCGCCCCGGCCGAACGGGCCGATCAGATGGCCGCAGGGCCTTCCGGCCCGGAGCCCGCCGCGGCAGATGCGGGGGCCGGTTCTCCCTCCTGGGCAACACCCGCCCCGGTCCCTGCGCCCCGCCGGCGCCGCCGCGTGCCCGTCGGCGCGGTCCTGGCCGCGGCCGTGCTCTCGGCCGCGCTCTCGTCCGGCGGCACCTACGCGGTCGTCGCGCTGACGGCCCCGCAGCAGTCGCCGAACGCCCCGACGGCGAGGCTGGCATCGTCCGTTGCCACGCCCAGCACCGCGCCCGCGACGACCAGCACGAGCGACGCGATCGTCCAGGTGGCCGCGGAAGCGAGCAAGTCGGTCGTCACCATCACCACCACCGGCCTGAGCAGCGGCTACTCGCCGTTCTCGGTGCCGGAGACCGGCGTCGGATCCGGGTTCGTGGTCTCGGCCGACGGCCTGATCCTGACCGCCAATCACGTCGTCGCCGGTGGCACCTCGTTCACGGTCACGCTGCCAAGCGGCCGCCAGGTCTCCGCCACCGTCGTCTCGACGGACCCGCAGCACGATGTCGCCCTGATCAAGGCCGCGGCCACGGGCCTCGTTCCGCTCCCGCTGGGTGACTCGAGCAACCTCACGGTCGGCCAGCTCGCGATCGCCGTCGGCAGCCCGCTCGGCACCTTCTACGACACCGTCACGAACGGGATCGTGTCCGCGCTCAACCGGAGCATCAGCGTGTCGGAGACGGGCTCGCGGCAGCAGACGCAGCTGACGGGCCTGATCCAGACCGATGCGGCGATCAACCCCGGCAACAGTGGCGGACCGCTCCTCGACGCATCGGGGAAGGTCATCGGCCTCATCGACGCCCAGGCCAGCGGGGCACAGGGCGTCGGGTTCGCCGTGCCGGTCAACGCGGCAAAGGCACTCCTGTCGGCGGCGCCCGCCGCATAGGGCGACACATCGGGGACACGCAGGGAGCGACGCCTGGGATCAGCGATGGGACGAGCGGGACGGGGGCCGGGCTCCGTCCCGCGCCATCGTCCCCGACCCCGGACGTCACGCCCGTGCGGACTCTGTCGAGGGCCGGGCCACTCAATCTCTTGCTCGAAGGGATACGCATGAACCTCAAGTTGATCGGCGCCGTGGTGATGATCCTCGTGGGGGTCGGCGCCGTCGGCTTCGCCGTCTTCGGCCCCAACCTCACCGCCTCGGCGAGTCCCCAGTACCTCACGGCCACCGCGGCCCGGGGGACGGTGGCGGTGCAGTCCGTGGCCACGGGGACGATCGGCGCAACGGAGACGTACGGTCTCGCGTTCGGGGCCGACCCGTCCGTCGTCGCGGCCACGTCGACGAGCTCGTCCAGCACGGGCCGGCGGCGGCACCGGCTCGGTCAGCTGGGTGGCGAAGACGGTGGGGGTCAAGGTCGGACAGTCGGTCACGCAGGGCCAGACGCTCGCCACCGCGGATCCCACCGACGCCCAGGTGCAGCTCGCGGTCGCGAAGGCCAACCTCGCGGCCGCACAGGCGCGCCTGTCGGTCGACTCGGGGCACGCCTCGGCCACGGTCCTCGCCTCGGCGCAGGACGCCATCAACCAGGCAAACCTCTCGTACAACGCCGCGCAGCACAACCGCCAGATCACGCTCCAGCAGGACCAGCTCGCTGTCACACAGGCGGAACAGGGCCTGACGAACGCGCAGGCACAGCTGGCCACCGCGCAGGCAGGGCCGACCTCGGACCAGGTCGCCACCGCGCAGGGATCGGTCAACGCCGCGCAGCTGCAGCTCCAGTCCGCGCAGCAGTCCCAGGCGAACACCATCGCGAAGGACCAGCTCACGCTGCAGACGGACCAGCAGGCGATCACGAACGCGCAGGTGACGCTCGCGAACGCGCAGGCGCAGCTCAACAACGACATGAATCCACCCCAGCCGCCGACCCCGACACCGACGGCGACCCCAGCCCCGCGGGTGACGGCCGATCCAGCCACCATCACGAAGGACCAGGCCGCGATCACGGCGGCACAGCAGGCCGTGCAGTCCGCACAGAACAAGCTCGCGGCCGACCAGCTGAGCGCCACGTCCGCCGAGCAGCAGGCCGCCAACCAGGTCGCTTCGGCGCAGAACTCGCTGACGACCGCGCAGAACAACTACACCACCAACACCTCGCCCTCCCAGACGGCCATCACCCAGGCCCAGCAGGCGGTCCAGTCCGCGCAGGACAACCTCACGTCGGCGAAGGAGAGGCTGACCGCGGCACAGACCCAGCAGTCGGACAGCCTCGCCCAGTCGCAGCAGTCGCTGCTGGCGGCCGAGCACAGCTACGCCAAGTCCACCGGTCCCGCGACGTCGGACGTCATCGCGTCCGACAAGGCCTCGGTGGCCACCGCGCAATCGACCGTCTCGACCGCCCAGTCGACCCTCAGCCACGCCAAGCTCGTTTCCCCGGTCGCCGGCGTCGTCATCGCCGTCAACGTCGTGCCGGGAATCATCGCGCCGTCCGGCTACGCGATCACCGTCCAGAGCAGCACGCTCGAGGTCACCGCGAGCTTCGCCGAGACCGCCATTGCCTCACTCAAGGCGGGTCAGCCGGCAACCATCACCGTCTCCGGAGCGAACGCGACCGTGAACGGCACGGTTGACGAGATCGTCCCGGTCGGCTCGAGCTCCGGCGCGAACAGCGTGGTGACCTACACCGTCGTCGTCTCCCTCACGAACCCGCCCGCGACCGTCCTGTCGGGCATGTCCGCCAGCGTCGCGGTCACGACCGCGCAGGCGCAGAACGTGATCACGGTGCCCGCGATCGCCGTGGTCGGCTCGTCCGGCAGCTACGAGGTCCGGATCCTCGACAGCGCCGGCCAGGCGCAGGCGGTGCCGGTGCAGGTCGGGCTGATGAGCAGCTCGCTGGCCGAGATCCAGAGCGGCATCAACGTGGGCGAGTCGGTCGTGATCGGCTCGGTCAGCGCCCTGAACTCCACGACCACCACCGGTGGGGGCATCGGCGGAATTGGTGGCATCGGCGGCGGGGTCGGGGTGGGCGGAACCTTCCGGGGCGCCGGTGGCGTGAACCGCGGCGCCGCGGGCGGGGCCGGCCAGCCATGAGCGACCCGATCATCCACCTGGAGAACGTCTCCCGGGTCTACGACCTGGGGAGGGTGGTCGTGCCCGCGCTGATGGACGTCGACCTGACCATCGGGCAGGGCGAGTTCGTCGCGATCATCGGTCCGTCCGGATCCGGCAAGTCCACGATGATGAACATCCTGGGGTGCCTGGACCGTCCCACGGCCGGGCGGTACGTCCTCGACGGCACACCCATCGACGAGCTCGACGACAACGGGCTCGCCGCGCTGCGGAGCCGCTCCATCGGCTTCGTGTTCCAGTCCTACAACCTGCTGCCGCGCACGAGCGCGCTCGAGAACGTCGCCACGCCGCTCGCCTACCAGGGGGTGGCGCGGCAGGAACGTCTGGCGCGCGCGAAGGCCGCCCTCGATCGTCTCGGGCTCGGCGACCGCCTGCATCACCAGCCGACCGAGCTGTCGGGCGGCCAGCAGCAACGGGTCGGGATCGCCCGCGCGCTTGTCACGGAACCTGCGCTGCTCCTCGCCGACGAGCCCACCGGCAACCTCGACAGCCACGCCGGCGCCGAGGTCATCGAGCTGTTCCACCAGCTGCACGCGTCCGGCAGGACGATCGTGCTAATCACCCACGACCCGGACGTCGCCGCCGCCGCGGACCGGCAGATCCACATCCGGGACGGGAGGATCGCCGCATGAGGCTCGGCGACCTCGTCAGGCTGGCCGTCTCCCGGCTCGGGACGGGCAAGCTCCGCACGCTCCTCACCATGCTCGGCGTGATCATCGGCGTCGCGTCCGTCGTGGCCCTCGTCTCGGTCGGCCAGGGCGCCACGGCCGGCATCAACAGCAGGCTCGAGGGCCTCGGCACGAACCTTCTCTCTGTCACGCCGGGTGCCACGACCACGGGCGCCACCCGAGGTGCATTCGGCTCCGCCACCACACTGACCATCGAGGACGCCACGGCCATGACCGCGCTGCCCGATGTCGCCGGCGTGGCCCCGGAGCTCTCGAGCTCCCACCTGATCGTGGCCGGGGCGCAGAACGAGACGACGACGGTCATCGGCACGACCCCGGCGTATCCGCTGGTCTTCGCGTACGACATGTGGCAGGGCTCGTTCCTGACGCAGGCGAGCGTGGACCACTCGCTGCGCGTGGCGGTCCTCGGCAATACGACCGCCACGAACCTGGGGCTGGGCCCGTCGTCGATCGGGAGCACCGTCTACATCAGCGGGCTGCCGTTCCAGGTGGTCGGCATCATGCAGCCGAAGGGCGGCGCGGGGTTCCAGAGCCCGGACGACGAGGTGCTGATCCCCGTCACCACGGCGCGCGATCTCTTCGTGGGTACCGACAGCGTGCGGACCATCGGCGTCAGCGTCACGACGGCCAGACAGATGGACACGGCCACCGCGGAGCTCACGACGCTCCTCGACCAGCGGCACGGGATCGGCGCCGGCGGTTCGCCGGACTTCACGATCACCAGCCAGACGCAGCTCCTCTCGACGGTCGGGTCGATCAGCACCCTGCTGACCGTGCTGCTGGCGGGCATCGCCTCGATCTCGCTCATCGTCGGCGGGATCGGGATCATGAACATCATGCTGGTCTCGGTTCGCGAGCGGACGCGTGAGATCGGCATCCGGAAGGCGATCGGGGCGCGTGGTCGCGATGTGCTCCTGCAGTTCCTCTTCGAGGCCCTGATGCTGTCCGTCTCGGGGGGGATCATCGGCATCCTGGTCGGCGTCGCCGCCTCGGCCGTCATCGCCGTGCTCGCCGGCTGGGCATTCACCTTCAACCCGATCACGGTCGTGGTGTCCGTGGTCTTCAGCCTGATCGTTGGCGTCATCTTCGGTGTATGGCCGGCGAGCCAGGCCGCGCGCCTCGATCCCGTCGTCGCGCTTCGGTACGAGTGATCGTGGTCACCGGTACGAGTGAAAGGAACGTGCTTCGATGATGGAATACCCTGACGCGCCGCCCAGCCCCGATGCGGCCCCGTCCCCGGCCGCACCGCAGCCGGCCCCTGCGCCCCAGGCGCCCTCGGCAGCCAATCGTGCCGTCGCGCCGCGAGGCGGCGGCTCGTCGCGGGCGACCACGATCCTGCTCGGCGTGGCGGCCGTGGTGGCGATCGGCGGCATCGCGTTCGCGGTCGGGCGCATGACGGCGCCGGCGGCCGCTGCCAACGCCGGCCGGTTCGGTGCGGGAGGCTTCCGCACGGGCCTGGCGGCGGACGCGAGCTTCGCGCCCGGCGCGGGACGTGGCGCCTTCGGCGCCCTCGGCGGCGCAGGTGCCGACATCGGCGTCACCGGGACCGTCCAGTCGATCAGCGGGAACACCATGACGGTGAAGACCGCCGCCGGTGAGACCGTGACGGTCGACCTGTCCCCCTCGACGACATACCACACGTCCACCAGCGCCAGCCAGTCCAGCGTGACCTCGGGTAGCCAGGTGGTCGTGCAGGTACAGTTCAACCGGGCCGGGGCCGGCGCCGGAACCGGAGCCGCACCCCTGGCCAGCGGCGCGCCGCGGACGCTCAACGCGAGCGACGTGACCGTGGTGACGCCCTAGGAGACCCTCGTGCACCTGCTCGTCGTCGAGGATGACCCCCGCCTGGTGCGGCTGCTGAAGCGGCTGCTCAGCCAGGACAGGCACGTCGTCGAGACCGCCACCACTGCCGCCGACGCGCTGGAGATCGCGACGTCCACGGTCGAGCTCGACGCGATCGTCCTCGACATCGGGCTGCCCGACCGATCCGGGTTCGAGGTCGCCCGCCGCCTGCGCCACGACGGCTGCCAGGTTCCCATCCTCATGCTCACCGCGCGGGATGCGGTGAGCGACCGGGTGGAGGGCCTGGACGCGGGGGCGGACGACTACCTGGTGAAGCCGTTCGCGTACGAGGAGCTGCTCGCGCGGCTGCGCGCGCTGGGGAGGAGGCCGCCGGCTCGCCGGACCGCGCGACTCGCGGCAGGCCCCATCGCGCTCGACGAAGGCAAACGGCGCGTGACGGTGGACGGTCGGTCGGTGGACCTCAGCCAGCGCGAGTTCTCGATCCTCGAGTGCCTGCTGCGCCGCCCCGGCCAGGTCCTCACGCGCGACCAGCTCCTCGACTACGCCTGGCCGTACGGGGTCGCACTGACGCCGAACACCGTCGAGGCCTACATCCACCTGCTGCGGGACAAGCTCGGCAGCGCCTCCGATCGCGTCGAGACCGTCCGCGGCGTGGGGTACCGGTTGCGTGACGACTGACCCCGGGACGCACGCAGCCATCCGCGAGCCGGACGGGACCGCCGAGGTCGAGGATGCGCCGCTGCTGCGGCGCACCCGCTGGCGGCTCATGGCATGGAGCGGTGGCCTGACGCTCCTGATCCTCGTTGTGCTCGGGGTCGCGCTGTACGGCGCCGTCGCGGGCAACCTCGACGCGACCGCCACGACCCAGCTCGAACACCGCGCCGAGGACCTCGGCCGGTTCATCCAGAGCAACGGCTTCCCCCAGCGACCCCAGGTGGGAATCGCCTTCGGGGGCGAGGCCGGCGGGACCGTCGCATTCGTGATCGGGCCCGGCGGCTCCGTCCAGGGGGCCAGCGGCCTGGGCCTGCCGCCCGGGCTTCCGGACGCGCAGGGGGCGGCGGCATCCCAGCAATCCGGCCCCAACGTGCGCGACGCGACTGTCTCGGGCATCCCCGTCCGCATCTACTCGCTCGCGGTGCAGGGACCGGACGGGACCTACGTCGTGCAGGTCGTGGGCGACCGGACGTCGGAGGAGCGCCTGCTCGGGACGCTGGTCAATGTGCTGCTCATCGGCGGGCTCGGCGCGGTGCTCCTGGCCGTCGCCGCGGGCTACGTCTACGCGGGACGCGCGCTGGTCCCGATCCGGGCATCGATCCGCCGCCGCCAGGACGCCCTCCGGCGCCAGCGCGAGTTCACGGCCAACGCCAGCCACGAGCTTCGAACGCCCCTGACGGTGATACGCGCCAGCGCGGCCGACCTGCGGCGCAACCGGTCCAGGCCGGTGGAACAGGTCGGCGAGGCACTCGACGACATCGAGAGCGAGGTGTCCCACCTCACCGCGCTGGTCGACGACCTGCTGCTCCTTGCGCGCACGGATTCCGGCGTGGTGGACATCGCGCACGAACCGGTGGACCTCGCCGACGTCGCCGCGGAGGCCGCGGGGGCGCTCTCCCCGGTCGCGGATCAACGGTCTGTCCACGTCGTGGTCGACCCTCGTCCTGCCGAGATCGTCGGCGACGCCCTTCGCCTGCGACAGGTTGTCACGATCCTGGTGGACAACGCGATCGGACACACGCCGCCGGGCGGCACCGTCCTGGTCCGCGTGCGGCGCGAGGAAACGACGGTGACGCTCGAGGTGCTCGACGACGGGCGCGGGATTCGCGAGGAGGACCTGGACCGGGTGTTCGAGCGGTTCTGGCGGGCGGACGACGCTCCGCCCGGAGGGACCGGACTCGGGCTCTCCATCGCCCGCTGGATCGTCGAACGGCACGGGGGCACGATCGTGGCCGCGAACCGGCCCGAGGGCGGCGCGAGCTTCACGGCCCGCATGGCTGCACCGCCGGCACCGGGCGTCACGCAGGATTGGGCCCCCACGGAGACGCAGTCCGATACGGCGCCCTGACGCGATCCGGAGGATCATGGGCCGGGCGGCTGCGGCCGGGCGGCTGCGGCCGGGCGGCTGCGGCCGGGTGACCTCGGCTCCCGGACCGCCGCCGCGACTGGGGTGACCTCGGCGTGCGGGTTACCTCGGCGCTTGGGCCGCCGCGCCGACACATCCCAGACAACCTGGAGGCCGACATGCCTCAGCCGATCCACCTGGACGTCAACGGGAACCAGCACCTCCTCGAGGTCGACCCGGAACGCCGCCTGCTGTCCGTCCTGCGGTCCGAGCTCGGCCTGCTCGGCGCCAGGCTCGGTTGTGGAGAAGGCGAGTGCGGTGCGTGCACCGTCATGGCCGACGGCGAGCCGGTCCGATCCTGTGTCACCACCGTGGCGGAGGTCGCGGGCCGGCGCGTGACCACGGTCGAGGGCCTGTCCCGGCCCGGTCGCCTGCACCCCGTCGCGCGCGCCTTCGTCGAGGAGGGCGCCCTGCAGTGCGGGTTCTGCACGGCGGGCATGGTCGTGTCCGCGGCGGCCCTGCTCGAGCGGAACCATGACCCGCACGACACGGAGATCCGCGAGGCCATGGAGGGGAACGTCTGCCGCTGCGGGACCTACCCCCGGATCCTTCGCGCGATCCGTCGCGCGAAGGCGACACTGGCGGGGGACGACGCGCGCTCGCAGACGCCGGACGGACCGCTCTCCGACGATGTCGCGTCCGGCGCGGCGCCCGTTCCCGATCAGCCACTCGAGGCGGGGTGGTTGCCGCGGCCCGACGCACCATGGGACATGACGGAGCCCAGCGAGCGCGACTACTTCGGCGCGCTCGGAGACGGCCTCGTGGTCGTGCTGCCGTCTCGCGAGGCGGCGCGGAACCTCCCCGATCAGCCCGGCCCGTGGCACGGCAACGGCGGCGCCTGGATCCACGTCGGCGCCAACGAGCTGGTCACGGCGTTCACCGGGAAGGTGGACTTCGGGCAGGACAACCGGACGGCTCTCTCGCTGATCGTGGCGGACGAGCTGGGCATGCCCCTCGGCGCGGTCCGCATGGTGATGGGCGACACGGACGTCTGCCCGTACGACGTCGGCACGTGGGGCAGCCGGTCCATGGCGGACGCCGGGGCGTACCTCCGCGCGGCGGCCGCGCACGCTCGCACCTCGCTGCTCGAGTTGGGCGCCCGCCATCTCGGTGCGGACGCCTCGGCCCTGGGCCTCGCGGACTGCCGCGTGGCGGCATCGGGCGGCACGCCGGCGGTTCGGCTGGGAACGCTCCTGCAGGGCGAGCGTCTCGTCGAGGACGCGCGCATGGACGGGGCCACGCGTTCGGCGATGGGCGCGGCGCGGACCGACGCTCCCGAACCGCACGGACCCGCCGGCCCGCCGGCAGAGGGCAGGCCCCGTGGGGCATCGAAGGTCACGGCCGCGAACGTCGTGACCGGCGTGGCCCGGTACACCTCCGACATGGCGCGCCCGGGAATGCTGCACGGGCGTGTCCTGCGCGCACCCGCGTTCGGCTCGACGCTGCGATCGCTGGACACCTCGGCCGCCGAGGCGATGCCCGGCGTCACGGTCGTTCGCGACGGCTCCTTCGTCGGCGTGACGGCCCCGGCGGTCCCGCTGGCCGCGCGCGCCCTGGCCGCCATCCGCGCTGAGTGGGACCAGGAACCGCAGCCCTCCGAGCGCGAGATCGTCGGATACCTGCGTGCACACCCCGTTCACGGCGAGGGCTGGGAAGGGGGCACCGTCGAGCAGGACGGAGACGTGGAGGGGGCGCTCGCCTCGGCTTCCACGCGCATCGACGCCACCTATGCCTCGGCGTACATCGCGCACGTCCCGCTGGAGACACGCGTGGCGATCGCCGAATGGACGGGCCCGCGCCTCACGGCCTGGACCGGCACGCAGGTCCCGTTCGGCGTCCGGGAGCAGCTTGCCGCCGAGCTCGACGTCCCGGCCGAGGACGTCCGCGTCGTCGTCGGCGATACCGGGGGCGGGTGGGGCGGAAAGCACAGCGGTGAGGTGGCGGTCGAGGCCGCGCGCCTGGCGCGGGCGACGGGGCGGCCGGTGAAGGTGCGCTGGACCCGCGAAGAGGAGGGCACCTGGGGGTACTTCCGCCCCTACGCCGTCATCGACGTCCGCAGCGGTGCCGGCCCGGACGGCACGCTCGTGGCGTGGGACTTCACCAACATCGACTCCGGGTCGGCGGCGCTCGCGACGCCGTACGAGGTCGCGAACCGGCGCGTGGAGTACCGTCCCGCCGCATCGCCCCTTCGCGTGGGTTCCTACCGGGCACTGGCCGCGACCGCCAACACGTTCGCCCGGGAATCCCATATGGACGAGCTGGCGGCCCGCGTCGGCGCCGATCCCCTCGAGTTCCGCCTGCGGAACCTGCGCGACGAGCGGCTGGCGGCCGTCCTGGAGGCTGCGGCGGAGCGAGCGGGATGGGGGCGCCGCACCGAACCCGGCCTGGGCCTGGGCATCGCGTGCGCGCGAGAAAAATGGGCCAGGATCGCCACGGTGGCCGAAGTGAGCGTCGGTGGTGATGGCCGGGTCCGCGTGCTCCGGATCACGAGCGCCTACGACTGCGGGCGCATCGTGAACCCGGAGGGGCTGGTCAACCAGATCGAGGGGGCGACGGTCATGGGCCTGGGCGGCGCGCTCTTCGAGGCCGTGCACTTCGAGGACGGCCGCATCCTCAATCCGCGGCTGTCCCAGTACCGGGTGCCCCGCTTCTCGGACGTGCCGCCGATCGAGGTCGTGCTGATCGACCGGCCGGACCTGGCTTCGGCCGGCGGCGGCGAGGTGCCCATCGTCGCCGTTGCTCCCGCCATCGCGAACGCGGTCTTCGCCGCGTCCGGAATCCGCGTCCGGAGCATGCCCCTGGCGCCGGACGGCGTCGTGGGCTGAACCCGCGGCACCCGCCTCCCCGGAAGGGTGGGGCCGCACGGCCCAGACCGGCGGGCCGACCGTCCCTTCGTGGCATGGCCCTCCGCTCTATACTAGGGGGGAGTATGAAGCCGGCGAGCGCCGCGGCGGATGCCGTGGCACGCCCGCCGGCACGGAGCGAGCCCTTGTCCGTCCAGCCGTCCATCTCCCACCTGCCCCAGCCGGCCGCTGCCGAGCCGATCGAGGTCACCCTGCCGATCGAGGGGATGACGTGCGCCTCGTGCGTCAACCGCATCGAGCGATTCCTGAAGAAGACCGACGGCGTGCAGGAAGCCAGCGTGAACCTGGCCACGGAACGGGCGACCATCCGCTTCCTGCCGACGATCGCCGGGCGGGCGGAGCTTGTGGCGGCCATCGAGGCAGCCGGGTACGAGGTGCGCGGCTCCGCAGTCGACAGCGTCGGCGCATCCTCCGATGCGTCTGCAGGTGCCCTGGTCGACGAGCCGACGGCCGAGGACCTGGAGCGGGCGCACGAGCGGCGCGAGCTCGGCATCCAGTCGCTCGTCAGCCTCGTCGTCTCCGGCTCGATCATGCTGCTGATGTTCTGGCCGGGCCTCCCGTGGGCCATGACCGACCTCGACAAGGCCGTCCTCTGGCCGGCGACCTTCATCCAGTTCTGGGCCGGTGGCCGCTTCTACCGCGCCGCGTGGCGCGCGCTCCGGCACGGCTCCGCCACCATGGACACGCTGGTGGCCGTGGGCACGAGTGCGGCCTGGGCCTACAGCGTGTTCGTGACCATGTACCCGGACGTCGTGATGCGCGCCGGCATCCGGCCCGACACGTACTTCGACAGCTCCACGATCATCGTGGGCCTGATCCTGCTCGGCCGGTGGCTGGAGGCCCGGGCGAAGGGCCAGACGGTCGGCGCCGTGAAGGCGCTCATCGGGCTCCAGGCGAAGTCCGCGCGCGTCGTCCGTGGCGACGCGGAGGTGGACATCCCGCTCGAGCAGGTGCAGGCCGGCGACCTGGTGCGCGTGAGGCCGGGCGAGAAGGTTCCGGTCGACGGGATCGTCGTGTCCGGCTCGTCGGCCGTCGACCAGTCGATGCTGACCGGCGAGGCCCTCCCGGTGGAGAAGGGCGCCGGTGACGAGGTCATCGGCGCGACCCTCAACACGACCGGCTCCTTCGTGTTCCGCGCGACGCGGGTCGGGCGCGACACGGCGCTGGCCCAGATCGTGCGCATGGTGCAGTCGGCCCAGGGATCCAAGGCACCGATCCAGCGGATGGCGGACCGGATCAGCGCCTACTTCGTGCCGTTCGTCCTGGCGACCGGGGCGCTCACCTTTGCTCTCTGGATGCTCGCCGGGCCGGAGCCGAAGCTGACGCTCGCGCTGACCGCGTTCATCGCGGTGGTCGTCATCGCCTGCCCCTGCGCGATGGGCCTCGCGACCCCGACCGCGATCATGGTCGCGGCCGGGAAGGGTGCCGAGGCCGGCGTCCTGTTCCGCGGTGGCGAGGCGCTCGAGCAGGCGCATCGCGTCGACGCGATCGTCCTCGACAAGACCGGCACGCTGACCCTGGGCAGGCCCGCGGTCACGTCGATCGTTCCGGCACGCGGGACCACCGTCCACGACCTGCTCGACCTGGCCGGTTCGGCGGAGCGGCAATCGGAGCATCCTCTCGCCTCGGCCATCGTGGCGGCCGCCGACGCGGATGGGCTGGGCCGCCTGCGCGTCGAGGGCTTCGAGGCGCTCGCCGGCAACGGCGTGGATGCCATCGTGGAGGGGCGCCGCGTGCTGGCCGGCAACGTGCGCCTCATGGAAGCGCGGGGCGTCGACGTGACCCCGCTGGAGTCGGTCGCGGCGGAGGAAGCGGCGAGCGGGCGCACGCCCGTGTACGTGGCGATCGGTATCGACGCTGACGACGCCGGTGAAAGCCACCCGGACGCGCCGGAACGGGCGGAGACGTCGCCTGTCGGGCAGGGCCAGACCGACAACGGGACCCCGATGCACCTGGCCGGCCTGCTCGTGATCTCCGACCCGGTGAAGGCGGAAGCGGCGGCGGCGGTGCGCGGGCTCGCGGACCAGGGGATCGAGGCCTGGATGGTGACGGGCGACCGGCGCGCCACGGCCGAGGCGGTCGCGCGCCAGGTAGGGATTCCACCGGAGCGGGTGCTGGCCGAGGTCCTCCCGGGAGAGAAGGCCGCCAAGGTCGCGGAGCTCCAGTCGCTCGGCCGGCGCGTGGCCATGGTGGGCGACGGGATCAACGACGCGCCGGCTCTCGCCCAGGCCGACCTCGGGATCGCGATCGGAACGGGCGCGGATGTCGCGATCGAGGCCTCCGACGTCACGCTCGTCGGTGGCGACCCGAGGGGGATCGCGTCCGCCATCGCGCTCTCCCGGCGGACGATCTCCGTGATCCGGCAGAACCTCGCATGGGCGTTCGGCTACAACGTCGTGCTGATCCCGATCGCGATGGGGCTCCTGTATCCGTTCACTGGGACGACCCTGAGCCCGGCGCTGGCCGCGGGTGCGATGGCTCTCAGTTCGGTGAGCGTGGTGACGAACTCCCTCAGGCTGCGAGGATTCGACGCGCGGCCCGGCCAGACTTCGCTCGGACCCCGGCCGCTGGCGGCACGGGTTCGCGACGCCGGGTACCTGGTTGCGATCGCGGTCGCCGGCCTCCTGGTCGCCGGGGCCGTCATCGCCGGCAACGGCTGGCTCGACTCGTCGGCCCAGCAGGTGACGGTCGTGGCGAGCGGCTCGACGGCGGCGGCCACGGAAGTCCACGTTCGGGCGGGCGAATTCGTCTACCTGCGCTTCATGAACGACGCGACGGCGTACCACGACCTGGCGATCGACGGCATCGCGAGCGTGGAGCTGCCCGCCCGGCCGGGCCAGACGACCGCCGTGCGGTTCATGGCCCCGGCGCCCGGACGCTACGCGCTCCGGCTCGGCGACTCGAGCGGCATGAACGGGACGGCGGGGACGCTCGTGGTGGATCCCGCGAGGTAGGTTCCCGCACGGCACGTGCCGGTTGGCTCGCGCCCCGGCGACCTGCGGCAGAGGCCGCACGCCTCGTGGATGCAGCATTGCCTTCCGGGCTCCCGGCGCCCACACTCCCTTCGAGAGAATGGCCCGTCAGGAGCCCGTCGGTGGGTTGGCCGGAGGCGTCGTGGCAGTGTTGGGGGACACGTGATGCCGGATCAGGACCGCGAGTCGCCCGTCACTACCGGCGCGGCGCTCCAGGATTGGCGGAACGCGGAGCGCGTGGCGGCAGTCGCGCGACGCGGCCGGGTCGCGGCGGAGGCCGCTGCGCAGGCGGCGGCCGAGGCCGCCGACGCCGCCATCGCGACGGCGGACGCGGCAAGGGCGGCGCTGTCCGCGGCGACGCTCGCCGAGTCGTCGGCCGCCAAGACCGCCTCGGCGGCCAAGCTTGCCGCTCTCTCGACCAGGGCGGACGTGGCCGACGCCACGGCGGAGTCGGCCATGGCGGACGTCGTCGAGGCCGATGCGCACCGCAGCTACCAGGAGGCGGCGGACCGCGCCAGCTCCCGGGAGGCGCGCCCCACGGAGTGACGCGGTGCCCCGGAGTCGCCGGCGGGAACGGCGAGGCGAGCCCGGGTCACTGCCCCCGGATCCGCCACTCCGTCAGCCCACCGGGCCGATCCATGACCTCGACGCCCATCGCCGAGAGCTCGTCACGCAGCCGGTCCGAACGCGCATAATCGCCGGCCGCACGGGCGGTCGCGCGTTCGTCCAGCAGCGCCGCGGCTCGCGCCGGGAGTGAGGAGAGATCATCACGCGAGGAACCGTGCCCGGCGGCGGCCGCGCCCGGCTCCCGTCCCACGTCCCACGTCGCGTGCAGGTCGAGTCCGAGCACGGCGTCCGCGTCCAGCACCAGCCACCGGCGCTCGTCGTCGTCGAGCGGTGCCCGCAGCACCTCCCGGACCGTCGCCAGCGCCGCGGGCATGTCCAGATCGCGATCCAGCGCGTCCACGAAACGCCGGTGCAGGACCGCGGCGGCATCGGACAGCGGCACGTCCGGTGCATGGGCACGGTCCACGACCGGGTACGCGTCGAGGTGCGTGTCCCGTACCTCCTGGTGCCCGCGCACGCCGTTCGCGACGCCGGCCGGGCGCGGCCCGGCGGATCCCGCCACCAGCACGGGCGGCATGGCCCATGGTCCGTCCACCGGGGCAGGACCGAGGGCATGCAGGCGGGCGCGCAGGGAATCGAGGGCCGCCGAAGCCGCCCGCAATGAGTCGGTGGAGAAGTCCAGCTTGTGGCCATACTGCGCGGTCAGGCAGAGGTACCGGAAGGCGAGGGGGTCGACGCCCCCGTCCGCGAGGTCGGTGATGCGCTGGAAGTTGCCGGCCGACTTGGCCATCTTCCGGCCGCTCATCAGCAGGTGCTCGCCGTGCACGTACGAGGCGGCCGGAACCTGGCCGGTGAGCGCCTGGGACTGCGCGATCTCGTCCTCGTGGTGCGGGAAGACGTTGTCGACACCGCCCGTGTGCAGCTCGAACCGTTCGCCGAGGTACCGCATGGCCATGGCCGAGCACTCCACGTGCCACCCGGGGTAGCCGTCGCCCCAGCGCGCCGTGGGCCATTTCACCAGGCGCCCCTCGCCCGCGTGCTTCCAGAGCGCGAAGTCGGCGGCGTCCCGCTTGTCCGCCTCCACCTCGACGCGATGACCGGCGCGAAGCTGGTCGAGGGTGTTGCCGGACAGCCTGCCGTAGCCGGGGAAGCGGCCCACGTCGTAGTAGACGGTGCCCTCCGGCGTGGCGTAGGCGAAGCCGGCGTCCTGCAGGCGTTCGGTCATGTCGACCATCTCGGCGATGTGCTCGGTCGCGCGGGGGAAGACGTGCGCGGGAAGCAGGTTGACCAGCGCAGCGTCGGCGTGGAACGCGGCCTCGTACGCGGCGGCGATCTCGGCCGGGGACTTGTCCTCGAGCTTTGCCGCGACCAGCATCCGGTCCTCGCCCCGGTCGAACCGCTCGTCGCGCATGTGGCCGACGTCCGTGATGTTCTGCACGTGCACGACGCGGAGGCCGTGGTGGAGCAGCACGCGGCGCACCAGGTCGGCGAGCAGGAACGTGCGCAGGTTGCCCACGTGCGCGTAGCGGTACACGGTGGGCCCGCAGCTGTACATGCGGATCGTGCCGTCGCCGCGAAGCGGGACGACCGGCTCCACCTGACGCGTGAGCGTGTTGCGCAGGTGGAGGGTCACGGCGGTGGGCTCGTCAGGTCGCGGGTCGCTCGCGCGGCAGGACGACCTCGAAGCAGGTCTCGCCGGGACGCGATCGCACGTTGATGCGACCGCCGTGGCGGACGACCACGTTGTGCGAGATGTGCAGGCCCAGTCCGGTGCCCAGTCCGGGGGGCTTCGTCGTGAAGAAGGGCTCGAAGATCCTGTCGCGCAGGTCGGGCGGCATCCCCGGGCCGTTGTCGCAGAGCTCGACGACCACCTCGTCGTCCTGTGGGTACGCGCGGATGCGGATCTCGCCGCGGCCGCCCATCGCGTCGATCGCGTTGTCCAGGATGTTCGTCCAGACCTGGTTGAGCTCGCTGCCGTACGCGTCGATGAGCGGCAGGTCGGGTGCGAACTCGCGGACCACGCGGACGCCGTCCTTGAGCTTGGGCCGCAGGATCACGAGCGTGCTCTCGATCCCCTTGCGCAGGTCGACCCGCTGGACGGGGGCCTGGTCCAGGTAGACGTACTCCTTCACGGCGTGGACGATCTCGGAGATCCTCCGCGCTCCCGTGGAGACCTCGTCGACCAGTGCGTGGGAGAGGCTGCCGGCGCCGAGCCATGCGGCGACCGCCGCGAAGGCGGGGCCGGGGAACTCCTCCTCGATCTGCTCCATGCGGTCGACGGTCCAGCCCTGGGACGCGAGCGCCGATGCGACGTCCCCGGCGTCCGCCACGTCGCGGTCCTCGAGGAACAGCTCGAGATCCGCGGTCCGGTCGCTCAGCTCGAGGGGATCGTCGACGGCTGCAGCGGGCTGGCCCGCGAGGTCGCCGCCCAGCGACGCGATGAACGCCGCCTGGTCGCGCGTCTCGATCGCCGTTCCGAGCTGGCGCGTGGCCTCGGCCCAGCGGTCGAGGGCCTCGTGGAGGAGCCCCGAGCTCCGCTGCACGGCCGCAGCCGGGTTGTTGAGCTCGTGGGCGAGGCCGGCCGACAGGGTGCCCAGGGCGGCCAGCTTCTCGCGTTCCCGCAGCATCGATTCCGTGTTCCGCAGCCGGCCGCTGACCGTCCGGATCATCGAGATCGACGCGCCGGGGCGTGTGCGCAGCAGCTCGAGCAGCGTGGCGCCGGGGATGCGGAGCACGCGCACCGGCGAGGTCGCGCGAACCGAGGCCGTGCGGGGCCGGGACTCGAGGACGGCCATCTCACCCACGATCTGGCCCGGTCCCAGCCGCGCGATCGGAATGTCGCCCGTCGCCGAACGCTTGACCACCTCGAGGTCCCCGGAGATCACCAGGTACATCGCGTCGCCCGGTGCACCCTCCGTGGTCAGGACCGCGCCCTTCGCGAGGTCCTCCGGTTCGGCGTACGAGGCGACCCACTCGACGTCCTCGTCGGAGAGGCCCTCGAGCAGCGGGATGCGCCGCAGGAACTCGCGCACGTCCGTGGGTTCGCCCGTCGGGTCCCCGTGCGCGCCGGCGTCGAGAGCGGGAGCGTCGTCGGCCGTCACAGCGTGGCCAGGTACTGGTGGATGAACTGGACGGCCATCGACCCCTCTCCGACGGACGATGCGATTCGCTTGATCGAGCCGGAGCGCACGTCGCCCGCGACGAAGACGCCCGGGACGCTCGTTTCGAGGAGGAACGGATCGCGCCGCAGCGGCCAGTGACCGGGCGGTTCGGCCGTGCGCGTCACCGACGCGCCGGACAGCACGAACCCGCCCTTGTCGCGCTCGACCGCGTCGCCGAGCCAGTCCGTCCTCGGCTGCTGGCCGATGAACACGAACATCGCCGCGACGGTGCAGGTCTGCCGATCGTCGCCGGTGGCGATGTCGATGGCCTCGAGCGCCTGGCTGCCGTGGACGGCGACGACGCTGGATCGCAGCAGGACCCGGATGTTGGGCGTGGTCCCGATCTGGTCCACCAGGTACTGCGACATGCCGGCCTCGATCGCGGCGCCGCGAACGACGAGCGTGACGTCTTCGGCGTGCCTCGCGAGGTAGACAGCCGCCTGGCCCGCCGAGTTCCCTCCGCCGACGACGGCGACGTGGGTGCCGCGGTAGAACGGGGCCTCCGTCGTGGCGGCGCCGTAGAAGACGCCGGCGCCGGTGAGCATGTCGAGCCCCGGCACGTCGAGCCGGCGGTATTCGACGCCGGTCGCAACCAGCAGCGCCTGGCAGCTCAGGGCCGTCCCGTCGGCCAGTTGCACGACCTTGTACGGGTCGTTGACGGTCATGCCGACCACGTCCTGGGGCGTCAGGATCTCGGCGCCGAGCCGGCTCGCCTGCGCGAGGGCGCGCCGTGCCAGGTCGGAGCCGGAGAGCCCCGACGGGAAGCCCAGGTAGTTCTCGATGCGCGACGTGGTGCCCGCCTGCCCGCCCGGGGCCTCGCGCTCGACCAGCAGCGTGCGCAGGCCCTCGGAGGCGCCGTAGACGGCGGCCGCGAGGCCGGCCGGCCCGCCGCCCACGATGACGAGGTCGTAAAAGGGGAGGGCGGCCTGCGTGCGCAGGCCCACCTTCTCCGCGATCTGCAGGTTCGTCGGGGCGACCAGGTGTGATCCGTCCGGGAACACTACCAGCGGCTCGCGCCCCTCGGCCTCGCCGGCGCTGCTCACGAGCGCGAGGGCATCGGCGTCGGTCTCGACGTCGAGCCATCGATACGGGATCTGGTTGCGGGACAGGTAGTCCTTGATCTCGTGCGCCCGCGAGTCCCATCGGTGGCTGACCAGCCGAAGCCCCTCGAACGGCGGCACGTACTCGGCCTGCCAGTCGCCGAGCAGATCCTCCAGCACCGGGTAGAGCTTCTCCTCCGGCGGATCCCACGGCTTCAGGAGGTAGTGGTCGAGGCGGATCGCGTTGATGGCCTGGATCGCGACCTCGGTGTCCGCGTAGGCGGTCAGCAGGACGCGCTTGGCGTCCGGGAAGATGTCCCGGGCCTCCTCGAGGAACTCCGTGCCGGTCATGCCGGGCATGCGCTGGTCCGCGAGGAACAGGGCGACCGCCGAGCCGCGGAGCTTCAGGCGGCGCACGACGTCCAGTGCGCTCTGGCCACTGTCCGCGGCGACGACGCGGTAGTCCCGTCCGAACCGTCGCCGGAGGTCGCGCTCGACGGCCCGCAGGACCTGCTGGTCGTCGTCGACGGCAACGATGACGGGGTTCGCCATGGGTCCCTCCGCGGTCGCGACGGTCACGCCCGTCGCCAGCGCCGACGAGGGATCCGCCCCGCTCACAATAGCCGAAGTGCCCGCGGGCGGGGGCATTCAGGGCCGGCCGGCCGTCCGCACCCGGCGGCCCTGCACGCGCGGCGGGCGTGCCACACCCGTGGGCGCTCCCCGGCCGGCGTCCTGGGCGACCGGCCGTGTCGTATCCGGCAGAATGCGGCCATGAGCGAACGCCCGGGTCCGCCCGCCGGCCCCTTCCGCTACCGCCGTCCGATCGACGTCCGATTCTCCGACACGGACGCGATGGGGCACGTGAACAACGCCGTGTTCCTCACCTACATGGAGGTGGCGCGCGCGGGCTACTACCGGACGGTCACCGGCTCGACGTTCGGTATCGGCGCGCAGTCGCACGACCGCAGCTTCATCCTGGCCGAGGCGCGCGTCACGTACGCGAGCCCGCTGCTGTTCGGCGAGCCGCTCGTCTGCGAGTGCCGCGTGGGGTGGGCAGGCCGGTCCTCGTTCTCAATGGAGTACCGGCTGTCCGCGGAGGATTCGCCGTTCGGGCGCGAGCGGTTGATCGCCTACGGCGAAACGGTCCAGGTGATGTACGACTATGCCGCGGGCCGGGTGCAGCACCTGCCGGCCGACCTCCTCGACATGGTCGAGGCGTACGAGGGACGGCCGACACCCTCGCGCCCGGCCTGAGGCGGGGGGGTTCTGCCGCCTCAGGGGTTCGGCAGTCGCGAGACCGACAGCACCTGGTGAAGCACGAACTGGCCGTCCGTGGCGGGGTCCGTCAGGTTGGGCTGCGCGCTGTCCAGCACCACCGTCGGGATCAGCCGGACCTGCGCAAGGCGTGTTCCGACGAACGTGAGCATCGTCATCACGCCCTCCTCGGTCTGCCGGCTCCAGTCCTGGCCGAACCAGAAGTTGCCCTGGCTCGCGGTGGCGAACCGGTATCCGGAGTGCCCGCCGGGCGTGATGGAGATGGCGCCCGCCCAGTGGAAGTCGGCGCCGATGACGTGGTCCGCTCCCGCCGCCTCCAGTTCCGACAGGAGCGCGTCCTGGAAGCCCGTGAACGCGGCGCGATATTCCACCGAGCTCCACTGGGGCAGCGCGAACACGACCTGCGCGCCCTCGCGGCGCGCGGCGGAGATCGCGGTGCGCGCGTTGGCGGCCGTCAGCGGTGCGACCCCCGGGCTGTCCGCGGTCGCTGAGGCGGAGCCGCCGATCGCGTCGAGCCCGACGAACCCGAACCGGACGCCACGGACGTCGAGTACGGCGGGCCGCAGCGCCTGCGCCAGCGTGCGACCTCCCCCCACGGTCGCGATGCCGTTGGCGTGGAACAGGTCCACGGTCTCGCCCACCGCGCCGAGGCCCGGGTTCGTGTTGTGGTCGGCGGCGATCGTCGCCACGTCGAAGCCGGCCTTCGCCATGAGCGGCGCGACCTTCGGGTCGATGGAGAAGTCCGTGCCGCTGTCGTGCTGCGTGAAGTGCGCCGTCATGGAGCACTCGAAGTCGCTCACGGCCACGTCCGCGTTGCGCACGAGGTCCCAGACGGCGCCGGCATGATCCGTTCGCACGGCATCCACGACCCACCACCCGAACGCGGGATCCCAGTGCCGCCCGGTATACCGCGCCGTGCCCGCCTGCAGCAGCCAGTCCCAGCCGCGTTTCAGCACGTTCGTCTGGTAGCTCACGCCGCGGTCCGGGCAGTTCACGCCCGTCGTCAGCACGACCCGCACGTTGGACGGGTCGTAGGCGACCCACGGTGACGGCCAGCCCGCAGGGGCGGGGATCGAGAGCGGGTACGGAGCCGTCCGGGCCGGCGTCTCGCCGAAGAGGTCGGCGAGAGCGTGCCGTCGCTCGACGCGACAGGGACGATGCGGACCGCGGGCGTCACGAGGCCCGGCGGCACCAGCGCGAGCGCGGTCGAGGACGACGCCAGGTGCCCCACGATCGAATCCGCGCGGACGCACGGCGCCGATGTCTGGCCGGACCGGGAGGCCGTCCCGAGCGCCGCGTCGATGCCCGGCTGCGCGCCGCACGGCACCGTCAGCGTCCCGGCCTCCAGCCGGGCCGCGAGATCGGGCAGCGTCACCGAGTCCACGCCGTAGTTCGAGAAGCCGGTGACGACGGCCAGCGGCACCGATGGCGCGGCGCCTGATGGAGGGACCGAGCCGTTCGCGGAGGGCGAGGCCTGGACCGCGACGGACGAGGGACACCGGCGCGGCGCCCGACGATCCGGGCGAGTGCCCGGGCACGGACGGAGTGGACTCCGCGGCCGTGAGCCCGTGTGAGGCCGAAGGCCGGCCGGATGCCGTCGGAATGGCGGGTGACCCGCAGGCGGCGGCGACCAGGATGGCGCCCAGCGTCAGCGCCGCGAGGCGCGCGGGGCGCCCCGCCATCAGGCCTCGAAGCGCCGGAAGACCGCCACCGCGTTCTGGCCACCGAAGCCGAAGCCGTTCGCGATGGCCGTGTCGACCCGGCGGTGCCGCGGGACGTTGGGCGTGTAGTCCAGGTCGCATTCCGGGTCGGGATCGTGGAGGTTCGTCGTCGGCGGGATGACGCCCTCGCAGATCGACGAGACCGCGACGAGCGCGTTGGCCACCCCGGCCGCGCCGAGCATGTGGCCGACCATCGACTTGGGCGAGGTGATCGCGACCCGGTACGCGTGATCACCGAAGGCCGTCTTGATCGCGCGGGTCTCGGTCACGTCGTTCAGGGGGGTCGAGGTCCCGTGCGCAACGATCAGGTCGATCTCGTCGGGCGCCACGCCGGCGTTGCGCAGCGCAAGTCCCATCGCGCGGGCCGCGCCGCGGCCGGTGGGCTCCGGGGCGCTCACGTGGAACGCGTCGGCGGTCAGGGCCGCGCCCAGCACCTCCGCACGGATGGACGCGCCCCGCTCCATGGCATGAGCGACGGATTCGAGCACCATGACGCCGGCACCCTCGCCGAACAGGAACCCGTCCCGCGTCCGGTCGAACGGCCGCGACGCGTGCTCCGGGTCGTCGTTGCGCTTCGACAGGGCCCCCATGTTCCCCAGCGCCGCGAAGGCGATCGGCAGCAGCGGTGCCTCCGCGCCACCGACCAGCACCACGTCGCACTCCCCGTCCTGGATCAGCCGCAGCCCGTCGAGGAACGCGATCACCGAGCTTGCACAGGCGGCGACCTGCGTGATCACGGGGCCGGTGAGGCCGTACTTCATGGAGACCATGCACGCAGCCATCGAGCCCGACAGCCCGGGGATGGCGAACGGGCTGACCTGCCCGGGACCCCGCTGCTCGAGCGCGTGCGTCCCGTCCACGACCTGCTCCAGGCCGCCACCACCCGTGTTGATCGCGACGCCGACCCGGTCGCGCCGTTCCGGAGCCCAGTCCGTGAAATCGAGGCCCGAGTCGGTGACCGCTTCCTGGGCGGCGGCCATGCCGAAGTGGATGAAGCGGCTCATGCGACGCGCCATCTTGCGATCCATCGCGATGGTCGGATCGAACCCCTTGACCTCCGCCGCGATCCGCACGTCGAACCCCGTCGCGTCGAACGACGTGATCGGGCCCCCACCGTTGACGCCGGCGAGCAGGTTGCGCCAGTAGGTGGGGTAGTCGTTGCCGATCGGGGTGACGGCACCGACGCCCGTGATGACGGCACGGCGCGCGGGATCGGAGCTCGGGGGCACGGCGGTCCTCCTCGGGTCAGGTCTGGTCGATTGTAGCGGCCCGCATCCGGCGATCGGCGGCCCGTGCCTGCGGCATCGATCGCCAGGCGACCGGCAGCCGGTGGCCCCACAGCCGGAAGGCGCCGCGCAGCCATCCCGCGACCGCCGCGTGCCCGGGACCCCACGGGATGCCGTACTCGTCGCGAAGGCGCGGAGGCAGCAACGCAACGGCCGGCCACATCAGCCAGTCGTAGAGGGCCGGCGGGAGAGGGCCGACGGGGGGGTGCAGGATGGTCGGGATGAGCGAGCGGGCGGTCGGCGTCACGCGGACGGGTCCGTCCGGCGCCAGCATCGCGTGCCAGTACGCGTCGAACGCGTCCACGTCGGGTGGGAGCAGCCCGTCGGGGATGCCGAAGGCGTGGCCGACCGGCAGCGTCTCCCGGTAGAACGACGCCCGTCGTTCGGGCGACAACGGCTCGTACCACGCGTCGTAGGCGGTCATGGTCGAGTCGATCAGCGTGGCGTGCACCCACAGGGACAGCTCCGGATCCCGCGCCCGATACAGCTCGGCGCCGGTGATCGCGCGCGCCTCGGCGTCCCGGACCGGTCCGGTGACGGAGGTGTGAAGCCGGTTCAGGCGCCGGATCTCCGCCGTCGCGGCCGCGGTGCTTCCGTAGACGATGCGGAGGTAGCTGTCGAGGGTGCCGTGAAGGCGGCCCCACGGGTCCTGGCGGAAGTTGCTGTGCTGGTCGACCCCCTCCGCCACCAGCGGGTGGGCCAGCTGGAGCAGCAGCGCACGCGGGCCCGCGCCGAGCAGGAGGAACGCTTCCCGATCGAGCCGCCAGGCCTCGCTCCCCGGCCCGTACAACCCCGCGATGTCCTCCGGCATGACCCTCAGTCGCCGTCGTAGCGCTTGAAGATCACCGCGCCGTTGTGCCCGCCGAGCCCGACGTTCGACGACATCGCATACCGGATCTCCTGGCGCCTGGCGCTCGTCGGGATGTCGAGCTGGATCTCCGGGTCGGGATCGCGGTAGTTGATGGTCGGCGGGACCGTCTGGTGGTACACGCTGAGCACCGTGGCCAGGCCCTCGAACGAGCCTGCAGCGCCCATCATGTGCCCGGTCATCGACTTGGTGGCACTGACGGCCACCCGGCCGGCATGCTCTCCGAAGACGCGGTGGATCGCTACCGCCTCGGCGAGATCACCGAGGGGTGTCGATGTCCCGTGCGGGTTGATCATGTCGATCTCGTCGCCGGGCACGTTCCGGCGGTCGAGAGCGGCCTGCATGGCCCGGGCGATCCCGTCTCCGCCCTCGATGGGCTGGATGAGGTCCCACGCGTCGTTCGTGGAGCCGTAGCCCACCACCTCGGCGTAGACCTTCGCGCCGCGCGCCTTCGCCAGCTCGAGGTCCTCGAGCACGAGCGCGGCCGAGCCCTCGCCCAGGATGAAGCCGTTGCGCGTGAGGTCGAACGGCCGGGAGATCGACTCGATGCCCTCGCCGGGGCGAGCCGTGCCGATGCCCCGCATGTTGCCGAACCCGACCCACACCATCTCGTAGATGGGCGACTCGGTCGAGCCCGCAATGATCGCCGTGCAGTCGCCGCGGCGGATCGCCTCGGCCGCCTCGCCGATGCTGTGCGTTCCGGTCGAGCAGGCGGTCACGATGGCCATGTTGTGTCCGCGGATGCCGGTCTCGATCGCGATCTGGCCGGACGCGGTGTCCACGAGCATGTTGGCGATGAAGAACGGGCTGACCAGGCGCGGGCCCTTCTTGTCCCAGATGTCCTTGTTGTCCATCATCAGCTTGGGCTCGCCCGCGCCCGACGCGAAGATGATCCCGAGCTCGTCACGGTTGTCCGTCGTGACCTCGATGCCCGAGTCGGCGAGCGCCTGCTTGGCCGCGGCCACGCCGAACTGCACGTTGAGGCCCGTGCGTCGCGCGGCCTTGAAGTCCATCCAGTCCTTCGCGTCGAAGCCCTTCACCTCGCCGGCGGCGTTCGACTCGTAGCCGGACGCGTCGAAGCGCGTGATGGGCGCAAGGCCGCTGCAGCCGGCCGACAGGTTGCTCCACACGGTGGCGACGTCATTGCCGATGGGACTCACGGTCCCCAGTCCGGTCACGACGACGCGGCGGTCGTAGTCAGGTCGACGCATGGTGCGCGGTTCTCCTCGGAGCTGTGGGTGGGCGATGGGCGGGATGAGACCTGCGGGCGATGGGCGGGATGAGACCGGTCATGAGGTCGCGGACATGGCACCGCCCCGCGCGGCCAGGTCCGGGACCGCGAGGCGGCCGGGAGCGTCGGCCTCGTCGAGCGCGAGGGCGGATGCGTCGGGGACGATGCGCTTCACGAGTCCGGTCAGGACGCGGCCGGGTCCGATCTCGACGAACGTCGTCACGCCGGCCGCGGACATCGCGCCGACGGCGGCGACCCAGTCCACGCCTGCGGTCAGGTGGTCGACGAGCTCGGCGCGACACGATTCGCCGGTCGTGAGCGGACGCGCGTCGGCGTTCGCGAGCAGTGGCGCGACGGGGTCGTGGAACGGGACGCCGGCGAGGGCGTCGCGCATGCCCCGGGCGGCCTCCGCCATGAGCGGCGAGTGGGCGGCCACGCTGACGGGGAGCAGGACGGCGCGGCGGGCGCCGAGCGGTTTCGCGGCGGCAATGGCGGCCTCGACGGCCGCCCGCTCTCCGCTGATCACGACCTGTCCCGGAGAGTTGCGGTTGGCGATCGTGAAGACGCCTTCGGCCGACCCGGCAGCCTCGAGCTCGGGGAGGCGAGCGTCGTCCAGCCCGATCACGGCGGCCATGGCGCCGTCGCGCCCGGACCCCGACGCCTGCATCAACCGCCCGCGCTCGCGCACGAGCCGGACGCCGTCGGTCAGCGAGATCACGCCTGCGGCCACCATCGCGCTGTACTGGCCCATCGAGTGACCGGCGAGGAACGCGAGCGCCGGCAGCGCCTCGGTCCGATCGTGCCGTTCCTGGAGCGCGCGCAGGTACGCGATGGAGGTTGCCACCAGCGCGGGCTGTGCATTCGCCGTCAGATCGAGCTCCGCAGGGTTCCCCGTCCAGGCCAGCACCGACAGTGGCTCTCCGAGCGCCGCGTCCGCCTCGGCGAACACCGCCGCAGCGGCGGGCGATTGCTCCGCCAGCGCACGTCCCATGCCGACGTACTGCGATCCCTGGCCGGGAAAGACGAACGCGACCCTGCCCATGCTCCTCCCTCTGATGCATCTGCCGCCGTCCCAACGGACGCACGACGGCGGCGACCCGGTGCCGTGTCACGGTAGCAGCCGACGGCTTCGAACCCGCGAAATCGCGTGCAGATGCGCACATGTCTACGCTGCGACTATGCTTCGGCTGATGGACGCAGGCGCCAGGTCAGTGCCGAACAGGTCGCGGGCCACGGTGCCCGTGGCTGTGTCGCCGCCACGAGCCGGCGTCCAGGACGCACCCCCGGGCGTATCGACCCAACAGGCCGGCGTGCCGGTCGCCGACGCCCTCATGAGCCGGGTGGTCGAGGCGGCCGGAGCAGAGATCCAGAACCCGCGCCAGCTCTCCGACCGGATCGCGATGGGCCGCGCGCTGTGGCGCGAGCTCGTCATCGGGTTTGCGGGTCAGCTCTCGGAGCTCGGGCTGGGATTCACCCAACTCGCCGCCCTCTACTCGATCGCGGGCACGGTGACGCTCACGGTGGGGGAGCTCGCCAGTTACCTGGGTCGCTCGCCGTCGGCCACGAGCCGTGTCGTGTCGGGACTCGAGCACCGTGGACTGCTGGTCCGAAACGAGGAGCTGGCCGACCGCCGCGAGCGAACCCTGGCGCTGACCGACGCAGGCGCCGCGCTGCTCGGCCAGGTGGATCGCGC
This sequence comes from uncultured Chloroflexia bacterium, assembly GCA_963757865.1. Taxonomy (GTDB): domain Bacteria; phylum Chloroflexota; class Limnocylindria; order Limnocylindrales; family CSP1-4; genus JAJYNJ01. The sequence goes on from CAVWSU010000013.1 coordinate 211,084, forward strand.
CCGGGCCGAGCAGTTCCTCGCGGTGGTTCGGCCGCTGCCGGCCGCCGAGCGCGCGCTGGTTGCGATGGGCGTTGCCGCGCTCGCGGACCGGGCGATCACGCGGCGCGGCAAGCTCATCAAGGCGCCGCCGGGGGACTGATCGACCGCGCTGGTCCCGGCTGGCCGGGGGGTAGTCCCAGTCGGCCGGACGATCCTCCGGGCCGGGAACCGGTACCGGCCGGGAGGCTCATCCTGGCAGCTACCGGTCGATCGTCCCCGTGTAGACCAGGTTGTCGTATGCCTTCGGGAAGAGTGGATTGGTCGAGTTGCCAGGCAGCGGACACTGGTAGAAGGCGCTGAGATCGGCGGCCCAGGTGAACGTCTCGGTCGCCGCATCGAGCGTGGCGGTCCAGGACGTCGAGCCAATGGTGAGTGTCATGGTGACCCGGTCGCCGGCCGGTGAGACCTGGTACTGGCCGTGGCCGGTGGACATGTGGTGCGCACCGTCGTACCAGGCGTGGACGGTCACGGTAGCGGTGCGATCGTTGCTGAGCGTCAGCGTCCACGCCCCCGTCACCGTCGGTGCCTTCCATTTGTCGCCCGTCCCCGTCCCCGTCAGCGTGGTCGCGTCCGTGGTACCGCAGTAGAAGGTGCCCCCAGCGATAGGACCCTTGTACGTGGCGCTCTTGCTTTCCGCCGCGACCGGCGCGGCCAGCGCAAACGCGAGCATCAGGGCCAGCGGCAATGCCAACCTGCGCATCTCCATCCCTCCCGCATGACACGCCCGGCGCCGCGGCAGGCGGCTGTCGTGGGCGCGCATTCACGCGAAGTGTTTCGTGTCCCGCGTTCCCCCAGCGTTCCGAAGAACGTGCGTTCCGGAGAACGCCTTCTCCGGTGCCCGTGCGGTCGTCCGCCCGTGGGCTGTTCGGCACGTCCCATTCGCCGCCCCGGTCGCTAGGGTGTTGACATGACCGTTGAAGGGCCGCACGCCCGGCGGCCCTCGGTGGGTTCGACCGCGCCCGTCCAGGCGCGGGTGCTCGGCGGGCTCGAGGTGGCGATCGGCGGGCACGTGGTCGAGCGAGCCGCCTGGCAACGCATGTCGGCCGAGCGGCTGGTCAAGCTGCTCCTCGTGACGCCGGGTCACCGTCTCGCCCGGGAGGCCGCGGCCGAGATCCTGTGGCCGGATGCCGCGCCCGCGGCGAGCCGGGCAGGCCTTCGCAAGGCGATCCACTTCGCTCATCAGGCGCTCGACGGATCGGACGCGCTGGTCGTCGACACTCGATCCGTTGGCCTCGACACGAGCCGGCTCGCGCTCGATCTCGACAGGCTTCAGGCCGCGTTCGACGTACTTGCCTCCGGCGGTGAGCCTGCAGGCTCGGCCGAGGCCGGCGCGGACGGTGCCCCGGCGATCGATCGTGCCACGGATACGATCCTGGAGCTCGGCGCCCTCGAGCTGCTGCCGGATGATCCGTACGAGGACTGGCTGTTCGCCCCACGCGAGCGGCTCCGTAGCCGGTGGCAGACGCTCGCCCTGGAAGCGGCGCAGCGGGCCCACGCCGGCGGCCGTACGCTGGCTGCCCAGGAACTCGTCGGACGGCTCCTGGAGCGCGACCCTGCCGACGAGGCCGCGCACCGCCTGGCCATCGAGATCTACGCAGCACAGGGCCGTCATCATGCCGCCCGACGCCAGTTCGAGCTGTGCCGGTCCGCGCTGCGGGAGAACCTTGACGCGGACCCGTCGCCGGAGACGGAGGCCGCGCTCCAGAGGTCGGTCGCGTGCGCCGATCGGGCCGGCATGCAGCCGCCCGTTCCGCGCCTGGTCTCGCGTCACGACGAGCTGGAGCGCATCGAACCCCTGCTGGATCGCGTCGCCGCCGGGCGCCCGGCCGTCCTGCTGATCAGGGGGCCCACGGGCATCGGCAAGTCCCGCCTGCTGCGAGAAGTCGTGTCCTACGGGCGGGCGGCCGGCTGGAGCGCCATCGAGTGGCAGGCGGTCGAGGCGACGCGCCTGCTGGCCTACGGTCCATTCCGGTTCGGGTTGCCCGGAGCCATCGGGCGTGACCAACTGGCGGCACTCGACGAACCCGCGAGCAGCGCGATCGCGACGGTCGCCCCGAATCTCGGCCTGCGGCCGGGGCTCGCGTTCGCCGAGCGGCCCGCGCTCGTCGCGGCACTGTCGTCCGCCGTGGAGCACGTCGCGCAGAGGAGCCCGCTGGTCATCGCCATCGACGACCTGCCCTGGCTCGACCCCGCGTCGTACGAGATGCTCGACACGATCGTCTCGGAACTGGCGTATGTGCCCATCCTGATCGCGGCGACCGTCCGCGACGACGAGCCCGCGGCCGAGATGACGATGGCCTTCATCGAACTCGTGCGTCGAGCGGGCGGCCTCGAGCTGCCCCTGCATCCGCTCGCCCGGCGCGACGTCGAACCGCTCATCCTGGCCCACTTCGGCGGGGATTCGGTGGAACCAGGCGTCGCCCGCCTGGCGTTCGAGCGGAGCGCCGGCAATCCCCTCTTCCTCCTGGAGTGTTTCCGAGCGGGGCGCGACCGGGGATGGATCCGGCTGGCTGGAGCGCGCTGGTCGGCCGCGGGGTCGCCCGGTGACGAGGTCCCGGACAGCGTGCGGCGACTCGTCACGGCCAGGATGGCGCGGCTCGCCGGCCCTGCGAGTGATCTGCTTGCGGCGGCCGCCGAGCTGGGGTCGGCGGTCTCCTTCGAGGCGCTCGCGGCGATGGTGCCGGACTTGCCGGGTGGACTCGTGGTGGCGCTGGACGACGCGATCGAGTCCGGGTTGCTCCAGGAGCGCGGCACCGGGTACGCGTTCGCGCATCCCCTGTACCGGCTGGCCGTGCACGAATCCACCCGGTTCGGCCGTCGCGGCGCATTCCAGATCGCCGCGGCCCGTGCTCTCGCCGGCGTCCACCCCACGGCCACGGCCCGGGAGCTGGTCGGGGCTGCTGCAGCGTCCTCCGATCCGGCGAGCGTCGCGGATCACGCTCTTGCGGCCTGCGCGATGGAGGTTCCGGGAGCAGCCGAGCTCGCCGTCGCGTTCGGTTTCGAGGCCGGCGACCGGGAGCGGCGGCTGTTCGACCACGCGGCCGCCATCGACCTGCTGCAACGGACCATGAACGTCTGGCGACACCTCCCGCCAGGGGCTGCGGACTCTTTCGCGGCGAGCACGGCGTGGACGCGGCTCGGCGACCTGTGCCTCATCCGCGGGGACGAGGAGGCCGCCGTGCGTGCCTGTCGGGAGGCCATCGGTACCGCTCGGACGCCGGAGGAACTGGCGTCGGCCTACGTCGCACTGCATTACGTCCCGTACCGTCACGGCGACTTCGAGTCGGGTCTGTCCATCCTCGACGAAGGCCTGAACCGCCTGCAGGAGGGGGCCGAGCCCTGGCGGGCCCGTGTGCAGGCCGAGATCGGGTGGTTGTTGCTTCGGCTCAGGCGCCTGCCCGAGTCGCTCGCCGCACTCGAGGCGTCCGCCGCCACGCTCGAAACGATGGGCGATCGCCCGGGGGCGATGCGCGCGCTCGATGCCCTGGGCGTCGTCCTGCGGATGCTCGGGCGTGACGACGAGTCGATCACGCGGCTCGATCGCTCACTGTCGCTGGCCCTCGATGAACACGATTCGCGTGGAGAGCTCTGGGCGCGCATCCACCTCTGCGGCAGCCTCACCCAGGCAGGCCGGCCCGGTCGTGCCCGTCCTCACGCGGAGCGCTCGCTCCAGCTGGCCATGATGATGGGCGACCGGTACGTGGAGGCCGTGGCCGCATGGAAGGCGGCGGAGATGATGGACGCGCTGAGCGACGTCCCTGGGGCGATCGACCTGCGACGGCGCGAGCTCGCGCTGCTCGCCGGCATCGGGGGCAACCCCCACAACGAGGCCCTGGCTCACGCGCACCTCGCCGTCCTGTCTGGCTCGCGAGGGATCCCGGTCGGACGCCGCGGTCGAGGCGCGCCTCGCGCGTGAGCTCTCCGTTCGCTCCGACGAGGCCGGGTACACGGAGCGCATCGAACGCGCGCTCGGAATGCAGGACTGGAAGGAGCTCGATCGCTAGGTGGCCGCGGTCGAGGTTGCCGGGGCCCGGGAACGGTCGCCGGGGCCCGGAAGCGGTCGCCAGGCCGGGGAACGCCGCAGGAACGGCGGCCGCCGACACTGCGAGCGTGGACGTCCGGCTGTACCGCTCCTACGTGATCCGCGTCTGGCAGCGCCGCGGTGGCGGTGACGTGGAGACGCGCATCGTCGTCGAGGAGGTGCAGTCGGGCCGGCAGGCCGAGATGCGGGGGCGCGCGGCCGCGCTGCTGGCGGCGACGGTCGCCGCCACGCTGGATGCCGCAACCGAGGCGGACGCCGTCCCGGTCACACGATCCACGGGCGAGTGAGCAAGTCGCGGGTCGCCGGGCAATGCCGGCGGTCCCGACAGGAGGGCGATCGATGATCCTCGTGGTCGGGGCGACGGGCATGCTGGGCGGCGAGGTCTGCCGGCAGCTTGCAGAGGCTGGCCGGCCCGTGCGTGCCATGGTGCGTACCACGTCCGACCCCGCGAAGGTGGCGGCGCTTCGCGCGATGGGGGCCGAGGTCGTGCAGGGCGACCTGCGGGACGAGGCGTCTCTCGTGGCGGCCTGCCGCGGCGTGGATGCCGTGATCGAGACCGTGTCGGCCATGCCCTTCTCGTACGTGGCCGGTGAGAACGACATCCGCACGACGGATTCCGAAGGGAGCGCGAGCCTCATCGCGGCGGCCCGCTCGGCAGGGGTCGCCCACTTCGTCTACACGTCCTTCTCGCGCAACATCGACGACCCGTTCCCGCTCCGCGACGCCAAGCGCGCCACGGAGGCCCTGCTCAGCTCGAGCGGGATGGACTACACGATCCTTCGCCCGAGCTGCTTCATGGAGGTCTGGCTCTCGCCGGCGGTCGGTTTCGACTTCCCCAACGGGAAGGCCACCATCTACGGCACGGGAGAAGCCGGGATCAGCTACATCGCGGTCCCCGATCTTGCCGAATTCGCGGTCCGGTCGCTGGAGGCACCGGCTGCCCGGAACGCGGTCATCGAGCTCGGCGGGCCGGAGCCCGTCTCGCAAACGGAGGCGGTGCGCATCTTCGAGCGGGCGGCCGGGAGATCGTTCGAGACGACGCACGTGCCGGTCGAGGTCCTGCAGGCGCAGTACGACGCGGCGACCGACCCGATGCAACGGACCTTCGCGGGGCTGATGCAGTGCGTGGCGCGGGGCGACGCGATCGACATGAGCCCGGCCCTGGAGGTGCTTCCGGTCCGCCTCACGAGCGTGGCGGAGCACGCCGAGAAGGTCGCGGGCAGGAGGCCTGTGCTCGTCTAACGACCGTGTCCGAGGGTCGCGATTGGCGGCCTCGTCGGTCGCATGAGGACGCATACGTCGGGGGCTGGGGGCCGGTGATCACCAGTTGGTCCCGGCCCCCGTCAAACGCGGCGCGGCCGACAGGAGAGGCAGGAGCGACGATGCGCGCGCGCCTGGTCACGGCCATCGTGTGCGCGGCAGTCCTGGCGGGCTGTTCGACCGGAATCGGGTCCAGCCCGCCCGGCGTCTCGCCGCCACCGGCTGCCTCGCCCGCCGCCGTCCTCGTCCCGTCGCCGGCGAGCGGCGTGGACGTGCCCTCGTCGCCGGCAGGCCCGCCCAGGACGGCGCCAGCCGGTTCCGTCATCCTCGTCTACGGGCCGTACGACGCGCAGACGGAGATCATCGCGCCCTCGGGCCGACGGGTCCTCATCGACATCGAGTACCCGGACGCGCTGTCGTCACCGCCGACTGCGTCCGACATCCTCCTCACCACGCACGAGCACGCCGACCACTACGACCAGGCGTTTGTCGAGGCGTTCCCCGGCCGGACCCTGACGATGAGGACAGGGACGATCGAGGTTGACGACATCGTGATCACCGGGGTCCTGGGCGCCCACCACCGGGACCCACTGCTCTCGATCCCGAACTACGTGTTCCTGGTCGACGTCGGCGGGCTCCGGATTGCCCACCTTGGCGACCTGGGCCAGGAGCAATTCACGGCCACGCAGCTGAAGGCGCTCGGCCGCGTCGACGTGGCGATCGCGCAGCTGTCCAACGGCTACAGCGGCATGGATTCGGTGAACCGGATAGGCGTAGACCTGGTCAACCAGCTGCATCCGCGCCTGCTCGTCCCGACGCACATGATGGAGGACCCGGCGGCGACGGCGAAGATGGCGGCGGCCGAATGGGCCGCGTTCTACACCTCGGGGAGCTGGATCACGGTGCGCCCGGACACCCTGCCGGAGACGACCTCGGTCCTGTTCATGGGCGACGACGCACCCATATACGCCAAGATCACCGGCGCGACGCCGGCGACCTGGTGAGCCCCGTCCCCCAACCAACCACGCGTGAGACGGACACGCGGATGACCGGCAGCCGCTCGAGGGCGTGCGCGTCGTACTGGGGGTAGCGGGCTCGCAGCGCCGCGACGGCCTCGGCGTGTTCGGCCAACTCGGTGGCCCGGGCGCGGTCAGGGTCGCGATCGTCCACGCCTGCCGGCCGTACCTCGCCGGGTCGCTCATCGCCGGGTCGCTCCTTCTCCGGCCGCCCTCCATCCGGCTCGAGAAGCCGGGCGCTGCCGACCAGTCGGAGCCAGCCCAGGCGCGACCAGTCCTCGTCCCAGCGATCGACCAGGAGCGCGACCTCGGGACGGGCGAGGATGTCGCGCACGCGTGCGAGTCGCCGGGGATCCTCCGACTGCTTGGGCTTCTCGTCGAGCGGAGTCCACAGGGCGTCGCGGGGCGGGGGCGCGAGCGCAAAACACACCGGTACGGGCCGGAGCGTGCCGTCCGAACCCGCGGTCACCAGCACGGCGCGACGCGCCAGCTCGATGAAGGCACGTCGCGGCGCCGTCAGGATGGGTCCGGTTTCGTCCACGCCGTCATCGTCGCGGGCGGTGCTTGCGTGTCGCCGCGCATCGTCGCGGGCCGTGCCCGCGTGAGCCCGCGTATGGCCGTGCATGGTCGCGGGGCCGCGCCCGCACGTGGTCCGGGCTTCGTCGCGGCGCGTTCAGCGCGATCCTGCGACCACCCCGACGCCCGTCCGCCGTACGCCCGGATCGGTCACCGCGCCCTCGCTCGCGGATGCCACGAGTGCGGCGTACTTCGCGAAGACACCGGTCGTGTACCTGGGGGCAGGCGGCGTCCAGGCGGCGCGCCGTCGGTCCAGCTCGTCGGCGGGCACATCCAGGTCGAGCGCGTGCCGGTCGACGTCGATCACGACGGTGTCGCCCTCCTGCACGAGCGCGATGGGGCCACCGAGCGCGGCCTCGGGTGCCACGTGCCCGACCATCAGGCCATGCGTGGCGCCGCTGAACCGGCCGTCCGTCAGCAGCGCGATGCTGTCGCCCAGTCCCTCACCCACGAGGGCGGCCGTCACGTGCAGCATCTCGCGCATGCCGGGCCCGCCCGCCGGGCCTTCGTAGCGGATCACGACGCAGTCGCCGGGCTGGATCTCGCGCGCCTTGACCGCGGCGAAGCTCGCCTCCTCGGAGTCGAAGACGCGAGCCGGGCCCCGGAACTGTCGCCGCTCGTGGCCGGCGAGCTTGATGACGCACCCGTCCGGCGCGAGCGTTCCGTGGAGGATCGTCAGCCCCCCGCGTTCCTTCAGCGGCCGCTCGATGGGCCGCACGACCTCCTGGCCGGGCGTCTCGCGCACCGCGCCGCCGATCTCGGCGATCGTCCGGCCGTCGACGGTCCGGGCCTCGCCGTGCAGCAGGCCTCGCTTCAACAGCTCGCGCATGATCAGGGCGACGCCGCCCGCGTTGTGGATATCGAGCGCCACGAACCGGCCGCCGGGCACGAGATCGGCCAGGATCGGGGTCCGATCCGCGATCTCGCCGAACTCGTCGATCGTCAGGGGGACGCCGAAGCTCCGGGCGATCGCGAGGAGGTGCAGGAGGCCGTTGGTCGATCCGCCGGTCGCCGCCACCGACGCGACGGCGTTCTCGAGCGCCTCGCGCGTGACGATGGTGCTCGGGCGGACGTCCTCGCGGACGAGCCGGACGGCAAGCTCGCCCGTGCGCCGCGCCGCGTCGAGCTTCTCGGGGAACGGCGCCGGGATGCCGTTCATCCCTGCGGGCGAGATACCCAGGAACTCCAGGGCCGTGCTCATCGTGTTGGCCGTGAACTGCCCGCCGCAGGCGCCGGCGCCGGGGCACGCCACGTTCTCCAGCTCCCAGAGGTCCTGGCCGCTCATGGTGCCCGCCTCGTAGGCGCCGACGGCCTCGAAGACGGACTGCACGGTGACGTCGCGGCCGCGGAACTTGCCAGGGAGGATCGTGCCGTTGTAGAGCACGACGCCCGGGATGTCGAGGCGACCGAGGGCCATGACGGCGGCAGGGATCGTCTTGTCGCAGCCCACCAGGCACACCAGGCCGTCGAAGAGGTGGCCGCGCGCGACGAGCTCGATGGAGTCGGCGATCACCTCGCGGCTGACGAGGCTCGCCTTCATGCCCTCCGTGCCCATGGACACGCCGTCGCTGATCGCGATCGTGTCGAATTCCATGGGCGTCCCGCCGGCGGCCCTGATGCCCTCCTTGACCTGCTCGGCCAGCTCCCGCTGGTTCCAGTTGCAGGGCATGGTCTCGATCCACGTCGTCGCGACACCGATGATCGGCCGCGCGAGGTCGTCGTCGGTGAACCCGATCGCCTTGAGCATGGCCCGGGCGGGGGCACGGTCGGGACCGTCGGTGAGCGCGGCAGATCGGCGCTTGGCGGGATCGCTGGGACGGTCGTACGGCAGCGTGTGGTCGGGCACGGGTTCCCTCCTAGGATCGGTCCGGCTCATTCTACGGATGCGGCCCGACATGGCCGTGTGGCACTTGCCGGGCGTGTCCCGGGGCGGCACCGTCGCGGCGTGGAGCGGGTGACGGTGGGGTCGGGAGGCGAGACGCCGGCGTTCGCGCGCGGCCAGTTCCCCACGGACGACGTCCCCACGGATGAGCCGCCTGAGATGACGCCGCCGGCCGTCCCCGAGGTCCTGCCGTACGGGCCCCGGATGTCGCGATGGCTCCCGGTCATGCACCGGGGGTTCCTCGTCGTCAACCGCTGGCTCGGCGTGCCGATCATCAGGGCCGGCCTCGCACCCGCCTGGGGAACGCCGTTCGGCGGGTACTTCGTGCTGCTGCGGACGCGGGGCAGGACGTCGGGACTGATGCGCGAGGCGCCGCTGGGGTACGGGCTGGCCGACGGCAACGTCTACGTGATGGCCGGTTTCGGGCGGCGCACGCAGTGGCTGCGCAACATCGAGGCCGACCCGAATGTCGAGGTCGTCCTTCCGGGACGGGCGCTCGCGGGACGGGCGGAGGAAGTCTCGGATCCTGCCGAGCGGCTCCGCGGGATGCGCGCCGCCGCCATCGGATGCGGCCTGGTCGGGATGGCGACGCTCCGGCTCGACCCGCGCCACGCCGCCGACGAGGCGCTGCTGCGGGCGACGGCCGGGATCCCGCTCGTGCGCATCCGGCCCTCGGGGATCGCCGCAGGCCCGTGGGATCCGGGCGGACGCGGGTGGGTGCTCCCGGCGGTGGCCGAGGTGCTGCTCGTGGCGTGGTGGGCCGGGCGGCTGCGGGCCGCGCGGCTGCGGGCCGGGCGACACGGCAGGGCGGGCTGAGGAGGATCCCTGGTCGGCCCCGGATCCCTTGGCCCGGGCGGGGTGATAGAGCGACCGCGGCGTCGTCGTGTACCTTCCCGTATCCTGTGCCCTCCGGTCGAGCGCCTGCGCCAGCGCACCCTGGCAGCCGTCCCGCGAGCCCGACCGTCACCTGGAGTAACGCACCGTGTTCGGTCGCTGGGGCGCGTTCGTCTACCGGTTCCGGCGTGTCGTCGTCGTGCTGGCCGTCGCCGCCGCGCTGCTGTCCGTTCGCTGGGCCTCCCAGGCATCGGCCGAGCTCGACTCCGGGGGATGGCTCGACAACAGCTCACAGTCCGCACAGGTCGCCAATCGCCTCGCCGCCGACTTCAGCACCGGCAGGAGCAGCCTGCTCGTGCTCTACCGGGGCGCGGCCGGTGCGAGCGCGACCTCGCCGTCATTCCAGGCCGGCATCGCAGCCAGCCTCTCGCGACTCGGCTCGGACCCGCGCGTCGCGGGGATCGTCGGGTACGCGCAGACCCGTTCGAGCCGGTTCATCAGCACGGACGGACGTGACGCGTACGTCGTGGTCGAGCTCGCGGCCACGGACGAGCAGTCCGTCGCCCAGCTCCCGAGCCTGCGCGCGGAGATATCGACGCCGCCCGGGACGGTGGTCCAGCTCACCGGGTACGCGCCGATCACGGTCGAGTCGGCGCAGCAGTCCGAGCAGGACCTGCAACGGGCCGAGACGGTCTCGCTCCCCCTCGCCCTGGTGATCCTCATCGGCGTGTTCGGGTCCGTCGTGGCGGCCGGCCTGCCGCTCCTCGTGGCCGGCCTCACCATCCCGACGACGCTCGCGTTCGTGTACCTGCTCGCGCAGCACACGCAGATGAGCGTGTTCGTCCTCAACGTGAGCACGATGCTCGGCCTGGCGCTCGCCATCGACTACTCGCTGTTCCTCGTCAGCCGGTTCCGCGAGGAGCTGGCCCGCGGACGGACGGTCGCGGAGGCGGTGGAGTCGGCGGTGGCGACGAGCGGCAAGGCCGTGGCGTTCTCCGGATCGACCGTGGCGATCGGCCTCCTGGGGCTGATGACGCTCAAGGCTCCCGCCCTCGGCTCGATCGGGATCGGCGGCGCTCTCGTCGTGCTGTTCGCCGTCGTCTACGGGCTCACGTTCCTGCCCGCCGTGCTCGGCATGCTGGGGCCGCGCGTGAACGCGCTGAGCGTGTCCGGTGCGTGGCGACGCCTGCGAGGGATGCCGCCTCCACCGATACGCGCCTCCGCGGCCGATGCAGGCGGGCGCTGGCGACGGGTGGCCCGCTGGGTCATGCGCCACCCGCTGCTCGTGTTCGTGCCGGTGCTCGCTGCGCTGCTGCTGGCCGGTACGCCCCTCCTTCGCATGCAGGAGGGCGTTCCCGGCGCCTCGATCTACCCGCCCGGGATGCCGAGCCGCGACGCCGCCGTGACGATCGCCCGGCAGTTCCCCGCGGGTGAGACGACGCCGATCCAGGTCCTGGCGGACGTGCCCGGCGATCCGGTATCGCCGGCGAACGCCCGTGCCCTGGCCGCCTACGCGGCGCGACTCTCGGCCGTGCCTGGCGTCACCAGGGTGGAGAGCCCGTTCAGCGGGCTCGTCGATCCCGCGACCGGCAAGGCCATGACGCCCGACCAGATCGCCGCCGTGTGGTCGCTGCCGGCCTCCCGGCGACCGGCGCAGCTGGCGGCGGCGTCGGCCGCGTACATCCGCGGTTCGACGGTCCAGCTCGACCTGATCAGCCCCCTCGATCCGTCCACGCCGGCCGCGACGGCGATGATCCCGACGATCCGCGCGATCGACCCTGGAGACGGGATCCGCGTCCAGGTGGGGGGTGTCGCGGCCACCGGCTACGACTTCCTGGCGTCGATGGACCGCAGCCTGCCTGCGCTCGTGATCATCGTGATCGGCGCGATGCTCGCCGTCCTGTTCCTGCTCTTCGGTTCGGTCGTGCTGCCGGTCAAGGCGGTGGCCATGACGCTGCTGTCGATCTCGGCCAGCTTCGGTGCGCTGGTCTGGGTGTTCCAGGACGGCAACCTGTCGAACGTGCTGCACTTCGAGGTGCTCGGATACACGATCGCCGGCGACCCCGTGATCATGTTCTGCCTGCTCTTCGGGCTCTCGATGGACTACGAGGTGCTGATGCTGTCGCGCATGCAGGAGGCGTGGCGGCGGAGCAACGACAACACGGCCGCGGTCGAGGAAGGACTGGTGCGGACCGCGTCCGTGATCACCGGCGCCGCGCTGATCATGGTCAGCGTCTTCGCCGCCTTCGCGCTGGCGAAGATCATCACGATCGAGAGCCTGGGCGTGGGCATGGCGATCGCCGTGCTCGTCGACGCGACCGTGATCCGCGTCCTGCTGGTGCCGGCCACCATGCGCCTGCTCGGCCGGTGGAACTGGTGGGCACCCGGGCCGCTGGCCCGCCTTGCCGAACACCTCGGCTTCGGCGAGCTCGAAGGGGATGGGACGTTCCCGGCCGCCGGCCCCCGCACGGCGCGCGGCGCATCGCCCGACTGATCCGCTGGCGCCTCGCCCGGCTGACCGGCAGGCGCCTCGCTCGACTCGACCGCTTCGGGCGTCAGGCCGCCCCGAGCACGCGCGCCAGGACGCCGCCGGCGCCGAGCGCGATCCCCAGGCTCCCGGCCGACATCGCCAGCGCGGGGCGCCAGCCGTGCTCCGCCCGCAGTGCCGCAAACGTGGCGACACAGGGGACCGACACGGAGACGACCACCGCATACACGAAGAGCTGGGCGGGCGACATGAAGCGCCCGAGGTTCGACGCCTGCGGCCCGAACTGCACGATCGCCAGGGCCACGAGCAGCTGCAGGGCGAGTTCCTTGCGGAGGAACCCGAAGACCAGCGCAAGCCCGGCCACGGACGGAAGCCCGAGCCAGTTCCGGACCACCGGGTCCGTGACGGTGGCGAGCGGCCAGACCAGGCCGCTCTCGTACACGAAGCCGAGCACCAGCGACCCGACGAGCATGAACGGCGCGGCCTCCGTCACGAACGCCCGGAAGCGGTGCCACGCGCGGGCCGCCACGAGCGCCGGCACCGGGCGGCGCAGCGGCGTCAGCTCGAGCACGAGCGGCGGCTGCCGCCCCGGGATCATGGCGTTTGCGGCGACACCGCCCCCCACCGTGAGCAGCGCCACCACGCCGAACGCCGCGAGGGCCGCCAGCGGGCCTGCGAACGGCGCCAGCGCACCGACGATCACCGCGGATCGCGCCGAGCACGGAGTCATCGTGGCGAGGAACGACGCGAGCAGGCGCTCCCGGCGCGTGGCCAGGACGCGCGTCCCGTAGATGGCCGGCACGTTGCATCCGGTCGCGGCGATGAGCGGAATCGCCGCGCGGCCCGGCAGGCCCAGCGCGTTGAACAGCCGGTCCGTGAGCACGGCCGTCGTGGTCAGGTAGCCCGAGTCCTCGAGCACGGCGAGGAGCACGTAGAACGTCAGCACGTACGGGATGCCCACCGTCAGCACGGCCAGGACGCCGCCGTCGAGCGCCCACAGCAGCGTGTGTGCGATCAGTGGCTGCGGCACGATCGCGGGCACCGCGACCGCCAGCAGCGGCGAGGCCGTGGCGGCCCACGCCGCCGCCAGCACGGCCGACATGATGCCGCCCGCGGCCATCATGACCAGCAGCGTGCCGATCACGAGGGCGGCCAGGATGGGAATCCCGGGCCACGCCTGCGTGCTCAGCCGCGCCAGCCGCTCGCCGCGCGACTCCCTCGCGCCCGAGGCACGTGCGTCGGCCACGACCTGGCCGGCCCACCGTTCCCCGAGCTGCCAGCGCAGCGGCTCGAGCCGGCCGGACAGCTCGATCGACGCCGCGCCGCGAGGGGAGAGGAGCGCCCGGTGCAGGTAATCCCCCACGCCGGTGGGGTCGAGCACGGCGGCGCCGAGCGAGGTACCTTCCCGCAGGCGGCGCGCCACGCGGTCGAGCTCCAGCTCCAGCTGCGGTCCGTAGAGGCCGGCGGGGACGGTGCCCCGCGGCGATACGAGTCCGGCCGCGAACGCCCGCCGCCGGGTCGCCAGACGCACTGCGGCGGACAGCGCGGCATCGACGCCGGCCCCCGTGCGGCCGCTCGTCAAGAACACGGGGGCCACGAGCAGCTGCGAGAGCCGCCCGGTATCCACGGTGATGCGCAGGCGGTCCGCCTCGTCGGAGAGATTCACCGCGACGACCACGGGAAGCCCGAGGTCGCGGCAGGCGAGCACCAGCGGAAGGTGCCGCCCCACGTCCGTCGCGTCCACGACCACGAGGATCGCGTCGGGGGTGACGTCGAGAAGCAGGGCCCACGCATGGTCGCCGGACGTCGGGCGGTCCTGGAGCGACAGCGTCCCGGGCAGGTCGACGAGCCAGGAATCGCGGCCGGATTCGGACACCCGTCGCCATTCCGCGCCGACGGTGGTTCCGGGTGCGTTGGCCGAGCCCGCGTACCGGGAGGTGACGCGGGCGAAGAGCGTGCTCTTGCCTACGTTCGGGCGGCCCACGAGGGCCACCACCGGCAGGTCCGCGCGGGCCCCGAGCTCACGGGCGTCGCCAGCCGCCCGATCGTGACAACCGGTCACGCGATGCGCTCGACCCGGATTGCGCGAGCCAGCCCGCGTCCGATCGCGAGCCGAGCCCTTCCGACGCCGACGACGACCGGGCCGCCGAACGGCGCCCGCGACTCGAGCCGCACGACCGCGCCTTCGATCAGGCCGTGCTGCACGAGCTCAGCCTGCAGGGCAGGGTCGATCCGGACGACCTGGCCCTGTGCGCCGGGCCCCAGGGCGTCCAGGGTGACGTGCGTGTCGTTGCGCCCCCCGCCGGCAGACTCCTCTGATTTCAGAGTACTGGAGTCGGAATTGCTCACGGCGCTAGTGAGCCATCGGAGCGGGTGTCCGGGGTAGGGCAGAACGGCCCTAACAATCCAGGCGGTCGGGCCAGGGCCTGCCGTCCGTCCCGTGCCAGCCGTGCCGCCCGGCGCTGTCCCGAGGCGCGTGTCCCGGCATACCGTTGGCTCGCCGCCCGGTTCGGCGGTGCTCGTGCTGCCCGCGCGGGCTCGTGTGCCGTTCCGGCAGGTGGATCCATGTTCGAACGACTCGGCTCGCTCGCGTACCGGCTCCGGTTCGTCATCGTCGTCGCGTGGATCGTGGCCGCCGCCGCGGCCGCGATGGTGGCGCCCTCGCTCGCCAAGGTCGGATCCACGGATCAGAGCTCGTTCCTGCCCGCGACGACCGAATCGGTCGAGGCGCGCAACCTGCTCGAACGCGCCTTCCCGGGCGAGGTCTCGGCCGGGGTTGCGACCGTCTCGTTCTCCCGCGCATCCGGGCTCACGGATGCCGACCAGGCCTACATCGGCGACCTCGCGACCTGGATCACCGGGCCGACTGCGCCCTCGACGCTGCGTGACGTCGTGACGAGCGTCGAGACGCCCGAGTCGAACCCCGAGCTGGCATCCATGATGCGAAGCCCCGACGGCCAGCTCGAGCTGATGACCGTCAACCTGAAGGTGGCCTCGCTCGCGGGCGGAGCCGGGGACGCCGTCGCGGCCCTGCGCGACCGCCTGGCGCAGGGTCCGCCGGCCGGGCTGCAGGCGCACGTGACCGGCTCGGCCGGCATCAGCGTCGACTACATGGACGCGATCCTGAAGGGCACGGACAGCACGACGATCGTGACGATCGTCCTGGTCCTCGTGATCCTCCTGCTGATCTACCGGGCCCCGCTCGCGGCCCTGGTTCCGCTGGTGACGATCGGGGCGGCGTTCCTCGTGTCCAGGGGCGTCCTGGGGTACCTCGCCGAGGCCGGCTGGAAGATCTCGTCCCTCCTCGACACCTTCGTCGTCGTGCTGGTGTTCGGCGTCGGCACCGACTACACGATCTTCCTCATCTCGCGCTTCCGGGAGGAGGTCAGCCGCGGCGACTGGCACGCGGCATCCCAGGCGACCGTCCGGCGCATCGGCGCGGTCATCAGCGCCAGCGCGGCCACCGTCATCGTCGGGCTGGGCTCCATGGCGTTCGGGTCGTTCGGGATGATCCAGACGACCGGGCCCGCCCTCGCCGTCGCGGTCTTCGTGACGCTCATCGCGGGCCTGACCCTTGCCCCGGCGCTGCTCGGGATCTTCGGCCACTACCTGTTCTGGCCGCGGCACGAGCGCGACGAATCCGTGGTGGACCCGCGCAGCCTGTTCGCCCGCCTCGCCGGAGGCGTCTCACGGCGGCCGGGCCTCGTCACCGCCGTGCTCCTCGTCGCGCTGCTCGTCCCGGTCGCGGGCATCCCCGCCATGCGGACCAACTTCGACGTGCTGGCGGACCTTCCGGCCACGTCCGACGCGCGCATCGGCTTCGACCTGGTCTCGCAGCACCTGGGCAAGGGCAGGATCATGCCGGCGACAGGCGTGATCGAGGCGGCGCCCGGCACGGACCTGCTGGCCCCCGCGTCGCTGGCGAAGATCGAAACCGCCACGCGGGCGCTCGTGGGAACGGCGGGGGTCCAGAGCGTGACGAGCGTGATCTCGCCCTCGGGCGACGGCAGCGTGCCCGATGCGTACGTGCCGTCGAAGCAGCTGGCCTCGATGGCGGCCGGCTTCGCCTCCGATGGGTCCTCCGGCTCGTCGGACTCCGGGAGCGGGGCAGGGAACGATCCGAACGCGTTGCTCGAGCCGTCCGTGTCCGCCGGAATCGCGTCGGCGACCTCGTACGTGAAGGCGCTCGGCACGGCGTTCCCGTCCGTGGCGTCCGGATCGGCCTACTCGACCGCCCTGGCGGATCTCGGATCGGCGCCCGGGTTGCTCGCACGGCTCCGGGCGGGCGGCCAGATCCCGGCGCAGCTGCGGGCCCTCTCGGCGGCGCTCGCCGCGCCCATCTCATCCGGCTCCGATCCGCGCGCCGCGCTCCAGTCGGTCGCGGGCTACCTCGAGGAGCTCGCGACCGCCTATCCGGCCACGGCGCAGCTCCCGGCGTTCGAGCGGGCGACGGCCGACCTGCTTGCGCTGCAGCAGGCGCAGGCCACGGGACAGGCCGCCGGCGCGGCAGCCGCAGCCGGCGACCTCGCCGATGCGCTGTCCGCGATGGCGACCGACTTCGCCGGCCAGCCCGATGCCCTGCTGTTCCCGAAGAGTCTGCCCGCGACGCCGGAGGCGACGGCGCTGCAGGAACAGATCGCCGCGACCTTCGGCCGCCTGCCGACCGACCTCGACTCGCTCGCCGCCGCGTACGCGGCCCGGCCGGACGACCTGTTCATCCCGACCGGGCTCGGCGGAACCGCCGGGGCGCAGGTGGACTCGGCCGTGTCGGCGTTCCTGTCGGCCGACCACTCGGTCGCCCGGCTCTACCTCGTCACCAGCGACGACCCGTACTCGGTGCCAGCGTTCGACACGATCCGCCTCGCACGATCCACGCTGGATCCCATGGCCGGGCAGTTCGGGACCGGAGCGCACGCCTACGTGGGCGGCCCGACGGCCGAGCTGGCGGACACGCAGACCGCGCTCGACACCGATTTCCAGCATGTCGCGCTGATCACGGTGCTCGGCGTCCTGCTCGTGCTGATCGTGCTGCTGCGTGCGATCGTCGCGCCGCTCTACCTCGTGCTCAGCGTGCTGCTCTCGTACCTGAGCACGATCGGCCTGTCCTCGTGGCTGTACCAGTCCGTGTTCGGCCAGCCCGGGATCAACTACTTCCTGCCGCTGATGGTGTTCGTGCTGCTGGTCGCCCTGGGCTCCGACTACAACATCTTCCTGATGAGCCGGGTGCGCGAG
Source organism: uncultured Chloroflexia bacterium (assembly GCA_963757865.1). Lineage (GTDB taxonomy): Bacteria > Chloroflexota > Limnocylindria > Limnocylindrales > CSP1-4 > JAJYNJ01. Next base: position 228,453 of record CAVWSU010000013.1, read on the forward strand.
GAAAGCCAGCGCCGCCCGATCCGGGAGGGAATCCGCGTCGCTTCGGGGCGCACGGGTGCCGTGATCACGTCTGCCGGCCTGATCCTTGCCGGGACGTTCGGCTCGATGGCGTCGGCGCCACTCGTGGTCCTGTTCCAGGTCGGGGTCGCGGTGGCGATCGGGGTGCTGCTCGACACGTTCATCGTGCGGTCGATCCTCGTGCCTGCCGTCACGACGCTGGTCGGAGACCGTGCGTGGTGGCCGTCACGGACTCGAGTCGAGCCGGCGCCGGCCGATCGTCCCGCCACAACCGGGAGCGTTCCGGCGAAGTAGAGCCGCTCCACGGCGTTCGACGGCACGGGCACGGTTCGCGTGGAGGGGCTTCCCGCCGGCGGGCCGGCGCGCGATACTGGCCGCTGCGGGAGGGAGGCACCGGAGCCCACCGGCTTCCGACCAGCGCGGCGTCTCCACGCGGTCGCCTCGACCGTCGCGCGGGGCCAATGGCGAGCCCGACCCATCCGCGGGTGGGCGCGTGCGCCCAGGGAGGTCTGGTCATGCCCAAGTTCATGGATGTCCACCACGGCATGGTCGGCATCACGTCCGAGGCCCTCGTCGCGGCCCACGCCGGCGATCTGGCGATTCAGGCCGACGAGGGCGTGAGTTTCGAGCATGCCTGGGCCGACCCGGCCAGCGGGAACGTGTTCTGTCTCTCTGAGGCGCCGAGCGCTGAAGCGGTGCAGCGCATCCATACCCGCAATGGCATCCCGCCAGCCGAGATCTACCCGCTCCCTCTCGAGGTCTGAGGCGGCACTCGGGATGCTGCGCCACTGGTCTTCGGCCGCACCCGTCGATCGCGCTCGCCCACCCCCGCGCGTCAACGGCGCGTCAGCCGCGTCGCCCGTGGCCTGCGCGGCTGCGCCTGCGATCGCCCGAGGTAGCTACGCGAGCGTGTTCACGCGGGCGGGGTTCGCCGCCTCCCAGGCCTCGATCGCCGGCAGCCGGGCCAGCACGTAGCCGATCTCGTCGGTTCCCTCGAGGAGCATCCGGCGGGCGAACGGGTCGATCTCGAAGCCGAACGCATCGTCCGCGCCACCGGTCGTCGGATGCACGCGGACCTGCTGTGCCCGCAGGTCGACGGTGAGCTCTGCATCCGGGTCGGCCGCCACGAGGTCGAACAGCGCCGCGTGCCGCTCGGGCGACACGTCGATCGGCAGCAGCCCGTTCTTCAGCGAGTTCGCCCGGAAGATGTCCGCGAAGCCGGTCGAGATCACGGCCCGGATGCCCCACGACAGGAGCGCCCACGGCGCGTGCTCGCGCGACGACCCGGGTCCGAAGTTGGCCCCGGCCAGCAGGATCGCGCGTCCCGCCATCTCCGGCCGGTTGAGCACGAACTCGGGCCGCGGGGAGCCGTCGGGCAGATAGCGCCAGTTGAAGAACAGGCCGTCCGCGAGCCCGGACTTCTCGGTCGTCTTGAGGTAGCGCGCCGGGATGACCTGGTCCGTATCCACGTTCTCCGCCGGCAGCGGGATCACGCGGCTCGTGAAGGCGGTCAGGGGCTCGGACATCTCAGCGACCTCCCACGACGCGACGGGCTGCCGGCACCCGACCGGCGACGGTGGCCATGATCCGCATGTCAGCGGCCCTCCACGGCGACGGGATCGCGATCGACGAGCGGCCGGGGATCCGCGACGACTCCCGCGATGGCGCTTGCCGCCGCGGTCAGCGGCGATGCGAGGAACGTGCGACCGCCGGTGCCCTGGCGCCCCTCGAAGTTCCGGTTGCTGGTGCTGATCGCGTACTGGCCGGGCTCGAGCTGGTCGCCGTTCATGGCGATGCACATCGAGCAGCCCGACTCGCGCCACTCCCCGCCGGCGGCGCGGAACACCTCGTCGAGGCCCTCGCGCTCGGCCTGCGCCTTGACCTGCTGGGATCCGGGCACCACGAGGAGCCGCGTCCCGTCTGCCACGCGATGGCCGCGCAGGATCGCCGCGGCCTGGCGGAGGTCGCCGATCCGGCTGTTGGTGCACGAGCCCAGGAAGACGACGTCGACCTTCCGCCCGGCGATTGGCTCGCCCGGGGTCAGCTCCATGTAGGCGAGCGCCTTCTCCAGGGCACGCCGCCCCGCGTCGTCGCTCGCATCCGCCGGCGACGGCACGCGTCCCGTGACCGCGACGCCCATGCCGGGGTTCGTGCCGTACGTGACCATGGGCTCCAGCGCCGACGCGTCGAGCGTGATGCTCCGATCGTAGGTCGCGCCCGGGTCGGTGGGGAGCCGTCGCCAGCCCTCGACCGCCGCGTCCCACGCCGCGCCCTGCGGCACGTACCGCCGGCCGTGGAGGTACTCGAACGTCGTGTCGTCCGGCGCGACGAGTCCCGCCCGGCCGCCGCCCTCGATCGACATGTTGCAGATCGTCATGCGCTGTTCCATGCCGAGCGACCGGATGGCCTCGCCCGTGTACTCGAACACGTGCCCGTTGCCGCCGCCGATCCCGATGCGGGCGATCAGCGCGAGGATGATGTCCTTGGCCGACACGCCCGGCCCGAGCCGGCCGTCCACCCGGACCTCGTACGTCTTCGGACGTCGCTGCAGCAGGGTCTGCGTCGCGAGCACCATCTCGACCTCGGTCGTCCCGATGCCGAAGGCGAGAGCTCCGACCGCCCCGTGTGTCGCCGTGTGGGAATCGCCGCAGACGATGGTCATGCCCGGCTGGCTGAGGCCGAGCTCCGGCCCGATCACGTGGACGATGCCGCGCGTTTCGGAGTCCATCCCGTGCAGCGGAATGCCGAAGTCGCGACAGCTCCGTTCGAGCTCCGCCACCTGGAAGGCGGCCTCGGTGTCGACGACCGGCAGGCCGCGCCCGCGCGGCAGTGTCGGGATCGAGTGGTCCTCGGTGGCGACCGTCCGATCGGGGTGCCGGACGGGAAGGCCGCGCTCGCGAAGCCCGGTGAAGGCCTGGGGGCTGGTCACTTCGTGGACGAGATGGAGGTCGACCGCGAGGATGGCCGGCGCGCCCTCCTCCTGGAGCACGACATGCTGGTCCCAGATCTTCTCGACCAGGGTGCGCGGGCGGTGCGTATCGGCCATGGCTCGATCTCGTGCGGGTGGGGACTGGATCTGCAGCGTACCAGACCGGGCCCGAGAGGCCGGCGGAGGCGTCGGCAGCCGAGTCGGAGCCCCCACCCGGGCCCGATGCGCCGCCGGGCGGACGCGAGACGCGGAACCGGAGCCCGTACCCGGCCGGGGGCCCGATGCGGTTCCCCGCCCGCGGTCAGGCGAAGGCCCGCATCCTCGACGGACGCTGCGCTCGAGGGACCAGCACGGTCGCCATCCCCGACACGATCGCGGCGCCGGCCAGCACGGTGAACGCCGTCCCCAGCCTCGCGTAGTCCCCGCCGATGAGGGCGCCGGTGATCAGCGGTCCGATGGCGCCGCCCGCGGTGGAGCCGAAGCCCCAGACCAGGGCATTCGCCAGGGACGTCTCGCCCTTCGGCACGTAGTCGCCGACCATCGAGAGCAGCAGCGGGAACCCGCTGAACACGAAGAAACCGAACGAGAACAGCCACGCCGTCCCGATCCATCCGGTGCCGAAGGCGAGGTACCCGAGGATCGACGCGGCGCCGCCGATCGAGCTCGTCGCGAGCACGGCCCGCTTGTCGAACCGGTCGACCAGGAGGCCGAACGTCGGCTGCCCGATGATGGCTGCGGCGTACATCGTGGTCACCGCAAGGCCGAGGTCGGCGCTGACCCCCAGGCCCTTCTGCGTCGCCAGGTAGGTCGGGATCCACGACGCGATGCCCTGCGTGGCCGACGACCGCAGGAAGGCAACCAGGGTGAGGGTGACGATGCCGCGTGTGAGCGTGTCCGACGACCTGCCCCCTCGGCTCCCCGCCGCCGCGCCTGCCGCCGCACCTGCCGACGATGCGCCCTCGGACGCCGCCCTCTCGCCCGCCGCCACGACCGGCAGCGCGCCGCTCACCGGGTCCGCCGCCCTCTCCCTGGACCCGGCGCCAACACCGAGCCGCGGACCCGCGCCTCCCACGCGCGACCCGAGCCAGATGATGAGTCCCGCCGCCATCCCCACCATCGCGAACAGCGCCACCGACCCGTAGCCGCCGATCAGGGCCGCGGCCGCGAAGTACAGCGAGGGGTAGGACGCGCGCCCCAGGCTCCCGAGCGCCCCGTTCACGCCGAGCGCCGTCCCCATCGAGCGGTCGCGGAACGACTTCTGAAGGAGTGACGCGCCGAGTGGGTGATAGAAGGAGCTGCCGGCGCCGGTCAGGAAGGCGGAGGCCAGCAGGGCGACCACCAGCACCGCGCCGCTCGTGGCCGAGAGCGCCACGTAGAAGCCCAGCAGGCCGGTCGACACGATGCCCAGGCCCAGCCCCATGAGCGACCCGGGCCGGCCCATGCGATCCGACAGCCGCCCCACGAACAGGCTGAACACCGTGGACGTCGAGTAGAAGACCAGGAACATGAGCGTGACCACGACCGGCTGCACGCTCCGGTGGGTCGCGACGATGGCGGCGATCACGGGGACGAAGAAGACCGTTCCATCGTTCGTGAAATGGGCCAGGGACGTGAGGGTGAGGCTGCGTGCCTTCCCGATGGGGCGATCCATGCACTCCATTGTTGCGGGGAAGCGGACCGTCTGCTTGCGGGCCCACGGGGTCGCTGCCGGGCGGCGCCCCTGTCACGGTTGCGCTCGCTGCCGGGTGGCCCGGGGCCACGGGCAATACACCTGCAATCGTTGACATGTGGACAAGAGTCGAAGGCACGGCGTACACTCGCGCCTCAACCGCAGGTTGGAGTCCCCGTTGGGCCAGACGAACACGAACAGGGACCGCGTCGCCATCGCCGTCACGGCCGATGGTCGCCGGGTGCCCGTCCGTCTGCCCGCTGACTCCTCCGTCGACGTAACGCTCCTCGGCATCCTCCGGCTCCTCGGCCAGGGGGTGCTCTCCCTTATTACCGGCTCCCGGCGGGAGCCTGACGGGAGACGGAGCGTGCGCCGCTAGGCGCAGAGACCGGAACCGATCAGGGACCCTCGCCGGGTGGCGAGGGTCTTTCGTTTTGTGCAGCGGGAGATCCGGATGACGATCACGAGAGGGGACACGGCCGCGGAGCGGCGTTCCGGGAACGGGCGGGCCGGCGACGGTGGTGGCTCGCGCGGAGCGGCGGCAGCGGTCCAGGGCGCTCCTGCCGCCCACGATGCCGGCCGGCATCTTCCGGCCGCCGGGACACCGGAGGCGACCGCCGTCGAGCGTGCGCGCTCGGAGATGCTGCGTGACGCGAAGCCGCGGGGCCGCACGCGCATCGGCGCGGACGTCGTGTGCGAGGCGCTTCTCCGGCAGGGCGTCGACGTCTTCTTCGGCTATCCCGGTGGCGTGGTCCTTCCCCTCTACGACGTCCTCGGCGACTACCCGGAGCTGCGGCACGTCCTGGTGCGGCACGAGCAGGGTGCGGCCCATGCCGCCGACGGGTACGCACGGGCCACGGGCAGGGTCGGTGTCTGCCTGGGCACGTCCGGGCCCGGTGCCACGAACCTCGTGACCGGCATCGGCACGGCCATGCTCGATTCCATCCCGATGGTCGCCATCACCGGCAACGTCGCCGCCGCGCTGCTCGGCAAGGACGCGTTCCAGGAGATCGACATCACGGGCATCACGCTGCCGATGACCAAGCACAACTACCTGGTCCGCGACGCCGACGAGCTCCCGCAGGTGTTCGCGGAAGCCTTCCACATCGCCCGAACCGGGCGCCCCGGCCCCGTGCACATCGACATCACCAAGGACGCGCTCCAGCAGGAGACGCAGGCCCGCCACCCGGACGACGAAACGGTGCTCGCCGCGATCCCCGGGTTCCGGCCCACGTTCGAGGGACATCCACGACAGCTGCGCGTCGCGGCCAGGCTCATCGACGAGGCCGCTCGCCCGGTGATCCTCGCCGGCCACGGCATCCTGCTGGCCAATGCCTGGGAACAGCTGAGGCGCTTCGCCGAGAAGACGCAGATCCCCGTCGCCCACACGCTCCTCGGCGTGGGCGCCATCGACGAGGAGCATCCCCTGAGCTACGGCTACATGGGCATGCACGGCTGGAAGCACGTCAACCGGGCGATCCAGTCGGCCGACCTCCTGATCGCGCTCGGCATGCGGTTCGACGACCGTGTCACCGGCAAGGTGAGCACGTACGCGACGGGCGCGAAGATCGTGCACGTCGACATCGATCCCGCCGAGATCGGCAAGAACGTCTCGGTGGACGTGCCCATCGTGGGAGATGTCGGGCGCGTGCTGGACGCGCTGGTTCCGCTCGTGGCCGAGAAGCGTCCCGAGGAACGCGCCGGCTACTTCGCGCAGCTCGCGGAGTGGCGGCACGAGTCCGAGGCGCGCAGCTGGCACGGATCGGGCGCGTGGCGTGACGGCCTGCTTTCCGCGGACTACGTGATCGAGCAGATCGGCGCCGCGACCGGCCACGACGCGACGCTCGTCGCGGACGTCGGCCAGAACCAGATGTGGATGGCGCGGTACGCCGGCTACCGACGGCCGAACTCGCACCTCAGCTCCGGCGGCCTCGGGACGATGGGGTACGCGCTGCCCGCGGCCATGGGCGCCGCCGTCGGCCGGCCGGACAAGGAGACCTGGGCCATCTGCGGCGACGGCGGCTTCCAGATGACGATGCAGGAGCTGGCCACGCTCGTCCAGGACCACATCCCCGTGCGGATCGCGATCCTCGACAACAACAAGCTGGGCATGATCCGGCAGTGGCAGGAGCTCATCTACGCGGGCAACTACCACTCCTCGCACCTGCTCGGGCCGGACTTCCTGAAGCTGGCCGAGGCCTACGGCATCCCCGGCTTCCGCGCGACCACGCCCGAGGAGGTGCCGGCGGCCATCGAGGCGGCCCGGGCGATCGACGGACCCGCCCTGCTGCACTTCCGCATCGCCGACGAGCAGAACGTGTTCCCCATGATGCCGGCGGGCAAGGGGCTGTCGGACCTGATCGAGGAGTGGGGAGGGGCCGACGAATGACCGACCCGATGACGCGCCGGACGGCGACGGCCACGGGATCGACCGTCTCCGAGGCGGGACCGGCGCCGGCGCCCTCGGTGCCGCACCCCGGCGGGCGGCACCCGCCGCATCTGCCGCGCCGGCGGCTCCACGTGATCCGGGCGCCCCCGGTACGCCCGCTGCCGCCGCGCCCGCCACCCGGCACGTGCCGGGCACGGGCACCGGCCACCGCCACGTCCTGGTCGCCGTCGTCAACAACCGGCCGGGTGTCCTCAACCGCGTGGCGAGCCTCATGCGCGCCCGCAACTTCAACATCGATTCGCTGGCCGTGGGGCACACCGAGCGTCCCGACGTGAGCCGCATGACCATCACGCTGAGGGGCGACGACGTCGCCGTGGAGCAGGCGGCCAAGCAGCTCTACCGGCTGATCGACGTCCTGAAGGTGCAGGACGTGACGGCGGAGGCGCGCATCGAGCACGAGCTGGCGCTGATCAAGGTGCGGGCCACCAACAGCACGCGCGCCGAGGTGCTCAAGATCGTCGAGCTGTACAAGGGCCGGGTCGTCGACGTCGCCGCGGACTCCGTGATCGTCGAGGCGACCGGCACCGAGGACGAGATCGACGCGCTCGTCGCGCTGGTCGGCGGGTTCGGCATCAGGGAGATGGTTCGAACGGGCACGACCGTGATGGTGCGCGGACCGCAGATCGTGGAGTACGAGGGGGCAGGCAAGTGACGGCACGCATGTACTACGACGACGACGCGGATCCCGCCGCGCTGCAGGGCCGGACCGTGGCCATCATCGGCTACGGGAGCCAGGGCCACGCGCACGCGCTCAACCTGCGCGACTCGGGCGTCGACGTCGTGGTGGGCCTGGCGCCGGCCAGCAAGAGCCGCACGGTGGCGGCCGAGGCCGGCCTTCGCGTCGCGGACGTGGGCGAGGCGGTCCGCCAGTCGGACGCAAGCATGATCCTCGTGCCGGACACGTCCCAGAAGGCCGTCTACGACGCCGAGATCGCGCCCAACCTGGGCGACGGCCACCTGCTGCTCTTCGCCCACGGGTTCAACATCCACTTCGGCCTGATCGACCCGCCCGGCGGGGTCGACGTGGGTATGGTCGCGCCCAAGGGTCCGGGTCACCTGGTCCGCTCCGTCTACGTGGAGGGCGGCGGCGTGCCCGCGCTGTTCGCCGTGCATCGCGACGCATCCGGAACGGCGCGCGCCCGCGTGCTCGCCTACGCCCGCGCGCTCGGTGCGACACGTGCGGGCATCCTCGAGACGACGTTCGCCGAAGAGACCGAGACCGACCTGTTCGGAGAGCAGGCCGTGCTGTGCGGCGGCGTCTCGAACCTGGTGAAGAACGGCTTCGAGACCCTCGTCGGCGCGGGCTACCAGCCGGAGCTCGCCTACTTCGAGGTCATGCACGAGCTCAAGCTGATCGTGGACCTGATGCAGCGCGGCGGCCTCAACTTCATGCGCTTCAGCGTGAGCGACACGGCCGAATACGGCGACTACGTCTCGGGCCCGCGGATCGTGGACGACCACGTGCGACAGACGATGCAGCAGATCCTGGCCGAGATCCAGGACGGGACCTTCGCCCGGAACTGGATCGCGGAGAACGCTGCCGGGCGGCCGGAATTCAACCGGCTGCGCCGGCAGGACCAGGATCACCAGATCGAACGCGTCGGCGCCGAGCTGCGCTCGAAGATGCGCTGGCTGAACCCGGTCGAGGTCCGTCCGGAACAGGCGCAGGCCTCCGCCGAGCAGTCGAGCGGAAAGGGAGGCGCGAGGTGACCGTACCCGTAGCCGGGCCCGGCGTGGAGCCGGGCCGCGTACGGATCTTCGACACGACGCTCCGCGACGGCGAGCAGGCCCCGGGGGCCGGACTGACGGCGGCCGAGAAGCTCGAGGTCGCTCGGGCTCTCGTCCGGCTCGACGTCGACGTGATCGAGGCCGGGTTCCCGGCCTCCTCGCCGGGCGACTTCGACGCCGTCCAGCGCATCGCGAGGGAGACGAAGGGCGTCGCGGTCGCGGCACTCGCCCGTTGCCGCGACGGCGACCCGCAGCGCGCGGTCGAGGCGATCCGCGTCGCCGAGCGTCCGCACCTGCACGTGTTCATCGCCACGAGCGACATCCACCTGAAGCACAAGCTGCGCATGTCCCGCGAGGAGGCGCTCGCGGCGGCGGCCCACTGGGTCCGCTACGGCCGGCAGGCGCTGGGACCGGACGCCGAGATCGAGTTCAGCGCCGAGGACGCCAGCAGGACCGACCCGGAGTACCTCCTGCGCGTGTACGAGGCCGTCGTCGACGCCGGGGCCACCACCGTCAACATCCCGGACACCGTCGGGTATGCCATCCCGTCCGAGTTCGGCTCCCTCGTCGCCCGCGTCGTCGAACGCGTCGGTTCGGGCGCCGTCGTCAGCGTGCACTGCCACAACGACCTCGGCCTGGCCACGGCCAACACGCTCGCCGCCGTGCAGGCGGGCGCCCGGCAGCTCGAGGTCACGGTCAACGGCCTGGGCGAACGCGCCGGAAACGCCTCGCTCGAGGAAGTCGTGATGGCGCTTCGCACGCGCCCCACGCAGTTCCCGGGCCTGGGGAGCCGCGTCCAGACGGAACAGCTCACGAACGCCAGCCGCCTGGTCAGCTACCTCACCGGGTTCGTGGTCCAGCCCAACAAGGCGATCGTGGGCGGCAACGCATTCGCCCACGAATCCGGGATCCACCAGGACGGCGTGATCAAGAACCCGCTGACCTACGAGATCATGACGCCCCAGTCGGTGGGCCTCGCCGGCAGCACGCTGTCGATCGGCAAGCTGTCCGGCCGGCGCGGGCTCCAGACCAAGCTCCGGGAGCTCGGCTTCGACCTCGAAGGCGACGGGCTCGACGCCGTCTATCGCGAGGCGATCGCGCTGGCGGACGCGAAGAAGGAGGTCACGGACGCCGACCTGCTCGCCCTCGTGGGCCAGCACGCGTCGGAGGCGCCCGGTGGGATCGTCCTGGAGGGCTGGAGCGTGACGAGCGCCCACGGGGGACGCTCCACCGGCAGCGTGACCGTCAACGCGGGGGGCGACACGAGGACCGCCGAGGCCACCGGCAACGGCCCGGTGGACGCGCTCTTCGTCGCCGTGGACGAGGCACTCGAGCCGATCGTCGGCTGGCGGCTCGTGCTCGACGAGTACGAGATCCGCGCGATCACCGCCGGCGAGGACGCGCAGGGGAACGCGCTCGTGCGCTGCCACCGGTCCACCGACACCGGGCTGCCGCCCCTGATCGCGACGGGCCACGGCCTGTCGACCAACATCATCGAGTCCTCGATCGAGGCGTACCTGACCGCGGCCAACAAGCTGCGGGCGGCGTCGCTGGCGGGCGGCTCCGGGCCCGCGGGCGCCTCCGGGCCCGAGGGGAGCGGACGGGACGCGGAGCCCGTCGCGGCCGGGCGCCTCCCGTGACGGGTGCAACCGGGGGGGCCGAGTCGCCGGCGGGTGCGGCGTTCCGCGTCGCCTCCATCCCCGGCGACGGCGTGGGGCCCGAGGTCGTGGCCTCGGGCCGGCGCGTCCTGGACGCCGCCGCCCGTTCCTGGGGCTTCGCCCTCGAGTGGCACGAGCTGACGGTCGGCGGGGCAGCGATCGACGCGTACGGCGTGCCGATCCGCGAGGACGACCTCGAGACGTGCCGTGCCGCCGACGCGGTCTACCTCGGGGCCGTCGGCGGCCCGCGCTGGGACGATCCCAACGCCGTCGTCCGGCCCGAGCAGGCGCTCTTCGCGCTGCGTGGCGGTCTCGAGCTGTTCGCCAACCTCCGGCCGGTGACGGTGGAGCCCGCGCTGCTCGACGCCTCGACCCTGCGGCCCGAGGTGCTGCGGGGCGTCGACGTCCTCATCGTGCGGGAGCTGACGGGCGGGATCTACTTCGGGCGTCCGTCGGAGGAGCGACGGACCCCGGAGGGCCGCGTCGCGGTCGACACGCTCTGGTACACGGAGCACGAGATCCGGCGCGTGGTGCGGCTCGCGTTCGAGCTGGCGCGCGGACGCCGGCACAGGCTCACGAGCGTCGACAAGGCGAACGTGCTGGCGTCCAGCCGGCTGTGGCGCAAGGTGGTCGAGGAGGTCGCGCCGGAGTTCCCCGACGTGCACGTCGAGCACCGGCTGGTGGACTCCGCCGCGATGATGCTCATCCGGGAACCGGGCTCGTTCGACGTGCTCGTCACCGAGAACCTGTTCGGCGACATCCTCTCCGACGAGGCCGCGATGCTGACGGGCTCGCTCGGGATGCTGCCCTCGGCGTCGGTGGGAGCGCGGCGGACGGCGCACGGACTGCACGGCCTGTACGAGCCCATCCACGGTTCGGCGCCGGACATCGCCGGCCAGGACCGGGCGAACCCGATCGCGGCGATCCTCTCCGGGGCGATGATGCTGCGCTGGTCGCTGGGACGGGCGGACGCCGCCGGGGCGATCGAGGCCGCCGTGCGGTCCGCGCTCCAGGAAGGGCTGCGGACGACCGACCTGGCCCGCGTCGGCGCCGGCGACCGGGACGTGCGCGTCCTGGGGACCAGGGCCTTCACGGACGAAGTCGTGGCCCGGCTGTCCCGGTTCGCACCCGCCAGGGGCGAGGCCGGCGGCGATCTGGATACCGACACGGCGACGATGGTGGCCACCAACACGCTGCTGGGACTGCCCTGATGAATGACCGCGTGCTGCTCTACGACACGACACTCCGCGACGGGACGCAGAGCGAGGGCCTGGTGCTCTCGCTGGCCGACAAGATCAAGATCGCGCGACGGCTCGACGAGGCGGGCTTCCCGTACGTCGAGGGCGGCTGGCCCGGCTCCAACCCGAAGGACGAGGAGTTCTTCGAGCTCGCGAGGGGGCTCACCTGGCGCAACGCGAGGCTCGCCGCCTTCGGATCCACCCGGCACCGGTCGAACCGGCCGGAGGAGGACCCCAACCTGCGCGCGCTCGTCGACGCGGCGACTCCTGTCGTCACGATCTTCGGCAAGAGCTGGCTCCTCCACGTGACGGAGGTGCTCGGCGCGACCGCCGACGAGAACCTCGCGATGATCGGCGATTCGGTGGCGTACTGCGCCGCAGCCGGCCGCGAGGTGATCTACGACGCCGAGCACTTCTTCGACGGCTTCAAGGCCGACCGCGCCTACGCCCTCGCGACGCTCCGCTCCGCGTACGCCGCCGGCGCGACGAGCCTGGTCCTGTGCGACACGAACGGCGGCTGCCTCACCGACGAGGTCGGGGCCATCGTGCGCGACGTCATCGCGACGCTCGACCTTCCCGTCACCTGGGGCATCCACGTCCACGAGGACGCCGGCCTCGCGGTGGCGAACTCGCTGGCCGCGGTGCAGGCCGGGGTCCGGCACGTGCAGGGCACGGTGAACGGCTACGGGGAACGCTGCGGCAACGCCAACATCGTCACGATCTGGGCGGATCTCGCCCTGAAGGCGGGCATGGAGACCGTGCCGTCCGGCGTGGACCTGCGCGGCCTCGCCGACCTGTCGCACTACGTGGCCGAGGTCGCGAACCTCGCGCCCGACGACCACCAGCCGTACGTCGGCCAGAGCGCATTCGCCCACAAGGGCGGCGTGCACGGCGCGGCGACGGCGCGTGTCCGTCACGCGTACCAGCACGTCGACCCCGAACTGGTCGGCAACCAGACGCGCCTGGTGGTCAGCGAGCTCGGCGGTCGCGTCAACACGCAGTGGCGCGCGGAGGAGCTGGGGCACAGGCTCGAGGGCGTCGTCGACCCGCGCGAGCTCAGCCGCATCATCAAGCGGCTCGAGGCGGAGGGCGCCAGCTTCGAGGGGGCCGAGGCCTCCTTCGAGCTGCTCATCCGCCGGCTCCAGTCCGGCTACCGGCCGCCGTTCCGGCTCATCGACTACACGGTGCTCGTGGAGCACCGAGAGGGACGGGAGCTCCGGGCGGAGGCCACCGTCAAGGTCGAGGTGGAGGGCGAGGTCCTCCACACGGCCGCCGACGGGAACGGCCCGGTGAACGCGCTCGACGCGGCGCTCCGCAAGGCGCTCGGCGCGTTCTACCCGCAGCTCGACGGGGTCCACCTCGTCGACTACAAGGTGCGGATCCTGGACGGTGGGTCGGCCACGGCCGCCCGCACCCGGGTCCTCATCGAATTGAGCAGCGAGAGCGACACCTGGTCCACGGTGGGTTCGGACACGAACATCATCGCCGCGTCCTTCCAGGCGCTGGGGGACTCGCTGGAGTACGCGCTCTGGAAGGGCGGTGCGGAGCTGCGCCGCCGTGACGAGCGCCACTTCACGACCACGGCTCCCGTCCCCGGGACGGGCACCGCAGCGGTGGCCCCGGCCACGGTCGCCGAAGGAGGCAGCAGATGATCGACACCACCACCGAGGGGGCCATCCGCCTGGCCCGCTGGACCTGCTCCACCGGTTCGAATGTGCAGAGCCGGGCGGCGGTCGTGGTCCAGGCGGGCGAGCATGTCTGGGAGGCCGCGGCCGAGGGCAACGGCGCCGTCGACGCGCTGTACGAGGCCGTGGACCGCGCCCTCGCCGGTGTCCTGTCCGGGCATCCGCGCCTCGTCGCCTACCGGGTGGTCTCGCTCGGCGAGGGGCCCGACGCGCAGGGACGCGTCGAGGTCGAGGTCGCGCCGCCGGCGGGCGCTGAAGGCCCGCGCGGGGAGGGGCGCTACCTCGGCGCGTGCCAGGGAACCAACACGATCGCCTGCTCGGTCGAGGCCTACGTCGAGGCGATCAACGCGCTCCTGGCAGAGGAGCACTGGGCCGGGGCCACCGACGCCGCAAGGGACGTGGGCCGGCATGTCGGCGGGGCCGCGACGCCGTCGGTGGAGTACGACGACATCGACCACGAGCCGTCGCGGTGGTTCGAGAGGTGAATGCGGGCCGGCCTCCTGCGGCCGGCGCCTGCCTGCTCCAGGCCCGGGCCCGCCCGTCCGGTGCCGCGCCTCTACCGGCCCGGGCCCGCCCGGCCGGCGCCGCGCTTCCGCCGGTCGGCACGCCGCACCGTCGCCAATGAGCGGCCTCCGGGTTGCGTACTCGGGCGAGCCGGGCGCCTTCGCGGAGGACGCGGTCCTGGCCGCGTTCCCGGCGCCCATGACGGTGCCCGTGCCCGGCTTCCGGGAGGTCTTCGAGGCCGTCACGGCCGGCTGTGTGCCCGGAGATGCTCCGACGGAGCCGGGCATCGCCGCCGGCATGGTGCCCATCGAGAACCTGGTCAACGGCACCGTGCGCGAGACGTACGACCTCCTGCTGGAGCACGACCTGCAGATTGCCGGCGAGCTCGTCGTGCCCGTGCGGCTGTGCCTCGCGGCGCTGCCCGGCCAGTCCCTCGACGGGATCGAGCGCGTCTACTCGCACATCCAGGCGCTCGGCCAGGCGGAGCGGTTCCTGCGCACGCGGCCCTGGACCCTGCTGACGACCTACAACACGGCGGGTGCCGCGAAGATGATCGTGGAGCGCGGCGAGCGCGCGGCCGCGGCCGTGCTGTCCCCCAGGGCCGCCGCGCTGTTCGGGCTGGAGATCCTCGCGCAGGATATCCAGCAGGTGTCCGACAACCGCACCCGGTTCCTGGTCGTCGCGCGGCCGGAGTCAGTTGCATCCGTCGCGTCCGAGCTCGCACGGGGCGAGGGATCGGCGGCCCTCATGCGCTCGACCATGGTCCTGGCGGTGCGCAACGAGCCGGGTTCGCTGCACCGCTGCCTCGGCGTCTTTGCGCGCGCGGGCCTCAACATGAGCAAGCTCGAGTCGCGTCCCAGCCGGGATCGTGCCTGGGAGTACGTCTTCTGGGTCGACCTGGACGCCGACGCCGGCCAGGCCGGACGGGTCGCGGTCGACCTGTCTGCGGACGCGTCGATGGTGCGCATCCTCGGCACGTATCCGCGCGCGGCGGGGACGTAGGGCCCCTACGGCCGGCCGCCGTCAGCCGCGCCACACGGCGCGCTCACCGGCGGGCCAGAATCGACCCGTGCCCGTTCGCCGCGCCACCGCGCTCCTGGTCGTCGTCGTACTCGTGCTCCTCGGCCTCTCCGATCGTGCCGGGGCATTCCGCCGTGCCCATCCTCGTCGCACCGGCGCTCCACCCGTCGCCTGCCGCCACGCCCGTCGCCTCGCCGCTGCGGCCGCCGCCGCCGGAAGTGAGCCGTCCGCACGATCGGTGGCCCGCGGCCGAACGAGGCCGAGCTCCTGGCGGACTACCAGTACGGAGAGCCGCCCGTCCCCGTCTCTCCGGGCGCCGCCCCGGACGACTGGCGGCTGGATCGCCCCGACCTTGCCGCCGTCGCGGGTTATGCGGGACAGACGAGCGTGCTGCCCGGAGGAACCCTCAGCTTCCACATCCGCTCGCGAGCCTCGACCGTCCGGCTCGATGTCTTCCGCGTCGGCGCCGGTGACGCCCGGCACGTGCTCACCGTGCCGGGGGTGGCCGTCCGGTGGCACCGGGACGCCCCGGCGGACCCGGTAACGGGCCGGGTCGAGGACACATGGCCCATCTCCTACACCCTGACCGTCCCCGCATCGTGGACGAGCGGCTTCTACCTCGTGAAGTGCAGCCTGCCCGATGGCCGGGCGTCCTACATCCCATTCGTCGTGCGTCCGTCGGCTCCGGCACCCCTGCTCGTCGTGGTGCCGATGCTGACGTACGAGGCGTACAACGGGTGGGGCGGGACGGATCTCTACGGCTGGTACCGAGGGCCGCGACCGCGGGCGGTCGAGGCGAGCTTCGACCGGCCATTCGAGCACGGCTACGGCGCCGGGACCGTGTTCCGGCTGGACTTTCCGCTGTGGGTCTGGATCGAGGACCACGGGTACCGGCCTGCGTATGCCACCGACATCGACGTCGCGCACGACCCCGCCCTTGTCACCGACGCTCGCACCGTCATCCTCTCCGGCCACCCCGAGTACTGGCTGAGGGGCGATCGGGCCGCCCTCGACGCGGCGCAACGCGCGGGCGTGGGCATCCTGGGCATGGGCGCCGACATGGGTTACTGGCAGGTCCGCACGGCGCCGTCGGCCGCCGGCGTCGCCGACCGCACCGTCGTCTGCTGGAAGAGCGCGACCCAGGATCCGGTCGCCGCGACCGACCTTCGCGACGTCACCAGCGAGTTCTCGAGCCCACCGCTGTCGAGGCCCGTGGCGGACCTCCTGGGCGAGGCGTACGGCGGCATCGTGCAGGGGCTCCGGTCGCTCGTGGTCGGGCCGGGAATGGCGTCGTTTGCCTCCGATTCGGGCCTGAAGCCGGGCCAGCGACTGCCGGGGCTCGTGGGCGACGAGATCGACCTGCTGTCCCGAAAGGCCGGGGCCCTGATCCTCGGGGCGACGCCCGTCACGCTCGTGGGCCACTCTCCGGGCGTCGCCGGAGCCAGCGCGTGGGTCACGGCCAGCGGCGCCCACGTCTTCGATGCCGGCACGTTCGACTGGTCCTGGGGCCTCGATCCCCGGTACGCGGCTGCGCTGCCCGGCTTCCCGGCCAATTCGTACTCACGACTGATGGCGGACATCCTGTCCTGGGCGGGCACGCCGGAACCGGGTGGGTGAGCGTGCCCGGGCGGCGAGCCGCCGCGCGATCCGCAATGTTCGAAGGCACCGGAGACCGATAGGGCGGTCCGCTCCCGACGAGGTTGTGGATAAGCCCCTTGACATGGAGCGCGCACCGGGCGATAAACCGCCGCTATGTCGACGAACGTAGCAACCCGCGCCCGTCCACCGCCCGCTCGGCTTCCCGCTCCACTGTCGCCGGCCCGACCGCATCCGCGGAGCGGTCGTGGCGCAGGCATAAGCCGCGAACAGATGCCGAGGTGTTGCGCGAGATGAAACGGCGACTCAGCGTCCTGGCGGGAGCGATCCTGCTCGTCGCCATGTTCCAGCCCGGCGGGTTCGCCCCCGCCACGAACGCCAGCCCGGGACTGACCCGTCTGCAGCAGCGCCTGATGTCGGGCACCGCGTCCATCGAGCTCCACGGCGCCAATACGGCAAGCGCCGCGAGCCTGCACGGCTTCTCGCCCCGGGGAGTCGGCAACTGCACGCAGACGATCGCGTCGAACGTCAAGGTCAACCAGAACTGCCAGAACGTGGCGGATGCGAGCCTCCAGGGGCGGAGCCAGGCGCAGAACGAGACGGCGATCGCCGCGAACCCGGCTGATCCGTCCCAGCTCGTCGCCGGGTTCAACGACTACCGGCGCGGCGACGGCACCTGTGGTGCGGCCTACAGCACCAACGGCGGCCAGACGTGGAATGACACGACGGTGCCCAACGGCTTCGTGGACGGCAGCGCGTACGGCGGCGTCGCCCGCGAGTACTTCCAGGCCGGAGGCGATCCGTCGGTCGCGTGGGATTCGAAGGGCAACGCCTATTACGACTGCCAGATGTTCCAGCGGGGGCTGAGCGCGACGAACAACAACGACTACTCGAGCGGGATCTTCGTCTACCGCTCGACGGGGAACGGCGGGGCGTCGTGGGACTTCACGGCAGCGCCGGTCGCCCAGGACTACGACACCACGGGATCGTCCCTGTTGGACAAGCCGTACATGACCGTCGACAACCACGTCGGCAGCCCGTTCGCCGACCGCATCTACGTCACCTGGACGCTCTTCGCGCCCGATGGCAGCGGGATCATCTACGAGGCCCATTCGAACGATTACGGCCGTTCGTTCAGTGCGCCAGTCCTGGTCAGCGCGTCGAGCCCGCTCTGCACCGTCACGTACGGTGTCCCGACGTCGACCAGTACCTGCAATGAGAACCAGTTCTCCGATCCGTTCACGGGGCCGGATGGGTCGCTCCACGTGGTCTACGCCAACTACAACAACAGCGTCTCGGGCAGCACGGACAACCACAACCAGGTCCTGATGGTCACGTCCACCGACGGTGGCGAGACGTTCTCGGCCCCGGTGCTGGTGGCCGACTACTACGACCTGCCCGACTGCGCGACCTACCAGGGCGGCCAGGACTTCGGGCGCGCCTGTGTTCCGGAGAAGGGCTCGGGGCAGAACTCTGTCTTCCGTGCCACGAACCTGCCGACGGGCGCGGTCAACCCCACGGACGCCTCGCAGGTCGTCGTGACATTCGGCTCATACATCAACGCCGACAGCAACGAGAGCAACGGGTGCAGTCCGGCTGGATTCAGCCCGACCACGGGCGCCAACCTGTTCGTCGGGGTGAAGACGGCGGGCGCGTGCAGCAACAAGATCCTGCTCAGCGTCTCGAGCGACGGCGGAGCCACGTTCACGGGCACCACGATTGATCCGCGCCAGCTTCCCCTCGTGACCCCGGACAGGGGCCAGGCGACCACCGACCAGTGGTGGCAGTGGACGGACTTCAGCCCGAAGGGCACCCTCGCCGTTTCCTACTACGACCGCCAGTACGGCGACGACGAGACGAGCGGCAACATGGACATCAGCCTCTCCTCCTCGAAGGACCTCGCCAGCTTCAAGGTCAGCCGGGTGACGTCATCGTCGATGCCGTTGCCGACTCAGTTCACCGACGCACAGGGCAACAGCCTGTTCTTCGGCGACTACACGGGGCTCACGGCGACCGGCGGCGCTCATCCCATCTGGATGGATACTCGCAACCCGGAGGTCTTCACCTGTCCGGGAGGAGGAGCGCCCCAGCTCTGCGCCGCCACCCAGCCCAACGGCCTCCTTGCCAACGACCAGGACATCTTCACCTCCGGAGTCGGTCTGCCGTGACCGGCCTCGGCGCCGGGCGCTGATCCGCGCGAAGGGCCGGCCGCGCACGCGGTCCGGATGACCTCCGGCACGCATCGTTGGGAGCCCGGGCGACCGGGCTCCCAACCTTTCATTTCCGCATCAGGGCGCGCCAGGGGGTAACGCTCCGGTCCCCGGTTCGTTCTCCACTTCGTTGCCGGGACCACAGGGAGATGCGCCGCGAACCAGGTCCTGCTCCGTCCGCTCGGCGTCGCCGCTGTCGGTGCACGTCGCGATGTTGCGCCCGTGACCTCGGTCCTGCCGCCTGCGACCTCGGTTCCGCCGCCCCCGACCGGTACCTCGTTGCCGGCGCCGTTTCGCAGAGTGGCGCCGCGGCAGCGGTGCGAGGGCCTGGACTGCCCGGTGATGCGGAACCCGTAGAATCCCGGTCGACCCTGTCGTTCAGCCCCTCGCCTTCGGGCGACGTCAACCGAGGTGTCGACCATGGCAACGGTCACCGCGATCCGGCCACATCCGATCTTCCTCGCCGGGCGCTGGGTCGAGTCGCCGGACGTCCTCGAGGTGGCCAATCCCGCCGATCCGGCCAACCCGGCCGGCACGACGTACAACGCCACCCCGGAGCAGTACGAAGAGGCCGTGCAGGCGGCCGTGCGGGCCTTCGAGGTCACGCGCCGGATGCCGGCCTACGAGCGCGGTGCCATCCTCCGTTCCATCTCCGCCGGCATCCGCGAGCGGCGCGAGGAGCTGGGTCGCCTGATCGCGCTCGAGGCCGGCAAGCCCATCAGGGATTCGCTGGTCGAGGTCGACCGTGCATCGCTCACGTTCCGGCTCGGGGCCGAGGAGGCCGAGCGGATGTACGGCGAGACGATCCCGCTCGACCTGATGGCCTCGTCGAAGGGCCGCGTGGGCATCACGCGCCGCTTCGCCGTGGGTCCCGTGGCGGCCATCAGCCCGTTCAACTTCCCCCTGAACCTGGCCGCCCACAAGGTGGCACCCGCGATCGCGGCCGGGTGCCCGGTCGTGCTCAAGCCCCCGTCCAAGGACCCCCTCGTGATGCTCGCGATCGGCGAGATCATCGAGCAGTCCGGCGCACCCGAGGGCTCGGTGAGCATCCTGCCCATGACCCGCGAGCTGGGTGACCGCATGGTCTCGGACGAGCGGTTCCGCGTGCTGAGCTTCACGGGGTCGCCGGCCGTGGGATGGGCGATGAAGGCGAAGGCCGGCAAGAAGCGGGTCGTGCTCGAGCTGGGCGGCAACGCCGGCGTCATCGTCGACCGCTCGGCCGACCTCGACTGGGCGGTCCGGCGCATCCTGGTCGGCGCCTTCGCCTACGCGGGCCAGGTCTGCATCAGCGTGCAGCGCATGTTCGTCCACGCCGACGTGATGGACGCGTTCCTCGAGAAGTTCATCGCGGGCGCGCGAGGCCTCCGGCTCGGCGATCCGCTCGATCCGGCCACCGACATCGGCCCGATGGTGGACGAGAAGGCGGCGCGCCGGACGCAGGACTGGGTCGACGAGGCCGTCTCGATGGGCGGCCGGGTCCTCCTCGGCGGCAGGGCCGATGGGACGTTCTTCGGCCCGACGGTCCTGGTCGACACCCCCGTCGAGGCGAAGGTCTGCTCGAACGAGGCGTTCGCTCCGCTCGTGGTGGTCTTCCCGTTCACCGACTTCCACGACGCCGTGCGCCAGGTCAACGAGAGCTTCTTCGGCCTGCAGGCAGGCATCTTCACCAACGACCTCGGCAACGCGTGGCACGCGTTCAACGAGGCGGAGGTGGGGGGCGTCATCGTGAACGACATCCCGACCTACCGGATCGACAACATGCCCTACGGCGGGGTGAAGGACTCGGGCCTGGGTCGCGAGGGGCTCCGCTGGTCGATCGAGGACATGACCGAGCTGCGCATCATGGTGATGGCCCAGCCGGGATGACACGCGCAGTTAGCCCTTGACCATCGCAGCCGCGGTGCTTTACGCTGCCGCCTATGCCAAGCATCAGGGTGAGCAGCAAGCACCAGGTGTCGTTGCCAAGCGAGGCGCGCCGACGCTTGGGGATTCAGGCCGGCGACCGGCTGTCCGTCGAAGTGCGCGACGACGCGCTTGTCCTGCGCCGCCGACCCGCCCGACCTTCCGAACGCCTCCGGCAGTTGGGCCGCGAGGTCTGGCGACAGGTCGATCCGGTCGAGTACGTCCGCGAGCTTCGACTGGACGCCGAGCCGGACGGGTCCCACTCGCCCACCGAGAAGCCTGGAACCGGCCATGGCTGATGGACCGCGCACCGTGCCCGGCCTCTGTCGTGCGCACGCACGCGTCGCCGTCGACAGCAACGTGTTCATCTACCTGTTCGAGGGCACAGGTCCCCACGCGGATCGTGCGGCTGAGCTCGCGGACGCGATCGGCGAGGGGACGGTCGCGGGCTGCCTCGCCACCCTCGGCCTCGCCGAGATCCTGACCGGGCCCGCTCGCATCGCAGACACGGAGATCGCCGACCGATACGTCGACGAACTCACGTCGCTGGAGAACCTGACGCTGGTGCCTCTGGACGTCGAGGTTGCACGGGAGGCCGCGAGGATCCGCGGGCAATCCCAGATGGCGCTTGCTGATGCCATCCATCTCGCCTCGGCGGTCAGGTTCGATGCAACCGTCTTCGTGACGAACGACCGCCGTATCCGTGGGATTCCCGAAGTCGCCGTGGAGTACCTGGACGAGCTTCAGCCGGGTTCCTGACGGGTCTCGGTGGCGTTCCTGCCTGGCCTCTTGCCGCGGAACACGATCCGATGTGTGCGGTGGCGCTGCCGCACCCGATGGTCAGGGGGCGGCCGGGTGACGTTCGGGTGGGTCCGCAGGTCGTGCGAACGTGGGATACCTTGCACGCCCTTGCAGTCGTGCCGGCTGCCCGGGCCGTCGGCGTCCCTGTCCGCCGGCGGACCACGAGGACACGCATGGAGTCTGCCAGCGCGGCCCGGACGATTCGCGCGACCGCGCCCGCCATCGGGACTTCCCCGGCGGCCGGCGACCGTGGACGCCCCGAGGGTGCCCAGCTCGGCCTCGTGCGGCTGCGCCTGACGCTGGCCCTGCTCGCCGCCGCGGCGATCCCGATCGCGATCGGCCTCGTCGCCCCGGTCGTCATCGGCGGCGGCCGCGTGGATCCCGCACAGGTCGCGCAGGCCGGTAACCAGGTGTCGACGGGCCTGGCTGCCGAGCTCGAGAGAAGCCGAAGTGCCCTGCTCGTGTTCGCGGCGAATCCCAGCACGATCCGCCTCGCGGCCGGTACGGGGCCCGCCACGGATGCCCGAATCGATCTCCAGTCCGTCGCCAGCGTCGTCGGCCAGCGGGTCGCCGTCGCAACCGTCGTCAACGCGGCCGGGGCCGAGCGCATGCGCCTGGAGAACGGACGCATCGTGTCGGCGGAGGTCGATCCGATCGACGCCACCCTGCTGCAGCAGACGCTGGCGCTGCACGCAGGCGACGTGTACCGATCCGCGCCGTTCGTGGGCGTGGCAGGCAATCCGCTGGTCGCGATCGCGACCCCGCTCGTGAACGCCGGCAAGACGGTCGGCTTCGTGCGCTTCGATCTCTCGCTGCCGGGCCTGCTCGCGGGATCGCAGTCCGGCGTCGCCGCGGCGGGGGGCTACTCGCTCATCGTCGACACGGTGACCGGCGGCGTGGTCGCCGACACGCGCAGTGGGGCGGGCGCCGGTTCCGCGTCCTCCGCGGGCCTGCCGCGACCGGACCAGCTGCTCGAGGGCCTCGTTCGGCAGGCCGGGCAGACCTGGACTTCGCTGCTGAGCGACGGCTGGAGCGTCGATTACGCGCCACTGGACTCGGCCGTGCCCGGATTCGGCGACTGGGCCGTGGTCGTCGCCCTGCCGGCGACGCCGACCGCTCCCCCGATCGCGCTGCTGGCCACGCTCGCCGTCCTGCTCGCGCTGCTCGTCACGCTGGCCCTGTGGATGGCTCACGAGGTGCTCCGGCCGGCCGCCGAGCTCGACCGGTCCCACCGGGACCTGTCGGACCGGCTCGTCGTCGCCCAGCACGACGCCCTGCACGACAGCCTCACGGGGCTGGGCAACCACCGCGCGTTCCACGAGGAGCTCGACCGGCAGATGCAGGTATCGCGACGCTACGCCGTGCCCGTCGCCCTTCTGCTCCTCGACCTCGACGACTTCAAGCACGTCAACGACAGCGCGGGTCACGGCGCAGGGGACGCGGTGCTCGCGGGGGTAGGTCGCTTCCTCGACGCCCACGTCCGGGCCACCGACCAGGCCTTCCGCATCGGAGGCGACGAGTTTGCGATCGTCATGCCGCACACCGACATGGGCGGCGCCCTGGTGGTCGCCAACCGCATACTGGCGATGGCGCTCGAGCCGGTGGCCGGCTCCGCGCTCGCGAAGCCCGTCTCGTTCTCCGCCGGGGTTTCGGCCATGCCGGTGCCCGCCGAGAGCAGGGCGGAACTCTACGCCCAGGCCGACGCGGCTCTGATCTGGTGCAAGCGACACGGGCGCACGTCCGTCGCCGCCTTCGACCCCGCGCGGCACACCCTGGACAGCCAGGACGCCATGGCGACGCTGTCGCAGACGGTCGCCGCGGTCGCGGCGCAGCGCGCCCTGCGGCCCGTGTTCCAGCCGGTCGTGGCGCTCGACTCCGGTCGGGTGATCGGCTTCGAGGGGCTCATCCGCCCGGCGGCGGGATCGGGCTTCGCGGACCCGGGCAGCATGTTCGTGGCTGCCGAGAAGTGCGGCCGGACCGTCGAACTCGACCAGGCGTGCCTCGAAGTGATCGCCAGCGCCGCCACGGCGATCTCCGGCGACCGCTCGATCAGCCTCAACCTCTCACCCCGCAGCCTGGAGGCGCCGGAGTTCAGCGCCCATGCCCTGAGCCGCACGCTGGAGCGCCTGGGACTGTCCCCTTCGCGCGTGGTGATCGAGCTGACCGAGCGCGAGGCGGTCGACGACATGGAGCTGCTCGCATCCAACCTGCAGGCGTGCCGGCGCGCGGGGATGCGCATCGCCGCGGACGACGTCGGGTCCGGCAACGCCGGCCTCCGGCTGCTCAGCCAGATCCATTTCGACATCGTCAAGATCGACCTGTCGCTCGTGCAGGGCGGCACCGCGCGGGAGACGTCGCTCGCCGTGCTGCGGTCGCTGATCGACCTGGCCAAGCGATGGGGATCGACCGTGGTCGCGGAAGGTGTCGAGACGCCCGAGCAGTTGCGGGTCCTGCGCGCGCTCGACGTCACGGCGGCCCAAGGCTACCTGCTGGGGCGGCCGTCCGACGACGTGGGGATCGAGTCGATCGACCTCGACGCGCTGATGGCGATCCCCGAATCCAAATCCACGGGCTGGGCGCCGGTCAGGGTGACGCCCGCCTGATCCGTGCGGCAGGGGCGGCCCTGTGCCCGGGTCGCCCCGACGCCGCACATCGCGCCTCCGGACAGGTCACTCCTCGGAACCGTGGCCCATCCACGCGCGCCCGGCTGCGGAGCGGTTCGGCCGCCCGGACATCGTCGCCACCTGAGCGGTTGCCACTGTCACTGCTTTCCCGCGGGCAGTTCTCATGGCCGTGGCCGCGTCGGTGGATGCCGGCTGCCGTTGCCCTCGCGCACCGTTTTGCCTTATCTCGGCACCCTCGGCGGCGATGTGGACCCGCCGCGGCAGGAAGCTCGTCTCGAGATAGCCGATCGTCCGCTCGACGCTCAGGTTTCGACCGGCGTTGACATTCAGACATTCACAACCGCGTCTCTGAGCTTCGAGGGAGGTGTGGATGTCGTTGTCGAAGACGAGCGCCTCGGGCACGCCGCCTAAGTACAGGCATTCCTAAGTTGCGCGACGTAATCTCGGCCGCTACGATTTCTCCGAGAGGAGGAGCCGATGTCGAGACGGAGCCCGTATCGGATCGACCTGACGCCCGAGGAGCGGGCCGCCCTGGAGCGCCGAGCGCGTCGCCAGACGGCGACCAGACGCGAGGTCTTCCGGGCCCAGATCGTCGTCCTCGCGGCCGAGGGCTTGCGCAACGACGAGATCGCCGAGCGACTGGGCACGGTGCGCACGACCGTGAGCCGCTGGCGCAGGCGGTTCTTCGAGGATCGCGAGGCCGGCCTCGTCGATCGTCCGCGGAGCGGCCGGCCGCGTTCCTTTCCCCCCTCGGGTGGTCGTCGAGATCAAGGCCCTCGCCTGCGAGCGACCAGCTGACCTCGGCCTGCCCCTCGCCCGCATCTCGATCGCCGACATCGCCCGGGAAGCCGTCGAGCGCGAGATCGTGGAGACGATCAGCCTGACGACGATCTGGCGCTGGCTCCGCGAGGACGCGCTCAAGCCGTGGACATACCGGAGCTGGCTCTTCCCGCGCGATCCCGACTTCGAGCGCAAGGCGGGGCGCGTCCTCGACCTGTATCGCGGCCGCTTCGAGGGCGAGGCACTGCGGCCGGACGAGCACGTCATCTGCGCCGACGAGAAGACGAGCATCCAGGCCCGGGCACGGATCCACACGGGCAGGCCGCCGTCACCCGGTCGGGCCGGCCGGGTCGAGCATGAATACGAGCGGAAGGGCGCCCTCGCCTACCTCGCCGCCTGGGACGTCCACCGGGCGCAGGTCGTCGATCGCTGTGCGTCGACGACCGGGATCGAGCCGTTCGGGCGGCTCGTCAGCGAGGTCATGAGCGCCGAGCCGTATGCGAGCGCGCACCGGGTCTTCTGGATCGTCGACAACGGCCCCTCTCATCGTGGCCCCCAGACCGAGGCGCGCCTGCGTGAGCGCTGGCCGCAGATCCGCGTCGTCCACACGCCGGTTCATGCGAGCTGGCTCAACCAGGTCGAGCTCTACTTCAGCGTCGTCCAGCGCAAGGTCCTCGACCCCAACGACTTCGCCTCGCTCGGCGAGCTCGAGGCCACGCTCCTCGCCTTCGCCCGGCGGTACAGCGCGATCGCCACTCCGTTCGAGTGGCGGTTCACCCGGCTCGACCTGCACCGCGTCCTGGCCGCCCTGACCCCGCTGGCCCGGGCTGCGTGAGCATTACGTCGCGCGACTTGCGAATCGGTGTACTAAGGGTTCGTGATGGTCACGTCCACCACGTTCGACGCGGGCTGCGCGGTCGTGAAGTTGCCCGACGGGCTGCGAGCGACCCAGATCTGGAATGTTCCCGCGGCGCCAGAGCCTGACCAGGTCACAGTCGATGCGCCGCACCCGCTGGCATCGACCGAGAAGTAGTCGACCCAATAGGCGGTGCTCGTCGTGTAGAGGGCCGGGCCGGAGACCACCATGGCGTAGTCCGTGCCGTTGGCCTTGAAGCCGCAGCCGGCGGCAGTGAAGATGCTGCCAGTCGTCAGTGTAGACGTCGCGCCGGACTTCGAGACGCTGATTGTCCCGAGCTGTTGTCCCGCAAGCACGGATCCGGCGACCGAGAGAACGAGCGCGGCCGCCAGGCCGACGCTCACGAGTCTGCGCATAGGTTCCGCGACCTCCATTTCGGCAACCCGGCTGACTCGTTTGGGCACCTCCCGAGTCCCGTGGCTTTGCGTCCCCGCCTCGCGACGGGTTTGCCTTTGTCGATGGCCAGTCGTCCCTGAACCGATGCTGGCGGGCGCGGGCCGGGGATCCGGCCTCACGTGTGGCATGAGGGTAGGGCGGACATCACGGCCGGGGGGCCACGCGAAGGTCCCGGCGATCCCGCCCCGTGGTCATGTGCGTGCACGCACCATCCGACGTAGGCGCCCCAGGCGGGAGGCGCCGCGACAACTCCCGCTGGCACCCGCCGTCGCCCGACGCGAGCCAAGGACACACGGCCCGCGAGACCGATGGTGCAGCGAGGAGCCGCCCGACACCCGGGCGGCTCCTGTCACTAGCAGTGGTGCAGGACCTGGCCGCGGCCGGGTCGGGTGGCTCGACCCGCTCCGGAAATCGCCGGCAGCGAGGCCCGCGTCTGGCTCCTAGCCTCTCCCGTGGTCCTTGTCGGATCCCTTGGCCGGGTCAGCGTGGCCCTTCATGGCCAGCGCCGCCACGCGCGTCACGAGCACGCTGTTGCCGCTGACGGCCGTCACCCACACCTGGCTCGTGCCGCTGGCGAGCGCCAGGTGGACGTGGCCGTTGCCGTTGCCATGGCGGTTCGTGTGGATCGTGAACGGAGTCGAACACGTGCCCGACTGGTCCACGTACACGCGGTACGTCGCGTTCGCAGTGGCGTTCTTGAGCGACACCGTGACGTTGAGCCGGTTCTTGCCGGTCGTGTTGACGACCGCGAAGCCGAAGCTGCGCGCGCCCGCGGCCGGCATGACTCCGGCAGAGGCGCACTGCCCGCCGCTGGTGCCGGCGAAGAACGCGACCTTGCGGGCTCCGTGGCCGTTCTCGTGCTCCTTGCCGCCCCCGCCCGCGTTGACGTTCGTGAACGTCACCCTGGTGTTGGAGTCAACGACGGGTGAGCCGGTCGTCGGCGTCACGGTCACCGTGATGAACCCGGCGCCCGGGGTCGTGGGGGCCTTGAGTGTCAACGTCTTGCCGGCGACCAGACCGAAGTTGGCGCAGGACACCGTGACGGACGTCCCGTTGACCGGGCTGGTCACGCCGGGCAGCGTGTCGTGGTGAAGGTGCCGACATTGGCGTGACGGTGAAGCTGGCCTGCGTGGTGCAGGTCACGGTCCCGAACGTCACCAGGATGGTGCTGTTCCCGTCCGCCGGCACGGAGGTCGGGCTCACGGTCACGGGCACGACGGAGCCCGCCATGAGGCCGATCGCGTTGAGGGTGGCAACGCCGACGCCGACGCCGGCGGCGCCCCCGACGCTCAGGGTGACGGTCGAGGTCCCGGAGGTGCTGCTCGTCAGGACCTGTCCCCCGCTCAGGTCGAGTGCCCAGGCCCCCGTGATCGGGAACGCCGTGACGGTCCAGGTCTCGGTCCGGTTGCCGTTCGACGCCACCGGTCCGCCGACCGTGATCCCGGCCGACGGTGCGAGCGTCGGCAGCACGGTCCACGAGTACCCGGCGGCAGCGTGACGGCGATCGTCGTGACCGTCGTCAGCGAGTCGCCGGGCGCGGTGCCGCTCCACGTGTAGCCGATGCCGACGTTCGTCGCGACTCCGGCCGGAACGTTCACCGTGGGGTCGAGGTTGGTGATCGTGAGCGCGAACGTGGTGGCCACGAGCGACGTGGCGAGGAGCGAAGCGAGCAGGGCGGCGGCGATGCCGGCGCCTGCGTGCCTTCTCCACTGGATCATGCGAGACCTCCTTGGCTCCGTGCTCGAGTCCGAACCGGACCGCGATCGGCGCCCCGCTCGCAGGCGGGTGTGTTCTCCGGCGCAGGCACATCGCGTCCCGTCGCGACCGGGCAACTGTGGAAACGATGGAAGGGCCCGTCCGTTACGGCCGGGACGCCTTGCAGATCAGTGGCGTTGGGCCCCGACACCGCGGGCCTGGCTCTGCCAGACGCGCGTGCGGCTCCGCCCGCAGGCGGACACGCGCGCCCCGTCACATCGCGGGCTTCGAGCTGCCGGCGAGATAAGAGACCCTGCCACCGGGCGGCAGGCCGCACATCCACCGGCAGGCGCCCTGAACGCTGGACCCGAGGGCAGGGCTACTCGGCCGTGCCCCCCGGCTGCGGCGCGTGCACCGCCACGTCGCCCAGGCCGCGCTTCGAGAGCTCGTCGCGGAGCTGGTCGGGCGTGCCGGCCAGGATCGGGAACGTGCCGTAGTGGATGGGCATGACGTCCTTCACGCCGAGCAGCTCCACCGCGAGGGCGGCCGCGCGCGGATCCATCGTGTAGTGGCCGCCGATCGGGAGCATGGCGAGGTCGGGATGGTGGAGCTCGCCGATGATCCGCATGTCGGCGAAGACGTCCGTGTCGCCCGCGTGGTAGATGCGGTAGCCGTTCTCGAGCTCGATCACGAAGCCGGCCGGGTCGCCCAGGTACATGGGCGCCTCGAGCTGCGCGTTCCAGTCCCCGCTCGAATGGACGGCCGTCACCATCGTCACCTTCAGTCCGGCGACCTCGACGGTGCCGCCCTTGTTCATGCCCGTGGCCGCATCCTGGCCGCCGGGCAGCCGGCGCGCCAGCCAGAGGCTCATCTCGTGGATGCAGGGCCAGGCGGGCCGGGTGCGGCTCGCGATGGCCACGGCGTCGCCCACGTGGTCGCCGTGACCGTGCGTGACGAGCATGAGGTCGCACCGGTCGACCGACGAGGCCGCCCTGGGCGACTTCGGGTTGCCGAACCAGGGATCGATCAGCACGCGCTTGCCGCCGGGGGTCTCCACCTCGACGCACGCGTGCCCGTACCAGCGGATCGTCGTCTCGCGATCGAGCGCCATCACGCCACCCCCGCAGCATCTGACCGTCCGGGGCCGAGCGGCGGCGCGAGCCGGGGCGGACGCGCTCCGCCCGCGGTCGTCGCCACGGCCGTGCAGGCCGCCATCGTAGCCGGTCCACGGCTACACTCCCGTGCGTGGCAGGACTGGCGATCGGGGAGAGCCTCGCGTACATCAACTGGACGGTGCTGAGCGCCCTGGCGGTCGGCTCGTTCGGGGCGGTCGTGCTGCTCAGGCTCCGCACCGATGCCACGCGCGGGTTCCTCGGCTTCACGGCGTTCTGTTCCGCGGCGCTTGCGGGGCTGGCCTTCGTGGCCGACACGGCACTGCCGGCCCCATCGTCGACGCTGATGATCGTCGCGTCGCCCTCGCTGGACATGCCGCGTCGCGCGGCGCTGGCGGCGCTGGCGATCCTGGCACTGGCCTACGTGGTGGCACTCGCGATGAACCGGCGCGCGCCGCTGGTCGGGATCGCGGGCGTTGTCGCGGGCGTCGCGGCGCTCGTGCTGGCGGCCGTGGGCTGGACCGGCGGGCTCGTCCGCGGCGTTCCCCTCGCCGTGCAGCTCGTGGCTCTCGCGGCGGCGCTGGGCGGCGTGCTCGCGGCGATGATCCTGGGCCACTGGTACCTGGTGACGCCGCGCCTGTCGGAAGGGCCCCTGGTGCTGCTTGCCCGCGCGCTGACGTGGGTGGTGGGCGCGCAGCTGGCGCTCTTCGTTGCCTGGATGGCGACGGGGGCGGGCGATGGCCAGGCGCCGTTCGAGCCGCTCGTGGGATCGTGGGCGCTCTTCGTCTGGCTGCGCCTTCTGATCGGGCTGGTGTTCCCGGTAGCCGTCACGTGGGCGGCGCTCCAGACGGCACGGAGTCGTTCGATGGAGTCCGCGACGGGCCTGCTCTACATCGACGTCGGAGCGGTCGCCGCGGGGACCATCCTGGCCGCGGGCCTGTACTTCGGCGCGGGGCTGCTCGTATGAGCGCGGCGGCCCGATGATCGTCCGCGTGCGCCTGTTCGCGCGGCAGCGCGAGCTCGCAGGGACGTCGCGGGTGGACGTCGACGTCGACGACGGCGGCACGATCGCCGACGCATGGGATGCGCTGGCGGCCAGGTTCCCCGAGCTGGCCTCCGGACGACCGTACCTGCGTTTCGCCCGGAACGGCTCGTACGCGGACGCCGTCGAGCGACTGGCGGACGGGGACGAGGTGGCCTGCATTCCTCCGGTCGCGGGAGGGTCGGGTGCCCGCAGAAGCCGATGGTGGCCCGAACCCGGGCGGGGCCGGCGCTGCCGACCGCCACTCCTCCGTCCCCGATTCCCGGCGTGCCCGCCTCATCCAGCTGACCGCCGAGCCGATCGACGACGCCCTCCTCGCGCGGCTGCGTCGAGCCGTCGCCACACCTGCGGACGGCGCGGTGGTCGCCTTCGAGGGCCGGACGAGGGAGACGCCCGGCACGCCCGCGCCCGGCGAGGAGGCCGAGGCGGCGCGCCACGCCGGCAAGGCCGTCCACGCGCTCGAGTACGAGGCCTACGAGGAGATGGCGCTCGACGTGCTCGGCACGATCGCCGACGAGATCGAGACGCGGTTCGCCGTGCGGCGCATCGCGATCGTGCACCGGACCGGCCGCGTGCCGCTCGGGGAGGACAGCGTCGCGGTCGTGGTCGCCTCGCCGCATCGGAGCGCGGCGTTCGACGCCTGCCGGTATGCGATCGACGAGCTGAAGGGCCGGGCCCCCATCTGGAAGGCCGAGCAGTTCGCGGACGGGAGTGTCTGGACCGGCGAGGTGGCGAGGGACGCTGCGCTGCCCGACTGACGGGGATGTGGCGGACGGGACACGGCGCCGCCCGGGTTCCGTCGGGCGGGCGGTCGACGCCCGGACGGCGGCTGACCGCCGAGGTGGCGACGGGCCCTGCGAGCCCCGTATGATGACCGGCGTGATGCCGCCGGAAGGCCCCCTCGCCCAGAGCGCAGACGTCCTCCTTGGTCTCGCGGACGCCCTCGCCGGGCGTCTTGCTTCCGAGGCCAGGTCAAGGACGAGCGTGGCGCTTCAGCGGGCCTTGTTGCGGGCCATCGGCGTCTCGGGGCTCGCTCCGAACGGCCGCTCGCTCGCGGCGGAGATCGTGCATCGATACTTCTCGGCGGACCGTCACCCGCTCCGCGGCGGTATCGCACTCCCGTTCGCGCTGGCCGCACACGAGTACGACCTGGAGCCACAGCAGCTGGCGATCGAGGTCGTGCGGGGCACCATCGACCTCGCGGCGGAGGCGGACCTGCTCCGGAGCCACGCACGGTCGGCCCCGGCCAGGCTCCTCCTGGCGGCGTGGCTTGCTTCCGCCGATGACCGCTTCGAGGCGAATCGCGTGGCGCGGGCCGAGCTGACGTCGCTGTTCGGCGGTCCCGTGCCGCCCTGCATCGCGGTCGAGGTGCGCGCGTTCGACGCACGCGATGCCGCCACGCACGCGTCATTCCTCGTGCCCTCCGGAGCCGACCTGGTCCGCGTCCGGGTGCCGCGGGACGGCGAGCTGCGCGACGACCTGGGGACCGTGGCGGCCGAGGACGAGTGGCCCGTCGGTCCTGACGCTCCGCCACCGGCCGGCAGCCAGCGGGGACTGGCCGTGCTGCGCGCGGCCCTCGACGAGGCCGGCGCACGCGCCGGCCGCTACTCCAGGCTCGCGGTGCGGCGGGTCGGCATGGCGGCGCCCGAGCTCGCCGTGGTGGCCGGGTTCGAGCGCGTCGACGTGGTCTTCATCGATCCGATGGATGCCATCGTCGACGTGGGCGTGGATCCCGACCGGGCGCTCGCCGACCATGCGGTCGCGCAGTCACTGCTCCGCCGGGCGGGCGCCCGGCTGGTGCTGTCGGCAGGGCCGCTCACCACGCCGGCGCAGCCACAGGGACCCACGGACGTTGCGGTCGCGGCCGGCCGGGGCCTCGCGCTCCAGGCGCTGAGCCGGGCATTCGCCCTCAGGAACGGCTTCCCGGCGGAGCGGCTCGAGCTCGTCGCGTGCCCGGCGTTCTCGGTGACACGCGACGCGCCGCTCCAGCCGATGGTCGACGCCGGCCTGAGGTCCATGCTGTTCCCGCAGCACCGCCTCGTGATCGACGAGGCCATCGGCGAGGCCGTTGGTGCCGCCCTGCCCGGGATGCTGGCGACCTGGCTCGCCGGTGGAGCAGGCATCGGCACGGTCTTCGTTCCGGGCGATCCGGCGAGGATCGTTCCGGCACGCGACGGCGTACGCGGTGCGTTCGCGGCGGCTGCGGCGTTCGGTGCCACTCGGCCGGTGGGGGAGTTCCATGGCGATGGGCTGGACGTCGCACGCGTGGAGCTGGGCGCGGCGATCGAGACGCTGCGGGAAGTCGAGCGCGTCGGGCTTGCCTCGACGATCGGACGGGCCGGCTGGATCGGTGGCGACGGGCTCGAGCCGCTGGGCGGCGACGACCCGGCGAGCGCCTGGGCGTGGGGAGAGGAGCCCGAGGCGCAGGAGGCGCCGGTCACCGGGTGATAGCCTGACGGCGTGAGCGAACGCGACGAAGCGGGCCGAACGGGCGGGTCCCGGTCGGCGGCGCCCGATCCGTGGGTGAGCGCCGGCGGCTGGAACGGCACGTCCGGGATTCGCGTGGTAAGCCGGCCCGCGTTTCCTTGGGCCGGGGCGATCCTCGTCGTGCTCGGGGTGGCCTTCCTCGTCCACCAGCTCGTGCCGGCACTGGACGGATGGGCGCTCGTGACGTTCGTGCTGGGCGCCGCGCTGTGCGTCGCCTGGTTGGGCGGCCGCTCGACGCTCGCGCTGTGGCCCGGCGTCATGCTGCTGGGGTACGGCGTCGCCCGCCTGATGCTCGGGCTCGGCGTGATCACGGGGGATGGCTGGACCACGATGGGCATCGGGGTCGGGTTTGCCGCCGGCTGGCTGGCGCTCCAGGTCCGGGGCCATGTCGGCTCGTGGCCGCTCGTGATCGCCGCCCTGTTCGTGCTCGTTGGAGCGGCCGAGCTCGCCTCGGAGCTGCCGGCCCTGGTCGGCGTCGACGCCTACGCGGGCCCGATCGTCGTGATCCTCCTGGGCCTGCTGCTCATCGCGACGCGCTGGCGGAGGCCGCCCGCGAGGGGTTGAGCGTCCCGGAATCTGGGCGATCTGCCGACTCCCGGAGTCGGGCGCCCGCGGAAGTCGAGCCGGCGGCGGGCGATCGGCCCGTGGTGGGCGAATTCGGCCGCCGGCCGAAGCCTCTGCCGGCGCCTCCGGCGATCAGGCGGCGGCCACCGCCGCGTCGACCGCGGACCGCATGGCATCGGCGATCTCGCGGACCTGGTCGTCCGTCACCACGAAGGGCGGCCCGACCATGACGATGTCTCCGTCGACGCCGTTCGCGTTCCCCGTCCCGGAGTAGAACATCACGCCGGCTTCGCGGCCCGCCGCGAGGGCTCGTTCCGTCACCTGCAGCGCGCGCGGGAACGGCCGGCGCGTCTCGCGGTCCTCCACGAGCTCGACCGCCGCCATCAGCCCGGCCGCCCGTACCTCGCCGGCGTTGGGATGACCGTCGAACGCCCGGTGCAGTTCCCGTGCCAGCAGCGCGCCCTGCCGGGCGCTGGCCGCCACCAGGTCCTCGGCCCGGAGGATGCGCAGCACCTCGCGCGCGACGGCCGCGCCCACGACCGAGTGCGAGTACGTGAAACCGTGTACGAACGTGCCCCGGCGCCGGATCGTGTCGAAGATCCGTCCATCTGCCGCCACGAGGCCGAGCGGCCAATACCCGCCCGTTGCGCCTTTGGCCGCGACCAGGAGATCGGGCCGGACTCCGAAACCCTCCATCGCGAACCAGCGGCCCGTGCGGCCGAAGCCCGTCATGACCTCGTCGGCGATCAGCAGGACGCCGTGGCGACGGCAGACCTCGGCGATCGCCGGCCAGTACCCGGGTGGTGGCGAGACCGCGCCGAGCGTGGCGCCGACCACCGGCTCGGCGACGAACGCGCAGACGCTGGCCGGCCCGGCGGTCGTGATCACGCGATCGAGCTCGGCGGCCGCGTCCTCCGCGCTGCCGAGCGCGTGCGCGTCGGGCTCGCCGGCGCGGTAGGGGTACGCGGCGCTCACGTGGCGGAACCGCCCGAGCCAGCCCTCGTACGGCCGGCGAAGCGGCGTGCGGCCGGACAGGTCGAGCGCGCCCAGCGTGTTGCCGTGGTAGCTGCCCCAGCGGGCGATGACGATCTGGCGGTCGGTCTCGCCGCGCGCCAGGTGGTAGGCGCGGGCCATCTTGAGCGCCGTCTCGATGGCCTCGGATCCGCCGCTGACGGGGTAGATCGCCGGCGCGTCGAGCGGCAGCAGCGGGCCCAGTTCGGCGGCGTATGCCTCGAGCGGTTCGCTCGAGAACGCCGACCCATGGGCGAAGGCGACCCGCCCGGCCTGCTCGGCCATGACCCGGCCGACCGACTCACGGCCGTGGCCGACGTTGACGACGATGGCCCCTCCGGCGGCGTCCAGGTACCGGCGGCCGTCCCGATCCCAGATCTCGGCGCCGCTGGCCCGCACGGCGACCGGCAGCGCTCGTGTCAGGACCCGGGAGAAGACACGGCCCGGGACGGAGGCTTCGGGGACATGGCGGCGTTCGGTGGCGAGCTCGTCGGCGGTCATGGCCGACATGCTAGCGGCTCGCCTCGTGGTGGCGCTGTCGTCGGTGCTGGATTGCGGCGGTCGTCGGTGTCGGAGCGCCGCACCTCGGCTCTCGGGCTGGTGTCGCCTCCCACGGCATGACCGGGGGAACTGGTATCGAGCGTCACGCCCCATCCTCCCGCCACGTATGCATGGCCGGCATGCCAGGAGGCGTTCCCGCCGTCGCGCCGAGGGGCCACGTGCGGCCAATCGGCACGTCAACGCCCACGGCTCCTGCTCCCGCCCCGCACGATCAAGGCTCGCACGGCGTTGCGCGGTGCCTCCGGGGCGACCGCGAGCAGGTGGACGCCCGCCTTGCAGCTCTCACGTGCATATCCGGCAGCAGCCCACCGTCACAGGCGCGCGCGACTGATCCGGCAGCCCCTGGCGACGTACCTGGAGATGGTCCCGGCGTAGGCCGGGCTCAGGGAACTGCCGCGATGTGCCAGGACGTGCCGAGATGTGTCGAGATGGGCCGAGGTGCGCCGAACGCGCGGAGGGCCACGCGCAGGGGCGTCGTCGCCCGCCTACTTCGTGTAGATCCCCTGCGGATCGAGCTCCTCGCGGATCAGCCGGAGCTCCTCCGCGCTCGGTGCGGGCGTCGTCTCGAGCCTGTCGGCCACCTTCGGCTCCCAGCCCATCGCGTCGCGCACCTGCTCGAGCGTTGCGCCGGGATGCAGCGAATCGAGGCGCATCTCGCCGGTCTCGTCGTCGAAGTGGTAGATCCCCAGGTCGGTCACGGCAACGGACGGGCCGCGGCCGTTCCAGCCGCCCGCGCGCCGGATGCGGGCCCCATCCGCGCCGCCCAGGTTGCCCGGCGAGGTCCGGAAATCGATGTGCTCCACGAAGCTGCGCTTCGACTGGCGCATGATCACGAACACGTTCCGGGCGTTGATGGCGATCTCGCACGCCCCGCCCGAGCCGGGCAGGCGCGTGCGCGGGTGCGCGTACTCACCGATCACCGTCGTGTTGATGTTGCCGAAGCGGTCGATCTGCGCCGCACCCAGGAACCCGACGTCCACGAGGCCCCGCTGCAGGTAGTAGGCGAAGAGCTCGAACATGCTCATGACCGCCGTCGAGCCCGTGACGATCGTCGGATCGCCGATCGACAACGGGAGGCGCTCCGGCTGCGCACCGAAGACGCCGGCCTCGTACACGAGCTCGAGGTCCGGCGCCACCGTGCGCCGCGCGAGGTTGACGGCGATGTTCGGCAGGCCGACTCCGACGAAGCAGACGCGCTTCCCCGCCAGCTCGCGCGCGGCGGCGGCGATCATCATCTCGGACTTGCCGAACGCGGCCTGCGCGTTCATCGGTAGAGCCCGTAGTCGACCGGTTCCGATGGCGCGGACCCCGGTCGCAGCGCGGCGATCCGCTCCTCCCCGAGCTTCACGAGGTACTCGGCGCGGTCGCGCACGCCGTACACCCACTCGTCGAGCCATGCCTCGAGCGCGGCGGGGTCGCGGCTGATCGCCTCCCAGTCGAGGTAGAAGCGGTTGTCGCGGTCGTAGTGGCCCTGCGCGTACGAGGGGTGGGCGCCGAACGGCTCGACCACGACGGCGTCCACCAGCAGGCCGGGGATGATCGTGCGGTTCGGATCGGCGCGGATCACGGACTCCTCGACGAGCTGCTCGACGACGACGATCACGCGGTCGGCGGCGAACGCAGCTTCCTTCTGGCAGCCCAGCAGCCCCCAGACCTGCGTGTCGCCGCTGGCGTCGGCCCGCTGCGCGTGGACGATCGTGACGTCGGGGCGCAGGGGTGGCACGGCATAGACCGTCTCGTCGCCGTAGGGCGAGCGGATCGGCCGGATCAGCGGGTTCGCCACCGGCATGTCGGTCTCGTAGTAGGACCGCAGCGGGAAGAACGGGAGGTTGGACGCGCCCGCGACGTACCGGCCGACCATGCCGAAGTGGCTGTACTCCTCGATTTCGAGGGGTGCGGGGTCGGCCGACTCGATGCGGCGGCGGATGGCGTACAGGCCGCCGACGCCCGGATTGCCGAGCCAGCTGAAGATGAGCTTGCGCGCGACCCCGGCCCCGACCATCTGGTCGTAGACGAGATCCGGGGTCAGCCGGGCCAGCGTCAGGTCGCGCTTCCGCTGCCGGATGATCTCGTGGCCGGCCGCGAAGCTGATGAGGTGCGTGAACCCCTCGATCGCGACGGTGTCGCCGTCGTGGACGAGATCGCGGACCGCGTCCGCCATGCTCGCGACCTTCGAGACCACGTTCCGGTCCTCCGCCCGCTCCTGCCGGTTCCCGGCGCCGCTCCGGCGCTCAGCCCCTGGCGTCGACCGCGGCCACCGCCTCGCCGAACAACCGGAGCCCGATGGCGGCTTCGTCGGCGGTGAGCGTCAGCGCCGGTGACACGCGGACCACGACCTCGCCGGCCGTCAGCACGAGCAGTCCTCGCTGGAAGCACTCCTCCTGGACGGCGTCCGCCGTCCGTCCGGAGTCGAACTCGACGCCGATCATGAGGCCCTTGCCGCGCACGTCCCGGACGATGCGCTCGTGCCGCCGGACGAGAGGACGCAGCCCGGCGAGCAGCTGCTCTCCGCGCGCCGCGGCGTTGGCCATGAATTCGCCCTCGATCAGGCGGATGGTCGCCAGTGCCGCCGCGCAGCTCACGGGGTTGCCGCCGAACGTCGACCCGTGGGCGCCGGCCGGCCAGGACATCAGCTCCGAGCGTGCCACCATCGCGCCCAGCGGCAGCCCGGAGGCGATCCCCTTGGCGGTGAGCAGCACGTCGGGCTCGACGCCCCAGTGCTCGATCGCCCACCACTTCCCGGTGCGGCCCATCCCCGACTGGATCTCGTCGTCGACGAGCAGGATGCCGTTGTCGTCGCAGAGGCGGCGGAGTCGCGGGAGGAAATCGGGCTCGGGGACGACGTAGCCGCCCTCTCCCTGGATGGGCTCGACGAAGATCGCTGCGACCTCGTTGGCCGGGACCAGGCGCCGGAAGACGCGCTCCTCGAGCTCGTCGATGCCGGCGTTCCCGAACGGGACGTGGTAGACGCCGGGCAGCAGCGGCGCGTAGTGCGCGTGGTACTTCGCCTTCGAACCGGTCAGGCTCACCGCGCCGTACGTCCGGCCGTGGAACGCACCGAGGAACGCCACGAACGCCTGGCGGCCGGTCGCGTACCGCGCGAGCTTCATGGCGGCCTCGACGGCCTCGGCGCCCGAGTTGCAGAGGAAGGCCCGGGTCGGGCCGCTGATGGGCGCGATCCGGTCGAGCTCGCGGGCCACCTCCGCGTAGACCGGCAGGTAGTAGTCGGAGCTCGCACAGTGCATGAGCGTCGCCGCCTGCTCGGCGATCGCGGCGACCACGTCCGGGTGGCTGTGCCCGGTCGAGTTCACGGCGATGCCGGCCGCGAAGTCGAGGAAGCGGTTGCCGTCGATGTCCTCGACCACCACGCCGTCGCCTCGCACCGGGACGATCTTGTAGGCGCGCGGGAGGCTGGGCGTCACGAACTGCTCGTCGATCGCGATGTGCGCCCGTGCCAGGGGTCCCGGCAGCTCGGTCACGATGTGCGGGAGGGGACGCGCCTCGACGGCCTGGGGTGCGAGTTCGGGCATGGGTGGCTCCGTGCGCCTGGCGCCGGTCTCGGGCGCCGCTGTGCCCGGGGAGACGGACGCGCCGCGGGCATGGATGAATAGAAGATATGCAGGCTGGATGACGCGAGCCTAGTGTAGCGAACGCGCGCCCGGCGGTGGAGCGTGCGGCGAACGCCGCGGCCCCGCGGGCCGGGGGTCGCGATGACCCGGCCGAGATGGGACCCGCGCGTCAGTCGATGACGGTCTGGCTCTGCTCCCGCATGTACTGCTGGACGTAGTAGAAGCCGCCGCCGGATTTGCCCGTGGTGCCGGAGCCCTTCCACCCGCCGAACGGCTGCACGCCCGGCCAGGCCCCGGTGGTCGCTCCGGCGCGCCGGTTCACGTACACGACCCCGGCCTGGATCCCGCGCAGGAACGCGTCGATCTCGGCCTTCTCCTCGCCGTAGAACCCGGCCGTCAGCCCGTACACGTTGTCGTTCGCCAGCTGCATCGCCTGGTCGAGGGAGTCGACCTCGCCGATCACGACGAACGGGACGAACAGCTCCTCGCGGAACAGGCGATGGTCGAGGGGCAGGCCCTCCACGATCGTCGGGGCGACGTAGAAGCCCCTGTCGTACTCGCCGCCCGTCAGC
Organism: uncultured Chloroflexia bacterium; assembly: GCA_963757865.1. Lineage (GTDB taxonomy): Bacteria > Chloroflexota > Limnocylindria > Limnocylindrales > CSP1-4 > JAJYNJ01. Next base: position 267,189 of record CAVWSU010000013.1, read on the forward strand.
CGCTCGCCACCGAGGACGATCCGGCCGTCCCGCCGGGCCTCGTCGGCCGCCTGCTCGTACTTGTCGACGGCTGCCTGGTTCACGACCGGCCCGAGCCAGTTGCGGCGATCGTTCGGGTCGCCGATCGAGATCGCCTTCGTCTTCTCGACGAGAAGGCGCACGAGCTCGTCCCTGACCTCGGGCTGCACGTAGACCCGGCTGCACGCGGAGCATTTCTGCCCGCCGAACCCGAAGGCCGACCGCATGATCCCCTCGGCGGCCTCCTCGAGATCGGCCGTCCGGCTCACGATCGCCGGGTTCTTGCCGCCCATCTCGACGATCACGGGCTTGGGGAAATCCTTCGCAAAGTGGCGGTACAGGTCGAATCCGACCTCGTACGAGCCCGTGAACGTCAGCCCGTCCACGCCCGGGTTCTCGGCAAGCTCCGCGCCCACGGTCGAGCCGGGCCCGGTCACGAAGTTCACGACGCCGCCGGGGATCCCCGCGTCGCGGAACGCCTCGTACAGCTTGAGCCCCATCAGGCTGCTGTCGGAGGCCGGCTTGAGCACGACGCAGTTGCCCGCCACGAGCGCGCCGCCCGCCGGGCCGCCGAACAGCGAGGCCGGGAAATTAAACGGCGCGATCACGGCCCATACCCCGAACGGCTTGAGGACCGAGCGCGTGTGCACGGTCTCGTCGCCGAGGTTGCCCATCGGGTAGTCGAAGCCGTCGTGCTGCTCGACCTGGTCGCAGTACCAGCGGATCAGGTCGGCCGTCTCCTCGACGTCGCCCAGCGCCTCGAGCCGGTTCTTGCCCACCTCGATCGCGGTCAGCGCCGAGAACTCCATCTGCCGCTCGCTGATGATGTCCGCCGCACGGCGCAGCAGGGCCACCCGCTCCTGCCACGGCCGCCCGCTCCAGGCTGGGAACGCCGCGCGTGCCGCCGCGATGGCGTCGCGGACGTCCTTTCGCGTGCCCTTCGCGAAGCGCCCCACCAGGGTCCCGTCGATCGGGGAGTGATCTTCGTAGGTCCCGTCCCCGGGGCGGGGCTCGCCGTTCACGTACAGCGGGTGCACCTGTCCGAGCTCGGATCGGGCCCGCCCCAGCCCGGCCTCGTAGTCGGCGTGCAGCTGCTCGTTGTCGTTGCGCAGCGTGGCGTAGGTGATCTTGAACCGCGGTTCGGCCGCGCTCGTCATCTCGTTCGGTCCTCGTGCAACCCGCGACAGCCGTCGGCCTGCTGGGCGGCTCGCGTCAGTCTAGCGCGGCGACGATCTCCGACAGCGAGCGTGCGACCAGGTCGGGAAGGAGGCCTCCGCGTCGCCGGGCCGCCGCCAGGTCCGAGGCGCCGTGCTTCCCGGACAGGACGAAGGCCGCGCGCATGCCCGCCCGCCGGGCGGCCGCGACGTCCGACTGCAGGTCGTCGCCGACCATCATGACGTCCCGAAGCCCCAGCTCGCCGGGCACGCCGACGGTCGCCAGCGCGGTCCTGAAGAACGAGTCAGCGGGCTTCCCGACGAGCAGCGCGCGGCGGCCGGACGCGTACTCGATCGCGCGGACGAAGGCGCCGGAGTCGAGGGTCGCGCCCTCGCGGGTGAGCCACCAGCGGTTGCGATGGACCGCGACGAGCCGTGCTCCGCCCCGCACCAACCGGAAGGCCGTGTTCAGCCGCTCGAACGTGAAGCCGGGCCCCGCGTCGGCCACGATCACGGCGGCCACCTGTCCCGCCGGCGACCCCTCGCGCGCGGCCTCGGATGCCTCGTCGTCCGAGAGCAGTCTCTGGCCGGCGAACTCGACGAGCGCCTCGGGCGCGCCGAGCACGTACAGCGCCCCGCCGGGCCAGCGGCGGGCGGCAATCGCTGCACTGGCGGAGAGGGCCGTGACGATGTCGGCCTCTCCGACCGGGATCCCCGCCCCGGACAGGCGCCTCGCGAGGGCCTCGCGGCTGTACAGCGAGCTGTTGGTCAGGAACCGGAACGGGACGCCGCGGGCTGCCAGCGAGGCGACGGCGGTGCCGGCTCCGGGAAGCGGCGCGCCGCGGAGCACGACGACGCCGTCCATGTCGAGCAGGAAGGCGCGGACGCCTCGAAGGGAGGCGCGCAGGCGGTCGGGGAGGGTCGGCCGGGTCGGCCGGGTCGGCCGCAGGGGCGCCCGAGGACCGGTACCCGTTCCTCGGGTGATCGGGCGCGTCGGCCGTGTCGGCGTGACGAACGTCGGAAGGCTCGTCCCCGCGCTTCGGGGAATCGGCCGGAACGACGGCCGCGTTCGCTTGCGCCGGGTGATCGGCTGGAACGACGGCCGCGTCCCCCTGCGCCGGGGCATCCACCGGAAGCGCCGCGGCGTCCTGGGGAGCCTTCACCTGGTCACTGCGCGGTCTGCACCGCTCGGAAGCAGTCGGAGCAGTACACGGGGCGGTCCATCCGCGGCTTGAACGGGACCTGGGCGGTGTTCCCGCATCGCGAGCAGATCACGGCGAAGTATTCGCGGGCGGCTCGTTCGCCACCCCGCTCGTAGCCCCGTGGGCCGCCGATCTCGCGCATGTCGTATCCGCTCGTCTCCCGTGCGGCGCGCCGGCTGGCCCGGCAGCTCGGGCAGCGCCGAGGGTCGGACGTGAACCCCTTCTGCTCGTAGAACTCCTGGTCGGCGGCGGAGTGGACGAATTCGACGCCGCAATCGACGCAGGTCAGGGTTCGATCTACGTGGGACACCCGAGGCCTCCTGGAGCGCGCTGAGCCGGGACGAGTACGGCCGATCCGCACCGCCGGGGACGCGCCGCAGCCACGTGGGCAAGCGCGCGTCTCGAACGAACGGGCGCCGCGCGACCCAGGTTTCTGCCGAGGTCCCTGGAACGGGGCGCACCGGTTGCGGCCAAAGCCTAGCATCGGACGTCGAGGAACGCCAAGCCTGCACGGCTGGGACCTTCGCGCCGGGCGTCCGGGGTGGCACAATGGCCACGGGGGAGCTGCACCTTGCGTGGACCCCGGCCCGGGGCGCGTGGCGCGTCCCGGCGTCCATGGATGAAGTGCGGGCAGTCGATGCCCGCGTGGAGGGAGACCGCGACATGCTCCGCCTCCTGCATCTGGCGGACGTCCACCTGGGCGCCCGGCATCCCGAGCTCGGGGCCGCCGGCGAGGTCCAGCGTGAGCGCCAGTTCCAGGCGTTCGAGCGCGCGATGGAGCTCGCCGTCAGCGAGCGCTGTGCGGTGGTGGTCGTGGCGGGGGACCTGTTCGACTCGAACGCGCAGCCGCGACGCTCGGTGGAGCGTGCCGCCAGGGCCATGGCGGTGGCCGTGGCCGGTGGCGCGGTAGTCGCGATTCTTCCCGGCGACAGCGACCCCTACGATGCCTCGTCGCTGTACCGCACGTACGACCTCGGGGCGCTGGCCGGCATCCCGGACACGGACGGCATCCACGTCCTCGAGCCCGGCAGTCGCACCCTGGTGCTTCCGGCGCTCGACGTGGCCGTGCGAGCGTACGGCGCCGGAGCCGGCAGGTCGCTCGACGATGCATTGCGCGAGCCGCGGGACGAGGCGGAGACCGGCGTCCGGCTGCGCGTCGGTGTCGCCCACCTCGGCGCGGGCACGGCGCATCCATCGGACGCGGAGGCTCCATCGGACGCGGAGGCTCCTTCAGACGCGGCGCGTCCTTCAGACGCGGAGGCTCCATCGGGCGCGGAGGTTCCATCGGACGACGCGCTCGAGGCGGCGGGGCTCGACTACCTCGCTCTCGGGGGCACGCTCGCCCCGTCGCACGGAGCGGCAGGCAACGCCCAGTGGGCCGACCCGGGGCCGCTCGAGTCGCTCGCCCGTTCGGGAGACGCGGGATCTGCAGACGCGGCCGCCGGCCAGGCGCTGCTCGTCGTCCTCGATCCGGGAGCCCGCGGGCGTACGCGCATCGAGCCGCGGGTCGTGGGGCGGACGCGTCGCGTGCACCTCGAGCTCGGCGCTGCCGGCTTCGCCGACGACGTCGCCCTGGCCGATCACCTGGGCACGCTCGCCGATCCCGATCTCGCGTGCGATCTGCGGCTGGTGGGTCAGCGGCCGCCCGACCTGCGGATCGACGAGGCAGCCCTGGAGACGCGGCTGGCGCCATCGTTCCTCCACCTGCGCGTGGTCGATGCGACGTTCGCTCCTCCTCCGGGCGGGCCGACCCCGCCGGCCGAATCGATCGCCGGCGCCTTCATCGCCGACGTGCGCGGCCGGATGGATCGCGCCATCGCCGAGGGGCGCTCCGAGGATGCACGCGAGCTCGGCGAAGAGCTGGAGCTCGGCACGCGGCTGCTCGCCGGCTCGACCGGCATGCCGGTCTGAAGGAGGCGGGCGATGCGCATCATCAGGCTGCACCTCCGGGACATCCAGCGACATGCCGACCTCGAGCTGGAACCGGCGCCGGGATTCACGGTGATCCGTGGCCCGAACGAATCCGGAAAGTCGACGGTTCGCCGCGCCATCGAGCTGGCCCTGTACGGACGCACCGGGGACGCGGACGTCCAGGTGCGGCGCTGGCATGCCGCCGACGGGTCTCCGTCGTCCGTCCAGGTCGACGTGGAGGCCGACGGCGACGAGGAGACCTCCTTCCGCCTGACACGGACGTTCGGTCCGGGGGCGCCGCAGGTCGAGCTGCAGGTGCCCGACGAGCGGCTCGAAGGTGATGCGGCGGAGCGCCGGCTCGCGGAAATCACCGGGCTGCCGACGCTTGCCTTCTTCCGCTCCACGGCGGTCCTGGATCATGCCGATCTGGCCGGCCTCTCGCGGGACGACGCGGTGTTCCGCGAGCGCCTCACGGCCACCGTGTCGGCCGGGGACCGCGCGCTGGCGCGCAACCTGCGCGAGCTGTCCGGACAGGTGGACGCGATTGACGGCGTTGGCCTGCCCGCGCCCGGGCCGATCGCCGCGGCGGAAGCGGAGGTTGCCCGGCTCGAGGCCGAGGTGGCGCAGGGCGAGGAGGCGCTCGCGGGCCTGATCGGCGATCAGGCCGCTCTCTGGGCCGCCCAGACGGAGCTCGCCGAGACGGACGCGCAGCTCGAGAGCGACCGCGAGCTCCTGGCCACGAGCGAGGAGGCGGTGCAGCTCCTCGCCGAGCAGGAGGCCGCGGAGGCGAGGCACGAACGGTTCCAGCGCGCCGTTGTTGTGCGCGAGGAGGTCGAGAAGCGGGAGGCGACGCACCCGTCGACCCTCCCATTGGCCGTCCTCCGCGAGGGGACCGACCGCCTGCGCAATCTCGAGAAGACCATCGCGGACCTCACGGCCGAGCTCGGCGACGAGGTGACGGTCCAGGGCGAGATCATGCGGCCGGAGCCCCGCTGGCGGCCGTTCGCGGTCGCCGCGATCGTGCTCGCCGCGATCGGCATCGCCATCGCCGCCTTCACGACCCTTCCGGTGGCGGGCGCCATCGCGGGCGTGCTCGCCGTGGTGTCGGCCGTCTTCGCGTTCCGCCGCCGGCGCCTCGCGTTCGACGTCCACTATCAGAAGCACCTGCGCGGCGAGCAGGTGACGCGCCGGCTCCGAGGGCGCTCCGTGATCGAGGAGCAGCTCCGGCAGAACCAGAAGGCGCGCGAGGCCCAGCTCGCGGGTATGGGCGTGAAGGATTTCGCGGCCGCGGAAGGCCTCCTGGCCGAAGAGGAGGCGCACGTCGCGCACCTCGACCGGCTGCGCGCCGAGTTCACCACCCTGCTGGGCGATCCTCCGGAGCGAGAGGACGTCGCCGTCCTGCGGGATCGCGCCGGAGCCGAGGCCGAGCTTCGACGGCACCTGCTGTCCCAGATGGGGGAGATCGGGAAGCATCCCGCGGGCCATCGCGCCCGGTACGACGCCGCGGTGGCGGCCGGGGAGACGGCTTTGCAGCGGGCGCACGAGGCCGTGGCCGTCGCGCGGGCCCGAGTCGAGGCAAGCCCCGCCGACGCGGAGGGCGTCGCCGCCCGCGTCGAGCTCCTGGCCGACGCGCGCGTCCGGCTCGAGCGCCTGCGGCGCCGCCGGCGGATCCTGTCCGGCGCGCTCGAGGCCCTCCGGTCCGCGGACCAGGCCACGGTCCGGGAGGCGGCACGCTTCGTGGAGCGCCGCATGGAGCGTGACGTGGAGCGCATCACCGACGGCCGGTACCGTCGCGTGCAGGTCGACGACACCGACCTGTCCATCCGGCTGTGGTCCCCCGAACTGCACGACTGGGTCGATGCCCGGGCCCTGTCCGACGCGACCCTGGCGATGACATTCGTCGCGGCCCGTCTCGCCCTGGCACGCCAGATCACGGGCTTCCGCCGGCCGGCGCTGATCCTCGACGATCCGTTCGTCGCCTTCGACGACACGCGGGCGGCACGTGCGGTGTCACTGCTCCGCGAGATGGCCGGCGAGCTGCAGGTCCTCTTCCTCACGAGCGGGACGCGGTACGACGCGCTCGCCGACGCGGTGATCGAGCTGCCCGAGCCTGCCGAGTCGGACAGGCGAGAGGCCGTCGCGGAGGCCGTCTGATCCTGGGCGGCCTGGGGTTCGCGCTCGCCGCGGCGCTGAGCTGGGGGGTCGGCGACTTCGCGGGAGGGGTCACCAGCCGGCGCGTCGGCGCGCTCCTGGTCGGCCTCGCCATGGAGACGATCGGGATCGTCTTCGCGCTCGCCTTCTCGCTGGTGTCGGGCGACCCGTTCCCGTCGGGCGTGGCCGTGGGCTGGTCCATCCTCGCCGGCGTCACCGGCATCGTCGGGTTGCTCGCGTTCTACCGTGCGCTTGCCTCCGGGGCGATGAGCCTCGTCGCACCGGTCGCGGCGGTGGTTGGCGCCGGCATTCCGGTCGTCGCCGGGTACGTCTTCGGCGAGCGGCTCGAGCCGGGGCAGGTTGCCGGCATCGTTGCCGCACTCGCAGCCGTGGCGCTCGTGTCGCGCCCGGCGGGCGGCCACGACGAGGGCCGCGGCGGTGTCTGGCTCGCGCTCTTCGCGGGGCTGGGCTTCGCGGCCTACTTCGTGGGCATGGACCGGGCGATCGCCGCCGGGGCGGGAACCTGGTGGCCGCTTCCGATCGCGCGAGCGGCATCGATCGCCGTGACGGCGGTTGGCGTGGTGGCGACGGGGCAGGGCCGTGACCTCAGGCGCGTGTTCACGCCGCTCGTGCTGGTTTCGGGGCTGGGCGACATGGCGGGTAACCTGGGATTCCTGCTGGCGCGGTCGCAGGGTCCGCTCGGGCCGGCCGCCGTGGTCGCATCGCTCTACCCCGCGGTCACCGTGGTCCTGGCGTGGTTCTTCCTGGACGAGCGGCTCTCCCGTGCCCACCTCGCGGGCGTGGCGCTCGCGTTCGCGGGGATCGTGCTGATCGCGTTCCCGGTGTAGCCGACGCGACGCCCGGCGATCCGCCCGGCCGCGGGTCCCTCGCCTGGCGATTCGCCCGGCCGCCGGCCGACTCGCCCGGCCGCGGGCCGGTCCCCCGGGCCTCGGGTCACGTGCCCGACGGCGCGACGCCAGGCGTCTGCGGCTGATCCCTACGCCGTCACCCGCGCGTCGAGGACCCAGCCCCATCGCAGCACCCTGACCGCGACCAGCACGCCGAACGCCGCGACGGCCAGGATCGCCGCGGCGGCAATCGACGAGTCGAGGCTTCCTCCCTCGAACTGTGCGTACACCAGGAGCGGAAGCGTCTGCGTGCGTCCCGCGATGTTCCCGGCGAACATGATCGTGGCGCCGAACTCGCCGAGCGCGCGCGCCCAACTCATGACCATGCCCGCGGCCAGCGCCGGCCGTGCGAGATCGAGCGTAACGTGACGAACCACCTGCCATTCGCTCGCCCCGTCGACGCGGGCCGCGTCCTCGACGTCCCGATCGACCCCGGCGAACCCGGTCCGCGCGCTGCGCACGAAGAAGGGCGCGGCGACGAAGGACTGGGCGAGGATCACGGCGACGGTCGTGAAGGGGATGGCGATGCCGGCAGCGGACAGGACATGACCGAGCACCCCCTCCCGCCCCAGTGCGAGCAGCAGCGCAAGGCCGGCGACGGACGGCGGCAGCACGATGGGAAGATCGACCAGCGCCTCGACCAGGGTTGCGCCGCGGAACGGCCGCCTGGCCAGGATCCACGCCAGCGGCAGCCCGAACAAGATCGTGACGCCCAGGCTGATCGTGGTCGTGACGAGGCTCAGCACGAGTGCCTGGAGGACGGGCGCACTGGTCGCGGCGCTCATGAAGGTCCCGCCGAAGACGGCCCGCGCCACGAGCGCGACCACGGGCAGCGCCAGGAATACCACGCCGGCGCCCACCAGCACGAGGACCCCCAGCCGCGGTATGCCGGACAGGGGCCAGCGCTCCTGGATCGAGCGCCGGGCCTCGCTGGCCGCGATCACGGCGCCAGGAATCCGAACTGCGCGAGGATCGCGCGGCCGCCCGGCCCCGCGAGCCAGTCGAGGAACGCGCGGGCGTCGGCCACATGGGCCGAGGATGCGACGACCACGCCGGCGTACGTGGCCGGAACGTTCGCCGCGGCAGGAATCGGGATGGCCCGCACATCCGGCGACGATCTCGCGTCGGTCTCGTACACGATGGCCGCGTCGCCTTCGCCGAGCGCGATCTTCGCGACCACGGCCGAGACGTCGTCCTCGTGGGAGACCACGTTCGCGGCGTACTCCGCCGCGAAGTCCGGGCCATAGCCGGGCTGCTCCGCAAGCCTGGCCACGACCTGGCCGGCGTACTTCGTGATCGGGACCTGCGGCCCGGCGGCGACGATCCGGATGCCCGGCCGCGCGAGGCCGGCGGGGGAATTCAGGTGGGCGGGGTTCGCGACGGGGACGATCATCGTGAGCGCGTTCCCCGCGAACGGGATCGCGGGCCCGCTGGTGAGCCGGTCCGTGACGAGGGCCTGGGCATTGACGGTGTCGGCCGACAGGAACACGTCGGCGGGTGCGCCCTGCTCGATCTGGACTCGCAGCGCCGACGAGGCCCCGGGTGACACGATCAGCGTCACGCCGGGATGGCTCGACTCGAACGCGGGGTCAGCCGCCTGGAGCACCCGGGTCAGCGACGCGGCCGCGAACACGACGAGGTGCGCCGATGAAGGCGCGGGCGAATCCGCGGCGCCACCGCAGGACGCGACGATGGTCGCGACTGCGAGGAACCAGCCGGCGAGGGCCGTTCGCCTGCCTCGGGCGCGGCCGGGAACACGGCGAGGAATTCGTCCGGCCGCCCGAGAGGCTGCCTCCTCGGGCGTCGCGGACGCGGGTCGATTGCCGGCGCGCAGCCACGGGCCCTGGCGGCGTCCTCCTCCGGAGCCGCGGGCGCGGAGCGACTCATTCAGCCGGCCGGGCGTGCACGCTGCCAGCGGGCGTGGCCTCGATGACCACGTTCGTGGCCTTGACCACGCCGACGGCCTCGCTCCCGACCTCCAGCCCCAGCTCGTCGATGGCTTCGGAGGTCATGATGCTGACGACCCGATGCGGGCCGGCACGGATCTCGACGACCGCGATGGGGTCATTGCGCTGGATGCGCGTGACGATCCCCGGGAAGCGGTTGCGCGCCGACTGCGCGACGGGAGCCTCCTGCGTGGCCGAGCGCCGCTCCGCCAGCAGGCGCGTGACCTCGGACAGAGGCACGAGGCGCTGGCCGCCGGCCGAGCGGCGCACGTGGAGCCGCCCCTCGCCTTCCCAGCGCCGCAGCGTGTCGACGGACATTCCCAGCATCTCCGCCGCCATTCCCACCCGGATCTCGGCACTGTCTGCGTCCATAGCTGTGGATTATGCCGGATCGGCAGCCGGATACATAGGTCTGCCGGTCGAGCGGCTGTGCGACGTGCCCGCGGTCCGGTGCCACGATGTCCGTGCCCCGGCGCAACCTTCTCCGCGGCCCTCGGTGCGACGATACCCGTGCCCCGGCGCGGGAGACGATGCTCCGCGCCCGCGCCCGCGCGCGGGAGACGATGCTCCGTGCCCCGGCGCGAGACGATGCGACTTTCGTGCAGATCGCTCTCCCAGGGAAACGTATGTCGGATCGCGACGCGATCGTCGTGCCCTGGCGGGACATGGAACGCCGAGCCAGCTTCGTGTCACGCACGATCGAGCTCGGGGGGAGCATGCCGCGGGCGGCCGCCACCTCGATTCCAGGGTCCTGCGCGAGCATCGGGGCAGCGCAGCAGACATACGGTTCTGCAGGAGCGCGAATTGCAGGAAAGCCCCATCCGCTGCGAGCCCGGGCAGGGGATCGGGGCCGGGAGAAGACCCCCCGTCCGCGGCGACGCGCGGCAGGGGATCGCGGCCGGACAAGGCGCACGGGCCGCGGCGAAGCCTCAGGTGGCGCGACGGCTGCCGATCGCGGCGAGCCCGGGCAGAGGGACCGCGGCCCGAGAGGCGAAGGCGGCGCTGCGGGACCCGTGCTGACACGGCCCACCGGCCGTGGCCGTCGAGGAGCGCTCAGCCGCCCAGCGACATGCGGGCCTGCGCGGTGCGGCGCGCGGCCAGCCATGGCCGCGCGAGCACGAACGCGATCACGATCACGGCGAGCGAGATCCCGCCGCCGACGCCGAACGCGATCGCTGCCCCGAACTGCGCGGCGAGCGCCCCGGCGAACAATGCCCCGACCGGCGTGGAACCCGCGAACACCGTCATGTACACGCTCATGACGCGGCCGCGGAGGCTGTCCGGAACCGCGAGCTGGATCGACGTGTTCGCCGTGGCCGTCATGGCGATGCTGCCGAAGCCCACACCGAACATGCACGCGAGCGCGACGGGCATCACGTTGACGGCGACCAGGACCAGCTGGAGGAAGCCGAGGACGGCGCCGCCTGCGAGCATCACCCTCGGCGATGACCGGCCCGCGAATGCGATGACGAGCGCGGCGACCAGGGACCCGACGCCCGTGGCGGCCATCAGGAACCCGAACCCGGTCGCCCCGGAATGCAGCACGTCGGCGGAGAAGACCGGCACCAGCACGTTCAGGTTCATCCCGACCGTCGATACCAGGCCGACGACCACCACCGCGAGCAGCACGACGGGCGTGCGCCGCACGTAGCCCAGCCCTTCGGCCATGTCCGCCACGACGGCGCCCGCGTTCCGCCGGAACGCGTACGTGCCCAGGGCCCGGAGATCGGCGGTCCGCATCATGAACAGGCCCACGATCACCGCCACGTAGCTCAGGCCGTTGAGCAGGAAACAGATCGAGATCCCGACCAGCCCGATCACCACGCCGGCGATGGCAGGTCCGACGATGCGGGCTGCGTTGAAGACCGCGGAGTTGAGCGCGACGGCATTCACGACATCGTCGCGCCCGACCATCTCGACCACGAATGCCTGCCGCGTCGGCATGTCGATCGTGTTCACGCACCCGAGGAGGAAGGCGAGGATCCCGATGTGCCAGGCCTGCACCTGGTGCGTCCAGGTCAGCCAGAACAGGACGAGCGCCAGGATCATCGAGGAGGCCTGCGTCGCGATGATGGTCGTCCGCTTCGGCAGCGCGTCGGCGATCAGGCCGCCGAACAGGCCGAAGACCATGACGGGCACGAACTGGATCGCGCCGATGACGCCGAGGGCGAAGGGGTCCTGCGTCAACTGGAGCACCAGCCAGCCCTGTGCCAGCGACTGCATCCACGTCCCGACGAGGGAGATCAGCTGGCCGAGGAAGAAGAGGCGGAAGTTCCTGTGGCGGAGGGCGACCATGCCGCGCCGGGCACCGACGGGCGCCCGGGTTGGGGCGGGCCCGGTGACGGAAGGCATGACCACAGGCTACCCCCGCGCCCCGGGTGACGCTCAGGGCCTCGTGGACGACACGGCGGTGGTTCTGCGCCGGCGGCCTACAGGCGTGGAGAGTTCACTGGATGCGGCGGCTAGCCGAGCTCGGTGCCGGCGTCGAGCCCGGTCTCCGGGTGGCGGCCCACCACCGCGCCGGCAGCCACGCGCGATCGTCGGGTTGCGCGGGGCTTCAGCGGGTGCTCGCGGACCCGGCACCGTGTGCGTGATCGGTCGGTTGCTGCGTCGTCGTCGCCGTCACCGTCGCAGTCGTAACCGGTGGTGGGGCCGTGGGGGACACCACCTGGGCGGTCGTGGACGTCGCAGTCGGACGAGCATCGTGCTGACCCTGGGAGACGGCTCCCGTCGAGGACGAATCGCCGCGTGCCTGGGGCGTCGACGTCGCGTGGGGCTTTGCCGACCGCTGCGTCGGCTTCGGTTTGGCGTTCTGGGGGCCGGGCGTGCGGTCGGGCCCGTGCGGCTTCGGGGTGGCCGTCGGACAGGGCACAGGTTCACGGCCCTTGGCCAGGCCCTTCCCCTGGTCCTGTGATCCGGCGGGGCGACACGTGGCCGCCGCGCCGGCGGACGTGGTCCCGGCAGGTGCGCGGGATGCGGGCTTCACGGTCGGCGTCGCCGGATGGCCGGTGGGGGTCGGAACGTGCTGCTGGCCCGCCCCGGGCAGGACGTGCGATGCCAGGTCGAGCAACGGACCGCGGGCGCCCAGTGCCGTGGCCGACGCGACCAGGACGAGCGTGACGGCGATCGCGATCGGCACCAGGTGACTGCGTTTGACGCGCACGAGCGCCGGCGTGGCCGCCGGGGACGCCACGACGGGCGCTGCCTCCGTCAGGGTGCGAAGGGGGGAGCGGCAGAGGCGGCAGAATTGATCGCGCGGGCCGTTGGACGTGCCGCAGAAGATGCACTGGACAGGTGCGCCCATTTCACGACTCCGAAGCCTGCGTCTGGCGCAAGCATGAGCGGGAGATCCGGAGCCCTCAATAGCCCGAGAGGGTCCGGCCGCGCAGCCATCCGGGTAGGTACCGGCTCAGCCTCGAGCGGCGCGAAGTGCGGCCTTTTGCGCGCGCTTGCCGGCCTGGTAATCGGCGAGCGCCTCGGCGGAGTCGACGTCACCGAGGGTGGCATGGCCGGGCACGACCTCGTCCACCCCGGGCAGTTGCAGGCCGTATCGCTTGACCAGGATCGCGATGATCGAGCCGGCCTTCATCTCCCCGATGCCGGGCAGCTGGCGCAACCGCGCGTCCAGGTCCCTGCCGTCCGCCGCCTCTGTCCAGATGCGACCCGCATCGGACCCGTAGCGCTCGGCCACCACCGCGCACAGTGCCTGCACACGTCCGGCCATGGCGCCCGGAAAACGATGGAGAGCGGGGCGATCCTGGAACAGCCGGGCCAGCTCCTCGGGGTTCATCGCGGCGATCGTCGCCGCATGGAGTGGCGAGCCGAGCCGCCGTTCCAGCTCGAGAGGCCCGCCGAACGCCTTCTGCACGGTCACCTGCTGGTCCAGGGCGAACCCGATGAGCAGTGCGAGCGGATCGCGGGCGATCAGGCGGTCGGCCTCGTCGTCGCCCGTGAAGTGCAGTCGGTCGGGAGCGCGCAGGGTCGTCACGGGCGGATGGTACCCGGTCGGGGATCACGTTGCGAACACTTCACCGGTTCGTCACCGCCGGGGTGACCGAACCGTCGGATACTGGCGTCCCCGCCCTGCAGGAGGCCCGCGCCCATGCCCGATCCGCTCAGCCGTGCCCTCGCTTCGACGTTCTTCGGTTGGGACGCATCCATGCCGTCCGCGCTTGCTACTGCCGTCTCCGACATGGCGCAGTACGGCATCGTGCTCGCGATCCTGGTGGTGGGGCTGGCGGCGCTGTGGGCATCCCGGGGGCCAGCGGTGGATCGCGTCGTGGACACCGTGCTCCGCCTCGCGCCCGGCATCGCGGCCGTGGTGATCGCGTTCGCCGCGGCACACGTCGCAGGGATGCTGTTGTCGGAGCCGCGGCCGTTCGTGACGCTGGCTCAGCAGCCCCTGTTCGCGCATGCCCCCGACAACGCGTTCCCGAGCGATCACGTGACCGCGGGCATGTCCATGATCGCGGCGAGGATCGGGCCGCGCGGGAGGATCCTGACCGTGATCATCGTCGCGCTCGTCGGCGTCGCGCGCGTCGTGGCCGGCGTCCACTGGCTCGACGATATCGTCGGCGGCGCGATCATCGGGCTCGCCGTGGCGTGGCTCGTCTCGATCGCGTGGGGATTCGTGCCGGTCGGGCGCTCCGAGGTGCGCCGGGCCTGACCGGACGGCCAGCCGCGATACGGCCCGGCCGGGTCCGGCTCGGGCCGGGCGTCACGACGCGCGCATCGCCCCCGCCAGGTCGCCCGCGTTCGGCGCCCGTCAGGACTGCGTCAGGACGTCGGCGCGCGCATCGCCTCCGGCAGGTCCGCCGCGGCCGCGGCATCCAGCATCCACGTCGCCCCCTCACGCGCCGCGATCTGGGACGGGTGCCGGTGCGGATCGCGAGGGCCGGCCAGCACGGCGTTCATGATCGCGGCCTTCGACGGACCGCTTCCCATCACGAGCACGTCGCGTGCGATCTCGGTGAGCCGGGGCGAGCACGTGACGCGGGGAACGTGCGGACTGGCGGTCGTGGGTGCCGGCACGCCGGCGCAGATCGGTGGCGCGGGCGCATCGACGAGCGGGCTGCCCGGGAAGCAGGACAGGAAGTGCCCGTCGGGGCCGACCCCGAGCAGGACCAGGTCGAAGATCGGGAGGCCGTGGTCGTCGAGGGGAAGGTGCGCCACCAGTTCCCGGGCATACCGCGCCGCACAGCCGTCCGGGCCGGTGCCCTCTGCCTCCGCCTCCGGGATGGGAAACGGGTGGACGTTGCCGACGGAGATCTCGATGCCCGGCGCCCCCAGCAGCGTCTCCTGCGCGAGCAGGACGTTCGAATCCGGGTGGTCGAACGGCACGAACCGGTCGTCGCCCCACCACAGGTCGACCTGGCGCCAGTCGATGCGGTCGCGGAACGGGGCGGTCGCGATGGCCCGATACAGGATGATCGCCGTGCTGCCACCGGTCAGGGCGAGGTGGGCGTGGCCGCGCTGCGCGATCGCGCGCTCGAGGGACGAGCACACGTACTCGGCGCCACGGCGCCCGAGCTCCGTGTCATCGGCGACCACGATGATCCGCGGTCCTGCCATCGCATCCTCCTTTCCGGCTGCGGGCCCGGCTGCCTTCGGACTCGCCGGCGCAGCCGCGCACCGGCATCGCCCCCGGCACGGTGAGCGGCGCCCCGTGCCGGGGCCCGCCGCACGCTGCGCGGCCTACCCGCTCACCAGTCGCGCGGCTCGCACGACGCTCTCCTCGAACATCCGGTCATGACCGAGCCGGTTGAGGCTCTCCGCGACGTACGGCGCCTCGTCGAACGGTTCCAGCCGACCGGCACGCCGGGCAACTTCCGCGCCGTCCCAGTCGGCCGTGGCGAGGAGATGGTCCGCCTGGCGGCTCACGCGCGCGCGTATGAGGCGACGGCCGCGCCCGAGCTCGAGTTCGACGCGCTGCAGCGACCCGTTGGCAATCGGCCCGACGTGGCCGACCGGGACGACCGGGCGGAACTCGACCCGGATCTCGCGGTGCCCGTCTGTCCAGGTGCCGACCAGGCTCTCCGAGTTGCGCCGGGCCTCGACCGGCTTCGCCACGTCGAGGTGCAGGGCCGCGGCGAGCCAGCCCGCGAACGACGCCGCCTTGGAGATCCGCAGTGTGGTCCCGGGCCTCAGCACGTCCAGCCGCACGCTGCGCAGGCTGCCCAGCTCGGGCGTCAGCAGGGGATGATCGAACAGGGCGCCGAGGAGCTCGCGCCAGAGCGTCAGCCGCATCCAGCCGATATCGTGGACGGCGACCGCTCCCCCGGCGACGAGCGCCGCCAGGGCGGCCAGCCTGGCCGCCCCGTCGTCGCGGAACGCCCCCGAGTCGATCAGCAGCTGGTCGCACGTGTCGGTCAGCTCGCGGAGCTGCCGGGAGCCCAGCGGCGGGTCGTCCGCCCACCACAGCACGACCGGCAGATCGTGGATGAGCAACGGCGTCGCGATGCCGGCCAGGTGCTGCGCGGTCTCGCCGCCCGCCTGCACGAGGATCCGCTCGGCGCACGTCTCCGAGACGCTTGCCGGCCGGACCATGCACTCCAGGCTGATCCGGGCCGACAGGCTGGGCGGGCCGTCCGGGTCGCCCGGGGCCAGGATGATCGCGCGGGACGGGTGCCTGCCCGCCAGTTCGGCGATGGCGTCGAGCGCCCGCTGGAGGGTCTCGGGCCGCGTCGCGACCACGACGAGCGTCAGGACCGAGGTCCGGGCGCGCACCCGCACGTCGCCCGTGTGCCCGAGCCTCGAGGCCACCCTCGGATCGCCGAAGGCGTCCGCCTCGGCCGCGGGCGTCATGCCCTCGACCTCCGCCTCGTGGGCAGCGAGTCCCCAGATGCGCGCGAGCTCGGTCTCGATCTCCCCGACCGACCCGGCGCGCGCGTCCCAGTGGTGCAGCGCGCCCGGCACGGCCGGCCGGATGGGCGTGCCGCCCTCTCCGACCGTCGGAACCCGTTTCCTGCGCGGCGAGGTTCCAGCGAGCCTGCGGGAGGCGCGGAGCTCGGGCTCGTGACCGTCGGTCGGTCCGCCACTCCCCGGCTTCGCGCGATCGCCGGTCACGTCCTCAGAGCCTCCGCCAGCGCCGGCCGTCGCGCTCGATGAGTCGATCGGCCTCCTCCGGGCCCCACGTGCCCGCGGCGTAGTTCGGGAACCCCGGCCGGTGGCCGCCCTGGTCCCAGGCGTCCCACGTCGAGTCGATCGGCGCGACGATTCCCCACGCGGCCTCCACCTCGTCGGACCGGGTGAACAGCGACGCGTCCCCGAGCATCGCGTCGAGGAGCAGCGTCTCGTACGCCTCCGGCGCATCGCTGACGAACGACGAGCCGTACGTGAAGTCCATGTTCACCGAGCGCACGTCGAGCCCCAGGCCCGGCACCTTCGCGACGAAGCGCAGGAGGATGCCCTCGTCCGGCTGGATCCGCAGGGCCAGGAGGTTCGGCTCCGGGTCGGCCTGCATCTGCTTGAACAGGGCGAGAGGCGGCTGCTTGAACTGCACCGAGATCTCGGTCACGGGCTTGGCGAGCCGCTTTCCCGTGCGCAGGTAGAACGGCACGTCGGCCCAACGCCAGTTCTGGATCTGCAGCCGGAGCGCGACGAACGTCTCCGTGGTGGAATCCTTCGCCACCTCCGGCTCTTCGCGGTAACCGGGGACCGGCTTGCCGCCCACCCAGCCGGGACCGTACTGGCCTCGCACGACGTCGTGCGCCACGCGGTCCTCGGTCCAGTCGGCGTCGATCGCGCGCAGCACGCGGAGCTTCTCGTTGCGCAGGTCGTCCGCGTCGAACGCGATGGGCGGTTCCATCGCCACGAGGCTGAGCAGCTGCAGCATGTGGTTCTGCAGGATGTCGCGGGTCGCGCCCGCCTCCTCGTAGAAGGCGCCACGTCCCTCGACGCCGAGCGATTCGGACACCGTGATCTGCACGTGGTCGACGTACCGGCGGTTCCAGATCGGCTCGAAGATCCCGTTCCCGAAGCGGAAGACCATCAGGTTCCGCACCGTCTCCTTGCCCAGGTAGTGATCGATGCGGTAGACCTGCGACTCGCGGAAGACGCGCTGCACGTCGCGGTTCAGCTGGCGGGCGGAGTCGAGGTCCTGTCCGAACGGCTTCTCGATGACGATCCGTGCCCAGCCGTGGCCGCGCCCCTCGGCGTCGAGCGAGGCCCGGCCGAGGTTGTCGATGATCGTGGGGCCCAGGCTCGGCGGCGTGGCGAGGTAGTACAGCCGGTTGTCGCGGGTCCCGCGGGAGACCGACAGCTGATCGAGCCGCTGGCTCAGCCGCTTGTACGCGTCGGCGTCGTGGAACTCGCCCTGCTGGTAGAAGATCCCCGCCGCGAAGTCGTCCCACAGCGCGTCCTGGATGGGCACGCGGGAGAACGACGTCACGGACTCGCGCAGGTCCGCGCGGAACTGCTCGTCCGTGTACGGCCGGCGAGCGAACCCGACGATCGTCGTCTCGGCGGGCAGGAGGCCGACGCGCCGCAGGTTGTAGAGCGCCGGCAGGATCTTGCGATGCGTCAGGTCGCCGGTCGCGCCGAAGACGACGATGCACGCCGGCTCCGGCACCTTCTCGAGCCGCAGGCCGGCACGCAGCGGGTTGGTGATCGGCCGGGCGGCGCCCGAGCGAGTCAGCGTTGCGGCCCTCCGCGCCATCAGCGGCCGCCTTCCCGGCCGGGGCGCGCCGCGGCGTTCCCGTCCACCGGCGTCATGCGAGCGCCTGGTCGAGAGCCGCCCGCAGGGCCGCGAGGCCGCCGGCGGGGTCGTCCGAGCAGTCGACGCGGAGCACGGGCAGGTCGTGCGCCTCGAGCGCCTCGAAATCCCCGATCGCCTGTGCGTCGATCAGCGTGCCGAACGTGTAGCCGGCGCCCGGGACCGGCAGGTCCCGCGGGTGCCGCGCGACGAGCTGGAGGAACCAGCCGATCGGCGCGCCGCCCTTGTGGAGCTGGCCGGTGGAATGCAGGAACCGCGGCCCGTAGCCGAGCGTCGTCGCGCGCCCGGTGCGGTCGCGGAGCAGGGCCCGGATCGACTGGAGTGCCTCCGTCCGCTCGGGACTCGGTGCCATGTACGCCTGGATCGCCATGTAGCCGTTGGGCTTCGCGCGCTCGAGGTGGCGGCGGAGCTCGCCCTGGACCGTGCCGTCGTCCGCGCTCAATCGCAGCGCCGCGTCGCCGACGAGCGTGAGCGCGCCCTCGGACGCGATCGGCTGCATCTCGGGCAGCGTGCCCTTCTCGCGGTACTCCGCGAGGACGCGCCTGGTGTTGTCCTTGGATTCCGTCACGTTCGGCTCATCGAACGGGTTGATCCCGAGCACCGCGCCTGCGATGGCGGTGGCGAATTCCCAGCGGAAGAACTCCGCCCCCAGCCCGAGGTCAGGGTCGACCTCGACCTCCAGCACCGGGTGCCCGGCCGAGATGAGCCCGTCCACGAGCGGGTCGGTGGCGTCTCGCCACCCCGGGCTGCCCGCGAGCACGAGCCGCACGAACGCGCGGTCGGACCCGTACACCCCGGCGGCACCAGGCGGTTCGCGGTCCACCGGAACGATTCCGATGCCCTGCTTGCCGGTGCTCTCCGCGATGAGCTGCTCCGCCCAGGCGCCGAACGGGGCGATGGCCGGATCGGCCAGGAACGTGAGCTTGTCGCGGCCGGCCTTCGCGAGCGCACCGATCGTGGCGCCCAGGGCGAGACCGGGGTTGTCGGGCCCGTCGGTGCGACAGCGCTGCGCCATCCGGACGCCCTGCTCGAGGAGCCGCGCCAGGTCGATGCCGAGAAGGGCGGCGGGCACGCAGCCGACGTAGGTCAGCGCGCTGTACCGCCCTCCGACGTCGGTCGGGTTCAGGAAGATCTCGCGGAACTCGTTGTGATGCGGGATCGACTCCATGCTCCGGCCCGGGTCGGTGATCGCGGCGAAATGGAGCGCTGGCCAGGGGATGCCGTGGCCATGGGACTCCTGGTCCCACAGGGACGCGAGGTAGCTCAGGGTCTCGGTGGTGGTGCCCGACTTCGTCGCGATCACGTACAGGGTGGTCGCGGGATCGAACGACTCGCGGGCCCAGCGCAGCGCGTCGGGATCGGTCGAATCGAGGACGTGGACCGGCGTACCGGTGCCGGGCGCGACGCCGTACGTCGCCGCCAGCACCTCGGGCGCCAGGGAACTCCCGCCCATCCCGCAGAGCACGACCTGCGTGAAGCCCTGCTCCCGTACGCCGTCCGCGAACGCCCGCAGCTCCTCGACGTCCTCGAGGAACGCCTCGGGCGCATGGAGCCACCCCAGCCGGTTCAGGATCTTCGCCTGCACGGGCTCGTCCGCCGACCACAGGGTGGCATCCCTGTTCCAGGCGCGCTCGACCCAGTCCTCCGCCAGCGCGCGCTCGATGGCCGCGTCGACGCCGCCCCGGAGTTCGTCCGGGATCGAGAAACCGGAGACGGAGAGCCTGCCCGTCATCGTTCTCCTCCTTGTCGCCGCGCTCGACGCACCGCGCCTGCCGCGCCCCGCATCCCGTACCGCGCCTGTCTCACCGCGCCTGCCGCGCCTTGTCCCGCGCGCCTCAGCCGGCCGCCAGGTGCGGCGCAAGCCCGGCAGGCCTCGAGGCGATCACCCCGTGCACCCGCCCCTCGAGCACGCCCCGCGCCACCTGGACCAGGTGATCGGCGCTGATTCCGAACGCGTCCATGACCTGGGCTCCCGGTGCCGACAGGCCGAAGCTCTCGACCGACAGCATCGCGCCGTGCGGGCCGACCCAGCGGTCCCATCCGAACGACACCCCGGCCTCGATGCTGACCCTGGCCGTCACGTCCGGCGGCAGGACCTGCTCGCGGTACGAGGCCGGCTGCGCCTCGAAGAGTTCCCAGCACGGCATCGACACCACCCGGGTGGGCACGCCATCGGCCTGCAGCCGCTCGCGGGCGGCCATCGCGTGCTGGAGTTCCGACCCCGTCGCCAGCAGGATGAGGCGCGGGGCGACGCCCGCGCCGCCGGCGTCCGTGGCGTCGGCCAGGACGTACCCGCCACGCGCGACGCCGTCCGTCGCATGCTCGCGCGTGCCCGCGAGCACGGGCAGCTTCTGCCGGGAGAGCGCGAGCGCGACCGGTCCGTCGGTTCGCGCGACGGCCGCGCGCCACGCCGCCACCGTCTCGTTGGCGTCGCCCGGGCGCATCACCCAGAGGTTGGGCATGGCCCGCAGCGCGGCCACGTGCTCGACGGGCTCGTGCGTGGGACCGTCCTCGCCGAGACCGATCGAGTCGTGGGTCCACACGTAGACCACGTGGAGTCGCGAGAGGGCCGCAAGCCGGACGCTGCCACGCATGTAGTCGCTGAACGTGAGGAACGTGCCGGCGTAGGGGATGTACCCGCCGTGGTAGGCAAGGCCGTTCGTGATGGCGCCCATCGCGTGCTCGCGAACACCGAAGCGGACGTTGCGACCGGCGCGGTCCTGCGGGCCGTACTGCGACCCGTCCTTGACGTCCGTCAGGTTGCTCTCCGACAGGTCCGCGGCGCCCCCGAAGAGCTCGGGGACCGTCTTCGCCACGGCCTGGATGGCGGCGGCTGAGGCCTGGCGCGTTGCCTGCGCCTGGTCCTCTCCGAACGAAGGAAGGTCGCGGTCCCACCGATCGGGCAACCGGCGGGCGAGCCGGCGCTCGAGCTCCGCGGCCTCCACGGGGAACTCGCGGCGGTAGGCGTCCATGCGGGTCTGCCACTCGTGAGCCCACTCCTCGCCGCGACCCACTGCCTCCCGGAAGAGTCGCAGGGCGTCGTCGGGCACGTAGAAGTGGCGGTCCGGGTCCCAGCCGTAGGCTTCCTTGGTGAGGCGGACCTCGTCCTCGCCGAGCGCCTGGCCGTGGGCCTTCGAGCTGTCGTGGCGGTTGGGCGAGCCGTAGCCGATGTGCGTGCGGACGGCGATCAGGCTCGGCCGGGGATCGCGGCGCGCGGCCTCGATGGCGTCCCCGATGGCCTCGGCGTCGTTCCCGTCCTCGACGCGCCGCGTGTCCCACCCGTACGCATCGAAGCGCGCCGTCACGTCCTCGCTGAACGCCCAGCCGGTCGGGCCGTCCAGCTGCACGTGGTTGTCGTCGTAGAGCGCGACGAGCTTGCCCAGCTGCAGGTGGCCGGCGAGGCTGGCAGCCTCGGACGCGATTCCCTCCTGCATGTCGCCGTCGCTGCAGATGGTGTAGGTCCAGTGATCGATGATCTCGTGCCCGGGCCGGTTGAACTCGGCCGCCAGGTGCGTCTCGGCGATCGCCATGCCGACCGCGTTCGCGAAGCCCTGCCCGAGGGGCCCGGTCGTGGCCTCCACGCCCTCGGTCAGCCCGTACTCCGGGTGGCCGGGCGTCCGCGAGCCGAGCTGCCGGAAGTGCTCCAGTTGCTCGAGCGGAAGGTCGTAGCCCGTCAGGAACAGGAGCGAGTACAGCAGCATGCTGCCGTGGCCCGCGGACAGCACGAAGCGGTCGCGGTCGGGCCAGGCCGGGTCGTGCGGCGCGTGCCGGAGGAAGCGGGTCCAGAGGACATACGCCATCGGCGCGGCCCCCATGGGCATGCCCGGGTGCCCGCTGTTGGCCGCCTGCACGGCGTCGATCGACAGCGTCCGGATCGTGTCGATTGCGAGCTGATCCGGCCGGGTGGGCGCAACGGTCATCGGAGGAGATCCTCGAGTGCCTGGAGACGGCGGCCGGTCGGCGGCCGGGGAAGGATGGTCTCCACGTACGTCATCCATCGTAGGTTCGATCCCGCCTACTATAGTCGCCGTCCGTGATGCGGCCCCTCTGCCTCGCCGGCGCGTAACGATCTACCGGCATCTCAAAGGGCTGGTCCGTCACCGGCGCGCCCGGGCGGCAGCGCCTCGCGCGATTGCCTTGTTTCGCGACGGCGGCATCGGTACACTCGGGCCCAGCGGTCGTCGTTGCGCTCAGCGAGCGGCGGGCAGGGACGCGGGCTGACCGACCGGACGGCCGGCTCAGGGAGGGCCGGGATGCGCATCTACGAAGGAAGCCCGCGGCAGGACTTCGAGGAGGTGCTCCGCTCGATCGGCGCGGTCCTCGACCAGCGCGGCATGCGCGAGATCTCCCTCACCGAGACCCCGGACGGATTCCTCGTGCAGGGTCTCGCCATGGATCAGGCGGGATCGGTCTGGGGGGAGACGTACGGTCAGCAGCACAAGGAGACGCTGACCTTCGTCGATGACGACATCGCGCGGTTCATGGAGGAGGGCATCGCCCGGCGCGAGCAGCCCACGGCGGTCCTCTCGTTCGATCGCGCGGGGGGCTACGAGGACGCGCTGCGGATCATCGGCCATTTCATCGACCAGCAGCACCCGCGCGACGTGTTCTTCTTCGAGCAGGAAGGGGCGTACGTGCTCCGCCTGCTGATGGCGACCCAGGCAGGCTCGAAGCATCTTCTCGTGGAATTCACGCGGGATGAGATCGGGCAGCTGGTGGCGCAGGCTCCGGCCGGACGCAGCCCGGCCGTCACGCCGGGAGCCACCCCCGGAGCCACGCCGGGAGCCACGCCGGGCGCCGCCCCGGGGGCCACGCCGGGCGCGCCCCGGTAGGCACGCAGTCGCGCCTGTCGAGAACCTGCTAGCGTGGGATACCCGACGCGGAAGGAGATCGCATGAAGGCCCTGAAGATCGTCGCCGTGGCGCTCGGCGTCACGCTCGCCGCGCTCATCGTCATCCCGCTGCTCGTGCTGGCCGGCCTGTTCATCTGGCTGAAGCTGACCGAGGAAGCCGACGACGAGGCACTGGAGCTGGAGCAGGAACCGGCCTGACCCGCTCCGCGGTGGCCCATGCGGGCCCGGTGCCCGCTCCGGCGGCTGCCGGGGCGCCCCTGAGCGTCCTGGTCGACTTCGACGGCACGGTCGCCGTGCCCGACATCACCGACGTCCTGCTGGTCGAGCACGCGAACGATCCCGCGTGGCGGGCGGCCGACGACGCCTACGCCGCACGGCAGGTCGGCTCGCGGACGCTCCTGGCGTGGGACGCGACCATCATCGGTCGGGACCGCGGCCTGCTCGAACGCACGGCGCTGTCCCAGCCCGCCGACCCGACGTTCGCCCCCTTCGTCATCGAGATGCGACGGCTCGGTGCGCTCGTCGAGGTGGTGAGCGACGGGCTCGGGTTCTACGTGGAGCCGTTCCTGGACCGCATCGGCGCCGGCGACGTGCCGGTCGCGACGTCGCGGCTCGATTTCGATGCGACGCCGTTCCGCCTCGACTTCCCGTACGGGCACCCGGCCTGCTTCGTCTGCGGCACGTGCAAGCGGGAGCGCGTCCGCGCGCACCAGGCCGCGGGCCGTTTCGTGGTGTTCGTCGGGGACGGGGAGAGCGACCGCTACGCGGCGTGGCACGCTGACCTCGTGTTCGCCAAGCTGCGGCTGGCCGAGGTCTGCCGTGCCGAAGGCTGGGACTGGCGGCCGTGGGAACGGTTCTCGGACGTGTCGCGAGAGATCGCCGGCGGGCTGGAGTCCGGCGACGTGCCCGCGACGATCGACGACCTCGCGCGCGTGCGCGCGAAGCCATCCCGCCCATCTCGCGCGTCGCGGGCCGGGTTCATCTGCGGGCCGGAGGCCTGGGGGGAGGGGAGGGTCGCGCCGGCCCGGTGATCGGGCCGCCGTCAGCGCTCCGGCGCAACCACCGCCGCGACCAGGAGCACCACCCCGATGCCGACCGCTCCGTAGGGCCAGAGCTGGTCGACGTTCACCGTCGGCGCCGCCTGGCGCAGCAGGAAATACGCGCCGACCATCACGAGCACGAGGCCGGCCACCAGCCCCCCGCCGATGCGGCGTCGGCCGGAGCGCCGCCACTCGTCCGGCTGCCACGACGCCGGGGGCGGCGTGGCCGTTCCCGGAGGCGCCGGTGGGCCGGCCGGCGGCGGTGGATAGCCCATCGTCACCGTCTCCGCTTCGCCATGATCCGCGCCGCCCGATGCACGCTCTGTCACGATCGCGACCTCCCTGCCCCCGCCGGACAGCATAGCCCCGCTGTTGCGGCCCCGGGCGGCCTCCGGTAGCATTGGAAAAACCCCGGAGGACATGGACGATGGCGAAGTATGTCTTTGTGACCGGAGGCGTGACCTCCTCGCTGGGCAAAGGCATCACCGCCGCGAGCATCGGCCGCCTGCTCAAGAGCCGCGGCCTCTCGGTCTCGATCCTCAAGCTCGACCCGTACATCAACGTGGACCCGGGCACGATGTCGCCCTACCAGCACGGCGAGGTGTTCGTCACCGACGACGGCGCGGAGACGGACCTCGACCTGGGCCATTACGAGCGGTTCATCGACGAGAACCTCAGCCAGCTGAGCAACGTGACGACGGGGCGCATCTACCAGGCGGTCATCGCCAAGGAGCGCCGCGGCGACTACCTCGGCGGCACCGTGCAGGTCATCCCGCACATCACCAACGAGATCAAGGAGCGCATCCAGCGCGTCGCGCGCGACGGCAGGGCCGACGTCGTGATCGTCGAGGTGGGCGGCACGGTCGGCGACATCGAATCGCTGCCGTTCCTCGAGGCGATCCGGCAGATGCGCAACGACGTGGGCCGCACGAACGTGCTCTACGTCCATGTCACGCTGCTGCCCGCGCTCGCGGCCACGGGCGAGCTCAAGACGAAGCCCACGCAGCACTCCGTCAAGGAGCTGCGCGGCATCGGGATCCAGCCCGACGTGATCGTCCTGCGCTCCGATTCGCCGGTGCCCGACGAGCTGCGCGACAAGATCGCCCTGTTCTGCGACGTGCCGGCACCCGCGGTCATCCCCGCGACCACGGCGGACACGATCTACGCCGTTCCGCTCATGTTCGAGGAGGCGGGGCTCGGGGACCTGGTGGTCAACCAGCTCGGGCTCGTCGACCGCGTCCACACCGCCGACCTCGTGGCCTGGCGCGGGCTCGTGCAGCGCATCGAGCGTCCCAAGCCCGAGCTGGAGGTCGCGCTGGTCGGCAAGTACATCGAGCTGCCGGATGCGTACCTGTCGGTGACGGAGGCACTCCGTCACGCCGGGTGGTCCCACGACCGGTCGATCCGCGTGCGCTGGGTCGATTCGGAGGAGCTCACGCCGGAGACGGTCGAGGATCGGCTGCGCGGGGTCGCCGGCGTGCTCGTCCCCGGCGGCTTCGGGCACCGCGGGATCGAGGGCAAGGTCCTGGCCGCGCGCTACGCGCGCGAGCGGGGCGTCCCGTACCTCGGGCTCTGCCTGGGACTGCAGTGCGCCGTGATCGAATTCGCCCGTAACGTGCTGGGACTGACCGACGCGAACTCGACCGAGTTCGACCTGTTCACGCCCGACCCGGTCATCGACTTCATGCCGGACCAGCGCGACATGGAAGACAAGGGCGGAACGATGCGGCTGGGGCTGTACCCCGCGCGCCTCGCCCCCGGGTCGAAGGCCGCCGCCGCGTACGGCACCGAGGTCATCTACGAGCGGCACCGCCATCGCTTCGAGGTCAACAACGCGTACCGACAGGAGCTTGAAAGGGCCGGCATGGTCCTCTCCGGGCAGTCACCCGACGGGCGGCTCGTGGAGATCGTCGAGTTGCGCGACCACCCCTGGTTCGTGGCGAGCCAGTTCCATCCCGAGTTCAGGAGCCGGCCCGACCGGCCGCACCCGATGTTCAGCGCCTACGTCGCCGCCTGCATCGCCGCTGGCGAGGCCGGGCGCGCAAGCGCAACCGAGGTGGCGGCCGGGCTCGGCTGAGCCAGGTCTTGCCCCGCGGGCGCGGAGTCGCGGCGGGGCGCGGAAGGAGATCCATGAAGCTCTTCATCGACACCGCGGACATCGACGAGATCCGCAAGGTCGCGAGTTGGGGCGTGCTCGACGGCGTCACCACCAACCCGTCGCTGTTCGCCAGGACGAGCGGCATGACCTATGACGAGGTCCTCCGGGAGATCTGCCAGATCACGCCGGGGCCGGTCAGCGCCGAGGTCGTGGCCGACGACGTGGAAGGCATGCTGCGCGAGGGCCGCCACTTCGCGAAGATCGCCGACAACATCTATGTCAAGGTCCCCATGAGCGAGACCGGGCTGGAGGCGCTGGCCCGCTTCCGCGCCGAGGGGATCCGGACGAACTGCACCCTCCTCTTCACGGCGAACCAGGGCCTGCTGGCCGCCAAGGCCGGCGCCAACCTGCTCTCTCCGTTCGTCGGGCGCCTGGACGACATCAACCAGGACGGGATGATCGTCATCCGCGAGCTGGTCTCGATCGTCGAGATCCACGAGCTCGATTCCGAGGTCCTCGCGGCGTCGATCCGCAATCCGCTGCACGTCACGCAGGCCGCGCTGGCCGGCTCGCACATCGCGACGCTCCCGTTCAAGGTGTTCCAGCAGATGATCCACCACCCGCTGACCGACCAGGGGATCGTGCAGTTCCGCAGCGACTGGGACAAGGCGCGCAAGGCGCTCGAGGCGCGCTCGGGCGAGGCGGCGGGCGCGGCCGGTTCGTCCCGGTGAACGCCGCCCCCTCACGCTGAGCGGCGTGCCGGCGCCGTCTTCCGGCGTCGACGCGGTCCCGTCGTTCGAAGCCGGCCCGCCGACGGGCGGGCCACCGCAGGCCGGAGCCGGCGCCGCTTCGGGCTCGCCCGCCGGAGACGGCGGCACTTCGGGCTCTCCCGCCGGATCCGCCCAGGTGGGCGCGCCGCTGCCGCCGGGGTCCGGGTCGGAGTCCGTCGGGCCATCCCGGCCACCCCGGCCGTGGGGCGGCGCCGTTCCTGCCCCTCTGCTGGTCGTCTTCGCCGCGATCTCCGTGCAGGGCGGGGCCGGCGTGGCCGTGCGGATCATCGACCGCGCGGGCCCACTCGTGGCCGTGTGGCTGCGCCTGGGGCTGGGTGCGGTGCTTCTCGCGATCGTCCGACCGCCGTGGAGATCCGGGATGGGGCGCGACGCGTGGCGCACCGCGATCATCTTCGGGATCGTGCTGGCGTCGATGAACGGCGCGTTCTACGTCGCGATCGGTCGCATTCCCCTGGGCGTCGCCGTCACGTTCGAGTTCTGGGGCCCGCTCGCGGTCGCCGTGGCGGGATCCCGCCGGCCCCTGGACCTGGTCTGGGTCGCGCTCGCGGCCGTGGGCATCTTCACGCTTGCGGGAGGCCGGCTGGCCGCCGACGACACGATCGGGGTCGCCTTCGCGCTCGCCGCCGGCGGATGCTGGGCGCTCTACATCCTGATCGGGTCCCGCCTCACGAAGGCATGGCCCGACGGGCGCGGGCTGGGGGTCTCCATGCTCGTCGGCGGCGGTCTCCTCGCCGTGCCGGCGGTCGTGACGGGCGGAGGCTGGCTGCTCCAGCCATGGGTGCTCGGCGCCGGCCTCATCGTCGCGATGTTCAGCAGCGTGATCCCGTACACGCTCGAACTCGCCGCCATGCGCAGCCTGCCGCCCGGTGTCTTCGGGGTCCTCACCAGCCTCGATCCCGCCTTCGCCGCGCTCGTGGGACTGGTGTTCCTCGGCCAGGCACTCAACCTGCCGGAGGCCCTCGCCATCGGCCTGGTCATCGTCGCCAGCGCGGGCAGCAGCCTCGGCCACGCGCGCCGTCCGGCCGTCCCCGACCAGCCGCTGGTCGTGGCCGACTGAACGGCGGATGATCGTGTGGTCGTCGCCGACTGATCGGTGGACATGATCGTGGATCGTGCGGGTGCCGATCCCGCCGCCCCGCGGTCGAACGTCGCCGGATCGCGCCGACATCCTATTGTCATCTCGCATGCATTGACCGGGCCGCACGGCGTGTTATCATGCCGTTCGCACTTCGTTCCCACCCAATGCCGCCGGGCCGACGCACGCGTCCGCATGTGCCCACCGCCGGCCCCCTGGAACCCCGCCACAGCGGCGGTTGTGCGCCCACTCGGCTCGTCAGCCACGTCCCGGCGTTACCCGACCCAATCCCCCTCCAGTTCGACCGGAATCGCCCAATGAACATCAACGAACTCAAGACGAAGAACCTGAACGAGCTCCTCGAGATCGGCGGCGACCTCGAGGTCGGCGACGCGAGCGCCATGCGCCGCGACGAGCTCGTGGAGCGAATCCTCCAGCGCCAGGTCGAACGCGGCGGGCAGCCGTACGCGACGGGCATCCTCGACATCGTCGACGATGGGTACGGGTTCCTGCGACGGCACGGCCTGATGCCTGGGCCGGACGACATCTACGTCAGCTCGACGCAGGTCCGCAAGTTCGGGCTGCGGACGGGCGACCGCGTCGGCGGCGTCACCCGTTCGCCCAAGGACGGCGAGAAGTACTGGGGCCTCCTGCGCGTGGAGTCAGTGAACGGCGTCGACCCCGACACCGCGCGGCGCCGCCCGCACTTCGATGCGCTGACCCCGATCCACCCGATCGAGCTGATCAACCTCGAGACCGACCCCAAGAACCTGAGCCAGCGGCTGATCAACCTCGTCAACCCGCTGGGCAAGGGCCAGCGCGCGCTCATCGTCAGCCCCCCGAAGGCGGGCAAGACGATGCTGCTGAAGCAGATCGCCAACGGCATCACGGTCAACTATCCGGAGATCCTCCTGATGGTGGCGCTCATCGGAGAGCGCCCGGAGGAAGTCACGGACATGCGGCGCTCCGTGAAGGGCGAGGTCATCAGCTCCACGTTCGACGAGCCCACCGAGAACCACACGCACGTCGCGGAGATGGCGCTCGAGATCGCCAAGCGGCAGGTGGAGACCGGTCGCGACGTGGTCATCCTGCTCGACTCGATCACGCGGCTGGCGCGGGCCTACAACCTGGCCCTGCCGCCGTCCGGCCGGACCCTCTCCGGCGGCATCGACCCGATCGCCCTGTACCCGCCCAAGCGCTTCTTCGGCGCCGCGCGGAAGCTCGAGGAGAGCGGCTCCCTCACGATCATCGGGACCTGCCTGATCGATACCGGCTCCCGGATGGACGACGTGATCTACGAAGAGTTCAAGGGAACCGGCAACTCCGAGCTGATCCTCGACCGCAAGCTCGCCGAGAAGCGCATCTTCCCGGCGATCGACGTGCAGCGCTCCGGCACCCGGCGCGAGGAGCTGCTCCTCGAGGAGGGCACGCTGCGGATGGTGTGGACGATGCGCCGGATGCTCTCCGCCGTCGGCACGAACGAAGGGATCGAGCTGCTCCTGAACCGGCTCGCAAAGACGGAGAGCAACGCCCAGTTCCTCGCGACGCTGACGAAGAGCCTCGACCAGTAGGTCGGCCACGGGCCCCGGCCCCGGCCCCCTCTCTCGTGCGTCCGGTACGCGGCATCCGCGCGCGCGTCCGCCGCGAGCCCGTCGCCCGCGATCCGCGCCCCGTCACCGGTTTGACGCGGCCGTCAGCGCGATGGTAAGGTCCCTGCAATCCGTCGATCCCGCGTCCCGAGGGCCCGAGAGTCCCGGCGCGGCGGTCATAGACCGACACAGGTTGGAACGCAACCTCATAAGGCACTCCAGGGCGGCCGGCTGATCCCCCGCACACCCCCCGCGTCGCGACCGCCCTGTTCTACGGGAGACCGTATTGCCGAACGCGTCTGACGTCGCGCGCCGCGTCCGCGGCCGCCTTGCCCTCGTCCGTGCATCGGTATCGGGCGGCATCCACGGACACACGTCGCGACCCGGCCCGGCTGCGCATCGTCGCACCGCGGTCGCCCATCGCGAGCCGCGGGCCGGGCAGGCCCTGGTAGCGGCTGCGGGCGGCCTGCGCCATCGGCTGTCGACGCTGGCCACCGAGCGCCGCGCCGCCCCCCTCCTCGCGATCGCGCTCCTTGCCGCGGCAACGCTCATGTCGCAGATCCCCGCAGTCGCGGCGGGCGGGACCGGTGGCACGGACGGTCCGGGAACGGCATACAACCCGCGCATCGTCTCCATCAACATCGACGGCCCGGATGCGGGCCAGGTCGACCCCGGGCTCACCGCCCCGGTCCCCAGCCCCGGAACCGGTGGCACGGACGGGAGCGGGCCCACCGCCGGCACGTACGCGATGGTCGACGGGAGCCTGATCAAGCCGATCACCGCCGACTCGACGGTGTCGGACATCAGCAGCCAGGTCACCACCTACACGGTGCGGTCCGGCGATACGCTCAGCGGGATCGCCAGCCGGTTCGGCGTCTCCCTCATGACCATCTGGTGGGCGAACCACCTCACGTCGGCCGACACGCTCCGCATCGGGCAGAAGCTGCAGATCCCGCCGGTCAACGGCGTCCTGTACACGGTGAAGTCGGGCGACTCGGTCACATCGATCGCGCGCACGTACCACGCCAGCGCCGCCGAGATCCGCTCGTACAACAGCCTGACGGGTGACACCGTCGTCATCGGGCAGGAGATCATGGTGCCCGACGGACGCGGTGCCCCGATCCCGACGGCCACGCCCGCGCCGGCGCCCGCCCAGGTCGCCAGCGCCCCCTCCTCCGGGTCGTCCGGCTCCAACGGCCAGGTCGGCGGAAGCTGCACGAACTGCGCGTTCAGCGGCAGCATGCTGTGGCCCGTTCCGGGCGGGTTCATCAGCCAGTACTACTGGTGGGGCCACCCCGCGCTCGACATCGCGGCCGCCTATGGCACGCCGGTCCTGGCGGCCGCGGCCGGAGTCGTGACGTATGCCGGCTGGCGGGACAACGGTGGCGGGTATCAGGTCTGGATCAGCCACGGCAACAACATCTACACCACGTACAACCACATGTCGGCGGTCATGGTCGCGGTCGGCCAGCACGTCGGACGGGGCACGCAGGTTGGCAGGGTCGGGGCGACCGGCGTCGCCACCGGACCGCACTGCCACTTCGAGGTGTGGATCGGTCCCATCTGGGCCGGCGGAACCCGCGTCAACCCGCTGAACTACCTCTCGCACTGATCCACCCGGGGCGCGGGTGGCGGGCCACCGCGTGCCGATCGAGCGACCCGTGCCGGGGAGCCGTGCCGTCGCCTGCTAGCATGCACGCCGATGTTCCTTGACCGCGCTTCCGTCTGGCTGCGCGCCGGTGACGGAGGCGATGGATCCGTCTCGTTCCGGCGGGAAGCGCACGTCCCGCAGAGGCGGCCCGGATGGCGGCGACGGCGGCCGGGGTGGGTCGATCTACCTCCGGGTGGACGTGGGACAGACGACGCTCGGCGACTATCGCTTCCACCACCACTTCCGGGCGGACAGCGGTGGAAAGGGCTCGGGCTCGCGCAGACACGGTCGCGCGGGCGAGGACCTCGACCTCGGCGTACCGCCCGGGACGGCGGTGCTCGACGCGACGACGGGGGACCTGCTGGCCGACCTGGTGGGCGCCGGGCAGCGCGTGATGGTCGCCCGCGGCGGGCGGGGCGGACTGGGCAACGTGCACTTCGCGACGGCCACGCATCGGACGCCGCGGCACGCGCAGAAGGGCGAGCCGGGCGAGGAACGACAGCTCCGGCTCGAGCTGCGGCTGATCGCCGACATCGGCCTGGTCGGGCTTCCCAACGCCGGCAAGTCCACGCTCCTGGCCGCGCTCACCAACGCGACTCCGCGGATCGCCGACTATCCCTTCACGACGCTCGAGCCGAACCTCGGCGTGCTCGACCTGTCCGTCCTCGACCCGGAGGACGCCCGCCGGCCGACGATCGCGGACGTCCCCGGCCTGATCGAGGGGGCGAGCTCGGGCGCAGGCCTGGGCCACGCGTTCCTGCGCCACGTCGAGCGCACCCGCGTCCTGGTCCACGTCGTCGACCTCGCGGCGCGCGACCCCGAGGGCGATCGCGCGATCGTCCGGGAGGAGCTGCGGCTGCATGACGAACGACTCCTGGCCAAGCCCGGGATCGTCGTCGCGAACAAGCTCGACCTCCCGGGAGCCCGGGACCGGCTTGCGGCGTTCACGGCGGCCTGCACCGTGGATGGCGTTCGCGTGCTCGCCGTGTCGGCGCGCGAAGGGGAGGGGCTCGACGAGGTCACCGCGGCGATCGCCGAATTGCTGCCCGGCGCGGACGAGCTGTCGCTGCCGCCGGAGCCGGCCGGCATCGTGGTCCACCGGTTCGATTCCGAGCGTGAGACCTTCTCCGTGGAGCGCGAGGGAGACGGGTTCCGCGTCCGCGGGCGGCGCATCGAGCGGCTCGTGGCGCAGACCGATTTCGAGAACGAGGAATCGGCCGAGCGGTTCCAGCGCGACCTCGAGCGGATGGGTGTGGCGCGAGAGCTGCGCCGCGCGGGTGTGCAGCCGGGTGACCCGGTCGCCATCGGCACTCGCGAGCTCGAATGGGGAGACGAGGGGTGGGCGTGACGGCCGACGGAATCAGGTCCGCGGCGCCCGGGTCCCCGAGCGGGTCGACCGTCGGCGCCTGGGGCGTCCTCGGCGGGACCTTCGATCCCGTCCACTACGCGCACCTGGCGATCGCCGAGGAAACGCGGGACGCGCTCGGGCTCGCGGGCGTCCTGTTCGTCCCCGCGTCGGTGCCGCCGCACAAGATCGGGCGGTCGATCACGGCCGCAGAGGACCGCATCGCCATGGTCGAGCTGGCGATCGCCGACAACCCGGCGTTCCACGTGAGCCGCGTCGAGATGGATCGCGACGGACCCAGTTTCACGATCGACACGATCGAGCGCCTGCTCGCCGATCCGCCGCGGCCGTGGAACCCGGACGCCGGTCTCGTCTTCATCATGTCCGTCGAGGCCCTGGTCGGACTCGAGTCGTGGCACGAGCCGGCGCGCATCCTGGCGGCGTGCCGGATCGCGGTCGTGCCGCGACGTGGCTATCCCGTCGCCCCTCGCGAATGGACCGCGGCGCACTTTCCCGGCTCCGAGGAGCGTCTCATCGTGCTCGACGGCCCGGATCTCGGGCACTCGGCGTCGGACATCCGCGAGCGCGCCGCGGCGGGACACAGCATCCGGTACCTGGTGCCGCCCGAGGTCGAGGCCTACATCCTGGCACGCGGCCTGTACCGGAACGCCACGTGACGCGAGAGGCGGTGTGCGCGGGCCTGGCGCATCATGGGCGCTGCGGACACGTCGCGGCGGGGGCCGCCCGGCCGCCGTGTCGCATCGGCGCGATGACAGTCGCGCCCGACGGTCACCCCACGAGGAGGTCTGAGCGAACGTGACGGATCCCGTTCCCGCCCGACAGGCACGAAGGCCCGGGCTCCCCCCGCGCGACACGCCGATCGTCATCGATGCGCAGGTCGCGCTCGCCCAGGCGCGTCGTGTCGTCGAGCTCGCGGAGGACAAGAAGGCCGCCGACATCGTGCTGCTGGACGTGGGCGCCCTGACCTCGCTGGCCGACTACTTCGTCGTCTGCTCGGGTGGCTCGGAGCGGCAGCTGGCCGCGATCGCCGACGGAATCGCGGAGGGCATGAAGGCCGACGGCGTGCTGCCTCTGGGACGCGAGGGCGGGTCGGGCACCCACTGGGTCCTGCTCGACTTCGGCGCCGTGATCGTGCACATCTTCGCGCCCCCGGAACGCGACTACTACCAGCTCGAAAAGCTCTGGGCGGACGCCCCGACGCTGCTGCGCGTCCAGTAGGCGGCGCCGGGTACTGGCGGCACCGGTACATACGAGGGATGCTGGCCCGTCGCGACGCTGCATAGCATCGCCGCAGTGATGACCGGCGAGTGCCGGTCGCGGATCGGACGGGACCACACAGCATGCCCTCCATCACGCAGGACTGCCCCGAGTGCGGGCGAGTGCTCGTCAACACGCGGTTCGATGCCACGTTCCGGCTCCCGGACCGCAGCGAGCGGCTCTGCTTCGGGATCCCGGCGGGGCTGTGCGCCGAGTGCCACCAGCTGTACATGGACCCGGAGCTGATCGAGCTCCTCGACCTGGATGCCGGGCGCTGCGTGTTCGCGATCGAGTCCGACACGGTGCTGCAGGCCGGAGCCTGGTCGGGCGCCGAATAGCGGCCACGACCGGCGCGGCCGCCGGAGGCTGATCGGGCGCCGAGCAGCCGCCGCCATCACCACTGCGGACGCCGAGCCTCCCTCCCTGGAGTCATCCGGGAGCACGTGGCGCCGATGGCCGGACGGCGATGGCTCAGACCGGCACGTGCTCGGCGATCCAGAGACCGAGGGCGAGCGGCCCCGACATCGGCCCGGCGCCGCTCCGCGCGTCCCCCGACAGCCCCTTCGACGCGAGATCGACCTCGAGGAGCGCGACGAGCGCGGCCTCGAGCTCCGCCACGTCCCAGCGCATCGCCTGCCGCACGAGGATCTCGGCCCGGTACGGGTTGAGCCGCAGGAGACGCACCATGTCGCCCGGTGCGGCTCCTCCGCCGAGGCGGTCACGGATCTCCAGCAGCTGACGCAGGCGCCGGTGCAACTGCGTGACGACCACGGGAAGGGCAGTCCCATCGGCCAGCAGGGCTGACCCGACGTTCGCCGCATCGCCGGCCCGCCGCGTGCCGACCGCGTCGAGGAACGCCCACGCCGACGACGGCACCGTCTCGGCGACGAGGGCGTCGACGTCCGCGCGACGAATGCGGGCACCCGGTCGGTACAGGGCGAGCAGCTGCAGGTGGGCCTCCACGAGCTCGGTCTGGCGCCTCCGATCGACGTCGCCTTCGCGCACCCCGCCCCCGACGCGTTCCGCGAGCAGGTGGACCGCGGGCGGCTCGATGTCGATCCCGAGCTCGGAGGCGAGTCCGCCGATCCAGGGCTCGAGACGTCCCGGGGGAGGCGCCTCCAGGCGCCGCACCACGCCCCCCGCCTGCTCGATCGCCTCGCGGAGACGTGCGGATGCCGCCGCCGGCTCGCGCGCCCCGCTCGCCGACAGCTCCGTGAACGCGAGCCCGTTGCCCGGCGCCACGCGATCGAGCAGCCTCAATGCCCGTTCCTGGTCTTCCTTCGCCCGCAACATGGCCACGGGTTCGGCGACCACGGCGAGCATCCCGCCCCCGAAGAGGGGAGCCGTCGCCAGGCGCATCGAGAGGGTGTCGGCCAGCGAGGGATCGGCCGGGTCGGCCCGCCACGTCTCGAGCGGTTCGCCATCCGTCCCCAGATCGGCGGCGAACCGCTCGACCGCCCGGCGGAGTCCGAGCACGTCGTCGCCCCAGAAGTAGGCCACCGGGGCCCGGATCGTCACCCTGCCGCCCGCCGGCGCGATGTCAGGGTCGCGCGCTCGATCCGGCGTTCGCGGCCGTCGCCGTCCCCGCACGCCGGCGCCGCGCCGCGTCCAGCGTCGGACCAACCCAGCGGAGCCGGCGCACCGCGAGCGGGCTGACACCGGCCGTCTCGCACACCTCGCGCTCCAGGCGCTCGGCGCGTGCACGGGCACGCGCAAGGCTCTCCCGGTACTCGGGATACCGGACGGCCCAACCGGCGAACCGGGCGCTCATGGCCTCGAGACGCTGGCCCGCCCGCTTGTCCGCATAGGCCACGATCCGTTCCTCGCGCGTGGCGACGCCGTTCCATCGGCCGTACCGGTCTGCGTCGAGGAGGCGCGTGATCGGGTGGGCGGAGATCGCCCGCGTGAGCTCGGGGTACCCGCGCTGGCTGAGCCATCGCGCGCCGGCCGCGCCGTGGCCGAGCTCCTGTACCGGGTCATCGTCCGGGAGGAGCTTGTCGATGTCGTGGAGGAGACCGGCCGCCTCGACGAGCTCGCGATCCACCTGGATTCCCCGGGCTGCACAGCGCTCGGCCAGGAAGGAGGCGATCTCGGCGACGGCCCCGACGTGGGCCAGCAGCCAGTCGGGTGGATCGAGTTCGAGCAGGATGTCGGCGGCTTCCGCGCGCGAGGGGATCACGCAGGGATTCTATGCAACCTTGCGGTCGCCCGTCGGGCCATCCGGCGTGTGCCCGTCCGACGGCCGTGCGTGTCCCGTTCGTCCGCGCCTCGCCCATGGCCGCCGTGCCGGCCGATCCGCCCGTCCGAGCCATCCAGCGGCCCTCTCCCGAATCCACGAGAAGGTCGGTTCCGTCGGTCGACACGTCGACGGTCCCGACCTGGTCCGTCCGGAACACGCGCGCGCCCGCCGCCGCGAGCCGCTCGATGGTCGACCGGGCCGGATGGCCGTAGTCGTTGTCCGCCCCGACGCTGACCACCGCGGCGGACGGCCGGATCGCGGCAAGGAAGGCCGCCGTCGACGCGGTGGCGCTCCCATGGTGTGCCACTTTCAGGACGTCCACGCGCGGTCCGGCAGCGTTGATGGCTCCGGACGCGAGAAGGGCGGCATCCACCTCCTGCTCGGCGTCGCCCATCAGCAGCACGCGACGGTTGCCGTACCGCAGGTCGAGCACGATCGAGACATCGTTGACCCCGGTGCCCGTCGCGGCCGGAGCGTCGGGCACGGTTCCGCGGAGGGGCCACAGCACCGTGATCGTCGCCCCGTCGATGTCGATCCGGTCCCCGGCCGCCAGGCGTTCGGTCGAACGGCCTGCCGCCGACAGTGCCGTGACGAGCGCCGACCAGCCGGGCCCCGAGCCTCGCATGCCCGGCTCCGCCACTCTCGCCACTCGGTAGCGGCGCACCAGCAGCGCCGCACCGGCGACGTGATCCTCGTGGGGGTGGGTCAGCACCAGCAGATCGATCCGGCGGTCCCATGCCGGCAGGCGTGCGTCCAGCAGCGGAAGGAGGCGGTCGGGATCCGGCCCGGTGTCCACGAGGATCCGGCCTCCGGACGATCCGAGGACCAGGATCGCATCGCCCTGGCCGACGTCCAGGAACGTCACGTGGAGCCGCCCGTCGGGCCGCGCGGCGGCGACCAGGACGAGTCCCGCCACGACCACGGTCGCGACCAGGACGGCGAGCCTGCCCGATCTCGTGGCGAGCGGCCCACGCGAGGCCGTGCGGCCCGAACGAACCCGGGCGGCGGGTCGCGCGCCAGCTGCGGCGGGCGCGACCCGCGCAGATCCGGGGGAGTGGCCGCGAGCCGGCCGCTCGGGCGCCCGCAAAGCAGATCCCGGGGAGTGCGCGCGCAGGACCGCATCCGCCCACGTTGGCGAGGCGCGACGTCCGGCCGGGCGGACCGCATGGCCGAAGGCGGCCGCCGTGGCGGCAGCGCGCCGACGCGCCCCGGGAGACGCGACCGTCGCGACCACCAGGGCGACGGCCGCCGCGAGGCCCTGCGTCGCCGGCGGCGCCAGGGTCACGCTGGCCCCGGGCACGGACGCGGCTGCCCGGCCGACGCCGACGAGGGCTCCCAGCACCACCGCCCCGGCCGAGCCGACCAGCAGGGCCACGAGCTCGAGGACCGACCCGGCCGGGCCGGCGATGCCCAACGTCGCCGGCCACCCGGCGACGAGGGCCGCGGCGGACGCTGCCATCACCGGCACGACCAGCGGAGCCGCCACGAGGTTGGCGAGCGGCGACACCAGCGATACCCGCCCGAAGTCCAGCAGTACGAGTGGCAGCGTCGACGCCTGGGCCGCCAGCGAGACACCGAGCGAGTCGATCAGCCACGACGGGGCGCGGACCCGGGCGCCGGGGTCCGCGAGGCGTGCCCGCAGCCACTGGGTCAGCGGCGTGCCCCAGGCGAGGAGGCCCGCGGTCGCCGCGACCGAGAGCTGGAATCCCGCGTCGCCGATGACGGCCGGGTCCACGACCAGCATGGCGACCACGGCGAGCCCGAGTGCCGAGGCCGCCGTGCCCGGGCGGCCGAGCTCGCGGCTTCCGACGACCGCGCTCGCCATGACCGCCGCCCGCACCACGCTGGCACCGGCCCCGGCCGCGAGCGCGTAGGCGGCGATCGCCGCCAGCGTGGCGATGGAGCGCCTCCGCCGGGACGTGTGCCGGAGCAGCGTGGCAAGCACGCCCGCGACCACGGCGATGTTCCAGCCGCTGATCGCGACGATGTGCGTGAGGCCCGCGGCCGTGAAGGCCGCAGCCACGTCGCGGTCGACCTGGTCGCGCAGCCCGATGAGGATCCCGGCCGCCAGGCCGGCCTGGGGCGCGGGCAGCACGCGCGCGAGGACCTCGCCGGCGTCCCGGCGGCGTCGCTCCAGCCACGCCGCCGGTCCCTCCGTGACCGGTGCGCGCTCGAGCGTGCGGGACGTGATCGTGCCGGCGATCCCCGAACGCCGCAGGTAGTCCCCGAATCCCGGGCCCTCGGGCGGGGGGCGGATGCTGCCGGAGATGGACACGCGATCTCCGGGAACGATCTCCGGGTAGCGCGGCAGCCTGGCGTACAGCCTGACGGCCGACGTCCCCGTGGCCGACTCCTCCAGGCGGATCACCGCCCGCTGCGCGCCACCGGACGGCGTGGAGATGGACACGACCTGCGCCGCCTCATCGTCGAGCGAGCCCGGCAGGGTGTCCGGCGGCAGTGCCGGCTGGAGCGCGCCCGCGAGCAGCCTCAGCGCGACGACGCACGCACCGGCGGTGAGCGCCGCTCCGGCCATCGAGCGGCGCCAGGCTGCCGAGGCACCCAGGGCCATCGCGAGGGACATCGCCAGGCCGGCGGCCGGTCCCGGCAGGATGACGCCCGGCTCGTCGCCCGCGAGCAGCGCCGTCCCGTCGACGCCGAGTACGGCGGCAAGGACGGCACCGACCGCGATCCAGCCCGCGCGGGGCACGTCAGCCGCCCGCGGTCGTGACCAGGTCGCGGATCTTCGACAGCACCGAGGCCGAGACGACCTTCCGGGTGAGCAGCTCGTCCACGGACTGGAACGGACGTTCCTCGCGCGCGGCGATGATCTTGGCCGCGGTCACGGGGCCGATCCCGGGAAGCGTGTCGAGCTCGGACGCCGATGCGTGGTTGAGGTCGATCATTCCCGCGCCCGCACCGGCCGCCGTGCCGGTGCCGCCGGCATTCCCCGCCGCGTTGCCCGCCCCGGCCGTTACCGAGCCACGCTCCGGGACGACCACCTTTGCCCCATCGCGAAGGACCTCCGCGAGGTTGATGGTCGATGCCGCGGCGGCCGCGTCCACGCGCGGCCCGTAGCCGCCCGCGGCGCGGATCGCGTCCGCCACGCGGCTGCCCTCCGGAAGCTCGTAGAGCCCGGGATGGACGACGGCGCCGGCCACGTCGACCTTCCACGAACCGGATCCGGGACCGGGGACCCCGGCGGACGAGACCACGGCAGGCGCGAGGCTGCCCTGGGCGACGTTCACGCCGGCCGCGCCGTCACCGCCGGAGGCGACGGCGAGCACGGCGGCCGCACCGAGCGCGAGGGCCAGCGCGAGAACGCCGGCCGCGACCAGGCGGGCCCGTCCGGCCGCGGGTTCGGAAGCACCGTCCGCCCCGGCGGTGGAATCGTCGGGGATGGCCTCCACCGACCGCCATGCTTCGGGAAGCTGCTCCACGGCGGCCTCCTCGATCGCCGGCGCACGCAGCCCGACGGCGGCGGCCGGCGACCCGGTTGGGGCGGGAAGGACGAGGGGCGGGGAGGGTGTGCCCTGGCGCGGCTGCCCGATCGTTCCGGACGGGAGCACCCGTATGACACGACACGTCCGCCGAGGCCCGGGGCACTTCGGATCTCGGCGGACGGTGGCGAGACTATACCGTCACGCGCTTATCTGTGGCTTACCTGCGCCCGTGGATGGCCAGGGGAGCGGGTGCTACGCGCGCTCGAGCAGGGGCCGGACCTCGGTTGCCAGGCGCGTCATCGACTCCTCGTCGTAGTCCGACGGGAACCCGGCGATCAGGTGCCGGTAGCCGAGCTCGAGGTACGGGGCCAGGCGCTCGGCGACGTCCTCGGGCGTGCCCACGGGCTGGTCGGTCCAGCGGCGCGACACGCGGTTCCGGTCGAACGCCTCGCGATACAGCCGTTCGGCTTCGGCTCGATCGTCGCGGATGAAGACGGTGCCGATGCCGGTGGTCCGCTCGATCTCGGCCGGGTTGCGCCCGACGGCGGCGCAGTGCTCGAGGAGGACCTCCTCCTTGTGGCGGACGTCCTCGACCGATCCACCCACGTTGTTCATGTCCGCGTACCTGGCCACGAGCCTGAGCGTGACCTTCTCGCCGCCGCCGCCCACGCAGATGGGGAGGTGAGGCTGGACGGGAAGGGGATCGTTTCGAACGCGCGAGGCCCGATAGCGGGAGCCCTCCGCGGCCGAAGGCTCGGCGCCGTCGAGCATGCCCCGCATGATCGGCAGGGCCTGGGACAGCCAGCGCAGGCGCTCGGGGAACCCCGAGCCGAACTCGAAGCCGAAGTCGTGCGCCTCACCCTCGAACCACGCGGCGCCCATGCCGAGGATCGCGCGCCCGTTGCTGATCCGGTCCAGTGTCGTGGCCATCTTCGCGACCAGCGTCGGCTCCCGGTACGGGTTGGCTCCCACCATGAGCCCGATGCGCACGTGCTCCGTGCGGGCCGCCCACGCGGTGATCGTCAGCCAGCCCTCGTAGTTCGGACCGTGCGGGTCGCCCACGATCGGGTAGAGGTGATCCCAGGTCCACAGGGTGTCGTACCCGAGCCGGTCGGCCCGGATGCCGGCCTCCAGGAGCGGCTCCCACTCGGTGTACTGGTTCCAGCACAGGGCGCCGATCTTGACTTCGCTCAACTCACGCTCCAATCGATCGGGACGGTCGACCGCCGATGCGGCGGTCACGTGAAGCACCGGCAATGCCTCGACTCACTCCTGGCTGACGATATCGACCGAGATCTCCATCGCCGGGATCGTTCCCCGGTTCTCGAGCCAGTGCATCGTGTTCCGATCCTCGGGCCAGCCGACGCCCGGGCCATAGTCGGTGGCGACCCCGTCTCGATGGTCGGTGATCGTTCCCTGCAGGATGTACACGATGCCCGGCCTGCCCCTGTGGTCGTGGACCGGCCCGAAGACGCCCCCCGGCTCGATGGTCACCATGCGCATTCGAAGCCGGCGCCCTTCCATGCCCTCGATCTCGGGGCCAAGGTCAACCGTCGCCAGTAGCTCGCCCGCGACACCGTTCGTCTCGGGTGCCGCCTGTTCGTTGCCCATCGTGCTCTCCGCTCTGGTACGTCGGTCACCTGGTCACTCTACGGCCGGTTTGCGATCCTGGCGTGAATCCCGCCGCCGCCGGTCCGCTGTCCTTTCGAGGTCGGGTGCTCCTGAATCCGGCTCCTGCGGCCCCCGGCCCGGCTACGATCTCTCGATGGACCGGCTCCCTTCCTCCAGGAGTGGATCGTGACGCGTCCCGGATCGTCCACGAGGCCGGACGCTGCGAGGAAGGGCCCGCGTGTCTCCCCTTCGCCCACCACGAAGAACCCGCGTGTCTCACCGGCGCCCAGAACGAAGGACCCGCATGCCCCCCGGGTCCCCGCGACGCCGAAGATCCCGGTCGAGCTCCGGCCGGCGGTGATGGATGGCCCCGATCGCCCGGCCGAGGACAGCTGGTCGGCCGTCCAGGTCAGCGGGTGGAACCGGTCGGGCATGGTCGCGTCGGTGATCGAGTTCGCCGGGGCACGGCTGGACGCCATCGATCTCTCGGACTCCCGCCTGTCTCACCTCTCGCTGGTGGACTGCGAGCTGACAGGATCGAACCTCGCGAACCTGGAGGCGCGCGAGTCGTCGATGCTGCGCGTCACGGTCCGGCGCTGCCGGCTCACCGGGCTCGCCTGGGCAGCGGGCGCGCTCCGCGACGTGCGGTTCGAGGACTGCCGGGCCGACCTCGTCTCGCTCCGGTTCGCCCGGCTCGAGCGCGTCCGGTTCGTGCGCTGCGTGCTCACGGAAGCCGACTTCGAGGGCGTGCGAGGCGACTCCGTCGCGTTCGTGGAGTGCGACCTCGGGCACGCCGAGTTCTCGCAGGCGCACTTCGAGCGCTCGGAGATCCGGCACTGCGGCCTCGATGGCGTGTCGGGCGTCCAGGGCCTGCGCGGTATGGGCCTCCTGCCCGTCGATGTCGTCGCGCTCGCGGGGGCCTTCGCCTCGGAGCTCGGAGTGCGGACACTCGAGGACTAGAGCTTGCGGCCCGGGTCGGCCGCGCCCTGGACCCGGCACGGCGCGCTCGGACGCGCCCTTCGGGAACGCGGGGCATGGCTGGGCCGGTCGCCCGCGCATACTCCCCGCGCCGGGCATCCAACCGCCAGCGCCGTCGGACCGATGCCGGATGAAGTCCAGAACGAAGCAGCGACAGCAGGGTCCTGGAGGGACGGCAGTGGAGAGTTACCGCACGACGGCCTCGCGGCTGCGGCACCCGGTCAACATCGCGCTCCACGTGAACGCCCCGTTCGGCGTGCGCGTGGCCAACGGCGTGACGGGATTCATGGGGTCGTGGGCATTCATCATCCTGCAGACCGTGTTCGTGGTCGCCTGGGTTGCCGGCAACGTCTACCTCGTGTTCCACTTCGATCCGTACCCGTTCATCTTCCTGAACCTCGCGTTCAGCACGCAGGCGGCATACGCGGCGCCCCT
The DNA here is from genome assembly GCA_963757865.1 of uncultured Chloroflexia bacterium. Classification (GTDB taxonomy): domain Bacteria; phylum Chloroflexota; class Limnocylindria; order Limnocylindrales; family CSP1-4; genus JAJYNJ01. The sequence continues at coordinate 309,614 of CAVWSU010000013.1, forward strand.
CATCCTGCTGGCGAGCAACCAGTCGGCGGCGCGGGACCGGGCGACGCTGGAGCACGCGGCGCTCGAGGCGGAGGAGGGAGACCGGAAGGACGACGACCTGCGCGTGCGTCTCGAGAGGATCGAGGCCCTGCTCGTGGCCATGGCGCCGCCACGGGACTGAGCCGACTGCCTGTGCCCTCGTCGGTGCCCTCCGGCACCACAACCGGTCCTGCCGCCGTTGACATCAGGGACCGGAGGCGCAGAATCCGGCCGACCGAGGGGGAACCAGTCACCCTGAAGACGCGCCTCGGAGGTCTCATGGACGCCGGCCGGCAACGGCCGGCGTCTTTCTCGTATGGCTCGCGGGTCGAGTGCCGCGGCCCGGGTCGTGCCGGACGTTCGGGCGGGGCGCGACGGACGGACTACGCGTTCGCGCCGCGGGCGACCTCGCGGTCGAACCGTTCCATCGCTGCCACGTACCGCTCGGGCTCACGCGGCTCGAAGCCCACGGCCAGGTGCTCGACGCCGAGCCCGGCGAACGCTCGCACCTCGGCAAGCATGTCCGCCGCGCTCCCGCTCAGCCGGTAACCGCTGCCGCCCGGTGGCCCATCGTCGACGGCGACGCGCGCGGACAACGCCGGCATCGGGCGCCCCGAGGCCTCCGCGGCCGCCCGGATCAGCGGCACCCGCCCTGCGTACGCGTCGGGACCCGTGGAGCTCGACTGGTACCCGTCGCCGAGCGTGCCCGCTCTCCGGAGTGCCGCCGGTGAGTGGCCGCCGATGATCACCGGCAGGTTCGCGCCCTGGGCCGGCAGCGGCTCGAACGCGAAATCGCGGATCTGGTGGAACGCGCCGGTGAACGGCTCGCGAGAGCCGGACCACAGGTGGCGCCACAGCCGGATGGTCTCGTCGAGGTACGCCCCCCGCCCGCGGAAGCGATCCGTGGTCGCGAGATTGGCGAATTCGGCCGCGTTCCAGCCCGCGCCGACGCCGGCCACGACACGGCCGCCGCTGAGCGCGTCGAGGGTCGCCAGCTCCTTGGCCAGCACGACGGCGTTGCGCTGCGGGACGACGATCACGCTCGTGCCGAGGCGCAGATCGGGGTGGCGGGCACCGATCCAGGCGAGGGTGGTGATTGCCTCGTAGATGCGGCCGTACTCGGTCGCCGACGAGGCCGGGACGAGGAGGTGGTCGGTCGTCCATACCGTCGACCATCCGAGGCGCCCGGCGGTCTCGGCTGCGGCTTCGATGAGTTCCGGGCTCGTCCCCGCACGCATGGTGGGGAGGGCCACGCCGAACGAGATCATGCGCACATCGTAGCCGCGAGACCCCGATCGCACGATCGGCGGCTGGGCGGGGCCCGTCGGACGGTCAACCCGCGGAATCGCCGGCTACGCGGCATCCCCAAGGCTGCGCCCGGGCACCGGGCGGAGGGCCCGCTCGTCGGCGTGCTGCGGCGCCGCAACGCAGGTGATCCCGGCGCCGGCCCCCTCGAGCTCCTCGAGCTCCTCGATGGCGGCCTGCCACTCGGGGCTGTATGGCGTGGACGAGTCGACGCGCCGGCGTGCGCGCTCGAGTCTGCTGGCGGCGGACGGCTCCATGGCTTCGCCACGGTAGCCGGGCGGGGACGCCCCACGCCATCCTCCCATCGGAGCCATCGGCGCCGAACAGAAGTACCTGCCGTTCGCTCCAGGACCTGCTCTGGCTGCCCCGGATGGCCGGGGTGTTGCGCCCGATGGCGAGGATGCCGCTCGTGAACTCAGCTGGCTGCCGGGGATGGCGACGACGTCGCGGGAGAGGTGCCCGGCGACGAGGCCGGTGGGCCGGACGGCATGGCGGCCACGGCGCTGGCGGCAAGCGACTGTTCGGCCGTCTCGATGATGAAGACGCTGTCGCCGTGGACGAAGAGGTACTCGCTCGGGCCGGTGTCCCCGTACGAGACCACCGTCGACGGCGTGCCCGAAAGGCTGACGCTCGAGGACTTGACGCCCGGCGTCCCGGCCGACAACCAGGAGTCGAGAACGGCCGACCGCAGGCTGGCGGGGTCGACCCCGGCGATCCGGAACCCGAGGATCGAGAGGGCGAGGGCGCCGGACGCATCGTAGGCATCGGCCACCTCGAGATCGGCCGGCTTCTTGCCGAGGCTCGTCACCGCGGCGTCGAGGGCCCGGTTGCTCGGCGAACTGCCGAGGCTGACCGCGTCGGTCGCGCTCTCGGTGGTCAACGTCGTGCCGTTGACGGCGTGCGGCATCTCGGCCTCGAGCACGGGCGCCGCCGGGCTCGGCGACGGAGCCGCGGACGACGCGGCGGACGACGCGGCGGACGATGCCGGTCCCGTGCTTGCCGCCGCCAAGGCGCTGGCCGGCGCGCCGGACGGCTTGGCGGTGGGAGTCCCATTGCTCCCCGTGTTGTTGACGATCCACGTCGCCGACAGGGCAACGGATGCCCCGATGACGACGAGCACGATCCCGACGAGGACCTGGCTGGTCCGGCGGCCGCGGGGCGGCTCCGTGGTGATCCGGCGGCTGTACTTCGAACGCATCGCGACTCCCTGGTGGTGTGACCCGTACAGGGTGCGCCATGTCGGCTGGCATCCAGCTGAAAGGCGCCGATCGCGAGGCGACCCTCGCCCGCCCCAGGCATGGGAACGGGCTCCTGCAGCGCCTACGATGACACGTTGCGACATACTCTTCCCGGCGGCGGAGGTCGACCATCCAATTGCCCGATCCGGCCGTCCGGGCCGGAGGCCGTTCGATGGACCTCACGGTGGCGGTGCCACCGGTGGTGCAGCTCCGGGCCGTCCAGCACCGACACGGAGGCCGCGCCATGCTCTTCGGGCGATTCCTGCATCCATCCCTTGCTCCCCGCCCGAACGCCACCGGCGACGGCGACACGGAGGCGGTGCGGCGCATCGTCGCCCAGCTCGAATCGCTGCCGCCCGAGCAGGCGGCGCACCTCGCCGGGTTCGCGTACATCCTCGCCCGGGTGGTCGCCGCGGATTCCACGTCGGACATCGCCGAGGTGCAGGAGCTCGAGACGCTGGTCGCCGAATTCGGCGGCGTGCCGGAGGCGCTCGCGGTCGTGGTCGTCGAGATCGCCCGCAGCCAGTCGCGGCTGCTCGGCGCGACCGAGGACTACCTGGTGACGCGCCGGTTCCGCGAGGTCTCGAGCGACGAGGAGCGGCAGCGCCTGCTGCACTGCCTCTTCGCCGTGGCCACGCCCGGCGAGCGCGCGATCAGCGCGGCCCAGAACGCCGAGATCCACGAGATCGCGGACGAGCTCGGTTTCACGCTCGATGAGCTGAACGTGGTCCGCCGCGGGTACGCCGACCGGCTCGCCGTCGTGAGGTACGCCCGGGAGGCGGCCCGTCCGGCGGGCGCCGACCCGCAGGCCCCTGCGTAGCACCGGTCCGAGGCAGGTGGAACGCCTGGACCGGGGCGCGCGGTGCGTCTTCTGTGGCCGTGCGATCGCACCCGACGAGCCGAGCGTGGGCCGCGGGCCGGTGGCGGCCCACTCCGCATGCGCGGACCGGAGCCTGGGTGACGAGCGGAGCTGGGATCGAGTCGCGGCGGCGCTCGGTGACGGGGCGCCAGCGGACGACCCTGTGGCCGCGGCAGGGGATCCGGCCGCTGAAGGGGTTGCGGTCCGTCAAGGGGATCCGGTCGGCGCGGACGGGACCGGTCGGAACGGGAGCGACACCGCCGCGGCGCCCGGCGCCTCCACGAGCGGTGGACGCCCGGGATCTGCCGCCGCGCGCACGGGGTGCATGACCATCGTGCTCGTCGCGCTCGTGCCGCTGGTCGCGCTCGTCGTATGGTCGGCCGTGGACCATGCGCTCGGGAGCCGGAACAGTGGCTGAAGGGGAGAGCAGATGCACGTCGGCGTGATCGTCCCTCAGGGGTGGACAGGCGACTACGACGGATGGGACGCGGGGCGGGCATGGGCACGCACCGTCGCCGTGGCCCGGCAGGCGGAGCGACTCGGGTTCGAATCGATCTGGCTGTTCGACCATTTCCACACCGTGCCGCGCCCCACCGACGAGATCACGTTCGAGTCGTTCACGGCGCTGTCCGCGCTGGCCGCGCTCACGTCCCGCGTACGGCTGGGGCACATCGTCATCTGCAACGGGTTCCGGAACCCCGCCCTGGTCGCGAAGATGGCAGCCACCATGGACGTCATCAGTGGCGGGCGAATGGAGCTCGGCATCGGCGCGGGATGGAAGCGCGACGAGTGGCTGGCGTACGGCTACGGCTTCCCCGACACGGCCGAACGGCTGGCGGCCCTCGGCGACGCCCTCGAGGTCATCTCGCGGATGCTCGCGCCCGGACGGTCCGTGCACGCCACGTACGACGGGCGATACGCCCGCGTGGAGGACGCGATCAACCTCCCCAAGCCGGTCCAGCAGCCCAGGATCCCGATCATGGTCGGGGGGAACGGGCCCAACGTGACCTGGCGGCTGGCGGCCCGCTTCGCCGACGAGATCAACGTGGACGGGATGCCTCCGGCCGAGCTTCGCGACGCGCTGACGACCATCCGGTCGAGGTGCGAGGAGATCGGACGCGACCCCGCAACCCTCCGGGTATCCGCCCACATCTGGTGGGAGCGCCTGGGTCCGACGGGGGCGCAGCGCCGGGCGCTGATCGATGCCTATCGCGAACTCGGGGTGAGCCGGATCATGACGCTCGTCCGGGACGCGGCCGATTCGGACGAGGCGCTCGAGGCCTTCGCCGGGGACTGCCGGGCAGCCGGAGCGGAGCTGGCCTGATCGCGACTACGGGTCGCGTGCCTGCAGGGGGCGTATTGCAGACCTCCTGCCTGCGGACCGGCGGACGCCGTGCCTGCAGGCCTCATGCGGCCCGGGGCCCTTCCTGCCTGCCCAGGGCACATGCCCCCTGCGGCCTCCCGGCTGCGCAACGGTCATGGGTGGATCGGTATGTCGAGCATTGCGGACCCCGGAGGGCAGCCGGCCGCGTCGATGGGCCTCCTGGCCGAAACCGAGGGCCGTTTGCCCGAGCGCCTTCGCACGACCGCCGTGATCGAGCCCGGAGGAGGGCCCGCTGCGTCGCCTGACGGGTCCACCCGAGGTGTGGTGATGGTCCGTCGGTCGGATAGCAGTCCGCCCGTGACCGTCCCGCAACGAACGCCGCGTTCCGGCGCCGTAGCGGTCTCCGGGTGCACGCTCCGTGGCGGGCGGCACGATGGGGCTGCCGCGCGACGGGGTTGCCGCGCGGTGGTAGCACGGCCGGGCAGACGCGCGACGAGCTGCCGCGCGACGGGGTTGCCGCACGGCCGGGGCTGCGGCGCGACGGCGATTGTGCTCGGCCCGACCCGGGCGGCGCGCCGCCTACCTGACGACGACGTTGACCAGCCGGCCGGGCACCTGCACCACGCGCTCGGGCATGCGATCACCGAGGACGGCCCGAATTTTCTCGCGCCCCAGCACGATCGCCTCGATCTCGGCCGCCGAAAGGCCGGCCGGCACCAGCACGCGATCGCGCAGCTTCCCGTTGACCTGGACCGGCAGCTCCACCGTGTCCTCGGCCACGAGGGCTTCGTCGTGCGCCGGCCACGGCTCGAGGTGGATGGAGCGCCACGCCTCGCCCCGGGATTCGAGCATCCGCGACCAGAGTTCCTCGGCGACGTGCGGGGCGGACGGCGCGAGCACGTGCACGAGAAGATCTACGGCCTCGTTCCAGGCCGTGCCTCCGGCGATTTCCGTGCCGCGATAGCGCATCAGCACGTTGGTCAGCTCCATCAGGTGCGCGACCATCGTGTTGAAGCGGTACCCCTCGAATTCCGCCGTCACCACCTTCACGGTCCGGTGCGCGGTGGACAGCACGGTGCGTTCGGCCTCGGCCGCGGTCTCGCCCTCGGGGAGGTGTCCGGCCGCGGGGTCGCCGGCCTCGGTGCCCTCCGGGTCGAGCACCACCGTCCAGACCCGGTTCAGGAAGCGGCCGATCCCGCCCATGCCGGTGGAGCTCCACGGTCCGCCCTGGTCCCACGGGCCCATGAACATGAGGAACAGGCGGACGCTGTCGGCGCCGTGGCGCGCGACGAGCTCGTCGGGGTCCTGGACGTTCCCGCGGCTCTTCGACATCCGTTCGCCATCGGCGCCCAGGATCTGGCCCTGGTTGAACAGGCGCCGGAACGGCTCGCGCTCGTGGACGAGCCCGAGGTCGTTCAGCGCCTTGGCGAAGAAGCGGCTGTAGAGCAGGTGCATGACGGCGTGCTCGGCGCCGCCGGTGTACTGGTCGACGGGGCACCACGCGGCCTCGAGCTCCCGCTCGATCGGGCCGTCCTGCCTGTGCGGGGACAGGTACCGCCACCAGTACCACGAGCTGTCCACGAAGGTGTCCATGGTGTCGGTCTCGCGCGTGGCCGGGCCGCCGCAGCGCGGGCATGTCGTGTGCAGGAACGACTCGTTCGTCCTGAGCGGGCTCTCGCCCGTCACCTTGAAGTCGACATCGCGCGGCAGGGTGACCGGCAGCTGGTCCTCCGGCAGCCCCACGATGCCGTCCCGCTCGCAGTAGACGACGGGGATGGGCGTACCCCAGTAGCGCTGGCGGCTGATCAGCCAGTCGCGGATCCGGTACGTGACCGCCGTCCGCCCCACACCGCGTGCTTCGAGGTCCGCGACGATCGCCGCGAACCCGTCCCGCGCCGTTCGCCCGGTGTACGGACCGCTGTTGACCATGACCTCGTCTTCGGAGTGCGCGACGAAGGCCGATCCCCCGGCCGACCCGTTCGCCACGTCCTCCGCCACCCTGGCGGCCTCGATCGCGTCCGACGGGGCGATCACCTGCCGGATCGGCAGGTCGAAGCGGACCGCGAACGCGTAGTCGCGCTCGTCGTGCGCGGGGACGGCCATGATCGCGCCCGTCCCGTAGCCCAGGAGCACGTAGTCGGCGATCCAGATCGGGATCCGCTCGCCGTTCACGGGGTTGATCGCGTCGGCCCCCAGCGCCACGCCGGTCTTCTCCCGGTCGGTGGAGAGCCGGTCGATCTCGGATTTGCGCCGTGCCTCGTACTGGTATCGCTCGACGGCCTCGCGGTGGCCCGGGTGCGTCAGCTTCGCCACCAGTGGGTGCTCGGGCGCCATCACCATGAAGGTGGCGCCGAACAGCGTGTCCGGGCGCGTCGTGAAGACGCGCAGTTCGTCGCCGCCGGGCTGGTACTGGTCGGGGGCGACCGTGAATGCGACCTCGGCGCCCTCGGACCGCCCGATCCAGTTGGTCTGCATCACGCGGACCGGCTCGGGCCAGTCGATCCCGTCGAACCGGAGCAGTTCGTCCGCGTACTTCGTGATGCGGAAGAACCACTGCTCCAGGTCGCGCTTGATGACCGGGGTCCCGCACCGCCAGCAGTGGCGGTCGGCGCCCTCGACCTGCTCCCTGGCGAGCACGACCTGGTCCTTCGGGCACCAGTCGACCGGCGCCATCGCGCGGTACGCCAGCCCCGCCTCCAGGAACTTCAGGAAGATCCACTGGTTCCAGCGGTAGTACTCGGGCTCGCATGTCACCACGCGGGAGGCCCAGTCGAAGGAGGCGCCCATCGACCGCAGCTGGCGGCTCATGACCTCGACGTTGCGCATGGTCCAGTCGGCCGGGTGGATGCCGTGCTTGATCGCCGCGTTCTCGGCGGGCAGCCCGAACGCGTCGAACCCGACGGGGAAGAAGACGTTCAACCCGTTCATCCGGCGGTAGCGCGCGATGGCGTCGGTCGGCGTCTTCACGTACCAGTGCCCGATGTGCAGGTCGCCCGACGGGTAGTCGTACATCGTCAGGAGGTAGTAGGGAGTCTTCGACGTGCCGTGCAGGTCCGTGCGATAGAGGCCGAGCTCCGCCCAGCGCTCCTGCCACCGCGGCTCGATGGCCGCCGGGTCGTAACGGTCGATCCGGGTCCTGTCGCTCACCATCGCGATCCCAGCTTCCTGCCTCGTCGTGCCGCAAGACAGCTCGCGGCCGCTGTCTCCTGCCCCGGCCGCACGGGCGGCGCGGGACGGTTCGGCCCCTCCTACCGCGAACCCCCCGCCGCTCCGGCGAGGGGTCCATGGTCGGCGTTCGATGTGAATGGTGGAGCTACGGGGACTCGAACCCCGGACCCCCTGCATGCCATGCAGGTGCTCTCCCAACTGAGCTATAGCCCCATCCAGAGCCGCGACAGTGTAGCACGGGGAGGTCGCCGATCGGGGGCTCAGTGCCGCCGCGCGAGCATGGCCTCGAGCCGCATACCGGTGCCCAGCCGCTCTTCCAGGACGGTGCTCGACGAGCTCGCGAGCCGTCTCGCCTCGCTCCGGCCGGACGCCGTGATGGCATAGGTCCGAGGCAGGGATGGGGAGGCTTCGAGGAGGCCGCAGTCCTCCAGGTCGTGCAACAGGGGGAACGTCGGTGGCGCCTCGCCGAGCATCCGCGCCAGGGGCGCGAGCAGGTTGAGCGCGTCGAGGCCGCCGATCGGACCGTGGTCCTGGACGACGCGCAGGGCGCAGAGGCGGATGACGTCGGACGGTATCTGGCGCTCAGGGAGCGCCGACGAGCGACCTGCCCGACCCGATCCGGCGGGCAACGGGCCTGCGCGTCCTGCGGTGGGTGACTGCCGGGCGGTCCCCGGTCCGGCCGGAGATGACGACATGGCCTGCCCGGCCGCCGTCTCGAAGGCCGGCGAGCTCGCACGGTGATGAGGGCCCCGCGCGTGAGGTGTGGCGGAGAGAGTCATGGTTCGGACCTCCGCATGTCGGCTGCGACCGGTCGATCCCGCTCGCGCGGGACTCGGGCCGCGATGGATGTCGCTGGCGTCAGCGTCGTCGTGGGTCCTGAACGGCGTCTGAACCGGAAGCGCCTGCGGACTGAGACCGGGTTAAGGGATCGACGCGATCGTTGCAGCGCAACGGGGAACCGCACTTCGCGCCTCCGACCGGGGCGCGGAATGGGATACTCCGGACATGGACCGGCCCACGTGAGCAAGTCCCCGATCGCCGGCGCCGCGAGCGAGGCGGTCGCCCGGGAGGCCGCGGGCGTGCGGTATCTGCTCCGGCGCTCGACGAAGGCACGGCGGCTCAGGCTCATCCTGGATCGCGACGGAAATCCGCTCGTGACGCTCCCGGTGCGGGCCCCGGCCCGGCTCGCGGACGAGTTCGTGGAGTCCCGCCAGGACTGGATCGGTCGCCAGCGAGTGCGCTTCGCGGCCGACCGCGAGCGGCACCGGGCGCGCGGCCCCCTCGGTGACGGCGGGACGGTCGACTTCTCGGGCCAGCCACACCGGCTCGAGGTGCGCGGGCCGACGGCCGCGAGGCGGACGCGAGTCGAGCACGACGACGCGCATGGGCCGCTGATCCGCGTCTGGGTCTCCCCGGCCGACGAACGACCGCTTCCGGCGGTGCTCGAGGCGTGGCTGAGGCGCGAGGCGCGGGAGGCGATCGGCCGGCGCCTGGCCGCGAGGGCGCCTCAGCTCGGGGTGTCCCCGGCCTCCGTCAGCATTCGCGACCAGCGGACGCGCTGGGGGAGCGCCTCCCGGCGCGGGCGACTCTCGTTCTCGTGGCGCCTGGTGCTGGCCCCACCGGCCGTGCTCGACTACGTCGTCGTGCACGAGCTGGCGCACCTGGTGGTGTTCGGCCATCCTCCGGAGTTCTGGACGCTGGTGCGGTCGGTCGTGCCCGACGCCGACCGGGCGCGTCGATGGCTCCGCGACCACGCGCGGGAACTGCACTGGTCCCTGGAATAGTGCCGCCGGAAGTCTGTCCTACCGCTCCCGGTGGTACACCCGGTATCCGTACCGGAAGCGCGCGCCGTCCACCCTCGTCAGGATCGCAGCCGCCTCGCGGTCGCCGAACTCCATGGCCAGGACGCGCCCCAGCGCCTTCCGGGACGGTGCCCGCCACTCGCTCATGACGGTCGTGGCGGCGAAGCCGTGCGATGCCCAGAAATCGTCCAGCCGGTCCGCCAGTCCGGGCTCGTCGGCCGCGTAGCCGAACTCCCGCAGGTAGCCGGCGAAGTCCCCCTCGCGAAGGTCGTTGTCCACCACGACGATCCGGCCGCCGGGCCGGACGACCCGCAATGCCTCCTCGATGCCGGGCTCGCAGCTGCGGACACGCTGACTCTCCGGTCCGAAGAAGTACGCCAGGCGCGAATGGAGCAGGTCGACCGATGCGTCGGGGAGTGGGATCGCCTCCGCGCCCGCGGCCAGCACGCTGATCCGCGAGCCGATCGCCTCGGGCTCCGCGGCGATGCGGCGGTGCAGCTGGATGAGCATCCGCGGCGCCGGCTCCACGGCGAAGACGTGCGACGCTCGCTGCGCATACCTGACGGCGTGGTAGCCGCCGCCGGCCCCGACGTCCGCGACGACCTGCCCGTCGATGGGCAGGAGGCGGTCCATGAACGCCTCGATCCGCGCATCCGGGTCGGCGATCCGGTTCTCGAGCTCGTACGTCACGGCGTCGTGGGCGCCGGGATAGTCGTACACGAACGGCTCGGTGGGCAGCGGCGTGATCGGCGACGTGGTGCTCATCGGCCGAATCGACGTGCGCGCAGCTGGAACGTGCGCAGCGCACGGAGGAAGTCGATCTCGCGGAACGCCGGCCAGTAGGCGTCGCAGAAGTAGAACTCGCTGTGGGCGCTCTGCCAGGGCAGGAACCCGGACAGCCGCACCTCCCCGCTCGTGCGGATGATCAGCTCGGGGTCGGGCCGTCCCGTGGTGTAGAGATGGCGTGCCAGCTCGGTCTCGTCGATCCTGGCGGCAAGCTCGTCCGCCGGGACGCCGCCGGCGACCAGGTCCCGCACGGTCTCGCGGCACGCGTCCACCAGCTCGTCGTGGCCGCTGTAGGCGACCGCGAACGTCGCGAGCGGGCCCCGGCTGGTGGATGTCGCGGCCTCGGCCGCCTCGATCGCCGCGCGCACCTGGTCCGGGAGCGCATCGCGGCGCCCGATCACGCGGACCCGCATCGGAGCCGGGCGCCCCTTCCGCCCGGCCAGACCGGCGAGCCGCTCGGTGACCACGTCGAGCAGTGCGGCGAGCTCCTCGGGCGAGCGGTCCAGGTTCTCCATCGACAACGCCCACAGCGTGACCTCGTCGATGCCGAGGATGCTGCACCAGCCGAGGACCTCGAGGATCTTGTCGGCGCCGCGGCGATGACCGGCGCCGGGGTCGGCGAGGCCTTCCCGCTGGGCCCACCTGCGGTTGCCGTCCATGATGATCGCCACGTGCCCCGGGCGAGGCCGCGACATCACCTGGTTGCGCAGGCGGTGGGCGTACAGGCGGTAGACCGGCGCGAGCGCGAGTGCCCCGGCCCGGTGGCGGACGGCCCGGGCGAGCGACCGGGTGGACCGGGCGCGCGGTGCGACGTGCCCGGCGGGGCCGGTTGCGCGGGACGCCTGCCCCGCGAGAGGCCCGGAGAGCTCGCCGGTGAGCCTGGAGGGGTCCATCGATCGCATCATACCGGCCCGGTCTCGCGCGGCGATCACCCGATCGGTGAGCTGGAGCGCGGACGTCGGTCCCCGCCCGCTCCCGTCCGGTCCTTTGAGATGCCCCTGTAACATGCTGGTTCGTCACCACGCCCGCCGCATCTGGCATGATCGTGGGGCGTCCCCACCGCCCGGAGGACACATGCCGCCTGCGCGCCGTTCCGGTGCCGCCCACGCCCAGGGGACCACCGTGGAAGACGCATGGGGGTGCGTCGGCAGGCTTGCCGCGGAGATCGCGGGAACCGCCGACCGGCACGAGATCGCGGGTGCCCTGCTCGCGCACGGTCTCCCGGCCGTGCACGCCTCGGGGGGACTCGTGGCCGTCGCGGACGTTGGGGCCGTCGGGGCAGTCGCGGACGTCCGTGCGGGTGGCGCCCTTCTCGTCCTCGCCTCGCAGGGTTACGACGGCGCGTCGGAGCGCCCCTTCGAGGCGGTGCCGCTCGACGCGGATGCTCCGCTCGGCGAGGCGGCGCGCACGGGGAGCGACGTGATCGTGGGCGACCTCGCCGGCGCCGCCGGCCGCTGGGCCGGGGGTCCGTTCGTGCCCGGATCCGGCGCGCTCGCATGCATTCCGTTCGCCGTCGGCGAGGACCGCACGGGCGTCCTGGAGTTCCGCTGGCACGCGCCCGTGCGGTTCGACACGGCCACGCGCCGCATCCTGCGCGCGATCGGCGCCCTGGCCGCGCAGGCGTTCGACCGCACGTCCCTGGCCGACACGGCACGTCGTGCGCGGGTCGAGGCCCTGCAGGCCGACGTGCGCTCGGCCGCGCTGGCGGCCGTGGCCGAGGCGTTCTCCGCTGCTCGCGACGAGGAGGCGGTCCTCGATGCGCTCGTCGCGTCCGGGCTCCCACCGGCCGGGGCGACGTCGGCGGCCGTCCTGAGGCTCGACGAGAGCGGTGCGCTCGTGCCGGTCAGGCTGGTCGGCTATCCGGACGGCGCCCACGCGCCGACGCAGAACCTGCCCGTCGCGGACGCGATGCGCCGGGGCGAGCCCGTCATCGTCCCCGACGCCGAGTCGATCGCCCGCATGTACCCCGACATGGCGGATCTCGCCGCGCAGATCGGCGCCCGCACCATCGTCGCGCTCCCGCTGGTCGCGCACGGGCGCCAGATCGGCGGCGTGCGCCTCGGGTTCCCGGATGAGCGAGCCGTCGCGCCTGCGACACTCCGCTACCTGGCGACACTGGCGGACGCCACCGCCCAGGCATACGAACGGGCGCGGCTGCATGAGGCCGAGCGCCGCTGGTGGGGCATCCTGGAAGCCGTGATCCGTCAGCTGCCGGTCGGCGTCGCGGTCGCGGAGGCCCCGTCCGGCCGGCTGGTGCTCGTGAACGACCGGCTCAGGTCGGCGTGGGGAGTCGCGGGCGCCGACGAGCCCGCCGCGGAGCATGCCACCCGGCCCCGCCCGAGGATGGCCGGCTACCACCTCGACGGGCGGCGCTACCGCGACGACGAGTGGCCGCTGGAGCGGTCTCTGCGGCTCGGCGAGGTCGTGACCGACGAGCGGATCGAGGTGGCACTGGCGGATGGGTCACGGGGCGTCATGTCGGTCAGCTCGGGCCCGGTGCTCGACGAACACGGCGCGATCGTCCTCGGCGCGGCCGTGGTCGCGGACGTGACCGAGCGCGTGAGGACGGAACGCCTTCGCGACGCCTTCATCGGGGTCCTTTCTCACGAGCTGCGGACGCCCATCACGGCGATCTACGGCGGCTCCAAGGTCCTGCTCCGGCGCGCCAGGCCGGTCAGTGCCGCGATCCGACGCGAGCTCCTCGAGGACATGGCCGCGGAAGCGGAGCGGATGCACCGGCTGGTCGAGAACCTGCTGGTTCTCGCTCGCACCGAGCGAGGCATGAACCTGCACGCCGCCGATCCGGTGCTGCTCCAGCACCAGGTGCCGCGCGTGATCGATTCCGTCCGGACGCAGTGGCCGGCCGTCGAGTTCCTCGTCTCGATCCCGGAGCGGCTCCCCACCGTGTCGGGGGACGACGGATACGTCGAGCAGGTGCTTCGCAACCTCCTGTCGAACGCCGCGAAGTACGGGCCTCCCGGCGGTCCGGTCGAGGTGTCGCTGCGTCAGGCCGGGGACGAGGTACAGGTCCTCGTGCTCGACCGGGGCCCCGGCGTGGGCGACGAGGCGCAGGACGTCTTCGAGCTCTTCTACCGGTCCGATCGCACGTCGGCTGCGGCTCCGGGTGCCGGGATCGGGTTGTTCGTGGCCCGCCAGCTGGCGATCGCCATGGGCGGCCGGATCTGGGCGACCGACAGGCCCGGGGGTGGGGCGGTCTTCGGCTTCTCCCTGCCGCTCTTCGACGTCAACGCCTGATCGGGCGGGATGTTCGGGCGCGACTTCGTGCGCGCCCTTCACGCGGCCCGGTACGCGACCAGGTGCCCGACCTTCACGCGGCCCGAGACGGGTCCCGGCGGCAGCCCGTCGAGTCAGGCCAGCGCGCCTTCGTAGCGATCGCGGTGAACCCACACCCAGAGGGCGATGCCGAAGCGGACGACCAGCGTCAGGCCGTAGGTCGCGCACCAGACACACACCGCACCGAGCACCACGACCTGGATGTAGGTGAACCTGATCTCGAAGATCACGCCGACCAGCGAAAGCGCGTAATGGGAGAGCAGAAGCTGGACGCCGCCCCGGCGCCACCACGCCAGGGCGAGGACGAGCAGCGTGATCGACAGCCCGACGCCGAAGACGGCGACGGGCACGCCGAACATTCGCGCATACGAGGATTCCGCGACCTGTTCGCAGCCGTGGAGCATGCCGCAGTACGGGGTGCCGTTGCCGAGCTCGACGACGGCGAGGTACGTGGCGACCGTCAGCCCGATCGCGTCGAGCGTCGCCAGGACGAGGGCCGGATGCGTCCGGCGCAGTGATCGGTATGCGGAGCGCAGGTCCATGGAACTCCTCTGGCATGCCGGCACGAGGCCGCATTCGCAGGCTCGGCGCGGCCCGGCCTGCCGTCAACGGACCCTGCGACGCGTTGCGGGGATGCCGAACCGCCCGAAGAGACCGGTCCATCGGAGCGACCACGGAGGCGGTCGATCCTCTGCCCGAACCCGTGCCCTGCGCTACTGTTGGCCCTCCAACGACGGAGCCGTTGCACCTGGGGGGCTACCTGGGCGTGGGAGCGAGCGCGACACGCGGACGCCTGCCATCGGGCGCGCAGCCCGCCGGCGGGCTTTCCGGGCTGCTCATCGGGGCGACGCTGGGCCTGCTCGCCGCGGTCGCCAAGGTTCCCGTCAACCTCGCCTCGGGCGGCGACGTCGGCCTGCTGCCGCTCGTCGTCGGCGTCGGCATCGCGACGTGGTACGGAAACCGGGTGGGGGGCGTCGCAGCGACGGCCGTGTCCGCGGTCGTCGACACGTGGCTGTTCGCCCTGCAGGGCGGGGACGTCGTCCTCGCCGGTCCGCGCCACTGGGCCGCCCTGCTGCTCTACCTCGTGGTGGGCCTGCTCGCGGTCGTCCTCGTGGCGGCGTTGCGCGATTCGCGCGAGCGCGAGCACGCCGACGCCCGGGCCCGGGACCTGCTCAACGCGACGCTCGCCGAGCGCGAGGGCCGGCTCGAGACCCTGCTGGAGCAGGAACGCCAGGCGAAGCGCATGCGCGACGCGTTCATCGACATCGTCTCCCACGAGCTCAGGACGCCGATCACGCTGATCGTCGGCTCGGCGCGCCTCCTGGGGCGGTCGACGGCCCGTCTCGAGGGCAGGGACGCCGGACTGGTGCGGGACATCGAGGACGGCGGGGATCGCCTGGCCCGGCTCGTCGAGGACCTCGTGATCCTGGTCAGGTCCGAGCGGGAGGCGATCGCGGCGGCCACGGAGCCCGTGCGGCTCGAGCCGATCGTATCGAGGGCCGTCGCAGTCGAGGCGCGTCGATGGCCGAACATGGCCTTCGAGCAGTCGCTTGAGCCCGGGCTCCCGCTCGTCCGCGGGAGCGACGGATATCTCGAGCAGGTGCTGGGGAACCTGCTCTCGAACGCGGCGAAGTACAACCTGCCGGGTGGCGGCGTGCAGGTGCAGGTGACGCGCGACGGCCCGGGGGTGGTGGTGCGTGTCCTGGACGATGGCCCGGGGATCGCCGAGTCCGAGGCGCAGCGGCTGTTCGATCTCTACTACCGCTCCGACGCCACCGCCCGCTCGGTGGGCGGCAGCGGGATCGGCCTGTACGTGTCCAGACGCCTCGTCGAGGCGATGGGCGGCCGGATCCGGGCGATGCGTCGGCCGGAGGGCGGGTCGGTGTTCGAGGTCACGCTGGCCGAATACGACGGCGATGACGACGCGGGCACGGATCCCGGCACCGATGCCGACGCGGGCACGCATCCCGACAACGATGCCGACCCCGAGCTGGAGGTCGGCGCCCGGGCCTGACCAGCCGGGCATGACGAGGCGGTCCGCCGCATGACCCGCACGAGGCAACGAGGGCGCGGTCGCGGGGTCGCGCCGGGCGGCGCAGGGCCGCCTGGACCGCGACTACCGGGCGACGAGCACCGCCAGGTACGTCATCGACAGCACGAGGCCGTTCGCCACGTTGTGCCCGACGATGGGCCCGAGCAGCGACCCCGTGCGCTGCCGGAGCGATCCGCAGAAGACACCCAGCACGAAGGCCCAGGCCACCTGCGACCAGTTCGGGTCGAACCGGAACGGCAGCATGAAGGCCTGCTGGTAGATGACGCCGTGCGCCAGCGCGAAGGCCACGGCCGACACGATCACCGCCACCGAGACCTGGAACCTTCCCACCCGGATCTGCCGCTCGACCGCGCGCGCGAGCATGCCCAGGAGCAGGCCGCGGAAGAGCAGTTCCTCGCCCACTCCCACGAAGAGCCACTGGAAGGCGAGCGTGCCGATCACGTTGACGGGCGTGAGGGCGTAGGGGAGGGCAGGCGCCGTGCCGGAGACCAGGAACGGGAACGCGTCGAACGCGAACGCGAGCACGGCAACGACCGGGACGAACACGGCCAGCGCACGCGTCGCCGTCCTCCAGCTTCCCGGCGCCAGCCTCCGTTCCCGGAGCGGCTGGCCGGCCAGCAGCATCAGGCCGACCGCCAGGATGGCCATCACGGCGTGGTGGACGGTGATGTAGCCGAAGGTGTCGTCGGGATCGAGCGATGCCAGCGCCGGACGGGCGGAGATCGCCGCGTTCATCGCGATCCACGGCACCGCGAGCACGATGGCCAGTGCCGTGGTTCCCAGTGCCAGGGCGATGGCGCCTGTCCGCAGGCGGGCCAGGGCACCGCCGGGCGGCCCCCAGTTCCAGGCGGCTCCGCGCCGCCCCACATCGACGTACTGGCTCACGTGCTGGCTCCCGCGTCCCGAACGCGGGTGCCGTCCCGCTGCCCGACCCCCATGCCGAAGCTTCGTGGTGTCGACGCCAGGGACCAAGGGCCGACGGGCAACCGCGTCGGCGCCAAACGGCAGGGATCGCTACACTCCGCGCGACGACGAGCCGGCGACCCCCCGGTCGTGGGCCAGCGAGGCGGTGACAGCGAGGAGGCTCACGTGGGGTACGAGCCGGAGGTGGTGGCCGCCCTGTCGGGCGTGTCCACGGCCACGATCACGACGCTCCTGCTGCGGCGGGGCTTGCGCAACGTCTGGATCCGTGGCGCCAGGCCGTTGCAGCCCGGGTCGGGACGGCTGGTCGGGCCGGCGTTCACGCTCCGCTTCGTGCCCGCGCGGGAGGACCTCGCCACGCCCGAATCGTGGGGATCCGCGCGGTCGACGCGCGCCGCGATCGAGGCGATGCCGGAAGGCTGCGTCGCGGTCGTTGACGCCGCGGGCATCCGCGACGCCGGGATCTTCGGCGACATCCTGTGCGCCCGGATGGCGAAGCGCGGCGTGGCGGCGCTGGTCACCGACGGTGCGGCCCGCGACGTGAGCGGGGTGCTCGCCACGGGCCTGCCCGTGTGGTGCGGAGGCGTCGCGGCCCCGCCATCGGTCGCGGGACTGACGTTCGTCGGCTGGCAGGAGCCCATCGGGTGCGGCGGTGTCGCCGTGATGCCGGACGACCTCATGGTGCTCGACGACGACGGAGCCGTGGTCATCCCCGCCGCGCTCGTCGCCGAGATCGTTGAGAAGGGCCCGGAGCAGGAGCGATTCGAGGCCTGGGTCATGAGCGAGGTGGACGGCGGAACCCCGCTCCCCGGGCTGTACCCTCCGAACGACGAGACCCGCGCGCGCTACGAGGCCGGCCGGAGGGGCTGACCGGGCTCGACCCCCGGGATGACGCTCCGGCGGGCGGCCGCGGTATCAGGCGGCCCGCGGTATCAGGCGGGATTGACGCCCCGTGGCGCGGCCCCGGTCCGGCCGTCCTGCTCGCCGGTCCCAGTCGATGGTGACGTCTGCTGGCCGCTGGTCAGCAGGGCCTGCACATCGTGCACCGCCCCCGCGGTCGCGAACACGCTCAGCCTGTCGCCCTCCGCGAGGCGGACGTCGCCGCGAGGGACGACCAGGACATCCCCGTGCTGGACCGTGACGACGACGGCGTCACGCGGCCACGGGACGGAGGCGATCGACGCGCCGGCCAGCGTGGATCCGGGCGCGATCGTCGCTTCCACGATCGTGCCGTTGTCGTCCGCGCCGCGAAGCTGGCCCGTGGCCCCGCGCATCGCCCTTCGGTACGTGTGCATGACGTCGCGGACGCTCAGGACGCCGATCAGCCGGCCATCGTCGGCCACCGGGACCCAGCTCACGCCGTTGTCGCTCATCGCCTCGAGCACGTGGTCCAGCCCGTCGGTGGAACGGACCATGGGGTGGCTGGTGTTCACCAGCGAGTCGACCAGCGCGGCCGGGTCGGCCTGCTGCAGGGTCGCCAGCGCCACCGTCCCGGCGACGAGACCTGAACCGTCGAGCACCGGCACCCCGGGGACCCGCATGAACCTGGCACGTTGCAGGATCTCCGCCGCGGTCTCCTGCGGTCCCGCCACGCAGCGCGGGACGTGGAGTGCGTTGCCGGCGGTCAGCGAGGCCATCAGGGGCATGGCCGACCGGTACTGGTGGGCCGGCAATTCCGTCCGGTCGCGGAGCTGGCCCTCGTAGATGGACGCGTCACCGACCACGAACGTGGCGAGGCCGACGGCAACCATCGCCGGGGCGAGCATCGAGAGGTTCCCGGTCATCTCCGCCACCATGAGCATGACCGCGAGGGGTGCATGCGCGATGCTCCCGAAGAGCGCCATCATCGCCACGATCGTGAACGGCGCCGGGTCGGGCGGCATCCCGGGAGCGATCGGATGGAGCACGGTCCAGATCCCCGCGCCGAGCAGGCCCCCGATCACCATGCCGGGCCCGAAGACGCCGCCCGACCCGCCCGACCCGATGCTGAGCGACGTGGCCAGGATCTTCGCGAACGGGAGCAGCAGGATGAGCCAGAGCGGGAGGCCGAGCAGCTGGGTGCTGAAGCCCGACTGGAGCCAGCCGTACCCGGTGCCGAGCGCGCCCGGCATGACGATGCCCATCACGCCGACTGCGACGCCGGCGATGGCGGGCCGGAACATGCGCGGAATGGTCCAGCTGCGGAACCACTTCGTGAGCCCGTAGAACGTCCGGATGTAGAGCAGCCCGACGAGGCCGGCGGCGATCCCGATGAGCGCGTAGTACAGGAGCTGGGACGGCTGCGAGAACGTCGCGTGGGTCTGATCTCCGAAGATCGGCGAGAAGCCCTCCACGCTGCCGTAGATCGAGTACCCCACGATCGAGGCGATGAACGAGGGGACGAGCGCCTCCGCCTCGACGTCGTCGCGATACAGGATCTCGGCGCCGAGCACGGCGCCACCGAGCGGCGCCCGAAAGATCGATCCGATCCCGGACCCGATGCCGACGGCGACGGCGATGCGGGCGTCCCGGGCGTCCAGGTCGAGCAGGCGGCCCAGGAACGACCCGAACCCGGCGCTGATCTGTGCGGTCGGGCCCTCGCGACCGCCGGACCCACCCGAGCCGATCGTGATGGCCGACGCGATCACCTTGATCAGCGGGACACGGGCCCGGATCCTTCGAGGACCGTGGTGATACGCGGAGATGGCGGCGTCCGTTCCGTGTCCCTCGGCCTCCGGCGCCCACGTGAAGACGATGAACCCGGAGATCAGGCCGCCGAGACCGACGATGACCGGCAGGAGCCAGGGCCGCGCGACCGACGTGACGGGCGCGGCACCTTCGCCGGCCGGGGTCGGCGGGTAGTAGCCGGCCACGAGCCCGAGGAGGTAGTGCGTTCCCAGCTGGAGCGCGGTGATGAAGACCACCGCGCCCACGCCGGCGACCACGCCGATCAACGCCCCCAGGATGACCCACTTGCGCAGGTACGGGGCCGTGCGGATCCTGCGGCGGATGCCGACCATCCAGCCGGCGGCACGCAGGCGCAGGCCGGGCCTTCTGGCCGGAGAGGGCGTGGGTGGCGGAACGGCGCGCGGGGTGCGTCCGGCAGGCCGCGGATCGCCGTCGTTCGTCATCCGATGCTCCTCATGGCGGCCGCCAGCCTGTCGAGTGGCACGCGAGCCGCGGGTTCCAGGGGCTCCAGCGGTGCGATCGCCATGGACAGCAGCTCACGCCGGCGCGCGAGCACCCGGTCCCGGATCGCCAATCCCTCGTCGCTGAGCTGCACGCGCGTGGCCCGGTGATCCTGGGGGTCCTTCCGGGTCTGCACCATGCCGTGCTCCCGCATGCGGGCCACGAGCCGGCTGGCGGGGGATGTCGCCGATCCGATCCGGGCGGCGATCTCCCCCACGGTCGCGCCGTCCGGCGCTGTCCGCGAGGATCATCAGCACGCGCCACTGGGCGAACGTCAGCTCGACCCCGGCCTGCGCCAGCGACAGCGTCGTCACCGCCACGGCACCCACCGCCAGCGACTCGAGCGCGTCGATGATCTCGTCCGGTTCCACGTTCGGAGCCTATCACATTACGTTCCGTACGGAACGTTTCTCGGTCCGCCGGAGAGCCGCTCGTCCGGCGAAGGGCCGCTCGTCCGGCGGACGTCGCCCGGCGGCGTCCTTCGGTCCGGCAGGATCGCATCCGGCAGGCACTGGTTGCCCTATGGCAACTACCGCCCTATGATTGCGGGGAGGGCTCGGGGGACACGCGGGAGGCTGACACCTTCGCTGCCTGGAGCCGAACGTATGAACATCTTCGAGTTGGCCCGTTCCGCGGGCGTGACGCCGTCCGTGGTGCGTTTCTATGCCAGGTCGGGCGCCTTCCCACGGCCGCATCCGCAGCCCGATGGTCGTCTCGGGTATGACGAGCGGGATGTCGCGCGCCTGCGCCTGGCCGTGACACTCCACCGGCTCGGCGCGGACCCGGCAGGCCGGATCGCGGCAATCGACCCGCACCCGGCTCCGGACCGACCGGACGATGCGCCCCGAGCAGGCACGGACCCTGCCGGCACCGCGGCGAGCGACACCGCACCCGGGCAGACGCCCTTGCCGGATCGGGGGCGCTGACCGTGGAGATCCGCACCGGCTGCTGGGTGTACGGCTCTCATGGCACCTTCATCGGAACCGTCGAAGGTGCCGGTCCGACGCTGCTCCGGGTGCGTGGTGGACGCCCGTTCTCGCCCGTCTACTACGTTCCATTGGACGCGATCCTGGGAGTGCTCGGGGAAGGCCGGGAAGTGGTGCTCGCCTGTCGCGCCGACGAACTCGGCCGGAAGGGCTGGCTGGCGCCGCCGGGATCGGCGGACGGCCGGTCGACCCACTGATCGAGGGCTCGGAAGCCCTCCCGGTTCGTGATGCAAGCCGGCTTGCCCGCTTGACACGAGGTGCCGGCCGGGGGCACCATCGCATGACTGACCAGTCAGTCACGAGGCGGCGCAGTGACCCCTGCCGGCGGGCCCGATCGGAAGAGCCAGATTCTCGACGCGGCGTCCATCGTGTTCGCCCGGCTCGGGTTCGCCCCCGCCCGGATGGACGACGTGGCGAGCGAGTCGGGCTTGAGCAAGGGCGCGCTGTACCTGTACTTCCGCAGCAAGGACCAGCTGATCGACGCGCTCGTCGGACGCATGGTGGACCTCGAGATGCGTCGCCTGTCCGAGATCCGCTCGAGCGAGGGGACCGCATCGGAACGGCTGGCGCGTTTCGTCGCCTACTACGTGGCCGAACTCGAACGGATCGCGCTTCTGGCACCCATCGTCATGGAGGTCTACGCGCGGGCGATGCGCCACCACACGGTCCGCGAGGTGATGCAACGGTATCTCGAGGGGTTTCGGGCCGAGCTCGCCGCGCTCGTGGCCGACGGCATCGCGCAGGGCGAATTCACGAGTGTCGATCCGGACACGGTCGCGGTCGCCCTGACCGGGCTGCTCGAAGGACTCGCGCTCCTGTGGCTGCTCGATCGCGAGCGTGTGCAGCTCGCGGACGCCGCTCAAACCGGCCTGCGCCTGATGCTTGCGGGGCTTCGGCCTCCCCATCCCCGGAACGCCGAGGTGACACCGTGACGCCTCCGCCCGCACGGGGCGACCGCGCCGTCCCAGCCCTCCGCATCGAGGGGCTCGTCAAGGACTACGGCGCGATCCATGCCGTCCGCGGCATCGACCTCGAGGTCCGTCGCGGCGAGGTGTTCGGTTTCCTGGGCCCGAACGGCGCCGGCAAGACGACGACGATCCGCTGCCTCCTCGACCTCCTGCGACCCACGGCTGGCCGCATCGAGGTGCTCGGCCTCGATCCGCGGCGGGACGGCGTCACGGTCCGCTCGCGCGTGGCGTACCTGCCGGGGGAGCTGCGACTCCCCGAGCGGTGGACCGGCGCCGAACTGGTCGAAAGTGTCGGTCGGCTGCGCGGGAGGTCGGATGGCAGACGTCGCGACGAGCTCGCGGAGCGCCTGGGTCTCGACCTCGGCCGGCGGATGCGCGATCTCTCGAGCGGCAACCGTCGCAAGGTCGCGCTCCTCCTGGCGTTCCTGGCGGATGCGGAACTGCTCATCCTCGACGAACCGACGAGCGGGCTCGATCCGCTGGTGCAGCACGAGTTCCTGCGCCTGGTCCGGGAGGCTCGGGAGGCCGGCAGGACCGTCTTCCTCTCGTCGCACGTCCTCAGCGAGGTGCAGCGTGCGGCCGACAGGGTGGCGGTGCTCAGGACCGGGAAGGTCGTGGCCGTCGGAACCGTGGAGGAGCTGCGCGGCAGAGCCCGCCAGCGCGTCGAGGTGTGGTTCGCCAACGACCCACCGGCATCGGACCTCGCGGGCCTGCCGGGCCTCGCCGACGCATCCGTGGACGACCACCGGCTGAGCGCGGTCCTCTCGGGGCCGATCCAGCCGCTGCTCGAGGTCCTCGCCCGCCACGAGGTGGTGAGCATGCTCGTGGAGGAGCCGGACCTCGAGGACGCGTTCCTCGACCTGTACGCGGAGGGATCATGAACAGGCGGCGAGTCGAATTGATCCTCGTCCCGCTGGGGGCACTGCGTCGCAGCAGCCTCATCTGGGGTGCCGTCCTTGCCGTCTTCGCCGGCGTGACGGTGGCCTTCTGGCCGGCCTTCCAGGGCTCGTCGGCGATCAGCCAGGCATTTGACCAGATGCCGAGCGGAATCGTCCAGGCCCTCGGCATGCAGGACATCGGTACCCCGGCCGGCTTCCTGCGTGGCAACCTCTACGACTTCCTGATCCCGCTCCTGCTCATCGGCGCGGCCGTCGCGATGGCCAGCGGCCAGACCGCGGGCGAGGAGGACGCGGGCCGCCTCGAGCTGTTCCTGGCACAGCCCGTGTCGCGCGGCGCGCTGTTCATCGGGCGCGTCGTGGCACTGGTGATCGCGGTTGCGATCGTGGTGGTCATGGTGCTCGTGGGCCAGCTCGCATCCGACGCTGCGGTGGGCCTGGACCTCCCGGCGTCGAATCTGATCGCGACGGTGCTGCTGTGCGCCATGCTCGCGCTCATGCACGCCGGTCTCGCCTTCACCATTGCCGGGTGGCTGCCCCGCCCGTCCGCGGCACTCGGTGTCGCGATCGCGGTCGGCGTGGCGGGATATCTCGTGGTCGCCCTCTTCCCGCTCACCGCGACCCTGGCTCCGTGGCGACACATCTCACCGTGGGACTGGGCGTTCGGCGGCGATCCGCTGGTGCACGGAACCGACGCCTGGCGCTACGTCGCCCTCGCCGTGCCCGCCATCGCGCTGGCCGGGTTGGGGGCGTTCGGCTTCAGTCGGCGCGACGTCCGCGCCGGCTGACAGGGTGCACGGAGGCGCGCCGACGCACGGCGCCGGCGAGACACGGAAGGATCGGCGGCCATGAGTTCGGGCCAGGTGGACCAGCCGGCGCCGCCCGCCGGCGTGCTCCGGTGGATTCTCACGCTGCCCG
Source organism: uncultured Chloroflexia bacterium (assembly GCA_963757865.1). Classification (GTDB taxonomy): domain Bacteria; phylum Chloroflexota; class Limnocylindria; order Limnocylindrales; family CSP1-4; genus JAJYNJ01. The sequence goes on from CAVWSU010000013.1 coordinate 333,318, forward strand.
TCTACCTCTTCCGGGCGCACCTCGGGTTCCTGTTCGGACACCGGTTCCTCGTCCTCGTGCACGAAGGCCGGCACAGCCACCGGCGCCGGGAGACGCCGCTGGAGGTCCTGCACTTCGACCCGGATTGTGGCGAGGCGATCGTGGCGGCGGGGTGGGGGCGGCGAACCGGGTGGCTCCATAACGTCGAGGCGGGCCTTGGCCGTGAGGTCTGGATCGGCCGCAGCCGCTTCGTGCCGGCGTGGCGCCGCCTCCCGACCGACGAGGCCGTCGCCGTCCTCGAGCAGTACGAGCGCCAGGCCGGCATACCGCCATCGATCGTCCGGGCCGTCCTCGGGCGTCTTCTCGGCTGGCCCTACGACGGCACGCCGGCCGCGCGCCGGCGGGCCGCGGAGCAGCTCCCGCTCCTCGCCCTCCGGCCGGCAGCCCCGGAACCGCCGACGCCGTGGACCGGCGTCAGCCGCGTCCGTCGCACGCACGACCAGGCGCGCACCAGCTACGACCGTCTGAGCCGCTGGTACGACGTGTTCGAGGAGCCGTTCGAACGCGCGGCCCGTCGACGAGCGATCGGGATGCTCACTCCCGTCGCGGGGCAGACCGTCCTCGAGGTCGGCTTCGGGACGGGGCACGACCTGGTGACGCTGGCGCGCGCCGTCGGCTCGACCGGGCACGTCTGGGGGTTGGACCTCTCCGCCGACATGCGCCGGGTGGCCGAGCGGCGGGTCCGCGATTCGGGTCTGACCGATCGCGTCGAGCTCCGGACGGGTGACGCCGTGTCGATGCCGTACGCAGACGGCACGGTCGACGCCCTCGTCATGAGCTTCACGCTGGAACTCTTCGATACCCCGGAGGTGCCCCTGGTCCTCGCCGAATGCCGGCGCGTGCTGCGTTCGGGCGGCTCCGCGGCCGTCACGTCGCTCGGACGGCGCGATCGCCCGAGCGCGTGGGTCCGGCTCTACGAGCTGGGGCACGAGCTGCTCCCCGCGGTGGTCGACTGCCGTCCGATTCCACTCGAGGCCGCCCTGGCTGAATCGGGCTTCGACGTCCGCGATGCCGAACGTGGATCCTTGTGGGGATTGCCGGTCGACACCGTCCTTGCGGCCCGACCCTGAGCGTGGCTCGTCACCCACCGTCGGATCGCTGCGCACGCGTCTCCGCCCCGCCCGCCGCCTTCCGCTCGAGGTCGACGACCAGGCGTTGCCCATCGTTCACGGCGGCGCGCGCCGCCTCCGGCGCCGTCTCCGCGCGCCGGAGCGCGACGGAGCTCGGGCTCACGCTCCACGGCGAGGAGCGCGACGAGCTCGGCGGCCGCCACGAGCACGATCGCCGTCAGGTAGAACCAGAGCACGACCACCACGGCCCCTGCCACCGGGCCGTACGTCGCTCCGTACGACGAGTGCCCGATGTAGAAGGCGAACCCCGCCGTCATGACCAGCCAGCCCACGGCGAACACGACGCCTCCCACCAGTATCCAGCGCCAGGGGGTGTGGACGTTCGGCGCGAGCCGGAAGACGAGCGCCGCGGCCGCCGACAGCAGGGCGAACATCGCGGGCCAGCGCAGCAGCACGAGGAGCGTCGACGCGAGGGCGCCGAATCCCTGCTGGCGGCGACCTCCTGGATAATCCCGGCTCCCGCTACGAGCGCCACGAACGCGACGACCACGCCCGTGCCGGCAAGCACTGTGAGGATCACGGCCACGGCGATGCGTGCGAGGAACGGACGCGTCTCGTGCACCTCGTAGGCCCGGTTCATGGCGTCCATCAGCGCGTTCAGGCCGCCCCCGGCCGCGTAGATCGTGCCGAGGGCGCCGATCGAGAGCAGGTCGGGCCGTGCGCGCATCGCCAGGTCGTGCAGCTGTGTGGCGATCGGGCCGGTCAGTCCGCCGGGCCGCGTGCCGAGCAGCGTGTGGGCGAGGGCGTCACTCGGGTTGCCGGGGCCCGAATGACCGGCCAGGAGCGCGCCCACCGACGCGACGAAGACCCCGAACGGGAAGAGCGCGAGCAGGAACCGGAACGCCAGCTCGGCGGCCAGGCCGGTCAGGCCGGTCAGGTCGTCGTCGAGGCACCGCCTGACGTACCGGCGGACCGCGCCCGGTACGACGTCTCTCATGACACGGCAGCAGGCCACGAGGACGCAGCCGGCGATCGCACCCGGACGGCCGTTCGGGCTGCCAGTGGCGTTACGGTGCCGGCCCGGATCCATGGCGCCCTCGACGCTGCCCGGGCACGCGATTCGCCTGTGCCGGCCTGCCGGCACGATCGCTACCCTGATGGGATGAACCTCGCCCGGCGGTGTCGCCACGGCAGCGCCTGCGGCCGCCGCGAACGGCACCCGCGTGTCTGACTTCACGACGCTCCGCGAGGGCTCGCTCCACGCGGCGCTCAAGGCCCGCTATGCCGCGACCGTCGTCGACGGGCGGGTCGAGGTGGACGTGGACGGCTTCGTCGTCGACGTCGCCGGCCGGGACGAGCTCGTCGAGATCCAGACCGCGAGCTTTGCGTCCCTCCGGCGCAAGCTCGAGCGACTCGTCGCGTCCCACCGCGTCGTCCTCGTCCATCCCGTCCCGATCGAGAAGTGGCTCGTGAGGGTCGATGCCGACGGCGTGATCCTGGGGCGCCGCCGCTCTCCGAAGCGTGGTCTCGGGCTCGACCTGTTCGACGAGCTGGTGCACATCCCCGCGCTCGTCGCCGATCCGTGCTTCCGGATCGAGCTTCTGCTCGTGCGAGAGGAGGAGATCCGGGGGCCGGTCCCCGTGGGCGCCAGGTTCCGCTATCCGCGGGACTGGTGGCGCCTTGACCGCCGGCTGATCGAGGTGGTCGAAACCCGGCGCATCGACGGCCCGGCCGACCTGCTCGGTCTCCTCCCGCCGGGACTGCCGGAACCCTTCACGAGCGCCGACATCGCCACGGCAAGCGGACGCCCCAGGCGCCTGGCGATGCGCGCCGCCTACTGCCTCGAGCGATCGGGCGCCATCGACCGGCTGGATCGCCGGGGGCGGCTCATGACGTACGCGCGTCGGGTCCCCACCGCGCCAGGTTGACGTTCAGGTACGCCGGGTCGGTGCTCACCTCTCGCACGACCCGGAGCTCGGGCGGGAGGTCCGGCTCCGGCGCGTCGGGCCGATCGAACTCGATCTCGAGCACGACGAGACCGGCCGGCTGCTCGAACACGTCGAGCTCGAGCGTGTTGCCGGCGTAGGAGAACACGTGGCGGGTCTTCCGGATCGGGTGGCGGTCCACATCGGCCTCGTCCAGCAGGCGCGTGTACTCGGCGACGTCGATCGCCCGCTCGCGCTCCTCGCGCACGATGCCCGACACGGCGGCCTTCTCGGTGTACGTCCACGTGGTCCGCCCATCGAGGACGCTGGACCGCACACGGCGCACCGGCGCCCCCGGTGTCGGGCGCAGGTAGATCTGCTCGATCCGGATCGCGCGTGCCCCGAGCGAGCGCAGTTCGGCGGCCGAGGGCGCCTCGGCGAGCAGCCATTTTCGCTCGATCTCGAGTCCGGAACCCTTCATCGGCCAGCCTCCGTGGGGGAGGGCGGGGCGACGGTCTTCACCGCCGGTCGCCTCACGGCTGCGAGTCCCGCATGCACGTCGGGCACGACGAAGACGGTATCCCCGACGGGTGCGCTGTCAAGCAGGCGAGGCGGGCATGTGCGTCACAGCCGGTTGGCAACTCTTGCGTGCGGGGTGTTCTAGCTGTGGGCGGTTGCCCGCGCAACGGGTACATCCGCGCCATAGCAGACAGCCGGGCAGGTGCCGCCCGCCCCCGAGCTGCGTTAGGGCATCACGGAGAGGAGAAGGTGATCGGGGCGAGGGTATAGGCGAAGCCGTTGCCGAGGGTTGCGACGATCACGCACTGGTCGGTGCAAGCGATCGTCGGCGCAGCCAGGGGCCCGGACGCCGCGTGCGACTGGACGGTGAAGGTCCCCTCGCCAGCACGCGTCGCATCGGTCCCGAGGAAGGGTTGCCCGGCCAGCTGCGCCCCGCACCCGAGGTCGGTCGCGTCCGCGGCCGACGCGCACTCCGAGAGGAACACCTTGCCGCCCACGCCGAAGCCCGTGACCCGCACGACCACGAGCAGGCCGTCGATGAGCCCGTGGGAGGGCAGCACGACGATCGTCGGGTGATCGACGGACAGCGCGGGCACGAGCGAGCCGACCGGAACGGGCGAGGTCGGCGCGACGGCTGCGCTCGGCGACGGTGCGACTGCCGTCGCATGCCAGACCGGGGTCGCGGTGGTGTCGCCGGTCCCCCAGCCAATCGCCACCAGGCCATCCGGCACGAGGAACACCTGACGCAACCAGCGGCCCGTCTGCTGCGGCACCGCGTTCGCCGGATCCGTGGCGGTCGCGCCGGACAGCGCGAGTTCGCGCCAGTCGGTGCCGTTCGTCGAGACCCAGTAGGAAAGGAGGGGCTGGCTCGTATCGGCGACAGCGAGGATGTGCGTGCCGTCGTCCGCGAGCGTGTAGGACGGCAGGCTGGCCGCACCGGGTGCAGGCGATGGAGCGCCGGACACGCTGGCGGCGATCGGCACCCAGGTGCGCCCGTCGGGCGAGGTCCAGGCCGCAGAGTCCCGGCCGTCGCTCGTAGCGCCGACGGCGACAAGCCCCTCGCTTCCGGCGTAGATCATGGCCAGATTCGATCCGCCACTGCCCGGGCCCTCCACGCTCGCCTTGGTCCAGGTCCGCCCGTCGGCCGACCACCAGGCCGCCGCGGTCGTCGGGATGGTCGATGCCGGTCCCCCCGTGACGCTCACCTGTTGGCTGCCGGTCCCGCCCCCCACCACGTAGCCCGGCCCGGCAGGGCGGACGGTCGAGAGATGGGCGTCGGCGAACGCCGCGCCAAGATCCAGGCGCGTCCAGGTCGCACCGGTGCCCGAGACCCAGATGGCCGGTGCGTTCCAGCCGGTGTCGCCGACCGCGACCAGGCCCGCCGGACCGTCGGTGATCGCGCTGATGCTTGCGCCGACGAACGGCGAGGCGTCCGGGATGGGAGTCCATGTGACCCCGTCGGGCGAGATCCAGAGCATGAGCGGCGCCGGGCTGCACGTCGCCGCAGCTCCCTGGCCGTGGCAGGCCGGCTGCCCGTCCGCGCCCCACGCCACGAGGCCGTCTCGTGCGCCCACGAGCACGACCATGTCCGTGCCTGCGAACTGCGATCCGGCGCGCCCGAGCCTGGTCCACGTACTTCCGTCCGCCGAGCGCCAGACGGCTGCCTCCACCACGGTCCCCGACACGGCCTCGCCAGCCGCGTAGAGCGCGCCGTCGAACGACACCATGCTCGTGACGAACGACGCGTCGGGGATGCCCAGCGGGGCCGACCAGCGCAGGCCGCTCCAGGGGCCGCTGACCGCCCCTATGCCCGGCGACTGGGCGGGCTGCGGCGAGCCCACACTGGGAGTCCCGGTCGCGAGTGGCGGCGCCGTCCCCGGCAGCGCCCCGGTCTGCGCCGGTGGCCGAGTCGCGACGAGGAACCCGCCCGCGACGACGATCACGGCCGCGGCCGTGAGTGCCGAGACGAGCCGCAGGCCGAAGCGGTCGATGAGCCGGTGTGACGGCACAGCGTCGGCTGGGATCCGCCGGATGCTCGCGCGCAGCTCGTCGGGCACGTCGCCCGTCGCCCGCCGCAGGAGCGCGTCGCGCACCTCGCGCTCGAAGCGCTCGTCGTTCATCGTGCCACCCCTGCGGCCCGCTCGGCCGCCTCGTAGCTCGCCCGCAGGGCAGACAACCCGCGGTGCAGACGGCTCTTCACGGTTCCCTCGGGCAGGCCCATGCGAGCCGCGATGCCGGGTACGCTCAGGTCCTCGACGAACCGCAGCGCGAGCACGAGACGCTGGTCGGCCGGGAGGTCGGCAAGCGCCTGATCGAGGGCCTCGTGCTCGGCGGTACCGGCGAACGGGTCCGGGGCAGGCGGATCCGGCAGGGCGACCGGCAGCAGCCGGCGGCGGCGCGAGCGATCCCGGCACTGGTTCACGAGGATCCGGTCGAACCAGGCGTCAAAGCGGGCCGGATCGCGCAGCTCGTGCCAGTGGTGCCATGCCTGCAGCGCCGCATCGTGCACGGCGTCCTGCGCCTCCGACGGATCGCCGAGCACGATGCCGGCGAGCCGGTAGGCGCGCGTCAGTCGCGCGGCCGTCAGGCGCTCGAACGCCTCCCACGCCCCCGTCCGCGTCCCCCCGGACGTGCTGTCCACCAGCCCGACCCTCTCAAGCTCCTCCGCCCCGATCATGTTTTCCAGACGAACGAGACCAGGCCGATCGTTCCATCTTCGTCGGTCGGAGGTTCAATCGTCGCGCCAGCCTGGGCTGGATGGCTGACCCTGTCCAGTGGACCGAAGTTCGTCAGGTTGGTTGTGTCCGCAACCGCCCCACAGTTAGCACACCCCCAGGCCGCGAGATACCAACCGGCTGTGACGCACAAGGAGGCGGGCACACGACGGCAGTCGGGCGCGTCTTCGGCGGCGCGGTGGGTGCCGCGGGCGCGACCTAGCGTTTCGTCAGGATCCGCTCCAGAACCTCGCCGCTGTCCTCCATCGCGTCGATGGCTTCTTCGAGGCCGGCGTAGATCTCCCGCCAGCGCAGCGCGAACATCGCGTCGCTCTGCCCCCTGAAGAGCGCGGCGATCGCCGCCCGCGAGAGCCCGTCGGCTTCGTGCTCGAGCTCGTGGACCACCTTGAGATGCGGCTCGAGGCCCTTGAACGTAGCCAGTCGGTGGAGCGCGCCGTGGAGCTGCGACGCGGCAGCCGAGAGGACGCGGACCAGCGCGATCGCCTGTGGAGTGGGCCGATCGATGCCGTTGATGACGAACGCCTCGGCGACCGCCTGGATCTCGTCGACGACGTCGTCGAGGCGCGACGACAGGGCGTGCACGTCCTCGCGGTCGAAGGGCGTCACGAGCGTCCGCTCCAGTCGGAGCGTGATCTCGCGATCCACGATGTCCGCCTCGTGTTCGATGGAGCGGATCTCCGCGATGCGCTCCTCGAGCCGGTCGTACTGCTCGATCAGCGCCGCGAGCTTCTGCGCCGCGTCGAGCAGATGGTCGGCGAACTGGGCAAACAGCTCGGCGAAGTGCTCGTCGCGGGGGATGAGTCGGTGCATCGGTGCCCTCTGAGCTTGGGACGCGAAGCGGACGGCCCAAGCGTGGCACGTCCATCAGGACGCTGCTCGCCTCGGGCGCGCTCCGGACGCCGCGCGTCGAGCAGGACCGGGCGCCTCGCGCCCGGGTTCGTACGCGCGCCGCACCGGATGCTCACGCGAGCGCAGGGTCAGGCTGCCCGGGTCGTCCTCGCCGCCTCGTCCATCTCGGTGAACAGCCGCCCTGCCGTCTCGGTGGTCAGCCGTGCGTCGAGCAGGGGCAGGTAGACCTCCTCTTCCTTGGCGAAGTGGAGCGCGACGATGGCGTGCAGGCCATACAGCACCTGCCGAAGCGCGCGGACGTCGGGCCGTCCGGCTTGTGCGTCGGACGCCAGCACCTGCAGCTCGTCGCTCATGCGGGCGATCTCGACGTGGTCGCGCGACATCGTCGCGGTCGCCTGCGCGCCGCCCAATGCCCAGCCGACGATGGGGTAGAGCGCGGCCTCCTCGGCTGCCGCGTGGCGCAGCAGGTGCTGGTGGAGGAAGGCCGAGACGGCGGTGATGCGCTCGCTCGGAAGGTCGTGCTCGGCGTCGCCGAGCAGGTCGGCAACCGTGAGGATCTCGTCCACCCTGGCGCGCAGCTCGCGATGCTCGTCGCGCAGTGGTTCGGTCAGGCGGGCCATGCGGTACTCCCTGCCGGATTGGAGGCCCCGGGCCGAGCTTCGAGCTCGAACATGCGGTGCCGTGCCTTCGTCCGGCGTCGTACCGAGCATCCATCGCGCGGCGGGCAGTCGCAGTGATGTCGGTCGGGCAGGTGCAGGCGTGACGTGGCGGGCGCGTTCCCGGGCGACGCGGCACAGCGCACGACCTTCACGACAGCCCGATCCCCGCGCCGTGAGCGCGTCGTCGCCTGTCACGGAGGCGACCCGCGTAAGATCGGTCAATGACGCTCGACCGATTTGCCGCCCTGGCGGATCCCCTGCGCCGCCGGATCCTGGTCGAGCTGGCGCGCGGCGGCTCGGCGGGCCGGACCGCGGGGGAGCTGGCGAGGGATCTCGGTCGGGGTCGTCCACTGATCTCGTACCACCTCGAACGGCTCGTCGCCGCGGCACTCATCACCGTGGAGCCCGATCCCGCCGATCGCCGGCGGCGCATCTACCGTGCGGCCGGCGCCGCGAAGGCCCCCACCGGCGCCCCGAAGACGGTCGGTGGACCGGGCGCGGAGGGCGTGCCCGGGGGACTCGCGCCGGACGGGACCGGGATCGCAGGTCAGGCATCGCCGGCGGCGGGTGGGTCGCGCCCGACCGTCCATCCCCTCGTTGCGCCCGCGGATCTGCCCGTCGGTGCCCTGGCGAACGGGCTCCGGGTGCCGCCCGGCGGTCCGCAGCCCCTGCTCGGTCGGGGGCTCACGCCGGAGGTGCGTGCCCGGCTGAGCCGCCACCTCCAGCGCCACCGGGGTGCGGCGGGTCAGATCCTCTTCTCGCAGGACGATCCGCCGAGCGGGATCTGGTTCGTCGAATCCGGCGCGGTTCGCCTCTACACCTCGGACGCCGACGGTCGCGAGCAGACGCTCCAGGTGGTGCGGGCGGGTGCATCGTTCAACGAGGTCCCGTTCTTCGATCTCGGGCCCGAACCGGCGACGGCGCAGGTGGTGGAACCGTCCGAGCTGCTCGTGCTGCCGGTCGAGCGTCGCGAGGAGATCCTGCGGGCCGCACCGGAGCTCGCCATCGCGGCGGCGGCGAGCTTCGCCTTCCGCCTGCGCCAGGCCATCGCGCTGGTGGAGGATCTCTCGTTCCGGCAGCTGGGAGGCCGCGTGGCGCGCGTCCTGCTCCAGGCGGTGGCGCCGCACCCCGGCGTCGGAGCGGGGTCCGGCGGACGGCCCCTGACCCAGCGCGAGATCGCCGAGATGGTGGGTTCGAGCCGCGAGGTGGTGGCGCGCACGCTGCGCCAGCTCGAGCGCGAAGGCCTGATCCGCGTCGAACGCGGCCGCATCCTCCTGCTGGATCGGGACGGGCTGGCGTCCCGGGAGTGAGGACGCGCGCGTCGGCACGACGCGGTCCGAGGGCGTGGGCTGGCCACGGCTGACGTCCTGCTTCCCCCGGGGCCGCCACGGCAGGCCGCCGGTTGACCCATCCCCGACGGATGTCACATCGCCGGCCGGCCCGGACGGCGATCCTGCGGCCATGGCAGCGCACACGGCCGGCATGCAGGCGGACCGGCGGGGACGGTGGGACGAGATCGCGCCGGGGCCGGTCCCGCGCATCGATGTCGCCGTCTGCACGGCGTGCGGGCTCTGCCTTGTCGTGTGCCCCTCCGGCGCCATCGGCCTCGCGTGGAGTCGCGATGGCGCGATGCTGCCGTGGATCGACGAGCGACGTTGCGTGTGCTGCGACGAGTGCGAGCGGGCATGTCCCGAGCGTGCCGTCGAGGTTCCGTTCGAGGTTGTCCTGCAGGAGAGGAGTCGGTGATGAGCGACGTGAAGACGGATGTCCCGGCCGTGGGCCCCGATGCGCCAGGGTCGGCGGGTGCGCCGGCGGTGAGTGCCGCCGTCCGGGAGATCCGGGCCGCGGACATCGACGTGAGCGTGCGCCACCAGACGATCATGGGCGCCATCGACGCGCTGGGGCCCGGTCAGGCCGTGCGGCTGCGCGTGGACCACGAACCCAGGCCGCTCTTCTACATGCTCCAGGCCGAACGGCCCGGCCTGGTGAGCTGGGAGCCCGAGCTGGAGGGGCCACGAGAGTGGGTCGTGCTCGTGCGCCGGCTGCCCGGCGACGCCTGAGCTGATGCGGGGGACCGGGTCGATGCTTCAGGGCCGCGGGGACGGGTCGCAGATCGGGGCCACTGTTGTCGTGCTCGTCGCGCTCACCAGCAGCGCGGCAGGGATCATCCACCTCCTGGTCGCGCCCGAGCACCTGGCCGAGATCCCGTGGCTGGGGAGGGCGTTCCTCGTCACGGGGTGGCTGCAGGTCATGTTCGGCTGGGCGTGCCTGCTTCGCGCCCCTGGCCGGCGCGGCGCAGCCCTCGCCGCGGCCATCAACGTCGCCTTCATCGGCGTGTGGGCGTGGTCACGGACGGTCGGCTGGCCGATCGAAGCCCCGGGCGAACCGATCCAGGCGATCGATCTGACGTGCGTCGCGTTCGAAGGCCTCACGGCAGCACTGCTCGTGTGGACCGCCGCGCGGCCGCTCGCATCCCTGGGCTGGCGCCGCGACGGAGTGGGCATCGTGGCAGCCGTGCTGGCGGCCGTCGTCGTGAGCGCGGCGCTCCTCCTGACCCCGCCGGACACCAACGGGATGAACGGGAGCGCATTCGACCGTGCGGGTGAGGGCACCGGCTCGGCACGCACGATCCCGTCGATCGGACGGGACGCGGCCGGCACGCCCGCGGTCGTGGCGCGCGCCTCGACCGCAACGACCCGGCGCCAGTGAACGCCGCCACGCTCGACGCCGGCGGACGGTCGGGCGAGCGGGTGCCATGGATCCCACGCCAGCACGGCGCCTGGGCGATGCTCGCCGTCAGCGCCCTGCTCGGCACGGCGGCCAGCCATGTCGATCTCCGGCAGCTCGTCCTCTCGGTGACCGCCGTGAGCGGCTACCTGGCGTCGAGCGCGGGCCTCGACTGGATCCGCGCGCGCCGCCGGGTCTATCTCGAGCCCGTCGCGGTCTTCGGTGCCGTGTGCGTGGCGTCGGGCGGGTCCCTCCTCGTCGCGTTCCCGGCGCTGGGCGTCGTCGCCGCCGTGGTCGCGGTGGCCGCGGCCGTGACCGCCGCCATGGCCCGGCTTGGGCATCCGCGCAGCCTGGTCGCGAGTCTCGCCCAGGTGGCACAGGCGGCCTGCCTCGTTCCCGCGATGGCGCTGGTTGCCGGGGCCGGCAGCGAGCCGACGACGGTCGCACGTGCCACCGTCGTCGCGGGCCTCTACCTCGCCGGCTCGGTGCTGGTCGTGCGCTCGATGATCCGCGAGCGGGGCAATCGCCCCTTCCGGGCAGTCTCGATCGGGTATCACGTCGGCGTCGTGGTCGTCGAGGCGTGGCTGCTGCCCGCCGCGTACGCCGTGCTCGCAGCTGCCCTCGTCATCCGCGCGGTCGGGCTACCCGCCCTGCAGGACCGACTCGCGGCCGGGCCTCGCCGCCTGCGGCCCATCCACCTCGGGCTGGTCGAGTTCGCCGCATCCGCGGCGTTGGCGGCGGCGGCCTTCCTCGTCGGGTTCTGACCATCCGAACTGACCGTGGCGACGCGGATCCGCGACACCGCTGCGCGATCGCGTCAGGCCGGAGAGGCGTCGATCACGAGCCCGTGTCCGAGTGGGCCCACCCACCCTGGTTTCCCCACCCCAGGCAATGGTGCCGGGGTGCCCGGCCCTGCTCCGGGCCCTCACACTCCATGCAGGGACAGGACCCGCCGCGGATTCTCGACCGTCATCCGGTGGATCGCGTCGTCGGATACGCCGGCGGCGCGGAGGCGCGGCAGGTACGTGTCCTGCAGGTACGTGTAGCCGTGGCCGCCGTACGCGGCCAGCTGCAGCGTATGGCAGACATCCTGCGAGAGCAGCAGGTGATCCGCGTGCCCTCGACCGATCAGGTCGCAGAGCAGCCGTTCGCCGCGGGGCTCCATGGCCGCGTCCAGGCGGGAGAAGTCCATGCCCAGGAAGTCGAACTCGATGGATGCCCCACGCTCCAGCAGCGCGAGGTGGTAGTCGAGATAGGGGTACGAGTCGACGTGGCCGATCACGATGCGCCCCGGGTCGAGCCCCTCGTCCAGGAGCACGCCGAGCTGGGCGAGACCGACGCGCGATTGGGCCGCGTGGGTCGTCACCGCCATGCCGGTCGCCTTCGCCGCCCGTGCGCACGCTCGAAAGACCCGCTCCTCCTGGGCCGACATCCAGGGCTTGTCGGTGCCGATCTCGCCGATGATCCCCGGCCTGATCCCGGTACCGGCCACCCCGTCGTGGAACTCCCGTATCAGCTCCTCGGCCAGCTCGTCGACGGAGCGTCGGTCCACCAGGGCCTCGACCGGGTAGTAGGCCTGGCGGTACCAGCCCGAGCCCATCACGATGGGCAACCCCGTGCGTTCCGAGAGCCGGCGCAGGCGCATCGCGTCCCGGCCCAGTCCGTGGTTGGTGACGTCGACCAGGCACGTCCCGCCACGTGCGCGGAAGCGCTCCAGCTCCGGCGCGATCACATCCTCGTCCCGGATCAGCTCCCAGTAATCCCAGCGGTTCTGGATGTGCCAGAGCTCGAGGCCGGTGTGCTCGTGCGGCAGGATGAAGCCGAGCGTTCCGGCGGCCACCGTGCCGGTGACCGTCTGGACGATCGGCTCCCGCGGCGGATGGCTCGAAGACGGTGACGCCGACATGGCGACATCATCGCGCACTTGCCGGCGTGCGGTTCGCAGGGTGCGCGCGGTCGTGTTCACCGCCGCCGAGCCGCGCCCCCGCTGCCCCAGGGCGCAGTGGTGATCCCTTCGGCGACCTGCCTATGCGGAGGGGGAGACGATCTCACCCTGTGCTGGCGTCTTCAGCAACGCCGGTCCGAGCACGTAGTAGCGTCCGCGCTTTTCGCCGGTGGCTCGCAGCCAACCGTCCTTCACCGCGGCCTCGAGGTCACGGGTCGTGTTCTGCGGCGACCGCCCCGTGAGGCGGATGTAGTCCCCGGCTCGCAGGTGCCGATTGACCCATGCGTAGGCGAGCCCGTCGATCATCGCGGGCGGGAGCGACCCATCTGTGATCGCCCGGCGGATCTCGACCATGACATCGCCGAGGCCTCGGAGCCTTGCCAGAACGTAATCGGCCGATCGGGTGATCGACGTCACGAAGTAGCGGGCGAAGGGCGTTGCGTCATACCCCGGCGCGTAGTCTTGGCCGAGCGTGTCGCGGATGGCGGCGAAGTAGGCGGATCGGTCCAGATCGAGTTGAGCGTCGAGCGAGACCAGACCGCCGAGGGCGTAGCCGTCGCGCACGAGGATCAACCGGGCGATCGCGCGTGCCGTCCGCCCGTTGCCGTCGTTGAACGGGTGGATGGCGACGAACTCGAGGTGGGCGAGGGCCGCGACGACAGGAGGAGCGTGACGCCTGGTTGCCGTAGCGAGCCAGGCGGCCAACTCGCGCATGAGCTCGGGGACGTCGCCAGAGGGGGGCGTCCTGAAGGTCGGGCTGCCGTCCGCGTCCACGACCCGGTTCTCACCACGGCGATACTCGCCCGGCGTGAGCAGCGGGCTCTGGTTCCATAGCACCCGCCGATGCAGCTCTCTGATGACGGCCTCGTCGGGAACGACGCGCGTCGCGGCCAGTTCGTCGGCGAGCGTCAGCGCGTCACGTGTACCGATGATCTCGCGAGCCTCCTTGTCACTGACCTTGGTCGAGCCCTCTCCGGCGAGCAGCGCCGCGACCTCGACGTCGGAGGCGGTATTGCCCTCGATACGGGCGGTGCCGTGGATGGTCCGCACCCACGCGCGGCGCCGCATCCACTCGGCGTGGGTGGGGTCGATCGGCAGGTTATCGAACAGCCAGCGCCGCTGCTCGAGGTCGGCAAGCGGCTTGGCAAGGGCGCGCCCGCGCAGTCGGTATCGCATGAGGGCCTCTGGTAATCGTGTCAAGTATTACCGCAGACGGTAAAATGTCAAGGTATTACCGCCCTCGCGAAGCCCCTCACGACGCCTGCCCGGCGGGGAGCGAGGCGCGCGTTCGTCGCAATCGGCCACACGATCCTCGGCATCGTCTATCACGCCATCCGAACCGGTAGACCATACGAGGACCTCGGCCCCACGTACTTGGACGCCGCCCCGAGCGGGAGCACGCACCTGGCGAGCCACCGGCGAACAGGGCTCCGTGCGGGCGCGTCGTGACGCCGACCGCGTCACCAGGCGGCTCACGCGTCGCCTCGAGGATCTCGGGTATGACGTGGTCCTCCGTGAGGTCCACGGCTGAGCCGCCGCCGGCGATGTTCGAGGCAGGCTCTCAGGCGTCGCCGGCGCGGCGCAGGCGCTCCAGTTCCCGGCGGAGGCGCTTGCTCGGCCGTCCCTCACCGCGCACAGCCATGATCCCCGGCCGGACTTCCGTCACCACCGGCGGCGGGGTGTGGTCCACGTAGCATGTCACGGCGACGGGGGCGCCGACGCGCGACTCGATCGGCCGCACGACCTCGACGATGCGTTCCCGCCCGGCGATCAGCGCGTCGATGCGGTCGCCGGCGCGGACCTTTGTCGAAGGCTTCGCGTCGTTTCCGTTCACGCGGACGTGTCCGGCGTCGCACAGCTGCGTCGCCGCCGGGCGCGTCTTCACGAGCCGCACCGCGCACAGCCAGCGGTCGATGCGGGTCTCGTCGGTCGCAGCGGGATCAGCCATGCGCTCCAGGATCGCACGGGTCGACGCGCGGGGCTCCAGCCCGGGGTCAGCCTGACGACGACGAACGACCGCGGTCGAGCGAGACACGAGGTGCCTGTCTCGGCACTCCGCCGCCGCCGCCCGAGGCCCGGGTCAGGGGAGGAATGGTGGAGATGAGGGGACTCGAACCCCTGACCCCCGCGATGCGAACGCGGTGCTCTCCCAGCTGAGCTACATCCCCACAGAACAGGCCAAAGGCCCGCACCCGCCAGGGCGCATGGGAGTGTAGCAGGTCGGATCGGCGCGGTATCGTGGCAACACGCCCCCCGACGAGGAATCCGATGCAACCCACACTCTCTCCCGGCCTGCGCCTGCTCCCGATCGAGCGTGCCGCGACGCTCGTCGCACGCCTCGGGTTCGTGCTCGTGCACGATGACCGGCTGGGCGAGATATCCGCGCCGTCCGGCTCGCACCTCGTGGTGGCCCTTCGCGACCGGCCGACGCTGACGCATTTCGACCCCGAGCGGATGACGTGGTTCGTGACTTCGGGCGCCAAGGGCCAGGCGGTGGAGTTCCACCGGTCGCGGGCGCTCATCGAGCGGATGGACATCGCGTGGGGTCACATCCACCTGTTCGACCGTCTCGAGGTGCAGAACGCGTTCATGACGTTCGGGGGCGTCGTGCGCGCCGTGCAGGCGGACCCGGAGACCACGCTCGTCGTGATCGACTCACCCGTGCCCATCCTGCGCTGGAGCGGGCACAGCCAGGACGTCGACCCCGTGGCGCCGGAAGTCGCGGCGTTCTTCGCCCGGCTGCTGGTGCCGATCGATTTCACGCCGGGCGCCGAGGGTCGGATCGCGGCCCTCGCCCCCATGGGGCTGTACGCGGCGTTCGTCGGCGACCTTCGCGGGCGGTACCAGGCGGCCCGCATCCTGCGGCAGGCCCATCCGCAGCTCAACGAGTGGCTGACGCGCGAGGCGCAT
This sequence comes from uncultured Chloroflexia bacterium, assembly GCA_963757865.1. Taxonomy (GTDB): domain Bacteria; phylum Chloroflexota; class Limnocylindria; order Limnocylindrales; family CSP1-4; genus JAJYNJ01. Next base: position 348,696 of record CAVWSU010000013.1, read on the forward strand.
CGCCTGGAGACGGGCTGGCCGGCCGACTGGGAAGCGGGCCACCAGCTGCTGCTCGAGCTGGCGCTGACGGCGGTCTGACGGCTGATCGTCGGACCCGGGCGCGTCGCCAGCGCGAGGCCGGCATCGCGGCACGTGACGGCCGCCCGAGGGACGCGGGCCGGAGGGAGAAGCGGCCGCAGGCCATTGACAAATAGAACGTCTGTTCTATCATGAGTCGGGCGATGATCCGTCCGATCCTCCCCGCAGACGCCTCCTCCGGTGACCCCCGGCGGTCTCCCGAATCGCTGGCCACGGCCCTCGCACGGCTCGAGGCGCGCTGGGGGAGCGCCGCGATCCGGCTGGGGAACGGGAGCGCGTTCGCCGCGGGATCCGCGAACCGGGAAGGTCCCCCGCCCACGTCCTTTCCCGTCGAGGGAGCGCTCGCGCCTCTGCCCAGCCCCGCTCCTCCGCCTCCCGATCCGCTGGCCCCGCTCGACGATCGCGTCGTTCCCACCGGCTTCCCCGCCCTGGATGCGATCCTGGGACCGGGCGGGCTCGTCCGCGAGGCGCAGGTGACGCTCCGCGGGGAGGGGTCGTGCGGCAAGACCACGCTCGCCCTGCGGCTCGTCGCGGAGGCGCAGGCGCGCGGCGCGATCGCGGCATGGCTCGACCTCGGCCGGGCGTTCGATCCCCTCGAGGCCGTCGGCAGGGGCGTGGACCTGGCCTGGCTCCTGGTGCTCCGCACCCCCGATTCCATCGAGGGACTCCGGCTTGCGGGCGCCCTGCTCGGAGGGCGCGCGGTCGAGGTCCTCGTGGCGGACCTGCCCGAACGGATGCCGGTGGACCGGGAGGAGCTCCTCCGCCGGCTGGCCGCCCGGGCCAGGCAGGTCGGTGCCCGCCTCGTGACGCTCGAGCCGGCGAGCCTCGCGTCGGCTTTGCGGGGTGCGCTCGCCGAATCCGCGGGGGTCGGCCTGGACCTGCAGCGGCGGGCGTGGATCCGCGCCGGCCGGGACGTCGTGGGTCAGCGGACGGAGGTCACGGTGGAGAAGAACCGGTTCGGGCCGCCGGGCCGCCGGGTCGAGCTGGAGATCCGGTACCTCGACGAGGGAGACCGGGACCGGGGGGTCGAACGGCTCCTCGACACCCCTCCGCCGCCGAGGTCGGCATCGCCGCCCGCACCGTCCCACCCTTCACCGGAGAGAACCATCGCCGTTTCGACCCATGCGACTCCTCCATCTCGACTGGCCCCACCTGCCCCTCCGGCTCGAGCGCATGGCGCGCCCGCTCCCCGAGCTGGCCGTCCTGGGCGGCCATCCCTGGGACCCCGGACGGGTGCTCGACTGCAGCCCCTCGGCGCGCCGGCACGGCGTGCGCCGGGGGATGACCCTCGCGGCGGCCCACGCGCTCGTCCCTGACGCCGCGTTCCTCGTCCCGGACCCGGACCGGTACCGGGCGGCCGCCGAGGCGGCGCTCGACGCGCTCTCCGCCTTCGCCCCCTACGTCGAGGGCGAGACGGATCCGATGCGGGACGGCTTCGGCGGGGCATACCTCGGGATCGACGGGCTCGAGCGGCTGTGGGGCCCGGAGCCCGTCCTGCTCGGTCGTCTCGCCACCGCGATCGCGCCGCATGTGCCCGGGCCGCTCCGCGCCGGGATCGCCGGGTCCCGCTTCGGGTCCCTGGTGGCAGCCATCCTCGCCCGCGATCCGGTGCCGGGGACCGGGGTGACGTGGCTCGCCGCGCCGGCTGGCGGCGCGGAGTCGGAGGCGGCGTTCCTGGCCCCGCTGCCCGTGACGCTCCTGCCCGCCTCTCCGGACACGCAGGAGCGGCTGCGAGTGCTCGGCGTTCGCCGCATCGGCGAGTTCGCCGCGCTTCCGCGAGCCGCGGTCATGGCGCGGTTCGGTGCCGAGGGAAGCTTCCTGCACGACCTCGCGACCGGGTGCGACGGACGGAGGATCGTGCCGCGACGGCCCGCGGAGCGGCTGCGGGCCGAGGCGGAGCTGGATCCTCCCGTCGACTCGCTCGAGTCGATCCGCTTCGTCCTGCACCGGCTTGCGGATGCGCTGTGCGGCCAGCTGGCGGCACGCGGCGCGGGAGCGACGCTCGCCCGGCTGGAGTGCCACGAGGTGGTCGCCGGCCGGAGGACCCGGCCCGTTCCCGGGGCGCGGCCGGGGGAACACGGCACGCTGCCGGACGTCATGGTCGTGGAGCAGCCGCTTCCCGGGCCGATCGCCAGGGCCGAGGCGGTCGAGCGGCTCCTCCTGGCGCGCCTCGAGAAGGCGCCGCCCGGGCGACCCGTCGAGCGGATGGTCCTCGAGCTCGACCGCGTGGTCCCCGCCGCCGGCCGCCAGCTCGGGCTGTTCGCGCCACAGGCGGCACGCGCGGCGCGGCTCGAGTGGCAGCTCGCCGACCTCGCGATCCGCTTCGGCGAGGGCCGTGTGCTGCGGGCGGCACTGCACGACCCGGAGGCCCGCCTTCCCGAGCAGCGTTCCGGATGGCTCGAGGCGACGAGGGCGGGGAGGGTGACGTGACCCGTCTGCTCGAGGCGCATCCCACGATCTCCATGGAGCTGGATGCCGACGGCCGTCCTGTCGCGTTCGCCTGGAACGGCAGGCGCGAGCGGATCGAGGTCTGCAACCGCTGGCGAGTCGAGGAAGCCTGGTGGCGCCGTCCGATCCTGCGCGACTACTACAAGGTGGTCGGGTCCAGGCTCCTCGCGCTGGTCTACCGCGACGGTGTCGACGGGACCTGGCACCTGGAGCGCCTGTACGACTGACCGCGCGCCCGCGTCTCCGCACCTGATCCCTTGCCCGGCTCCGAGCGTGATCCCTCGCCTGACCCCGCACGATGGGACCCCGGACGCGAAGGCACCCGGAAAGCCAAGGGACTCCGACACCACGGCGGCCTGGACGCGACTCGACCCCGGCCATGGCCGGGGTCGAGATCGAGCGCCGCTTCCGAGCCGGGGAGGAGGAGTACCCGGACCGCCACGGCCGCACCAGTGGGGAGATGGTGGTACCCAGATGACGAAGGGGATCGCGCCCGTGTGACGGCCGGCATCGCATTCTCGTGACGGATTTTCCCGAAACCGGCACTGACGTGATCGGGCCGGCGTTCCGTAGTCGGGCCTCCGTTCCGTACCTGCCGAGACCGCGAAGGCGAGGTTCGCACAGCCTCGCGAAGGGCAGCCCTCAGAGGATCGGCGGCGGCCCGCTCAGCACGTCGGCCAGCCAACGCTTACCGGCATGCGGCCGCACGTCATCCACCGCGCGCGATCGCGCGTCACCGCCGTCCGGCGGTCAGGGATGGGCGGGCGGAAGGGCGGCCGCCACGAACGCGACCAGCAGCACGAGGAGGATGAGGACGAAGATCGCGATACCCGCGAAGTCGCGAGTGGTGGGTCGCATGAGCGGAGGATACCGCGAGACGCAGGCGCCCGAGCGACGACGGGCGCCGGGGAACCGGTCGCCCCCCCCGGGGCGAGCCCGACCGGCGAGGGGCGCCGGGGAACCGGTCGCCACCCGGGGCGAGCCCGAGCGACGACCGAACCCAGGGAACGCCGCTCGCGCTGCCGGCGCTGCCCGAGCGGCGACTGGTGCCCGGAACGGGGGTCTCGCCGCCCTCCCGCAGGTGCCTACAATGGCCCCAGGGTGTCTCGCACGGACCTGCGCGGCCCGACCCTCGCGCGGCGTGCCGCGCCACGATCTCTGGGAGCGTGTCGCTTGACCGACTTCGCCATACGGACCGAGGGGCTGACGCGTGACTTCGGGCCGCTGCGGGCCGTGGACGGCATCTCGCTCGAGGTGCCGGCCGGAGCGATCTTCGGGTTCCTGGGGCCGAACGGATCGGGCAAGACGACGACGATCCGCCTGCTCCTCGGGCTCCTCGAACCCACCCAGGGCTCTGCCACCGTCCTCGGCCACGACGCGCGCACCGACGCGGATGCCATCCGCCAGCACTGCGGCGCCCTGCTCGAGCACTCGGGGCTGTACGAGCGGATGACGGCGCAGGACAACCTCGAGTTCTATGCGCGGGTCTGGCACCTGGAACCCTCGCAGCGTCGCGAGCGAGTGCACGAGCTGCTGTCCGGGCTGGCGCTGTGGGACCGGCGTCACGAGCTCGTGGGCGCGTGGAGCCGCGGCATGAAGCAGAAGCTCGCCGTCGCGCGGGCGCTGCTCCACCGGCCCGATCTCGTGTTCCTCGACGAGCCGACCGCGGGGCTCGACCCCATCGCCGCGGCGGCCCTGCGCGAGGACCTCACCGAGCTCGCCAGGCGCGAGGGCGTGACGGTCTTCCTCACGACCCACAACCTCGGCGAGGCGGAGAAGCTGTGCGACCAGGTGGCCGTGATCCGGTCCGGGCACCTGCTGGCCGTAGGACGCCCGGACGAACTGCGCGGCCAGGCCCGGCGCGACCGCATGGAGATCACGGGCCGCGGCCTCGACGCCCGCGTGACCGCGCTGCTGGCGGCGCAGCCGGCGGTCGAATCGGCCGAGAACGACGGGGGCCGCCTCACGCTGCGGCTTCGCGACGGCCAGGACACGGCGCCGCTGGTGACGCTGCTCGTGCACGAGGGCGTGGAGATCGACGAAGTGCGCAAGGGCGGCGCCGACCTGGAGGAGGCCTTCATGGCGCTGGTGGGGACCGACCAGTGATCTCCGACGTTGTGACGATCGCCTGGAAGGACCTCCGGGAGGTGCTGCTGCAGTCGGGGACGCTGCGGAAGTCCCTGCGCGGCCTGCTGTTCTCGTTCCTCATCTTCGGCGTATTCCTGCCCCTCCAGATCGGCCCGGACCTCGTGCGCGAACCCGCCGCGATCCTGCCGTTCGCCTGGGTGCCGCTGCTGCTCGCGAGCGGGATGGTCGCCGACGGGATCGCGGGCGAGCGCGAGCGTCATACCCTCGAGACGCTGCTGGCGAGCAGGCTCTCGGACCGGGCGATCCTGTTCGGCAAGGTCGTCGCCGCCATCGCCTACGGCTGGGGCTTCATGCTGGTCAGCGCGGCCGTGGGGCTCGTCACCGTGAACCTCGCCAACACGGGCCACGGGATCCTGCTGTACTCGCCCGTGGCACTCGTGCTGCTCGGCGTGTTCGGCGTGCTCGGGGCCGGGCTGGTCGCGACCGGCGGGGCCCTCGTTGCGCTGCGGGCTCCGACGGTTCGCCAGGCGGCGCAGAACATGAACCTGGCGATCTTCGCGGTGATCCTGGTCCCCGTCCTCGCGCTGCAGGTCCTGCCGGAGGATGTCCGCCGGCAGGTGTTCACCACGCTGAGCGGGCTCGACTGGCCGACGATCGGGGCCGGCGCGGCAGTGTTCCTCGCGGTCGCTGACCTGCTTCTGCTGAGCGCGGCGATGGCGCGGTTCCAGCGGGCGCGGCTGATCCTGGACTGACGCCCGCCGGGGTTTCGGCAGGGCTCGTGGTGCCGGCCGGCGGCCTCGCAGGTCCAACCGGGCAGGTGCTCGGATAGCACAGATGTTCTATACTGGCGTGCCGTTTCGAGGCCAGCATTGCCGCGGTACGCCGAGCTCCACTGCCACACCGAGTTCTCGTTCCTCGACGGAGCGTCGTCCGCCGACGACCTCGTCGAACGTGCGGCGCAGCTCGGCATCGAGTCGCTCGGGGTCACGGATCACCAGGGCCTGTACGGCGCGGTCCGGTTCGTCACGGCGGCCCAGTCGGTCGGGATCCATCCCGTCGTCGGCGTGGAGATCGAGCTGCTCGACGCGGCGGTCGCCGATCCGCATGGGCTGGTGGTGCCGGCACGACGCAGGGCGCGGAAGCCGGTGCCGGCCCGGGCGGAGTGGGAGCCGTGGGACGCGGACCAGTCGGGTGTCGATGACCGTGCCGTGGAAGCGCGACCCGTCACCGGAGGACCCGAGTCGGGGCGACCGGTCCATCCCCGGGCGGAGCGGGCCCGTCTTCCCGGCCACCGCGAGCCCGTGCGCGAGGACCTGCGCGGGGTGGGGGACGGCCAGCGGGGCCCGCATCTCGTGCTGCTCGCCCGCGACCAGGCGGGTTACCGGAGTCTCTCGCGGCTCGTCAGCGCCGCGAACCTCGCCGGCTCCAAGGGCGTCCCGCGATTCACGCACGCGCTGCTCGAGCGTCACGCGGAGGGAGTCGTGGCGCTTTCCGGGTGCCGGCACGGCGAGATCGCACGGCGGCTCCTGGCGGGCGATCGGGAGGGCGCGGCCAGGGCGGCGGAGCGCTACGCGCGGATGTTCGACGCCACGAGCGAGCGTGCCCGCGGGGGCGGGCGTGCGTCGGGCACGCGGGTCGGATCCGTCGGCAACCGGTTCGCGGACCGTGGGATCGTCGGTCGAGGTTTCCCGGACTCGGGCGCCCCGGGCGGCGGTCGAGGCCTCCCGGCCACTTCGGCCAACTCGGCCAATTCGGGCGACCCCGGGCAACTCGGGCGGCCTGTTCCAGTTCCGACGCAGCCGGGGAGCCATCGGCGGGTTCGTCCTCGAGCTCCAGCATCACCTGTTGCCGGACGACGACTGGCTCGTGGCCGAGACGGTCCGGCTCGCCGCGGAACTCGGCCTTCCGGTTGCCGTCACGAACGACGTCCACTACGCACTCCGCGAGGACCGCGAGCTGCAGGACGTGATGGTCGCGATCCACCACGGCCTGACGCTGGACGAGTCGGCGCATCTTCGGCGCCCGAACGGAGAGTTCCACCTGAAGCCGGCGGCCGACCTGCTCGCGTTGCCGCCGGGCGACCCCGATGCCGACCCCGCGATCCGGCGGGCCTGGTCGGAGGGCATGACGACCGCGGCCGAGATCGCCGAAACCTGCCGGGTCGACCTGGGATTCGAGCGCTACCGGTTCCCGGGATTCGAGGTGCCGAAGGGCGAGACGCCGTTCAGCCACCTCGAGGCACTCTGCCACGAGGGGGCACGGCGCAGATATCACCCGCTCACGCTGCGCGTGCTCTCGCAGCTCGCCCACGAGCTCGACGTGATCTCGCAGACGGGGCTGGCCGAGTTCTTCCTGATCTGCTGGGACCTGATGGCGTTCGCGCGGGAGCGGGGCATCCCGGCGCAGGGGAGGGGGAGCGCCGGCGATTCGATCGTCGCGTACGTGCTCGGCATCACGCGGGTCGATCCCATCCGCCACAACCTGCTGTTCGAGCGGTTCATCAACGAGGGTCGCACGAGCTACCCCGACGTGGACATCGACTTCGCCTCGTCCCGGCGCGAGGAGGTGATCCAGTACGTCTACGAGCGGTACGGCCCGGAGCACACGGGGATGGTCTGCAACGTCATCACGTACCGGGCGCGATCGGCCGTGCGGGAGGTCGGCTGCGCGCTGGGGTTCCCGCGTCCGCTGGTCGACCGGGTCGCGAAGGCGCTCGAGACCTACGACTCGGTGATGGTCCGGCGCGACCTGGAAGCGGAGGGCGGATTCGCGGAGTTCTTCGCGCTGCCCGAGGCGGCCACCGACGACTCCGGCCGTGCGGCCCGGCCGACCACGGCCGTGCTGGCCTGGCCGACGACTCCGGCCGTGCTGGCCCAGCGGGCGGCGGGCATCGTGCCCGGGGCGGTCCTGGCCGAGCAGGCATCGGGAATCGTGCCCCAGCCGGCGACCCGGGCGGTCCTTCGGGCCGTGCTGGCTCAGCCGGCGACCCGGGCCGTGCTGGCCCGGACGGTCCTGCCCAGGCCGGCGCCGGGAATCCTGCAGAACGCGCTCCCATGGAACGGTATGTCGGTTACGGGCGCCCGGAAGGCGTTCCCGGGGGGGAAGTTGGGACGTCCGGACGCTCTTCCCCGCACGATCCGGGCGTGAGGGGCGGCCGAATCGCGACCCTCCCAGGACGGGAGCCCCGGCCGATCGGACATACCGTTCTGCAGGAGCACGAATTGCATGATTGGCATGGGGTGGCGAGTCACGGACCCGACGCGGGTCGCGAACCCGACCGCGCGGCCGATCGCGAACCCGACGGCGCGGCCGATCCCAGACCCGGCGGCGCCGATCCCGAATCCGGCGGCGTGGCCGATCACGAACTCGACGCGGGATCAGGTCACGAGCCGGACCTCTCGCGCCTGGCGGCCGACCCCGGATCATTCGCGACCTTCGACTCGGGCAACGGCACGGTTTCTCCGGCGGTCGCGCGAGCCGTCGCCGCCTCGACCGGGTTCGTCGACGAGATGGGTCAGCTCAACCATGCGCGCGGTGGCCGCTGGAGACGGGCCGGACACGGGCTCTCCGGCGCGGGCCCGGATCCCGACGAGCACGGGGATGGGCGGCGGGTGCGTCGCGAGGATATCGGCCGGACCGAGGCCGGAACCGTCCGGCACCGCGGTCGGTCGGACGACGAGGGCGGGCCAGGGGATACGCCGGTGAGCGTTGCGTGGCTTCGGGCGGAGCGAGAGCACGGTCCGGGCCGCTGGCCCGAGGCGCCGGGGTGGGAATATCGAGAAGCGCCGGGAACCGTCGGCGGCCGGCGGATCGATCCCGAGAGCGGCGTGCTGCTGCCGGCCGAGCGACGGATCGACGGCCCGGCCGAGCGACACGCGGAGCTGGGGCGGATGGTCGACGGAGCCGGACACCGGATCGACGGCGCCTCGGAGCCGGCCGCGAGCGGCCACGGACCCGCGAGCGGCCACGGACCCGCGAGCGGCCACGGACCCGCGAGCGGCCACGTACCCCGCTCCAGCGTCGCCCGACTCGAGCCCGAGCCTCCGCCGGAACGTCGTGCGGGCTCCACCATCGGACTGTCGCCATGGGAGCGCTGGCTCGAGCTGTGCGCGCGCATCGACGGCCGCCCCCGGCACCTCGGCATCCACGTCGGCGGCATGCTCGTCACGGCCGCCCCCCTCGTCGAGATCGCCCCCCTCGAGCGTGCCTCGATGGCCGGCCGGGTCGTCGTCCAGTTCGACAAGCGCGACGTCGAGACGATGAAGCTCATCAAGCTCGACCTGCTCGGCCTGCGCATGCTGTCGGCGATGGACGATGCCCTGCGCGACGTCACGGCCGACTGCGGGGTGGGACTCGACCTGGACCGCCTCCCCGAGGACCTGCCCGACGTCTTCCGCATGATCCGCGCCGCCGACACGACCGGCGTCTTCCAGATCGAGTCGCGGGCGCAGATGCAGACGCTGCCGAAATCAGCGCCGACCACCCTGGACGACCTGGTGGTCGAGGTCGCGATCATCCGCCCCGGCCCGATCCAGGGCAACGCCGTGCATCCGTACCTGCGCCGCCGGCAGGGGCTCGAACCCGTCGCGTACCTCCACCCCAGCCTCGAGCCCATCCTGCGCGAGACCCTGGGCGTGATCCTGTACCAGGAGCAGGTGATGGAGATCGCCATCCAGGTCGCGGGCTTCAGCGCGGCCGAGTCGGATGGATTCCGGCGTGCCATGGGGACCTGGCGGTCGAGCCGTGAGATGGAGAAGCTCCATCGGAGGTTCGTGGAAGGGTGCCTGGACGTGAGCGGTCTCGACGACGAGCAGGCCGAGGAGCTGTTCCGGCAGGTCGCCGCCTTCGCGAGTTTCGGCTTCAACAAGAGCCACGCGGCGGCGTTCGCGCGGACCGCGTACGAGTCGGCGTTCCTGAAGCTCTACTACCCGGCGCAGTTCACGGCGGGCCTCGTCAACAACCAGCCGATGGGGTTCTATCCGGTCGAGGTGCTGATCAACGACGCGAAGCGCCACGGCGTGGCGGTGCTGCCGGTGGACGTGAACCGGAGCCGGTTCCGGACCACGACCGAGTGGGTGGGGATGCCGGGCCAGCCTCTGCCCGAGGGATGCGGGATCGAGCACAGGCCGCCGGTCGTGCGCTCGTCGGGGTGTGTCGTGCCGGATCGCCGGACGCGCCGGCAGCTTGCGGCCGAGTCGGCCGAGGGGTACGGGGTCCGGCTGGGGCTCCACCTGGTGAAGGGGATCGGCCAGGAACACGCGGACCTGCTCGACGGCGAGCTGGAGCGTGGGCCGTACGGGTCGCTGGCGGACGTCGTGGCGCGCACCGGGCTGGCCGAAGAGGTGATCGAGCGACTGATCCGGGCCGGTGCCCTCGATTCGCTGGGCCGGCCCCGACGCGAGCTGCTGTGGCAGCTGCGCGAGGTGGCGACGTCGACGGGGCGGACGAAGACGGGCGCGACGACGACGGGTGCGACGACGACGGACGAAGACGCGCGACGACGGACGAGTGCCCCGACGACGACGGGTGCCCCGGGACCGGCGGGCACCTCGACGCGGACGGGTGGCCCAAGGCCGGCTCGGCACGTGCCTGTGAGGCGAGTCGAAGCGAGCTTGGAACCTGCCGGAACGCTGCCTGGCGGCATCCCATTGCCCGGACGCAGCTCGGTGCCCGGACGCGGCTTGCCGCCCGAACCCGGCTCGCCGCCCGAACCCGGCTCGGTGCCCGGACCTGGCTCACCGCCCGGACGCAGCTCGGTGCCCGAACCCAATCCTGCAGATCGCGTCCCTGCAGAAACGTATGTCGGATCCGGGGACGTTGCGGACGCTCTCTGGGCTCCTCCGGCAGGGTCCCGCGCCATCTCCGAGCACGAAGAGGGCACGAAACGGCGCAGCCTCGAGCCGATCGGGGGGCGGGGTGGCGCCGCCAACCGACATACCGTTCCCCACGAGCGTGTTTTGCAGGATATGCCGGGCTCCTCCCCGTCGCCGGGCTCCTCCCCGTCGCCGGGCTCCTCCCCGTCGCCGGGCTCCTCCCCGTCGCCGGGCTCCTCCCCGTCGCCGGGCTCTCCCCGCCGCCGCAGGCCGCTCGGTTGCGCCTGTCCGTGCCGAAAGTGCTAGCGATGTCCGATACGAGTTCGGGAGACGCGGCCCACGCCCAGCCGGGCATGGAGCCGGCCACCCAGGCCGCCCGGGGCGAACTCGGAATGGAGCCGGCCACCCGGGCCGCCTGGGGCGAACCCGGAATGGAGCCGGACCCGTCGGCTCAGCCGGGAATGGAGCCGGCCACCCGGGCCGCCTGGGGCGAACCCGGAATGGAGCCGGACCCGTCGGCCCAACCACGGACGTATGCCCCGGCGGTCCTGGACCTGCGATTGCCACCCACCGACGCGCCGGATCTGCCGCCTCCCACCGAGGTCGAGAGGCTGGCCGACAGCTACGCGATCCTCTCGCTCGACGCGAGGCGTCAGGTGGTGGAGCTGTTCCGCCCCGCGCTGGATCGCCTCGGCGTGACCCCCAACGCGAGCCTCGCCGATCGGCGCCCAGGTCGGGTTCGAATCGCGGGCCTGGTCGTGACCCGGCAGCATCCGATGACGGCACGCGGCACCGTCTTCCTCGCGCTCGAGGACGAGACGGCGATGGTCAACGTCACGCTGTGGCCCGACCAGTGGGCCAGGTTCCGATCGGTCGTGCGGCGCCACGCACTCCTGTGGATCGACGGCGAACTGCAGCGGGAGGCGAGTGTCGTGAACGTGGTGGCGCACGACGTGCGCGCCCTTCCGGCCGTCGCACGGACCGCCGGGGGTCCCGAGCCCCCAGGTGGAATCCGGGCACAGGGCTACTCGGGACTGCGACGAGGGTAGCGATCCGCGACGAGGGCAACGATCGGCGCCAGGAACGCGATCGACGCGAGGATGCGCGAGCGGCGCGAGAGCAGGCGATCGGCGACGAAGACCCGCGATCGCCGAGGAAGGCGATCGGCGGCGCGAGAGCAGGCCATCGGCGTGGGTCGGCGACAGGGCGGCGATCGGCGGCGCGAGAGCAGGCGGGATCGTTGACGAGGGTAACCGACCGGCGACTAGGGCAGGCGACCGGCGACGAGGGCAAGCGACCCGCGACGCGGAAGCGATCGGCTCAAGAACAGGCGATCCGCCACTGGGTCAGACGATCGGCGCCGGCTGGAGCCCAGCGGTCGAGCTCAGCGGGCCCGCTTCGCCTCAGGGCGTCGTGCATCCCGGCGCTGCGCGCGCTTGCGTGCCTCGGCCGCCTCCCGGCTGCGAGCCTGGGAACGGCGGAGGAAGTCGCGGTACCACGACGCGAACCAGCCGAAGATGGCGCCGGTGAGAACGAACTGCACGAGCTGCCAGAGCGAGTACAGCACGCGGTCGGTAACGCTCATCGTGTCCAGCGTGGCGAACATGCCGACCAGCCCCAGCGCAAGCACCACGAACAGCACCGAAGCGACCAGGCCGAGGAGCGCCCCGAACAGGTACGCGCCGCGGGGGACCAGGAAGCCGACCGCGAAGAACAGCAGCGTCGGCTGCAGGAAGGCGAGCTGCACGTACAGCGACGCGATACCTGCACCGTTCACCTGGTCCCTGGGCAGCACCGCGGCCACGATCGCGCCCACCACGAGCAGCGCGAACGGGACGAGGATCAGCGGCTTTTCCCGCGCCACGGCCGGCGCGGCCTGCAGGTCGGCGCCGACGTCCGGCATGTGGAACCGCCCGATCGCCCGGCGCGCAGATTCGACCAGGGATGTCGGGGGCTCGGACGGCGAGCGCCCGGATGACGAGTGCTCGAACGAGGCGTCGCGATCGGCTGCCGCGACATCTGTGACCTGCGTCGCGCGATAGCGCTTTCGAGCTTCGGCGCGCTCGGTCCTCTTTGCGCGGGCCAACGATCGACTCCTTTGCTGCGCCTGACGGCCGGCGGGGTGCTCGGCCGGCGGCACCTGTGCGCACTCGGATGATCCGGGCGACGGTGCTCGGCCGGTGCTGCGCATGGTACCCCGACCGGGCCGGTAAGCGGGAGTGGATCGGCAATTGAGTCGACTGCGCTACAAGGGCGTTACCGCCGGCGCCCGGAGGTGCTGTCATGGATCGCCCGATTCGTTGCCGTCGCCCGCGCTTCCCTCGCGGGGCCCTCGTCTCGAGCATCGTGCTCGTACTTGCCATCGCCGGACTGGCGATGGGGGCGGGATCGGCCGCGTCCACCCCCACCTGGCCCGCGTCGACCGGGCTGCTCGTCAGCGAGATCCAGACCGGCGGCGCCAGTGCCTCGGACGAGTTGATCGAGCTGTTCAACGCCGCCTCGCAGCCGGCGGACCTGTCCGGAATCGAGGTCGTGTACGTGACGTCGACGGGAGGCACGGTGACCCGGAAGGTCGCATGGACTGCCTCCCTCCTCGTCGATCCGGGCCGGCACGTCCTGCTTGCGAACGTCTCCGGTGTGCATGCGACCGGCGCCGACGCGACGTACTCGGGCGGCCTGTCGGCCACAGGCGGCAGCATCGTGCTCCGGGCGATCGGCGGGGCACCCATCGACGCGGTGAGCTGGGGGGATGCTGCGAACGGGTACGCGGAAGGCATTTCGGCACCTGCGCCCGCCGCCGGATCCAGCCTCGAGCGACTGCCCGGCGGCCTCGACGGCAACTGGCGGGACACGAACGACAACGCGGGCGATTTCGTGATCCTCGCGTCTCCGACACCTCAGCGGCTCTCCGATCCGCCGGTCGGGCTTCCGCCCGCGACGCCGCCACCGAGTGAGTCACCCACGCCCGAGCCGACGCCGACCCCGGAGCCGACGCCGACACCGATCCCCACGCCGACCCCCGAGCCCTCCGCGACGCCGACTCCCGAGCCGACGTCGACACCAACCTCCACGCCGACGCCGACGCCGACGCGCCGACGCCGACGCCGACACCGACGGCCACGCCCCAGCCCACCCCGACCGCCACGCCGACGCCGACTCCAACGCCGACGCCAACGCCCCTGCCGACGGCGACGCCGACTCCCGTGCCCACCCCGACCCCGATCCTGCCGATCGCCGAGGCCAGGGCGCTGGCGGATGGGCAGTCCGTCGTGGTCGCCGGCATCCTCACGACGCCGCCGGGTTTCGTCGAGTCCGCTCTCGAGGCGTTCATCGAGGATGCCACCGGGGGCATCGCGCTGCACCTGACCGCCGCCTGGCCGGCCTACGCGATGGGCGACGGCGTGCTGGCGCGCGGCACCCTCGACACACGGTACGGCCAGCGCATCGTGCGCATCGCCTCTGGCGCCGACCTCGAGCGGTCCATCCTGCCGCCCATCGGCGCCCCCACCTCCATCGCCACCGGCTCCGCCGGCGAGGCATGGGAGGGACGGCGAGTCGAGGTCGCCGGTGTCGTCCAGTCGGGCCGGACGACGCTGGCCGACGGATTCGGTGTCGACGTGGACGACGGCTCGGGTCCCGTCCGAGTCGTGGCAGTCGTCGCGAGCGGCGTGGCGACCACGGACCTCGTGACCGGAGCGACGGTGACGATCACCGGCGTGCTCGGTCAGCACGACTCCGGGGGCAGTGGCGGCTACCGCCTGTACGTCCGCGACCGATCCGACGTGGTCCTCGCACCGGACCCGACGCCGACACCCACGCCAGAGCCCACCCCCACCCCAACGCCCACTCCGACGCCGAGCCCGACTCCAACGCCGACCCCCACACCCACCCCGACGCCCTCGCCCAGCCCGAGCCCGTCGGCATCGCCCTCCGCCCCCACCCCGATCGGGTCGGCACGCAAGCTGGCGGTCGGCAGCAAGGTCACCGTGGAAGGCGTCGTCACGTCGGAAACGGGTGCGATCCTCGATCTGCGGACGGTCGCCGTCCAGGATTCGACCGGCGGGATCCTTGTCCTCCTGCCGACGCGCGACGCCCCGATCCTGGCCCGCGGCGACCGCGTATCCGCAACCGGCAAACTGGCCTCTCGCTCGGGAGCGCTCGAGGTCAGCGTGAGCAGCGCGACCGCCGTGCGCATTCTCGGCACCGGGACACTGCCCATCCCTCACGCCGTGACCTCGAAGGGCCTCGGCGAGAGCAGCGAAGGGCTCCTCGTCGGGGCGACCGGCACGATCACGCGGCTCACACACGCGACGTCGGGCGCCGCGACCATCGTCATGTCCGACGGCGACGGGAGCCTGACCGTCTCGTGCTGGCAGGCCTGCGCTCCCACCGCCAGCCGTGGCTCGCGCGTCGAGATCACGGGCATCGCCGGGCAGCGCTGGACCCGTTCGGGCGCCGCCGACGGGTACCGGATCTGGCCCCGTGATGCCTCGGACGTGCGGGTCCTCGGATCGGGCGGCGCCGCGGACGATGGTGATGCCCCGGCGAGCGCAGCCCCCGGCGGCTCGGCCGCGCCATCCGGCGTGGTCACGATCACCTCCGCGCGATCGCGCAGCGGTGTCGACGTGACGATCGAGGCCGCCGTGACGACGGTCCCCGGGTTCATCGACACCGACGCTCGGCGGGTCGTCGTGCAGGACGCCAGTGGGGGCATTCTCGTGCGCATGCCCGCGGACGGCCCGATGGTCGCCCTGGGCGATCGTCTCCGCCTCACCGGCCGCATCGGGACCTTCGGAGGGGCCCCACAGCTCGCCGTGACGAAGGTCACGGCCGTCGGCCACGGGTCCACTCCGACCCCTACGGCCCTTGCGGCCGCACCGGGACCGGCGGACGAGTGGCGCCTCGTGCGCATTGATGGCCGCGTGCAGTCGGTCAGGCGGTACGGCTCGACCTGGCGCGCGGAAATCCAGCTCGTGTCCGGTGCCACCGTATGCATCCAGGGCACCACGCGCAGCGGCGTGCCATCGACCGCCCTCGTGGAGGGCCGTGACGCGAGCGTCACCGGCATCGTCCGCCGTCCGTCGAGCGGCGCGAGCGACCAGCGCCTGGCCGTCCTGCCGCGGTCTCCCGCCGACGTCGCGCTCGGGCCCGCGCCAGCCGCCGGGTCGTCGCCCGAAGGTGCCACGACCATCGCGGGCGCGAGCGGCAACGGCTCCGCGGCTGGGGGTGCTCGCGCGGCGAGCCTCCAGAGCGGCGCCGGCCCAGCAACCGACGTCGACCTGAGTGATCTCGCGGCGCATGTCGGGCAGCTCGTGCGGGTGGGCGGAATCGTGTCCGCCACGCGCATCGACGGCCTGACGCTCGACGACGGTACCGGACAGGCCGGCATCCGCATCGTCGACGAGGCCGCGACGCTGCTTCCCTCGATCAAGCCCGGCGATGTGCTCAACGTGATCGGCAGGGTCGAGCAGGCCGGCGACGAGCCCGCAGTGGTGGTCACGAGCGATCCTGCGGCGGTCGCCCGCGTCGGGAGCCTCGGCGAGAGCATCCCTCTCGCCGGAGGGCCCGTCACCGAAGCCTCCGGCGCGCCCGGCGCCGCGGGCGACGGCTCGGAATCCGCACTCCGGCCGCTGCACGAGATCCGTCTCGGCGCGGTCGCGGTGCCGTTGCCGGACGGCCTTCCGGGATGGACGCTCGTCCTGG
This sequence comes from uncultured Chloroflexia bacterium, assembly GCA_963757865.1. Taxonomy (GTDB): domain Bacteria; phylum Chloroflexota; class Limnocylindria; order Limnocylindrales; family CSP1-4; genus JAJYNJ01. The sequence goes on from CAVWSU010000013.1 coordinate 364,826, forward strand.
CCGTGGGCGTCCTCCTCGCCGGCTCGATCGTGACGGCCCTCGTCGGGCGCCGCGTGGTGGCCGACCGGAGGGAGCGCACGGGAAGGAGCATGGTCGACCGGCTCGCACGCGTGGTCGCGGCCCCGTCGCGGGACATGCACCGGTGACCGCGCCGGCCTCGAGGCGAACACATGGTCCCGCTCGGGGGCCACCGAAGCACGGCGAAAGGTCCCTCGTGTGGGACGGGACTGCCGGTTCGCTTGACGCTCGCGTTTGCGCTTCTCTATGCTCGGCGCCAGCTCCGCGTGGCGGAGGCGGTACGAGGAACGTTGACTTGCCGAATGCGGACCCCCGCGTCGCGGTGCCCGAGACCGATCGCCAGTACCACATCGACCTCGCCCCCGGCGAGCTCGCCGAGTACATCCTTCTCCCGGGCGATCCCGAACGCATCGAGCGGATAGCGGCCCGCTTCGACACCATCGAGCTCTCGCGCCATCATCGCGAGTTCGTCAGCGTCACCGGCACGTACCGGGGACTTCGCGTGTCGGCCGTTTCCACGGGCATCGGCACTGACAACGTGGAGATCGTGCTCGCCGAGATCCTGGCCATCACCACGCGCCCGGCGCTGATCCGCGTCGGGTCCTGCGGCGTGCTGCGCGAGGAGATCGGCATCGGAGACCTGGTGGTGACCACTGGGGCCGTCAGGCTCGAGTCCACCACCTCGTACTACGTCCACGAGGGGTACCCTGCCGTCGCGGATTACGCCGCGGTGGGCGCGCTCCTCGAGGCAGCCGCCCGCCGAGGCAAGCGGGCACATCTCGGGATCACGGCGACCGCCCCGGGGTTCTACGGCGCACAGGGACGGCCGATCCCCCAGCTGCCGATCCGCTTTCCGGATCTGGCCGAGGAGATGCGCCGGCAGGGCGTCGTGAACTTCGAGATGGAGGGCTCGGCGGTGCTGGTGCTGGCCGGGCTCGCTGGATGTCGTGCAGGCGTCGTCTGCACGGCGTTCGCGCACCGGACGACAGGGGAGTTCCTGCAGGGGGAGGCGAGGGAGCGAGCGGAGTCCGACTGCATCGAGGTGGGCCTGGAGGCCCTGATGGTCCTGTCCGAGATGGACCGCCAGGTCCAGGAGGCAGGGGCGACGCGCTGGCGTCCCGGGCTCTGGTCCGAGGGCTCGGGCGCGTAAGCGTTGGAGCGACCGACGGCGACCGGCGTTGCCGGTGGGCGTCACGAGTGCCGGGTCGACCGGCGAGAGGAGCACCCGATGGCTGAAGCGTATTGCGTCAAGTGCAAGACCAAGCGAGAGGTCAAGGACCCCGAGCAGGTCACGATGAAGAACGGCAAGCACGCCCTCAAGGGCAAGTGCCCGGTCTGTGGGACCAGCGTCTTCAAGATCGGCGGCTGACCGACACCCTTCGCGTCTCCCCGAAGGCCCCGGCTCCGGCCGGGGCCTTCGCACGTCCGGCGCCGATCGATCCCGGCCGCCCGGACGGGTTTCGAGCGTCCGGCCCCGACCGACAGGCTCCCGGTCCGGTCCAGCGCGTGTCTTGCCACACCATCGCGCCGGCCGGCCGGGGCCTTCGCACGTCCGGCACCTCGACCGCCCCGGCTCCGGCCGGGGCTTTCGCACGTCCGCCGGCCGGTCGACCCCGGCCACCCGCGCCGGGCGGCCCATCCACATCGGGCCTTCCGGGCCGATTCCGGGGCGGAATCCGGTTGGTACAATCGCGGGGACATGGATCATCGGCAGACGGCGCCCGGTTGGCGCCCGCCTGCGGCGGCGGCCTTCGGAGCGGGATGCGTTCTCCGCGACGCGGCCTGCCGGAGCGTCACCGATCACCCGGCCCGCTGTTTCCACTCGCCGGTGGCCTGAGCAACCGGCGGTCTCTCGCGATCACGGGGGTTCTGGAGCCCCCCATGCCACGCCATCGATGCGCCCGCGCGGGCGGGCACCAGGAGGTACCGCACCATGACCACTCGCGTCGGGATCAACGGCTTCGGCCGCATCGGGCGACAGGCGCTCAAGGCGATCATCGAGCGCTCGCCCGAACTCGAGGTCGTCGCGGTCAACGACATCGTGGACGTGGCCACCAACGCCCTGCTCTTCAAGCACGACTCCACGTACGGCGCATTCGCCGGCACCGTGGAGCACACCGACGACGCGATCGTCGTGAACGGCCGCGTCATCCGCAGCCTCATGGTCTCGAACCCGGCCGAGCTGCCGTGGCGCGAGATGGGCGTGGACATCGTGATCGAGTCGACCGGCCGGTTCACCGACGCCGACAAGGCTCGCGCCCACGTCGAGGCCGGCGCGAAGAAGGTCATCATCTCGGCGCCCGCGAAGAAGGAGGACGTCACCATCGTCCTGGGCGTCAACGAGGGCACCTACGATCCCGCCGCCCACACCATCATCAGCAACGCGAGCTGCACGACGAACTGCCTCGCGCCGGTCGCGAAGGTGCTCAACGACACGTTCGGCATCGAGCGCGGGCTGATGAACACGATCCACAGCTACACCAACGACCAGCGGATCCTCGACGTCGCCCACAAGGATCCGCGCCGCGCACGGTCCGCCGGACTGAACATCATCCCGACGTCGACCGGCGCCGCCAAGGCGCTTTCCCTGGTGATCCCGGAGCTCAAGGGCAAGCTGGACGGCTTCAGCCTTCGCGTGCCGACGCCCACCGTCAGCATCGTCGACCTCACCGTCGACCTCGGGCGCGAGGCCGTGGCGGACGACCTCAACGCCGCCTTCCGTGCGGCCGCTGCCGGTCCGATGAAGGGGATCCTCGGCGTGTCCGACGAGCCCCTCGTCTCCACGGATTTCAGGGCGGACGCCCGATCGTCGATCGTCGACTCCGCGTACACGCTCGTGATCGGCGGCCGCTTTGCCAAGGTCCTGGCCTGGTACGACAACGAGTGGGGCTACAGCTGCCGCGTCGCCGACCTGGCGAGGTTCGTCGCCGAGCGCCTGTAGCGCCACCGAACCGTCCGGGGCCGCGTCGCGCCGGCGGCCGGCCCCGACGCATGCGAGACGCATACGAGAGGACTCCGATGGACAAACAGACCGTGCGGGACTTCGATCCCAGCGGCAAGCGGGTCTTCGTCCGGGTGGACTTCAACGTCCCCCTCGAGGACGGCAAGGTCACTGACGACACGCGGATCCGTGCCGCACTGCCGACGATCAAGTACCTCCTCGACAAGGGCGCCATCGTCATCCTCGCGAGCCACCTCGGGCGGCCCAAGGGCAAGGTCGTGGAGAGCATGCGCCTCCGGCCTGCCGCCGAGCGTCTGAGCCAGCTCCTCGGCCGCAGCGTCCGCGTGACCGGCGACGCGATCGGCTCCGGGACGAACGACGCACTGGCGCGGATGAAGCCGGGCCAGATCGTCCTGCTCGAGAACCTCCGATTCCACCCCGAAGAGGAGGCGAACGACGCGGAGTTCGCGAAGACGCTGGCGAGCTACGCCGACGTTTACGTGAACGATGCATTCGGCACGGCCCACCGGGCGCACGCCTCCACGGTCGGCATGGCCCAGCTGCTGCCCGCGTATGCCGGCTTCCTGATGGAGCGGGAGATCAACGCGCTCTCGCGCCTGATCGAGAACCCGGAGCGGCCGTTCGCGGCCGTCCTGGGTGGTGCCAAGGTCTCCGACAAGGTCAAGGTGCTCGAGAACCTCGTCTCGCGATGCGACACGTTCTGTATCGGCGGAGGGATGGCGAACACGTTCCTCGTCGCGAAGGGCTACACGGTGGGCAAGAGCCTGCTCGAGCCCGACCGTGTCGAGGACGCGAAGCGGATCCTCGCGGACGCCGAGACGCGCAACGTCACCTTCGTGCTGCCGACCGACGTCGTGGTCGCCAAGGAGGTCACGCGCGGCGCCGAGCGCAAGGTGGTCCAGGCGAACAAGGTGCCGAACAGCTGGTCCATCGTGGACGTCGGCCCGAACACCGTGAAGGCGTTCGAGGAGGCGCTGGAGCCTGCCCGGACGGTCCTCTGGAACGGCCCGCTCGGCGTCTTCGAGATCCCCACGTTCGGGGATGGAACCCGCGCGATGGCGCGCTTCCTCGCCGCCCGCGCCGACGAGGGCGTCACCACCGTGGTGGGTGGCGGCGATTCCGTCGCGGCGCTCGACCAGCTCGGTCTCGCCGAGAAGATGACCCACGTATCGACCGGCGGCGGCGCCTCGCTGGAGTTCCTGGAGGGGATCACGTTGCCCGGCGTCGCCGTGCTGAGGGACCGCGCAGCCGCCTAGCCCCTTGCCGGCACGACCCGGCGATACGCGTCATCATCACGCGTGAGCGGTTCACGCCCGAACCGTTCACGCGTGAACGATTCCCGGAGGATCAATGAGCCGCGTCCTCGACCGTGGCGCCGTCTTCGCCGGCTGGGTCGGCGCCGGAATGGCCGCGGTCATCGTGCTCAGCTTCGAGCTGGTGATCCCGGTGCAGCCGGTCGTCTTCTATTCCGCGCCTCTCGCCGGGCTGCTCATCGGCTACTACGCCAACGCCCGCTCGCTGCGGGCCGGCGGACCCTGGGCACGCGTCGCCGCCAACGCCGTCTACGCGGGGCTCGTGACCGGCGTGTCGCTCGCGCTGCTGTACGGAGCCGTGCGGCTGCTCTTCTTCTACGGGGATTCCGGGAACGTCGCCACCGGGCAGGGCCCCGCCGTGGCGTGCCAGTCCGGTCCGGACTGCACGTACCAGCGATACCTGGCCGATCCGTCCTCGGCCGCCGAGCTGCGCGCCGCGGGCATCACGGACGCGGCCGGGTTCGAGCGCTATTTCCTCGGGCAACAACTCGACGGCGGGCTGATCCTCACCCTGTGGACGGTGGTGCCGGCCCTCTTCGGCGGACTGGGATACCGCGCCGCGAACGCCCGCCCGGGCACCGGTGGCGCCGGGGTCGAATCGGTCCCCCAGGCGGGGCGATAGCGGCACTCGGGTCGGGCAGCCGACCCGGCCGGGCATCGGCAGCCCGGCACGATAGCGGCAGGCGGGCAAGGAAGAGCCCCGGGCGGGCAGGGAAGAGCCCCGGCGGGCAAGGAAGAGCCCCCGGAGCCCGCGCTTCGGGGGCCTGCCTTCGAGCCGGTGCAGTCGTGGGGCGATGTGGCCCCGCGGCGGTTACTTCTCCGGAGCCTTCTTCGCCCTGGGGGCGCGAGCCGGCTTGGTCTCAGCCTTGGCCGCACCCTCGGCCGGGGCCGCGGTGGCCTTCGTGGCGCGAGGTGCGCGTGTCCTGGGGGCCGCCGCTTCGGGCGCCGCGGCCTGGTCCTTTGCGGCCGTGCGGCTGGCCCGCGGGGCGCGGGTGGCCGCCGGCTTCGCGGAGGCCGACTTCGCCGTGGCCGCCTTCCCCGGGGCCTGGGCCGACGTCGCGGTCGCGGCGGGAGTCTCGGCGGTGTTCGCCTCGCCTCGCGTCGCGCGATGGACGGCGGCACGCGCCTTTCCGGCAGCCGTCTGCTCGCCCTTGGCCTTCGACGCGCGCGATGCGGCCACGCGGGCCTTGGCCGCCTTGGCGGCCGCGGCCTTGCCGGTGGTCTTGGTCGCGCGGGCGGTGCCCACGACGGCCGCGCCGGCCAGCGCGGCGTTGACCTTCCGCATCAGGCGGCTCTTGCGCCGTGCCGCGGCGTTCGGATGGATCGCACCGGACTTCGCGGCCCGGTCGAGCGCCGACTCCGCCTCCGGGATCGTGGCGGTCGCGACGTCGGCGTCGCCGGCCACGGCGGCCCGCAGCGCCTTCGTGACGAGGGTCCGCGCGCGCGATTCCCGCGGCTGGTTGATCTCGTGCCGCCGGGCTGCCTGGCGGTCGCGCTTGATGGCCTGGGGCGTTCGTGCGCCCTTCCAGTTACGAGCCGAATGTGCCAAGGCGGATCGATCCTCGATGCAGAGCTGATGTGACGGCCGGCATGCCGGTTGGGCGCGGCCGTGTTCAGCGCGCGCGACCGCCCATGGTATCAGGTCGATGCCGGGCGGGCGAGCGTCCTTCCTCTGCTACACTCGGCCGGCCCCATGATCCCCCAGGAGCGGTACCGCAACTTCTGCATCATCGCGCACGTCGACCACGGAAAGTCGACGCTGGCGGACCGCTTCCTCGAAGTGACGCACACCATCGACGCCCGCCAGATGACCAGCCAGGTCCTGGATTCGATGGACCTGGAGCGGGAGCACGGGATCACGATCAAGGCGCGCGCGGTGCGGCTCCACTACACCGCGGAGGACGGCGAGACCTACGCGCTCAACCTGATCGACACGCCGGGGCACGTCGACTTCACGTACGAGGTCAGCCGCTCGCTGCAGGCCTGCGAGGGCGCGATCCTGGTCATCGATGCCGCACAGGGGATCGAGGCGCAGACGCTGGCGAACGTCTACCTCGCGCTCGAGCATGACCTCGTCATCATCCCGGTCATCAACAAGATCGATCTGCCGTCCGCGCAACCGGACCTCGTGATCGAGGAGCTCGAGAACGTGCTCGCGATCCCGCACGAGGAGGTCATTTTGGCCTCGGCGAAGGAGGGGACGGGCGTCACGGACGTGCTAGAGGCGATCGTCAAGCGCGTACCGCCGCCCGGCGGCGATCCGGCCGCGCCCGCCCGCGGGCTGATCTTCGACTCCCATTACGACGCCTACAAGGGCGTGGTCGCCTACGTCCGGCTGGCCGAGGGGAGCCTCCGGGCCCACGAATCGGTGCGCCTGATGGCCTCCGGCGCCGAGAGCGAGCTGCTCGAGATCGGCGTCTTCCGGCCCCAGCTGGTGCCCGTGGAGACGCTGTCGGCCGGCGAGGTCGGCTACGTGGCGACCGGCCTCAAGAGCGTGCGCGACTGCCAGGTCGGGGACACGCTCACCTCCGCCGAGCGTCCCGCCGCCACGCCGCTGCCCGGCTACAAGGACGCCAAGCCCCTCGTGTTCGCCGGCATCTACCCGATCAACGGGCCGGACTACCCGCTCCTCCGCGACGCCCTCGAGAAGCTGCACCTGAACGACGCCTCGATCACCTTCGAGCCCGAGAGTTCGGTGGCCCTCGGGTTCGGATTCCGCTGTGGCTTCCTCGGGCTGCTCCACATGGAGATCGTGCAGGAGCGGCTCGAGCGCGAGTTCGACCTCGAGCTGATCGCGTCGGCTCCATCGGTCGAATACGTGGTCACGCTGACGAACGGGCGCGGCGAGGTGCGCGTGGACAACCCCGCCGAGCTACCCGGCCCCTCCGACATCGAGCAGATCGCAGAGCCATGGGTCCGGGTCAAGCTCGTCACCCCGAACACGTACATCGGCACGCTCATGGAGCTTGCCAAGCTGCGGCGTGGCGCGTTCGAGTCCATGGAGTACCTCGACCAGGCCCGCGTGCTCATGCAGTTCGAGCTGCCCCTGGCCGAGGTGATCGTCGACTTCTACGACCAGCTGAAGAGCCGAACGCAGGGCTACGCGAGCATGGATTACGAGGAGATCGGATACCGGCCCGAGCGTCTCGTCAAGCTGGAGATCCTCGTCAACGGCGAGCCCGTGGACGCGCTCTCGATGATCGTGCATCGCGAGGACGCGCAGGCCCAGGGCCGCCTGCTCGCGGAACGGCTGAAGAAGCTGATCCCGCGACAGATGTTCGAGGTGCCGATCCAGGCCGCCATCGGCAGCACCGTCGTGGCGCGGGAAACGATCGGCGCCATGCGCAAGAACGTCCTGGCGAAGTGCTACGGTGGCGACATCACGCGCAAGCGCAAGTTGCTCGAGAAGCAGCGCGAAGGCAAGCAGCGCATGAAGCGGGTGGGGCAGGTGGAGATCCCGCAGGAAGCATTCCTCGCGATCCTGCGGACCGACGAACAGGCCTGAGGGTTCGGGCGGAGAGGGTCTCGGGAGGCGAGGGTTCCCATGCCGGTCGACGAGCTTCGGACGCTGATGGCGATCGCGCTCTCCGGGCTCCTGCTCCTCGTGCGTCTCGACGCGCCACGGTTCGGCTCCGCCGAATACGACGTCGACAACTCGGCCGGTGGACGCCTGACACGGCTCGCCTGGCCGCTGCTGGCGATCGTCCTGGTGGCCGCCATCGCGGCGCTGCTGCCTGCCGGGCCGGGTGCGCTGGGGCTCGGGATGGACGCCGGAACATCCCCGGGGTCCATCGTCCTCGCGATCCTCGGCTCCGGCCTCGGCATCGCTGCCGTGCTCGTTCTCGCGCGGGTGCGGGCACCCGACTGGCCGCCGCGCCTGAACCCGGCCGACGAGGTGCCGCGCTTCGCGTTCGATGCCGTCGCGACGGCGATCGTGGACGAGCTGACGTTCCGTGGCGTGCTGCTCGGGCTGCTGCTCCTCGCGGGCGTGCCGGGCGGGGTTGCCTTCGCGGTCCAGCTGCTCCTCTACGGGCTGGAGACGCGACTCGGCCGGTCACGGATCACGTTCGACCTGCTGGCCGAGGCGCTCCTGCTCGGTGCCCTCACCGGAATGCTCGCACTCGCGACCGGCAGCATCGTCGCCCCCCTCGTGGCCCATGCCGTGACGAGGTTCGCGGCGCTGTACCTGGCCGACGCGATCCCGCCGCTGCTCCCGCGCGACGCACGCTGACCCGCGGGGCCGGCAGGCGTTCGGGCCGCCCACGCTCGCCGCCGGGGTCCATCACAATCGTGGGGTGCCCGACACAGCCACCTCCGGTCCCGCCGCGCGGCCCATCCATGGCCGACAGGCGCCGGAGAACCGCTCCACCCTCGTGACCTCAGGCCCGTCCGCCCCCGTTGCCCTCTACGCGCACGTCCCCTTCTGCCTGTCGATCTGCCCGTACTGCGACTTCGTGGTCTACGCGGGTCGTGCGGCGCGCGGGCCGGCCTCCCGCGTGGATGCGTTCCTGGCCGCGCTGGCGGTGGAGCTCGGGCTGCGCGCCGACGGGCTGGATGCATCGGCGGCCGCACGACCGCCACTCGGCAGCGTCTACCTCGGCGGGGGCACGCCATCGCTGCTGTCCGCGCGGGCGGTCGGCACGCTGCTCGACCTGGTCCGAAGGCGATTCGGCATTGCCGAGGGGGCGGAGGTCACCATCGAGGCCAATCCCGGACCAGACGAGCGTGGCGATCTCGCGGGCTTCGCAGCGGCCGGCGTCAACCGGCTCAGCCTCGGCGGGCAGAGCCTGGACCCGGCCGAACTGCGGCGCCTCGGGCGCCGTCACTCGCCGCGTGACGTGGTGGGCGCCGTCGCCGCCGCCCGGCGTGCCGGGATCGCGTCGGTGAGCGTGGACGTCCTGTACGACGTGCCGGGGCAGACACTGGCCTCATGGCGGCACACGCTCGAGTCCGTCCTCGCCGCCGGCGTGGACCACGTGTCGGCCTACGCACTGACGCTCGACGATCCCTCGGCCGAGGGGCTCGCCGGGCCGGACGGCGATCACCTGCCGACGAGGCCCGGCGCCCGCTCGTGGCGGGACCGCGCGCGCCGGGACCAGGACGAGGACCGGGCCGCCGACCTGTACGTGGCCGCGGACGAGATCCTGGCAGCGTCCGGGATGCGGTGGTACGAGCTGTCGAACTGGGCCCGCCCGGGCCACGAGAGCCGGCACAACCTGGCGTACTGGCGGCACGAGCCGTACGAGGCCGCCGGTCCCGGCGCGCACGCCTTCGACGGACGCGATCGCCGGCGCTGGAACGCCGCACGGCTCGAGCGCTACGTCCCGCCGCTCGCCGGCACGCCCGCACGCCTCCCACCCGGCGGCGAGGAGCGGCTCGATGCCGCGACGTTCGCGGCCGAGGAGGCGATCCTCGGCCTCAGGCTCCGCGAGGGGATCGGCGCGGAGGTCGCCACCCGGCCGGGGGTCGCGGAGGTGCTGGGCTGGGCGCGCGGGCACGGACTCGTGGAGGATCTCGGCGGCGGCAGGGTGCGTCTCTCGCTGCGCGGCCGCCTGCTCTCGAACGAGCTGTTCTCGCGGCTCCTTCCGTGAGGCGGTCACCCTTTGCGTCGTCGCTCGGCCGGCCCATCGCGCGGCCCTTCGCCGGGTCCCTCACGCGGCCGCCCGGTGCGTCGCTCAGCCGTCGGCAGCTCCTCCGGGCCGCCGCATCGGGCTCGCTCGCGCTCGCCGCCGCCGCGTGCGGCGCCAACACGCCGCGCCGTCGGGCTGCCGGCTCGACCGCGCCCGAGGACGAGCTGGCGATCCTGCCCGGGCCTGGTGCCGGACTGAGCCGCGTTCCGCGCGAGAACCACATCGCGGGGACCGATCTCTGGCAACTCCCGCGCGACGGCACCGGCGGGGTCGAGGGGTACTTCGATGACGCGTCGGTGTCTCCCGGCGATCAGCTGGTCCTCCGGATGCGAGCCGCCACCGCCTCGGCATCGGTCCACGTCTACCGGCTCGGCTGGTACGGCGGCGCGGGCGGCCGCCTGGTGGGTCGCTGGCCGGGCCTCGCCGTGGCGGCACAGCCGGCGGCCGTCCAGGACCCGTCGACCGGATGGCTCGCCTGCCGCTGGTCGCCGGCGCTGCGCCTGACCGTGCCGGCCGACTGGGTGACCGGCACGTACGTCGCCGTGATGAGGCCCCCAGGCGGCGAGCCGCAGTGGGCCACGTTCATCGTCCGCGAGCCCGCCGTTTCCCCTGGGGCGCCGTCTGCGGCAACGCCGGGCCCGGAAGGCCGCGCGCCCATCCTCTTCGTCTCGTCGGTCACGACGGAGCAGGCCTACAACGCATGGGGTGGACGCAGCCTCTATGCCGACAACAGCAGCGGGGCGCCCACCGTCGCCGGCAGCGCGCGGGCCGTGAAAGTCAGCTTCGACCGCCCGTACCAGCGGACCCGCGGTGCGGGCACGCACCTGGCGTGGGAACTGCCGTTCGTGCGGTGGCAGGAGGCGCACGGGTACGACGTGGGCTACTGCGCCGACCTCGACCTCGGCCGGTACCCGGAGGTCGCGTCGGGACGGAGGCTGCTCATCGTGGCCGGGCATCCCGAGTACTGGTCCCCGGCCATGCGCGCGACGCTCGAGCAGGCGATCGCGGCGGGGACGAACGTGGCGTTCTTCAGCGGGAACGAGATGTACTGGCGCGTCCGGTTCGAGGACGCCGGCGCGTCCTCGACCGCTTCCCCCGGGACGGATCCGGCCCGTGGTCGCACGCTCGTGTGCTACCGCGATCCGGCGCTCGATCCGCTGGCAGCCGCGGATCCCCGGGCCGCCACCGCGGCCTGGGGCAAGCCACCGGCCGCTCGACCGGAGGGCCTCGTCGTCGGCCTCTCGTACGGGCAGGTGTGCGACGGTCTGGCCGATCTCGTCGTGTCGGCGCCGGATCACTGGGTGTTCCACGGCACCGGCCTTCGCGCAGGCGATCGAATTGCCATGCTGGTCGGGACCGAGTTCGACACGTGGGATCCCGACCCTGCGAGCCGCCCCGGCAACGTTGCGCTCCTGTGTACCTCACCCGTGCGGGCCCGGCTGTCGGGCGACGACGCGACCGGAACCACGACGCAGGCCACGCAGAACAGCGCGATCTACACGGCGCCTTCGGGAGCGACCGTCTTCGCCGCCGGGACGATGACCTGGGGATGGGGGCTCGACGACTGGGGCGACCGGGCATACATGGGCGAGACCACGCCCGTCGATGCCCGCGCAGGCCGGATCACGGCGAACCTGCTGGACAGGCTCGGCTGAGAACGCGCGGCCCCTTACTCCGGCTGGCCGGGCCGCGTACCCTCGCAACCGCTGCGGCGCTCGACCGGCTCGGTTCCTCGGTCTATGGGCGGGCACCCTCGGCGCGAGGGCGCCGGTCAGATGCCGGAGGCGCCGATGAGCGTCCCCACCGCGTAGGTCACGACCGCGGCCGCGAGCCCCAGGAGGAGCTGTCGGACGCCGGCACGCAGAGGGCTCCTGTGCGTGAACTGGCTCACGCCCATGCCGAGCAGGAACAGGCCCGCCAGGCTCGCCAGCAGGCTGGCCCAGAAGGCGAGGCCACCGGATCCCAGGAGATACGGCACCACCGGGACGAGCGCGCCGAGGGTGAAGGCCAGGAACGATCCGCCGGCGGCGCTCCAGGGCGACCCGATCACGCGCGGATCGAGCCCGATCTCCTCCCGCACGAGCGCGTCGAGGGCGCGGTCGGGCTCCGCGAACATGCGATCGGCGATCCGCCTGGCCTCGTCGCGGGGGAACCCTCGCCCGACGTAGATGCCGACGAGGATGTCGTACTCCGCCTCGGGTGTCACTTCGAGCTGTCGCCGTTCGAATGCGACCTGGTACTCGAGCAGCTCGCGCTGCGACTGGACCGAGACGTACTCGCCGACGGCCATGCTGAACGCCCCGGCGAGGAGGCCCGCGATACCGGCAAGGACGATGATCCCGGGAGCCGGCGCCGCGCCGGCAACGCCCATGACCAGGGCAAGGTTGCTCACCAGCCCGTCGTTCCCGCCGAACACGACCGGCCGCAGTACCCCGGTCGCACGTGACTCGTGTGGCGATCGCGTGCCGCCCGTTGCCGGCACGCGACGCCCTTCGATGAGCGCGGCGATGGCGCGGAGCGGGCTCGGACGTGGCCCTATGCTCATCGTGAGATCGCCCATGAACAGCAGGAGACGAACGGTTCACGGGAGGGCCCATCCGGGCAGATCTGCGGCGGCGTGCCGACGTTCCGCCGATCATCCCGCGGCCGCACGTTGCCGTCGTCCGGGTGCGGTTCCGCGGGATACTTGAGCACGGTCGTACGCTGAGCGGGCGGACACGAGCGCCGATGTGGAGGCGGGACCAGCATGCGCATGGGCGACCTGAAGACCGGGTGGGCCGTCATCGGGAATGACGGGCGTCGCCTCGGCACCGTACAGGATGTGGGCCAGGAGTACCTGGTGGTGTCGCGCGGCGCGTTCTCCGGCGACCTGTACGTGCCATCGTCGGCGATCGCCAACGTCGAGCACGAGCTGGTGCACCTCAATCTCGCGAGGAACGAGGCCGACCAGATGGGTTGGGAACAGCCGCCGCGGGAACCGGACTCGCCGGATTCCACCCCTGACGCAGAGCTGCACCGGCACGTCTGACGGAGCGGCGATCACCTTCCGGCGAGCCGAGGCTTCCCGATCGGCTGCCGCGGCGTCGTTGCACGCCGCCGTTCACCGGCGCCGTGATCCAGCCGCATCCTGTGATCCGGGGATTCGAGCGTCATGACGGGCCGTCGCCAGCGCAGCCGGGCGTGCTCCGGCTCTGACGGGATTCCATCCTCGCGGCGGTGACCCCCGCCACTCCAGACTCGCGGCAGCACGAAGAAGCCGGGGAACATCGAGGTCAGTGCCCCCCTCGGCGTGCTTGGCCAAGAGGACGACATGAAGACCCGGCTCCACTGTTCCATCCTCGTCGTCGGCCGACGACGAGGGTGGGCGTCTCATGCGGGACCGAGCGACCGGTGATCCGGCTCACGTTCGTCGTCGCTGCGACGATGCTGCTGGTGCTGCTCATCCCGGTGGCGGCAATGCTGGGTGCCCTTCTCGGGTTCATGGTCGCGGCACACCTGGCATGAAGAGCGCTTCCGGGAGCCACGCGCCGTGACGAGCATCGAGTCCGGCGATCAGGCGCGGGACCTGGTTGCCGGCACCGGCATCCCGGCCGTGCGGGGAGCGCGCCGACGGGACGACATCGAGATGCTCGGCCTCGTCCTGGGGATCCTGCTCGTCCTCCTCGTGCTCGCGCTCACCCTCGGCGTGAACCCCGTCTATCCCGGGTGATGGAGCGGGACACCGCATCGACGGTGCGCAGCTCCCTCGACCGGCGATGAACGTCCGGCCACGAGCCGGACGCGGGCGTGGACGTGCTCTGGCCCGCGCCGACGGAGGGGTAGACTCGGGACTCATCGGGAGCGCACCCGGCCCTGACGGGGACGATGGCATGCCGCAGGCACCCACAACCGGGACCAATCGCCACGTCGTCGTGGTCGGCGCGTCGGCAGGCGGCGTCGAGGCCCTGTCCGAGTTCCTCGCATCCCTGCCCTCCGACTTCGGCGCGCCGGTCATCGTCGCCCAGCACCTCAACCCGGGACGGGCAAGCCACCTGCACGACATCCTCGGTCGCCGATCTCCGCTCCCGCTGCGTGTCGCCGGTGAGCGGGAGCCGCTGGAGCCGGGCGTGGTCTTCGTGATCCCGGCAAACCACGACGCCGAGATCCAGGACGCGTCCATCGTCCTTCACGAGATTTCCGGCGGGCGCGCCGCGCCCTACATCGACCGGTTGCTGAGGACTGCCGCCGGGTCGATCGGCGCGGGGACGATCGCGGTCATCCTGAGCGGCAGCGGTTCCGACGGCGCCGCCGGGGCGCACGACGTCGCCGCCGCCGGAGGCACGGTGATCGTCCAGGACCCGGGGAACGCGGCCTTCCCGTCGATGCCGCTCGCCGTCGCCGCCAGCGCGGTCGACATCGTCGCGCAGCCTTCTGCGATGGGTTCGCTGCTCGCACGGCTCCTCGCCGGCGGCCCCGCCGTCCGCAATCCGGACGACGATCGGCAGCTCCGTCTGCTGCTGATGCGGCTCGGCGAGTGGAGCGGGATCGATTTCGCGGCCTACAAGCGACCGACGATCCTGCGCCGGCTGCAGAGCCGGATGGCCGCCACGCGGCAGGAGTCGCTCGCCGACTACGTCGCGTACCTCGAGGAGGTACCCGACGAGTACCAGCACCTCGTCGGCAGCCTGCTCATCAAGGTGACGGAGTTCTTCCGCGACGCAAAGGTGATGGATCACCTGCGCCGACGCGTGTTGCCCGAACTCCTCGCGCATGCCGGTGTCGCCGGGGAGCTGCGCGTCTGGTGCGCCGGGTGTGCCACCGGCGAAGAGGCGTACACCGTCGCGATGCTGGTCGCGGACGCGCTCGGGGACGACCGCCAGCAGATCGAGGTGCGCATCTTCGCCACCGATATCGACGCCGCGGCGCTCGCGTTCGCCCGGCGCGGGGTGTACGGGGCCGGGGCCGTGCGCAACGTGCCCGCCGACCTCCTCGAGCGGTACTTCGTGGCGACCGGCGACGAGTTCTCCGTCACCAAGGAACTGCGCGACCTGGTCGTATTCGGCGAGCACGATCTCGGTGCGCGGCCACCGTTCCCACGGATCGATCTCATCCTGTGCCGGAACGTCCTGATCTACTTCAAGCCCGAGCTCCAGCAACGCGTCCTGCGGGCCTTCGCCTTCGCACTGCGCGACGGCGGGTGGCTGGTGCTGGGCAGCTCGGAAAGTGCGTCGGCACTCGGCACGACCTTCGCGGCCGACCGCGGGCCGCTGAAGATCTATCGGCGCGTCGGCCCGGCACCGGCCCCGCCGCTCGGCCCGTCGAGCGCGACCATCCCGCGTGCCCGGGCGAGCGTGCCCCCGGCCGGCCCATCACGCCGCGTCGCCGCCCATCCGGTCACCCTCACCGGCGACGGTCGCATCGGAGACGGATCGGGGACGGGACAGGCCCACGCCGAGCGGACCCTGCTGGATCTGCCCGTGGGCGTGGTCACCCTCGGCCGGCACTGGGAGACGCTGGGGATCAACCCTGCGGCACGCCGGCTGCTGGGCGTCCACGGAGTCGCCCTCGGCGACGACTTCGCGCACCTCGCGGAGTCTCTCCCGGCGACCCCACTGCGCGACGCGCTGCGCGACGCGTTCCAGGGCGAGGCGACCACGGCCGTGTGGGAGACCTTGACGCCGGAGCTGCTGACGGGGCGGCCGCGCCACCTGGAAGTCATGTGTACGCCCTTCCGCCGTCAGCCCGGTGACCCGGTCGCGGGCGCCATCATCGTCATCGGTGACGCCAGCGGCGCGGCGGAGGACCGCACCGCGCTCCCCATCCTGCGCCAGAGGCTGGATCAGGCGATCGACGAGGGCAGGCGACTGCTCGCGCAGAACGAGGAGGTGACGACCCTCAACGATCGGCTCCGCGTCTCGAACGAGCGGCTGCTGATGGGCGTCGAGGACGCGCTGGCCGCGCGCGAGGAGGCGGAGACGCTCGCGGAGGAGTTGCAGGCCTCCAACGAGGAGCTCGAGACCGTCAACGAAGAGCTGCAGGCGAGCGTCGAGGAGCTCAACGTCGCCAACGAGGACCTCGCCACCCGGACGGACGAACTGGCCGCCCAGACCGCCGTCCTGGCGGCCCAGGCGCAGGAGTTGGCCCAGGAACGCGACCGGATGAGGTCCATCCTCCACGGGATGGCCGACGCGGTCCTGGCCGTGGATGCCGACGGCCAGGCCGTCATGTGGAACGAGGCGTACCAGGCGACATTCGGCGACCCCCGGATGCCCCTGGTCCCCGAGGACGAGGCAAGCCTTCCGCTCGACCCCGAGGCCTGGCCACAGCAGCGCGTGCGCCGCGGCGAGTCCTTCAGCATGGCGTTCACGAAGCGTGGCCCGGATGGGGCGCGGCGGTGGTTCGAGGCGAGGGGTTCCGGGCTGCAGCTGCCGATCCCCGGCTGGGCAGGCGTGGTGGTGATCCGCGAGGTGACCGAGCGAAGCCTGCGCACGCTGCAGGAGCAGTTCATGATCGCGGCGAGCCACGAGCTCCGCACGCCGATCGCTGCCCTCCACGGGTACGTTCAGCTGCTGGCCCGGCGTCTTGGCTCCGGCACCGACGACACGGCCGCCGGCTACGCTGCGAGCGCGCTCTCCCAGACCCAGCGACTCGGAGAGCTGACGGACCGCTTGTTCGATCTGAGCCTTTTCGCGCTGGACCGGGCGGTGCTCAAGTACGAAAGGGTCGATCTCGTGGCCCTGGCCCGCCGTGTCGCGGAGATGACCGCCGTGCTCGCGGACGGAACGCTCATCGAGGTCCATGGCGGGTCCCGGCGGCTCCTCGTGGACGGCGATGTCGGGCGCCTCGAGCAGGTGGTGGGCAGCCTCATGACGAACGCCCTCGTGC
Source organism: uncultured Chloroflexia bacterium (assembly GCA_963757865.1). GTDB lineage: Bacteria > Chloroflexota > Limnocylindria > Limnocylindrales > CSP1-4 > JAJYNJ01. The sequence goes on from CAVWSU010000013.1 coordinate 381,613, forward strand.
ATGGAGCGGCCGAGCACCTGGACGTGACGCTGCGGCGGGTCGGGCCGTGGGCAGAGATCGTGGTCGCCGACGACGGTCGCGGGATCCCGCCCGACGAGATGCCGGGCCTGTTCGACCGTTTCACCCGGGCGGGGCAGCCCCGCCAGGGCGTGCGGGTGGGTCTCGGCCTCGGCCTGTTCCTGACGCGCGAGATCGTGGTTGCCCACGGTGGCACGATCGAGGCCTCGTCGGACCTGGGGCGCGGGACGACGGTCACGGTCCGACTGCCGGCTTCGCCGCGTCGGAGTCGAGCGTGATCGACCTGGTCATCGTGGAGGACCATCCGGCGATCGCGGAAGGGCTGGCGGCGCTGCTCGGCAGCGAGCCGGACGTGCGCATCGTCGGGACGGCCGGTGATCGGGCCGCGGCGCAGACGTTGATCGAGCAGGGTCATCCGGACGTGGTCCTGTGCGACGTCATGCAGGACGGGCTCGACAGCGGGCTCGATCTTCTCGCTCAGTTCGCCGGTCATGGGCCCGCCTTCGTCATGTACAGCGCGTACAGCAAGGCGAGCTTCCTGGCCAAGGCCGTCTCGCTCGGGGCTGCCGCCTACGTGTCGAAGCTGGAGTCCGCCGAGGAGATCATCCGGGTGATCCGGGAGGCTGCCCGGGGGCGGCGCGTCTTCGGGGCCGACACGCTTCGAGAGGCCCGCGGCGCACGGCGGCCGCCCACAGCGCGCGAATTGGAGACGATCAGCCTGATGGCGCGCGGTCGCACGAACGAGGAGATCGCGACCGCCCTCTCGATCCAGGTCAAGACCGTGGAAAGCCGTCTCCGTCGGTTGTTCGATCGATACGACGTGACGAACCGCATGAGTCTCGTGTACCTCGCCCGGCACGAGGGCTGGCTTCTCGACCTCGGGTGATGCCGTCGCGGGTCAGGCTCGTGTCCGTGACGTGCGCGGCCCGGCGTGGTCGTGACCGCCTGCGGTCGTGACGGGTCGCAGCACCATCGCCGCGCCCATGATCAGCGCCGGGAGAACCCCGGCGGCCGTGGCCACCCGTGGCGCGCCGGAAAGGTAGAGCCCTGCGCCCAGGCCCACGGAACCGGCAGCCAGCCATCGAAGCGTGGAGTCCGGCAGCGCCTGCAGTGTGCTCGCCGTGCCCTGCGCTCCGGTTCGGGCGGCGCGCATCGCATCGGGCGCTCGCCGCAGGAGTGCCGCGGTGCCCGTGCGCGCGATCCCGACCGCGGCCGAGGCGCGTCGCGTTACCGCATCCCGGTGGGGGCGGCGGACAGGCGCGCGTGCGACGTCACCGGGCGAATGCCGCGTGGCATCGACCTTCGTCATGTCCCGCTCCAGATCCCCGGCTCACGTCCGTCGCGCGCCGACCGCCCCGCGTGAACCCATGAACGTCCTGGCGACGACGATGACGATGATGGCGCCGACAACGGCTACCACGAGACTCTCGAGGTTCAGGCCCGTCACGTCGGCGATGTTGAGCACGGTGCCCGCGACGAATCCGCCCACAACCGCACCGACGATGCCCAGCACGACCATCATCACGAGCCCTTCACGGGAGCCCATGATCAGGTTGGCAATGAACCCGGCGATGGCACCGAGCACGATCCAGGAAATGATGCCCATCGGACTTGTCCTTCCTTCGGGTGGCTGCCTCGGCGGTGCTGGCCGGTCGCGTGGGCCACGAGCGTGAGGCTCGTGGCGCCGCGTCCCGGTCTCAGGCCGGCTCGCGCCGGAAGATCCCGACGGCCCAGAGGATGACCAGCTCGAGGATCGACCAGCCGATGAAGGCGACGATGGCGCTCACGTCGAGCACCGAGCCGCCCGATGTCAGGGCATTCGTGTTGAGGATGCCCTCGAACGGGGCGACGAAGATCTTGCTCACGTCGAGGATGCCCGACACGAGGGCGTTGCCGGTGCGGGCGTCGAGCAGGAGCAGGACGATCCGCAGGCCGATCACGATCTGGATCAGGCCGAAGACGAGGATGATCACGCGACTGGCCAACTGGCCGCCGCCGATGGGCCGGGTGTCTGCCACGGGCCGGACGTCTGTCGTGGGCTGTGCGAGGGTGCGAGCCGGCTGGACGGCCGGAGTCGTGCCCGGCGGCCCCTCTGTGACGACGCCGGGTGCTTCCTGGACGGTCATGATTGCCACTTCCCCTGGCGACGGAGGACGAGGCACGCTGCCGGCCGAACGGCCGACTGGACCGTCGCTCCGAGGTCAACCCCGATCGTAGTCAACCCGCCCCCGCGTGCGCGAGGATGGAAACCCGCCCAGCTGGATACCCGGCGACAAGGCGGGTTTCCATCCTCGCGGGCACTCGCCCAAGCCCGCCAGACTGGCGCGGGTCGAGCTCGCCATGCCCGACGTCCGCGAGAACCGGCTCGCGAGCGACCACGCGCGCCGCTGCGCGACGGGGGCGGCACGGCAGCTCATGCACGCCGGGTAGGCCGCGTACGCTGCCACCGACGCCGTGCCAGGCCGGACCCGGTCGGAAAGGGGAGCGAACGAGAATGCTGGCGCGTCGATCCCCGGCCCGTGCCGTTGCAGTCCGTGGCGACCGCTGGCGGGTGGCTCGGTCGCCGAATGGTTCCGACCCCGGGCCCGCTGCGCGGGCGGGTTTCAGGCCCGAGACGGAGACAACAGGGCCCCGGCCCTTCTCCGCGTCTCGTCCATGAGACGGACGCCCGCCCTTCGCGACCGGCCGCGAATGCTCGGCGGGTCGGACGTCCTCCACGGCGAGCTCGAAGCGCCGATCCTGGCCGAGCTGTTCAGCGTGGAGCGGCTGGAGGAGCACGCCCAGAGCCTTGCCACGGCGCAGGCGGTCACGACAAGGCCCGGCCGGGGACACCCGATCCGTCCGCGCGTCGCCGAGAATGGCCGCGTCCTGCTCGAGTCGTACCGGGCGCTTGCCACCGCGATCAAGGAAGAGCGGTCGATCACGCCGGCCGCGGAATGGCTCGTGGACAATTTCCCGATCGTCGACGAGCAGCTGCGCGAGATCCGGGACGACCTGCCCGCGGATTACTATCGCGAGCTCCCCAAGCTGGCGGAGGGCCACCTCCAGGGGTATCCCAGGATCTTCGGTCTGGCATGGGCCTACGTTGCCCATACCGACAGCCGCTTCGACCCGGACAGCCTGGGCCGGTTCGTGCGGGCGTACCAGCGAGTCGAGCCGCTGACGATCGGAGAGCTCTGGGCGGTCCCGATCAGCCTGCGGATCACGCTCGTGGAGAACCTTCGGCGCCTGGCGGAGCAGATCGTTCGGGGCCGCGCCGCGCGGCAACAGGCGGACGAACTTGCGGACAGGCTCCTCGGCCTCGACGAGGAGGGCCGCGAGGTCGGCCCGGCCTCACTGCGCCGGCTCCTCGGCGCGACCATGCCGGCCGCCGGCCTGGTCCAGCTCTTCCAGCGGCTGCGCGACCAGGATCCCGCCGTCACCCCGGCCCTCGGCTGGCTCGAGGACCTCCTCGCGACGCAGTCGACAACCGCCGAGGAACTGGTCCGCCTCGAGCACCAGCGTCAGGCGACCATGAACGTGACGGTTCGAAACGTCATCACGAGCATGCGCTTCATCTCGTGGTTCGACTGGGCCCGGTTCGTCGAAAGCGTGAGCCTGGTCGACGACGTCCTTCGCGCTGGCAGCTCGTTCGGGACCATGGACTTCGCGACCCGCGACCGCTACCGCCACGCCGTCGAGGAGCTGGCAAGGAACTCGGGAAGGTCGGAAGTCGAGGTCGCGCGGATGGCCGCGGCGATGGCGGACGGGGCCCCGTCGCCCGCGCCGGCCCCGTTGCCCGGTCGGGCTTCGTCGCCTGGCGCGGCGCCGGGAACTGGCATCTCCCCGCCGGCCCGCCCGGCCGCCCCACCTGGCGACATCGAATCGTCCCTGGCGGCCCGGCACCGGGATCCCGGCTACTTCCTCGTCTCCGACGGCCGCCCCGCGTTCGAGCGGGCCCTCGACCTTCGAGCGCCGCTCGCGGTCCGGCTGCGTCGCGCCTACGTTCGGGCGGCCGCCCGCGGCTACCTGGGGTCGTTCGCGCTGGTCACGGGGCTCGTCCTGGCCATACCGTTGCTGCTGTCGGGGAACGGCGGCGCGCCCGGTGCGGGGCTGCTCGTCGTCGCGATCCTGTCGCTCGGTCCGGCTTCCGACCTCGCGATCGCCCTGGTCAACCGTACCGTGACCAGGGTGCTGGGCCCGAGGCCGCTGCCACGGCTCGATCTCGTGGATGGCGTGCCGTCCGAGCTGCGGACGCTCGTCGTCATGCCGACGCTCCTCACGAGCGAGGCCGACGTCGAGGACCAGGTCGGCGACCTGGAGGTGCACTACCTGGGCAACCGCGAGGGCGACCTTCGGTTCGCCCTGCTCTCGGACTGGCTCGACGCCCCGACCGAGCATGTCGCGGGCGACGAGGAACTCCTCTCGACCGCGGCGTCGGCGATCGACCGCCTCAACGAGCGTCACGGCGACGCACCGGGGGGAGGCGCCCAATTCCTGCTCTTCCACCGGAAACGAACGTGGAACGACGCCGAGGGCTGCTGGATGGGCTGGGAGCGCAAGCGCGGCAAGCTCCATGAGTTGAATGCCCTCCTGCGCGGCTCGGCGACGACCGGCATCCTGACGTCCGGGCGGCCCGCATCGACGCCTCCGTCGGGAGTGCGCTACGTGGTCACGCTCGACGCGGACACCCGCTTGCCGCGTGGCGCGGTGGCCCGCCTCGTGGGGACGATCGCCCACCCGCTGAACCAGCCGACCTTCGATCCGGAAGCCGGGCGCGTGACCCAGGGCTACGGCGTCCTCCAGCCGCGGATCACGTCGACGCTGCCGGCCGAACACGAGGCATCCATCTTCCAGGCGATCTACTCGGGATCGGCGGGGATCGACCCGTACGCGTCAGCGGTCTCGGATGTCTACCAGGACCTGTTCCGGGAAGGGAGCTTCACGGGCAAGGGGATCTACGACGTCGACGCTTTCGCCGGGGCGATGGCGGACCGCGTGCCCGAGAACGCGCTGCTCAGCCACGATCTGTTCGAGGGTGTCTTCGCCAGGGCCGGCCTGGTGACCGACGTCGAGCTCTTCGACGAGTTCCCCTCGCACTACCTCGTCTCGGCCGCCCGTCAGCACCGCTGGGCCCGGGGCGATTGGCAGCTCCTGCCCTGGATCCTGGGACGGGCGCGCGACGCGACCGGGCAGCGGAGGCCGGGCGGCATGCCTGGAATCGCGCGCTGGAAGATGATCGACAACCTGCGCCGGACGACGTCCGCCCCGCTCACGCTGGCTGCGCTCGTGGCGGCCTGGACGCTTCCGTCGATCTCGGCAGGTTCGTGGACGGCATTCGTCCTCGCTTCGATGATCCTTCCCGCGGCACTGCCCGTCCTGGCGGGGTTGAAGCCGCGACGGCCGGGCATCTCCAAGCGCAGCCACCTGCGGGCCGTGGGTGCGGACATTGCCCTCGCCGCAGCACAGGTCGGGCTGGGGGTGACGTTCCTCGCGTACCAGGCGTGGCTGATGGGCGACGCAATCCTGCGAACCCTGGCGCGGATGTATGTAACGAGGCGGAACCTCCTCGAATGGACGACCGCCGCGCAGGCCAAGGCCAGGCATGATCGTGATCTGCCCGAGTTCTACCGGCAGATGGCGGGAGCCGTCGTGCTCGCCGTCGCAACGGCGGCCCTCGTCCTGGTCCTCGAGCCCGGGACGGCCTGGATCGCCGCGCCGTTCGTCGTCCTGTGGCTGCTCTCGCCCCTCGTCGCTCACCGGGTCAGCCTGCCGCCGCCCGAATCGGCCGCGGAGCAACTGTCCGCCGCTGACGTGGGTGCGCTCCGCCGCACCGCACGCCGAACCTGGCGGTTCTTCGAGACGTTCGTCGGCCCGGATGACCACGGGCTGCCGCCGGACAACTTCCAGGACGATCCCGCGCCCCTCGTCGCCCATCGAACCTCGCCCACGAACATCGGCGTGTATCTGCTCGCCACCGTGACGGCCCGCGATTTCGGCTGGATCGGGACGCTCGACATGGTCGACCGCCTCGAGGCGACGCTTGCGACCATCAGTTCCCTCGAGAAGTACCGCGGACATCTGTACAACTGGTACGCCACGGGCGACCTGCACCGGCTCGAGCCCGCCTACATCTCGTCGGTCGACAGCGGCAACCTGGCCGGGCACCTGCTCGTGCTCGCCAACGCCTGTCGCCAGATGATCGACCAGCCGCTCCCCGTCGCCGTCGCACTGGCCGGGATCGGCGACGCGATCACGCTGGCCGGGGAGGCCGCCGGCACGATCGCCGACGACCGGCGAAGCCAGACGGTCACCCGCCGGCACCTCGACGAGGCGCTCGAGCAACCGCCCGGGGCTGCCGTCACCCCGGCCACGCCGGAAGCCTGGGCGGCCCGCCTGGGCGAGCTCACGACGTACACCCGCACCCTGTCGGACGTTGCCGCTGCGCTGACCGCCGAGCGAGGAGACGGCACCGGCAGCGAGCTCGTGACCTGGGCCGAGGCAGCCCGGCTGGCGGTGGGCAGTCACGTACGGGACGTCGCGTTGCTCGAGCCCCTCCCGCGGGAGACGGCGTTCCCGACGATCGCCGAGCTGGCCGATCGGCCGCTTGCGGAGGCGGGCGCAGGATCGCCGGCCTCGGCGCTGCTCATGCGGCGCCTCGTGGCGATTTCCGACCGGGCCCAGCAACTCTTCCGGGAGATGGACTTCGGCTTCCTGTTCGACCCGACACGCAAGCTCTTCTCGATCGGGTTTCGGGTGCACGACGGATCCCTGGACCCCAGCTGCTACGACCTCCTCGCCTCCGAAGCGCGTCTCGCCAGCTTCCTCGCCATCGCCAAGGGGGACATCGCGACGGACCACTGGTTCCGGCTGGGCCGCGCCCTGACGCCCGTGGGTCGAGGCTCCGCGCTGATCTCCTGGTCCGGGTCGATGTTCGAGTACCTGATGCCGGCCCTCGTGATGCGCGCACCCGCGCTCAGCCTGCTCGACCACACGTATCGCCTGGTCGTGGCGCGCCAGATGAGTTACGCGGCCGAGCTCGGGGTGCCCTGGGGCATGTCCGAGTCGGCATTCAACGCGCGCGACCTCGAGCAGCGCTACCAGTACTCGAGCTTCGGCGTGCCCGGTCTCGGCCTGAAGCGCGGCCTCGGAGAGGACGTCGTGGTCGCCCCGTACGCGACCGCGCTGGGAGCCATGATCCAGCCCGGGGCCGCCGTGCGGAACTTCGCCCGGCTGAGCCGTGCGGGCGCGAGCGGGCAGTACGGCTTTCGCGAGGCGCTCGACTACACGGCGCGCCGGCTCCCCGAGGGCGCTTCGGTCGCGGTCGTCCAGAGCTACATGGCGCATCACCAGGGCATGGCGCTGGTGGCGCTCGGCAACGTGGTCAACGGCAACGCGATGGTCGAGCGCTTCCACTCCGACCCGATCGTCGAGGCGACGGAGCTGCTGCTCCAGGAGCGGATCCCGCGCGACGTGCTCGTCGCGCGGCCGCGTGCCGAGGAAGTGCGCAGCGCCGCGGACGTGCGGGAGCTCGTCCCGCCCGTCCTGCGTCGATTCACCTCACCTCACGACGCGATCCCGCGGACGCACCTGCTGTCGAATGGGCGGTACGCGGTCATGGTGACGGCCGCGGGATCCGGCTACAGCCGGTGGCAGGACGTGGCCGTGACGCGCTGGCGCGAGGACGTGACCCGCGACGCGTGGGGCAGCTATCTCTTCCTGCGCGACATGCACTCCGGAGCGGTGTGGTCGGCCGGCCATCAGCCGAGCGGGGTGGCGGCGGACCGATACGAAGTGACGTACTCGGAGGATCGCGCCGAGTTCTCCCGACGGGACGGGTCGATCGAGACGGGCATGACCGTCGTCGTGTCGGCGGAGCACGATGCCGAGATCCGCCGCGTGTCGGTTGCCAATCTCGGCTCGCATGTTCGCGAGATCGAGCTGACCTCGTACGCGGAGATCGCGCTCGCGCCGCAGGGAGCCGATGTCGCCCACCCGGCCTTCCAGAACCTGTTCGTCCAGACCGAGTTCGTCCCCGAGATCGGAGCCATCCTGGCGACCCGCCGGCCGCGGTCACGCGACGAGCCGACCATCTGGGCGGCCCACGTCGCCGCGGTCGAGGAGGGGAGCGGCGCGGTCATCCAGTACGAGACGGATCGCGCCCGATTCCTCGGCCGCGGCCATCCGGTTCGCTCGCCGGTCTCGATCCTCGACGGGCGTCCGCTCTCGAACACCGTCGGCGCGGTCCTGGACCCCATCTTCAGCCTCCGCTGCCGCGTCAGGCTCGCGCCGGGCGAGACTGCCCACGCGATCTTCTCGACCGTCGTCGCGGAGTCGCGCGAGCAGGTCCTTGACCTGGCCGACAAGTACCGCGAATCGGCCACGTTCGAGCGGGCGGCGACCCTAGCCTGGACGCAGGCCCAGGTGCAGCTCCATCACCTCGGCATCGATGCCGACGAGGCCGAGCTCTTCCAGCGGCTGGCCAACCGGATCCTGTTCTCGGACCCGTCACTGCGGCCGGCGTCCGGCCTGCTGGCCCGCAACGAGCGGGGAGCGCCGGGCCTGTGGGCCCACGGCATCTCGGGGGACCTGCCCATCGTCCTGGTGCGGATCGACGAGGCCGAGGACCTGGACATCGTCCGCCAGCTGCTCCGCGCGCACGAGTACTGGCGCCTGAAGCTCCTCGACGTCGACCTCGTGATCCTCAACGAGCACGGGGCCACCTATGCCCAGGACCTCCAGGATTCGCTCGAGACGCTCGTGCGGACGAGCCGGTCCACCCTGGTGCAGGAGGGCCACGCCGGCCATGGCGGGGTGTACATCGTGCGGGGCGACCAACTGTCCGCGGAAGATCGCACTCTCGTCCTGGCGGCCGCACGGGCCGTCCTGCTGAGTCGCCGGGGCACTCTCGCCGACCAGGTCATCCGCCTGCAGCGTCCGGAGAAACCCGCCACGCCCGCCTCCCCGCCGACCTCGAGGCAGAGCACGAGCGAGCCTCTCGTGCCCCGAGCCGACCTGGAGTTCTTCAACGGGCTCGGAGGCTTCGCCGACGGGGGACGCGAATACGTCACCATCACGGGCCCGGGCCAGTCCACGCCCGCGCCGTGGCTGAACGTGGTCGCCAACGCGGCCTTCGGGTTCCAGGTCTCCGAGTCCGGCTCGGGCTACACGTGGTCGGGGAACAGCCGGGAGAACCAGCTCACGCCATGGTCCAACGATCCGGTCAGCGACCCGGCTGGCGAGGTGATCTACGTCCGGGACGACGACAGCGGCGAGCTGTGGGGCCCGACGGCGCAGCCGATCCGATGTGAGGAATCGAGCTACGTGGCTCACCACGGCGCCGGCTACAGCCGCTTCGAGCACCTGCATGACGGAATCGGCCTCGACCTCGTCCAGTTCGTCCCGCTCGGCGACTCCCTGAAGATCTCGGTGTTGACCGTCGAGAACCGCTCCGGGCGCGCCAGGCATCTGTCCGTGACCGCCTATGCCGAGTGGGTCCTGGGGACCTCTCGCGGATCAAGCGCCCCCGGGATCGTCACGGCGCTGGAACCGGAGACGCACGCGCTCCTGGCACGCAACCCGTGGAATGCCGACTTCGGCGCGCGGGTTGCCTTCCTCGACCTCGGCGGCCGGCAGACGGCATGGACGGCCGACCGGACGGAGTTCCTCGGGCGCAACCGTGGTCCCGAGCGACCTGCCGGACTGGACCGCGGACACGGGCTGCAGGGAACCGCTGGCGCCGGCATCGACCCGTGCGCCGCCCTGCAGACCAGCTTCGAGCTCGCCAGCGGGGCGCGCACCCAGGTGCTGGTGATCCTGGGCGAGGCGGAAGGGACGGCGGCGGCGGCCGACCTTGTCCGGCGCGTCCGAACGGCTGACCATGCGGCGCTGCTGCGTTCCGTGACGAGCTACTGGGACGACACGCTCGGCACGGTCCAGGTGCTGACGCCGGACCGCTCGATGGACATCATGCTCAACCGCTGGCTCGTCTACCAGACGCTCGCCTGCCGCCTGTGGGCCCGGACGGCGTTCTACCAGGCGGGCGGCGCCTATGGATTCCGCGACCAGCTCCAGGACGTCGTGGCGCTGGTGGTGCCGAGGCGCGAGCTCGCGAGGGAGCACCTCCTGAGGGCCGCGGCACACCAGTTCGTCGAGGGCGACGTCCTGCACTGGTGGCATCCCCCGTCGGGCCGGGGCGTCCGGACCCGGATCTCGGACGATCGCCTCTGGCTTCCCTACGCTGCCGCTCGCTACCTCGACGTGACCGGCGACTCGACGGTCCTTGACGAGGCCGTCCCGTACATCGACGGACCCGCATTGCGACCGGATCAGGCCGACACCTACTTCCAGCCGGAACGCTCGGCGGAATCGGGCTCGCTGTTCGAGCATTGTGCGGCGGCCATCGACAGGAGCCTCGCGGTCGGCGCGCACGGGCTGCCGCTCATCGGATCGGGCGACTGGAACGACGGCATGAACCGCGTGGGTCACGAGGGCCGGGGCGAGAGCGTCTGGCTGGGGTGGTTCCTTCACGCCGTCATGGCCGCGTTCGTCCCGATCGCCGAGGCCCGCGGGGAGCGTCCTCGCGCGGAGCGCTGGCGCGCTCACATGAAGGCGCTCCGGCGAGCGCTGGAGCGGGACGGATGGGACGGCGACTGGTATCGCCGTGCCTTCTTCGACGATGGCACCCCGCTCGGCTCCGCAATGAACCTGGAATGCCGGATCGACTCGATCGCGCAGTCCTGGAGCGTCCTCTCGGGGGCCGCCAACCCTCCCCGCGCGGAACGGGCCATGGCCGCCGTCGAGGAGTACCTCGTCCGGCGTGGCGACGGGCTCGTGCTGCTGTTCACTCCTCCGTTCGACCACTCCGACGTGGATCCGGGCTATGTCAAGGGGTACCTGCCCGGGATCCGCGAGAACGGCGGCCAGTACACGCACGGCGCCGTCTGGTCGGTCCTCGCGTTCGCGTCGCTTGGCGACGGCGACAAGGCAGGCGAGCTGTTCTCGATCATCAACCCGATCAACCACGCCAGCACCAGGGCGGGCGTCCATCGCTACAAGGTGGAGCCCTACGTCCTGGCGGCCGATGTCTACACGGAACCGCCGCACGTCGGCCGGGGAGGCTGGACCTGGTACACGGGGTCGGCGGGCTGGATGTACCAGGCCGGCCTCGAGTGGATCCTCGGGTTTCATCTGCGCGGAACGACACTGCGGATCGATCCGTGCATCCCGAGGGCCTGGCCGGGGTACCGGATCGACTTCCGCTACCACTCCGCCAGGTACCAGATCGCCGTGGAGAACCCGCATGGTGTCAGCCGCGGGGTGGTGTCGGTCGAGCTGGACGGGCAGGCCCAGGCTGCCGGCAGCGCCGCGATCCCCCTCGTTGACGACGGCATCACGCACCGGGTGCGGGTGGTCCTCGGCTGACGCGGTCCCGGCGAGCCCCGGTGGCGACGGCCGCGCCTCGGGGAGGGACCACGGATCGGTCTCCGCGCACGACGAGCGGCGATCGGTACTTCGCGATCGTGTTCGCCTCGCCTGTCGCAGGCAAAGACCACAGGGAACGGTACGTCGCTCGGTGACGCCGGGCCATTGACACCCGCCGATCCCGCTTGGTACCATCCCGTCCGTTAGCACTCCAGCACTGAGAGTGCTAACAGATGCGGACCGGGATGGCCCGGCCGCGAACCAGAGGGACACGTCGTGGCACGTCGGAAGGACCGCGAGCCCGGGCCGCTCGACATGCGGGCACAGGCGATCCTGCGGACGATCATCGAGGAATACGTCGTGACTGCCACTCCCGTGGGCAGCCACGCGCTCGTGGAACGATACGGGCTCGGCATAAGCTCGGCCACCGTGCGGAACATCATGGCCGAGCTCGAACGCGCCGGGTACCTGTCGCACCCGCACACGAGCGCCGGACGCACTCCCACCGACGCCGGCTATCGCCTCTACGTGACCTCGATCTCCGACGGGGTGAACCTGGCCCCGGTCGAGCAGCTCATGATCCGGCACCAGTTCGGCCAGGTCGAATTCACCTCCGAGCAATGGTTCCGGCTGGCCGCGGCCACGCTCGCCGGCATCACCCGCGAAGCCGGTCTGGCCACGCCGGCCAAGCCGGCACACGCCCGGCTGCGTCGCGTCGACCTCGTGCAGGGCGGCGACCGCATCGCCGCGCTGGTGCTCGTGCTCGCGGAGGGCTCGGTCAGGCAGTGCCTGCTGCAGCTCGGGGAGGCCGTCAGCCAGGAGACGCTGGACCGCGCCGCGCGCAGGGCCAACGAGCTGCTCGCCGGCCGCACCACTCGCCAGGTGGTGGCGGCCGTGGCGGCGCTGGCGCGCCGACGACGCGCCGCCGGACCTGCAGGAGCGCCGGATCGTGCGGAGCGTCGCGTCGCGCACCCTCCAGGTGATGGAGGAGTTCGAGTCGGCGTCCGTCGAGGACATGGTGAGCGAGGGCCTGCTCAACGTGCTGGCCGCCCCGGAGTTCTCGGAATCCGAGAAGGTCCGCCGGATCTTCGGCGCGTTGCAGGACCGGGACTACCTGGGCAGGCTCGTGCGGCGCGTCGCTCGAGGCAGCGGCGTCCAGGTGTTCATCGGCAGCGAGAACGAGGTCGAGGAGATGCGCGACGTGAGCCTCGTCGTGGCCTCCTACGGCCGGCCCGGTCGGGCCGTCGGCCTGATCGGCGTCCTCGGACCCACGCGCATGCCCTACCCGCATGCGATCAGCAGCGTCCGCTACGTGAGCGGGCTCATGAACGAACTGGTGGATCACTTTTACGCATGACCGAACGGCATCACGATGGCGGCGCCCGGCGCCGCATCCACGTCCCGGGTTCGCCCCGGTCCAATGGAGAGGCCCAGGCCGCCGCAGGGCAGCCGGAGGGCACGAGCGTCCCGGGGGCACGCGGGCCCGCGGGTGAGGACACCGCCGCCCAGCTGGAGGCGCTGCGCGCCGAGCTCGAGGCGGCACGCCAGGAGGCCGGCGAGCTGCGGGCGGCATGGCAGCGCAGCGCGGCGGACTTCCAGAACTACCGGCGCCGCAGCGAACAGGAGCGCGAGGCGACCCTCGGGCTCGCCAGCGAGGCACTCCTCCGCAAGCTGCTGGGCGTCGTCGACGACTTCGACCGGGCTCTCGAGGCACTGCCGGCGGAGCTCGAACAGGCCGGATGGGTCGAGGGCGTGTGGCTCGTCGAGCGGAAGCTCCGCGGGCTGCTCGAATCGGAGGGCGTCACCGCCATCGAGGCGATGGGCCAGCCGTTCGACCCTCGCGAGCACGAGGCCGTCGTGCACCAGGACACCACCGACGCTCCCGACGGCACCGTCGTCGCGGAGCTCCAGCGGGGCTACCGGCTGAGGGACCGCGTCCTGCGTCCCGCCCTGGTGGCCGTCGCCAACAATGTTGCCGGGCACGACACGCCCGGAGGAGAGCACTGACCCATGTCCAAGATCATCGGCATCGACCTCGGCACGACCAACTCGGTCGTCGCAGTGATGGAGGGGGGCGAGCCGACCGTCATCCCGAGCTCCGAGGGTGGCAGGACCGTTCCCTCCGTGGTCGCGTTCACGAAGACGGGTGAGCGGCTCGTCGGCCAGCTGGCGAAGCGACAGTCCATCACGAACCCGGCGAACACGGTCTACTCGATCAAGCGCTTCATGGGCCGCCGCTGGGACGATCCCGAGGTCCAGCGCTCGAAGGGCCTCGTGCCCTACAAGGTCGAGCGCGACGCGAAGAGCGACGGGATCAAGGTCGTGCTGGCCGATGGCTCGACGGCCTACACGCCGCCCGAGATCAGCGCGATGATCCTGCAGAAGCTCAAGTCCGATGCCGAGGCATACCTGGGCGAGAAGATCACCGAGGCAGTGATCACCGTGCCGGCGTACTTCGACGACACGCAGCGCCAGGCCACCAAGGACGCCGGGCGCATCGCCGGCCTGGACGTCAAGCGGATCATCAACGAGCCCACGGCGTCGGCGCTCGCCTACGGCCTCGACAAGAAGACCGACGAGAAGGTCGCCGTCTACGACCTTGGCGGCGGCACCTTCGACATCTCCATCCTCGAGCTGGGCGATGGCGTCTTCGAGGTCAAGTCCACCAACGGTGACACCCACCTCGGCGGCGACGACTTCGACCAGCGCGTGATCGACTGGCTGCTGGCCGAGTTCAAGAAGGACCAGGGGATCGACCTGCGCGCCGATCAGCAGGCCATGCAGCGCCTCAAGGAGGCCGCGGAGAAGGCCAAGATCGAGCTGTCGACGACCCTCCAGACGGAGATCAACCTGCCGTACATCACGGCCGACCAGACCGGTCCGAAGCACCTGGTGGTGCCGCTGTCGCGGGCCAAGCTCGAGGACCTGGTCGCGGACCTCATCGACAGGACGAGGGGTCCCGTGCAGCAGGCGCTCAAGGACGCCGGGCTGAAGCCCTCCGAGATCGACGAGGTCATCCTCGTCGGCGGGCAGATCCGCATGCCGGCGGTGGTCGAGGCCGTCAAGGCCATGTTCGGCGGCAAGGAGCCGCACAAGGGCGTCAACCCCGACGAGGTCGTCGCGGTGGGCGCCGCGATCCAGGCAGGCGTGCTGGGCGGCGAGGTCAAGGACGTCCTGCTGCTCGACGTGACGCCGCTCTCGCTCGGCATCGAGACGCTCGGCGGCGTCATGACGCGGCTGATCGATCGCAACACGACCATCCCGACGTCCAAGAGCCAGGTGTTCTCGACCGCGAGCGACAACCAGCCGCAGGTCGAGATCCACGTGCTCCAGGGCGAGCGCGAGATGGCGTCGGACAACAAGACGCTGGGCCGCTTCATCCTGGACGGGATCCCGTCCGCCCCGCGCGGCATCCCCCAGATCGAGGTCACGTTCGACATCGACGCAAACGGCATCCTCGACGTGAGAGCCAAGGACCGCGCCACGGGCCGCGAGCAGCAGGTGCGCATCACGGCCTCGTCCATGCTCTCCAAGGACGACGTGGATCGCATGGTCCGCGACGCCACGGAGCACGCCGCCGAGGACAAGCAGCGCCGCGACGAAGTCGAGACGCGGAACCAGGCGGACACGCTGGCGTTCCAGGCGGAACGGACGCTCCGCGACCTCGGCGACAAGGTGTCGGCCGAGGACCGGGCAGGGACGGAACGCGCCGTCGAGGCCGTGCGCGAAGCCCTGAAGGGCAACGACATGGATGCCATCCGGGGCCGCACCACCGAGCTCGCCGCCCAGCTCCAGAAGGTGGGCACCGCCGCCTACCAGCAGGCCGGTCCGACGCCGGAGGATGGAACGGGTCCGGGCGCGACCGGCGAGGGACCGGACGCCGGGTCCGAGTCGCAGAGCCAGGGTGGCCAGGGCGGGGAGGACGAGGCGGTCGAGGGCGAGTACAAGGAGGTCTGAGCCCGCGCGTCCTCTCGGACGCGCTCGGGCTACGACTGCCCGGCGTCCTCGTCCGCCGCGGCGGGTGAGCGATGCTCCGTCATCGGCGCCGGCGTTGGCACCATCGGCGCCGGCGTTGGCACGCCTGTCGGCGCGGGCGTGGCCAGCCCGTGGAGCAGCAGTTCGGCGTACATGTCGGCGGCCTCGGCCGCGGGTCGCCCGCCGACGCGCGCGAGCACCTGGTCGAGGAACGGGCCGAACACGATCTGGGCGAACACGGGCCCGAAGAGCGCCTGGAACACGAGCGAAGGGGGCACGTCTCGAAATGCTCCCATCGCTGCCCGCCGGCCGTACCAGCCGAGCAGTGTCGGAGCCAGGCGGGTGATCATCGCCCCTGCCATCACCTCGACCAGCTCCGGATCGTCGCGGCTGGCGATCACGAGATTCCTCACGAGGTCGGCGCGCGCGGCGATCGCGCGGTGGTAGGTGCGGAGCAGGACCGCCAGCGCGTCCCGGTCCGTGAGCCCGTCGGTCTCCGCCAGGAGCGCGAACTCGAGCTCGGTCGGCGTCACGCGTTCGGCGACCGCGCGGAGGAGGGCCGACCGCTCGCCGAAATGGTGGTACACCGCGCCCTTCGTGACGCCCGCCTCTGCCGCGATCTCGTCGATCCCGGCCCGCGTCCACGGCCGCGACAGGACGCGGTGGGCGGCGTCGAGGATGCGCTCCCGTGTGTCCGGCACGGAGGCGGGCGGCGTCGTGCCCGCGGCCTCGAGTGCGGCCCGTACTCCGGCCAGGCCCCGGAAGTGGTAGTGGATCGCCTGCCGGGACACGCCGGCACGGCGCGCGATCTCGTTGACCGACAGCCTGCCCTCGTCCGCGGCCTCCTGCGCGGCGGCGCGGAGGATCCGCTCGCGCGTCGGGATGCCGTTCGGGGCTGCGGGCCTGTCTGCACTTGACATACCATGGAGTATGTACTGTAACGTCAAGAGAGACGGACGACAGCCAGGTTGAGCCGGCGCAGGCCGGGGAGAAGGCGGGCCGGCGGGGACGGACGGCACGCACGAGACGATCGGGAAGGCGGCATGGCCGACACGCGACCCATGGACCCGGACGACCAGCGCTCCGACCCGGGCGTCGGCGGGCCGGTGGAGGCATCCGGCTCGTCGGGGCCGTCCCCGGTCTCCGGCCCGGATCGGCCGGACGCCGTCCCGGCGCTCGAGGGACGTGCGCTCGTCAAGACCTTCGGATCGATCCGCGCCGTCGACGGGGTCGACATCGCGCTGCCGGCGGGCCGGATCTACGGCCTCCTCGGACCGAACGGGGCCGGCAAGACCACGCTGATCCGACTGCTGGTCGGGCTCGCCCGCCCGACCTCCGGCGAGGCGCTGGTGCTCGGCCGCCGCGTGCCGTCGCGCGAGATGCTCGCCAGTGTCGGGTACATGACCCAGGCGGACGGGATCTACCCCGAGCTGTCCGTGTGGGAGAACATCCGGTTCTTCGCGGCGCTGTACGGCAGGTTCGACCGGGCGCGCCTCATGGAGGCGCTGCGGGTCGTCGAGCTGGACGACCGGGCCGGCACGCCCGTCCTGCAGCTCTCCGGCGGCATGCGCCGGCGGCTGTCGCTCGCGTGCGCGCTCGTCCACCGCCCGTCGGTCGTCGTGCTCGACGAGCCGACCGTCGGGATCGATCCGGCTCTCCGCGTCCAATTCTGGCGGCACTTCCGATCGCTCTCGGCGGCGGGCGCCACGCTCCTCATCTCGAGCCACGTCATGGACGAGGCCGACCGCTGCGACGAGCTGCTGTTCATCAGGGCCGGAAAGGTGATCGCGCGCGGATCCGGCGCGGACCTGCGGCGCCGCGCCGGGACGGACGACCTGGAGACGGCGTTCCTGCAGTTCTCGGGTGTCGAGCCGGGAGCGGCGGCATGAGTCCGAGGCGCGTCGCGGCCGTCATCCGGCGCATCGTGGCGCAGTTCCGCCGCGACCGGCGGACCCTGGCGCTGATCTTCGTGGTCCCGATCGTGATCGCCGCGCTGCTCGGCTGGGTCCTGCGCGACCAGCAGACGGTGCCCGTCCGGCTGGGTGTCGTGAACCAGGCCGGTCCGGTCGGACAGCGGATCGCCGACGCACTGCTTGCGGCCGGGTCCGCCCAAGGTGCGGATTCCGGCTCGTCCGTCCGGGTCCCCTCGTCCACGATCCCGGAATCCACGGCGCGGTCCGAGCTCGCGAACGACAAGCTGGACGTCGTGCTGGTCATCCCGGCCGACGCCGCCACCGGCGTGACGTCGGGCCACGGCGTGCACCTGGTCGTGATCACCCAGGGGGCGAACGCGCCGACGGAGGGCGGGGAGATCGCGCAGGTCCAGCAACTGCTCGTCGGCGCCATCCCCGCGATCATCCCGGGATCGCCGGGTCTCCCGACGATCCAGCACGAGACCGTGTTCGGCGCGGCGAACTCGGACCTGTTCGATGCGCTGTCCCCGTTCTTCATCGGGTTCTTCGTGTACTTCCTCGTCTTCATCCTGACCGGGATCAGCTTCCTGCGGGAGCGCGTGGGCGGGACCCTGGAACGGTTGCTGGCGACCCCGGTGACGAAGGGCGAAATCGTGCTTGGCTACACGCTCGGCTTCGGTATCTTCGCGACACTCCAGGTCATCGTCCTGATGGCGGTCATGCTGATCCGGATCGACGTTCCCGCGATGGGCCCGTTCGGGGCATTCGTGCTCGGCCTGGCGGTTCCGAGCGTGGGCAGCCCGTGGATCGCGTTCCTCATCGCGATGCTGCTCGCGATCGGCGCGGTGAGCCTGGGCATCTTCATCTCGACGTTCGCGCGCACCGAGTTCCAGATCCTCCAGTTCATCCCCATCGTGATCGTCCCGCAGGCCCTGCTGTCCGGGATCTTCTGGCGGATCGACACGCTGCCGGCGCTGCTCCAGCCGGTCGCGCGGGCACTGCCGCTGACGTACGCGGCCGACGGCCTGCGCGAGGTGATGATCCAGGGCAGCGGATGGTCGGCTCCCGGCGTGCAGCTGGACCTGGCCGTGCTGACGGCCGTCGCGGCGCTCTTCGTGGTGCTTGCCGCGGCGACGATCCGGCGGGAAGTGGCGTAGAGCCCGGCGCATACGGCCCCGTTCCTCAGGCGCCCATTCCTGAGGCGGGCGTGTCGCGTCTGTTCCTCAGGCCCGGCCGACCGCGCTCCGCAGGCGCGCCCGGAACGCCCGCCCGTGTCGCCGGGGCCCGGCCACCAGCAGCGCCGCGCCCCAGACCAGGATCGACAGCATCACGAGCCCGTACACGGGCCAGTACGAGCCGAGCCTGTCCACGCTGATGCCGCCGAGCTCGATGGGCAGGATGCCGCCCAGCGGGTACGCGACTGCCAGCACCCCGAAGATCGACCCGAAGTTGGGGCCGCCGAACACGTCGCTGAACGCGGCGGAGCGCAGGGCGATCGTCGAGCCCATCCCGAACCCATGCAGCACCACGCCGAAGATGGCGATCTGCGGCGTGGTACCCGTGCCCGCGAAGGCCGCGGTGGAGCCCAGCGCGATGATGACCAGCGAGGCGATTCCCACCGACCTGCGGCCGAATCGATCGGACAGCGCTCCCCCCACCAGCTGGCCGGCGATGTACGAGATCGATTCGACCGCGAGACCCTGCGCTGCCAGCGACTCCGGCACTCCCTGGCGGGTCGCATGGGGGAGGAACGTCTGGAAGACGCCCTCGTCCATCACGCCGATCGCGACGGCGCCCACGAACAGGATCCAGAAGCGTGCCGTGCGCAGGGTCCGATGGACGGTGTCCGGACGGCCCTGGTCGCCGGCGGGGCCGACTTCCCGCGCCGCCCCGACCGCCCCGGGCGCCGACGTCTCGTGGAGCCCCGTACCCTCGTGCGCGGCCGCCGACGCTGGCCGCGGCTGGACATGGTGGCGGGCGAGCTTCGCCGGCACCAGGATGGCCGGCCCGGTCGTCATGAGCCACACGAAGGGCAGGCCGGCAAGGGAGAGAAGCCCGAAGATCGCCACGATCTCGCGCCACCCGAGGGCGGGGATCGCCGGCGTCACCAGCGGCAGCGCGATCGCGACGCCGGCGCCGGGGCCCGCGTAGGCGATGCCGAGCGCGAGGCCGGTCACTCCGGCATAGCGGCGGGAGATCGCGGTCGTGGTTCCCACGAAGACGAGCTCGAGGCCCACGGCGAGCAGGATCCCGTACGAGACGACCAGCAGGCCGACGTCGCTCGCGAGGACCGCGACGCCCCAGCCGACGGCCATGAGTAGGAGTCCGGCGGCGAGGAGCCAGCGGTCCGCGACCAGGTCGTAGGCGCGACCGAGGAGCGGGCTCGACAGTCCGGTGACGAGCAGGAAGATGGTCCACGGGGTCACGGCCAGCGTCCGGCTGATGCCGAACTCGTTCGCGTACGCGACGGAGATGGGCGGGAAGCAGTACAGGCCCGCATAGGCCACCGCGCCCACCACGAACGCGGCCACGGCAGGAATCCACAGCCTGACGCCCGGGGCGCCGGTCATGTCGGCGGCGCCGGTGGCGCCGGTGGCGCCGGTCACGGTGCCGCCCTCCGGGGCGCCGGTCGGGTCGGGGGCGCCGGTCACGTCGGGGGCGCCGGTCACGGTGCCGCCCTCGGGGGCGCCGGTCATGTGCTTCACCCGGCCGCGGGGTCAGCCGGGAACGGGCGGCGGACGAGCGGGCGGCACGGAACGGGGGCCGCCACCGTGGACGGGTCGGGCACGAGCGGATGGTAGCGCCGCTGACCGTCGGACCGCCGCTGGCCGTCGGACCGCCGACCCGGCCGCCGGCCCACGAACCGGCCCAGGCGGCCGCCGGCCCACGACCCGGCCACAGCCGCGCGGCACGGTCCCTGCCGGGTGCTTCCCTATACTTGCCCACGCATGGCTACCAGTCGGGATTATTACGACGTCCTGGGCGTGACGCGGGACGCACCGGATGCCGAGATCAAGCGCGCGTTCCGCAAGCTCGCTCAGCAGTGGCACCCGGACGTCAACACGGACCCCGCGGCCCAGGAGCGCTTCAAGGAGATCAACGAGGCGTACCAGGTGCTGTCCGACCCGCAGCAGCGGCGCGCCTACGACACGTTCGGGCGGGCGGGTGTGGGAACCGGTGGCGCCGAGGGGTACGGACCCTTCGGCGGCTTCCAGGGCTTCGGCGACCTGTTCGACGCGTTCTTCGGTGCGGGCGCCGGCGGTGGCCAGGCACGTCGCGCCCGTCCCCCGGCCGGGTCGGACCTGCGATACGACCTCCGGATCACGTTCGAGGAGTCCATCCGGGGCGCCGAGAAGGAGATCGAGTTCTCCGCGCTCGACAGGTGCTCCACCTGCTCGGGATCCGGCGCCGAGCCCGGGTCGGCAACGTCCAAGTGCCCCCAGTGCAACGGCCTCGGCGAGATCCGCCAGGTGCGCAGCACGATGCTCGGACAGATGGTCAACGTCACGGTGTGCCCCCGTTGCCGGGGGGAGGGGACCGTCGTCGAGACGCCCTGCCACGAATGCCGGGGCGAGGGCCGGATCCAGCGGAAGCGGAAGCTGCGCGTCGTGATCCCGGCAGGGATCGACGAAGGGCACCAGATGCGGCTCACGGGCGAGGGAGAGGCCGGCCCGCGGGGCGGCACGGCCGGCAACCTGTACGTCGCCATCCACATCGAGGAGCACCCGGTGCTGCGCCGCGACGGCACCGAGTTGTACTACGAACTCCCGCTCTCGATCACCCAGGCGACGCTCGGGGCGCGCCTCAGCGTTCCCACCGCCGAGGGCGAGGAGGAGATCGAGGTCAAGTCGGGGACCCAGCCCGGCGCGGAGATCCGTCTGCGCGGGCGGGGCGTGCCTCACCTGCGCCGGCCGAACGTCCGCGGCGACCTCCACGTCATGGTCGACATCCGCGTACCGACCCACCTGTCGAAGCGCCAGCGAGAGCTGCTCGAGGCCCTGGCGACCGAGTCCGGCGAGCGACCCACGAAGTCCGGCGGGATCTTCGACAAGGTGAAGGACGCGATCAGCTGAACGACGTGCCCCGGGCCGCAGGCGAGCGGACGACGGCGGCCCGAGCAGGCCAGGATGCGGGTGCCGGGCCCGTGCGGACGTGGCTCGAACTCTCGATCGCGGTCGATCACGAGGCGGTCGAGGCCGTCAGCGAGATCCTCGCCCGCGAAGCCGAGGGCGGCGTCAGCGTCGAGCCCGGGTTCCGGTTGCTCGACGAGGGGCTGTCGGCAACGTTCGACGCCACGCGGCCGGTGCTCGTCCGCGCGTGGCTCCCCGACACCGGGGCGGGCGCCACGGCCGACGCGGTCGAGCGGGTCCGGACCGCACTCGGGCACCTGCAGGCCTTCGAACTCCGCCCCATCGGCGAGCTCCGGGTGTCCCCGGTTCGCGAGACCGACTGGGCGGCGCAGGGGCGCTCGCACTTCCCGGTGCTCCGCATCGGGGAGCGGTTCGTCGTGAAGCCGACGTGGCGACGGTACCGGCCCGGGCCCGGCGAGATCGTGCTCGCGCTCGATCCCGGCGTGGCGTTCGGGACCGGACTCCACCCGACGACGAGGCTGTGCCTGCTGGGCCTGGAGGCGTGGGGCGACGAGGGCCGGATCGCGGGAGCCCGCGTGCTCGACGTGGGGTCCGGTTCGGGGATCCTGTCGCTCGGCGCGGCCCGGCTCGGAGGCGCGTCGGTCCTGGGCATCGACACGGACCCGCTGGCCGCCGAGGCGACGACGTCGAACGCACGCCGCAACCGCCTGTCCAGGCTGATCCGGTCGCGGCACGGATCGGTTCCCACGGGAGAGCAGCCGTTCGACCTCGTCCTGGCCAACCTCGTCGCCTCGGTCCTGGTGCCGCTCGCGGCAGGCCTGTACCGGGAGGTCAGGAGCGGGGACGGGACGGCCGGGTCGGGTGGAAGGATCCTGGCCAGCGGCATCATCGCGCCGCGCGAGGCCGAGGTGCGTCGCGCGTTCGCGGCGGCAGGCTTCCACCTCCTCCGGAGGTGGGAGGAGGGCGACTGGGTCGCGATCGAGGCCGAACGCGTCGCGTGAAGAGACGCGGGCCGGCGATCGCTCCGTTCGCGGGACGCGTCGCGGGGCCCGGCGGGCCGGCCGGGGCGGCATCGGTGGCACCATAGGCAGCGATTGGGTCAGTCAGCGGAGGGGACGAGCGTGGCCGAGGACGCGTGCCTGTTCTGCCGGATCGCCGCGGGCGAGCTTCCCGCCACCGTCGTGTATGCCGACGACGAGGTCATGGCGTTCCGCGACATCGCTCCTCGTGCCCCGGTCCACGTGCTCGTCATCCCGCGGCGGCACATCGTGTCGGTCATGGACATGGGCGACGAGGACGAGCCGCTCCTAGGCCACATGTTCTCGGTGATCCGGCAGGTGGCGAGGCAGGACGGGATCGCGGAGGCGGGCTTCCGGGTGGTGTCGAACGCCGGTCCGGACGGCGGCCAGACCGTGGACCACCTGCACTTCCACGTGTTCGGCGGACGGTTCATGACCTGGCCGCCCGGTTAGCCGATGTCGGTCGTTCACTCCATCCGCCGGGCCGGCGCGCGTGTCCCCTTCATCCGCCGGGGCGGTGTGCTCGCGCCGGTGCTCGTCGTGATCGCGGTCGCGTTCGCGGGATGCGTGCCCGTCCCTGCGGCCGGCACGCCGGCGCCTGCCGTCTCCCAGGCGGCGCCCCCGGCCGCCGTGTCCCAGGCCGCCGCCGCGCTCGAGGCGGCGTACCGCCAGGCGGGATTCGGGTTCATCGAGGCGAACCAGCCGTACCGACCCTCGGAACCGCCCGACCTCATCGCCGTGCCGCGCACCGTGTACCAGGTCGTGCTGCCGAAGGATCCGGGATCCGGCCACGTGGTGATCTACCGGGCCACCGATCCGGCGCAGGCGCAGAGCTTCGCGACCTCGATGCAGCAGTACCTGCAGAGCGGCTTCGGGCAGACGAACTTCCCCACCGACGCCCAGTTCGCGGTCGAGGTCTACGGCCCGGCGATGCTCTTCGGCTGGTACTCACCCGGCGCGAGCGCGGACCCGGCCACGGCCGCGTCGGCGCTCCGCGTGCTCCAGGGGTTCGGCCAGGCGTATCCCGTGGTGCGGTAGAGCGGCGGGACCGGCCTACTCGGGCCGGGACTGCACGTACGGCAGCGGCGCCTCGCCGGCGACCCAGGCCTGGACCTCGTCGCGGCGCACCTTGAACGTGTGCGTGCGAGGGAAGTCGTCGCCGGGCCAGATCCTCCACCCCGCCACGCGCTGGTTCACCGACAGGTGGCGGTTCGCCTCGCGCACCGCGGCGTCGACCGTTGCCCGAACCGGGGCCTCGACCTCCGTGCGGATGACGGTGTCCCCCGGAACGATCGGCGCCGCCGCATGCGTGTCCGGCGGCGGCGCGAGGGCCCCGCGGCCCGGTGGCAGCACGATCGCCTCGATCCGGCCCGGCTGGGTCTCCAGCACGACCGTCTCGGGCAGGCCGGCGTCGTGGAGCGCATTCTCGATGTCCTCGGGGAACACGTTGAAGCCGTTGGGCAGCACGATGACGTTCCGCGTGCGCCCCAGCAGGACGAGATTGCCGCGCTCGTCGAAGCGCGCCACGTCGCCGGAGTGGTACCAGCCGTCGCCGTCGACGACGCCCCTCGTCGCGACCCCGTCCTCCCAGTAGCCCGAGAAGAGGGTCGGGCCCGCCACGAGGATCTCGCCGTCATCCGCGAGCCGGACCCGGATCGGCGACGGGGCGGGCACGCGGCCCACCGTCCCCGGAGCGTGGTCGCGGAGCGTCGAGCAGGCGACGATCCCGCACTCGGTCGCGCCGTAGCCCTGCAGCACCACGACCCCGAGGTCCTCCCACGCCTGCTGCAATGCGGGCGGGAGGTACGCGCCCGCCGTGACCGCGAGCCGGAGCCCACCCCCGAACTGGCGGTGGACGCTTCGGAACAGCAACCGCCGGCCCGGGTACGGGAGGTGCCGCGCGATGCGGCGTGCCCACTCGAAGCGGCTGCGCTGCCCCTGCCGGTCGACCTCCCGGACGATCGCGCTCCAGAAGAGCTCGAGGACCGCCGGCACGACCAGCAGGGTCGTGACGCCGTGGTCGCGGATGGCCCGGAAGATGACCCGCGGGTTCCGCGACCGGATGTAGAGGATGTCAGCGCCCACGAGTGTGGCGTAGAAGAGTGCGGCCGCCTGCTCCATCAGGTGCGAGAGCGGCAGCAGGGACACCACGCGGTGCTCCATGGGCGGGATGACGAGCCCGAAGGCGTCGATCGACGACAGGATCGCGCCGTGCGTGAGGGTGACCCCCTTCGGCACGCCGGTGGTCCCCGACGTGAACACGACCTCGAACGGGTCGTCCCGGCCCGGGCGTTCCCAGGCGTCCACCCCCGTCTCCCAGCCGGCCGGCAGCCAGGCCGGATCGGACGGGTCGGCCGCGGGATCCGCCGTCAGATCGGCCGTGGTGGTCATCCCGATATCGCCGAGGCCCGAGCCGCGCGGGTCCGGCACGTCGAGGCCGCTGCCCAGGACGGCGAGCCCCGCCCCCGAACGGGCGACGATGCGTGCCACGGTGTCCGGTGCCATGCGCAGGTCGAGCGGGACCACGATCAGCCGCGCCCGCATCGCGCCGAAGTAGACGGCGGGCAGCTCCGGGCTCGACGGGCTCCACGTGATCACCCGCTCGCCCGGGGCGAGGCCGTGCGCGCGAAGTCGCCACGCCGCCAGCCTCGAGCGCCGGTCGAGCTCGCGGTACGTCCAGTGCCAGTCGACGCCGTCGTCGCCCCGGAGGCCCAGTGCCCGATCGTCGGGACGGCGGGCCAGCGCGTCGTCGAGGATGGTCAGGAGCGAGGTGAACGTCGCGACGTCGGAGTGCGAGGGCGGCACGGCCGCAGTCTAGCCGCCATCGCGGACAATTCCATGCCGCTACACTTGCGCTGCGTTCCCCGGATCCCGGCACTGGCGCCGGCAGAGCGCGCAGGGAGGCGCGGGTCCCATGAACGGGCCCGAGGCGAGCGCGAACGCACACGGCACCGACGGGCGCGGAGCGGCGCGGGCGAGCGTGCGCCTGGCGCGCCTCTACCTCGTGCTCTCGCGCGTGAACCGCGCCATCGAGCAGGCCCACGATCAGGTCGACCTCCTCCGGTCCGCCTGCCAGACAGTGGTCGAAGTCGGCGGCTTCCGCATGGGCTGGGCCGCGCTGGTGGACTGGCACACGGGTGACGTCCGGCCGGTCGCGTCGGCCGGACACGTGGACGGCTACCTGGACCAGGTGCAAATCCGCACCGAGGGGGAGCGCTCCCTCGGGCCGACGGGACAGGCCATCCGCGAGAACCGGACCATCGTGTGCGACGGCATCGCCACCGACCCCCGGATGATTCCCTGGCGGAGCGAGGCTCTGCGCCGCGGGTACCGCTCGTCGATCGGGCTGCCCCTGCGGGCCGGCGACGCGGTCACGGGCGCGCTCACCGTGTATGCGGACCGCCCGCGCGGCTTCCGGGCCGGGGAGGTGGAGCTGCTCGAGGAGATCGCACGGGACGTCTCGTTCGGGTTGGATACGCTCGAGAACGCGGTCGAGCGCCGCAGAGCCGAGGCCGCCCTGACGGAATCCGAGGGCAGATTCAGGACGTCGCTCGAAACGCTCCTCGATCCATTCGTGATCATGCGGGCGATCCGGGCCCCGGACGGGCAGGTGGCCGACTTCGTCTACGACTACGCGAACGAGGCCGCCTGCGCGGCCAACCGGCTGGCACGCGAGGACCTGGTCGGCCACCGGTTGCTGGAGATCCTGCCCGAGCACGGGCCGAGCGGACTGCTCGA
This sequence comes from uncultured Chloroflexia bacterium, assembly GCA_963757865.1. Classification (GTDB taxonomy): domain Bacteria; phylum Chloroflexota; class Limnocylindria; order Limnocylindrales; family CSP1-4; genus JAJYNJ01. The sequence continues at coordinate 407,770 of CAVWSU010000013.1, forward strand.
GGCGTATGCGCGCGTGGTCGACACGGGCCGGCCGCTCGTCCTCGACGACCTGGAGTACACGGACGAATGGGGCGGCGAGACGATGGCCCGCGTGTTCGACGTCCGCGCCAACCGGGTCGGGGACGGCCTGGCCTACACGTGGCGGGACATCACCGAACGCCGCCATGCCGAACGGCGGCGTGCCGAGGAGCTCGAGCAGCGGGTGCACGAGCGCACGTCCGAGCTGGAGGCGGCCCGCGAGCACGCCTTCGCGCTGGCGGCGTTCAGCACGTCTGCGCTCGAGGCGACCTCCGCGGGCCAGGTGGGCGACCTCGCACTCGCCGCGGTGGCGACCATGCCGGACGCGGTCGCCGGCGCGCTCGTCATCCGGGACACCGGAGTCGATTCGTTTCGCGCGGTGAGCTCGTTCGGCCCGGGTGGCGACGAGATGCTGCCGTCCGCGGGGGATCCGGCGAAGGACCGGATCGCGATCCGGGAGGCGATCGACGCCGGCGAGCCTTTCGTGGTCGCGGACGAGGTTCAGGTCGGCACCGGCGGGGTCGGCGCCCGCACGGGGCCCTGCATCGCCCTTGCCGCCGGTCTCGGCGTCGGCCTTCCCGGCGGTGTCGACGAAGGGAGCGGGATCGACCCGGATGCAGTGCCTCCCCCGGCCTGCAGCCTGTTGGTCGTCCCGCTGCGCGCGGGCCGGCTCCCGACGGGAGCCCTGGCCGTCCGGTTCGGTCGCTCGCGCGGCCCGACCAGGGACCACGTCGCGTTTGCCGTGGCAGTCGCGAACGCGGCGGCCCACGCGCTCGAACGGCTCCGCCTGTCGGAGGCCGAGCGGGAGGCGCGGGGCATGCTCGACGTCGTCGTGGCCCAGATGCCCGCCGGTGTCACGGTCGTGGGACGCGATGGCCGGATGCTCTACCGGAACGCCGCGTACCTCCAGGCCGTCGGGGCGCCCGGTTCGGGCGAGACGCAGCTCGCGGGCCACGCGATCGTCCCAGACGTCGAGGCGGCCGGGGCGGGAGGTTCGGGCGAGACGCAGCTCGCGAGCCACGAGTCGGTCCCCGACGTCGAGGCGAGCGGGACGCACGTCGACGGGCGTCCGTATGCGCCCGACGAGTGGCCCGCAGCCCGCAGCCTGGCCGGCGGCGAGACGATCGTGAACGAGGAGATCCGCTTGCGAGGTGTGGACGGAAGCCCGGTCGTCGTGCTGCAGACCAGCGCGCCGGTGAGGGATCGCGACGGGCAGATCCGCGCCGCCGTCGTGGTCACCCTCGACGTCACCGAGCGTCGGGCGGCGGAGCAGTTGCGGAGCGCGTTCATCGGCGTCCTCTCGCATGAGCTGCGCACACCCGTGACGACGATCTACGCAGGCGCCAGGGTCCTGCAGACGCGCGGGGACCGGCTCGACCGTGCGACGCGCGAGGAGATCCTGGCCGACGTCGCCGCCGAATGCGAGCGCCTGAGCCGGCTGGTCGAGGATCTGCTCGTGCTCGCCCGGGCGGAGCGGGGCATGGACATCGCGGTCCACGGTCCTGCGCTGGTGCAGCACCGCCTGCGGTCGCTGACCGCCACCATGGCGGCCGACTGGCCCGACCATCGCTTCGTGTCCGACATCCCCGAGCACGTGCCACTCGTGACGGGTGACGAGGGCTACATCGAGCAGGTGCTCCGGAACCTGCTGGGAAACGCCGCGAAATACGGGCGGCACGAGGTCGTCGCCCGGATCGCCGTACGGAGCGACGGCGTCGAGGTCAGCGTGCTCGACGACGGACCGGGCATCGATCCGGCCGACCTCGAGGGCATCTTCGACCTGTTCTTCCGTGCCAGGACCGCACAGCGCCTCCCGGGCGCGGGCATCGGGCTGTTCGTGGCACGGCGGCTCGTCGAGGCGATGGGCGGGCGCCTGTGGGCCGCCAACCGGCCCGAGGGAGGCGCCACGTTCACGTTCGTGTTGCCGCTCTTCGTCGAACCGGAGGTGGCGGAGTCCGTGGCGGCCGCCGTCGGTGATGCCGCGACGGACGGCGACGGCGCCGGCGCGCCGGTCGAAGCCGGGATGGCCCCCGCTGTCCCGGGCGACCGCGGTTGACCGGGGTCCTGCCCTCCGGTATGCTCGGCCGGCCCTCGCGCGGCGTCAGAGTCTGCCCGCGCGCACGTCGGCGTCCGCTGGCATCGGACGGCGTGTCAAGGCGAAGTCCCGGCCAGGGGAGGTGAATCCGGATTGGCTGAAGTCCGTGTCGGGGAAAACGAGACCTTCGAGAGCGCGCTGCGCCGCTTCAACAAGAAGATCCAGCAGAGCGGCATTCTCGCGGAGGCGCGACGCCGCGAGCACTACGAGAAGCCGAGCGTGAAGCGCAAGCGCAAGGAAGCGAAGCGCAAGAAGGCCGCCCGCCAGGGCTAGGTCGTCCGGGGTCGCCGAGCCGGCGGGCATGCGCCCGCGCGGACGGCGGCCCGGCCCTCCGGCCGGTTCCCGAACGGGGGAGGGCAACCGGGAGCGACACCAGTGACACTCGCAGAGCGACTGCAGGCCGACATGACCGCCGCGATGCGCGAGCACGACGAGGTTCGCCGCGACGCGCTGCGCATGGCCGTCGCCGCGCTGCGGCGCGCCGAGAAGGATGCCAGGCACCCCCTCAGTTCCGACGAGGAGATCGGGGTCCTGACGCGTGAGATCCGGACGCGGCGCGAGTCCGTGGACGCGTTCGCGAACGGCGGGCGCCCGGACCTCTCCGCGGGCGAGCAGGCCAAGCTCGATGCGCTCATCCCGTACATGCCGGCCCAGCTCGGCGACGACGAGATCGAAGCACTGATCGGGGCCGCGATCGACGAGACCGGCGCCGTGGAGCCCAGGGACCTCGGACGGGTCATGAAGGTGCTCGCGCCCCGCGTCCGCGGCCGCGCCGACGGACGCCAGATCCACAGCCTCGTCACCCGCGAGCTGGCGCGGCGCATCTCCGCCGCCCGCCGCTGATGCTCGCCCAGCAGGCGCGCGCCCCGCTCGCCGCGTTCACGCGGCGGGACGCGATCAGGCTCTCGGTCTCGGCCACGATCCTGATCGTGGCCCTCACCGCGATCCTGTCGATCGACGTCATACCCGCCGCCTACCACGTGGCGGTCGGCGACATCGCGCCGGCGACGATCCTCGCCCCTCGCACGGTCGACTTCCAGAGCCAGATCCTGACCAAGCAGGCACAGGACGCCGCCGTCCAGGCCGTGCCCCCCCAGTACGACTACACGCCGCAGAAGGGCGACCTTGCCGCCGCCCGGCAGACGGCCGAATTCGACCGGCTGGTCGCCCCCGTCGACGCGGCGTTCGGTGCCGTGCTGTCCGATACGGCGCGGAAGGCGGCCCTGGCGGGCGCCCTGCCGAGCCTCTCGTCCACGGCCCTCGCGACCCTGCAGGGCCTGGACCACTCGACCTGGATGGCGCTCCGCGACGAGATGCGGCGCACGCTCGACACCACCGAACAGGCGGAGGTTCGTGACTCGGAGCTGAACGCGGCCCGGCAGGCGTTGCCCGACGCGCTGCCTGCCGATCTGCCCGCCGACCAGCGGGCGCTGGCCGCGGAGATCATCGAGCCGCTCCTCGTCGCAAACTCGTCCTACGACGATGTCGCGACCCAGGCTGCGCGCCAGGCCGCCCTGCAGGCGACCGCGCCCGTGACGGTGACCGTCAAGCAGGACGAGGTCATCGTCGACCAGGGCCACACCATCACCCCCACCGCCCTCGAGAAGATCCAGGCCCTGGGACTCGAGACCTCGCAGCTCGACCCCGCCAAGCTCGCCGGATGGCTCCTGCTCGCCGCCCTCGTGGTCGCCCTCCTGCTCGGGTGGATGTGGCGCTACCGGCCCGAATTCTGGCACCGGGACAACGCGCTGCTGCTGGTGGGTCTGCTGCTGGCGGGCGCTGTGCTCGCGCTGAAGCTGACCGCGGGTCGGTCCGTCATGCCGTTCTTCATTCCCGTCGCCACGGTCGGGCTCCTGCTGACGATCCTCCTGGACAGCGGCGCGGCCATCGTCGTGCTTGGAACGCTTGCCGTCCTCGCCGGGGCGGTGTCGGGGACGGTCGAACTGGCGGCGTACGTGTTCCTCGGCGGCCTCGTCGGGATCGTCGCGCTGTACCGCGCCGACCGCTTCAATCATTTCGTCCAGGCGGCCGTGGGCATGGCCATCGTGAACGCGACCGTGGTGGCGATCTTCACGCTGCTGGGTGAGCGGGATCTGACCGGCGTGCTCCAGCTGTGGGGCGCGTCCCTCGCGGCGGCCGGCGGCGCGGCGATCGTGGCCGTGGGGTCGTTCGCGGTGCTCGGCAATGTCTTCGGGATCACCACGAGCTTCCAGCTGCTCGAGCTCGCGAACCCTTCGCAGCCACTCCTGCGCCGGCTGCTCCTCGAGACCCCGGGGACGTATCACCACTCGCTGATGGTGGGCAACCTGGCGGAACGCGCCGCCGAGGCGATCGGCGCCGACCCGCTGCTGGCACGCGTCGCGGCGTACTACCACGACATCGGCAAGCTCGCGAATCCGGCCGCGTTCATCGAGAACCAGGCCGGGATGGGTAACGTCCACGACCTGCTCACGCCGCAGGAGTCGGCCGCCGTGCTGAAGGAGCACGTCGGCAACGGCATCGACCTCGCCTACCAGTTCGGGCTTCCCAAGGCGATCATCGCGTTCATCCCGCAGCACCACGGCACGGCGCTCATGAGCTACTTCTACGCGAAGGCGCAGGAGCAGGCAGTGACGGAAGCCGGCGTCATCCCGGGAACGCCCGAGGAGGCCGCCGCCGCGGCGTCGGTCGACCAGGCCCGCTTCCGCCACGCCGGCCCCAAGCCGCAGAGCCGGGAGGCGGCGATCCTCATGCTGTCCGACGGCGTGGAGGCATCGGTCCGGTCGCTGACGGGCCACGACGAGCCGACGATCCGCGCCATGGTCAACGCCATCATCCGCGAGCGCCTGGAGGACGGGCAGTTCGACGAGTGCGACCTCACCCTGCGCGACCTCGAGCGCATCCGGGAGGCCTTCGTGTCGCAGCTGCTGGGGATGTACCACCAGCGCATCGAGTACCCGCAGAACAAGGTCGTGGAGCTGGAGTCGCGGCGGATCGCAGGCGCCGGGAGATCGTGACCGCTCCCGGGCCGACAGTCCGGTATCTCCCACCCTGGCGCGTCGAACTCACGGTGAGACCGGGCGTGCCGCGGCTGCGGCCCCTGGCGCAGATCACGCGACTCGTGGACGTGGCCCTGCGCTCGGCCGGTGCGCCGCGGCCGGCATCCATCGGCGTCGTGCTCTCCGACGACGACGAGCTGGCAGCCCTGAACGCTCGGGCCATGGGAAAGGAGGGGCCGACGGACGTCCTCTCGTTCCCCCTGCTGCCTCCGGAGGCGTTTCCTCCCCACGCGGGGCGGGCGACGGCGCTCCCTCCGCCGGTCGCCGCACCGCCCTTCGCGCTTCCGCCGGGTACCCGGCCACACCTCGGCGACATCGTCGTGTCGGTCGAGCGTGCGCTGGATCAGGCGAAGGCGGGTCGCGGCGGCCAGACGGGCGACGTGGCATGGGCCCCCGCCGACGAGCTGGCGCTGCTCGTCACGCACGGAGTCCTCCACCTCTGCGGTTGGGACCACGCGGACTCGGACGAGGAGGCGGCCATGCGACACATGGAAACGGTGATCCTCGCCGACCCGTCATGGAGGAGATGACCCGCGGCGACGCCGACGTAGCGGGCGGGGCGGAAACGCGCGCCGACGCGGAGGCTCGGGGCCACGCGGATACGCGCGCCGACGCGGAGGCTCGGGGCCACGCGGAAGCGCGTGGCGGTGCGGAGGCGCGGGACGGCGAGACGCCGGGCGACGCGCAGGCGCAGGACGGCGACGTCGAGACGCTTGGCGGCGGCGTCGCCAACCCGGGGGCCGTCGTTCGGATCGGCTCCACGGTCCACCGCCCGGTCGGAACGCACACCGCGGCAGTCCACGCGTTTCTTCGGCACCTGGAGAGGCAGGGCTTCGCCGGCGCGCCCCGCGTGCTCAGGTTCGACGCCGAGGGGCGCGAGGTCCTCACGTTCGTCCCCGGCGACGTGGCCATTCCGCCCGACCTGCCGGCGTGGGCCACCTCCGACGACCTGCTCGTGAGCGTCGCCGAACTCCAGCGTGCGCTCCACCGGGCAGCGGCCGGGTTCGTGCCGCCACCGGGCGCGGCGTGGAACCCGGGATCGCTCCCGGACACGCGCCCGGATCTCGTGTGCCACGCCGACATCTGCCTGGAGAACGTGGTGGTCCGCCAGGGACGCGCCGCCGCCTTCATCGACTTCGACTGGGCCGCGCCCATGGACCGGCGGATGGACATCGCGATCGCGCTCCGTCACTGGATCCCGATGCGCGATCCGGCCGATCTCGAGCCGGCGCGGCAGGGCGTGGACCAGGTTGCCCGGTTCGCCGCCTTCTGCGAGGTTCACGGACTGGCGGCCGACGATCGCGCACGTGTCCTGGACCTCCTCGGTGCGTACCTCGACCTGGCCCTCGTGAGCATTGAGCGGCGAGCCGCCTCGGGACATCCCGGGTTCGCCACGATGTGGAATGCCGGATACGCAGCCTCCAACCGGCGGGCACGTCGATGGCTGGAGTCGAGCCGGGGAAGCCTGCTGGCCTGACGCGCGATCGGCCGCCGGCTCCGCTGCTGCTACCATCCTCACCGGCCCGCGGGAGACCGGTTCGGGCCCTTTTCGCATGCCGCTGGCCGCGGGCCGCGGCGGGCATGGAGGCCGCGTGAAGATCGTCGTTGGGCTGGGGAACCCGGGCCCGAAGTACGCCGAGACGCGCCACAACGTGGGCTGGATGGTGCTCGACCGTCTGGCGGATCGCGCTGGAATCTCCGGTCGCGGCAAGGAGCGGGACGCCGCCGTGACGGTCCGCGGCCGCCTCCACGACGTCGACATCGCCCTGGTCAAGCCGCTGACCTTCATGAACGACTCGGGGATCGCGATCCGCAAGATCCTGGCGCGTGAGCGGGCGCCCCTGGACCAGATGCTCGTGGTCGTGGACGACTTCGCACTGCCCTTCGGTCGGCTCCGGATCCGCCCCGACGGCACGCACGGCGGACACAACGGGCTGCGCTCGATCGTCGCGGAGCTCGAGACCCAGCGATTCGCCAGGCTCCGGGTCGGGATCGGCGAGCCGCGGCGCGACGCCATCGACCACGTCCTGAGCAAGTTCTCGAGCGACGAGCGCGCGCAACTTCCGGCACTGCTGGACGCGGCGGCCGACGCCGTGGAGACGTGGGCGCGGGACGGGGCCCCCGCGGCCGCGAACCTCTGGAACGGTTGGGCGCTTCGCGGGACGGTGGACGCGGCACCGTCGCTCGACGCCGCCGCACCCGGGCGGGGCGGCGCGACGCAGGGGGCCGGCCACGCTGCGCGACCCGCGGGGCGCACGGTGGCTGGCGATGCCGGCACGTTAGGGGAGCCAGGCGATCCCGGGACCGTGGCCCTCGACGCGGGTACAGACGTGGTTCCGGGCCCGGCCGCCGCGCGGGCAGCTCCGGAGCCCGGTGAGGTCGGGGGTCCGGCAGGCGCGGATGGCATCCGCCGGACCAGGACGGGCTGGCGGCGTGTGCTGCCGCCCGGTCGCGAGCCGGACTCGCGGGGGTGACGGATCAGCGCCTGCGGGGCCGCCGGGGCCGCGACCGGCACATCGCCGAGGCGTCGGCGGCGTTGGGTGGGCCCACGCACCGACGCGCGGCCGCAGGAGGTCGCAGCGCGGCCGCCACGGGCCACGGTGGGGGCCGGGTCCGCACGGCCGACCTGTCAGCGCTCCCTCCGCTCCTCGCCCGCACGGCCGAGCTGCAGGGCCTGGCGGAGCGGTACGCGACCGTCCGTGCCGGGCGGGTGGGACGCGACCTGCGGCACGTCACGTACGCCGCGATGCCGCACGGGGCGAAGACGTTCCTCGCGGCAGCGCTCGCGGACGCCACGGGCGAACGGCTCGTGTGGGTCGCAAGGGACGCGGAGATCGCCGATCGCGTGGCCGAGGAGCTCGCGGCGTGGTGGGGCGATCCGGGGGCGATCGTCGTACTCGAGCCCCGAACGGCGCTGGCCTACGAGCGCGGCGAGCTGGTCCGCGACGAGACGGCGGCCCGCGTTGCAGCGCTCGCCGCCTGGCGCGCGGGCTCGACGGGCGGGCCGAACCCTTCGGCGCCCTCGCCCCCATCGGGTCCGGCGTCCGCGGCGTCATCGGCCCGGGCCCGCATCCTCGTCACGAGCCCGCAGGCCCTGCTGCAGCGGACGTTGCCACCGGACGCGCTCCCGGCGACGCCCCTCGTCCTTCGCCGCGGGGCGCGGCTCCCGCAGGAGCGGCTGCTTCGGGAGCTGATCGATCTCGGCTACGACGCCGTCGCGGAGGTCGGCGGGCGCGGCGAGTTCGCCCGTCGCGGCGGCATCGTCGACCTGTTCCCGCCCGGGCAGTCGCTGCCGGTCCGCGCGGAGTTCTTCGGAGACGAGATCGAATCCCTGCGCTCGTTCGATCCCGCGGACCAGCGGTCGACCGGAACCGTCGCATCCGCCGCCGTGCTCCCGGCCGGCGAGTTCCTGTTCGATCCCGACACGCCGGGATGGCTCAGGGGACGCCTGGGCCGCCTCGCCGGAAGGTTGCCGCCGCTGCTCGAGGCGGACCTGGAGCACATGTCCGTCTCCCGCGAACCGGGCGATGCTGCCGAGGTCTGGGCCGGGATCCTGGCGCCGGCGACCGGCGCGGACCACGTCGGCGACGCGATCTGGCTGCTCGACGAGCCGGGCGACGTCGATCAGGCTGCGGCCCTGCTCTGGGAGCAGGCCGCGGAGCGCCGCACGGAGCTCGAGGAGTCCGGCGAGCTGCCCTCGGGATGGCCGGACGCGTACCTCGATCACCGGACGTGGCAGCGGACGCTCGACGGCGCGAGGACGCTCGAGCTCACGTGGGAGAGCGAGGCGCCGGGTGCCCCGCCCGGTGGCAACCCGTTCGGCTGGCGCGAGCCGGCGCTGCCGCCGCGGCGCATCGCGGGCATCGGCGAGGCCGTCGCCCGCTGGCGGGTGGAGGAGCGGCGCGTCGTCGTGACGTCCGACCAGTCGGCACGGCTCTCGGAACTGCTGGACGAGGCCGGCATCATCGCCCCGCCGACCCGGCGGCTCGACGAACCAAACCCCCCGGGGTCCGTCGTCCTCGTCGACCGCAGCCTCAACAGCGGGTTCGAGGGCGGGCCCGACGGCCTCGTGGTGCTCACGGATCGGGAGCTCTTCGGCACGGTCCGGGTCCGGCGTCCGAGGGCCCTGCGCCGCGTCGTGCCCCGCGACCTGCTGGAGCGGCTCTCGCCCGGCGATCTCGTGGTCCACGTCGACCACGGTATCGCCCGGTACGGAGGCATGGTCCGGCGCGGTGCCGGCGCGTCGGGCGAGGAACGCGACTACCTCGAGCTGCACTTCTCCGGCACGGACCGGATCTTCCTGCCGGTCGAGCAGGTCGACCGGATCAGCCGGTACTCGGGCGGCGAGAATCCGCAGCTCTCGAAGCTCGGCGGCGCGGAGTGGCAGCGCACCCGGGCCCGCGTCCGCAGGGCGGTCACCGACCTCGCGAAGGAGCTGCTCGAGCTCTACTCGGCCCGGGCGAAGGCCCACGGCCACGCGTTCTCGCCGGACACGCCGTGGCAGCAGGAGATGGAGGCCGCGTTTCCGTACGAGGAGACGCCGGACCAGACACGCGCGGTCGTGGAGGCGAAGGCCGACATGGAGCGGACCGAACCGATGGACCGCCTGGTGGTGGGCGACGTCGGGTACGGCAAGACCGAGGTCGCGCTCCGCGCCGCGTTCAAGGCCATCCAGGACGGCAAGCAGGTGGCGGTGCTGGTGCCGACCACGGTCCTCGCCCAGCAGCACTACGTGACCTTCACGCAGCGCTTCGCCGCATACCCGATCACCGTGCGGCTGCTGAGCCGCTTCGTGTCCGCGACCGACCAGCAGGCCGCCATCGAGGGCCTGGCGCGCGGGACGGTCGACCTGGTGATCGGGACGCACCGGCTGCTGTCGCGGGACGTGCAGTTCCACGACCTCGCCCTCGTGATCGTCGACGAGGAGCAGCGGTTCGGGGTCGCGCACAAGGAGCGCCTCAAGCAGCTCCGGCGCGCGGTGGACGTGCTCACGCTGTCGGCCACCCCGATCCCCCGCACCCTGAACATGGCCCTCTCCGGCGTCCGCGACATGAGCGTGATCGAGACCCCGCCCGAGGACCGCCTGCCGATCCAGACGCGGGTGGCGGAGGCGTCGGCCGGGCTGGTGCGGGACGCGATCCTCCGCGAGCTCGACCGTGGCGGCCAGGCGTTCTTCGTCCACAACCGCGTGGAGACGATCGAGGCGCAGGCCGAGCAGCTTCGCCGCCTCCTGCCCCAGGCGCGCATCGCCGTCGCGCACGGCCAGATGCCGGAAGGTCAGCTCGAGCGGGTCATGCTGGCCTTCTCGGAGGGGGCGTGGGACGTCCTCGTCTGCACGACGATCATCGAGTCGGGGCTCGACATCCCGAACGCGAACACGATCGTCATCGATCGCGCCGACGCGCTCGGCCTCGCGCAGCTCTACCAGCTCCGGGGACGGGTCGGGCGCAGCGCACGCCGCGCCTACGCGTACCTCCTGTACCGTCGCCGCGACCGGCTGAGCGAGGTGGCACGGAAGCGCCTGCAGGCCATCTTCAACGCGTCCGAGCTGGGCGCCGGCTTCCAGATCGCGCTGGCCGACCTGGAGATCCGGGGCGCGGGCAACATCCTCGGCGCCGAGCAGCACGGGCACATCGCGGCCGTCGGATTCGACCTCTACACGCGGCTGCTGGCGGAGGCGGTCGAGGAGCAGAAGGCGATCCTCGAGGAACGCGAGCCGCGGATCTCGCGCCCGGCGGCCATCGTGGATCTGCCGATCGACGCATACCTGCCGGACGACTACGTGGCCGGCGAGCCCCAGAAACTCGAGTTCTACCGGCGGCTGGCGCGCGTGCGAACCGAGGAGGAGCTGGAGGCGGCCCGCGCCGACCTGGCCGACCGCTTCGGCACGCTCCCTCCACCCGCCGGCCGCCTGCTGGAGGTCGCGCACCTCCGGCTGCTGGCCGAGCGTGCCGGTATCGCGTCCGTGTCGCGCGAGGACGCGGAGCTGATCTTCCGGTTCCCGCCGGACTGGCCGCGCGGCGCGGTCGTGCGTGCGCTGCAGGCCCCCGGCTGGAGGCCGGCCGGGCTCGCGCCGGGATCGCTGCGGATCGCCTCGAACCAGGTGCGCGTGCGGGCGGGGCGGGCGGCCGACCTGTGGGGAACCGCGCGCACCATCATCGAACGGCTCTCGGAGGCATCGGAGGAGGTCACGGCCTGACCGCCGGTCTGGCGGCCTGGCCCGCGGCCCTGGCGGCTTGACCGCGGCCCTGGCGGCTTGACCGCGGCCCCCACGGGTCGACGGCGATTGTCAGGCCGGAACGAAGCGGTACCCCAGGCCGTACTCGGTCGCGATGAAGCGCCGTTCCGGGGCCGCCGAGGCGAGCTTGGCCCGCAGGTTCCGCATCGTGACCCGCAGGAGCTGGGCCTCATCCCCGTACGTCGGCCCCCACACGGCCTGCAGCAGTTCGCGGTGCCCGACGAGCTCCCCCGGGTGCTCGGCCAGGTACCGCAGCAGCCTGAACTCGGTGGGTGTCAGGTGGATCTCGATGCCACCGACCAGCACACGGTGGCTGCGCGGGTAGATGTGCACCGCGCCGCGCATGAGGATGCCGGGGTCCTCGTCCTGGGACGAGCGAGGATGCGAGCGGCGCAGCGCAGCCTGCACGCGCGCGATGAGCTCGGGGAAGCTGACCGGCTTGTTCATGTAATCGTCGGCGCCTGCCCCGAGCCCGCGGATCTTGTCGGCCTCGGCCCCCAGTGCGGTGACCATGAGCACGGGAACCTGGCTCCGCGAACGGATCCGGTCGATCAGCTCCCAGCCGTCCGGGCCGGGCAGACCGATGTCGAGCAGGACGAGGTCGGGGGGCTGCTCGTCGAAGATCCGAAGGGCCTCCCACCCGTCGTGGGCCATGAGCGTCTGCCAGCCGTGCCGGTCGAGCCACAGCCGGAGCAGTTCCGCGAACTCGCGTTCGTCCTCGACGATCAGGATCCGCTCCGCCTCACCCTCGCTCATGGCGCGGCTCTCCGCATCACGAGGAGCCTGCCCGCCACGCCGCGCCCGCCGCTCTTCGGCTCCGCGCCGACGTTGCGATCGGCAGCGTGAACGAGATCGACGTGCCCCGCTCTCGATCGTCGACCCAGATCTCCCCGCCGTGCGCCTCGACGAGCCGCCGGCAGACGTACAGGCCCAGCCCGCTCCCGGGGGTGTTGCCCTTGCGCGCCTGGCGGCCGCGATAGAAGCGCTCGAAGACCTCGTCACGTTCCGAGCGGTCGATGCCCGGCCCCTGGTCCTCGACGCTGACCACCACCCGCCGGTCGCTGAAGCAGGCGCTGATCGAGATCCTGCCCTCCGGGCCACCGTGCTTCGCCGCGTTCGCGACGAGGTTGTCCAGGACCTGCGCGATCCGGTCGGCGTCCACGTCCACGGCGGGCAGGTCGGGCGGCAGCAGGAGGTCGATCGGCGGCGTTCCGGGGGCGTCGCCGAACTCGGCCGCGATCCGCGAGGCGATCGCGGACAGAGACGCGGGTGCACGACGCAGGGCGATCCGGTCGCCCTCCAGGTGGGCCACGTCGAGGATCTCGTTGACGAGGCTCGTGAGCCTGCCGGCCGCGTTCCCGATTCCCTCCACCGCGCGGCGCCGGGCATCCTCGTCGAGGTCGAGGCCCAGCAGGGTGTCGACGTACGCCGTGATGAGGGCGAGCGGCGTGCGCAGGTCGTGCGAGACGGCCGCCACGAACGTCGAGCGCAGTTCGTCGAGCGCCCTGGCCGCACGGAGATCGTGGATCACGGCGACCGCACCGGCCCCCGCGCCGGTCATCGGCGCGTACGACGCGACCACGGGGATCTCCTCGTCGTGGCGGCCGATCACCGTCTGCTCGCGCCCGACGATGGGCGGCGCGCCCGCGAGGACTTCGGAGAACGGGCACCGCGGACCGCACCGCAGGGGATGTCCGTCGGTGCCCGGGCGTGGGCGTGTACAGCCGAGCACGTCGCGGCACGGTCCGGGCACCTCGTCGGGGGCCACGTCCAGCAGCGCGAGCGCCGCCTGGTTGAGGCGCACGACCGTGCCGTGCACGTCGACGGCGACGATCGCGTCGGTCGCCCCATCCAGGATCGCCGAGAGCAGGGACCGCTCACCCGCCAGGTCTTCGCGCAGCTGCGCCGCACGGAAGGCCATCGCGAGTTCGTGACGAACCCGCGGGAGGAAGCTGGGCAGCTCCCCCGCGCCGCGCGGCCGGCGCGAGGCCAGCGCGACGAATCCCACGGTGTGCTGTTCGAAGCCTTCGCCGGTGTCGTGGCTCTCCTCGAGGGCCACGCCGGCCCAGCCGCTGACTCCGCACCAGCGGGCCGCCGCCGCGGCGTCCTCGATCTCGGCCGGGGGCGCATCCGGTGCTCTCGCCGGAGCCGCGCCGTCGAACGCGCGTGCGACGAGGACCAGCGCGTTGCCGCCCGGCTGCGTGAGCCAGAGGGCGCCGGCCCAGGCGTCGTCGTGGCGGCGCAGTTCATCGAGGACGGCGGTGCCGAGCTCCGTGACGGAGGCGCCCGAGGCCAGCAGCTGGCTCAGCTGGTACTGGGCGAACATGGTGTCCGCCTCGCGCTGCGCGTCCTCGAACGAGCGCCATCGATCCGCCTCGAGCGCCGCCATCCGGAGACGGCCGGCTCGCCGGTCCGGGACCCGGCGCCGGTCGTCCGCGCCGGACTCGCGTTGTCCGCTCGAGCCCGGCGTGGCCCAGGGCGGGACGACGCCGCGCTGCGTCATGCGCGGCGTCCGGCAGCGTGACGGTGCGGCGGCAGCATGGCGCGGACGAGGAGGAAGCACGAGGTCGCGCCGGGATCCTGGTGCCCCCGCGACCGCTCGCCGAGGCGGAGGGCGAGACCACGACGCGCGACGAGCGGAGTCGTCGCGCGCATGCCTGCGTACGCCGCCCAGGCGGCCGCCCGGACGGCCCGTTCCACGGGCTCTCCGGCAGTCACCGCCGTCCGAAAGGCCACGGCAGCCGGCTGCAACGCATCGAGGATGGTCTTGTCGCCGGGGTCGCAGCGGCCCCGGCGCGCCAGGCCGCGAACCGCCGCGTCGAGCGCGTCCGCGAGCGCGGCCGGGTCCGCGCGCGTCGAACCACCCAGCGAGAAGCCCGCCTCGATGAACGCAGTCCCGTACAGCGGCCCGCTGGCGCCGCCGACGCTCGCGACCAGCACGTGGCCGGCGCTCCTGAGCAGCGCGCCCAGGTCGGCTGTCGGCGCCGCGTCGAGGCCCGCGCCGAGCACCGCGCCGAACCCGGTCGCCATGTTCTCGCCGTGATCGCCGTCGCCGAGTGCCGCGTCGAGCCGGTCCAGCAGGACGCGATGGCGCTGCAGTGCGCGAGTGACCCGGACCAAATACGCGACCAGCGCCACCCTGTCCACGGGCTTCGCCCCGGCCGCACGGGCCGCGGCCAGGGCGTGCCGGTCGTGCGCACGGGTCGGGCGCGAGGGCCGCCGAACGGCGGCCCGAGTCCGCGCACGGGCCTTCACCGGATCGGATACGCGGTCTATGCTCATCCGGTTCGTAGTGTACGAGGCGGAATCGGCGCCGCGGGACCGTCGTGACGCGCCGCCCGGGCGGGCTCGGAGGAACGGTGGTCGGACTCGTCCTCGTGGCACACAGCCCGGAGCTTGTTCAGGGCCTCCGTGCCATGGTCGCGCAGGCCGCGCCGGGCGTCCCGGTCGGACTCGCGGCCGGCAGCGCCCAGGGCCGGCTGGGGACGAGCGCCCCGCAGGTGCTGGAGGCCCTGCACGAGACGCTCGCCGCGAGCCGTGGTGACGGGGCGGTCGTCCTGGTCGACCTCGGGAGCGCCACGATGGCGGTCGAGATCGCGCTCGAGGAGGCCACCGAGGCGGAGCGCCGCCTCACCCGCCTGAGCCGCGGGCCCATCGTGGAGGGTGCCATCTTCGCCGCGATCGAGGCGGCGGCCGGTGCCGGCCTCGAGGCCGTGCTTGCGGCGGCCGACGCGGCAGCGGGCATGCCCAAGTTCCCCGGTGACGAGCGCGGGTGATGCGATCGGGGCGCCGGCGCGTCCGTCCGACTGGCCCGGCTCGCCGCGCGCCATCGCCGCGCACGGAATCGCGCTCGCTCCCCGCGGCGATGCGGAAAGAGCCGATGAGCGCGACATGGGTCCGGGCCTGGCTGCGGGCGAGCGCCGCGGCCGTCGCCGAGCAGCGGGAATGGCTCACGGACCTCGACGCCGCGATCGGGGACGGCGACCACGGTATCAACCTCGATCGCGGCATGCGGCGCGTCCTGGAGGCACTGGACGACGCGGAAACGGCGGCGCTGCCGGCTGGGGAACTGCTCGAACGGGCCGGTCGGCTGATCTTGGGTTCGGTCGGGGGCGCGAGCGGCGCGTTGTACGGGCGTGCGCTCCAGCGCGCGGGCGCCGCCCTCACGGTCGAGGCCGACGCAGCCGCCGAGGCCGATCGAGCCGCCGCGGCCGATCGAGCCGCCGCGGCCGACCGAGCCGCCGAGGCCGATCGAGTCGCCGCAACCCGGCCCCCGGATGTCCCCGACGGGATGCGTGCCGCGGCAGGAGGCCCGCAGGCCGGCACCGGGCACGGCCCTGGTCACGTCGCAGGGCGGGGCCGTGGCGGCCTTTCCGCGATCGGCCCCGGGCAGCGCACGACCGACCCGGTCCGCATGCTGGTCCTCTCGTTCGATGCTGCCGTGGAGGCCATCGCCGCCCTCGGCCGGGCCACCCCTGGGGACAAGACGATGCTCGACGCGCTGGTCCCCGCATCGCTTGCACTGCGCCGCTCCATGGACGCAGGCGATGACGTGGCGGAGGCGCTGTCACGGGCCGCAGAGGCCGCGGCGATGGGCATGGAGGAAACGAGGCCGCTCGTTGCGCGGCGCGGTCGCGCGAGCTACCTCGGTGAGCGGTCCGCCGGCCATCTCGACCCCGGGGCAGCGTCCAGCCTCATGTTCGTGCGTGCGCTCGTGTCCACGTATCCCGGCGTCCCGCTGGAACGGCGGCCTCCCGGCGACTGACCGCCCGCGTCGCACCTGGCCCGCGTCGCACCTGGCCCGTCTGGTACCTGCCCCGCGGATGCAACGGATGTCGCGACCGTCGTGGGCCGGCCCATACCCGACCGGCGCTACCGTCGTGTGGCGTGGCGGTGCCACGCGAAAGGAGGCCCACCGTGGTCGCATACGACAAGGACGAGCACGCGCGCCGCCAGGCCCGCGCTCTGAACGGCGGCGAGGGAGCTCGTTCGGACGACCCCCTCGACCCCCGTTCCGCTCACGGGAACTCGCCGGTCGACGCCATGACCGAGAGCCGCGCGAACCCACCGGTTGACGACATGAACGAGACGGCCGGACGCGGGCCCCGCGAGTGGAACCGGCGGGAATGGGCCGGCGAGGCCCCGGCCGGATCCGAGTCGCAGCACTGGAACAAGAACGAATGGGCGGGGGAGTCCCCGGATCCTGACGCGGAGGAGCCCGGCGGAGCGATGCCGCCGGGCGAGGCCGGGCCCACCGGGCTCGGCCACAATCCCGGCGAGCAGCACTGGGCCGGCGACCGCAAGCCCTAGCACGCCGCCCGGGCCGGAGGCCCTCGTCGAACTCCCGATCCAGTCAAATCGGAAGCGACCG
Source organism: uncultured Chloroflexia bacterium (assembly GCA_963757865.1). GTDB lineage: Bacteria > Chloroflexota > Limnocylindria > Limnocylindrales > CSP1-4 > JAJYNJ01. The sequence goes on from CAVWSU010000013.1 coordinate 424,530, forward strand.
GTAGTGACGCCGGTCGCTTCCTCGTGTCTGCCCACCGGCGTGGAGGTGACGCTGCCGTCGGCTGAAGGGGATCCCGCGCTCTGACATGCGCCGGATACAAGCGCGGCCCGTTCCGCGATCTAGACGATGTATTGAGATTTCGCAGCCCGATCGCGACGTACAGTGGTCCGGATAGGTACGGACGTAGCCGCCGGCGGTTTGCGTGTGCGCACGGGGGGAGCCGCACCGTGTCGGCGGTGGCTGGAAAGGAGGCCGCTCGGAGGACTTCGCTTCTTGCTCACCCCGGCCGGGGTTCCGAGTCCGACTTCCGATCCGGCGCCGCCCAAGCGCGCCGGCCACATTCCCCCGGTCGCGGTTCCGCGGAACCATCCCATCCTTTTGAGGGAGTACACACGGGATGACAGCTGAGAAGTTCCTCGCCGAGATCTTCGGCACGGGAATGCTCATCCTGCTCGGCGACGGCGTGGTCGCGGCAGTTCTTCTTTCCAAGTCGAAGGCCCAGAACTCGGGCTGGATCGTCATCACCACGGCATGGGCGCTCGCAGTGTTCTGCGGCGTCGTGATTGCCGGACCGATCAGCGGCGCGCACCTGAACCCGGCCGTCACCATCGGCCTGGCCGTCATGGGCTCCCTGCATGCCGGATCCGGCATCGGCTGGGACGCGGTGCCCGGCTACTGGGCAGCCGAGATGATCGGCGCCATGATCGGCGCCGCCCTCGTCGCGCTCCACTACTGGGATCACTTCAAGGTGACCGAGGACCAGGGCCTCAAGCTCGCGGTCTTCAGCACTGGCCCGAACATCCGCAATTACGGCCTGAACCTGATCTCGGAGATCATCGGCACGTTCGTGCTGGTGTTCCTTGTGTTCTCGTTCGGCCACAACGGCGATGCCTCCGGCCTCGCCTCGCTCGGCGCCCTCCCCGTCTCGCTGGTCGTCTGGTCGATCGGCCTGTCGCTCGGCGGCACGACCGGATACGCGATCAACCCCGCCCGCGACCTGGGCCCGCGCATCATCCACGCGGTCCTGCCGATCCCCGGCAAAGGCAAGTCGGACTGGGAATACTCGTGGGTGCCCGTGGTGGGCCCACTCATCGGCGGTGCCCTCGCGGCCGCTGTCTACTACGTCGGCTTCACCAACTACATCCTGGTGAAGTAGGCCATCGGAGCCTGAGCCGGTTGTCGCCGGCCTGACGCCGGTACCCGTGTCGCGCGTCCCGCCGTCGGCCCGCCACCGGGCCGGCCGGCGGCGGGCACGCCGGCAGGCATGACCGCAGGAGAACCGATGAAGAAGCTGATCAATACTCCTGACGCCGCCGTCGACGAGGAGCTCGCCGGAATGGTCGCCGCCCATGGCGACCTCATCCGGGTGATCGAGCCCAACGTCGTCGTGCGGACCGACGCTCCCCGCGCCGGCAAGGTCGGCGTGATCTCCGGTGGTGGCTCCGGCCACGAGCCGATGCACGGCGGCTACGTGGGCATGGGCATGCTCGACGCGGCGTGCCCCGGGGCCGTCTTCACGTCGCCGGTTCCCGACCAGATGCTGGCGGCCACCAAGGCCGTCGACGGCGGGGCCGGTGTCCTCCACATCGTCAAGAACTACACGGGCGACATCATGAACTTCGAGCTCGCCGCCGAGATGGCACGGGCCGAGGGGATCGAAGTCACGTCCGTCGTCATCGCGGACGACGTCGCCGTCAAGGACTCGCTCTACACGGCGGGTCGGCGAGGCGTCGGCGGTACCGTGCTCGCCGAGAAGATCGTCGGCGCCGCTGCCGAGGCGGGAGCCGACCTCAAGACCGTCACCGCGCTGTGCCAGAAGGTGCAGGACAACGTCCGCTCGATGGGCATGGCCCTGACGAGCTGCACCGTTCCCGCGGCCGGCAAGCCTACCTTCGAGCTCGGCGAAGACGAGATGGAGATCGGCATCGGCATCCACGGCGAGCCGGGCCGCACCCGCATGAAGCTCGCCACGGCCGACGAGATCACCGAGATGCTCGCCACGCCGATCCTGGACGACCTGCCGTTCAAGGCGGGCGATTCCGTCCTCGCGTTCGTCAACGGCATGGGCGGCACGCCGCTCATGGAGCTCTACATCGTGTTCAACAAGCTCGCCCGGATCCTCGAGGGGCGCCAGATCGCCATCGGCCGCAGCTTCGTCGGCAACTGGATCACCTCGCTGGAGATGGCCGGCTGCTCGATCACCCTGCTCCGGCTCGACGACGAGCTGACTCGTCTCTGGGATGCACCGGTGAAGACCCCGGCCCTGCGCTGGGGGATCTGACCAACCCGCAGCTCGGGCGGATCACCTCGCACGAAAGGGAAGGTGCACGGGCGGATGAGCGGGGCGACACCCATCACGTACGACGACGTCGTCGCCTGGATCAACACGTTCGCCGCAACCGTCAGGGACCAGAAGGAGTACCTCACCGGGCTCGATTCCGCGATCGGGGACGCCGACCACGGGATCAACATGGACCGGGGCTTCCAGGCCGTGATCGGGAAGCTCCCGGGCCTGCCCACCCGCGACATCGGCGCCGCCTTCAAGTCCGTGGGGATGACGCTGGTATCGACCGTCGGCGGGGCGAGCGGTCCGTTGTACGGAACCTTCTTCCTCCAGCTCGGAACGGCCACCGTCGGCCGGGAGGCCATGGGGCTCGACGACCTCGTCACGGCGCTCGACGCCGGGGTCGCCGGGATCCAGCGGATCGGCAAGGCGGAATTGGGCGACAAGACCATGCTCGACACGCTGTTGCCGGCGCGGGACGCGCTGCGCGAGGCCGCCGCGTCCGGCGTCCCGCTGCAGGACGCCCTCGACCGCCTGGTCTCGGCCGCCGAGCAGGGGATGCTCGCGACCATCCCGCTCGTGGCCCGCAAGGGCCGCGCGAGCTACCTCGGGGAACGGAGCGCCGGCCACCAGGATCCCGGCGCGACGTCCTCCTATTTCCTCCTGAAGGCCGCCGCCGACACGTTCGCAGGGGCGGAGGCCAGGTAACCAGGCCTCGTAGCCGGCGCCTGGGCCGGCGGGTCAACTAGCTGGGAGACACACATGGCGAAGTACGTCGGCGCCCTCGACCAGGGCACGACCAGCACCCGTTTCATGGTCTTCGACCACGCAGGCGGCGTGGTCGCGATCGACCAGAAGGAACACGAGCAGATCTATCCGAAGCCCGGATGGGTCGAGCACGATCCGCTGGAGATCTGGACGCGCAGCGTCGAGGTCATCCGCGGCGCGCTCGCCAAGGCGGGCATCACCGCGGCCGACCTGGCGGCGGTGGGCGTCACCAACCAGCGCGAGACGACGGTCGTCTGGGATCGCCGGACCGGCAAGCCCGTCTACAACGCGATCGTCTGGCAGGACACGCGCACGGACGTGATCATCAACGAGTTCGCCAAGGACGGCGGCCAGGATCGCCTCCGCGCCAAGGTCGGACTCCCGCTGGCCACGTACTTCTCGGGCCCCAAGGTCAAGTGGGTCCTCGACAACGTCGAGGGCGCGCGCGCCAAGGCCGATGCCGGCGACCTCATGTTCGGCAACATCGACACCTGGTGCATCTGGAACCTCACCGGCGGCGTCGGTGGCGGCGTGCACGTGACGGACGTCACGAACGCCAGCCGCACCATGCTGATGAACCTCGAGACTCTCGACTGGGATCCCGAGATCCTGAAGCTCATGGGCATCCCGCGCTCCATGCTTCCGGCCATCAAGGCCTCGAGCGAGGTGTACGGCAAGGCCACGGGCGACCTGGCCGGCGTGCCGGTCGCAGGCGACCTCGGCGACCAGCAGGCAGCCCTCTTCGGCCAGACGTGCTTCTCCGCCGGCGAGGCGAAGAACACCTACGGCACCGGCTGCTTCATGCTCCTGAACACGGGCACCAAGGCGGTCCCGTCCAAGAGCGGCCTGCTCACGACCCTGGGCTACAAGATCGGCAGCGAGCCGGCCGTGTACGCCCTCGAGGGCTCGATCGCGATCACCGGGGCGCTCGTGCAGTGGCTGCGCGACAACCTCGGCATGATCAAGACCTCGCCCGAGATCGAGGAGCTCGCCAAGACGGTCGACGACAACGGCGGCGTGTACTTCGTGCCGGCGTTCTCGGGACTGTTCGCCCCCTACTGGAAGAGCGACGCGCGTGGCGTCATCGCCGGCCTCACGCGCTACGTGAACAAGGGCCACATCGCACGAGCCGTGCTCGAGGCGACGGCCTGGCAGACCCGCGAGGTCCTGGATGCGATGAACGCCGACTCCGGCGTTCCGCTCACGGCCCTCAAGGTCGACGGCGGCATGGTCTACAACGACACCCTCATGCAGTTCCAGTCCGACGTCCTCGGCGTGCCGGTCGTTCGCCCGAAGGTGGCGGAGACGACGGCCCTCGGTGCCGCCTATGCGGCCGGCCTCGCGGTCGGCTTCTGGAGCGCCGTCGAGGATCTGCGCCAGAATTGGGCGAAGGACAAGGAATGGCAGCCCAAGATGGATGCCACCACCCGCGAGACGGATCTCCGCCTCTGGAAGAAGGCCGTCACGAGGACCTTCGACTGGGTCGAGAACTGAGCCTCTGAACGGATCCGGACCCCGAAGGGCCTGGTCGGAGACAAGCCAATGAACGCCACGTTCCGTTCGCCAGCCCCGCACGTCGTGATCGTCGGCGGGGGAGGCACGGGTGGCGCCCTGGCCCTCGACCTGGTCCTCCGGGGCATCCGGGTCACCCTCGTCGAACGCGGCGAGATCACGTCCGGTACCACCGGACGTCACCACGGACTGCTGCACAGCGGAGCGCGCTACGCGGTCAACGACGCCGAGTCCGCGGTCGAATGCATCGAGGAGAACAAGCTTCTGCGGCGCGTCGCGCCCGGATCGTTCGAGGAGAACGACGGGCTCTTCGTCGGGATCGACGACGAGGACATGGCGTACGGCGCGAAGCTCTTCGCGGCCTGCGGCGAGACCGGGATCCCGGCTCGCTGGCTGACGCCGGCCGAGGCGCTGCGCCTCGAACCCAACCTGAACCCTGCGCTGAAGGGCGCGATCCAGGTCCCCGACGCGACCTTCGACGCGATGCGCCTCCCGCTGCGGTGGTTCGCGACCGCCCGCGCGAACGGCGCCATCATCCAGCCGTTCTGCGAGGTCAACGAGCTGATCGTCCGGGACGGGTGCGTCACGGGGGTGCGGGGGCGCGACCACCGGACGGAGAAGGACTTCGAGATCGGCGCGGACCTCGTCGTGAACGCGGCCGGGCCGTGGGCCGAGAAGATCGCCGCCATGGCCGGCGTCGACGTCCCGATCCAGCCCTCGCCGGGCGTCCTCCTCGCGCTGCGCGGCCGGCTGTGCAACATGGTCGTCAACCGGATGCACAAGTCCGGCGACGGCGACATCGTCGTCCCGCAGCGCGCGCTCTCGATCGTCGGGACCAGCTCCTGGGTCGTCGAGGACCCGGACGACCTGGGCGTGCCCGAGGACCACGTGCAGCGCATGTACGCGGAGGGCGCGAAGATCATCCCTGCCGTCAGGTCCGCTCCCTTCCGCCAGGCGTGGTCGGCGGCCCGGCCGCTCATCGGGTCCCGGGGGGCATCGACGGGCCGCGAGCTGAGCCGGACGTTCAAGTGCTTCGATCACAGGGAGAGCGACGGAGTCGAGGGGTTCGTCACGATCTCCGGCGGAAAGGCGACCACGGCCCGGGCCATGGCCGAGACCACCGCCAACGTCGTCAGCGGCAAGCTCGGGATCGATGCGCCCTGCCGGACGCGCGACACCGTCCTGCTGCCCCACACCGCCTATTACGCTGCGTGAGCCGATGAGCGACACGACCACTCTTCGCGTCCACCGCTTCAAGCAGGGCGACGAGGCCCCCCATCACGACCGCTTCGAGGTCCCCATCGGACCGCGCACCACCGTGCTCGACGCGCTCACGGCCATCAGGCGGACGCAGGACCCCAGCCTCACGCTCCGGCACTCCTGCTTCCACGCGTCGTGCGGCACGTGCGGCATGAAGGTCAACGATCGCGAGGTCCTGGCGTGCGTGACGAACGTCCGCGAACTGGGGTCGGCCGAGGTCGTGGTGGAACCCCTCGACAATGCGCCGGTGATCAGCGACCTCGTCGTCGACATGGGGCCGTTCTTTGCGCGGTTCAATGCCGCCGATCGCCCGCTCGTGCGCGAGAGCGAACTCGTGCCGGGATCGCACACGGCCGAAGGCATCCCGTATGCGGAGCGGTACGAGGACTGCATCGAGTGCGGCATCTGTGTCTCCGCGTGCCCGATCGCCGGCACGGACTCCACCTACCTCGGTCCCGCCGCCCTTGCGGCCGCTGACCGGGTCAGGGAGGAGCCGCGGGGCGCCGACGTCCCGTTCGTGATGCGTCTCGCCGACGACGCGCACGGCGCGTGGCGCTGTCACCTGGCCTTCGAGTGCACCGAGGCGTGCCCGTCGAACGTGGACCCGGCGGGCCATATCATGAAGCTGCGCGGCTCGCTCATCGGCCGTCGATGGCGACGGACGCCGGCGGAGCCCGTGGGGGCACGACGATGACCGAACGCGCCGTCACCACCGACCGCACACCACCCCCGCCGGCCCGTCGCCGGGGCATCATGGCGTGGGTCGACGTCCGTGGCCGCCGGCTGGGAGGCTGGGCGTTCATCCTCAACCGGGTGACCGGCCTTGGCGTCCTCTTCTACCTGTACCTGCACCTCGTGATCCTCTCTCAGCTCGCCGTCGGGCCGTCCGCGTGGGACTCGCTCCTGAAGAACTGGTTCCTGAACCCGGTCTTCCTCGTGATGGACGTCGTCCTGCTCGCGGGCCTCCTGATCCACGGACTGAACGGCATCAGGCTCACGCTGGTGGGGTTCGGCCTGGTCGTGGATCGCCAGCGGGCCATGCTGCTTGCGCTCGGGACGATCGGCGCGATCGTGCTGGTGATCGGCGTGCTGATGTTCATCAGCCACGGGGGTTGAGGGCATGACAGGAAGGACGAACGAGCGACCCGGGGCGCTGGCACGACCACCCGAGCTCCCCGAGCGCTGGGCTCCCGAGGAACACGACACGCTGCCGGGCGTGGGCTGGGGCTGGCAGGCGATCACCGGCGCCCTCGTGCTGGTGCTCGTGACCCTGCACATGATCGCCAACCACTTCGTGGTCCAGGGTGGGCTGCGCGACTACCAGCAGGTCATCGACTACATCACCAACCCCGTCATCCTGCCGCTCGAGACGCTGTTCCTGGTGGTCGTGAGCTGGCACGGACTGCTCGGCCTGCGCGCGGTCATCTTCGATTTCGGCCTCAGCACGCGCGCCGAGCGCATCGTCACCCGGGCCTTCGTGATCGTCTGGCTCGTCACGATCGTCTACGGGGCGGCCCTGCTGGCCATCCTCGTCACCCGCCGGTGACGCGTCACCGGCCGGCGATGGATCACGCGGCGGTGATTGGTTACATGCCCGTGACAGGTCACCCGCCGGTGATGGGTCACGAGGCGGCGAGGGCGGAGACCGCGGCGTGACGGAGGGCACGGGGCCGGCCGGACACCGCCCGCTCGTCGGGATCGTCGTCGCGTCGCATTCCGCCGCTGTGGCCGACGGGATCGTGGAGATGGCCCTGCAGATGGCTCGCGAGCAGGCGCCCGACGTCCGCGTGGTCGCGGCGGGAGGCACGCAGGACGGGTCCCTCGGCGAGGACCCGGTCCGGATCGCCGCCGCGATCGAGGAAGCCGACGCGGGCGCCGGCGTGGTCGTCGTCGTCGATTTCAACGGCGCCGTCCATGCGGCGCGATTCGCGCTGGAGAGCCTTGTCGATCCGTCGCTCGCCGCACGGGTGCGCATCAGCGGCGGTCCCCTCGTCGAGGGTGCCGTGTTCGCGGCCGTCCAGGCGAGCATCGGGGACGGCCTCGATGCCGTGCTCGCGACCGCCGAGGCGTCGTCCGCATTCGACAAGCACGTCGCGGACTGAGCCGCCAGCGTCCCATGCGAGTGGCGGTGATCGGCGCGGGCGCCGTCGGCTCGGTGCTGGCGGGGTGCCTCGCGGAGGCGGGGCACGGCGTGGTCCTCGTTGCGCGATCAGGTCCTGCGGTTCCGGAGCGCGGCCCGCTCGAGCTGGACGGCCCGGGCGACCGGCGCCGCGTCGTGCCGGTCGAGCGCCTCTCCGCCTCCGGCACGCTCCCCGACGACCTCGACGTGGCGGTGCTGGCGGTGAAGCGCTTCGACCTGCCCGCCGCGCTCGGCGTGCTCGACGGGCGTCCGCTCCTCCCGGCCGTGACGGTCCAGAACGGGATCGGCGCCGAGGAGCAGGTGTCGGCGATCCGCGTCGGGAGCCCGCTGATCGCCGCCTCGCTCACGGCCGCGGTCGAAGTCGGACCGGCGGGCGAGGCGCGCTGGCTCAACCGTGGCGGCATCGGCCTGGCACCTGTCGGGACCGGGACCGGGGCCGGCCTGGCCCCTCCCGTGGACGTGGCTCGCGCACTTGCCGACGCGTTCCGGACCGGCGGCATGCGAGCCGCGGTGTTCCCCGACGCAGGGGCCATGAAGTGGTCGAAGCTGATCGCGAACCTGGTCGGCAACGCCACGAGTGCCCTGCTCGATCTGGACGTCGGCGCCATCTACGCGGACTCCGCGCTGTTCGAGGTCGAGCGTCGCCAGGAGCTGGAGGCGCTGGCGGTGATGAGCGGCCTCGGGCTGCGGCCCCGCGCGCTCCCGGGCGCGGACGTCCGGCTCCTGGTCCGTGCCTTCCGCGCGCCTGCACCCATCGCCCGGCCGATCCTGTCCAGGATCCTCGGCGGGGCCCGCGGAGGGAAGATGCCGTCGCTGCGGCTCGCGCTTGCCGCGGGCCCGGGACCCACCGAGGTCGTGTGGCTCAACGGCGCCGTGGCCGCCACAGGCGAGCGCGTCGGCGTTCCCGCTCCCGTCAATGCGGGGCTCCGGCGACTGGTGGAGGACGCGGCGAGCGACCCCGACAGGCGAACCTGGTTCCGCGGCCGCCCGGACCGGCTCCTGGCCGAGCTCGCCGGCGCGGCGCCTGCCGGCTGAGTCCGGGGGGCGCGACCGTATACTCCGCCGTCATGGATGCCATCACCCTGGTCCGGGACATCGCAATCGTGGTTGTCGCGTTCCTCATCGGGGGGATCCCGTGGGGCGTGATCGTGGCGCGGGCCGCCGGCGGCCCGGACCCGCGATCCGTGGGGAGCGGACGGACCGGGGGTGCGAACGTCGCCCGGGCGCTCGGGTTCCGCCTCGCGGTGCTGTCGGGCTTCCTGGACATCTGCAAGGGCATCGCGGCGGTGCTGCTCGCGCGAGTGCTGGGGGCAGGAGCCGTGGTCGAGGTCCTTGCCGCGCTGGCCGCGATCGTGGGACACAGCCGGTCGCCGTTCCTCGGCATGCAGGGTGGGCGTGGCGTATCCGCCGGGTTCGGCGGTCTGATCGTGATCCAGCCGATCATCGCCGTGCTGATCATCCCGGTGTTCGCGGTCGTCTTCCTGGCCAGCCGCTACTCCTCGCTCGCGTCGCTCACCGGGTCCGCGGCCGCGGGCGTCGGCCTCGCGGCCCTCGCCGCGATCGGCGGCCAGCCGCCCGTGTACTACCTCTATGCCATCGGGGGGCCGCTCCTGATCTGGCTGTTCCACAGCGACAACATCGCCCGGCTCGTGGCGGGGACGGAACGCCGCTTCGGCTCGCGGCCCGGGGCGCACTGAGGCCATCCCTCCGGCACGTCGCGGCCGGACGCTCCCGAGAGTGACGCAGCGTGCGGCAGGCATGCCGGTGCCACGGGCCGTGGCCGCCGCCGTTCGGCGGAGCCGGCACCGGCGTGCGGCCAGGGCGCCACGGTCCCGGCGTGGCCGGTGCAGAATCACGACCATGCGCACGCTGTCGGGGACGCCCGCGTCGAGCGGGATCGCGCGCGGGCCCTGGGTCCGCGTCGACGCCCCTCGCGAGCCGGAGGCGCGGTCCATCGCGCCCGGACGAGGCCGGGGCCGAGCGGGAGCGGCTCGCGCTCGCGTGCGAGCGGGCGGCGGCCGAGCTCGAGTCGATCGCGGCGCGGGTCACCGCCGACGGGCACGCGGACGAGGGGGCCATCTTCGCGGCCCAGGCCCAGATGGCCCGGGATCCCGCGCTCGCCTCGCTAGCGGAGCAGTCCATCGACGAGCGCCACGTCGATGCGGTCGGGGCAGTCCTGGAGGCGGGCCGGTCGCTCGCCGAGCAGCTGCGCGGGCTGGGCGACGAGCTCCTCTCCGCGCGCGCCGCCGACGTGACCGACGTGGCCGCCCGCGTCGCCCGTCGTGCCGCGGGCGTACCCGATCCGGGGCCGCCGGGCCTGCCCGTCGCGAGCATCGTCGTGGCGGAGGACCTGGCGCCGTCCGTGACCGCCACGCTGCCGCGCGACCGCCTGCTCGGGTTCGCCCTGGAATCCGGCTCCGCGACCGCCCACGCCGCGATCCTGGCGCGCGCCTACGGCATTCCCGCCGTCGTCGGCGTTCACGGGCTGCTCGGTGCGCTCGTCCCCGGCATCATCGCCGTCGACGGGGACAGCGGCGAGGTGTTCGTCGAGCCCGACGCGGCGACGTCCGCCGACATCGAGCGCCGGGCCGAGCGCGCGCGCCGCGCCAATTCTCTGGCGCTGAGCGAGGCGTCCCTGCCGGCGGTGACGCGCGACGGCGTGGAGGTGACGCTGCTCGCGAACATCGGGACGCCCGACGAGGCCTCGCGGGCCGTCGAGCTCGGGGCTCACGGCGTCGGGCTGTTCCGGACCGAGTTCCTCTTCCTGGAGCGCGCCACCGAGCCGGGGGAGGACGAGCAGGAGGCGGCGTACCGGGCCGCCGTGGAGGCATTCTCGCCGCATCCGGTGACGATCCGGCTGCTCGACGTCGGTGGCGACAAGCCGATCCCGTACCTGCCGATGGCGCCGGAGGCGAACCCGTTCCTCGGCGTGCGTGCGCTGCGCCTCGCGGCCACCCGGCCCGGGCTCTTCCTCACCCAGCTTCGCGCGACGATGCGTGCCGCCGTGGCGGGCCCCGTGAAGGTCATGGCGCCGATGGTGGCCGACGCGGGTGACGCCGCCACGCTGCTGTCGCTGGCCGCCCGGGCGCGCGCGGAGCTCGAGGCGGGCGGCATCCCGCACGCGCCCGTCGACCTGGGGGTCATGCTGGAGATTCCGGGGGCGATCCTCGTCGGAGACAGCTACTTCCCGCGCCTCGCGTTCGCGAGCCTGGGCACGAACGACCTGCTGCAGTACACGCTCGCGGTGGACCGCGGGAACCCGGACCTCGCCCGGTACCAGGATTCGCTGCACCCGGCCCTCCTGCGGCTGGTCCGTGAAGCGGTCGAGCGCGCCACGCAGGCCGGCATCGAGCTGTCGGTGTGCGGCGAGATGGCAGGTGACCCGGTGGCGGCGCTCGCGCTGGTCGGCCTGGGGATCCGCAAGCTCAGCATGGCCGCAGGCAGCCTGGCCGCCGTGCGGCGCGCCGTCCGTGGCGTCGACGAGGCTCGGGCGCGCGAGGCGGCCGTGAGCGCGCTCGACGACCCGTCGGCCGAGGTCGTGCGGGCGCGCTTCCGCGCCCTGCTCGAGGGCGCGACGGCCTGACCGCGCGCCCGGTTTCAGACGCGCGCCTCCGCGCCGTCGACCGCTTCCGGTTTCAGGCGGACGCGCCGGCCCCGTCGATCGGTTCGCCCAGCCCGGAGGCGATGGCAGCCTCGAGCCCGGCCACCGCGTCGGCCTCGTCGGGCCCGTCGGCCGCAATCCGTATGCGATGGCCGCTGGACACGCCCGCAGTCAGGACGAGCAGGAGCGATTTCGCGTCGACCGCCCGTCCACCACGGTCCAGGTTCTCGAGCGTCACCCGGGACGCGTACCGGGCCGCCGCCTGGACGAAGAGGGTGGCCGGCCGCGCATGGAGCCCGCTTGCGTTGCGCACGACGATCTCGACGGTCTGCATGCCGCGCAGGGTACGCTGCCACGCGGGCCCGCGGGCGACGATGCCGTCGTCGCCGGTGCCGTCGGTGGCCGGTGCCATCGGGCGCCGGCGCCGTCGGTGGCGGGCGCACGGTGCGGTAGACTGGGCCGGTCATGACGACCCGTGAGGTGAGGGAGCAAGGATCCGTGTCCGCCGATGACCTGCGCGCGAGGATCCGCGAGGTCCCGGACTTCCCCAAGCCCGGCATCCTGTTCTACGACATCACGACCCTGCTGAAGGACCGCGAGGCCTTCAAGGGCGCCATCGACCTTCTCGTCGCACCGTACCGCGACCAGCGCGTCGACATCGTGGTCGGGATGGAGTCGCGGGGCTTCATCTTCAGCGCGCCGATGGCCTACACGCTCGAGGTCGGGTTCGTCCCGGTCCGCAAGCTGGGCAAGCTCCCGGCGGAGACCGTGAGCGTGGAATACGCGCTCGAGTACGGCACCAACACCCTCGAGATCCATCGCGACGCCATCGTGCCCGGACAGCGCGTCCTCATCGTCGACGACCTCCTCGCGACGGGCGGCACCGTCAGCGGCACGATCGACCTCGTGCGCCGGCTCGGTGGCGAGGTGGTGTCGCTCGCGTTCCTCGTGGAGCTGCGATTCCTGAAGGGCCGGGAGCGCCTCCGCGGGTACGACGTCCACAGCATCGTCCAGTACTGACCGCGAGGCGGCCCGGGTGAGCGATCGGGAACGGAGCGGCGCTCCGGACGACCGCGGCCCGGCCGGGCAGGAACCGCTGCCCTGGTCCGGTTCCGCGCCCGGCGCAACGCCCGACGCGTCCCCGGGTCCGCCGGTGGCCGCACCGATTTCCGGCACGCAGGGTGCCCCGCAGCGGACGCCCGGCGACCCGCTCGACGTCGACCGCCGGAGCTTCTTCCGGTCGTTCGGCCGTGACGCCGTCCAGGCGGCGGCGCAGCTCGTGGGCGCCGCGACCGCCCTGCAGCGCGGCTCGCTCGCCGCCACCGGGCAGCTGTTCGGCGGCGGCGCATCGTCGGATCCACTCACGCAGTTGCTGGGGCTCGACGATTCGCCCGCGGTTCCTCCCGTGGTGCCCTTCCGGAGCCCGTACCGCTACCGCGAGGGCGAGCTGACCCTCGTGGACCAGAGGCGTCTGCCGGACGAGCTGGTCGAGGTGACGTGCCACACCGGCGCCGAGGTCGCGGCCTGCATCCGGGATCGCCTCGTGCGCGGCGGCCCGGTGCTCGGCCAGGTGGCCGCGTACGGCGTCCTGGTCGCCGCCGAGCGGATGCGTTCGTCCACGCGGTTCATCCGGGCAGCGACCCTGCACGGCACCATCAACGCCCTCCGCTCGTCCCGGCCGAGTTCACGCCCCATGGAAGCCGCGCTCGACCGGATGCTCGCCACGTGGCAGGCGGTGGGGGAGGAGGCGCCCGGCGACGCCGCGGCGGACGCACTGCGCGCGGAGGCGGAGGCGATCGCCGACGAGGCGATGCTCGACCACGCCGCGCTCGGTCGAGCCGGTGCGGCCGTCCTCCCGATCCCGTTCGAGCGCCACCTCGAGCTCCTCGTGCACGGGCCGGTGGGCGCGCTGGCCGGGGGAGCGCTTGGCACCGCGCTTGCCATCGTCCAGGAGATCCAGGTGCGGGGCCACGAGGTGCACGCGTGGGTGCCGGAGGGACGTCCCGCCTTCCAGGGGGCCCGCATCACGGCCTTCGAGCTGGCGCGACTGGACGTCGCCCACACCGTCATCGCCGACGCGGCAGCGGCCGCGATCGTCGCCCGCGGGAGAGTCGACGCCATCCTGGTCGCCGCGGACCGCATCGCACGCAACGGGGACGTTTCGGCGCCGGTCGGCACATACCCGATCGCGGCGGTCGCGGCCCGCCACGGCGTCCCGCTCTACGTCTGCGCCCCGCTGTGCACCGTCGACCTGCGCGTCGGAGACGAGTGGGGCTTCATGGAGGAGGAGCGGCCCGTCGAGGAGCTTGCCGACGTCAACGGGCGGCGCATCCCGCCGGCGGAGAGCCGAGTGAACAACCCGGTGCTCGACGTCACGCCCGCGGCGCTGGTGCGCGGGTTCGTCACGGAGCTCGGAGTCCTCGGGGCACCCTTCGAGGAATCGCTCGCGCGCGCGGTCGAGGGGCGCCGGTCGGGCTCGCCACCTGCGCCCGGAGTGGTGCAGGGGAGCGCTCCGGCAACGGCCGGCGTGGCGGTCTCCGCTGCCCCCGGACACGCGGCCGGAACCAGACCCGATACTGCAGCCGGGACCGGGCCCGACGCTGCGGCCGCATCCGCCGAGACCGCGCTGCCCGCGGCTCAGCCGGGGACGGTGCAGGCAGAGGACGAGGACGGCTGGGGGCCCTGATGGTGACGCTGGCACGTGCCCGCTCCGGCGAATCGAGCCTCGCGGTCCGGTTCACGACCGACCGCGATCTCCTGCGCTCGTTCCTCGAGGAGGATCGCCTGTTCGCCGCCTATGCCCTGTGCGACCTCGACGATCGCGAGTTCTCGCGCACCCGCTGGGGTGTCGCGTTCGAAGGCCAGGTGCCCAGGTCCCTCGTGCTGGAATACGCGGGGCTCGCGCCACAGCCCGTGTTCACCATGGGCGAACCCCCCGGCGTCGAAGCCGTGCTCCGTGACCTCATCCGACCCCGCGCCGCCTACGTCGCGATGTCGTACCCGGTGCTCCCGGCCGTCGAGCGGCTCTACCGGGTCGAGCCCGGACCCGAGATGATCCGCATGGCGGTGGATCGGGCGACGTTCCAGCCTTATCCCGGGCTGGCCGCGCGGCTCGTCCCCGGGGAGATCGGCGACCTCAACCGGCTCTACGACCTCGGGTTCACGGCCTGGCTGCCGTCGTCGGCGATCGCAGAGGGCGTGTACTACGGCGTCCGAGTCCACGGCACGCTTGTTGCGGCGGCCGGCACGCACGTGGTCAGCCGCGAGGCCCGGCTCGCCGTGGTCGGGAACGTGCTGACGCACCGCGACCATCGCGGGAGGGGCTTCGCGAAGATCACGACGAGCGCCGTCACGCAGGAACTGCTGCGGATCTGCGATGAGGTCGTCCTCAACGTACGCGCCGACAATACGCCCGCGGTCGCGGCATACCGTACCCTTGGCTATCGCGAGCACTGCCGCTTCGCCGAGCGGCTGGCCCATCGGCGCGCGAGCACGCTCGATGGCATCATGGCGCCGATACGGCGCCTGTTCCCCGCCCGGAAAGAGTCCTGAACGCTCCCCGCCCGAAGGAGTCCTGCCCCCATGCCCGTGATCCAGCAGCCGGCCCACGACGTCGCCGATCTCGCGCTTGCCTCGGAGGGGAGGCGGCGCATCGAGTGGGCCGACCGCGAGATGCCCGTCCTCCGACTGATCCGGGAGCGCTTCGCGCGGGAACGACCTCTCGCCGGCGTCCGGATCGCGGCGTGCCTCCATGTCACGACCGAGACGGCGAACCTGATGCGCACGCTGGCGGCGGGGGGAGCCGACATCGCGCTGGCGGCCTCGAACCCGCTCTCGACCAAGGACGACGTCGCGGCGGCGCTGGTCGCGGAGTACGGCGTCTCGACGTTCGCCCGGCATGGCGAGGATCGCGACGGCTACTACGGCCACCTCAACGCCGTCGCGGACACGCACCCCGCCGTCACCATGGACGATGGGTGCGATCTCGTCACGCTGCTGCACACCGAGCGGCCCGGGCAGGTGGCCGAGGTGATGGCAGGCACCGAGGAGACCACGACCGGAGTGATCCGCCTCCGCGCGATGGCCGCCGATGGCGCCCTCGGCTACCCGGTGGTGGCCGTCAACGAGGCGAAGACGAAGCACCTCTTCGACAACCGCTACGGCACCGGCCAGTCGGCCGTGGACGGCATCCTTCGCGCCACCAACATCCTCCTCGCCGGACGGCACGTCGTGGTCGTCGGGTACGGCTGGGTCGGACGCGGCATCGCCTCGCGGTTCCGCGGCATGGGCGCCCAGGTCACGGTCTGCGAGGTGGACCCGATCCCCGCCATCGAGGCGCTCATGGACGGGTTCATGGTGATGCCGATGTCGGAGGCCGCGGCCTGGGGCGAGGTCTTCATCACCGCCACGGGCGACCTGCGCGTGATCCGCGAGGAGCATTTCCGCGTCATGCGCGACGGCGCGATCCTCGCCAACGCCGGGCACTTCGACGCAGAGATCGACCTGCCCGCCCTGCGCCGGCTCGCGGACGGCCGCGTGCGCGAGGTGCGCCACGACGTCGCCGAGTACGACCTGGGGGACCGACGCGTACGCCTCGTGGTCGAGGGGCGGCTGGTGAACCTGGGAGCCGCCGAAGGCCATCCGGCCGCCGTGATGGACATGAGCTTCGCCAACCAGGCGCTCGGCGTCGAGTACGTGGTCGCGAACCACGCTTCGCTCGAACGCACGGTCTATGCCGTGCCCGACGCGATCGACCGCGAGGTCGCGCGGCTGAAGCTCGACGCGCTCGGCATCGGAATCGACGCGCTGACGCCCGAACAACGGGCGTACCTCTCGTCCTGGAAGAGCGGCACGTAGGACGCGTGCGGCGATGAGCGGCCTCAGCATCCTCAGGGACAGCGATTACCTGTTCACCTCCGAGTCGGTCACGGAGGGCCATCCCGACAAGCTCTGCGACCAGGTGAGCGACGCGATCCTGGACGCGATCCTCCACGACGATCCCGAGTCGCGCGTGGCGTGCGAGACGGCGACCACCAACGGCGTCGTGTTCGTCCTCGGCGAGATCACCACGCGAACGTACGTCGAGTTCCAGACGATCGTGCGCGACACGATCCGTGGGATCGGCTACACCGACGCGCGCTACGGGTTCGACTACCGGACGTGCGGGACGATGGTGTCGGTCCACGAGCAGTCGCCCGACATCAAGCGCGGCGTGGACGACGCGCTGGAGACCCGCGGGACGGGCGGCGACGTCCGGGACCAGGGTGCCGGCGACCAGGGCATGATGTTCGGGTTCGCGTGCCGCGAGACGCCCGAGCTGATGCCGCTCCCCATCGCCCTCGCCCACCGGCTCGCGAAGCGCCTGGCGGACGTCCGGAAGGACGGCACGCTGCCGTACCTGCGGCCCGACGGCAAGACGCAGGTCACCATCGAGTACGAGCGCGGCGTGCCGAAGGCGGTTCGCACGATCGTCGTCGCCGCGCAGCACGACGAGGAAGTCGCCACCGAGCGGCTCCGCGACGACATCATGGAGTGCGTGGTCTGCGAGATCGTGCCGCCGGAGCTGCGCCGGAGGGACCCGATCGTGCACGTCAACCCCACGGGCCGCTTCGTCGTCGGCGGACCGATGGGCGACGCGGGGCTCACCGGCCGCAAGATCATCGTGGACACCTACGGCGGGATGGCGCGCCACGGTGGGGGCGCGTTCAGCGGCAAGGATCCGTCGAAGGTCGACCGTTCCGCCGCGTACGCGGCGCGCTGGGTGGCCAAGAACATCGTTGCCGCCGGCATCGCGGACCGGTTCGAGCTCGAGCTGAGCTATGCCATCGGTGTCGCCCATCCCGTCTCGCTGTCGATCGAGACGTTCGGGACCGGCCGGATCCCGGACGAGCGGGTCGAGGAGCTGATCCGGGCGCATTTCGACCTGCGCCCGGCGGCGATCATCCAGCGGCTCGACCTGCGGCGCCCGATCTACCGCCAGGTGGCGGCCTACGGCCACTTCGGGCGGCCCGACCTGGACCTGCCGTGGGAGCGCACGGACGTCGCACAGGCGCTGGCCGACGATGCGGGCCTTTCCATGCCGGGGACGGCGCTCGCGGAAGCCGCCACCGAACGCTGAGCGCCACGAGCCGGCAAGGGGGGCCGGCGGTACAGGCTTGACGGGGAGGTCCGCGTGTATGTCGTGATCCTGGCGGGAGGAGGCGGAACGCGTCTCTGGCCGCTCTCCCGGCAGGACCGGCCCAAGCCCTTCCTGCCGCTGATCGGAGACGAGACGCTCTTCCAGCGCACGGTGGAGCGCGTACGGCCCGTCGTTGGGCTCGACGGCGTCTACGTGGTCGCCGAGCGGCGACACCGCCGGCTCGTGCTGGACCAGGCGCCCTCTCTCGCGGAGGACCACGTGCTGGGCGAGCCGATGGGCCGGAACACGGCTCCGGCGATCGCGCTCGCGGCGCTGGCCATCGAGCGGCCCCTGGGCGAGACCATGGTCGTCCTGCCGGCCGACGCGTGGATCTCCGACGACGAGGCATTCCGGGCGGCCTTGAGTGCCGTGGCGGACGGCGATGGCCTGGCGTCGGGGGCCCTGGACGTCGAGACGCCGCTGGTGACGCTCGGGGTCCGGCCCGACAGGCCGGAGACCGGCTACGGGTACCTCGTTCCGCGTCCCGGCAGCGCGGCGCCGGCGGGCCCGCTGACCGCGCACGTGCTCGACGCCTTCGTCGAGAAACCCGACAACCGGCGGGCGCAGGAGCTCCTCGAGCTGCCGGGTGTCGCGTGGAACGCCGGCATGTTCGCCTGGCGCCGTCGCGCCATTCTCGCGGCGCTCGAGCGATTCGCGCCCGACGTCCTCGACGGCGTCCGCCTTGCGCTCTTGGCCCCGGCACCGGATGGCGAGACGGGCGTGCTCGGGGGTCCCGAAGCCGCGCGGCGGTACTCGACGGTGCGCTCCGTGTCGATCGACTACGCGGTCATGGAGGACGCGGCGCGGGCGGGGATGGTGCTGATGGGAAGCCTCGACGCAGGCTGGAGCGACGTGGGGAGCTGGCGGGCGGTCCGGGAGCTCGCGGACGCGCTGGGCAACGGCACCGCGGACGAATCGGGCGAGGGTGCATCGGGCACCTCCGAGGCGGCCGGAACCGCCGGGCCGTCCCGCACCTCGGCGACGGCCGGCACCGCCATCGACGTCGGCTCGAGAGACGTCCTCGTGCGTTCCCTCGGCGGCCGGCTCGTCGCGACCGTCGGGCTGTCGGATACCATCGTCATCGACACGCCGGACGCCCTCCTGGTCTGTGCCGCGGACCGCGCGCAGGACGTGAAGACCATCGTCGAGCGCCTCAGGGAGGCAGGGGAGACAGAGCACCTGTGAGCGAGCAGACGGTTCAACGGCCGCCGATCGTCTTCGGGACGGATGGGTGGCGCGCCCGCATCGCGGACGAGTACACCTACGAGAACGTGCGGCGGTGCGCCGAGGGCGTCGCTCGCTACGTCACGGAGCAGGGGACGGCCGCGAAGGGCGTCATGGTCGGGTACGACCGGCGCTTCGCGAGCGAGTACTTCGCCCAGGCGGCCGCGGAAGTGCTGCTGGCCTTCGACGTCCCGGTCCTGTTCGCCGCCATGCCGATCCCCACCCAGATGACCTCGTACGAGGTCGTGGCCCGGGGGACCGCGACGGCGATCATGATCACCGCCTCGCACAACCCCTGGACCGACAACGGCTTCAAGGTCAAGTCCCCGTCGGGTTCCGCCGCGGGCCCGGAGATCCTCGCGGTGCTGGAGAAGACGATCTCGGAGCACGCCGGGAAGGAGCCGCCGCGGCGGCCGTTCGCCGACGCCGAGGCCGCCGGGCTCGTCGAGCGGGTGGACCCGTTCGACGGCTACCGGGACTACGTCGCGCGCACCCTCGACCTCGAGCGGCTCCGTGCCGCGGACGTGAGCGTGCTCGTGGAGCCGATGTACGGGTCGGGCGCGGGCTGGATCCCGCGGCTCCTCGAGGGAGGCAGGATCCGCGTCCACGAGATCCACTCGGAGCGCAACCCGTACTTCGGGGGCATCAACCCCGAGCCCATCCGCCCCAACATCGACGAGGCACTCGGGATTCTCGCGGGTGGCGGCTACGATCTCGGGCTCCTGCTCGACGGCGACGCGGACCGGGCCGGTGCGGCCGACGAGCGCGGGACCTTCATCCACCAGCTGCAGGTCATGGGCCTGCTCATGTACTACATGCTCGAGCACCGCGGGCTGCGCGAGCCGGTCGTCTACACGGTCAACGAGACGTCCATGGTCGAGCGGCTCGGGGAGCGCTACGGCGTGGCCACCCACGAGACCTCTGTCGGGTTCAAGTACGTCGGCCCGAAGATGATCGAGACCGGCGCGATGATGGGCGGCGAGGAATCGGGCGGCTACGGTTTCGGCATGCACCTCCCCGAGCGGGATGGGATCTACGCCGACCTGATGCTGCTCGACCTGTTCCTCCGCGAACGCGAGCAGGGTCGCTGGCCGGCATCGAAGGCGGTCGCGCACCTGCACGAGATCGCCGGTCCGTCGTACTACCTGCGCGTCGACGTGCACCTGGACCGGGCGACATACCCCGGGGTCAAGGATCGCCTGTGGAGCGAGCTGTCCGCGCAGCCGCCGGAGAGCATCGGCGGGGATCCGATCGTGCGCAGCGTCACCCTGAGCACGAACGACGGTTTCAAGTGGTGGACCCGGGACGGTTCGTGGCTCCTGGTGCGGTTCAGCGGCACCGAGCCGCTCGTGCGGGTCTACGTCGAGGCGACGTCCGCCGACAGGCGCGACGCGATGCTCGAGGCGGGCGAGCGGCTCGTCCGCGGGACGGCGTAGGGAGCGCCGCGACATGGGTGGAGTCCTCGACGATGCCACCGCGATCGCCCGCTACGACAGCGCGGGCATGCTGGGCGCGATCCCGCGTCTCGCCGACCAGCTGACGGACGGGTGGGCGCGTTCGCGTTCGCTGGATCTGCCGCCATCCCACCGCAATCCTCCCGCGGTCGTCGTCCTCGGCATGGGGGGGTCCGCGATCGGCGCGGACCTGGTGCGGGCGATCTACTCCGACCGCCTGCGCGTGCCCCTCGTCACGGTGCGCGACTACGAGCTGCCGGACTTCGTGCGGCCGCCGACCCTCGTCGTGGCGGCCTCGCACAGCGGGGCGACGGAGGAAACGCTGAGCGCCGTCGGACAGGCGATCTCCCGAGGCTGCCCGGTCGCCGTGATCAGCACGGGCGGGCCCCTGCTCGCGGCGGCGCGCAAGGGCGGGCTTCCGTTCCTCGACTACGTCGGCGAGTCGCAACCGCGAGCATCCGTGGGATCGGGCCTGGCGTTGCTTGCCGGCCTGCTCGAACGGGCGGGCTGCCTGGACGCGGACGAGCAGGAGTTCGCCGGTGCGGCCGAGGCCGTGCGCGAGATGGCCGTCCGCTGCGAGCCCTCGATCGGGACGGAATCGAACCCTGCCAAGCAGCTGGCGTGGTCCCTCGTGGACCGGCTGCCGGTGATCGAGGCCGGCGGCTTCCTCGGACCGGTGGCGCGCCGCTGGAAGACGCAGCTCAACGAGAACGGCAAGACGACCGCCTGCTGGGAGGAGCTTCCGGAGGCGACCCACAACGCGGTGGTCGGCTACGAGCAACCCGAATCGCTTCACGAGCGGACGTTCGTCGTGCTGCTCGCGAGCCCCGACGATCACCCCCGGGTGGCGCTGCGGCGCAGCCTCTCGGTCGAGCTCCTGGCGGAGCGCCAGGTCAGCCACGAGGTGGTGGCCGTGGGCGGACACGGGAGACTCGCGCAGGCCGCGTCGGCCATCACGCTCGGGGATTTCGTCAGCGCGTATCTCGGCATCCTGTACGGGCTCGATCCCACGCCGGTGGCGGCGATCTCCTATGTCAAGGAGCGCCTGGCGATGGCCGATCCGGACATGGTGGAGTGAGTCGTCCGGCCCGTATCCCTCTTGGTCGCGAGGTGTAGTCTGCACCCATAGCTGGTCGGCGACGGCCGCCCGGACGAGCGGTTGACCGGCCGATGAGACGGGCTCGCGGACGCCGTCCGCGGTCCCCGGAGGTGCGGCCCAGATGCATTCCACCCTCATCGGCAAGATCGAGAAGGCGAACCGGTACGCGCACGAGACGGACCGTGTCACGTTCCGCTCTCTCTCCCTGACGTTCCGGGGTGATAACGACACGCATGTCGTGTCGCTCAATTCCGATGGGTGGCATTGCTCGTGCCACTTCTTTGACAACTGGAAGAGCTGCGTCCACGTGCTGACGCTCCAGAAAGTCCTCGGGGACATGCTCCCCGAGGAGGCGCAGACGTCCATCTTCGCGGCGGTCGAGGCAGCAGCCGTCTGAGCCGCGACCAATCCCGACGCCGCCGCGCGGCGCCTTCACGGCACGAAACGAGCCGGCCCGGACTTCCCGGGCCGGCTCGCTGTCATCGCGGGGCCATCGGCGCGCACATGCGCAGCCGGTCGATCCCGTGGGGGGATCCCCTGGGGGGACCGGCGTCAGGCCGTCTGCGTGCCTCCGAGCAGCGATCCGTCCGTGGCGCTGATCCAGAGCACCTCCAGGTGCGGTTCGTCGCCTTCGATGGCGATGAAGCTGGACGTCACCTCGTAGGCAAGCCTGAGCACGGGCTCGGGCGCATCCGACTTGGACGGATCCAGGAAGTTGTTGGCTCGGACCCAGAGGAGCACGGGATCGGTCTGGGTGAACTGGGGCTTCGCGGTCCACCCGTGCCCTGCGGCGTACGACTTCGCGATGGAAGCTGCACGGCCGGCGGGAATCGGTTTCGCGGGGGCAGGCGCCGACGGCGTCACGGTCGCGCTGAGGGCCTTGAACCGGCCACCCGGCGTGACGTCGATGATCACGCCGTCACCAAGGGCCCTGTGGCCGTCGATGAGGCGATCCCACGTCACCGTCCACGTCCCGACGCCGTCGTCCCAGCGGACTTTGGGCGCCTCCGACGGCAGGGGCAGGCCGAGCACCTGGGCGAACTCGCGGGCGCGGCCGGGTGCCGTGTCCTCGGTGTAGGTGGCGGGCTCGGATGGGTCGGGTGGACCGAGGCGCACGATCATCATTGGGCTGGTTGTGTCCGGGTGCGAGGCGCATGTCGGCCTTGTCGCCGGCCGCCGACACGAACTCGACGAGGTCGTAGTCGACGCTGTCCATCAGGTCCCGCTCGCGCCGGACGGTCGACGGGTTGCCGGGGATGTCCAAGCGCTCGGGCCATCGCCACGGCTCGTGCGCTGGCCGCTTGAGCCTGTCCGTTCGACTGCGGGAGGGCCGTCCAGAGCGGGTCCTGCACGCTCCAGCCACGGTCCTTCGCCGAAGCGCCGTTGCACGCGGCCAGCAGCAGGGCCGCGACGGCGAAGGCCAGTAATGCGCCTGCCGTTCGCGCGGATCGCGCGGAGATCGTCTTCACGTCCGTCTCCTCAGCGGCAGGTGTAGCAGGGGGCCGGAGGGAACGGGACGCCGGAGTAGGTGTAGCTGCCCCACCAGGTCGGGAAGGTGCCCTCGGGCACGGTACGTCGCTCGCAGCGCGAGATCATACGCATCGCCGAGGTTGTGTCCCGTCGTGGCCCACTGCCAGAACGACGTCTCGAAGTTGAGCATCTCGTTCGTGTACGCGACGCCGGCGTACCCGAGGAAGAAGCGGCGGCCCTGGTAGTTCGCGCCTGTGGGCGTGCTGCGCACCTTGTCGATCCCGAAGGCGAGGGGGAAGTCCGACGCCGTTTCGCCGAGGTGGCACGTGGACGCCACCACGAGGTTTGCGGACTTGACGTACGTGGAGACCGTCCGGAGCGGTTTGATCTGGTTCGAGGTCACGATGGGCTGGTTGCAGACGCCGCCGTCCGCGCGGAACCCCCAGCCCGTGGTAGTAGTGGTCGCCGTGGCTGTGCACGTAGAACGCCTGGTCGTTCGCCACCCGTGACAGGACCGTCGACGAGGTGAAACCCGTGGCTTCGTACGACGACGGCGTGTAGGCGAGGTAGCGGAAGGCGTTGACCGCCATCGCGCGCATCTGCTGCGGGATCGTGCTGGTCGACCCGATGCAGGACGTGAATGCCGTCTTGTTGTCGTAGACGCTGGCCTGGTACGCGGCGGCGACCGGCCCGGCGGTCATCGCGGCCGCGATGTTCACGGTGAGGCAGAGCAGCGCGAGCCTCCGCCACCCGAGACCTCCATCCTGGTGCATCGGTACCTCCTCCGGCGGATCCGCGGCGGGAGGAGGCGGGCGTCGGCAAGTGTGCCGCGGCCCGCTCAACTGCGACTTATCGGCGGTGCAGATGCAGGCTCGGGTGCACTCGATGGCACGAGCCGGTCGGGGAGCGGGCGCCACGGAGTCACCGGGCGCGCGTGCAGGCCGGGACGCGGTCCGGGAGCGGCCGCCGCGCACGCCACCTCGTCGCGCTACGCGGGATCGAGCTTCTCCAGCAGGTACGACGCGACCTCGTTGCGCATCGCCTCGCCCGCGACGTACCGGCGCAGCTGATCGGCGGCGAGGCGGATGGCGCGCTTCTCGGCGGCGGCCGTGTCTCCCCCGACGTGCGGCGTGATCAGGGCGCCGGGCATCCGCCACAGCGGGTCGTCCGGGGGGAGGGGTTCGGGGTCAACGACGTCGAGCGCGGCGCGCAAACGGCCGGCGCCGACCTCGTCGCGGAGGGCCGCGGTGTCGATCACCCGACCACGCCCGGCGTTCACGACCAGTGCGCCGGGAGGCAGCAGCCCAAGCCGCCGCCGGTCGAGCAGGCGGACCGTCGTCCTGGCCAGCGGGAGCAGCACCACGAGCACCCCCGTCGAGGGCAGGATCCCATCCAGGTCGTCGATGCCGAGCACGCCCGGCCGTGCGGTCCGCCCCACGCGGGAGATCCGGGCACCGAACGGCGCCAGGCGATCCTCCACGGCCCGTCCGATCGAGCCGTACCCGAGGATCACCACGTGCCTGTCGAGCAGCTCCTCGGGCTCGAACTCCTCCCACGCGCCCCGCCCCTGCGCGGCTTCGGCGCCCGGGAAGCCCCGCAGCACCGCGAGGATCGCCGCGAGCGTCCACTCGGCGAGGGGCGTGTCGTACACGCCGGCGGCGTTGTGCACGCGGACGCCGTCGGGTACGTGCCCTGCCAGCCAGTCGACGCCCGCACTCAGCGTCTGGATCACGCGGAGGCGCGGCATCCTCGGGAGCAGGCCGAGGGACGCGCGCCCCGGCGGCACCAGGAACTCGATGCGCGCCAGCTGGCCATCGCTCACCGTCGCCGGATCGACCGGGACGGCGTCGGCCCCCGGCGGAAGGGGATCCAGCCCGTCCAGGGGCAGCGATGCCGGGAAGCCGGCGACGACATGGTCGGGCACAGGCCGATGATGGCATGCCCCGCCCGTCGGCGCCTTGCAGGGCGGCCCGCGGCCGCCCTCGGCCATTCGGCGCCCGCCGCCACTCGGCCTGCATCGCAGGGGCCACACGACACGTCCCGGTGCTATCCTCCCGCCTACCAAACGTTCGTTTGGTCCGACCGGCGCGTGGCACCGCCGGCAGCGTGAGGAAGACCCGACGTGCCACGGTCCCCTCGACCAGCGGGCTCCGGCCCGCACCCGGCGGCATCCGCTGCATCCCGATTGCCGGCTGCTTCCCGACCGCCGGCGGCACCCGCGGCCGGTCCCGCGCGTCCTCGCGAGGAGCAGCTGCGTCGCGCGGCCGTGCGGCTGTTCCGGGAGCACGGCTACGACGGGACGTCGATGCAGGACCTGGGCGAGGCGCTCGGCATGCACCGCGGCAGCCTGTACCACTACATCGACTCGAAGGAGGACCTGCTCTTCGGGATCGTGGAGTCGGCCATGGCGCGCTTCCACGAGGAGGTCCGGCCCATCCTCGAGGGAGACGGTCCCGCGAGCGAACGCCTCGAGCGGGCGGTGGCTGCCCACCTCCGGATCGCCGCCGACGAGCCCGACGATCTCACGCTGCTGCAGGTCGAGGTGAAGGCGCTGGCGCCGGATCGGCGCGTCCGCATCGTGGCCGAGCGGGACGCGTACGAGCACGCCTGGCGCGCGTTCATCCGGGAGGGCATGCGCGATGGCGCCTTCGCCTGCGAGGACGAGCGGACGGCCGGGTTCATGATCCTGGCGTCCTGCAACTGGTTCAGCCAGTGGTACCGGCCCGAGGGACCGCTCGGCGTCGACGACTTTGCCGCGCGGTTCAGCGCGCTCTTCCTCGACGCGCTCCGCGCCACGCCGTCGACGCGTCGCACGGCAGGAGGCCTGAGATGACGATCGCCGAGGCGTGGTGGGCGCGCGGCACGGACCCCCGGCCCGATCGGCAGGCATCCGGGCGGGGCGATAGCGCGGCCTCCACCGGCGCCGTCGCTGGCGACCCGGAGACCGTCCACGTGCCTCGTCTTCGCAGGGCCGTCGTGCTGGGGGCCGGGACGATGGGTGCCCAGGTGGCCTGCCTGCTCGCCGGCCGCGGCGTGGCCGTCGACCTGCTCGACCTCGACGCGACGACGGCGCGCTCCGGGCTGGACCGTGCGACGAAGCTGTCGCCCACGCCCCTGTACCTTCCCGAGGACGCCGATGCGATCCGACCGGCCGGGTTCGACAGGCTCGAGACCGCGGTCGAAGGTGCCGACTGGGTGCTGGAGGCCGTCGTCGAGCGGCTGGACGTCAAGCGCGATCTCCTCGCCCGGACTGCCGCCGCGCTCTCCCCCGAGGCGCTCCTGAGCACCAACACCTCGTCGCTGTCCGTGTCGGAGATGGCCGCGGTCCTGCCGCCGGGCGTGGCGGCGCGGTTCCTGGGCACCCACTTCTTCAACCCCCCCAGGTACGCCCGGCTGGTCGAGCTCGTGCCGGCGCCGGCGACCTCCGCGGACACGATTGCCCGGGCTCGGGCGATCTCCGCGGAGATCCTGGGCAAGGGCGTGGTCGCGGCGCGCGACGTCCCGGGTTTCATCGTCAACCGGCTGGGCACGCAGGCGTCTCTGGCGGCGATCCGGCTCGGCCGGGAGCTGGGGCTGGGGATCGACGAGGTGGATGACCTCTCCGGACCGCTCGTCGGCCGGCCCAGGTCGGCCGTCTTCCGCACGATCGACCTGGTCGGCCTGGACGTGTTCGCGGCCGTCGTCGACAGCCTGGCGGCCGGCGTTCCGTCCGAGGACCCGGAGCGCGACCTGTTCGCCCTGCCCGCGGCGGTGCAGGCGATGCTCGCTCGCGGCATGCTCGGCACGAAGTCCGGGTCCGGCTTCTACAGGAAGACGGGCGACGAGATCCTGGCCCTCGACCTGGAGACGCTCGAGTACCGGCCGCGCCGCCGCGTCCGCAGCGCCGCCGTCGAGGCCGCTCGCCAGCTGGACGACCCGGGCGCTCGCCTCGCCGCGCTGCTCGAGGCTCCCGAGTCGGACGTGCCGTCGACGTTCGTGAGGCGCAGCCTCGTCCGCGCCCTCTGGTACGCGGCCGCCGTGGCGCCGTCGATCGCGGGCTCCATCGCCGACGTGGACCGTGGGATGCGCTGGGGACTCGGATGGGAACGTGGGCCGTTCGAGACGTGGGACGCCATCGGCGGCGAGCGCATGGCCGGGCTGCTCGCACGCGACGGGCTCGCGGAGCCGCCCCTGGCCCGTGTCGCGCGGGAGGCGGGTGGCTTCTACGCCGACGACGGGACGCTCCAGCTCGGTTTCGACCCGGGTCCCACGGAGACGGGCGTGCCGGCGCCGGACATACACGCGCCCGCCACTGCCCTCGGCCCAGGCGCCACCGAACCCGGCCGCACCCCGGTTCCCCGGCTCCCGCGGGCGATCGAGCTGCACCGGGTGCGTGCCCGCAGCGGCGCGATCTCCGGCAACGGCGCCGCGAGCCTGCTCGAGGTGGACGGCGCCCTGGCGCTGGAGCTGCACGGGAAGCTCAACATCATCGGTCTCGACACGATCGAGATGCTGGTGCGCGCCACCGACGCGGCCGAGGCCCGCGGGCTCCCGCTGGTGCTGGCCACGGACGCCGCCGACTTCTCGGCCGGCGCCAACGTCGCGCTCCTGCTCATGGAGGCCGAGGACGACGAGTGGGACGTCCTCGATCGCGTCACCCGCCGGTTCCAGGCCGCGATGCGCGGGCTCCGCCGCGCGAGCGTGCCCGTGGTCGTCGCGGTGCGCGGCCGGGTTCTGGGGGGCGGCGCCGAGATCGCCGTCGCCGGGGACCGGGTGCAGGCGGCCGCCGAGACCTACATGGGGTTCGTCGAGCTGGGGATGGGGCTGATCCCCGCCGGCGGCGGATCCACGGAGATGGCACGGCGCGCCGCGGCGCGCGACGCCGGCGGGACGTGGGGCGACGCGTTTCCGGCTTTCGCCCAGGCGTTCGAGGCGATCGCCACCGCGAGGGTCAGCTCGAGCGCGCAGGACGCCCGGCGGATCGGCCTGCTGCGTGCCGAGGACGGCATCAGCACGGACCCGGGCCGCGTCGTCGCCGACGCCCTGTCGGTCGCGCACACGCTTCTCGAGACCGGATACCGGCCGCCACTCGAGCGCCCGATCCGCGTGCTCGGCCGGCGCGGGATCGCCGCGGCCGAATCGCTCACCCACAACCAGCTGGCCGGCGGGTACATCAGCGCGTACGACCGCGAGCTGGCGGTGTCGCTGGCGCGCGTGATGTGCGGAGGCGACGTGGCCGAGGGAACCGAGGTCGGCCCGGACCACCTGCTCGACCTGGAGCGCGAGACGTTCCTGCGGCTGCTCGGCCAGCCGAAGACCCGGGACCGGATCAGGCATTTCCTCCGGGCCGGCAAGCCGCTGCGGAACTGAGGTGCGAATCATGCGCGACGCCGTGATCGTGAGCGCCGTCCGGACCGCGGTGGGTCGTGCGCCGCGGGGCGCGCTCCGCGAGACCCGCTCCGACGACCTGGCAGCGGCTGCCATCCGCGAGGCCCTGGCGCGCGTCCCGTCGCTCGATCCGGCCGACGTCGAGGACGTCGTGCTCGGTTGCGCCATGCCGGAGGGCGAGCAGGGGCTGAACGCCGCACGTCCGGTCGCGCTGGCCGCCGGCCTCCCCGTCGGCGTATCGGCCATGGTCGTCAACCGCTTCTGCGCGTCCGGCCTCCAGGCCCTCGCCATCGCCAGCCAGTCGGTCGCCTCCGGGCAGGCGGACGTCGTGGTCGCCGGCGGGATGGAGTCGATGAGCGCCGTCCCCATGACCGGCCACCACTTCGCGCCCAATCCCGCGCTCTCGGCCGCGTGGCCCGACGTCTACCTGTCGATGGGGCTGACCGCCGAGGAGGTCGCGCGTCGCTACGCGGTCTCGCGCGAGGAGCAGGACGCGTGGGCCCTGCGCTCGCACCTGCGTGCGGCCGAGGCACAGGATGGCGGCTGCTTCGTCGACGAGGTCGTGCCCGTCACGGCTCGGCGGACCGGCGTGCGTGACGGCCGTCCGTCGGTCGAGGCCGCGGAGTTCTCGGCCGACGAGGGGATCCGCCGGGACACCGATGCGGACGCCCTGGCGGCCCTGCGGCCGGCGTTCGCCCGGGGCGGGTCGGTCACGGCCGGCAACAGCTCGCAGATGAGCGACGGTGCCGCGGCGCTCGTGGTGATGAGCGGCGAACGGGCGGCGGCACTCGGGATCCGGCCCATCGCACGTCTGGTGGCGTTCGCGACCGCCGGTGTCTCGCCCGAGGTCATGGGGATCGGTCCCGTCGTGGCCGTCCCGCGCGCGCTCCGGCAGGCCGGGCTCACGCTCGCCGACATCGACCTGATCGAGCTCAACGAGGCGTTCGCGGCCCAGGTCGTCGCCGTGGTCCGGGAGCTGGGACTCGACGAGCAGCGCACCAACGTCAACGGCGGCGCCATCGCGCTGGGCCATCCGCTCGGGGCGACGGGCGCCAAGCTCGCGACGCAGATCATCCACGAGCTGGCCCGCCGAGACGGACGGTACGGCCTCGTCACGATGTGTGTCGGTGGCGGCCAGGGAGCGGCCGGAATCCTCGAGCGGCTGGACGGCGATCCGCTCGGGCAGGCGGCGGCCAGGCGGCGCGAGATCGCCGCGCAGGCCACAGTCCGGGCGGAAGGCACCGCCCCGGGCGTTGGCACTGGCGCAGCCGGATCGGCGGCAGGGGAGGCGGCGGCATGAGCTGGACGCGGGCGCGGATGGCGGCGGCAGGAGACACGACTGCGATCGCGTCCGGGCCCGGGCCGCAGCCCGAGGGAAACGTGGCGTCCGGACCCGGGTCCCGGCCCGAGACAGACATGGTGGCCGGCACCCACGTGCCCGGCGGCGGTTTCGTCGTGCAGGCGGCGAGTCCGGACGACGTGTTCACGCCCGAGCGGGTCGACGACATGCAGCGGGCGATCCGCGACGCGGTGGCCGAGTTCGTGGAACGCGAGGTGACCCCCCGCCGCGACGCGATCGAGGCGCGCGACTACGCGACACACCGCGCGCTCCTGCGGGAGCTCGGCGCTCAGGGTTACCTCGGCGTGGACGTGCCCGAGACCTACGGCGGGGCGGGCCTGGACAAGGTGACGTCGCTGCTCGTCAGCGAGGGCCTGGCCGGCGCGGGCAGCTTCGCCGTGACCTACGGGGCCCACGTGGGGATCGGCACTCTGCCGCTCGTGTTCTTCGGCACGGAGGCACAGCGCCGTCGCTGGCTCCCCGGCCTCGCCGACGGGTCCGTCGTCGCCGCGTATGCGCTCACGGAGCCGGGCGCCGGATCGGACGCCCAGGGCATCCGCACGCGGGCCGACCCGACACCGGACGGCAGCCAGTACGTGCTCAACGGCAGCAAGCAGTTCATCACCAACGCGGGCTTCGCCGACCTGTTCACGATCTACGCCAAGGTCGACGGCGAGCGGTTCACCGCGTTCCTCGTGCCGCGGGACACCCCGGGCCTGACCGTCGAGGCCGAGGAGCACAAGCTGGGGGTGCGCGGGTCGTCGACCTGCGCGGTCACGCTGACCGACGCGCGCGTCCCCGCCGGGAACGTGCTCGGCGAGGTGGGCCGTGGCCACATCGTGGCGTTCAACGTGCTGAACGTCGGGCGCTTCAAGCTGGCCGCGGGGTGCCTGGGCGGCATGCGCCCGGCGATCGACCGCGCCATCGCGTACGCGGCGGACCGGCGCCTGTTCGGCCGCCGGCTCCTGGACATGCCGCTCACGGCGGAGCGCATCGCCACGATGGCCGAGCGCACGTTCGCCGTCGAGTCGGTGACGTACCGCAGCGCCGGCCTCATCGACGGGCTCCTGGAGGGCGCGCACGGCGACCCGGACCGCGAGCGAGGGGCGCTCGAGGAGTACGCCGTCGAGTGCTCCATCGCGAAGGTGCTGGCGTCGGACGGGCTGATCGCCGTCGTCGACGACCTGCTGCAGCTGATGGGCGGCTACGGGTACGTCGAGGAGTCCGGCGTGGCGGGCATGTACCGCGACGCGCGGATCCACCAGATCTGGGAGGGCACGAACGAGGTCAACCGGCTGCTCGTGCCGGGCATGCTCCTGCGCCGGGCGATGCGCGGCCGGCTCGACCTCCTTGGACCGGCGCGGCGGGCGGCCGATTCCCTGCTGTCGCCCGAACCGCCCGTGGAGGACGGCGGCCCGCTCGACGAGGAGCTCCGGCAGGTGCGGGCGATGCGCACGGCGCTCCTGGTCGCGGCCGGTGCGGCGGTCCAGCGGTTCGGCGACCGCCTCGAGGACGAACAGGAGGTCCTCTACAGGCTCGCCGATCTCGCGATCGCGCTGTTCGCCGCCGAGTCGTCCGTGCTGCGGGCCCGGCGCTCGGGGGACGCGTTGCAGGCGGATCTCGCCCGACTGGTCGTCGCGTCGTCGATGACGGATGTCGAGCGAAACGCCGGCGAGGTGGCCGCCAGAGTCCAGGAGGGCGACGACCGACGGATGATGCTGGCCGGCCTGCGCCGGCTCATGCGCCGCGAACCCCTGGATGTCGTGGCGCTGCGCCGCGGCGTCGCGGCGGCGCTCGTCGCTCGAGGTGGCTATCGGGTGTAGCCGTTCGCCCTGCCGGCGGCCGGGCGGACGAGGGAGGCCAGGATGGCGACGGTGGCCATGCGGTCGAGGCCCTGGGTTGCGCACTACGACGAAGGAGTCCCGGCGGAGGTCGAGATCCCGGACATCCCCCTGGACGACCTCCTGCGTCAGGCGGCGCGGCGCTGGCCGGCATCGATCGCCCTGACCTTCTATGGGCGGCACACGACGTTCGCCGAGCTCGATCGTCGGGTCGACCGGATGGCGCGCGCCCTGCGCGGTCTGGGGGTCGAGCGTGGGGACGTCGTCAGCCTCCACCTGCCGACGATGCCTGCCTTCGTGCTCGCCTTCTACGGCCTCGTGCGGGCCGGCGCCGTCGGGCTGCCGATGAACCCGCTGTACGTCTCACGCGAGATCGTCGAGCTGTTCCGCATCGGGCGGCCCCGCGCATCGATCTCCCTCGACCTGGTGGCGCCCCGGGTGACGGCGGCGCGGGCGGAATCCGGCATGGATGGACCCGTGATCACCGTAGGGATCGCCGAGCAGCTGCCGCCGCTGAAATCGCTCCTGTACCCCTTCAAGGCCAGGCGCGAAGGCCGATGGCACCCGGTCCCGGACACGCCGGCCACCCCGCACCTCGCGCGCCTCGTGGACGAGGCGGCGCCCGGCCCCTTCGCCTCCGATTCCGGGGCCGAGGACGTGGCCGTGCTCCAGCCGACCGGCGGCACCACGGGCACCCCCAAGGCCGCGATGCTCACGCATCGGAACCTCGTCGCGGATGCGATGCAGGTGGCCGCCTGGTTCCCGCGAGCCCGGCCGGGAGACGCGATCCTCGGCGCGCTGCCGTACTTCCACATCTACGGCATGACGGTGGCGATGAACACGGCCTTCGTGCAGGGCCTGCGACAGGTGCTGCTGCCCCGCCCCGAGACGACGGAGATGCTCGACGCGATCTGCCACGAGCGGCCGCGGATGTTCCCGGCCGTCCCCGCCATGTACCAGGCCATCTCGGTGCATCCCCGGGCGAAGACGCTCGACCTGACATCGATCGACGCGTGCATCAGCGGAGGTGCCCCCCTGCCGGGTGACGTGCAGCGGCGGTTCGAGGAGGTCACCCGCGGGCGAGTCGCGGAGGGGTACGGCCTCTCCGAGGCAAGCCCGGTGACCCACTGCAATCCGCTCTACGGCGACCGGCGGGCGGGAACCATCGGCGTCCCGTTCCCCTCCACCGACGCGATGGTGGTCTCGCTCGCGGACGGCCGCGAGGTCGGAACGGGAGAGGAGGGGGAGCTGCTGGTCCGGGGTCCCCAGGTCATGAAGGGCTACTACCGGAACCCGGAAGAGACCGCGCTCGTCCTCCTCCAGGACGGCTGGCTGCGCACCGGCGACATCGCCGTCCGCGACGAGGACGGGTACTTCAGGATCGTCGACCGAAAGAAGGACGTCATCATCGTGGGCGGCATCAACGTCTGGCCGCGCGAAGTCGAGGAGGTGCTGCACGAGCATCCCCTGATCGCCGACGCGGCGGTCATCGGCGTGCCGCACGAGCGTCTTGGGGAGGTGCCCAAGGCCTTCGTCGTGCCGGTACCGGAGTCGCTGTTGACGGTCGAGATGGTCGTGGAGCACTGCAGGGCGAACCTCGCCGGCCACAAGGTGCCGCGCCAGGTCGAGTTCGTCGCCGAGCTCCCGAGGAGCGGTGTCGGGAAGGTGCTCCGGCGCCGCCTGCGCGCCGCGGAGTAGACTGCCCGGACAACTCCAGAACAGGACCGCGGGATCCGCGAAGCCGGTGTGAATCCGGCACAGTCCCGCTACGGTGACCAGCCACGCGGCCCTTCGGGCCGCGGCTGGAAGTCCGGTCGCCGGACCCGCGGTCGTGCTCCAACCTTCGTGAGAAAGGGAAGGCACCGTGAACCGCGCTCGCTCCGGCCCGCTCCCCCCGTTCCCCGCACCCACCCGGTTGTTCGCCCGGGCCGTCGCGCCCGCCGTGGCGTTGCTGCTGGTCCTGGGAGGATGTTCCGCCGGCCCTGCGGCACCGTCGGCCGGCGCGTCTGAGCCGGCCTCCTCCGGCCTTGCCGCCTCCGGCACCGGCGCACCCACCGCCGAGGCGTCGGGCTCCAGCGCATCGGGCCCCGTCGCGTCCGCCACCGGGTCGTCCGCCGCCGGCTCACCCATCGCCCCGTCGTATCCCCCTGACCGTGCGTGACGACGAGGGGACCACGGTCACCATCGCCCGCGCCCCGGAGCGGATCATCAGCCTCGCACCGTCGGTCACCGAGACGCTCTTCGCGCTCGGCGAGGGCAGCCGCATCGTCGGGGTCACCACCTCCGACGATTACCCGCCCGCCGCGACGTCGCTCCCCCAGGTCGCGAGCTACTCGGGGGTCGAGATGGAGAAGGTGGTCGCCGCGCGGCCCGACCTCGTGATCGCCTGGAAGGGCATCACGTCGGTGAGCGACATCGCACGGCTGCGCTCACTCGGCTACCCGGTCGTCGTGCTGTACGCGACGACGCTGCCCGCCGTGTTCGCGGACATCGTGCTCGTGGGCGACGCGACGGGCGAGGCAGGCCCCGCGACGGCCCTGGCAGGGCAGCTGTCGGCCGAAGCCTCTGCGATCACCGCGGCCGTCGCCGTCGAGCCCAGGCCTCGCGTGTTCTACGAGCTGGATGCGACGAAGTCGATCTACACGCCTGCCCCCGACGACTTCACGACCGACATGATCCGGCGCGCGGGCGGCGATCCCATCACGAGCGGCGTCGCGGGCGTGTACTCGATCTCCCTCGAGCGCCTGGTGGCTGCCGACCCGCAGGTGATCGTGCTCGGCGATGCCAGCTACGGAACGACGGCGTCGATCGTCGCGGCGCGACCGGGGTGGGCCGGCATGACCGCCATACGGGATCACGCCGTCCGCCCCGTGGACGACACGATCGTGACCAGGCCCGGGCCGCGAATCGTCGAGGGGCTTGCCGCGCTCGCCCGGGCGATCCATCCGGGCGTGGCGCTCCCGTCCCTTGCGCCGGCCGCATCGGCGGTGGCCATCGCGCCCGCGTCGTCCGCGCCGTCGTCCCTCGCGGCGGCGGGGGCGGTCGCCTCGGCGGCGCCCTGATGGTCGCCCGCTCGGGGACGCTCTCCGCGATCTCGCCGGCTGCGGCGGAGGCGGCGGCGTTCCTGGCCCGTTCCCGGAGCCGATCGCTGGCGCTGGGCGCGCTCGGCGTGGTCGTTCTTCTCGTCGTGCTGGTGGCCGGTGTCGGCCTCGGCGAGGTCGTGATCCGGCCGGCCGACACGATCGCGATCCTCGCCCACCGCCTGCTCGGCTGGCCGGTCGCCCATGCGTGGAGCTCGGCCGACGAGACGATCGTCATGCAGCTGCGCCTGCCGCGCGTGCTGGCCGCGATGGCCGTGGGGGCGTCGCTGGCGCTGGCCGGCACCGCGCTCCAGGGGCTGCTCCGCAACCCGCTCGCGGATCCGTACGTCCTCGGCACGGCGAGTGGAGCGGCGCTGGGCGCGGCGGTGGGTGTCCTCATCCCGGTGCGGGGCCTGATCCTCGGATTCGGCCTCCTGCAGGGCCTCGCGTTCGCCGGGGCGCTGGGAGCCGTCATCGTGGTGTACCGCGTGTCGCGAACGGGCCAGCTCGCGTCCATGACCGGGGTCCTGCTGACCGGGTACGCCGTGAGCTCCCTGCTGGCCGCCGGCCTCGCCGTCACGATGTGGCTGTCCGGCGACAACCTGCGGCAGATCTTCTTCTTCATGCTCGGCGGATTCGACGCCGTGGCCTGGCCGCAGCTCGCGGCGGCCCTCCCGGCGATGCTGCTCGGCGGTGCGCTGCTGGCCACGCGCGGACGGGCACTCAACGCCCTGCTGCTCGGCGAGGAGACGGCGGGCGACCTCGGGCTCGACGTCCCGCGGCAACGCATGCTGCTGCTGGCGGCGGCGTCGCTGGTGACCGCGGCGTCCGTCGCCATCGCCGGGCTGATCGGCTTCGTCGGGCTCGTCGTGCCGCACGTCGTGCGCCTCGTCGTGGGCCCGGACGGCCGCGCCGTGCTGCCGCTCTCGGCCATCTGGGGGGCCGCGTTCCTCGCGGCGTGCGATCTGCTGGCGAGGATCCCGGGCGACGTGCCGGTGGGCGTCGTGACGGCCCTCGTGGGCGCCCCGTTCTTCCTCTGGATCCTCCGCCGCTCGCGGTCGGGGTACGAGCTGTGAACGCGATCGCGTCCACCGCCCACGGCGGAACCGGGATCGAGCTCCGGGACGTCCGGGCTGCGTACCGGGGTCGCGAGGTCCTGCACGGAATCGACCTCACCGTCCGACCGGGCGAGCGGGTGGCCCTGATCGGCCCCAACGGCGCCGGGAAGTCGACGCTGCTCCGTTGCGTCACGGGGACCGCGCGGGAGCGTTCGGGCGTCGCGCTGCTCGGTGGCGTCCCGGTCCAGGCGCTGACGCGGCAGGCGGTGGCGCGGCGCGTGGCCGTCGTCCCGCAGCAGGCCACCGTCCCCTTTGCCATGCGCGTGGAGCAGCTCGTGGCGCTCGGCCGGATCCCGCACGAGCACCCGCTGCTCGGGCTCCGGGATATCGATCGCGTGGCCGTCGCCCTCGCCATCGAGCGTGTCGGGCTGACCGGTCTCGTCGGCCGTGACGCGCGCGAGCTCTCGCAGGGTGAACGGCAGCTCGCCCTGCTCGCGATGGCCGTCGCGCAGGAGACGCCCTGTCTTCTCCTGGACGAGCCGACCGTCCACCTCGACCTGCGCCACCAGGTTGCGACGATGGAGCTCCTCGCGGAGCTCAACGAGCGGGAGGGTGTGACGGTGATCGCGGTCCTCCACGACGTCGCCCTGGCGGCCCACTTCTTCCCCCGGCTCGTCGTGCTCGACGGCGGTCGGGTCGTGGCGGACGGGGATGCCTCGGTCGCGCTCGCGCCGGACCTCGTCCGTGGCGTCTTCGGGGTCGACCCGTCGCTCGTGGCTCGCGCCGCTCCCGCCACGGCGGCCGCGGACGACCCCTGGCAGGTGGGCGCCGCGCGGGCCCCCGCCGCAAGGCCGGCCGCGGCGCCGGGAGATGCCACGAGCCCGCCGATTTGACCGGGACGCATCCTCGACGCTAGGCTCGCATGCGATGGCCCGATTCGCGCGGTCGGCTGGCATTCTCGCGCTGGCGATCGTCCTGTCGTCCGCGTGTGGCGGCCCGACGGCGACCGCCTCTCCCGCCACGTCCCCCGGCCGGACCGGCGCGTCATCGTCGGCCCCCGCGACCGCGTCTTCTGCCGGGCCGTCGGCGAGTGGCGCCTCCCAGGTGTCGTTCGCCCCGGGCACGAGCGATGCGCCGGCGGCATCCGCGCTGCCTGGCAGCCCCGCGAGCTCGGGGGCGCCGACCGGCGCGGCGGGGTGCAGCGGCAGCCACGACAACCGGGTCTTCTTCGACGCGATCGCCGGGCAGGTGCCGTGGGCCGTGTACTGCGCCGTGCTGCCCGACGGGTGGTTCGTCCAGGCGGGCTCCTTCTCGCTGCGCAGCGGGGGCCGCATGGAGATCACGTACCACGGACCGGAGGGCGCACTGCTCACGCTCGAGGAGGGGAACGTGTGCGAGGGCCAGGCGAGTCCCTGCCCGTCGGCCGGCGAGCAGCTCGGGCAGGCCTCGTTCGGCGACCGCCAGGGGACGCTGATGGCCGTCGGCTCGGGCTACGCGATCGACGTCGACGCGTCGAGCTTCCCGGGCTGGTCCGCGACCGGGACGGGCATGGACCAGGCCATCTTCACGGCGATCGCCGCGGCACTCCTGCACGTGGAGGCCTGAGGGCCGGCCCTGCCGTCGCGCCGTGACCGCGTGCGGGCGGGTGGCTCATCGACGGTGCCGGTCACCCGCCGTGCTCGCGGCCCCACCGCTCAGGCGTCGCCCGCGTCGTCCTCGAGGTCGGCGCGCGCGTGGATCTCGGTGAGCGAATCCGTGAGCGTTGGCGGGACCGGAACGCGCACCTGGTGCCCCTCTCGCTGGGCGACCCTGCGCGCCGCGCGGGCCGCCACGGTGCGCGGATCCGCGGTGGCACGGTTGAGGTAGTAGAAGAAGAAGCTCGAGATCACGGCCGCGATCGGGATGCCGAAGATCGCTCCCGGGACGCCGGCGAGCTTGCCACCGACGATCACGGAGGCGAGCACGACCAGTGGGTGGATGCCCACGGTGCCGGCCATCAGGCGCGGCTGCACGACGTTCATGACCACCATCCAGCCCGCCACCATCACGACGAGCGCCGGGACGACCGCGCCGGGCTTGGTCACGATCGCATCGATCACCGGGGGCGCCCACGAGACGAACGGGCCGAAGAACGGGATGGCCTGCAGGATGCCCGACGAGGCCGCCACGATCGGCGTGTACTCCATCCCGAGCGCGACTCCCAGCACGGCGGCGAGCGCGCCGTACATCAGACCCATGATGGCCTGCCCCCGCAGGAACCCGCCGAACGAGCGGGACACGCTGCGCTCGAACAGGCGGAACTCCTCGGCGTACTGGGGCGGAACCAGGCGCACGCCGAAGGCGAGGATCCGGTCCCGGTCCAGCACCATGTACAACGACAGGAACGTGATGATCAGCAGGTTGCCGAGCAGGCCCAACCCCGCCAGCGCGAAGCTCGACACGGGCGCCGCGACGGATGGCAGGTCGTGCAGGAACGTCTGCACCTGGGCCGCCACGTCGATCTTGATCCCCAGCTGGTTCAGCCGGCCCTGGTTCGCCTGCAGCACGTCCAGCAACTGCGTCTGCAGCTGCGGGGCGTTGGCCACGAGCGCCGTGATCGAGCTGGCGAACACCTGGGCGGCGTAGATCGCGAGCAGCGACAGCGCAACGAGCAGGAGCCCGTACGTCAGGAGGACCGCGAGCCCGCGCGGCAGTCCCGGCGTGACCCGCTCGAGCAGTGCCGCGACGGGCGTCAGCACGAAGGCGAGCAGCCAGGCCAGGAAGAAGACCAGGAGGATGTCGCCGAAGAACAGCAGGACGTTGGCGAGGAGGCCGATGAGGAGGAGTGACACCGCGAACGTGCCGATCACGAGCAGCGCGTCGAGCCAGCGGCGCTCGCGCGCGGTCAGCGTCGTTCCCGCCCCGGACGACTCGGGCTCCATCGCGTGAGTCTACGACGTGCGGTGGGTCGTTCGGGACGTCGCGGGCGCTGCGGCCCCGGCGGGCCCCTGGCGGCCCCCGGCAGGCTTCAGTCCGCGATGCGCCCCAGCCCCATCCGCTCGTGGCAGACGGCCAGCGTCTCGCGCGCCATCGGAGCCAGCCGCTCCGCCCCGGCCCTCAGGATCTCCTCCACGTACCCGGGCCGCCCGGCCAGCTCGCGCCTGCGCTCGCGTGCCTCGGCGAAGTGGGCCACGATCCGGTCGGCCAGCAGGCGCTTGGTGTCCACGCAGCCGGTCCGGGCCGTCCGTTCGCCGTCCCAGATCTCCTCGAAGTCGGTTGGGCTGAAGAACCGGTGGAGCTGGCAGACATTGCAGACCTCGGGCCTGCCCGGGTCCGTGCGGCGGATGCGTTCCGTGTCGGTGACCATGCTCATGACCTGGCGCTGGATCACCTCGGGTTCCGCGAAGATGTCGATGACGTTGCCGAGCGACTTGGACATCTTGTTCACGCCGTCGGTGCCGCGAACGATCGGCGAATCGTTGAAGACCGCCTCCGCCTCGACGAAGTACTCGCCGTACCGGGCGTTCCACGCGCGCACGATCTCGCGCGCCAGCTCGAGGTGGGCAGCCTGGTCCTTGCCCACCGGCACGTACCGCGCGTGGTAGATCGCGATGTCCGCGGCCTGCAGCACCGGGTACGTGAGCAGCGCGTGGTTGATGTCCTCGGGCTGGTTCCGCCGCTTCTCCTTGAACGACGGCGTCCGCTCCACCCAGGCGACCGGCACGACCGTCGACAGGAGCCAGGTGAGCTCGGTGTGCTCGGGCCGGTCGGACTGGCGGAACAGGACCGCCCGCTCGGGGTCGAGCCCCAGCGCGAGCAGGCCGAGCGCCATCTCCTGCGTGTTGCGCCGGATCAGCTCGCCGTCGTGGGTGCTCGTCAGCGCGTGGTAATCGACGATGCAGTAGATGGCGTCGTGGTTCTCCTGCATCGAGATGTACGAGCGGAAGGCTCCCAGGTAGTTGCCCACGTGGGGCAGGCCGGAGGGCTGGACGCCGCTGAAGACGCGACTGCGTGTCGTGGACGCGGACGAGGTGGTCATCGGCCGGAGTGTAGCCGAGCGCGGCCGGCGCCGATTCGCATGGCGCGGGTGGTGTATCACTGCATCGATGTTCATCCTCTACGCGATCGTGGTCGGGCTCGTCGCCGGCAGGCTGCTGGGCGGCCGGCTCGACAACCTGGCCGGGCTCTCGTTCCGCTGGGTCGGCGTCGCCATCGCGGGGCTGGTGGCGCAGGTGGTGCTGTTCAGCCCGCCCGCGAGCGTCGGGCTCGACGTCATCGGACCCGTGCTGTACGTGGCGTCCACAGCGGCCGTGCTCGCCTTCGTGCTGGCGAACCTGCGGACCCGGGGCATGCCGGTCGTCGCGCTCGGCGCCGCCCTCAACCTCGTGGCGATCCTGGCCAACGGCGGCACGATGCCGGCCAGCCGGGCCGCGCTCGAAACGGCCGGCCTCGTCACCTCGGGCGGGTACACCAACAGCCAGGCCCTGGCGTCGCCCGTGCTGGCTCCACTGGGCGACGTGTTCGCGCTCCCGGCCGGCGTGCCGCTGGCCAACGTCTTCAGCATCGGCGACGTCGTGATCGCGCTCGGCGTCCTCGTGGTCGTGACCGCGGCGATGCGCAGGCCGCTTCCGCCCGCGCCGGCGATGGCGCCACCCCCGGACGAAGGTACTGGTACGTCCGTCTGAGCCGGACCGCGCCCGGCTGGTACCTGTGGCCCATAGAAACGTCACCCACCGCGGCAATACGGTGCATCCGCAGCGATGGACGCTGTCCGGCCCGATGCCGGAACCCGGAGGGGAACATGAAGGCGGTTCCTGGCGCGCTTCATGTTCGTCGCGGCGGTGCGTGCCGTCGCGGACTGATCCTGAGCGCCGGGGTGCGGTGGTGACATGAAGCGCTCGGTCGAATTCGCAAAGTTCCGCATCCTGCTCGCGCTCGCGGCTATCGCCAGCTCCGCCCTCGTCCTCGAGGCGGGCCACCGCTGGTTCTGACGAGCGCGCGGGCGCGGCCCGTCGGGGCCGCGTGACGTTCGCCAAGGGACCGCCGGACATCCGGCGGTCTCGCGGTTTCCGGGGCATCCGGCCCCCGCCTCCAGATTCCGCGCAGGCGCTGGCCCTACAATCCTGTCGATGACCGCGCCATCCACGGCCACCGGCTCCCGCGTCACCGCGCGTCCGCTCCGCGTCGCACTCCTCGGTCTCGGGACAGTGGGCCGGGAGGTCGCCCGCGGACTGCTTCACCATGAGCGGCAGGTGCGCAGCGCGGCCCCGGGACTCGCGGCCCCGGGACGCACGGCCTCGGGACGCACGGCCTCGGGACGCGAGGTGCGCCTGGTCGCCGTGGCCGACCGCGACCCGTCGCGCCTCGAGGGCCTGGATCTCGCGGACGTCGAGTGCGTGGACGATGGTGCGCGCCTGGTCGGCGGCCCGGACGTGGACGTGATCGTCGAGCTGATCGGCGGCATCGAGGGCGCCGGGCGGCTCGTGGCCTCGGCGCTCGACGCGGGCCACTCCGTCGTCACGGCCAACAAGGCGCTGCTCGCGCGGCGCGGCGCGGAACTGGAGCATCTCGCTCGTTCCCGCAACGTGGCGCTGCGGTTCGAGGCCGCCGTCGGCGGCGCGATCCCCGTCCTGTCGCCGCTCGCGGCCGACCTCGAGGCGAACCGGATCACGTCGGTCCGCGGCATCGTCAACGGGTCTACCAACTTCGTGCTCACGTCCATGGCGAACGGGGTCGGCTCGTACGACGACGCCGTCGCGCAGGCCAGGTCGCTCGGCTACCTGGAGGCCGACGCGAGCACGGACGTGGAAGGGAAGGACGCGGCCGACAAGCTGGCGATCCTCGTGCGCCTGGCCTTCGGGGCCTGGCCCGACGTGACGGCGATCCGCCGCGCCCCGCCGGGCATGTCGGGCTCGGCCGGTGCGGGCATCACCGCTGTCAGCCGCGCCGTCATCGACGCCGCCCGGCGGTTCGACCTGGTGGTGAAGCTTGTCGCGACCGCGACCCTGACCCCCGACGGCAGGGTTGTCGCGGCCGTGGTCCCCGCCGCCGTGCCGTCCGCGGATCCACTGGCCCGGACGGATGGGGCCGAGAACCGCATCGAGATCGACGGAGACCCGGTGGGGAGGGTCGCGTTCGTCGGGCCTGGTGCCGGCGGGGCCGCCACGAGCAGCGCCGTGCTGGGGGATCTCATCGCGATCGCCCGCGGCAGGGGGTCCACCTGGGGCGGGCTGCCCGAGGCGGGGTTGCTCGACCCCGATCGGCTCGGGGACGGCATGGACGAGGTGCGGTCCTGGCTGGCCGTCGGGCCCGGAGAGCCGGCACTCGTGGGTCCCGCATCGCTCGACGATGCACGCAGGTATCTCGACCGGAACCGGCCCGACCTCGCGGCGTCCGCCGACACCGTCCTCGTTCCCGTCCTGGAGGCACGCTGACCGATGCGCATGAGCGAGGTGCTCCGGCACCTGCGGCAGCAGCAGGCCACGACGGGCGCCCGTCCCCGCCTGCTGCATCGCTACGCGGCGTTCCTGCCGGTCGGACCCGAGACTCCGCCGCTGTCGCTGGGCGAGGGGTTCACGCCGCTGGTCCACGCCCGCACCCTGGGCCGCGCCGTCGGCTGCCCGGAGCTCTATCTCAAGTTCGAGGGCATGAACCCGACGGGCTCGTTCAAGGACCGCGGCATGGTCGTTGCCGTCGCCAAGGCGCTCGAGGAGGGCGCGCGCGCGGTGATCTGCGCGTCGACGGGCAACACGTCGGCCTCGGCGGCCGCGTACGGCGCGAGCGCGGGCCTCGAGGTGATCGTGGTGCTCCCGGCCGGGCGGATCGCGGCGGGGAAGCTGCTCCAGGCGCAGGTCGCCGGGGCGCGAGTGGTCGCCGTCGACGGCAACTTCGACGACGCGCTGCGGGTCGTCCGCGAACTGGCCGCGACGGGTGCCGGGTCGGGCCATCCGGTCACGCTCGTGAACTCGGTCAACCCGTACCGGCTCGAGGGCCAGAAGACGGCTGCGTTCGAGGTCTGCGATGACCTGGGAGGCGCCCCCGACTACCTGGCCATCCCGGTCGGCAACGCGGGCAACATCAGCGCCTACTGGGCGGGCTTCAGCGAATACCGGGACGCCGGGCTCGTCGAGACCAGGCCCGTCATGCTCGGCTTCCAGGCCGCGGGCGCCGCTCCCATCGTCGCGGGCCATCCGATCGAGAATCCCGAGACGATCGCGACGGCCATCCGCATCGGCAACCCGGCGAGCTGGCAGAAGGCGGTCCGGGCGAGGGATGAATTGGGCGGCCGGATCGAGGCGGTCACCGACGAGGAGATCCTGGACGCTTACCGGGACCTCGCCCGCTACGAGGGCGTCTTCTGCGAACCGGCCAGCGCGGCGTCGGTGGCCGGCGTGCGCAAGCTGGCGTCCGAGGGTGCGATCGATCCCGGGGCAACGATCGTGTGCGTGCTCACGGGCCACGGCCTCAAGGACCCGGACACGGCTCGCCGGAACGTGCTGGCGGGCGTGACCGCGCCGGCCACCGTCGAGGGCGTCATGGGGGCGCTCGGGTGGTGACGCGCCGCCGCGTGGGTCCGACCGGATCGGGGGGGCGGACTCGTCGCCCGGCGCCCGGGACACGCCCGGTTCCCGGGGCCGAGCAGGAGCCGGGGGCCGTCCCGGCGGGTGAATCAGCATCAGCCCCCGGGGGCGGATCTGCGCCGGGTGGTGGCTCGCTCCCCGGGGGCGGATCGGCGCCGGGTGGTGGCTCTGCCCCCGGAAGCGGATCTGCGCCGGGGGGTGGCTCGATCCCCGGAGCCGGATCTGCGCCGGCCCCCGACATCTTCATACCCGCGGGCGAGCTGCCCGGCATTGCGGCCGACGCGGGAGCCGAGGCACCGGGCGCGGGCGACACCCGTGCGGCCGACGACCGTCCCGACCGCGAGCCGATCCCGTTCGCCGGCATCGTGCGGCGTCGCGTCGTCGTCGACGTTCCGGCCACGACGGCAAACCTTGGATCCGGCTACGACGCGCTGGCCATGGCGCTCGACCTCGTCAACCGCGTGACCGTCGAGGTGGTCGCGGGGCCGTCGGTCGAGCTGACGGTGAGAGGCGAAGGGGAGGGCCAGCTCGCCGGCGATCGCCAGAACCGGTTCGTCGTCGCGCTGGAGCTCGGCATCCGGTGGGCGCTCGGCGAGGTGCCGGATGGCATCGGCTGGCGCATCGAGATGCGCAACGAGATCCCGCTGTCGCGCGGACTGGGATCCTCCGCGGCGGCCACGGTGGCAGGCCTCGTCGCGGCCGACGCTCTGACCGGCGGCCGCCTGGACTCGCGGCGCCAGCTCGAGCTGGCATGCGAGCTGGAAGGACACCCGGACAACGCCTCGGCGGCGCTCCTCGGCGGGTTCGTGGTCGTCGCCATGACAGGCGGGCGCCCCGAGGCGGTGCGGTTCGACGTGCCGGCCCGGCTGCGGGCCGTGCTGTTCGTGCCCGATCGCCCCCTCTCGACGACGGCGATGCGCGCCGCGCTTCCCCGCGAGGTGCCCCATCGCGACGCGGTGTTCAACGTCGGACGTGCCGCCCTGGCGGTTGCGGCGATCACGAGCGGCCGGTACGCGCTGCTGCGCGAGGCGACCGAGGACCGGCTGCACGAGCCCTACCGTGCCGCGGCGTACCCCGAGCTGCCGCTCCTCGTCTCGGCGGCGCGCGAGGCCGGCGCGCTCGGGGCGTGCCTGTCGGGCGCGGGGTCGAGCGTCATCGCCTTCGCCGACGACGAGCCCACGCTCGAGGCGGCCGGCGAGGCGATGGCCCGCGTCGCCGCCGAGCACGGGCTGCCCGGCCGGATCCGCCCGATCGCGCCGCGCAACGCCGGCCCGATCGTGGTCGACGAGGAGTAGGCGCGTTCGAATTTGCGGCGGCTTGGGGCTCGGCGATCGGCGCCGGGCTCGCCGGGCGTCGAACCAGGACCCTCGTGGCGTTTGGGTTCGTGCCCCGAGGTTCGACCGCGGGGCCGGCCGCCCGGGACTGGACTCGTCGGCAGGCGCGGGACTGCAGGGCTGGCGTTCGCTGCCCGGCGCCCGCGACGTGGCACTCGCGCCGCCGGGAAGTCCGCATTCGACGGTTGCTGCATGGCGCCCGCGACCTGCCAATCGCGCCGCCTGGAATCCGGCGTGCATGTCCGGCGAAGCCGCGGCCGTCAT
Organism: uncultured Chloroflexia bacterium; assembly: GCA_963757865.1. GTDB lineage: Bacteria > Chloroflexota > Limnocylindria > Limnocylindrales > CSP1-4 > JAJYNJ01. Next base: position 469,362 of record CAVWSU010000013.1, read on the forward strand.
CCTGCGTGCGGCCGACTCCACGCGTGGCTTGCGCGCCGGTCGGCCACTCCGGCCGTGATCCGGTTCCTGTCGGACATGAATGGGAAGCCTGTTACGCGACTCCTCGCTCCCGGACACCGGACCAGGGGGCCTCGAGGAGGCCCCTCCACGCCGGGCTGATCTCCGCACATCCGGTCGTGGAGCGTGGATCGCCGGGCCGCGGCACGTCCCGAGACGCGGTCAGGAGCCCTCCCACGGCCAGCGCTCTGCCGCCGGCACGGCTCACCCGCGTACCAGCTTGCCCGGTCCTGTCCGGTGGGAGATCCGACGAGTCGGGTCCGCTGGCAGGCTTCGCAGTCCTGACCGGTGAGACATGGACGAACTGAGACTCGGCGCGGCGATCCGAGCGCTCCGCATTCGCCTCCGTGTCCGAAGCCGTCGGCAGCGCTCTTTGCCGCCGCCTGCCCGACCCTCGTGAGCCGCTGCGTGGCCGCGAAGAGCGAGTCGACGCCGGGTGTCGCGAGTGACGTGCGCCGCAACGCGGCCCGCGTGACGCACGCCGCAACGCGGCCCAAGGGACGCGCGCCGCAACGCGGCCCGAGTGACGCGCGGCGTAACGCGGCCCAAGCGTGGTCGAGACCGTCAGGCGGCCGGGAGCTCGAGCACGAAGACCGTGCCGGCCGGCGAGGACGACTCGATCCGCACGTCGCCGCCGTTCGCGCGCGCCAGCTCCCTTGCCACCGTGAGGCCGATCCCGGTGCCCGCAGGCTGACCAGAGCGGCGCGCACGCGCCGGATCGGCGCGGTAGAAGCGCTCGAACACGCGGGCCTGGTGCTCGGGTGGGATGCCGGGACCCGTGTCGGCCACGCGGATTCGCGCCACTCGACCCTCCCTCGTGACGCTCAACCGGACAGAGCCGCCTGCCGGCGTGTAGACGGCCGCGTTCGTCAGCAGGTTCTGGAGCGCGCGCCCGACCTGGCGCGGGTCGACGAGTGAGACGATGAGGGCGACCGGTACGCTCGGCACTGCCGGCGGGCCCGACCGACCCGGGGAGCCCCGCCCGTCGGCCGCCGCGCCGGGTTCACCGGGCTGTGACGGCGGCCCCGTCGATGGCCCCGGCCCCACCAGGGCCACGCCCTCCTGGCCGTAGAGCGCCTGCACGGCCGCGGCTGCGTCGGCCGCGAGCGCGACGAGGTCCACCCGTTCGGGTGCCCGCAGGAGTGCGGCACCCTCCGCAGCCGCGAGGTCGTGCAGATCCCCGACCAGCCGGGAGACCTCTCCGGCCGTCTCGCGTGTCGCCGCCAGCTGTTCGGGCGTCACCGGGACCACCCCGTCCGCCAGTGCGTCGAGCTGCGTGGTCAGCACCGTCACCGGCGTCGCGATCTCGTGCGCGAGGTCGCTCGCCGCCCGGCGTCGCAGTTGCTCCGAGCGCTGCAGGCTCTCCGCCATCGAGTTGAAGGCGACCGCCAGCTCGTGGCCCTCGCGGTCGGTCGGCACGGGTACCCGCGTCGACAGGTCGCCGCTGCCCAGCCGGTGCGCACCCGCGGCCATCGCGGACAGCGGCCGTGTCAGGCGCAGGCCCATGAACAGGGCGACGGCCACGCTGAACAGCACCGCGATCAGGCCCGCGATCAGCAGCGTCTGGTCGATGGCGCGCCGGAACGCAACCGACGCGGTCCGCACGGCCGCAGCGGTCAGCCCGCGGCTCTGCACCGCCAGCCTCCCGACCGCCTGGCCGGCCACCACGATCGGCGAGCTGTCGACCGGTCCGCCGAGCGCAGCCCCGAATCCGGCGGACCGTGCGATCAGGCCCCCGGATGCGTCGTAGATGGCGATCGGGCCCCCGGCGGCTGCCGCCAGCTGGCGAACCTCGAGCGCCGTCAGCGACAGCGAACCATCGGAGCGATACGCGTCGGCGATGACTGCGGCGGCCTGGTCTCGCCGGTCGGCCTGTTCCTGCGTCAGGTACTGCGAGAACCGCGAACCGACGACGACGTTGACGAGGATCCCGGCGAGCACGATCACGACGGCGATGGCGCCCCCGATCGCGAGGGCCAGACGGACGCCCAGCCGGTCCATGGCGTGTCAGGCCTTCACGGCGTCGGACGCGGGGAGCCACCTGTACCCCACGTCCGGGATCGTCTCGATCGCCCACGGCCGGGCCGGATCGTCGCCGAGCTTGTGTCGCAGGTTCCCGACGTGCACGTCGACGTTCCGGGACGTCTCCGCGTGCGGGCCGGCCACCGCCCGCAGGAGCTGCTCCCGGTCGAGCGGGGCCCCGGACGCGCGCACGAGCGCCAGGAGCAGTCGCGCCTCGGCGGGCGTGAGGCGACCGGACTCGCCTGCGCACGTGTAGGCACGCGTCGGCGGCTCGAACACGAGGCGACCCCCGGCAAACGAGAGGCGAGCCGTCCCGTCGACACCCGCGCCCGTGCCGCCTGCCGGTGCGGCTGCCCGTGCCGCCGCCCATCCCGGTCCCCGTGCCCGTCACGCCGCCGATTCCCGTCCGGCGGAGGATCGCATTCACGCGCTCCACGAGCTCGTGCACGTTGAACGGCTTCGGCAGATAGTCGTCGGCGCCGAGCCGCAGCCCGGCGATCCGTTCCACGTCACTGCGCTTGGCGGACGTGATCAGGATGGGCACCTGCGAGTCCTCGCGGATCGCCCGGATCAGGGCCTCACCCTGGAGCCGGGGGAGCATGAGATCGACCACGAGCAGGTCCGCCGGATCCTCGTCGAACGAGTCGAGCGCCGCCCGTCCATCCTCGGCCTCCCGCACCTCGTAGCCGGCGCGCTCCAGGTAGAGCCGCAGCAGCGCGCGGAGGCGCGCCTCGTCCTCGACCACGAGGATTCGCGCTCGCGGGGCCCGGGCGGCTGGATGCATCGGCGCGAATTGTAGCGGGACCGCGTCAAGACCTCGTCAAGGTTCGTCAGGCGAGCCGCGGCCACGCATGCCGCCGCCGGGCTTTCCACGCGCGCCGACGACAGGCATCGGCGTGCGAGGCGCCCATGGTGGCCGGCCGTGCTCCGGCCACGGGTGCCTCACCCCGTCGGCGAAGGTCCATCGTCGTCAGCGCCGCCGGAGGTGCGCCCCCGGATGGCCACCCGCCCTGCACGCGGTCCATCGTCGTCCGCGGGCCACTCGTTGAACAGCTCGGTCAGCCACGCCCAGAACCGGCCGGGCGGCTGCGGATCCGGGTAGCCCTGGCACAACGCGTGAAGGTCGGACCAGACCCGATCCGTGAGCGATTGGACGGCCTCCTGCGTGGGGCGGCCTTCGGCCGGGACCGGCACGCCGAACCGGACCCGGACACTCCGGCCGAAGCCCAGCCGGCTCGTCCCGTTGATCGCGCACGGCACGATGGGCACGCCGCTCCGCAGGGCGAAGAACGCGACGCCCTCCTGGAGCGGCAGGAGCGCCCCTTCTCCGTGGTGGATGCGTCCCTCGCCGGCGATCGCCAGCATTCCTCCTTCCTCGAAGAGGGCCTGGACCCGCCGCGTGGCACCCAGGATATCGTCGCGCCCCGGCTTGAACGGCACGGGCATCCCCGTCCATGCCATGAGCCGGTTGCGCCAGCCGTGCGCCATGTCCTGTTCCTTCGGCCCGAAGAAGAAGACACGGGGCCGTGACGGAAGCGCCGCGATCAGGACGAACGGGTCCACCCAGTTCAGGTGGTTGAAGCACAGCAGGTACGGGCCGGCGGGCAGCCGGGAGCGGTCGCGGACGTCCAGCCGCAGGCACGCGCGGACGATGGCGCCGACCACGATGCGGGTGAGCGCGTACCTCCATCCGGCCCGGGACGGCGGTGCCATCACGTCAACCCGCCGGGTGGGCGATGAGCCGGCCCGCCGCCGCCGCGTGCGCCGTGGGTTCGGGTACGTGCGTCAGGGCCCAGGCGCCCGCCAGGAACTCCACGACGAGCATGAGGATCATCGCGCGGTATCCCACGCTCGCCCCGAGGGCTAGCGTGACGGTGAACTGGATCGCGGCAGCGGAGATGGCGGCCAGCCCCTGGTTCCCGGCGGTGACCACGTTGCTGATCCCCATGTACCGGCCCGACTCCGCCTTCGGGATGATGTCGGTCATCAGGGCCCAGTCCACCGACTGGAACGAGCCCAGGCCGACTCCCAGCGGAATGACGGACACCAGCATGATCCAGTAGGCGGGCGCCAGCGCGATGCCGGTTGCCCCGACCATGCCAAGGGCGATCCCCGCGTAGATCACCGGTTTGCGGCCCATGCGTGTCGACAGCATGCCCGCGGGAAGAGTGGCGATCATCGCCGAGAGCCCGAACGCGACAAGGATCGGCAGGACGTCCGCCTCCGCCTCCGCGGTGGGCAGGCCCAGCGTGTTCACGAGGAACAGGACACCCATCGAGGTGAGGGTGCTGCCGGTCATGAGGATGAAGAGCCGGCTGACCAGCAGCCACACGTACGCTCGCTGTTCGAGGATGTCGGTCCCCCAGGCCGCGCGGGCGCGCTGCGGCAGCGTCAGGGTCGTCGGCGGTCCGGGGGTGTCGGGAACCCACAGGACGGTCACGAGCATCGTCGTGACCTCGACCGCCCCGATCATGACGAACAGGCCTGCGTCCCAGTGGACGACTCGCAGGAAGACCAGGGCCACTGCCGCGCCGCCGAGGTTGCCGATCAGCGACGCGAGCCCCATGAGGCCAGAGGCGACGCCCACCTGGGGCGCGGGCACGAGGTCGGGCAGGTACCCCTGGAACGGCCCCTGCGCGAAGTTGCTGCTGAACTGCAGCAGGACGACACCCGCGAGGAAGCCGAAGTAGCTGTGCTGGCCGAACTGCCAGGCCGCGAACGAGAGGAAGACCAGGTCGAAGGCGGTCCCGACGATGATGTACGGCTTCCGGCGGCCCAGCCGCGTGCGCGTGTGGTCGCTGATGGCGCCCATCGTCGGCTGGAGCAGCATGGGGACCACGATCCCGATCGCCGTCAGGCCGGCAACGGCCGTCCCCGCGAGCGGGTGCGTGCTGCCGAGCACGCGATCGACCAGCTCGGGATAGACCTCCGCCCCGAACGCGCCCCACAGGCCGGTCAGCGCGACCCAGTACGCGGTGACGGCGACGAGACGGCTCCACGGAAGGACCGTGGTGGGACGCCCGAGGTCGTCGCGCTCCGCGTCCATCGCCGCCTCACGCCCGGGCTCGCGCCGGCCGCACGATCGATGCGGCCCGACGGGCGCATCGTACGCGCCGGGCCGCGCCGGGGCCAGAGATGTTCGGCGGGCCCGGTTCGTTACAATCCGGGCCATGCCCCTCGTCGTCCAGAAGTACGGCGGCTCGTCGCTCGCCGACGCCGACCGTATCCGCCACGTCGCCGGCCGCATCGCGGCCGAGCGCGCCACGGGCTCGTCGCTCGTGGTGATCGTGAGCGCCATGGGCGACACCACGGACCACCTGATCGAGCTTGCCTGGCAGATCACGCGCGACCCCGACCCGCGAGAGATGGACCGGCTCCTCGCGACCGGCGAGTACCAGAGCTGCGCGCTCGTGACCATGGCCCTGCACACGCTCGGCGTCGCGGCGATCTCGCTCACCGGCGCGCAGGCGGGCATCCGCACGGACACCGCTCATGGCCGCGCGCGGATCGCCAACGTGGACCCGGCCCGCATCGTGCGCGAGCTGGACGCCGGGAACGTCGTGATCGTCGCAGGGTTCCAGGGCTCCACCGCCGACTCCCACTCGCAGGGCGAGATCACGACGCTCGGCCGCGGCGGCTCCGACACGACCGCGGTCGCTCTCGCGGCCCGCCTCGGCGCCGATCGCTGCGAGATCTTCACCGACGTGGAGGGCATCTTCACCGCCGACCCGCGCATCGTGCCGGACGCCCGGCTGCTGCCCGTGATCGGCTACGAGGAGATGCTCGAGCTGGCGCACCAGGGCGCCCAGGTCATGCAGACCCGCGCCGTCGAGCTGGGCTGGGTCAACGCCGTCGAGATCGCCGTCCGGTCCACGTTCAGCGATCACCCGGGGACGCGCATCAAGGAGGATCCCGACGTGGAGCAGCGCAACAAGGTGCGCGGCCTGGCGACCGACCGGAACGTCGCAAAGCTGACCGTCGTCGCCGTGCCGGACCGGCCGGGAATCGCGCACAGCCTCTTCGCGCCGCTGGCGGACGCCGGCATCAACGTCGACATGATCGTGCAGAACATCGGGCACGCCGGCGCCACCGACCTCTCGTTCACGGTTCCGCGCTCCGACCTTGCCCGGGCACAGCGCATCCTGGACCCGGTGATCCGCGAGATGGAGGCCCGCGAGCTGGTCGTCGACGACTCCGTGGCCAAGGTGTCGATCGTCGGGGCCGGGATCCAGAACGCGCCCGGGTACGCGGCCCGCATGTTCGGGACGCTGGCCGACGAGGGGATCAACATCGAGATGATCTCCACGTCGGAGGTGCGGATCACCTGCATGATCGACGAGTCGCAGATCGAGCGGGCGTCCCGCGCGCTCCACAGGGCGTTCGAGCTCGAGCGGCCGGAGCCCGGGGTGACGGCCGCGGCGCACTGAATCGTGGCCGCCGACCAGCGCCGCTCTCGGTCGCGCAGAGCCACGCGGTCCGCAGCCGTGGCGCATTAATTCATGGCCGCCGACCAGCACCGCCCCCGGTCGCGCAGAGCCACGCGGACCGCAGCCGTGGCGTCGTTTCCGTCGCGCCTCGAGCGGTTCGGCCTCGTCGATTCCACGCAGGCGATCGTCGCTGGCTGGCTCGCGGCGGGTGAGCCCGGGGTCTGCGTCGCGGTCGCCGACGAGCAGGCCGCGGGGCGCGGCAGGCATGGACGCGCCTGGCAGGCTCCGTCCGGGGCGGGTCTGCTGTGCTCGGTGGGGCTGCGTCCCGGCTGGCTGAATCCGCCCGACGCCTGGCGCCTCGCCGCCATCGCCGCACTGGCCATGGCGGACGCTGCCGAGGACGCCGCCGGGCTCCGGGACGGAACGATCGGCCTCAAGTGGCCCAACGACCTCGTGGCCGTGGCGCCGGACGGCGGCCTGCGCAAGGTCGCGGGCGTGCTGGGCGAGTCGACGCTGCGGGCCGGTCAGTTGGAGACGGTCGTCATCGGGATCGGCGTGAACGTGCAATGGGCGGCGGCAGGTTTCCCTCCCGAACTGGCGACTGACATGACCAGCCTCTCGGAGGTGTCCGGCGGCCGTCCGGTGGATCGGGACGCGCTGCTCGACGGTTTCCTCGACCGGCTGCAGCCGCGATTCGAGGCGCTGCATGGCGGACGATTCGACGCGGGTGGATGGGCCGAGCGCCAGCGGACGACGGGCCGTCGCCTGACCGTCGAGGTCGGAGGGCGCCGCCTCGAGGGCACCGGCGAGGGAGTCGATCCGGCGACCGGATCGCTGCTGCTGCGCACGACGGACGGCGTCGTGGGCGTGGATGCCGGCGAGGTGATCCGCTGCCGGGTCGGGTGATGCACGCATGGCCGGCGCGGCTTCCACTGCAATTCCGACGACGCCGCACCGATCGCCTGCCGGCGCGGTGCCGCGGTGGTGCCCGCGTGAGGTGTCCCGGGTCGCGCTCGTGGCGGATCCTGCGAGATCTGCACCGCCAGCACGTTACCGGGGCGAGCCGGCCATCGTCGCGCCTCACCCTGCGGAATGTGCCCACAGGGATCGCGGTGTCGGATGAGCCGCCCGGGAGCCCACGCCCCGAGTGTTCCGGAACGCGTGTTCGAGCACGATGTCCGGCAGCGTCGGGCCCTGATGGCCGCAGAATCGGGCCCCGGACTGGACACGCCGTTCCGGCCGTGCACGAACCGCAGGATTGCGCCGCCCGGCCACGTGCCACCGGCCGTGCACGAACCGCAGGATTGCGCCGCCCGGCCACGTGCCACCGGCCGTGCACGGACCGCAGGATTGCGCCGCCCGGCCACGTGCCACCGGCGGCCCGCCGTGAAAGGCGCGGGGGTCCGCGTAACAAGTAGACTTCGGCGGTGTTGAGGAAGGTGAGCGATCGGGACGGGGAGGCCCTCGTCGCGTTCGATCCGGATCGGCCCGCGGTCGAGGCAGCCCGCCGCGATCCCACCCAATTCGAGACGCTCTATCGAAGGTACGTGGCCCAGATCTACAGCTTTGCCGTCTACCAGCTGGCCGACCACCACGCCGCCGAGGACCTGACCGAGCAGGTCTTCCTGCAGGCGATGGCGGCGCTGCCGCGTTTCCGCGAGATCCCGCGCGAGACCGGCACGTCGAGCTTCCGCTCGTGGCTGTTCCAGATCGCCCGCCACCTCGCCAGCAACGAGCGCCGCGCCGCGCGCCGGCATCCCGTCGCGAACCTCGACACGGCCCTGGCGCTGCGCGGGCCGGATGACCCGGCCGCGGCCGTCGCCGAGCGGGACGAGGCGGCCCGGGCCTGGAGGGCGGTGGACCGTCTGCCGGCCGACCGGCGCACCGCCGTGATCCTCCGGTTCGTGGACGAGCTGCCCATCCCCGAGATCGCGGCGATCCTGGGCCGGTCGGAGGGGGCCGTGCGCGTGCTGCTGCATCGCGCGCTCCGCAGCGTCGCCGACGATCTGCGCGATCCGTCCGCCGGAGCCGACACGCGGTGACGGGCCTCCACGACGACCTCGACCTGCACGACCCGGAGCTCGCGCATGCCGCGGAGGTCCTGTCCCGCAGCCTGGTCCGGTTCCACCCGTCGTTCCGTTTCGAGGAGCGTGTCGCGGCACGGCTGAGGCTGGCGGGATTCGGGCCGATGGCGGGCGATCCGCGGCTGCCGGGCGACGAGGGCCTCGTGGCGGCGGCACGCCGGTTCGCCCGCGGCGGGTACGGCCTGCCCGCCCTCAACCGGGTGCCCGCCCAACGTGCCCCCGGCATTCGACCTCGCCACATCCGCCACGCCGCTTCACGCCGCAGCTCGCGTGCCCCGCCCGGTCATCGTCGGGGGCGCCATCGCGTCGGGCGTGTCGATCGCCGGGGCGGCCGTCGTCGCGTGGCGCCGGCTCCGGAGGGACGCCTGATGCCGATCAAGCTCCCGTTCCTGCCGCGCAAGCGCGAGTTCCCGCCGGACCTGTGGACGAAGTGCCCGCGCTGCGGCGAGATGCTCTACAACAAGCAGCTCGAGCGCAACTGGCGGGTCTGTGCGAAGTGCGGCCACCACTTCCGGCTTCGCGCCGAGGTCCGGCTGCGCCTCCTGCTCGACGCGGACTCGTTCGAGGAGCACGACGCCGGGCTCGAGTCGACCGATCCGCTCGGTTTCGTCGACCTGAAGGCGTACCCCGATCGCCTGGCGGCCGCCCGGATCTCCAGCGGCATGCGGGACGCCGCCGTGTGGGGCGTCGGCCGGATCGACGGGCAGCCCGTCGCCATGTGCGTGATGGACTTCGCGTTCATCGGCGGGTCCATGGGCTCCGTGGTCGGCGAGAAGGTCACGCGCGCGGCCGAGCACGCGCTCGAGGCGCGGATGCCGCTCGTGATCGTGTCGGCGTCCGGCGGGGCCCGCATGCAGGAGGGCACGCTGGCCCTCATGCAGCTCGCCAAGACGTGCGCGGCGCTGGAACGCCTGGCTGCGGGCGGCATCCCGTTCGTGAGCATCCTGACCGACCCCACGACCGGCGGCGTCTTCGCGTCGTTCGCCGTGCTGGGTGACGTGAACATCGCGGAGCCGGACGCGCTCATCCGGTTTGCCGGCGAACGCGTGACGAGCGGGACGATCGCGGTGGAGCTGCCGCCGGGATACCAGCGGGCGGAGTTCCTCCTCGAACGGGGGTTCGTCGATCGCGTGGTGCCGCGCGAGCGGCTGCGCGACGAGCTGGCGATGATCCTGTGCTACCTGCGCGAGGGATCGCCGTGCTCCAGCGCCCCGTTCCCGCCCGGATCGCCGGTGCGTGTCGCGGGGGACGGACACGAGCCCGCATTCCGGCCGTTCGGGTTCCTGAACACGAAGCTCCCGAACCTGCCGGTGCTGGACGCCGGCCGGCGCGGGGCCGCGGCCATCGGCGCGCACGCGGCCGAGGTGATGGGCGGGCATCCGGCGGGCGGCCCGTCGGGCGTCGCGCCCGGAGGTTCGGCCGGGACCGAGGGGAACGGCGTCGGGGGGTACGGGCCGGGTGCCGGCGGCGCGGCGGGAAGCGCACGCAACGGCACCGCCCCGGCGGGCAACGGCGGGGGGAGGGGCATCCATGCCCCGAACCCGGCGGCAGGCGCAGCCGGATTCGGAGCCGCGACGGGCCTGGCGGTTGCCGTGTCCCCGCAGCCACCCGACGCCGAGGCCCAGGAGCGCGCATGGGCCCGTGTCCAGGCGGCCCGCAACGTCAAGCGACCGCACACCCTCGACCTGGTCCGTGCCATGGCGACCGACGTCGTGGAGCTCCACGGCGACCGGCTCTTCGGGGATGATCCCGCCATCGTCACCGGCCTGGCGCGGATGCCGGGCCACGCGTTCGTCTTCGTCGGCCACCAGCGCGGCTCGGAGACGGACGAGAACATCAGGCGGAACTTCGGCATGGCGCACCCCGAGGGGTACCGCAAGGCGATGCGCCTGTTCCGCCTCGCGGAGCGCTTCCACGTGCCCGTCGTGACGTTCGTCGATACCGGCGGCGCCTATCCGGGGCCCGCGTCCGAGGAACGCGGGGTGGCCGAAGCCATCGCCCGCTCGATCTCGGTGATGAGCGGGCTTCGCACGCCGATCGTCACGGTCATCACGGGCGAAGGTGGCTCGGGGGGCGCGCTCGGCATCGCGACAGCCGACGTCGTGCTGGCGCTGGAGAACGCCGTGTACTCCGTGATCAGCCCCGAGGGCTGTGCGAGCATCCTGTGGCGTGACCCCGGCGCGGCGAAGCAGGCGGCGGCGTCCATGCGCATGACCGCGCAGGACCAGCTTGCGCTGGGCGTGGTCGACGAGGTGGTGACCGAGCCGCCCGGCGGCGCGCAGGAGGACCCGGTCGCGATCGCGGCGACGCTCGCTACGCGCCTGTCGGAGCACCTCGTGCGGCTCGAGGCGCTCCCGGCGGACGAGCTGGTCGAACGGCGTTACCAGCGGTACCGGGGCATGGGCGCCTTCGTGACCGTCGAGCGCGAGCTTCCCCCCGCCGTGCGGCGGCCGGACCTGGCCGGGCGGCTTCGCGACCTGTTCGAGGCGGGGCGAGCCACGCTGGGCGTCCCGGAGGGTGGGGCCGCCAGAACGGTGGTCGGGCCCGACGACGATGCGCCCCTGCGGGAGGACCTGTAGGTGGACGAGCTCGGCCGCCGCCCCGGAGACACGACGGGCGCCGACCCGGATTCGCTGCGGGCCGCCGATGGCGGGATGCCGTCCGTCGCCGCGGACCGGCCGCCGGCGCGACGCGGCCCGCCGCCGCCGAGCCGTCGCCGCTGGCCGACGACGCGGCCCCGCCGCCGCCCGAGACGATCGCCAGGCTGGCCGACGACCTGCTCCCCGCGCTCATCGCGCGTCTCGACGCGAGCGGTCTCGGCGAGCTCGAGGTCCGCACGGACGCGTGGCGCATCCGCCTTCGCAAGCCGTACGACCGGCGTCGCGGCCTGACCCTGCCCGAGGGTCGCCGCCGGCCCGGAGAGCCCGCCGAGGCGACCCACGGCCGCCGCGGCGAGGCGGCACGTTCCGAGGTGGCGCACGCGTCGCGCCCGGACGGCGGCGGACATGGGTCCCTCGCCGGGGTCGGCCACGGAGACCCTCCAGGGGATATCCAGGGCGCGGCCGCCCGGATCGCGGTCGAGGGCGACGGCTACGCCGATCGCGCCATGCCTGCGGACCCGCTCGCCCCGTCGATCGCCGCGTCGCCGGCGGTCGGCTACTTCACGCCTCGCGACGGATGGACCACCGGCCGGCACGTCCGCAGCGGGGACGTCGTGGGATACGTCGACTGCCTCGGCGTGCGCCAGGACGTCCTCGCGCCCGTGGACGGCTTCCTGGGCCGGCTCCTCGCACAGGCCGGCGAAGCCGTCGAATACGGCCAGCCGCTCGTCCATCTCGATCTTCCGCAGGCCGGCCCGGCGCAGGATCCCGCGCCACCGGCCGATCCGTCATCGGCCGAGCACCCACGGGCCGAGCGGCCACCGGCCGATCCGTCATCGGCGGCCCCCTCCTCGCCCGGGACGGAATCGCCGCCCGCCGCCGGGTTCGCGGCCTCGGGACCGGAGGGCGCCTGATGTTCTCGAGGATCCTCATCGCCAATCGCGGCGAGATCGCCCTGCGCGTGCTGCGGGCGTGCCGGCAGCTGAACGTGCCGGCGGTCGTGGCGTACAGCGAGGCCGACATCGACACGCTGGCGGTCCAGGAAGCAGACGAGGCGATCTGCATCGGGCCCGCCGACGCCAAGCGCAGCTACCTCTCGGCGGCATCGGTCATCTCCGCCGCGATCGTGACCGGTTGCGACGCCATCCACCCGGGATACGGCTTCCTTTCCGAGGACGACGCCTTCGCCGACACGGTGCGCGCGCACGGGCTCACGTTCATCGGCCCGTCCGCCGAGGTCCTGGAGCGGTTCGCCTCCAAGGCCACCACGCGCCGGCTGCTCGCCGAGCACGGGCTGCCCACCATCCCCGGGTCGGGCCTCCTCCGCGACGACGCCCATGCGCTCGACGAGGCCGAGCGGATCGGCTACCCGGTGCTCGTGAAGCCGTCGGCCGGCGGCGGGGGCAAGGGCATGCGCATGGTCCGTTCCCCGCGCGAGCTCGAGCAGGCGCTTCCCATCTGCCGGTCCGAAGCCCGCGCCGCGTTCGGCGACGACGGTCTCTACCTGGAGAAGTGGCTGGAGGACAACCGTCACGTCGAGGTCCAGGTGATCGTGGACCGCTACGGCAACGGCGTGCACCTCGGCGAGCGCGACTGCTCGGTGCAGCGGCGCCATCAGAAGCTCATCGAGGAGGCGCCCACGCCGGCGCTCGGCCCCGACAGCCGCCGCCACCTGTGCGAGGAGGCGATCCGCGCCATCGTCGCGGCCGGGTACGAGAACGTGGGTACCCTCGAGTTCCTCGTGGACGCGCACGGGAACTACTTCTTCATCGAGATCAACTGCCGGATCCAGGTGGAGCACCCGGTGACGGAGATGCTCTCAGGCATCGACATGGTGGTCGAGCAGATCCGTATCGCCTCCGGCGAGCCGCTCGGGTACTCGCAGGCCGACGTCGAGATGCGCGGCCACGCGATCGAGTTCCGCATCACGGCCGAGGACGTCGCGCACGATTTCCGGCCGCAGGCGGGCACGATCGAGGCGTACCTCCCGCCCGGAGGGCCCGGCGTCCGCATGGACAGCCACCTGTACCCCGGCTACGAGGTGCCCCCGTACTACGACTCGCTGCTCGGCAAGCTGATCGTCCACGGCCCGGACCGGCGGACCGCGATCGCCCGCGCCCGCACCGCGCTGGCCGAGCTGCGCGTCGACGGTCTGGAGACCAACATCGCCTTCCACCGCGCGATCCTGTCGCATCCCGTGTTCCTGGAGGGGAACTTCACCACCAACCTGCTCGATCGGGTCGGCGCCGCCGCGTTCGTGGCCGCCGCGCGCGACTGAAGCGTCCGAGGAGTTCCGCATGACGAACGACCAGGCGACGCGCACGACGACCCCCACGGACGACGCCCCCGTGGCGGCCGGAGCCACTCTGCTCACGACGCGCGAGATCCAGGCGCTCATCCCGCACCGCTGGCCGTTCCTGCTCGTCGACCGCATCGTGGAGTACGACCCCGAGCACGGCCGGATCGTCGGGCAGAAGGCCGTGACGGCCACCGAGTGGTTCTTCCAGGGCCACTTCCCGGGGATGCCCGTCATGCCCGGCGTGCTGCAGGTGGAAGCGCTGGCACAGACCATGGCGGTCTACGTGGCGAAGCAGCCCGGCTTCGGCGATTCCATGGGCCTCTTCGCCAGCATCGAGGAGTGCCGCTTCAAGCGGATCGTCACACCCGGGGACACGCTCCGCCTCGAGATCACGATGGAGAAGCTGGGCCGGCGCTTCGGCAAGGGGCGTGCCGTGGCGAGCGTCGACGGCGACGTCGCCTGCGAGGCCCTGCTGGCCTTTATCATCCCGCCGCCCGGCACGCTCCGCTGACGGCCACGAGGAGACCATGACGACGCGTATCGCCCTGCTGTCCGACATCCACGGCAACATCGCCGCGCTCGACGCCGCGCTCGCCGACGTGCGCCGCGAGGCCCCCGACCTGGTCGCCTTCCTCGGCGACTACGTCCTGAACGGCCCGCGACCGCGCGAGGTGGTGGACCGCGTGCGCGAGCTGGAGGCGCAGGGTGCCGCCGTGATCCAGGGCAACACGGACATCGCCGTCGCCGACCTCGACATGGCCGCGGCGTTCCCCTGGTTCGACGAGGTTCCCCACGTCAACGTGGTGGCCGCCGAGTGCGCGCACGACGAGCTCGGCGAGGAGCGGCTCGACTGGCTCCGCCGGCTCCCGTCCGAGCGACGGTTCCGGGTCGACGACACGCTCGTGCTGTTCTGCCACGGATCCCCGGGCAGCCAGACGTCCGGCCTCGGCGCGGACGTGGATCCGGCCTCGGTCGTGGAGCGCCTCGCCCGCACCGATGCCCGGATCGTGGCGGTGGGGCACACGCACATGGCCGACGTGCGCGACCTGGGCTGGAAGCAGGTGGTCAACCCGGGCTCGTGCGGGTACGCCTTCGACGGGGACCCGGGCGCCGCGTGGGCCATGGTCGAGATCGACGGGGACGAGGTGCGCGTCGAGCTGCGCCGCACCGTCTACGACACGCGTCCGGTGAGCGACGAGCTGTCCGAGCGGGGGCTCGCCGGCGACGTCTACCGCGCCGCCACCATCCGCACCGGGCGCTACGTCCGGTGACTCGCTCCGCGCGCCGTGCCTCCTCGCGGCGGTCGCGATCGTGACCCAGGCCGCGCCCCGCCGCGTGGTCGTCACGGGAATGGGCGCCGTCACGCCCCTCGGCCCTGACCTCGCGTCCACGTGGCGGCGCCTCGTCGCGGGCGAATCCGGGATCCGCGCGATCACCTCGTTCGACGCGTCCCGGCTGGCCACCCGCATCGCCGGCGAGGCGCTCGAGGCCGATCCGTCGCGCGTCCTGGACCGCAAGGCCATCCGCCGCACCGACCGCGCGACCCAGCTCTCGCTGCTCGCGACCCAGGAGGCCCTCGCCGACGCAGGCCTCCCCGAGCGGCTCGAGGGCGCGCTGGCCGACGCGACCGGCGCGTTCATCGGCACCGGCTTCGGCGGCGCCGCCACGATCTTCGACGAGATCCGCACCTACGTCGAGCGCGGCCCGGACCGGCTGAGCCCGTTCTTCGTGCCGATGGCGATCGCCAACATGACGCCCGGGCACGTGGGCATCGTCTTCGGCGCGCGCGGCCCCAACATGGCCACGGTCAGCGCCTGCGCGAGCGGCGGCAACGCGATCGGCGAGGCAGCCGAGGCGATTCGCCGGTCCGACGCGGACGTCATGCTGGCCGGCGGCACGGAGGCGACCGTGATCGAGGGGATCGTCGGTGCGTTCGCCGCGATGAAGGCGCTCAGCACCCGCAACGACGACCCGGCCGCCGCGAGCCGCCCGTTCGACGCGGCGCGGGACGGATTCGTCATGGCCGAGGGCGCGGCCACGCTCGTGCTCGAGGACCTCGACCACGCCAGGGCCCGCGATGCCCGGATCCTCGCCGAGGTCGAGGGCTACGGCGCCTCGGCCGACGGCTACCACCTGACGCTGCCGGCCCCCGGAGCCAGCGGCGCGGTCCGCGCGGCCCGGCGGGCGTTCGAGAAGGCCGGACGCACTCCCGCCGACGTGGACGTGGTCAGCGCGCACGCGACGAGCACCCCCGAGGGCGACCGTGCGGAGCTGGGTGGCCTCCATGCGCTCCTCGGCGACGATGCGGGCCACATCGCGGTCACGGCCACGAAGGGCGCGCTGGGGCATACGCTGGGGGCGGCCGGCGCGATCGCGGCGGCCCTCGCGATCCGCACGCTGGAGACCGGGCAGGTGCCGCCGACGCTGAATCTCGACGATCCGGATCCCGATGCCGGCAGCCTCGACGTCGTGCGCGGGAGCACGCGGCATGGCACGTACCGGCTGGCACTGGTGAACGCGTTCGGGTTCGGCGGCCAGAACAGCGTGCTCCTGCTGAGCCGGTGGGCCGCGACATGACCGACACGAACGAGCTGCTCGGGCTGATCGACCTGCTCGAGGACCTGCTCGACCGCTCCGACCTGGCCGAGATCGAAGTCCAGGCCGGCGAACTCGCGATCCTGCTTCGCAGGCCGGGCCAGCTGCTGGCCGGCGCCGTCCCGGTGGAGGCCCAGCCGGCCACCGGCGCGCTTCCGGAGGGCGGCTCCCATGCCGGCGAGCCCGGCAGGCGGGGGGAGGGGAGACCCGGGGACGACCGCGAGGGCCGCGATGGCGCCGGACCGGATCGTGCGGGTGCCGGGCAGAGTTCCGGGGGACCGGGCGGATCCGGCAAGGCGTCCGCCGGCGAGGATGCGATCCGCGGCCACGCGGTGGTCGCGCCGCTCACCGGGGTGTTCTACGGCGCCCCGTCACCCGGCGCCGCACCGTACGTCACGGTCGGCGGCGAGGTCGTCGTGGGCCAGGTGATCGGCCTGATCGAGGCCATGAAGCTGTTCAACGAGATCAAGAGCGACGCGGCGGGACGGGTGGTGCGCATCCACGCGGCCGACGGAGCGCTCGTGCGAGCCAAGCAACCTCTCATCGAGATCCAGCCGTCGTGATCGGGAGCGAGGGAACCATGCAGCCACGCAGCGCGCGCATCACCGGATGGGGGCTCTACGCCCCGGACCGTGTGCTCACCAACGACGACCTGTCCACGCTCGTGGACACGTCCGACGAGTGGATCCAGTCGCGCACGGGCATCCGGGAACGGCGCGTGGTCGCGCCGTGGGAATCGACCGCCACGCTCGCCTCGGTGGCCGCGCGCCGGGCGCTGGCCGTCGCCGGGGTCGACCCCGCCGACGTCGACATGATCCTCGTCGCGACGATCACGCCCGACTACCAGTTCCCGTCCACGGCGGCGCTGGTGAAGGAAGCGATCGGGTGCCCGAACGCGGCCGCCATGGATGTCGGTGCCGCCTGCTCCGGGTTCGTCTACGCGCTCACGTCGGCCCACGCGTACGTCATGAGCGGCATGTACCGCCACGTGCTGGTCATCGGCGCGGAGGCCCTCTCGCGCGTGCTCGATTTCACCGATCGGAACACCTGCGTGCTCTTCGGCGATGGAGCGGGCGCCGTGCTCCTGAGCGCGTCCGAGGAGCCGACGGGCGGCCTGCGCGGCTTCGAGCTCACGGTCGACCCCGCCGGTGCGTACAAGATCTGGCTGCCGGCGGGTGGAAACCGGAATCCGGCGACTCCGGACACCATGGACCGGCACGGGCACTTCCTGCGCATGGACGGCCGGGAGACGTACCGCTATGCGACCCGGACCCTCGCCCGTTCCGCCCTCAAGGCGATCGAGCGCGCGGGTCTGACTCCGGACGACATCACGCTGTTCGTCCCGCACCAGGCCAACATCCGGATCATCGAGTCGGTCGCCAAGCAGCTCGGCCTTTCGATGGACCGGGTCTACGTCAACGTCGACCGCTACGGGAACACGTCCGCCGCGTCGGTGCCCATTGCGCTGGCCGAGGCGGTCGAGCGGGGCCGCGTGCAGCCGGGAGACCACCTCGTCTTCGTCGCGTTCGGCGCCGGGTACACGAGCGGGGCCGCCGTGGTGGAGTGGACCGCGGACCCGGCCCTGTCGGCGCGTGCGAACGGCACCGACAGCGACGTGTCGATCCACGCTCCCGACGACTGGACGTCCGACGACCCCACGCCACTCGTGCTTCGGCCGTTCTTCGCCGACCACGAGACGGCCCGTCCGCGTCCGGTCGCGGCCGAGCCCGCGGACGCTCCGCAGCCGGTCGCCGCCGAGCGCGTGGCTCCGTAACCGCGCGCCACCCTGCGCGTCACTCGGCTCCTACCGCCGCTTCACGCTCGCGTCACCGGCTGCAGCTGTTCGCCGCTCGTAACCGCCCACCAGGCCGCCCGCACAACCCGTACAGTTCGTCCATCGAGGCCCGCACGCGTCCTCCGGGTCCGAGGCGTCATCGAGCGTCCCGACGGAGGTATCCACGCGTGATCGACCTGACCGACAAGATCGCCATCGTCACCGGGGGCGCGCGCGGCATCGGGCGCGCCATCGTGCTCCGTCTCGCGGCGCAGGGCGCGGACGTGGCGTTCCTCGACCGCGGACCGGCCGAGGCCGCCGAGGCGACGCGCTGCGACGTGGAGGCGCTGGGCCGGCGCTGCTTCTGGATCGAGGGCGACGTGACGGACCCGGAGGCGGTCCCGGGGCTCGTGGCCCGCACGATCGAGACCTTCGGTCGCGTCGACATCCTGGTCAACAACGCCGGCGTGACGCGCGACGACCTGATCATGCGCATGAGCCTGGACGAGTGGCGGACCGTCCTCGAGGTCAACCTGTTCGGCGCCTTCTACGCGACCAAGGCCGTCCTCCGGCCGATGCTGAAGGCCCGTGCCGGGCGGATCGTGAACATCTCCAGCGTGTCGGGCCAGGCAGGCCAGGCCGGCCAGGCCAACTACTCGTCGTCGAAGGCCGGGCTGATCGGGCTCACGAAGGCCACCGCGCGCGAGGTCGCGAGCCGCGGGATCACGTGCAACGCGATCGCGCCCGGTTTCGTCACCACCGACCTGACGCGCGACCTGCCGGAAGCCCTCCAGTCGCAGCTGCTCGCGCAGACGCCGCTCGGTCGCTTCGGCTCGCCCGACGAGATCGCGTCCGCCGTCGCGTTCCTCTGCTCCGACGAGGCCGCGTTCATCACCGGCCAGGTGCTCGCCGTGGACGGCGGCCTGGTGATGATGTAGGGGACTGGCCGCTCGCCGGCCTTCCGGGCCCCGCCCAGGATCTGCCATGTGCGTGGTATCGTGCATACCATGCGAACTACCATCGACAAGGCTGGACGCCTGGTCATTCCGCGGTCCCTGCGTGCCCGCATCGGTCTGGCCGGCGGCGGCGAGGTCGAGGTCGAACTCGACGGCGCCGGGATACGTATCGAGCCGGTCGCCGGCAGCGACCTCCGGGAGGAGGACGGCCTGCTGGTCATCCCGGCAGCGGGCGGACCCATCAGCCATGAGATGGTGCGCGAGTTGATCGATGCCGACCGACACGGACGCTGACGGCCGCGAGGTCGTGTTGCTCGACACCAGCGCGGCGGTCGCACTGGTCGTCGGGGACCACGAAGCGCATGCCGTGACGCTGGACGCGGTGCGCGGCCGCCGGCTCGGTCTTGCCGGCCACGCCTGGTTCGAGACCTACTCCGTGCTGACCCGGCTGCCCGCCGGCCTCCGTCGCTCGCCGATGGATGCCGTCCGCCTCCTGGAGCGTGACTTCCCCGCATCGGTGTTCCTGGGCGAGTCCGAGTCGGCCACTTTCGCGGCGGAGCTCGCGGCCCTGGGGATCTCCGGGGGTGCCGTCTACGACGCGCTCGTCGGAGCGGCTGCGCGTCAGCATCGTCGGCTCCTCGTGTCCGGAGACGCGAGGGCACGGCCGGTCTACGACGCCCTCGGCGTGGACGTCGAACTCGTCCGGTAACCGACGTCCCGGTCGCGATGCGGCACAAGGCCCCCCGCGCGAGCCGGCCGCTCGTGAGCCGCCCCATCCGCCACCGTCCCCGTCGCGATGCGGCACAATCTCGGTCTCGGGCGCACGCGCCCACGTCCACGCCCAGCCCCGCTCAGCGCCCCAGCGAGGTGACAACGTGATCGATCTCAGCGGCAAGGCGGCCATCGTGACCGGAGGGTCCCGGGGCATCGGCCGGGCCATCGCCCTCCGCCTCGCGGCCCAGGGCGCCGACGTCGCCTTCAGCTACCGCGGCAACGACGACGCCGCCCGCGAGACCCGCGAAGCCGTTGAAGCACTCGGACGCCGCGCGATCGCCCACCGCGGTGACGTCACGGACCCGGGGGCCGCCAATGCACTGATCGCGGCCGCGCTCGAGGCGTTCGGGCGGGTCGACATCCTGGTCAACAGCGCCGGCATCACCCGCGACGACCTGGTGATGCGCATGACCGACCAGGCCTGGCACGACGTCATCGAGACGAACCTCACCGGCGCCTTCTACGCCACCCGTGCCGTCCTCCGTCCCATGCTGCGCGCGCGGCGGGGTCGCATCGTCAACATCACGAGCGTGGCGGGCCAGGCGGGCAACGCGGGCCAGGCCAACTACTCGGCCGCCAAGGCCGGGCTGATCGGGCTGACGAAGGCTACTGCCCGGGAAGTCGCGAGCCGTGGGATCAGCTGCAACGCGGTGGCTCCCGGTTTCGTCCTCACAGAGCTGACCGCGGTCCTGCCGCAGAACATCCAGGAGGGGATCCGCTCGGCCACGCCCATGGGCCGTTTCGGGACGGTCGAGGAGGTCGCCGACGTCGTCGCGTTCCTCTGCTCGGACGAGGCGGCCTACGTCACCGGACAGGTCGTGGGGGTGGACGGCGGCCTGGTCATGATGTAGCCCGGCTCGCCGTCGAAGAGCCCGGCGCCCCGCCGAGCCGCTCGCATCCTGCCGTTTGTGCAGCGCCCGAACGCCGCGCACGCCGCGCCGCCGCATCCTGCCGTTCGTGCAGCGCCAGAACGCGGTGCACCATCCGGCGCCTCGCATCCTGCCGTTCGTGCAGCGCCAGAACGCGGCGCATGCCCCGGAGCCACCGAAAGGCCTCAAGCCCGGTCCGGCACGGGCAGGCCGGATCAGATCCTCGCACGAACCGGACCGCTCTCGGCCCGGCTCGCGCCCGCGCCCTCCGCGTCCCGGCGCGCGACCCTGTCTCGTGTTCGGCGGGTGCGAGATCTGCATGAAGGACAATGCGGAGATCGGCTCGCGGGGATCGGCCAGCCAGCCGGCCATGGTCCGCCCGTCGGTCGGGAAGGCGGTGCGCAGGACGGCGACATGCCGCGCCAGCCTGGCGCGGTTCGTGCGGCCGTCGGCAACCACGACCCACGCGCTCGTCATGGCGTGCCGGCATGGCCAGCCGCGCTCGGCTCCGATCCTGGTCGGCGAGCCGCCGCTTCCGGTCGACCGAGGCGAGCAGGTCCTGCACATCCACGATCTCCGTCTTCAGCTCGACGACGAGCAGCATGCCGCGAGCCGCGTGCCACCCGAGCACGTCGACCGCGCCGCGCTCTCCGTAGATCGAGAAGGACGCTTCGGGCACGATCTGCCATCCGGGCAGCTGGGCGAAGCGCCCGGCGACCAGCTCGTGCATGGCGGAATGGCGCGCGTTCAGCAGGCGGTCCAGCTCGCCGCCCCGCCAGCGCGCGCACGACGTCGAGCCGGACGTCCAGCGCGGTCGCCACCCGGACGCTCGTCCCGAACACGAACCAGGCGAGGTGACCACGCTCGAGGCGCGAGACGGTCGCCCTCGACACGCCGGCCGCAGCAGCCACGTCCTCCTGGCGCAGCCCACGCCTGACCCTGACGGCGCGAAGCGTGCTCCCGACGCGCTGCTCCATCGGATGATGGTGGCGTCCGCGACTTCACTGTGACTGCACCCGCGCTCATCTCGGTGACGGAAACGTCCGCGGGTGACGATGGTCCGGGGGGCTGACACGTCCCGATGGCCCGGTCTGCAACTGGGGCGGCGCCGGATGCCTGCGCCGCGCTGGCCGCGATTTCGTGGCCCCTGCCGGGTATATCGTGGCCCCGGCCCCGGCCCCGGCCCCGGCCCGTCGTCGCCCCGCCCCTGCCCCGAATGCCGTCCTTCCGCAGCCTTCTGCGCGCCCTTTCAGAGCTCATTCAGCCAGCTCGTGGACAGTTCGCACAGGTCGTGCGCTGGACACGAGCGCTACCATGCCCGGGAGAGCCGTCAACGCATGGTTGCCTTGAGATCGGGGACATATCGCACGATCGACGCATCCTGCAGACAGGGAAGTGCGTTGCGGGGAGGTCGCATCCACCCCGCGTGATGTAGCGTCGAGGCACCATCGTGTGGCAGACTGCGGAGCACAGGCGAGGTCGACCGAGCCTGCCGGCCGTCCGCGAGCCGGGGGCGGAGCGCCGCAGGGGGCGAGCCGACCAGGGGCTACTCGGAGGACGCGTGCAGAACAGCGTCTGGGATGAGCGTGAGCTTGTCCGGCGATGCAAGGAAGGCTCCGAGGTCGCCTACGCCGAGCTGGTCCGCCAGCACGGCGCTCGCCTCGTGACGCTCGCCTATCGCCTCACGGGCAGCCGGGAGACCGCCGAGGACGTCGTCCAGGAGACGTTCCTGGCCGCGTTCCGGGCCATGGAGCGCTTCGAGCCCAGGCCCTCCCTCGCCCCGTGGCTCACCACGATCGCCGTCCGCTTCGCGTCGAAGGCCGCCACCCGGCAGTCGCACCCGGCCTCGCTCGACCTGCTGATGGGCTCCGACTCCACGGACGACGGCCCGTCCTTCCAGGCGGTGTCGACCACGCACGACCCGCACGCCGCCGCCGAGGCGGCCGAGGTCCGCGCAGAAGTGCAGCGCGCCCTCGACACGCTGCCCTTCAAGCAGCGGTCGGCGGTGGTGCTGCGGCTCGTGATCGGGATGGACTACGCCGACGCGTCGCGCGCGATGGATGTCCCCCTCAACACGTACAAGAGCCTGCTCCTCCGTGGCACCCGCCAGCTCCGCGACGCGCTGGGACCATGGCTGGCTTTGGCGTCCACGACGGAGACGACTGCGGCCGGCGGATCGAACGGGAACGGCCGGCTGACGGTGCCGGTCGTGTCGCCCGGCGATCTGTCCCAGGCTGTCCCCCTGGTCCCGTCGCCTTCCACCCGGCCGCGCGGTGGCAATGGGGCCCGTCCCGTCGAGCTCGAGGCGTCTGAATCGGACGGCCCCGAGCTGGCCGTCAAGGCCGAGTAGCGCCCGAACCGTTCCTTCCCCACCGGGGATGCCCGGTAGACTGCGTGGCGTGCAGATCGTTCGCGACGCTGTCCCCGTGGCTCTCCTCGCGCGGATGGCGGACGCGACCTTCGGCAATCTCGTCAAAGCCGTCGTGGATGTGGACCGTGGTGTCATGGCAATCGACGCCGAGATGCACAGCGACGAAGAGGCGCTTCTGCTCACGGATGGCTCGGCACAGTCGAACCTGTGGGGCGTCAACTTCTATCCGGACCTGTTCGGCACATCCGGGTTCATCGAGTTCGACTCGATGATCAACATCCGACCTCGTCAGGGGAACCGGACCAGGTCGGTGGACGACGAACAGCGTCCGCGAGCGCATATCGAGTCGATCGTTAACCGCCTTGTCCGAGCCATGACGATGCATCCCGGACTCGCCAGCGGGCGATGGCGGACGATGACCCTTGCCGAGCAGCTCGGGAACGTCGGGTCCGACGTTGGACGAGCCATCCGCGCGCGAGCCACCCACGACGACGCGCGGTTCGCGGCAGCCCTCGACCGTGCACTCGACCTCATGGACCTGACGATCGCCGACCCTCGGTGGTCGGGCCACCGCACCCGCGAGCTGGCACGCGCGCGCGAGGTCCTGTGCGACTTTCTCGTCGGCGACAACGCGTACGGCTCAACCGCTGAGTCCCTCGACGCCTGGTTTCTGGCATACGCCATGGCGGCCCGTCGCGATCGGTAGGGCCAGCGGACGGGTGCCCCCGGCATCCTCCGGCCGGCCCATGACGAAGGTACTCCCCCCGGCGCATGCAACCTTTCGGGGACATTGCGGCTTTCTATACACGTGATCGTCTGTGCGGCTGCCCAGGAACTGATCGACGCGTTCGTGACCGAGAGCCTCTCGCCCTCGGACGCCGCGTCGCTCGCCGAGCATGTCCGCACCTGCCCCGCCTGCGCCGCGCGCCTGGGCAGCGTCACGCGACTGACCGAACTCCTGGCCTCCCTGCCCGCGATCGAGCCGTCGCCGGGCTTCGAGGAGCGCCAGCTGGCGGCCGCGATCACGGACCGCCTGCGCCGCCACGAGCACCGCTCCTGGCTGGCCGAGCTGCGCATCCAGGTCGTCCGCGGTGCCCTCCGCACCACGGGCACCCTGGCCGCGACCATCGCCGCGGTGGCCCTCCTGGGTGCCGCGTTCGTGTTCGCTGCCTCGAACCTCTTCCCCGGCATCGCCCAGCAGGTGCTGCAGGGCCATCCGACACCTCGACCATCGGCCCCCATCACCGCGGTCGGACCGGCCACGGCACAGCCGACGCCGACGCTTCGCGTGGTCGAGTCCACGCCATCGCCGACGCCGGCCCCGCCCACGCAGCCACCGCCGACGCATCCCGCGCCGACACCGGCGCCCGACGGTCGCGCCGTCGCCCAGCCCGACGCCCGACGTGACGCCCGGATCCACCCCCATCGTGGTCGCGCCCACGGCCGAGCCGACGGCCACGCCCGGAGCCTCTCCCACGCCGGAGCCCAGCGCTTCGGCCACATCCAAGCCACGCCGCTGCCCGCCGGGCAGCGCGTGCTACTCACCCAGCCCGTCGCCCCTGGCGACGCCCACCACATCGCCGTAACAACGGGGCGGGCAATGCCCGTCTCGTCGTTCCGGGCCTTGGCGCAAGGCATCGGTTCAGACGAATCACCGGGACTCGTCCCAGGGAGGGGAAGAGCAGATGGAGGTCCCGGGAACCTGGCCCTGCGGGGTCAGAACGCCAAGCCCAACTCTTTTAGGAGGTCTACGGACTTGAGTATCACTAAGAAGGCGATCAGCCTCGGCCTGACGTGCCGCGCTGATCGCCTCGCTCGCGGCGACGATCGCGGCTCCGGCCGCGTTCGCGTCGACCGACCGTCACGTCGGCCGGCGTCGTGCCGGTCGGCGGCACGTCGACCACGGCGCCTCGTTCCAGTTCTGCGAGAACACCGCCGGCGCTTGGGCTGCCGGTGGCTTCATTACTGTGACCATCGCCCCGGCGTCGCCGGGTGCGGGCTCCGTTACGTTTACCAGCGCCAGCGGCGGAGCGGCAGCGCCGACCTTCAGCCAGAACCCCGGCGGCCTTGGCCCGGCTACTGCGACGGCCAGCGGCAGCGCGCTGACCGTTCACCGTGACTGGCGATGACGGCGTCAACGAGCTTTGCTTCACCGTCGGCAACCTGTTATCACGGCCGCCGCGGGGACGACCACGGGCGCAATCGTGGCTACCGCTGGTGGCACCATCCCTGCCGGGACGTATGCGTCGTTGACGACCACGGCAACGGGTGTTGTGCACGCAACGGCGAGCACGGTCATCTCGACCATCAGTGGCATCACCGTAGGCGCCCCTCCGGTCATCACGACATCGGCGGCCGCACGGCCTTGCTGCGGGCGACAGCGTGACGCTGTCCGGCACCAATTCCGTTCCGTCGCTGAACGGTACGTGGACTGTCGCGACGGTGCCCACCACCACCACCTTCACCGTCACCGGCACCCCGACGGTTACCACAGCCGGCACCGCCGGAACCGTTACCCCTAATGGCGTTGGCGATTTGCTCGTTGACGTAACCAGCACGTGCGCGTTCGAGCTCAACACGACCAACGGCGATTACATCGTCGACGGCGTCGATACGGGTTCGTCCGCCACCGCGACCGCACGAGCAGCGGGCCAGCAGTCGCTGTCTTCTCTGGTAACCTCGGACCGGTCGTTTCGGCCGGGGCAGCCGTCACGCAGACCGTGCGCTCCGCGGGCTGCGCGACGAGCCTCGGCTCGCCGGGCACGGTCGGCAACGCGGTCACCCAGACCGCGGTCGCCGGAACGGCAAATCCGGGCGAGCAGAACCAGGCAACCGGCAACACGACCATCACGGAGACGGCACGCGGGCTATCTGCCGCCGGCACGGTGCTCACGTTCACCATCAGCGCGCCGACGCGGTGTCACCTTCTCCGTCGTCGGAGTGGGCGGATCCGTCGGCGCAGATCGACCTCGGCAATGGCCTCGGCGTGCCGCGCTCTGCGTGCTCAACATCGGCGCCACGAGCTGCAGTGTGACGGTCAAGACCGCCTCCACGACGGCCGCCAGCAGCATCACGCTGTATGGCAGCGGCGTCGTCGGCGGCATCAAGCTCGACATGGCCAGCACGGTGCCGAACGGCACCGCGGTGAACGTCACCGTCACCGGCAGCCCCGCGATCATCGTCAACGTCGACCAGCAACACGATCGCCATACGCGTCCCGCGTCATCGTGGGCACGGGCGCGCAGCCGACGATCTTCATCAACTACAACGGCCAGAACAGCGGCATGATCACCCTGACCGAGGCCGGCGCCGGCTTCTTCCAGGCGGCTCGGGCGCGCAACGACGCGTTCGGCATCTGCATCAACACCGGTGAGACGTTCACGTACGCTCCGTGGGCGATCGTCGCCGCCGGCGACCTGAAGCTGCTCACCAGCACCTCCACCGGCGCCACCAGCTCGCCAGGCACGCTGCTATCGGCGGACGGCAAGAGCTGCGCGATGTGGTCGATCTACTCGGCCTCGACCGTCGCGTCCACGATCGACATCGTCGGGCGCCACCGCGTCCGGCACCGCTCGCGGTCGGCGCCAGCAACGGCCCGACCCTGAGCGTGCGCGGCAACCTGGCCCCAGGCACCACCCAGATGGACGTGCTCGTCGGCACCCAGGCTGCACGTCTCGGCCGACAGCGCCGACGCGCTCTCGACCGTCGTCTCGAACGCCACCCGCGCGTACAAGAGCGGCGTCACCGTGACGGCGCTCAGCCAGCCGAACATCCCGCCGGGGTCCACCGAGCGCCGCGGCCGGCAACCTGCAGATCACGGAGACCCTCAACGGCCAGTTCAAGGCCGGCGAGGACATCTGCGTGGTGGTCCTGCCGCGCGCTCGCAACGTCGCTCACCCATCAGGACACGTTCCTGAACACGGCGACCACCAACGTCCTGCCGGTGATCGCGACGAACTACGCGACGACCGGCCTGCTGGCATCGGGCGTCGGCAACCCCGGCGGTGCACCGAGCGCAACGATTTCGCTACGCCTGTCGGCGTCAACTGAACCAGGTCGAACTCCTTCGAGTTCCAGGTCACCCAGCAGGCCTACAACGGCCTGGGCCAGATCACGATCAGCAACATCAACTACACGACGACGGCCGATGCGCCGAACGGGCCCGTCCTCGTGATCGGTGTTCAGCGAGAACGCGACGACCCTGCAGCGGTGGCGCGGTCGCGTTCCAGAGCAACGTCTCGAACGCGATCATCGGCACCGTCACGCCGGAGTTCCTCTCGGCGTCGATCGGCAAGGGCGTGACCCAGACGGGACCCTTCGGCATCTCGACGGTCGTCACGACCAAGGGCTCGTACGTCACGGTCAAGATCGTCAGCCAGCCCGTCGCTGGCCGGTGCGCACGTCGGCATCTGGATTGCCAAGAAGGTGAACGGCGTGTGGACGAAGTTCTCGCCGCACACCGGTCGCATCGCCAATGGCAGCGGTGTCGTGTACTACTACTACAAGGCAGGCTCGGTGGCCACGCTCGCGATCCGGGGTTACTTCTCCGGCGACGCGACGCACTCGGCCGCCTGGTCGAACGCAGTTCGGGTGGCATACACCAAGTAGCGTTCACCGAGTGGTAGCCGCGCCGTCCGCGCATGACGGACGGGCAAGTCGCAGGGGCCGGGGCGGAGACGCTCCGGCCCCTGTATCGTTTCCGGGATGGGATCGATGACCCGATACTCGTGGTCGCGCACCGGCGCGCGCTGCCGGCCGTACTGACCGCGATGCTTCTCGCGGGCGCTGGCCCTCGCCGCCGGCCCGCACCGCGTCGCGCTGGCCACCGACAACCCCCACAACATCCCGGGAGTTCCGCTACTGGGCCAGCGTCAGCGGGCAAGCTGGGCGGCCCCGTCTACGACGACGTGTACCGGGTCGTGGTGCCGGCCGGGCACATCCTGCTCGCCTCCATGACGGGCGACCCGGGCACCGACTTCGACCTGTATCTCTTCGACTCGACGGCGACCGACATCTACGCCGACCCGCCGGTCGGACTGGTCGCAGTCGTCCACGGGCCCGACCAGCACGGAGTCGATCACGTACCCGTCGATCGCCGGCGGCACCTACTACCTCGACCTGAGCGGCGCTACGAACGTCGAGGGGACGTTCCACCTGGCGGTCCAGATCCTGTCCGACACCGTCCCGCCGCTGGTCACGCTGTCCCTGGATGGCGGGGCGCCGGCCACGAACAACCCCATCGTGTCCGTCTCGGTGGTCGCGACCGACGACCTGTCCGGCGTGGCCACGATGTCGTTCAGCCAGGACGGCACGACCTGGTCGGCACCCGTTCCGTACTCGCCGAGTGTGTCGCTGAACCTCGACGGGCCGGACGGGATCCGCGAGGTGTGGGTCAGGGTCTCGGACCGGGCGGGAAACGTATCGACGCCGGCGCACGCCGACGATCGCGCTCGATCGCGTGCCCCCGACCGTCGTGGCGCGGTCGCCACAGGCTGGATCGACCCTGGCGGGTATTCAGCCGACTCTGTCGGTTCGCTTCTCGGAGCCCATCCGACCGTCCACCTGGTACAACGCCGGCCTGATCCTCCAGGACGCCAAGCGGGACGGTGCTGTACGGCACGTACGGGTACGACCCGGCGACCATCACCGGCACGTTCACCCCGGCCGTGCCGCTGCAGCCCGGCTCGACCTACGTGGTCTCGGTCGGCAGCGTGGCCGACCTGGCCGGCAACCCGGTCGCTCCGCCCGGCGCCTGGACATTCACGCCGCTACTGGCGACCGACATCGCCCTGCAGTCCGCGTCGCGGCTGGCGGTTGTGGGCCAGGGCGTCGTGCTGTCAGGTTCGATGACGCCCGTCCTCGGTGGCTCCCTGGTGCTCGAACAGGCGGTCGGGGATGGCTCCTTCATCCCGATGCTGCCGCTGGCCCTGAATGCAGCCGGCGGATTCGCGCTAACGCTCCCGGTGACGACGAACACCGCGTTCCGAGTGCACTACACTGGCTCGCCCCTCACTGCCGAGGCGACCAGCCCTGTCGTCAGGGTGCTCGTCCGCAGGGGAGTCTCGGTGGCTGGCGTCGACCCCACGGCGACGCGACGCGTGCGCGCGTTCACACGACAGGTCGTGACGGCCGTCGTGTCGCCATCTGACCCGGCCGTGCCGGTCACCCTGTCCGTCTACCGGTACGTGCAGGGCCGTGGATACATCCTGCAGAGCAAGGTCACGCGGACGACGACGGCGGGCCGTTACCGGTTCACATGGACACCCGGGCGCGGCACCTACTACGTTCGCCTGGCGACGCCACCCACGCCGCTTTTCGCCAACGGGATCTCGTCCGCGTACCGGTACGTGGGCTCCTGATCGTCCGTTCGCTGCCCAGCCGGGCCCGGTGCGGCGGGCATTTCGCCCCCCGCCGTAATGTCACTGCGAGGATCGATCCCCTGCACGGGCTGGCCAGTGACCATCCATCGGACCACGATGGCGTCCAGGTCCGCCAGCGGCTGACGGGTGCACGGCGCCACCTGCGTCGGTGCCGGCACTCGCTCCGGTGCGCGCCATCCCACGGGCGCGAGTCCATCCGGAGCGAAGGTCCACGGTTCCGTCGTCGTCCATGGCCGGATTGCACGGAGGAACTGCGCATGTCGGGCCGAATCGCAGGGCGTGTCATGGCCGTCATGGTCGGTGTCCTGCTCATGGCGTCGCTCGTTCCCGCCACCGCGCTCGCGGCGACCGCGCCCGCCATCACCAGCGCGAACAGCACGACC
Source organism: uncultured Chloroflexia bacterium (assembly GCA_963757865.1). Classification (GTDB taxonomy): domain Bacteria; phylum Chloroflexota; class Limnocylindria; order Limnocylindrales; family CSP1-4; genus JAJYNJ01. The sequence goes on from CAVWSU010000013.1 coordinate 498,953, forward strand.
TTCACGGTCGGCGTCCCTGGCTCGTTCACGGTGACGACGACCGGAACGTCACCGATCACGATCTCAGAGAGCGGCACGCTGCCCTCAGGCGTGACGTTCACGGACAATGCGGATGGCACCGCCACCCTGGCTGGGACCCCGGCTGCCATGAGCAACGGGACCTACGCGTTGACCATCACGGCGGCCAATGGCACTCTGCCGGACGCGACCCAGAACTTCACCCTGACCGTCAACCCGCCGACCGCTCCCCACATCACGAGTGCGA
>CAVWSU010000014.1:0-17047 GCA_963757865.1 uncultured Chloroflexia bacterium
CGACACGCGCCAAGTCTTCGGCCGCGCAACCGACGTGGGCCCCGACGAAGATCGTCCGCGGGTGGCGCACCACGACCGCCTCGAGCTGGTCGATGAGCTCGTCGAAAGACGGGAAGCCGGGCGCATCCGGCTGGCCCGGCGGCCGGGTCGGCCAGGCGTGCCATGGGGTGCTCGTGCAGCTCCTCCCACCGCTCGTTCGTCTTGTCCAGCGGGTCGAAGAACGCGATCGGGTCGGCGACGTGGATCGTCACGGGCATCCCCAGCTCCCCGGCCGTCGCCCACAGCGGGTCCAGGCGCGGGTCGTCCACCCCGACGCCGCCCCGCGGCGTCGCGCGTGGACATGCCCAGCGGCTTCCAGACCTTGAGCCCGCGGGCCCCCGCCCGGGCCGCGGCCGCGAGCCGGCGGGCCTCCTCATCGCCGAAGTCTCGCCGCCCTGACCACCCCGCGTAGTCGAGACCCGCGTACACGGCGACCCGCTCGCCCAGAGGCGCCCAGCGTCCGATCTCCCGAGCCAGCGGATCGCCCCAGCCCCCGTCAAGGTCGACGATCGCGGCGACGCCCGCATCGTCCATCACGTTGACGAGCTCGGCCGCCGAGCGCATCGCCCACGGTCCCGAAAAGGGTGTGGGCCCCAGGTGGTTGTGCGCGTCGATGACCGGGAAACGCGGACGCGCCGGAGGACCCGCGTGGCGGTTCGGAGCCCGGACACCGGCCGGTAGTCGGTCAGCAGGAGCGCCGGGGCGACGTCCGGCCCCGGCACCCTCCCAGGCGACTCGAGCGGCCTCCCGCCCGGTTCCATCGGCTTCACCCCCGCGCCATCCGATCCGCTCCCTACACCCCGACTATGTGCCGCATGCCCAGGCTGTGGTACCGCTCGACCCAGGCAGGTCGGTCCGGGTCGGCGCCCCTCACGCGGGCCAGGGCGAAGGCGAGGAGGGCAACCGGCGCGACGGCCGTCAGCGGGGACAGATCCTCGGCTGCCGACGGGTCGAGCGGGAGATGCAGCGCGTCGGGAATGGTCGGGCCGCGTCCCGCGTCTGGGCCCGGGGTTGCCAGGCCGGGCTCCGCGTCCGCTCCCGGGCCGACCTCGACCACCGTGGCCCCCCACGCGCACGCGCGGCGGGCCACGTCGAGCGTCGCCTCACGCCCCTCACCGGTCGGGGCCAGCGCGACGACCGCCGAGCCGGGACCCACGATCGTCGCGGCCCCCGATGCCATCTCCCACGACTCGGCCGCCTCGGCGTGGACGAGGGCCATCTCCTTGAGCTTGAGGGCCACCTCGGCAGCGGCAGCGGCAGCGGTCCCGCCACCCACCACGAACAGGTGCTCGCAGCCCGAGAGCCTTTCGACCACGAGCGAGACGCGCGGCTCGGCAGCGGCGACGGCCGACTCCACGTGGTCCGCGGCCTGCGCGAGGGCGTCCCGTGTCTCCTGGGAGGCACGCTCGCCGAGCAGTTCGGCCACGACCAGCAGGGTCGCGGTCAGGGTGGATGCGTACGTCTTGGTCATGACCGGGACCCGGCTCGGACCGCCGGCCGACAGCACGGCGTAGTCCGCGAGCCGCTCCAGGCTGCTGCCGGGGACATGAACGATACCCAGGGTCGGCAGGCGGCCGCGGAGCCTGTCGACGAGGGCGATCACGTCGCGGAACTCGCCCGACGCCGAGATCCCGATCATGGCGTCGCCCGGGCCGAGGGCCGGGAAGGTAATGCCGGAACTCGCCCGCGGGCAGCGCGATGACCGTGGGCTGGTCGGCGGCCGCTCGGTGCCGGTACCAGGTGGCGGCCGCGAGCGCGGAGTGGTAGGAGGTGCCGTTGCCGATGACGTAGATCCGGCGCGTCCCTGCGGCCCTCAGGGCGTTCGCGGCGGCACGCGCCGACGGCAGGCTGGCGGCGAGGGTGGCGCGGATGGCCTCCGCCTCGCCCCGGATCTCGGTCGGGATGATCCCCTCGATCACGATGGACCGGTCCTCCTCTCGCGTGGTCTCTCGCTGGCTCTCAGCCCATCGCTGGTCCGTGGGACTTCGGCGGCGCGCAGCGTTTCGCCGGCGGTGATCACGCGCACGCCGTGCATCTGGAGCGTCACCACGTCGGCGCGGTCGACCCCCGTGTCCGTCACGACGATGTCCACCTGGTCGAGACCGAACACGAACCCGGGGGCCACCTGCGCGAACTTGGACGAATTGGCAAGCACGACGCATCGACGCGCCGCCTGCCGGAGCGCACGGTCGGTGAGGATCTCCGGGATCGAGTCGTTCATGAGGCCGCGGTCCGGGTCGATGGCGCCGATGCCCATGAAGAGCGTGTCAGCACGCAGCTCGCGGAGTGCCAGCTCGGCCAGGTGGCCCAGTGTCGAATGCATGCCGGGGCGGACCACGCCCCCCAAGACCACCAGCTCGATGCCGTCCCGGTCGAGCAGGAGCGTCGCCACGTCGAGCGCGTTCGTGATGACGGTGAGGCGGCGGTCCACGAGGCAGCGCGCGAACTCCAGCGTGGTCGAGCCACTCGCGATCGCGATCGTTTGCCCGTCCTCGACCAGGGCGGCCGCGGCCGATGCGATCGCGCGCTTGGCGGCAGCTGCCGGGTCCCCAGCGAGGCGGACCAGGACCGGCTGCGGCAGTGCCGCCCCGCCGTAGGTGCGGACGAGCATCCCGTCGCTTGCCAGTCGCGCCAGGTCGCGCCGGATGGTGGACGGGGTGACGCCGAGGTCGCGCGCCAGAACAGACACGCTCGCACGCCCGTCCTCGCGGAGGCGATGGACCAGCCGGCTCTGGCGCTCTCGGCGCGTCATGCACGCATGCTTGCTCGTTCTTCTGCGCACGTCAACCCAGTATTCCGCGCGAAACACGCAGACGGTGGCATTGTCCGCGCACCTCCGCTCGGGGTAGCATCCGCGCCGAAACCGACGAGGTGACCGATGTCAAGCCTGCTGGGAACGCGCCGCGGCCTCGATGCGTGCGCGTCGCCGCGGGGGACCTTCGCGGTCCTCGCACTCGATCACAGGCAGAACCTGCGACGGGAGCTCCACCCGGAGGCGCCCGGAGACACGACCCTCGACGAGATGGTCGCGTTCAAGCGGACCGTCGTGCGCGCCCTGGGCGAGCACGCCACGGGCGTCCTGCTCGACCCCGAGATCGGGGCGGCCCAGTGCATCGCGGACGGGTCCCTCCCCGGCCGCGCGGGGCTCCTCGTGGCACTCGAGGCGACCGGGTACACGGGCCCGCCAGGGGCCCGGCGCAGCCAGGTCCTCCCGGGCTGGTCCGCGGCACAGGCGAAACGGATGGGGGCGGACGCCGCGAAGCTCCTCGTCTACTACCATCCCGACGCCACGACCGCGGCGGAGCAGGAGGCGCTCGTGGCGGACGTTGCCGGAGCGTGTCGCGCGGCCGACCTTGCCCTCTTCCTGGAGCCCCTCGGATACGACCCCGCGACCGGCGGATCGCTCACGGGCGACGCGCGCCGGATGTGCGTGGTGCGCACGGCGGAGCGGCTGACGGCGCTCGGCGCGGACGTGCTGAAGGCCGAGTTCCCGTACGACGCGGCCGTCACGGACCGGGGGGCGTGGGTCGACGCCTGCCGTGAGCTCGACGAGGCCTCGAGGGTGCCGTGGGTCCTGCTCTCCGGCGGCGTGGACGACGCAACGTTCGAACGGCAGGTCGAGACCGCCTGCGGGGTGGGAGCGTCCGGGGTCCTGGTCGGCAGGTCGGTGTGGGCCCCGGCGGCCACGCTGCCGGCCGGTGAGCGCGACGCGTGGCTGCGCGACGAGGGTGTGCGCCGACTGGAGCGGCTCGTCCGGTTGGCCGAGGAGTCCGGTCGGTCCTGGCGCGAGCGGTCGTCGCCCGCGGCTCGCGTGGCGGAGCCGGGCGCAGGATGGTGGCGGGAGTACGCGGGATGAGGCGCTCGGCCCGCAGTTCGTCCCGACCGTTCGACCTGCTGGTGATCGGCGACATCAACCCCGATGTCATCGTCCGCGCCCCCGACCCCCGTCCCGCGTTCGGGCAGACCGAACGCTGGGTCGACTCCATCGACCTCGTCGTGGGCAGCTCGTCGGCCATCACCGCCTGCGGCGCGTCGCGGCTGGGCCTGTCCACTGCGATCGGCGGTCTGGTGGGCGACGATCCGCTCGGCCGTTTCATGCTCGCCGAGCTGGCGTCACGGGGGGTCGACGTATCGTGCGTCCAGGCTCGACCCGAGCTCGTGACCGGCGCGAGCGTCATCCTCTCGGCGCCCGCCGACCGGGCGATCCTCACGGCACCGGGCGCGATCCCGCTCCTTCGCGCGCGCGATGTCCCGGCCTCCATTCTGGGACGCGCGCGCCACGTGCATGTCGGCAGCGTCTTCCTGCTCGACGCGCTCCGGCCCGACCTGCCAGGGCTCCTCGCATCGGCCCGCGAGGCCGGTGCGACGACCTCGGTCGACACGAACTGGGACCCGCACGACGACTGGGACGGCGGCCTTGCCGCGGTTCTCGCGGAGACGGACGTGTTCCTGCCAAACCGCGAGGAGGCGACGCGCATCACCGGGCTCGACGACCCGGCCGACGCCGCACGATCGCTCGTCGCCGCGGGGCCCTCCGTCGTCGCGGTCAAGCTCGGGCCCCAGGGCGCCCTGGCGGCGACCGCACGCGGGACACTGCACCGGGTCTCGGCGCTCCCCACCGAGGTCTGCGACACGACGGGCGCCGGCGACGCGTTCGACGCCGCGTTCATCGCGGGCTGGATCTGGCGCTGGAGCGTACCCCGCACGCTGGCCCTGGCATCGGCGTGCGGGTCGCTGTCGACGCGAGGCATCGGCGGTGTGGCCGGGCAACCCACGCTGGCGGAGGCGCAGGCGGCAGTCGACACGCTGCGTCACGGCGCGCCGGGCCCGCCGTGACCGCCTCCGGATCCCTGAACGAGGGCACCGGGCAGGATCGTGGCGACCCCGCCATCCGCCGGCTGGTCTGCGTTTCGGCCAACGCGGCGGTCGACCGGATCATGGTCGTGGATCGCCTTAGCCCGGGCGAGATCCATCGCGCGCAGCTGTTGTCCGTGCTGCCCGGAGGCAAGGCCCTCAACGTCGCCCGGGCCGCGACGCACCTGGGGCTGCCGGCGAGCGTGGTCGCCGTTCTCGCGGGACGTGCCGGGGACTGGATTGCGGACGAGCTCGCGGCGCGGCGGATCGCCACGCGCCGTGTCGCCGTGCGCGGGGAGTCGCGCACGTGCACGTCCGTGCTCGACCGCGCCACGGGGCTGCTGACCGAGTTCTACGAGGCGGGGGTGACGGTCGACGCGGGAACGTGGGACGCGCTGGAGCGGGCGCTCGTCGACGAGCTCGCCACCGGCTCGGCGGACGCGCTGGTGGTGCTGGCCGGCTCGCTGCCTCCCGGGGCGCCTGCCGACGGTTACCGGCGCCTTGCGGCCCTGTCGGCGGAGCGCGGTGCGACGGTGGCCCTCGACGCGGGGGCCGGGTCACTCCGGGTGGGCCTCGCCGCGCACCCTTGGCTCGTCAAGGTGAACGCCGGGGAGGCTGCCGCCGCGCTGACCGCGGACGGCGGCGGCGAGGACCCGGCCACCACGAGGATCGCGCCTCAGCAGGACGACGGCGACCGGGACGCATCCCTGCGGGCGGCTGCCGCCATCCGCTCCCGCGGGGCCTCCGTCGCGATCCTGACCCTCGGTGCGGCCGGTGCGGTCCTCGCCTGCGAGAGCGGCACGTGGCGAGTGGGGCCGTCGCCGGAGCGCGGCCCCTATCCCGTCGGGAGTGGGGATGCGTTCCTCGCGGGCTTTGCCGCCGGCGTGGCATCCAGCCTGGGGCTCCCGGAGTCCGCGCGGTGGGCCGCGGCCGTGGCATCGGCGCAAGCCCTCGTGCCCGGGCAGGGCGAGTTCGACCTCTCCACCGCGGAGCGCTTCCGCGCGCGCGTCACGCTCGAACGGGTCGACTGACCAGGTCGAGCACTGCCGCGACGGGGCGAGCCTACTGCCGAGAAAGGGGCGGCGCGCTGAACGCTGGGCTCAGGCGGCCAGGGGTCACCGACGGCCGCCGTTCCCACCTGCGCAGGTCGCGAACTCCGCACCCCCAGGGCATCGCGAGCGGCAACTCCGGGACACTCAGGTCGCTCCGCTCGGTGTGACTCCTCTCGCCCCGACCAGTCTTACGCACTTCCACCCCGAACTCGCCGCTCATCGCGGCTGCCCAGCCTCGGGCTTCGGCCTCCAGAACGGGGTACAGCCACACCTCGTTGGGGCCGAGGACCTCCACCTGTTCGAAGAGCGCCTGCAGGATCCTGTGCTTCGTCGCCGGTTCGGCTTCGTCGTAGAGCGACTGGATGCTGGCGAGCGATCCTGCAATTTCGCGCGATGTGATGGGCATCACGTCCATCGCCGTGGCCTCCACCCCTTCGCGGTCGAGGCGCTCCATCGTAGCCTTCCACGCAGTCACGTCCCTGTCCACCTCTAAGCGACTGGTGGCCTGCTGCCGCTCTCGTCGGATGCGGGCACGCTTGAACTCGTCTGGCAAGGGGGCGGGCTGGTCCCCGATGGCGCCCTCGACCTCGGACGGCAGGATGGAGTCGACGATCAGCAGATCGGCCCCTGTCGCGCGCACGGCGAGTCCGATGGCTTCGGCAGAGTCCCAAAACAGACGCCCGGCGTAGGTCGGCCCGAGGTCGGGCGGTTCGATATAGGCCACGCGCGACCGTTCGCCCCCAAGGCCGGACACACGTCGGGCCCATTCGCGCGGCCGCCGCTCGGCGTCATAGATGAGCGGCTTCATGCCGAGGCGCAGGGCCTCGACTGCAATCCACGCGCCGGTCGTGCCCTTGCCAACGCCCGGGGCAGCGTAGGCGAGTGTCGGGCCCGCAGGCTCCAGCATGCCGAGGATCAGCGGTCCGGGCGGCTCGTCAGAAACGTCGGCCAGCGTGCGCCACGTGGGCGCTGTCGACCGCCTCCCGCCGGACTGGGAGCCAGCCCACCTGCTCTCCGGCGGCCCGGTGTACGGACCTGCGGCAGGAGCGGCACGTCCGCCGCGGCGTAGGTCTGCACGAAGTCCGCCGCATCACCGTGGTCGGGCGCGTCGGGCCACTCGATGAAGGCCACCGAACCGGCCACCCCATCGAGCCGGGCCGCGATGCCCTCCATATGCGGGGTCGGGAACTGCGCGACTCCGGCGAACGTCTCGCTGGGTACCGGCTCCGACGATGATCGGGCCCACCGCGCAGGAGCAGTCGCCATGCCCACCACGTCACGGTTCCTCGGAATGGGGATCGCCCTCGGTCTCGCGGCGGGCCTGCTGGTCGGTGTCGGACTCGCGCAGCCGGGTCGAGTGGCCGCCACGACGCCGTCGTCGGCCCCGGCGGCTCTCTCGGGGGGCGGTGCCATCGGGGCACCCGCCCCGCTTCCTGCAGTGACGACAGGCGGGACGACGGGGACATCGGCCGCGTCCTCGGGCACGGCCATCGCGTATCCGTACTTCGCCGGGTCTCCGGGGATCGCACCGGATCACACCATCGTCGTGACCGGTGTCGGCCAGGCCGACATGCAGCGCGACGGCTCCGACCGCGCCGCCGCGCAGAAGGCCGCCCTCGGGGCTGCCCTCGCAGACGCGGAGGCGCAGGCCACCGTGATCGGGTCCGCAACCGGCCTCTCGATCAGCGGCGTGCTGTCCGTGAGCGCCTCCGTATCGCCCAGTTACGTCGCGGTCCCACTCATCGCCAACGGACCGGAGACGCCCGCATGCGTCCCGGGCGCACCAGAGAAGGGACCGCAGGCCACCGGCGTGACGATCATGCCGCAGCCGGTCTGCCCACCGGGGCCGCAGCCGGTCTATCAGCAGACGCTGCAGGTGTCGGTGACCGTCGCGTACCGCGTCGGCTGAGTGCGCGATGGAGCCGCGCGGACCGAGTACCGTGTGGACGACGTGACGAAGATGCTGGGGCGTCGTTGGTTGCCGGTCGCCTCCATCGCGTTGGCCGCTGTGGTCGCCGTTGGGTGTGAGGCCAGCCCACCGCCCGGCCTCAGCATCGTCAACGGCACGACGCTCACGGTGACGCTGGTGGTGAACGGCACGGCCGTGGGCACATTCGCGCCGGGGATCGAGCGCGACCCCATCCCGGCCAGCGACCTGCCCGCCCTGCCGTGGAACGTACAGGCGCGCTCGCCCAACGGGCGGCTGCTGACTACCATGACCATGCACCCGGGCGACGCGTCGGAGACGCAGGGCTACGGTGTGCGCGTGGACCTGTCCTGCGGTCGGCTCGACATCTGGTCCGGCCCGCCCATGATCGGACCGGCTCCCGGGACCGGCTCGCCCGGCGATTGCGCGCCCTGAGCCGGGCACGTCGGGGAAGGTCGCTGGGCAGTGAGGCACCAGATGCGTGTCGGGATCGGGGCGCGCCTCCCGCAGCACTGGGCGGTAGGCGTGGCTCTCACGGCCATCTTCGTCGTGGTCGTGATCATCTCGACGCTGGAGCAGCAGGCCCAGCCGCATATCCCGACCGGTCCGGAGAGTTTCATCGTGGGGACGTTGACTGCCGGACCCGTCTGCCCCGTCGAGTCCAGCCCGATCTCGTCGCCCTGTACGCCACGACCCGTGTCGGGAGCCGTGATCACGGTGTCGACGGCCGATCAGGGCGAGTGGGCGCGCGCTACCTCCGGACCTGACGGCCACTACGCCATCACGCTCCACGGCTATGGGACGGTCACCGTCACGGCGCTGCCGGTTCGGGGTCTCGCGCACGTCCCGGCTCCTGTCACGGTCACCCTTGACCCGGGCCAGACCGCGCGGGTCGATCTGCAATACGACACCGGTATCCGCTGAGCGAGTGATGACGAGCGGCAGGCCCGGGGGACCCTGTCCGGTGCTGGCCGTCACCGTCAGAGGCGGCTGATGCGAAGCAGCGCGTTCCTTCCCCTCGCAGCTGCGCTCGTCGCGGTAACGCTCGGGGCATGTGGCGCGTCGTTGTCCCGTCGGACACGAGGATGCCGCCCGGCAGGAAGACAGGGCGGGCTGTGGACCGCCGCCGGACACCAGCCCGGCTGCCACGGGGGGACCCAGCGCACGTCCTGCAACGGCCCGGCGAACCCTGCGGGACGGTCGATCTCGACGCGCACCGTCTGCGCCGACTCGTTGCGGATCGCGATGTCGCCTACCGGGCGCTCCAAGGTCGGGAAGCACGCCGTCACGAGCGCCGACACGACCCCGAGGACCGCGATGCCCGGCCACGCGCGGACGTCGACGCGTCGCAGCGTCGGGTTGGGCGTCCCACGTCCTGTGCCCGTATCAGGGCGACGACGCCGCATCGATCTTCGGCGGGCGCGGCCCGCCATGCACCTCATACGGGCGTGAGGATGCCCGGCGCAGGTGGGCTCGTCACGACCACCCACGCAAGCGCGAGCAGGCCGATGATGCACGCCAAGATGAGCACCTCAATCACCAGCCGACGCAGCGCTGCGATCCCTCGGCGCCATTCCCAGGGCGACCAAGGAGTGCGCAGTCGACCTCTTCTCATCGCAGCCTGAGGTCCACCAGCGCGTCGAGCACGCCCGGCGCGGTCGATCCCGTCGTGAGCAGGCAACTGGATCCGTCGGGCGCCCACGCGACGGGGAATCCCGGACCGCCGGAGTCGACCGGCACGGAGAGGTTCACGCTCGCCGTTCGAACGGTCACCGCCAGCCCCGGCGGCTGTCCCTCGGGCAGGATGGCCACGTCGTCGAGGCTCGGTCCCCAGACCGGGTACCCGCGCGGGAGGCTGCTCGCGGCGATGGTCCCAGAGGCGCCCCACAGCATCGTCGTCCCGTCCGGCTCCGTGATCGCAAGGCGGTTGTCGGGCATCCAGCGGGCGAAGCTCTCCGGAACATGCACGGGCGTGACGGCGCCGGTGGAGAGGTCGAAGACGAGCACGCCCTCGGCGCCGTAGATGCCCGCCGCTACGTAGCGGCTGTTCGGACTGAACGCGATCCCGCCCTGCAGGTTGATCGGGTGATCGCGGAACGAGCGCACCTGTGCCCCGTCGGGGAAGCGCAGCACGTGGAGGTAGCCGAGGATCGGACCCCCCGTGCTCGCGAGCACGGGTCCGCCGGTTGATCGAACGGTCTCGGTCGACTCCGTGATCGCGACGAGGCGCCCATCGGGCGACCATGCCGCAGGCGAACCGGGGGCCGTGATCATCGACGAGAGGCGGCCATTGGCCCAGAACTGGAAGTCGGTTCCGGCGTAGGCATAGGGCGGCGGAGCGCGCCGGAGGAGGGCAGCGCCGTGTCCGTTGGCCAGCAGACCGCCGAAGCGCCCCGGAAGCTGCTCGACGAGTCGGCCCTCGCTCGTCCATTCGCTGACTGTGCCCTCGGCGGCATCGTTGGGCGTGGTCTGGTAGACGAGCAGGTGCGTCCCGTCGAGCCAGCCGAAGTCGAAGCCGGGGATGGAGGCGAGCACGGCTCCGTCCGGCGCGAACAGGTCAACTCTCCCCGTCCCCACTGTCTGCCCGAGCGCCTCGGCCGCCACGGCGCTGCCGTCAGGCGACCACGTCACAGCGCCGAACGAGAAGGCTCTGTCGAGGATGGTCGTGCCAGGCGGGAAGGTCAGGACGGGGGCGGTCGACTGAGGAGTGGGAGATGAGGCGCGCCCCGAGGACGATGCCATCGACGGTCCGGGCGTGATGGCCGACGCTGGCCCCTCCGTAGGCGCGTTCGACGGTGCCCGGCTGCCGCACGCAACGAGGAGCATGGCGACCACGCAGGTGACCGCCCCTTCGCGCGTCCGATGACGTATCACCCTGTCTTCTCGTGGTCATGCACGGGCGGGAGAGCGACCCAGCCGATGGGCAAGACGGCATACACCTCGGCCAACGCGGCGTCGCGTTCGTGGTCGCTCATGGTGGGACTGTGGAGACGTTCGGGCAGGGACCGTCAGTGCTCCGCCTCCTCGGCGGCATCCGCCTCCGCCTTCGTTCGATGGATCGTGCCGGGTGCGTGCTCGGGCGGTGCGTAGACCGTGTACAGCTGCAGGTCCTCTGACCCCGTGTTCACGAAGTTGTGGCGGGTCCCGGCCGGAACGAGCACGAGTCGACCGGGCATCACCGGACTGTGCTCGCCGTCGAGGATCGCCTCGCCCTGTCCCTCGACGAACACGAGCACCTGATCGACGCCGTGGTGCGTCTCCTCGCCGATCTCGCCGCCCGGCGGGATGCGCATGACCACCACCTGCGCGTTCCGGCCGGTCGCCAGCACCTCGCGGAACCAGCGGTTCTGTTGGGTGAGGGCGACGATGTCCTCGTTGAAGGCCACGACTGCGCCCTCCTTCCATCCTGCGGTCAAGGCGATGGTGGCGGGGCACGCCTCCTCCAGCAAGAGCCATCCGTCGCTCGCCACGCGCAGGCACACCCGGGCGGTGGCCGAGCTTAGCCGTGCAGGCGGTGCCTGATCTCCCGCTCGTACTCAGGGAAGTACTGCCCGATGGCGGAGAGGTCGAACTCCCGCAAGATCGACTCGTTCGGCTCCGGCCCGCCTACTTCTTCGCCGGGAGGGTGCGGGTGAACGTCGCCGCCCGCTCCAACCATGCCAACAGCGCCGACTCGTCGGCGAACACCTGCGGCGCAATGGACATATACCCCTTCATCGGGCGACCGGGCATCGGCGCGAAGGGCGTGCCGCCCAGTGTCTCCAGTTCCGCGCGGGCGTCCTCGGGGAGCCGCAGCATGAGCTGATCGTTGAACGTCCCACAGCACAGATTGCCGTTCACGAACGCGGCCGGGAACCCGAACATCTTGCGCCGCGTGACGTCGGGTCCGCTCGGGGCCACGCGATCGAACAGTGTCACCAACTCCTGCGGGGAGGGCCGGAACTGCATCGGTACTCCTCCGTGGGCTCCCTAGACCTCACGACCAGCGGCCACTGGGCGACGCGGTTACATCGTCATCGGGCTGAGGAGTTGGAAGTAGTTGCCGTCGGGATCGGCGAACGTGGCGATCCATGCGTCGGCTGTCTCGCCCGGATGGTACGGCTCGCGAACCACCGTCGCACCGGCAGCCTTGAGCCGTTCGAAGTCGGCCGTGAAGTCGGCGCTCTCGATGTTCCAGATCAGCCTGCCCGGCTGGGTGTTGACACCCGTGACCTCATCGTGCGGCCCGACGGTGACGAACCCGGTGCCCAGCTGCCAGCCGCTGTAACCACCGTCGTTCCAGCCGGGCGCGCCGAAGAGCTTCGTGTAGTAGGCCGTCAGGCGCTGCGGGTCCGCCGATCCGATCAGGATGCTGTTCAGGTTCACGCCCGTCTCCTCCTTGATGCCCGACTGGCGGGGACGCCGCGATACCCTGTGGCACTCGCGGCGTCCCGGTCTTCGGCAGACGGTTCCCGTCAGGCGTTATGAGGCGCCAGCAGAGGGCCAAGCGTCTGCATCAGGTCCGGCGTGGTGATCGGGTCGTCTTCTGTGATCTTGCCGTTGGCGAGGCGGTAGTAGGTGAGACCCCGGCCCCCGATCTTCTCCCCACTGGGGAATATGTACGCCCATGTGAAGCGCGCGACGACGGCATCCCCTTCGGCGACCAGATCCTCGATCTCGAACTCACGACTGGCTATGGCCGCAGCCATCCCAGCCAACGCCCCCTTGAAGCCCGCGAGGTCCATGCCCGCCATCGCACGGTTCACGTAGTTCGGGGCCAGTAATTCGTCGACCACCGCGACGTTGCTGCCAGCCAGCGTCTCCGTCATGAACCGACGGACGACGGCCTTGTTCTGCTCCGTTGTCGAGGCCACGCTGATCCCCTTCTGGGCGCTGATGCGCCCGGCACGGAGGGTCGGACTCGCCATTGGCCCTGCGCGACGGTCGAGGCGACCGTATGGGGACGCCGCGCTGGTGGGAACCTCCCCGGGTTCCCGTGCCTCCTCCCGGTCGGCGGAGTCTACGCGAATGACGAGGGAGTAGATAGTGGGCGGGTCAGCGTGACCCGGCGAGGTCCGCCTGCGGGAACCGAGGCAGCCGTGTTGTCGCGCGCCGTCGACCGAGTCCGGTGCGGCTCGTGACGGCGTCCCCGGATGCCGCGACCCCGGTGGGATGGACCTCCGCCCTTGTACTGACCGCAACGGTTGCGGGAGACCACCTCGTCGGCGGTCGTCAAGGCCTGCCGGACGGTCTGTCGATCTGGCCACGTGGCACCTTGTCAGCACTGCCGCGACGGCAATCGTGGTGAGCAGCCGGGGCCGTCGACTCGCGGCCGCGCCCACGGGCCGCCTCGACCGGGCCGAGTCACGGGCGGTCCCCGAACGGGCGACGGACGGAGGCTTGCGTCGTGGCAACCATCAGCATCTCGCGCCATTTCGACGCCCCCATCGAACGAGTCTGGTCCCTGGCCATGGACCTCCCGCGCTGGCCGCAGTGGTTTCCTTCGATCCTGGAGGTCCGCGACATCAACGGACCGACCGACCGCGTGGGGACGACGGCCCTGCTGGTCGCCAAGGGACCCGACAGAGTGCACCAGATGCGCCTCGAGTTGACACGGGTGGAGCCGCCGTCCGTCCACGGACACGCCGCGGCCGAGGTCGGCGGAGGGATGGCCTACGAGTCGCTCATCCGCCTGACGCCGTCGGGCAACGGGACGGACATGGAGTGGCAGCGAGACACGTCACCGGCGCCTGGGCTGCTGGGCGGACTGGTCGACCGGCTGCTGGTGGGTCGCATGTCCGAACGCCAGATGCGGGAGGCGTGCGAGGGCTTCCAGGCCATGCTCGATCAGCAGACGCCCGCGGAGGCGGGCTGATCGACGAGAGCCGACGACGGCGCCGTCGCGTACCCCGGAGCGTCTCCTCGACCAGGGGGCCAGGCCGGTTGTGGGTGGGACACAAGAGCCGCGCTCATGCGCTCTGCTGCCCTGCCTGAGCCGTCCGGCTGCGCACGAAGTGGACGGTCGTGGGTACGTCACTGAACGGGATGTACCGCACGGCAGGGACTCCGGTCGCCGGTCTACTAATCACCCGATCACGAATTCCATCGATGCCGGCTCCCGTGCAGCCTACCTTGGCTGGCCAGCATGACCAGAGAGCTACCGACTCAACGCGTCGAAGTCAGCTTCGTCGGCGTGCCTCCGACCCGGCAGATCGAACGGGCGTCCGGCGTCAGCGAGGTGGAGGTTGACGGTCCGACCCTTCGCTGCCTGGTGTGCGGCAGCTTTCAGCCCTTTCTCGAGGCGCTGCGCGGTCACGAGGTCGTCAGCCTTAGTGCTTGTCCTGCCGCGGCTCGCGCCTCAGAGAGCGCGCCACAGCGGCGAGGTTCGTCGCGAATGAAGGGAGATGAGCAATGAACTCAAGAGCAGATCACCTTGGACTGGCCAGGATGGCCAGGATCACGGGCGGCTTCTACCTCGGGTACTTCGTAGCCTCCGTGCTCGCGAGTTTGCTGGGGCATATCGGGCCGGGTGACGCGCCTCCCGTCTACCAGGCGATCGTCACGGATGCTGGGGCGTTCCGTCTGGGTCTTGCCATCGCGTTGATCTCAGGCTTCCTCTTCCTCATGGCCGCATGGGGTCTCTACGTTCTCCTGCGACCGGTCAACAAACACCTGGCGCTGCTCTTCCTGCTGCTCAACGCCGTCGGTGTCGCCATCCAGGGCGCGAGCATGCTGTGGCTGCTGTCCGCGCTACTGCAGGGAGACGCGGCCAGCCATATGCAGGCCTACTCGGCGGCACAGCTCGAGGGACTGGCGTACATGTCCATCAACGTCTACAAGATGGGCTGGGTCACGGCCCAGCTGTTCTTCGGCATGTGGCTGTTCCCGCTCGGCTACCTGGTCTACAAGTCCAAGTCCCTTCCCCGGTTCCTGGGCATCCTTCTGATGCTTGACGGAATCGGCGTCCTGATCTGGTTCCACCAGGCTCTGCTCCTGCCGGACTACCGCGCGATCAGCCTACCCGGGGTGGCCGTGAGCTTCGTCGCCGAGCTCGGGCTGGCATTGTGGCTCCTCGTCAAGGGCGTTCGCGATGACGGCGCCGAGGCAGGCCTGCCGCTCGTGGACCGGCCCGCGGCGCCTCGAGCCGAAGGGGCTCGCGCATGAAGGCCGTCGTCTGCACGCGGTACGGCCCGCCGGAGGTCCTGCAGCTGGAGGAGCGCGCGATCCCGGTTCCCAGGAAGAACGAGGTGCGCATCCGCGTCCTGGCGACCGCCGTGACGTCGAGCGACTGCTACGTCCGGGGGCTCAACCTGAGCCCCGCCTACCGGATCATGGCGCGACTCGCGCTCGGCTGGAACGGGCCCAGGCAACCGGTGCTCGGGATGGTGCTCTCGGGAGAGGTGGACTCGGTCGGGCCGGACGCCAGGTCATTCGGCGTGGGTGACCCGGTCTTCGGCTTCAATCAGCAGCGCTTCGGAACGTACGCGCAGTTCGTGTGCTGGCCGGAAGACGGACTTATGGCCCCACGACCGGCCGACCTGACAGATCTGGAGGCCGCGGCCATTCCCTACGGTGGCCTGCTCGCGCTCTCCTTCCTGCGGAAGGCGGGCGTTCGGGCGGGCCAACGGGTCCTCGTGTTTGGGGCTTCGGGTGCGGTGGGCACGTCCGCCGTGCAACTTGCCAGGCACCTCGGTGCGGAGGTGACGGGCGTGTGCAGCACGTCGAACGTGGACCTCGTGGCGTCGATTGGCGCGACCGCGGTGATCGACTACAGCCGCGAGGACTTCACGAACGGGACAACGCGATACGACCTGATCTTCGACGCCGTCGGGAAGCGGAAGAGTGCCGCTGCGCTCCGACGATGCCGGCAGGTGCTGACTCCCGGCGGAGCCTGCGTCTCGGTCGACGACGGGAGGCCGAAGCTTCGTCGCGAGGATCTGGTGCTGCTCGGAGAGTTGGCCACGAAGGGTGAGATCAGGCCCGTGATTGACCGCACCTATGCCCTCGAAGACATTGCCGAGGCGCATCGGTACGTCGACAACGGACACAAGCGGGGCAACGTGGTCGTCGCCGTGGCGTAAGGCGCAAGCCTTCCCTTTGAATCACCGGGTCAACCTGCCGTCGCGCAGTCCGTCGGGCACGTTGGGATTGCGCCACCGGACGGCCGAGGGCACCCGGTCCCCTGGGTGTTTTCGCATGTCGACGTGGGCTCCGCCGCCCGCCCTTCACGGCCGCCTGGCACCTCTTCGGATCGTCGGCCGATCGAACTGTGTCCCATCTACACGTGGGGACGGCGTCCCCGACGCGCCGACACCTCGGATGGCGGCCGGTCCAATGGTGCTAGGGTCGGCTGGCATCGGCCCGCCTACGGCCAGGAAGCATGACGCGCCGTGAGCGACAAGCGCCGGCTAACGGAGGCCGCGAGATGACCGGGTCGACCGAAACGGGTCCAATGGTGGCCGTTCGCCAGTTCGTCGAGGGGTTCAACAAGGACGACGTGCATCTCATCCAGGCGGTGTGCGCGGATGAGACCTCGATCATCGACGACTTTCCGCCGCATGAGTGGACGGGACGCGGAGCGACGACGAGGTGGTATCGCGAGATGGCCCGAATGGCTTCGGAGTACCGCATGTCCGACTGGTCGGTGAGCTTGAACGAGCCGCGCCACGTGATTGCATCCGATGGGCACGCGTACGTGGTGGTTCCCATCGACGTGCGATGGCTGCAGGACGGAACGCCGGCAGAGAGGACGGGCTCGATGACGGTGGCGCTCCGCGAGGCGGCCGAAGGGTGGCGCATCTCGGCATGCGCATGGACTTGGAACTGAAGGTCCTGGTCCGCCGTGGCGGCGTCTACAACGGTTCGCCCTCGATCCAGGACTGGTTTGGGCGGTCCAGGTAGCTCTCCGGCTCAGGCAACCGCGGAGCAAGGATCCACACGAGGCCGTGGTCGCCGCCCCCACCTTGGACCGCGCATTCGCCAGGTGGTGCTCAACGGTCGAGTGCGAGAGGCCGAGGCGGTGCGCGGCAGCCTACTCCGACCCGGCGACCGGGACGGCCGCAACGACGCCGACCTCATGGTCGGTTGCTCGCTCGGCAGGGCGGGAGGACCCGGCCTCATGCGCTCCGCAACCAGTCGAAGGGCTCCAGGGGCTCGGCCAGACGCATCGTGATCCGAAGGTCGGTGGTCGCGGGGC
>CAVWSU010000015.1:0-31034 GCA_963757865.1 uncultured Chloroflexia bacterium
CAGTCGCCGTTCCGCGCGTCTGCGGCGCCGGCACCCAGGGCGCGATCCGACGAGCGAGCACCCGGCTGACGCCCGCGGGGAAGGCCGCGAGCGCTTCGGCGATGGACCTGCATGCCCTGCGCGAAGCGACATGTTGACACGCATGGGATCAGTCGCTATTCTGCGATCAGTCCCACTTATTGGACCGATCGTAGGAATGAGAGGAGTTGGCGAAGATGGCCGAGGTCAGCCCCGCGTCCGCCTCGCTCATCCTCCATCCAGTGCGGATGCGGATCATCCTTGCCTTCGGGCGGGGGATCCCGCTCACAGCTCAGGGACTGACGGAGCTGCTCCCGGACGTGGCGCGGGCGACGCTCTACCGGCACCTGTCGATCCTCGTCGACGGAGGGATCCTCGAGGTGGTGGGAGAGCAGCGCGTGCGTGGCGCCGTCGAGCGCACGTATGCCCTGCGCCACGGGTCTGCGACCCTGGCGGCGGCGGATCTCGAGACGGCAAGCCGCGAGGACCACCTCCGCTACTTCGCATCGTTCGTCGCCTCGCTCCTGGACGAGTACGCGCGCTACCTGCGCCGCGGGCACATCGACCCTCTCGCCGAGGGCGTCATGTACCGCGAAGGGACCGTGTACCTGTCCGACGAGGAGGCCGCGGACGTCGCCCGCGAGATGTGGTCGGTGTTCGTGCAGCGCGTGGGAACGCCGCCCGATCCCCAGCGCCAGGCCCGCACGTTTGCGGTCGTCAGCATCCCGGGGGCCGATCCGTCGCGATAGCGGCAAACGCCCCAGAGATCCACGGAGGTTCACGGTGAGCGCGTCCCAGATCCTGGTACTTGTCATCCCCCTGGTCGTCGCACAGCTCGGGCTGATCGCACTTGCTCTGCGGGATCTCCTCTCCCCGGGAGGAGAGTCCTCGGCGGCAGCAAGCCCGCCTGGGCGATCGTCATCGTGCTGGGCGAACTCGTCGGTCCGCTGGCGTACTTCTTCGCCGGCCGCCGCGACGCCTGAGGCGACGTCCGATGAGCGTCCTCAAGCCTCGTCATGCACGCCCGGGAGGGCCAATCGTCCTCGGGTGGCTCCGCGGTCCTGGCCCGGGGCCTGGTCAAGCGATACGGCACAGTCATGGCAGTGGATCACCTCGACCTCGACGTGCCGGCCGGCAGCGTGTTCGGCTTCCTGGGCCCCAACGGGGCCGGCAAGACCACCACGCTCCGGCTGCTCACCGGCCTTGGCCGACCGACCGCGGGCCAGGCCGTCGTGGCCGGCGTCGTCGTTGGAAGCGACCCCGTGGGACTCGGCACGAGGATCGGCTACCTCGACCAGGCGCCGCGTCTCTTCGGATGGATGAAGGGCCGCGAGCTGCTCGAGTTCGCCGGGCGGCTGTGCGGGCTCGACGGCCGGGCGCTCCGTGCGCGGGTCGCGGAGCTCCTCGACCTCGTCGGCCTCGAAGACGCCGCCGAGCGACCGATCGCCGGATACTCGGGCGGGATGCGCCAGCGGATCGGGATCGCCCAGGCGATCGTCCACCGGCCCGATGTGCTCTTCCTGGACGAACCCGTGTCGGCGCTCGACCCGGAGGGCCGGCGCGACGTCCTCGAGATGCTCGCGCGGCTCCGGCCCGCGACCACGGTCGTGATGTCGACGCACATCCTTGGTGATGTCGAGCGGATCTGCGATCGCGTGGCGATCATGGACCACGGCCGGCTCGTGACCGAGGCGCCCATCCCGGAGCTGCTTGCGAGCTACGCGAAGCCGGCCTGGGAAGTCGAGGTGGAGGCTGGTCAGGAGGCCCAGCTCACGCGGATGGCCGACGCCCTCCGCGCCAGGGCCTGGGTCCGCGACGTCCAGGTCGACGGTCTCCTGGGACGGGTCACGGTGCGCGACACGGAGCGGGCGTCCGGCGAGCTTCTGCCGATCGTGACCGCGACGGGCGCCCACATCGCGCGCGTCGAACGGGTTCGTCCGACCCTCGAGGATGTCTTCCTCGAGCTGGTCGGCCGCGAGAGCACATCCGACATGGAGGCAGCCTGATGCGCACGCTCGGGATCCTGGTCCGCAAGGAGATCGCCGAGTCAATGCGGACGAAGCGGGCCCCGGTCCTGTTCGGCCTGTTCTTCGTCATGGGCATGCTCGCCCCGCTCCTCGCGCGGCTCACGCCGCAGATCGTCGCCGCGTCGGGGGGCGCCGACCTGGCGGCGGCGCTGCCCACTCCCACGTCCGCAGATGCCGTGGACCAGTTTCTCAAGATCACCGGCCAGCTCGGCGCCTTCGTGGCGATCCTGGTTGCGATGGGCGCGGTCGCCGGCGATCGCGAGCGCGGCACGACCGTCCTGGTGCTGACGAAGCCGGTCGAGCGGGGAACATATCTCGGTGCCAAACTCCTGGCGCTCTTCGGGATCCTCGGCGCGGCGGTGACGGTCGCCGGCCTTGCGGCGGCCGTCTACACGGCAGTGCTGTTCCGGCCGTTGCCGTTCCCGGGTTTCGCGGCGGCCGTCGTGCTCGTCTGGGTCGGACTGCTCATCCCTGCGACAATCACGTTTCTCGGAAGCGTCGTCGGTCGCTCGCCCGCGGTCGCAGCAGGCTTCGGCTTCGCCTGGATCGTCCTCGGGAGCGCCGCGGGAGCCCTGCCCGCGGTCGGTGCCGACATGCCGGCGGCGCTCACAGGCCAGGCCCGGAACCTCGCACTGGGAACCGACCCGGTCGCGCTCGGTGGCGCCCTTGCCCGTCCGCTTCTCGTGAGTCTCTTCATCCTCGCTGGTTCCACCGCGATCGCCTGGCGCGCATTTGCCCGCCAGGAGCTGTGACGTCATTCGCTCGTCGGACCCGGGCAGCCGGCAGAGCCCTGGCAGGCCGCTACCTCCCGAAGGGATCCCCGGCGGGTGCGAGGACCGTGACGGTCAGGCCAGCCGTCGTCCACGTGCGCCCGGACACGCACGGCGGCACATCATGGGCGTCCTCACAGTCCGGAAGGAGGCCCGTGAAGTAGTCCTGCCCGAGAAGGGCCGAGGTGGCGGGGTCGCGGAGGGCATTCAGCCCGAAGATCGTCCTGAACGGCGCCGGGGCGGTGAAGCACACCAGGTAGTGGAGGGCGAGCAGTTTCGCCTTCAGGGTCGTGAGGAGCGACCTGGCGACGAAGAGCTGGACCGTCTTGGTCCCGGCGCCCGTGTAGTTGAAGCCCAGCGTGGTCGTGCCCGCGATGCCGGGGTACAGGCCGAACCGCAGGGCGGAGCAGCTGAGCGTGAACGGATTCACCGACGCGCCGAGGAAGCCGCTTCCGCCAGCCGTCACGGTGAAGCCGGTGGCCGGCGAGGTGCTGCAGCCGCTCGTGCAGGTCTGACCGCTGTCGTAGATCGTGAACTCCGTCGAGGTGGCGGCGGTGACCGCCGACCCGTAGTCCGGAGCCTGTGCACTCAGGGTCAGGTTCAGTCCCGACTCGCCGTTCGCGAGGGTGTCGAACGTCGCCGCGCCCGTTGCCGACGTCGTGCTGCCTGCTCCGGTCAGCGCAGCGTGGGCGCTCAGCGTCAGCGCCACCGGGGTCGACACGGGCACCGGGTTCCCGCTGCCGTCCTCGACCTGCACGCCGACCGGCGCCGCGTAGGACCCGCCGGGGATGCTGGAGATCGGCGCCGACCCACCGCTCAGGGCGGTGGACGCCGGCTCCGCCGTGAAGGCGAGCTTGCATCCGGCGTAGACGGTCGTCGTCGGTTGAGGGACGGGCAGGATGTCGTCGCCGTTCTGCGACGTGACGTCACCATCGGGAGCACCGACGGCATCCGTCTCGCCCTCGACGATCCACGTCGCGGATCCGCTGGCCGGCGGAACCGCCGTGAACGAGACGGCCACCGAGCCGGACGAGACATCGAGGCCCGTGACCGCGAGGTAGTCGGTGCCGGCGTACGTGATGAGCTGCGCCCCTCCCCCGGCCACGACGGAGGTGTAGCCACTCGGGACCGCGACGAAGAGCGACCTGAGCGGCGTGAGCGAGCCGACGGTGACGGTCAGCGTGAACGGGATCGGCGACGAGGTCGCGCACACCCCGGGTGAGGCGAAGGCGGCGGTGGCCGGCGTGTCGGCGGCCGCGGCCCCGGCGAGGATCGGCGCGGACGCCAGGGCGGATCCGAGCAGGATTCCGGAAACGACAATGGCCGAGGCGCGCACGCGACCTGCCCACACCGATGCCCTGTTGCTCACCATGATGTCCCCCTCGGACTGCGCCGGTCGGCGCGAAGTACTGGAGGCCGAGTGTCGCAGCGGGTCGGGCGGGAATCCATGGCATCCGACCTTGCATACTGCGGCACGTCGCATTCCTGCCGCGAGCCGATGTGGCGACGGCGGTCCGGACCGGTCGACTGGGAGCGTCCACGCGGCGTCCGGTTCGGGAGCGGGCGGGGCGCCGCCACGACACGCGCGATCGGGCGCCCGCGTGGGATGATCGGGCCGAGGCATGGGCGGCGGGCTGGATGAAAGGGGGGTGGCGATGAGCGCTGTGCAGTCTGTCCTGGGTCCGATCGACAGCGGCGACCTCGGAGTCACGCTGCCGCACGAGCACATCGTCACCGATGCGCGTCCGTGGTGGCACGCCCCCAGCCCCGACGATGTCGTCGGCACGCGCATCGCCCGTGCCCCCGTCTCGATCGAACTGCTTGGGCACCTGCGCTACGACCCGTTCGTCTCGCTCGACAACATGCGCCTGGGGGACGAGACCGCGGCGGCCGAGGAGCTCGGCCTGTACCGGCAGGCGGGTGGCAGGACGATCCTCGACGTGACGACCCCGGACATGGGTCGTGACGTCGGCGCACTGGCCCGGATCGCGCGCACCACGGGGCTGCAGGTGGTGTGCGGCACCGGCTACTACCTCGAGAAGGCGCATCCATCGGAGGTGGCATCGATGTCCGCGGCCGACGTCGCCGCGAGGATCGAGCACGACGTGGCCGTGGGCTGTGACGGCAGCGAGGTTCGTGCCGGCGTGATCGGCGAGATCGGCGTGTCGGCGGACTTCACCGGCGCGGAGGAGAAGGTGCTCCGGGGGGCTGCCCGAGCGCAGGTCAGAACACGGGTGCCGCTGTTCATCCACCTGCCGGGCTGGGAGCGCTTCGGGCACCGCGCGCTCGACGTGGTCGAATCGGAAGGCGTTGCGCCGGGCACCGTCGTTCTCTGCCACATGAACCCGAGCCTCCACGATCACGCCTACCAGGACAGCCTCGCGGAGCGTGGTGCCTGGCTGGGATTCGACATGATCGGCATGGACCTCTACTACGCCGATCAGGCGGCCCAGTGCCCGTGCGACGACGAGAACGCCGCGGCGATCCTTCGCCTGTTGCGAGCGGGCTTCGGGGGGCGACTGCTGCTCTCGTCGGACACGTTCCTCAAGATGATGCTCGTGCGCTACGGCGGCTTCGGCTACGCGCACGTGATCACCCGGTTCGCCGAGCGGCTCCGCCGTCACGGGCTGCGCGAGGTCGAGCTCTCGGACTTCTTCGTCGGCAATCCGCGGCGCCTGTTCGACGCGGCAGCAGGTGAGGTGCATCCATGACGCGAGTGCTGGTCGTCGGGGAGTCCTGGGTCACGCAGGAGACACACGTCAAGGGGTGGGACCATTTCACCAGCGCGGCCTTCCACACCGGCGTCGGTCCCCTTCGCGACGCGCTGCAGGCGCGCGGCATCGCCATGGATCACATGCCGGCTCACGAAGCGGGAGAGGCATTCCCATCGGCGGCATCCGGCCTCGCCGAGTGGGACGTCATCGTCCTGTCCGACATCGGCGCCAACACGCTCCTGCTCCATCCCGACACATGGCTCCGGGGTCGGCCGCATCCCAACCGGCTGTCCGTCATGCGGGACTGGGTGCTGGCCGGCGGGGGCCTGGCCATGGCCGGCGGGTATCTCAGCTTCCAGGGGATCGACGGCCGCGCGAGGTACCGCGGCACGCCGGTCGAGGAGGTCCTGCCCTGCCTGATCGATCCATGGGACGACCGGGTCGAGGTCCCCGAGGGCTTCAGGCCGACGGTGATCGCGCCCGACCACCCGATCCTCGCTGGCGTGACCGGCTCATGGCCCCTGCTGCTCGGGTACAACCGCGTCCGAGCCAGGGACGACGCCGTGCTCGTGGCCGCCGTCGGGGACGACCCGGTTCTGCTCGCGCGCGAGGTGGGCGCGGGTCGCACCCTCGCCTGGACGTCCGACGTGGGTCCGCACTGGTGCCCCGACGACTTCGTGGCCTGGGACGGCTACGGGCGGCTGTGGGCCAACGCCGTGCACTGGCTCGCGGGAGATCAGTGACGGGGCCATGCCATCAGGGTGGATCGTGACCGGTGAGCCGGTCGAGGGCTGATCGGCGCCTGCCGAGAGCCATGCCCCGGGTGATCGGAGGGCCGGTCAGGCGCGGAACGCGCTCGCGTCAGCCGCCGACGTAGGTCGCGAGGTGCTCGCCGGTGAGGGTGGAGCGAGCGGCCACGAGGTCGGCGGGCGTTCCCTCGAAGACGATCCGGCCCCCGTCGTGGCCGGCGCCGGGGCCGAGGTCGATGATCCAGTCCGCGTGCGCCATCACCGCGAGGTGATGCTCGATCACGATCACCGACTTGCCCGCGTCGACGAGCCGGTCGAGCAGCGCGAGCAGGTGCTCCACGTCCGCGAGATGCAGACCGCTGGTGGGCTCGTCGAGCACGTAGATGCCGCCGTCGGTTGCCATCTGGATGGCGAGCTTGAGCCGCTGCCGCTCGCCACCCGACAGCGTGGTGAGGGGCTGGCCGAGCACGAGGTAGCCGAGCCCGACGTCGGCCATCCTCCCGAGGATCGCCCTGGCCGCCGGGGTCCTCGCGTCTGCGCCGCCGAAGAACGCGAGCGCGTCGTCCACGGACATCGCGAGCACCTGGCTGATGTCCCGTCCGCCGAGCTTGAACTCGAGCACGGCCGGCTGGAAGCGCCTGCCCTCGCACTCCTCGCAGTCCGACTCCACGGTCTGCATGAAGCCCAGCTCGGTGTAGATCACGCCGTTGCCGTTGCAGGCGGGGCAGGCGCCCTCGGAGTTCGCGCTGAAGAGGGCGGGCTTGACGCCGTTCGCCTTCGCGAACGCGGTCCGGATCGGGTCGAGCAGGCCGGTATACGTCGCGGGGTTGCTGCGCCGCGAGCCCTTGATCGGCGCCTGGTCGATCGAGACGGCTCCGGCGCCCCTCGGCATCGAGCCATGGATGAGCGAGCTCTTACCCGAGCCTGCGACGCCCGTGACCACGCAGAGGACGCCGAGCGGAACGTCGACGCTGACGTCGCGCAGGTTGTGCTGGGTCGCATGGCGGATCTCGAGCGCCCCGGTCGGCACGCGGGTCCGCGGCTTGAGCGCCGCCCGATAGCCCAGGTGCCGTCCCGTGAGCGTTCCGCTCTCCCGGAGACCCTCGACCGTTCCCTCGTAGCACACCGTCCCGCCCCCGGATCCCGCGCCGGGGCCGAGGTCGACCACGTGGTCGGCGATGGCGATCACCTCGGGCTCGTGCTCGACCACCAGCACCGTGTTGCCCTTGTCGCGCAGTCGCACGAGGAGCTCGTTCATCCGCTGGACGTCGTGGGGGTGGAGCCCGGTCGTGGGCTCATCGAACACGTACGTGACGTCGGTCAGCGACGAGCCGATGTGCCTGATCATCCGCACGCGCTGCGCTTCGCCCCCGGACAGCGTGCCCGACGCACGGTCGAGCGAGAGGTAGCCGAGCCCAATGTCGACGAACGAGTCGAGGATGTGCCGCAGGGCGGCAAGCAGGGGCGTCATCGAGGGCTCGTCGAGACGTCGCACCCACTCCGCCAGGTCCGTCATCTGCATCGCGCACGCGTCCGCGATGCTGATGCCCCGGATCCTGGAGGAGCGCGCGCCCTCGCTCAACCTGGTCCCGCCGCAGTCCGGACAGGCCGTGAAGGTCACGGCCCGATCCACGAACGCCCGGATATGCGGCTGCAGCGAGTCCTGGTCCTTCGAGAGGAACGACCCCTGCATCCGGGGGATCAGCCCCTCGTAGGTCATATTGATGCCGTCGATCTTCATCCGGATCGGCTCGTGGTGGATGAGGTCGTAGCGCTCCTGCTCCGTGTAGTCGCGGATCCGCTTCGTGGGATCGACGAAACCGGACGAGGCGTACAGGCGGTAGTTCCATCCGCCGGTCGTGTAGCCCGGGATTTTCAGCGCGCCCTCGGCCAGCGACTTCGATTCGTCGAAGAGCTCGCCGAGGTCGATGTCCGAGACCGTACCCATGCCTTCGCAGCGCGGGCACATGCCGCCGGTGACGGTGAACGTCCGGCTGACGGTCTGGCCGGCACTGCGCTCGACGGTGACCTCTCCACCGTAGTGGCTGACGCTCGAACCCTCCCGCGGTTCGCGGGCCTGTGCCCTGCCTGCACCCTTATCGATCGTCATCACGCCGCTGGCGCGGACCGTGGGGATGTTGAACGAGAAGGCCTGTGGCGAGCCGACGTGCGGCCGCCCGAGCCGGCTGAAGAGGATGCGCAGCATCACGTTGGCGTCGGTCGCGGTGCCGACGGTGGAGCGCGGGTTGCCGCCCATCCGCTCCTGGTCGACGATGATCGCCGTCGTCAGCCCCTCGAGGACGTCGACGTCGGGCCGCGACAGCGTCGGCATGAAACCCTGGACGAATGCGCTGTAGGTCTCGTTGATGAGCCGCTGCGACTCCGCGGCGATGGTCGCGAAGACCAGCGAGCTCTTGCCGGAGCCCGAAACGCCGGTGAAGACGGTCAGCCGGCGCTTCGGGATCTCGACGTTCACGTTCTTCAGGTTGTTCTCGCGAGCGCCATGCACGCGGATGACTTCGTGGCTGGCGGCCACGTGCGGCGCAGGCACCTGTGGGTCCATGCTCGTGGCCTTGCTCATCGTGCCTCCGTCCCTCGGGCTGGGCCGCCTCGCGCGGACTCCGTCGGCGTCGCCCGGCTCGATCCGCCCGGATTCGAGCAGGATCTCGGATTGTCCTCTGCTTCGGCTCACCGGTCCCGAAGCGGCCCCAGGACGTTGCCCTCCGAGTCTACGGGAGGATCGTGAAGCGGCCGCCGGCGACCGGCCGAAGGACGGCGAAGTGCCTGCGATCGAGGGTCACGATGGTCTTCGTCTGGTATCGCGCGGCGAGCACCACGTTCGATGCATCGGCGACGCCGATCGACTGGTCCGCGTATCGCTCGATGAGGGTGCCGGCCTCGGCCAGATCCTCGGCACCGAATGCGGGCAGGTCCCATGCGCCGCCTGCCAACTCCGACAGCACGGCAAGCTCGGCCGAAACGCCAAGGCGCGATCCGACGAGGTAATCGAGCTCGGCCACGACATACGGTGACACGACGAGCGGCTCGGTCGCCGTATCCAGGACGCGCGACACGGCAGCGTGGTCGGGCTCGTCGGCGTCGAAGAAGGCGAGGAGTGCGCTCGTGTCGACGATCATCGCTCGCCGAAGCCGGGCAGGTGGTCGTCCGCCTCGCGAGCGATCGGAGAGCCACCGGCGAACAGGGCTCCACGCGGGCGCGGTCGCTCCCCGCCGACCGAGCTGCGGACCGAGTCCCGGATCACTTCGGCCTCCGACACTCCGCGCTGGCGCGCCGCCCTCCGGATCGCCGCCTTGAGGTCTGCGGGCAGGTAGATCGTCGTCTTGTCCACCGACGTATGGTACCACCGCTGGCGCTGGTGACACAGGAAAGTATCCGCGCGCAGGATCGGACCGGCCGCAAGCCCTTGCGCACGCCGCAGGCCACGCCTACTGTCCGCGCAGGCTGGCGACGCAAGGGGGAGGGCGCTCGTGAAGTTCATCAACACGGACGGCATGGCGTTCATCGGGCCGGGTTCGGAGTGGTTGTGGACCGCAGTCAGCGGAATCGTCCTCGCGCTGACGTTCATCGCCATCTACCGGCAACTGCGGACGCAACGGGACGCGGCAGCCATCGAGCAGCTCAAGGCCCTCGACCGCGAATGGTTGGGCTCCGAGCGGATGGCCCGGATGCGGGTTGCCGCGCTACGCGCGATCCGTGACGGGACCGACCCGACGGACATCCCTCCGCGGGTGCTGGACATCATCGAGTTCTGGGAGGCCGTCAGCCACCTCGTTCGCTCGGGGCACCTCAGCGCTCACCTCGTGAATGATCAACGTAGTCAGTCGATCCGGATGTGGTGGGGTTGGATCGCGCCGATCGTCAACGCCGAGCGACAGAGGCGCGAGGCTCCCTGGATCGGACAGAACTTCGAGTGGCTCGCCAACCGCATGGCCGACATGGACCAGAGGGCCGGGAGGACGACGTCGTTCGACGACACGTACCTGTCCCGCATGCTGCCGTCCATGCTCGAGTACAACCTCGACATGGTCCGGCTGGCCGAGGAATTGCGGGCTGCGACCATTCCCCCGATTGCCGATGCCGGCGCCACGCCCCAACTGAGCATGGTGTAGCAAGCTGCGAGTCGCGATCGAGGCGGCGGTCGGCTGGTCACCGGCCTTGCGCGCTGCCGCCGCGTCTCCGTATCCAGGCGCGGCTGCGCCGGGAATGCGAGTTGCGCCCTCCGCGCCGCCGCGTCGGGCCGGCCGCGGGCGTCATGCGAGGGTGACGCCGGGCACCTCCGATGCCTCCACTCGCCCGATGCGCCACGATGGAACCCCCGCAGCAGCCAGCCCCTCCTCCACGGCGGCCAGGTGGTCCGGGCCGATCGCGGCCAGCAGGCCGCCGCTCGTCTGAGGGTCATGGGCCAGCGCGACCAGGGCACCATCGACGCCGGAGCCGACCGTCAGCGCAGGCGCCACGAAGCGGCGGTTGTGCGCGGCGCCATCCGTCTCGACGCCGACGCTCGCAAGATCCAGGGCTCCGGGCAGCGCCGGAAGCGCCGCGGCGTCGACGATCAGCCGCGTGTGCGACGCGCGGGCCATCTCGAGCCCGTGACCCAGCAGGCCGAAGCCGGTCACGTCGGTCGCACCGCCGGTCCCCTGGGCCACCAGGACCTCTGCGGCAGCCCGGTTCAGGGTCCGCATCGTGGCGATCCCGACGGCGAGGTCGTCCGGGCGGGTCCGACCCTGCCGCGCGCCCGAAACGAGCAGCCCCGTGCCCAGCGGTTTGGTGAGCAACAGCACGTCGCCAGGCCTGGCGCCGCCCTTGTGCATGAGGCGGCGGGGGTGCGCCAGCCCGATCACGGCCAGGCCGAACTTCGGCTCCGGATCGCGGATCGTATGGCCGCCGGCGAGCGTGCCACCCGCATCGAGGACCGTGGCCGCGGCGCCCCCGACGATGGCCGACATGGTCGCGAGGTCGAGCGACTCGGGGAAGGCCGCGACGGAGAGCGCGAACAGGACGCGACCGCCCATCGCGAACACGTCGGAGCAGGCGTTCGCGGCTGCGATCGCCCCATAGGCCTCGGGGTCGTCCACGAGCGGAGGAAAGAAGTCCACGGTGCCGATCACCGCGAGCTCATCGGTGAGCCGGTAGACGGCGGCGTCGTCGGGCGGGTCGAGCCCGGCGATCAGGTCGGCCGGCGCGGGGCCGGAGACCGCGCGGATCCCCGCCAGCACGTCCGTCAGCACGTCGGCGCCGAGCTTCGCTGCGCAACCGCCGCAGTCGGTGAACTCGGTGAGGCGCACGCCCAGCGGGGCGGGCATGATTGGTGCGAGTCCCGCGATGGACGCCCCGCAGGCGCGGCAGGAGTCTCCCGCGGTGATTTCCGCCCCACACGCTGCGCAGATCAGCACGCTCGGCTCCACGTGATGGCGCGCTCGACCCGGTGGTGAGAAGCCAGGATCCCGGCGAGGGTGCCTGCGAGCCCCTCCGTCGCCGGCGTCATCCCCGTGGTCGCCATCACGACCCGTGCCCCTTCCGGCACGCCCTTGAGGCCGCCCGCCGGATGCAGGAGCACGGCGGCAACCCCGTCCAGCGTGAGGAGATCGCCGGGATGCGCCCCGATGAGGTCCGCCACGCGCTCGGGACGGTGTGCAACTGCCGAGATGGGGCGGCCGACCGCCGCGATCGAGGCGACCACGACGACCGTGGTCGACGCACTCGGGATGACCGGCTCGTGGTCCGCCGGGGCCTTGATCGCCATCCCTGCGGCCCCGTCGGCTTCGACGACCACGTAGTCGGCGCCCGTCTGTTCGAAGAGCAGGTTCACTGCGGCCGGCGACGGTCCGATGATCTTGCCCGGCGCCCGGCTCGCGGCGACGAACACGGGCAGCCCCCTGCCGAGAGCCGCCTCGACCACGGCCGGTTCCGCCGACCAGCAGACCGGCTCACGGGGCTGATCCTCGCCGACCCGGGTGGTCGTGGTGAGGATGACGCGGGCACCTCCTGCATGCAGGTCGCGCCCCAGGGCGAAGAGGATCAACGACTTGCCCCCCGCGCCCACGATCGACACCAGCTCACGATCGGCCAGCCCGAGCTGCTGCCGCAGGGTGAGGCTCATCGACCGGAGCGGTTGAGCCACACCAGTACGGCTTCGAGCACGCCTCCACCCACGGCGAGTGCCTTGTCGGAGATGTGCGCGATCATGCCGGCGTCGGGCCGGGGATCGACGTCGCCGATCTTGAGCCCCGGAGTCACCTCGCCGGCGGCGATCATGCCGCGCACCGCGCCCCGGATCTTCGCGGTGACCGGCACGTCGCCGATCGTTCCCAGCCGCTGGCCGGCCGCGACCGTCTCCCCGAACCCGACGTCCCACGTGAGGTGCCCCGCGGCCTCTGCCCGGATGACGCGCTCGGCCGACGCGCCGCCGAGCTCGCCCGGGATCCCCGTGTTGGGAACGGCCGATCCGTTCCAGATCACGCTGCCCAGCCGGTGGCCGCGCATCGTCTCGATCACGGCATCGCAGTGCACGCCCACGACGAAACCCGGGCCGAGCCCGACCACGAACGGGGCCTGGCCGACACGGCTGTCGAGCGCCTTCTTGGCAATGCGCGCGTCGACGAGCACCGAGACCGGCACCGGGAACGCCGGCACCACGTCGGAGACCAGCACCGGGACGACGCCGCGACGAGCCGCCGCCACTGCCTCCTCGGCGGACGCGACGAGCAGTCCCTCGATCCCGTCGATCTCCACTCGCCCTTCGAGGACGGCCGACGAGAACGCGACCGTCCGCCGGACTGCGAGCGGTCGCGCGAGCTCCAGGACGACGACCGGGAACCCGACGCGCCGGAGTCGCCAGATCACGCCCGACCCGACGTCCCCGCCGCCGCGCACGACGACGAGGCAGCCGGCGATATCGGTCACGGCGTGGTCGGCCTGGCGACGCGACGGCGCCGGCCGTGCGCCATGATCTCGGCCATGATCGCGACCGCGATCTCCTCGACGGTCTCGGCTCCGATATCCAGCCCGATGGGATGGCAGACCCGATCGAGCGCCGTGTCGGGCGCATCGGACGCACCGGACGCTTCGATGGCCTTCCTGGTCATCGCCCATCGGCGCCTGCTTCCCATCACGCCGATGTACCCGGCTCGAGTCTCGAGGAGAAGCGGCAGGACCTGGACGTCGAGCTGGTGGCTTCGCGTCACCAGGACCACGGAGACGTTCTCGGTGATGGGTTGGGCTGCCAGGGCGTCGGCGACCGTGCCGGCCACCCGGACGTCGGCGTGAGGGATCGCCTCCTCGGCGACCATCTCCGGCCGCTCGTCGACGACCACCGTGCGATAGCCCAGCCAATGCGCAAGATCCACGACGGCTCTGCCGACGTGACCAGCTCCGACCACGAACACCGTCCGAGGCAATCCGTACGGGTCGAGGAAGACGGTCATCGTGCCGCCGCAGACGCCCGGATCACCCCGTTCGGGTCTCTGCAGGGTGTACCGGCGGAGTCCCGGTTCGTCGCGGCGCAGCGCCTCGAGGGCGTCGAGCCGGATCGCGTCCTCGGCCATGCCGCCGCCGACGGTCCCGACCGTCGACCCGTCCGCGTGGACCACCATCTTGGTGCCGGCGTGCCGGGGCACGGATCCTTCGGTCTCGACGATGGTGGCGAGAACGGCGCCATGCCCTCCTCCGACCGCGCCGGAGAGCTCGGCAAGGACCTGGTCGTGCCTGACGCCGCTCACGGGGCCTGGAGGGCTCGCCAGACGCGCTCCGGCGTGAACGGGATCGCGTTGATTCGGACACCCGTCGCGTCGGCGATGGCGTTGCGGATGGCCGGGGCAACCCCATCCATGGGGATCTCCGCGATCGCCTTGGCGCCGAACGGGCCGCTGTCCTCCATGGTCTGCACGAGGATGGCCTCGAGCTCGGGGGTCTCGTCCGCCCGGTAGATCTTGTAGGGCCCGAACGTCGGGTTCACCATGCGTCCGGCCTCGTCGTAGACCATCTCCTCGCAATGCGCGTACCCGAGGGCCTGCACCATGCCGCCCTCCACCTGCCCGGACGCGGTGACCGGGTTGATCGGCACGCCGCAGTCGACCGCCATCACCAGCTGTTTCACGGTCACCTGGCCCGTCTCGACGTCGACCTCGACCTCGGCGAACTGCGCCCCGTAGGGAGGCGGCGAGGCCGGCGACACGTAGGACGCCGTGCCCATGATCTGGTGCTGATCCTGCTGGTGCAGCGTCGAGAGCGCGATCTCGGCGAGGGACACACGCCGCCCATCGGCCGACCAGGCCGACCCGTCGTGCAGAACGATCGAACCGGAGTCCACGCCGAGGAGGACTGCGGCACGGTCCACGATCTGCCGGCGAACCTGCTCCGCGGCGCGCTTGACCGCCGTCCCGGAGATGTATGTCGTGCTCGAGGCATAGGCGCCCGTGTCGAAGGGCGTCAGGTCGGTGTCCGACGAGTACACGATGATGTCGCCGGCGGCGACGCCGACCACCTCCGCCGCGATCTGCGCCAGCACGGTGTCCGAGCCGGTGCCGAGGTCCGTGGCCCCGACGAGCAGGTTGAACGAGCCGTCGTCGTTGATCTTCAGACTGGCGCCGCCCATGTCGAGTCCCGGGATGGCGGTGCCGTGCATCGTCATGGCGAACCCGAGCCCGCGCCGGATGTGCGGCCGATCGGCGGGCTGCCGCCAGTGCGGGTCGCTGCGCCGGTGCCAGCCGATCGAGCGCTGCCCCTGGAGCACCGCCTCCTCCAGGCCGCTCGAGGTGATGAAGGGCATCCCGCCCACCTCGGGGTCGCCCTCGCCGAGCTGCGGGACCATGTCCAGGGGGTCGCCGACCCGCGTCCAGTTGCGTCGCCTGAACTCGATCGGATCCATGCCGATCGACGCGGCGACGTCGTCCATGTGGGCCTCGAGCACGAACAGCGCCTGGGGGGCGCCGTACCCGCGGAAGGCGCCGGGCACCGGGATATTCGTGTAGGCGACGTCGCAGTCGAAGTGCTTGGCCGGGCAGTTGTACGAGCTCAGCCCGCGCATGCCGGTGACCATCTGGACCGTGAGCCCGTGGGTCCCGTAGGCGCCCGTGTTCGCGACGACGCGCATCTCCTGCGCCGTGAGGTTCCCGTGTGCGTCGACACCCGTCCTGAAGGTGGCCGTCTGGGGATGCCTGCTCCTGGAGGACATGAACTCCTCCTCACGGGTGAGCTCGAGCCGCACGGGGCGGCCGGTCGCCATCGTGAGGTGCCCGACGATGTCCTCGATGAGCATCTCCTGCTTCGCCCCGAACCCGCCGCCGATTCTCGGCTTGATGATGCGGATCCGCTTCACGGCGAGCCCCAGGAGCGGCGCGATCATGCGCCGGACGTGGAACGGCACCTGGGTCGACGAGGTGATCTCGAGCCGTTCGTCGCTGTCCCACCTCGCGATCGCGATGTGGGGCTCCAGCGGCGCCTGCTGGACCTGGTGCACGCGGTATGTCCGCTCGATGACGCGGTTCGCCGTCGCGAACCCCAGCTCGACGTCCCCGGTCCGGGCCTCGATGTGGTGGACGACGTTGCGGCCCGCGTCGAACGCGCCTTCCATGTCGGGCTCGTCGTGGATCACGGGAGCACCAGCCGTGATCGCGTCGTTCTCGTCGAACACCGCGGGGAGCGGCTCCCAGGTCACCCTGATCAGGTCGAGGGCGGCCCGTGCGATCTCCTCGGTGTCGGCCGCGACGGCCGCCACGCGGTCTCCGACGAACCGCACCTTGTCGTCGAAGCTGACCTGATCGTGCGGCAGCGGGTTCGGGTAGCTCTGGCCGCCCGATGCGTACCGGACGCGCGGCACGTTCCCGTGGTGGATGACGGCGTGGACGCCGGGAAGCGCCCTCGCCGCGGAGTCGTCGATCGACACGATGCGGGCGTGCGCGTGCGGGCTGTACAGCACCTTGGCGATCAGCGTGCCGGACAGGTCCCGGTCGTCCGTGAACGCGGGGTTTCCCTTCGCCAGCTTCAACGCGTCGGTCTTGGTCTCGGCGTGGCCCACCACGCGCGTGGCCGGCACGTCGGAGCTGGGAACCACCCGGGGCGCGAGGGGCGCGAGATCGTCGCGGTCGTGGTGCGCGGATGCTGGATTCCTCGAGCCGATCGAGATGCACGACATCGACCGCCGGGGGCTCCTCCCCACGCAGGATCGCTGCGGCCCGCAGCACGGCGTGCACCGGCCGCAGGTACCCGGTCTCCCTGTCGAGGATTCCCGACAGCGCATCCCTGACATCGGCTTCCGTCGGATTCGGCGTCCTGTCGATGAGTGCTTTGGCCGCGAGGATCATGGCCGGCGTGGAGTAGCCGGACTGGATGGCGCCGGCGTCGATGAACGCCTGCTGGATCGGGTGCAGCTCTCCCGGGACCGACAGGCCCTCGATCGTTTCGATCCGGTGTCCTTCCGCCTGGGAAGCAAGCATGACGTCCGCGGACACGAGCCGGCCGTCGACGAGCACCGCCGCGGCGCCGGTCTCGCCGGTGTCGGACCCGTACCGGACGCTGTAGAAGCCGGCCCTCCTCAGCACTGTGCGCAGCAATTCGTGCGGTTCGCACGCGACCGTCCGAGATGTTCCGTTGATGGTGAGGGTGAGCGTCATGCTCGTTCGCTCCCTCCGAGGCCGGCGAGGGCCCTCGACACGAGCACCGCGGCGAGGTGCGCCCTGTAGGAAGGCGATCCGCGGAAGTCACCTGGTGGGTCGAGCTCCCCGAGCCGCTGCGGATCCACGAGCACCGGCCGTGATGCGACCCCGGACACGGCTGTCCGGACGGTACCGTCGACGTCCCGGCAGGCCACCGCCAGGACGATCGGGCAATCCATGGGGGTGCGAGCGGTGCCGTGGACGGCGGCACGTCCCCCGAGGGGAACGGTGACGCTGGTGATGATCGAGCCGTCGAGCAGGCGGCGGTCGTCGAGGATCACATCGAGGGGAAGCTCGGCCCTCGAGCCGATTCGCGCGACGCCGATCGTCGCGCCGTACGCGAGGAGGCCGGTGAGCAGCGGGCTCTCCGGATCCGCCTCCGCGACGGTGCCGCCCACGGTGGCCGCGTTGCGGAACGTGCCCGGCGCCTCGAGGCGCGCCAGCTCGCGGAGCACCTCGGGGACCAGGTCGGAATCGACGAGCTCCTGGAGGCGGGCTGTGGCCCCCAGCCGAAGCCGGCCGGCGTCCACGTGGATACCGTCGAGATCGAGCGCCTGCAGGTCCACGGCCACGACAGGCTGCCGGCCGGGGTGCGCGTTGACCGCGGTGCCGCCGCCCAGCACCACTGCGTCCGCACGAGCCGCGAGCGCAAGGGCTTCGTCGAGCGTGCGCGGCCGGAAGTAACCCGTGATCACGTCACTCACCCTTTGAGCCAATCCTGGTCGAGGTCGCGCGGCCGCGGAGGAAAGGCTCGGCTGCCGACGATCACAAGGGGGGACGCGCTGGCGATTGTACGCTCCCGGCACAGCCACTCGCCGGGTTACGGAGGGTCCATTGACGATTATGGGGCGGCAGGCGTGGTCAGGCCTCGCCCCCGGCGGAGAGGTCCTTGTCCTCCATCTCCCAGGCGTGGTCGAGCGTGTGGAAAGCGGAGTGCCGGATGAGGAACGGCAGCGTCCACGACCGCATGCGCCGCGTGACCTGACCGGCGTTGTAGGCGCGCATGGCCGCGACGTAGGCCTCCCGATGCCGGCGCAGTCCGTCCGGCGTCAGCGCCGCGTGCTCCGGTGTCCGCAAGCCCACCTGCTTCGCGAAGTACTCGCTCTCGGTGCGGATGGCGTGGCGGACGATCTGCTCGCGATCCCGTCCGCCCCCGCGCGGCCCCTTGCGCATCTCCGGCGAGACCCTGGCCGCGACGCCGTCGAAGAACGCCCAGCAGGCCCGCAACAGCGTGATCCCGCGCTCGAGCTCCGCTTCGTCCATCGGTCCCTGCTCGGCCGTCGAGGGCGAGAAGGAGATGCCCCAGAAGTCGGTCGAGCCCGTGCCGACCCTGTCCTCCACGATCTCCAGTGGCCCGGCGGCGTCGAACTCGCGCGACATCCCGGCGAGGGCGGCTACCGGCCGGTATCGCCCCCGATAGGACTCGAGCGTCTCGAGGGCGAGCTCGGCGGTCCTCGCGCCCCGGCTCCAGCCCGGCCAGTCGATGCTGAACGCCACCGACCGCTTGTCCCGGGGCCCACGTTCGACGACGGTGCGTACGGTCATGCCGCATCATCGCATCGCGCAGCCAGTGGGAACCCGCTTCCGGCATCGCGACAAGGAGATCGCCGTCCGTGACCACGCTGGACGTCACGTCCACTCCCTCGATCGACGGCTGGACCTGCGAGGTGACGGTCGGCAACGGCAGGACCACCCGGCACCGGGTGCGAGTGTCGCGCACGGATCTCGACCGATTCGCGCCGGGCGCATCCGACCCCGAGGAGCTCGTGCGGGCGAGCTTCGCCTTCCTGCTGGAGCGCGAGCCGGGCGAGTCGATCCTTCGGGAGTTCGACCTCCCGGTCATCGGCCGCTATTACCCCGAGTACGAGCGAGAGATCGGGCATCGGCTGGCGGGTTAACGCTGGCCGCATTGCCGCGCACGGGTCTCATCCCTGCCGCGTCGGGGACCCGCTCGCGCGCGGTGGCACGATGAGGACCACCGGCATGCATCGCCGGCAGCATCGAAGGGGGGCGCGTGAAGTACGTGCTGTTCTACGAATCGGCCGACGACGTCGCCTCGAAGGCGCCGCCCCACTTCGGTGCGCACCGGGCGCGCTGGGCGGAGTTTCACGCCAGCGGCAGCCTGCTCATGATCGGCACCTTCGGGAACCCGCAGGACGAGGGCTCGATGGGCATCTTCACGAGCCGCGAGGCCGCCGAGGAGTTTGCGCGGGGCGACCCGTTCGTGCTCCACGGCGTCGTCCGCCGCTGGTACCTCCGCGAGTGGAACGAGGCACTCACCGAGCCCTGAGCAGCAGGCGGCGAACCGTCAGGCCCGTGCGTCGGGTCGCCCGACCGCGAGCCGGACGCGCGTCGCGCTCCACCGGTCGAGCTCGCGCAGCGCCTCCTCCGACGCCGAGCCGGCTTCGGCGGAGTAGGCCGCGACCGTCTGTCCGGGATCGGCGGGCAGGTCGAGCACCTCGTAGAGGAGTGTCAGCTCGCCGACGAGCGGATGGCGCAACCGCTTGGTGCCCGAGCGGTGGAACCACACGTCGTGGCGTGCCCATTCCCTCCGGAACTCCTCGGACCGCGTCGAGAGCGTCCCGACGAGCTCGGACAACGCCCTGTCGTAGGGGTTATGCCCGGCCTCGCCGCGGAGCGCCGCGACCAGGTCGTGCGCGGTCGTCTCCCAGTCGACGTAGAACGTCCGCGCCCGCGGGTCGAGGAAGGCGAACCGCACCGAGTTCGGGGGCCGGACCGGATCGCGGAAATGCTCCGAGTAGAGCGCCTGTCCGAGCGGGTTGGCGTACAGGATGTCAAGCCGCCCGTTGCGGACCATCGCCGGCAGGCCGCTCATCGCGTCGACGATCCGCCTGACGCTCGGACGCACGAGCGAGGCCACCGGTGGGCGGTTGGGCGGCTCTTCGGCGTTGGCCGTCCGGATGAGGTCGAGCAGGTGGGCGTGCTCTGCCTCGTCGAGCCGGAGCGCACGGCTGACCGCCTCGAGGACCTCCTCGGATACGCCGCGAGCCGTCCCGCGCTCGAGCCGCGTGTAGTACTCGACGCTGATCCCCGCCAGGAGGGCGACCTCCTCGCGGCGGAGGCCCGACACGCGACGGTGGCGCCCGTAGGCGGGCAAGCCCGTCTGCTGTGGGCTCAGTCTCGCCCGCCTGGTCGTGAGGAACTCCCGGATCTCGTTCGTCTCGCCCATCGCCTGCACACCGTAGATGAACCTGCCCGCGGGTGGGAGGCACGCGCAATACCCCTCTCGGACGTGCCTTCCTCGCGACGGCGACGACGTGGTTGGATGAACCCGTACAGAACGGCGACCAGCAGCTTGGGGGCGATATGCGAGCAGCCATCTTCAACGGGCCCGGGAGGATCGACGTCGGCGAGCGACCCGATCCGGTCATCGAGAATTCCACCGACGCGATCGTGCGGGTGACCCTCGCCTGCGTCTGCGGGTCGGACCTGTGGTACTACCGGGGCCTGACACCGCACGACCTCGGACCGATCGGGCACGAGTTCATGGGCATCGTCGAGGAGGTCGGGTCGGACGTCCGCGGGCTCGTGCCCGGCGACCTGGTCGTCGCCCCCTTCACCTACAGCGACGGCACGTGCCCGATCTGCCGTGCGGGGGTGACCTCCCAGTGCCTGCACGGCGGTGGCTTCGGCAACCACGGCATCGATGGTGGCCAGGGACAGGCCGTCCGCGTGCCACTGGCCGGCTCGACCCTCGTGAAGGTCCCCGGATCGGGCCACTCGGACGAGACGCTGCGCTCGGTGCTTGCGCTGTCCGACGTGATGTGCACGGGACACCACGCGGCCGTCAGCGGTGACGTGCGGCCCGGGAGCACGGTCGCGGTGGTCGGTGACGGTGCCGTTGGCCTGTGCGCCGTGATCGCCGCGAAGCGGCTCGGGGCGGAACGCATCATCGCCCTCAGCCGTAACCCGGCACGGCAGTCGCTGGCGCGCGAGTTCGGCGCGACGGACATCGTCGCGGAACGGGGTGACGCGGCCAACGCCGCCGTTCTCGAGCTGACCGACGGGCTGGGCGTCGATGCCGCGCTCGAGTGCGTCGGCACCGGCGAGTCGATGGCCACGGCCTTCGCGATCGCCAGGGCGGGCTCGACCGTGGGCGCCGTCGGTGCGCCCCACGACGTGCGCGTCCCGATCGAGGCCGTCATCTTCCGGAACATCGGCCTGCGCGGCGGCGTGTCCCCGGCGCGGGTCTACATCCCGGAACTCCTCCCCGACGTGCTCGCGGGGCGGATCGACCCCGGCCGCGTGTTCGACTTCGAGACGGATCTCGAGCACATCGCCGACGCCTACGCCGCGATGGACGAGCGCCGGGCAGTCAAGTCGATGGTGCGGGTCGAGGCGGCGTGATGACGATCAGCGATCCCATGCCAACACGAACCTGGCTCATCACCGGCGTCAGCAGCGGCTTCGGCCGCGAACTCACGGAGCAACTGCTCCGCCGCGGTGAGCGCGTCGTCGGCACCGTGCGCCGGCCGGAGGCCATCGCCGACCTGGTCGAACGGTATCCGGACACGATGCGGCGCGAACTGCTCGACGTGACGGACACCGGTGCGATCCGCGAGGTGGTCGATCGCAGCTTCGCCGAGGTCGGGCGGATCGACGTGATCGTCAGCAACGCCGGCTACGGCCTGTTCGGGGCCGCCGAGGAACTCTCGGACGAGCAGGTCCGCCACATCGTCGACACGAACCTGCTCGGCTCGATCGGACTCGTCCGCGCAGCGCTGCCGCACCTGCGGGCGCAGGGCGGCGGCCGGATCGTCCAGATCTCGTCGTACGGCGGGCAGGTCGCGTTCGCCGGCAACTCCCTCTACCACGCGACGAAGTGGGGCATCGAGGGCTTCTGCGAGTCGGTCGCGCAGGAGGTCGCCCCGTTCGAGATCGGCGTGACGATCGTCGAGCCCGGCGGCGCGAGGACCGGGTTCCGCTACGGCGGCGCACGAGTCGCGACGCTCATGCCGGAGTACGAGGGCAACCCGGCGCACGCGTTCCAGCGGATGCTCGACCCGAAGAATGGCCTTGCCCCGGGCGACCCCGCGCGCATGGCCGCCCGCATCATCGCGAGCGTCGCCGTCGAGCCCGCGCCTCTTCGGCTCGTGCTCGGGTCGCAGGCGCTCGAGAGCACGGTCGCGACGCTTCGCAACCGCATCGAGGGCTTCGAGGCGCAGCGGGTGCTCGCGGCCTCGACCGACGTTCCCCCCGGCGAATGACGGAAGACACAGGCGAAGCCTGCCAGGAAGGAGACGAACCGATGCAGTTCCTGCCGATGCCGCCGACGGCGAAGGCGCCCGCCGACACGTTCACCGGCGACGCCTGGGTCGACCTGATCGTGCGCGGCGAGGACCAATCCCGCATCCGGGTCGCCATCGTCCGATTCGCTCCCGGTTCCCGCAACGCGTGGCACGCCCGTGCCGTCGGCCAGACCGTGCACGTGACCGATGGGGTCGGGCTCATCCAGGCGCGCGGCCGAAAGGTCATCGAGATGCGGCCCGGCGACACGGTCGTCACGCCGCCGGGCGAATGGCACTGGCACGGCGCGGCTCCCGATCGCTTCATGGCCCACCTCGCGATGTGGGAGGCACCGGCGGGTGGCGGCGCGGAGACCGAATGGGGCGATCAGGTGAGTGACGGCGAGTACGGCTCCACGCGCGGGGAGCGGCCGAGATGAGCGCCTGGACGCCGGATGATCTGGCGCAGATCGGCACGACCGCTACGGCGCGCGCATGGTCGGCACCGTCGTCTCCCACGAGCCGAGGCAGTCGACGCTCCGGGTGACGCCGGGGTAGGCACAACCAGGAGAACGGGCACGGACGGTCGCTCCCGTCAGGACATCGGCGGACCGTTGCTCTCCTCAGCGGCCAAGCAAGACGTCGATGCCCCGCAGGACGAGGTCGAGCTTGGCCGACGGGATCCGGCCGACCCGGTCGGTCAGCATGGTGCGATCGAGGGTGACGATCTGGGAGACGTTCGCCACCGAATCGCCCGGCAGGCCCGTCGAACGGGCACTGAGCCGAACGTCGCCCGGTGCATCGGCCCAGCGCAGGTTGCTCGTCAGCGGCACGGTCACCACCGTCGCGATCGCGCTGCGGTTGAACGCATCGCCCTGGACGACGAGGACCGGCCGGCGATAGCCGGGCTCCGAGCCACTCGGCTCCGACAGGTCGGCCCACCACACGTCCCCCTGACCGATCACCACTCGACGCGTCCCAGCACATCAGCGGCCGCCTTGCGTCGGAACGCGTTCGACTCCTGGCCCACCGCCTCGACCAGTCGATCCAGGGCATCGGTGATGTCGTCAGGCGCGTGTCGAGCGACGTACTCCCGGACCGCGGCGCTGTAGAGCTCGCTGCGAGAGCGGCCCTGGCGCCGTGCCAGCCGTTCGGCTTGCTCGAACACCTCGTTCGGCACGGAGATTGCTGTCTTCATACCGGAAGTATGACCGCCACGCCTGTCTATGACCACGGACAGCCGGGACCACGCAGCGGGAACCGGCCCGATTCCATGACAAGCTCGACTGGCAGCGACGATTGGCATACTGAAGCGAGTGCGCAAGCAATCACCTCGGAGGACGTCGATGCCCGTGCGTGTTGACCTGAACATCTCCCTGGACGGTTTCGCGACGACGACCGACCAGACGCGCGAGAACCCGTTCGGGCCCGACTGGGCGCGCCTGGTCGAGGCCTACGTCGCGACCCGCACGTTCCGGGCCCGGGTGCTGCACGACACGTCCGGCGAGGGAACGACCGGCGTCGACGACCAGTACGCGCAGGCGTACTTCGCCGAGGTCGGTGCGGAGATCATGGGTGCCGGCATGTTCGGGCTCCACGCCGCCGCGGACGATCCGGACTGGCGCGGCTGGTGGGGCGACGAGCCTCCGTTCCACGTCCCGGTGTTCGTGCTCACCCACAGCGCCGCGCCCGGTGCTCGAGATGGCGGGCGGCACGACGTTCCACTTCCTCGCCGCGACGCCCCGCGAGACGCTCGACCTCGCGCTGGAGGCCGCGGGCGGCAAGGACGTGCGGATCGGCGGCGGCGCGACGGTGGTCCGCGAGTTCCTCAAGGCAGGGCTCGTCGACCGGCTGCACGTCGCCATCGTCCCGATCCTGCTCGGCCGCGGCGTCCGGCTCTGGGACGACCTCCGCGGGTTCGAGGACGGCTACAGCGTGACGTCGGAAGTCGCCCCGAGCGGGATCACGCATCTGACCTTCGCGCGCTGAACGACGACCGGAAGGAGAATCCGGTGATGACGACACCCCGCCCCGCCGTTCGATTGGCGACCTTCGAGGATGCCGGGCCGATCGCCGACCTGCTAGCCGACGCGTTTCTCGACTACGAATGGTCGCGCTGGGCCGTTCCCGCCGACAACCGGCGAGAACGCCTCCGAGGCCTGCACCTGCTCTACGCCGGGCTGGCCGGCGCCGAGGCGGGCAGCACCTGGGTGACCGACGACATCAGCTCGGTCGCGGGCTGGGTGAAGCCCGGTCGGACCCCGATCAGCGACGCCCTTCGCACCCGTCTCAACGACGAATCGGCGACCCTCTTCGGTGACCGGCTCGAGGCGGTCGACGCCCTCGACGCGGAGACGGCGCCACTCCGCCCCGCCGGGCCCCACTGGTACCTCGCGACCGTCGGCACGCGACCCGACCGCAGGCGCGAGGGCCTGGCCTCGCTGGTCATCCGCGCCGGTCTGGCCGCCTGCGACGAGGCAGGCCTCCCGGCGGCGGTCGAGACCTCGAACGAAGCCAACTGCCGCCTCTACGAGCGCCTGGGCTTCGAGGCCGCCGGAGACCGAACCGCGCCTGACGGCGGCCTGCGGGTGTGGGTCCTGGTCCGGCCGGCCCAACGCTGAGCAGCGACACCTGCGCCGAACTGGTCACCACCCGCGCGGGTAGCCGCTGCTCCGGGCCCTCATTCACGTGCCTCCCGTCGCGCGACCGGCCGGGTCAGGATGCGAGCCGCTTGCGCCCGGAGATACCGTTGCTCCGCGTGGTTGTCCGTGCGCAGCGCGGCCGCCTCGTAGGCCTCCCGCGCGGCATCGCCGAGGCCGAGCATCTCGAGCAGGTGCGCACGCACCGCGTACAGGCGGTGATCCTCCGCGACCCGCCTGTCCCCCTCGATCGCGGCGAGCAACTCGAGACCCGCCGTGGCGCCGCGGGCCATGGCGACGGCCACCGCTCGGTTGAGCGTGACGACCGGGTTGTCCGAGATCGCCGCCAGCTGGCCGTAGAGACCCTCGATCCGGACCCAGTCGGTCGCCTCGGCCGTCGACGACTCGTCGTGGACGGCAGCGATCGCCGCCTGGAGAAGGTACGGGCCGGCGACCCCCCGATCGAGGGCGCCGTTCACGATCTCGCTTCCCTCGCTGATCCTGGCTCGGTCCCAGAGACTCCGATCCTGCCGGGCCATCGGGACAAGCTCGCCATGGTGACCGCTGCGCGCGGGACGCCGGGCGTCCGTGAGGAGCATGAGCGCGAGCAGACCGGCCGCCTCGGGGTCGTCGGGCAGGAGGCCGTGCACGAGCCGCGCCAGCCGGATCGCCTCGGCGGCGAGGTCGGGGCGCTGCAGGCTCGTGCCCTGGGTGCTGACGTACCCCTCGTTGAAGATGAGGTAGAGGACGCGGAGGACGACCGCGAGCCGGTCGGCGCGTTCGGCCCGCGACGGCAGACGGAACGGGGCGCCGCTATCCCTGATGGTCTGCTTCGCCCGGGTGATGCGGCGGGTGACGGTGTCCTCGGGGGTGAGTAGCGCCCGGGCGACTTCGGCCGTCGTCAATCCGCCGAGCGCCCGGAGCGTGAGGGCGATCTGGGACGCCTCGGTGAGCGCGGGGTGGCAGCACATCAACAGGAGAATGAGGGCGTCGTCGGCGTCGTCGGCGTCGTCGCGGACGGCATCGGCCGCGGGCGCGAACCGATCGGCCGGAAGGATGTGCTCGGACACGACATCCTCCCGACGACGCCGTGCCTGCTCCTGGCGCAGCAGGTCGGTCAGCCTTCGCGAGGCGACGGTCACGAGCCAGGAGCGCGGGCTGGCAGGGATGCCCTCGGCAGGCCACTGGGTCGCCGCAGCGAGCAGCGCCTCCTGGACGGCGTCCTCTGCGACGTCGAAGTGGCCGTAGCGGCGAACGAGCGCGCCGAGGACCTGTGGCGCCAGGGGGCGCAGCAGGTCCTCGATCCGCGCATCGGATGCGGGCACGGGTCAGCCTTCGGCGAGCTCGGCGCGCGACTCCACGATCGGCCGGACGTCGGCATGGGCCCGCGCCTGGACGCTCGCGGGGCCAGGCACCGCCGAGAGCCGTGCGGCGATCTCGGTGGCTCGGTCGAAGCTCGCGCACTCGACGATCCAGTACCCGGCGAGCACCTCCGCCGTCTCTGCGTACGGCCCGTCGGTCACGACCGGGAGGCCCTCCTTGAGCTGGATCCGCCGCGTGTGGACCGGCGCGCCGAGCCCTCGTGTCTCCACGAGCTCGCCGGACTCGTCGAGCTCTCGGTTGAACGCCTCCATGAAGGCGCCCATCGCCTCGAAGTCCGCGGGCGACCATTCGGCCGCGGCGCCCGCGGCGCCGCCCATCGCGTCGTAGTCGCGCTGGGTCCCGAACGTCGAGATCATGAACTTCATCTGACTCTCCTTGCGGCTGCGGCACCGATTGTGGGCCGCTCACCGGTGACGTCGAGGCCGGAGCCGGATTCCGGACACCAGGTCGCTTCGGTCAGGCAGATTCCTGCTCGGCCAGGCGGATCCTCCCTCCGGGACCGGCTTGCGGCCCACGAAGAAGCCCATAGCCGAAGCATGCCCAGGGCGGTCGTGTCCCTGCCGGCTCGTCTGTCCCAGCGCGGGGGCCGCCAGCAGGAATGGTGACGGCGGTGGACCGGTTGGTCGGGGCGAGAGCGCTTGCGCCTCCCGTACCGACCTCGGTGTCGCCGTGATTCGACGGGCCTCCGCCTCGCGTCAGGCG
This sequence comes from uncultured Chloroflexia bacterium, assembly GCA_963757865.1. GTDB lineage: Bacteria > Chloroflexota > Limnocylindria > Limnocylindrales > CSP1-4 > JAJYNJ01. The sequence goes on from CAVWSU010000015.1 coordinate 26,922, forward strand.
TCAGGGGCGATCAACTGGACGGTCGGGAAGTAGGTCCGGTACCGCGTCGCATCCCGTGTCAGGAGCTGGTAGCCGGCAATGGCTGCGTGAGCGCCGATGTAGAAGTCGGGTAGCGGCGACCGTCGGGTTCCGCCGGCCCGGCGATAGCCCAGGAAAGCCTTGCCCGCCAGGAAGGCGGCCTCGTACGGAAGGTGCTCGCGGCGGTACAGCTCGGACGGCAGCGCCTCCTCCAGCGCTTCGATCGAGTCGAAGCCGATCGATACCTCGGCGTAGATCAGGGCGTTGATGACCAGGATCGCCTCGTCACCGACCCGTTCCAGGGTGGCGCTGGACCAGGCCGCCCACTGCGGATCGGCGGTCGCCGTGTCGAGAAGCACGTTGCTGTCGACGAGGACAGGGGTCACGATTCTCCGCGGGTGAGCGCCATGATCTCGTCGGTGCTCAGGGAGACGCGCCCGGCGCCGCGCAGGCGCTCGACGGCGCGTTTCCCGCGGCTCGGTCGCCGGGCCGCGGACACCTTGACGATCCGGACAACGTCGTGTTCGACAACGAACTCGACCTCGGTCTCCGGCAACAGGCCGGCCTGTTCCCGAACGGCCTGAGGGATGGTCACCTGCCCCTTCGACGTGATGCGCATCGCGGTGTTCTCCTTCCTACAAGTAAGAGTAACACTCAGCCTCGCCTTGGCCGCTTCCCGTGCGTCGCGCGATCTCGGACTGCGGCCTGGTTGCTCGCATCTCATCGCGTGCCGGCCCGCGTGCAGTCGATCATTACTCGCGTCTGCGTCGACAGGGAAGCCGACGTTACGTGCCACACCCCGACTGAGCCATGCCAGGCGAGGGTGCCTGCGCCTCCCGCTCCGTCGGGATGCACGGTACGACAACCGCACCACTGACGATCCTTGCCCGCCAGGACTCGATCGTCGGGCGAAGATCGTCGATGAAGTGGCCGCTGTACGAGATGTCGACGCCGCGTGAGGAGAGGTCCAGGTGCAGCGTGCCAGGGACGGGGGCTCCTCGGCCGTAGGCACGCAGAACCGCGGACACCCCGGTATCCGTCCGCTTGACGACGGACGTCAGGATGTGCGCCTGAGCCCCGCGACCACCGACCTTCGGATCACGATGCGTCTGGCCGAGCCCCTGGAGCCCTTCGACTGGTTGCGGAGCGCATGAGGCCGGGTCCTCCCGCCCTGCCGAGCGAGCAACCGACCATGAGGTCGGCGTCGTTGCGGCCGTCCCGGTCGCCGGGTCGGAGTAGGCTGCCGCGCACCGCCTCGGCCTCTCGCACTCGACCGTTGAGCACCACCTGGCGAATGCGCGGTCCAAGGTGGGGGCGGCGACCACGGCCTCGTGTGGATCCTTGCTCCGCGGTTGCCTGAGCCGGAGAGCTACCTGGACCGCCCAAACCAGTCCTGGATCGAGGGCGAACCGTTGTAGACGCCGCCACGGCGGACCAGGACCTTCAGTTCCAGGTCCATGCGCATGCCGAGATGCGCCACCCTTCGGCCGCCTCGCGGAGCGCCACCGTCATCGAGCCCGTCCTCTCTGCCGGCGTTCCGTCCTGCAGCCATCGCACGTCGATGGGAACCACCACGTACGCGTGCCCATCGGATGCAATCACGTGGCGCGGCTCGTTCAAGCTCACCGACCAGTCGGACATGCGGTACTCCGAAGCCATTCGGGCCATCTCGCGATACCACCTCGTCGTCGCTCCGCGTCCCGTCCACTCATGCGGCGGAAAGTCGTCGATGATCGAGGTCTCATCCGCGCACACCGCCTGGATGAGATGCACGTCGTCCTTGTTGAACCCCTCGACGAACTGGCGAACGGCCACCATTGGACCCGTTTCGGTCGACCCGGTCATCTCGCGGCCTCCGTTAGCCGGCGCTTGTCGCTCACGGCGCGTCATGCTTCCTGGCCGTAGGCGGGCCGATGCCAGCCGACCCTAGCACCATTGGACCGGCCGCCATCCGAGGTGTCGGCGCGTCGGGGACGCCGTCCCCACGTGTAGATAGGACACAGTTCGATCGGCCGACGATCCGAAGAGGTGCCAAGCGGCCGTGAAGGGCGGGCGGCGGAGCCCACGTCGACATGCGAAAACACCCAGGGGACCGGGTGCCCTCGGCCGTCCGGTGGCGCAATCCCAACGTGCCCGACGGACTGCGCGACGGCAGGTTGACCCGGTGATTCAAAGGGAAGGCTTGCGCCTTACGCCACGGCGACGACCACGTTGCCCCGCTTGTGCCCGTTGTCGACGTACCGATGCGCCTCGACGATGTCGTACAGGGCATAGGTGCGGTCAATCACGGGCCTGATCTCACCCTTCGTGGCCAACTCTCCGAGCAGCACCAGATCCTCGCGACGAAGCTTCGGCCTCCCGTCGTCGACCGAGACGCAGGCTCCGCCGGGAGTCAGCACCTGCCGGCATCGTCGGAGCGCAGCGGCACTCTTCCGCTTCCCGACGGCGTCGAAGATCAGGTCGTATCGCGTTGTCCCGTTCGTGAAGTCCTCGCGGCTGTAGTCGATCACCGCGGTCGCGCCAATCGACGCCACGAGGTCCACGTTCGACGTGCTGCACACGCCCGTCACCTCCGCACCGAGGTGCCTGGCAAGTTGCACGGCGGACGTGCCCACCGCACCCGAAGCCCCAAACACGAGGACCCGTTGGCCCGCCCGAACGCCCGCCTTCCGCAGGAAGGAGAGCGCGAGCAGGCCACCGTAGGGAATGGCCGCGGCCTCCAGATCTGTCAGGTCGGCCGGTCGTGGGGCCATAAGTCCGTCTTCCGGCCAGCACACGAACTGCGCGTACGTTCCGAAGCGCTGCTGATTGAAGCCGAAGACCGGGTCACCCACGCCGAATGACCTGGCGTCCGGCCCGACCGAGTCCACCTCTCCCGAGAGCACCATCCCGAGCACCGGTTGCCTGGGCCCGTTCCAGCCGAGCGCGAGTCGCGCCATGATCCGGTAGGCGGGGCTCAGGTTGAGCCCCCGGACGTAGCAGTCGCTCGACGTCACGGCGGTCGCCAGGACGCGGATGCGCACCTCGTTCTTCCTGGGAACCGGGATCGCGCGCTCCTCCAGCTGCAGGACCTCCGGCGGGCCGTACCGCGTGCAGACGACGGCCTTCATGCGCGAGCCCCTTCGGCTCGAGGCGCCGCGGGCCGGTCCACGAGCGGCAGGCCTGCCTCGGCGCCGTCATCGCGAACGCCCTTGACGAGGAGCCACAATGCCAGCCCGAGCTCGGCGACGAAGCTCACGGCCACCCCGGGTAGGCTGATCGCGCGGTAGTCCGGCAGGAGCAGAGCCTGGTGGAACCAGATCAGGACGCCGATTCCCGTCAAGCATCAGAAGGATGCCCAGGAACCGGGGAAGGGACTTGGACTTGTAGACCAGGTAGCCGAGCGGGAACAGCCACATGCCGAAGAACAGCTGGGCCGTGACCCAGCCCATCTTGTAGACGTTGATGGACATGTACGCCAGTCCCTCGAGCTGTGCCGCCGAGTAGGCCTGCATATGGCTGGCCGCGTCTCCCTGCAGTAGCGCGGACAGCAGCCACAGCATGCTCGCGCCCTGGATGGCGACACCGACGGCGTTGAGCAGCAGGAAGAGCAGCGCCAGGTGTTTGTTGACCGGTCGCAGGAGAACGTAGAGACCCCATGCGGCCATGAGGAAGAGGAAGCCTGAGATCAACGCGATGGCAAGACCCAGACGGAACGCCCCAGCATCCGTGACGATCGCCTGGTAGACGGGAGGCGCGTCACCCGGCCCGATATGCCCCAGCAAACTCGCGAGCACGGAGGCTACGAAGTACCCGAGGTAGAAGCCGCCCGTGATCCTGGCCATCCTGGCCAGTCCAAGGTGATCTGCTCTTGAGTTCATTGCTCATCTCCCTTCGTTCGCGACGAACCTCGCCGCTGTGGCGCGCTCTCTGAGGCGCGAGCCGCGGCAGGACAAGCACTAAGGCTGACGACCTCGTCGACCGCGCAGCGCCTCGAGAAAGGGCTGAAAGCTGCCGCACACCAGGCAGCGAAGGGTCGGACCGTCAACCTCCACCTCGCTGACGCCGGACGCCCGTTCGATCTGCCGGGTCGGAGGCACGCCGACGAAGCTGACT
>CAVWSU010000016.1:0-100346 GCA_963757865.1 uncultured Chloroflexia bacterium
GCTCGATGACGCCGGTACGGTGTCGCCGCGTGAGGCGGATCGGTGCCGCCGACGATCGCTGGTGCGAGGGCAGCGTCGACCATTTGCCCCGCGCGAATCGTCCCCGAACCTAGTTGACCAGCTTCAGGACGTAGGATCCGGCGAAGTTGGTGTTGCCCAGGCCGGGTGACGTCACCGTGAGCTGGTTGGCCTCGAAGGGGCTCTTGAAGTAGCCCGTGAGCACGCCGTTGCGCCCGTTGGCCGTGGTGGATGTCAGGACGAACGACACCCAGCCGGTGAAGTCGCCGTTGTGGTCCACCACCGGAATGGGGAACGTGACCGGGGTCATCGACCCGAGCGTGCTCACGACGTCGTTCATGACGCCCTGGTTGTGCTGGCCGATGTAGCAGCCGAACTGCAGCGTCAGCGTGAAGGTGGCCATCCCGTCCAGGTACGTCGAGAGGTCCTGGTTGTCCACGTTGCCAGGGCCGGCGCACGTCTGCGCGAGACCGAAATTGGTCCACACGAATTGCGTGGAATCCTGGGGCGCGGCCGTCCCCGGATCGACCGGATGCGTGAACGAGCAGGGGTTGTTCGGGTCGGTGCACATCAGTGGCGTCCCGTCCACGCCGAAGCTGTCGCGGCTGAGGATGAACGGCCCGGGCCCGGTCGCGGTGTCGGGAAAGCCCGTCAGCGCCGTTGCCGTCGCGCCCACGTTCCAGCTCGACATTCCCACCACGCCGGCGAAGTTGTTCGGATGGGGGGCCGTGATGTCGACGGTGACCCGTGCACCCGCGGTCAGGTCGATCGAGACGCCCACGCTGACGCCATCGACGCCATCGGTGTATCCGTTCTGGGCGGCGACGGCCCGCGCAGTCGCGGTGGCCAGTGTGCTGTCGTGGTTGATCAGGTAGTTGTTGGCCGCTGCGAGCGCGGAAAGGTCCGACGCGTTCTGTTCCGACCGACGCTGGGCGTACGTGGAGCCGCCGTCGAGCACCAGCCCCACCATGGCGATGATGGCCACCAGCGAGAGCGCGAACAGTACGATGACCTGTCCGTGTTCCTGCGACGCGCGAGCTTCTCCGGGACTTCGGACTCATGGCGCTACCCGTCCTTCTCATCACTGGATCTGCACCGTGCTCGTGGACTGCATCGTGAAGTGGCCGAACCCGCCGATGCTGAGGAGCGGTGTGACAGGCGCGTAGGGCGCGCTGACCGTCACCTCGACCCAGTCTCCCGGAACGCAGTTGCTGGAGACAGCCGTGCCCGTGATGTCAACGCACTGGATCGTGGGCGACGTCAGGCCGGGGACCAGGCTCTGCTGTGTCGCCACGACCGACGCGGTCTGCGAGCTGTCGCCGATGGTGGCGCCCGGGTGGACGCTCGTGACACGCGCGATCTCCCGCGCGGCTTCCGAGACCCCGTTGTAGAGGTAGATGCCCCGACCGAGGTCGACCACGGACATGAGCAGGACGAGGAAGATCGTGACCGCCAGCGAGAATTCGACGAGCGCCTGGCCGGCCTCGGACGTTCAGGTCTGTCATCAGTTCACCGTGATCGTCTGCGTCGCGCTGCTCGACCACGTCGTGCCGTCGCTGTTGGAGAGCGAGACCACCAGCGTGATCGTGTAGGAGTTGCCCGGGTTCGACCCATGGGCGGAGTAGACGTGCGACCCGTTCTCCGTGGACGAGCCGGAGCCGTCACCGTAGGACCAGGACCACGCCACGTAGCATCCGGTCTGCTGCTGGATGGTCGACGTGTCGGTGAACGTGAACGTCGTCCCGGTGTTGTTCCCGTGCGTGTACGTCCCGCTCGTGGGATTCACCGTGAAGGCGGCGACGGGAGTCGTGCAGATGACCGGGGTCGGCGTGGGCGTGGGCGATGCCGATGGCGTCGGCGTCGCCGTCGGCGTGGGCGATGCCGATGGCGTCGCCGTCGGCGATGGGGACGGGCTGGCAGCCGTGGGCTGCACGTCGAGCTGCGTGATCGCCGTCGACGCGAGCGTCACGGACGAGCCGCCCGTGAACGACGCGATGAGCGGCGTCAGCACCGTGAAATGGCCCAGTACCTTGATGGTCGCTGTCTCGCCAAGGGTTGGCGTGGTGGGGCACGCGATCGTGGTGCCCGACGAGTCCTGGCACGTGTCGGTGACGTCGGACGGGCTCACCGTGTAGAAGGAACCCTGCGACTCGACAAGGACGCGGCACATGACGCGGTTCGTGGTGGCGTCACAGGGCTGTCCCGACTGGAATGACGTGGGGTCCTGCGCCGCCTCGAGCGCGCCCTCGCGTGCCGCGTCGGCGATCGTGATCTGCGCGTAGAAGACACGGCCGAGGTCCAGGGCGGCCATCGACAGGAGCAGCAGCAACGGGACGATCAGCGCCAGCTCGACCAGCGCTTGCCCGCGCTGCCGCGGCCGATGTCGAACAAGGTGGGGACGCGTGTTCATGCCGGGCAGGTTCGCGGCCGAACCTTAAGCAGCTCCTTGCGACCGTGGGGCCCGATGGTCACCCCGGCGGGGGCGCGATGGTCCCGGTTCGCTCGCCTCCGGGCCGTCCGCAGGTGGTGCGGCCCGCATCATGAGCGCCGCCCTCCGGTCCGCGGTCCGTACCAACGTACGGGGTGCCGTCGCCTCTCGTCGTGTGCGCGCAAGCACCGCTGCAAGGAAGGTGGAAAGCTCGGAGGCCCAGCATCGGCCCCGTTCAAGTCGCCGCGCGTCCCCAGCGCGTCCGTCCGTGCGTGCCCAAGATCACGGACCAGGCGAGGCCCTCATGTCGATGCGCAACCGTCCGGCAGGATCGCGCCGGGGACAGGCGCTGGTCGAGTTCGCGCTGATCCTGCCCGTCTTTCTCCTGTTGTTCGCGGCCACGCTCGATCTGGGCCGCATCTTCCTGGCGCAGATCAGCGTCACGAACGCGGCTCGCGAAGGCGCGATGCAGGCCGCGCAGACGCCCACCTCGTTCCTTGCGGGCGCCGGGTGCACCCCGGACACGCTGGTCACTAACGAGATCATGTGCCGGACGCTGCTCGAGGTCCGCGGCTCGACGGTCGACATCCAGCCTGCGGATGTGTCCGTGACGTGCTCCCCGGCGGGTTGCGCGTCCGCCATCGGGAACACCGTCTCGGTGGCGGTCACCGGCCACTTCCAGCTGCTGACTCCGCTCCTGAGCCCGCTTCTCGGCGGTTCGCAGGACGTCACCTTCTCGGCCACGTCGACCGCGCAACTCGCCGCGCTGCCGTCTCCCGCGACGATCCCCTCCGCTCCGCCGACGGCCGAGCCGACCCCGACCCCGACCCCGACCCCGACCCCGACGCCCGCGCCCGTCTGCACCGTGCCGAGCGCCGGATTCACGCCGACACCGGTGAGCGGGCGCAGCCCGCTCCTCGTGTCCTTTGCCGACACCTCGACCTCATCGGAGAACTGCCCGATCCGGCAGTGGATCTGGGACTTCGGTGACAAGACGTCGTTCACCGCCTACACCGCCGGACAGCTGCCGCTGCCGCACACCTTCCTGCGGCAGAACCAGAACAAGGCGGGCGTGTACGAGGTGACGCTGACCGTGATCAACGACGCGGGTTCCAACACGTCGTCCGCCCAGATCATCACGGCCGAACCATGAGCGCCATCCGTCGGCCGCACGGGTCTCGCACGCGTGGCCAGTCGCTCGTCGAGTTCGCGCTCGTGCTGATCCCATTCCTCTTCCTGTTGATGGGGATCGCCGATCTCGGGAGAGGCATCTACGTCTACAACGGTGTCGCCGAAGCAGCCCGCGAGCTCGCGCGCGTGACGAGCGTTCACCCCTGCAGCGGCTCACCGTGCACGCTCGGCAACAGCGCCGAGACGGCAAGCGTTCTCGCAACCCAGAAGGGCCTCGTGCCCGGGCTGGGCGACACGTCGGCCGCAATCTCATTCCAGTGCACCGATCTGGCCGACCAGGATCTGGAGAACTCGGGGTGCAAGTCCGGCCAGTTCGTGCGGGTCTCCATCAGCGTTCCGTTCAGCACCGTCACGCCACTTCTGAGCTTCATCGGACCGATCACCCTGAGCTCGACCAGTCACGTCGAGCTTCCGTGAACGAGGAGTCGCACATGGACCGCGGACAGGCCACGAACCGGGCGGAGCGCGGACAGGCGCTGGCTCTGTTCACGCTGGTGCTCGTCGCCGTCATCGCCATGACCGGGCTCGTGCTCGACGGTGGGAGCACGTTCGCCCAGCGGCGAGACATGCAGAACGTCGCCGACCAGGCAGCCCTGGCGGGCGCCTACGCGTATCTCAACGGGGCACCGGCGGCGACGGTCGCCCGACAGACTGCCGGCGCCAACGGGTACGTCGACGGCACGGATGACACGAACGTCGCCGTGTCGCTCGGGCAGGACGCCTCGGGAGCCACGGTGGTCACGGTCGACGTGTCCCGCCCGCACCGCAACTACTTCTCCGGGGTCGTAGGCATGCCGTCCTGGGGCGTCTCGACCACCGCAACCGCCCAGGCCGGGCCACCGAATGGCGCCATGGGCGCGATGCCCATCATCTTCAACCAGGACGCGTTCACGGGGGACCCGTATGCCGACCAGACCTACGACGAGCCCGGCACCGGCACCGAGGATGTCCCCCAGGGGCAGCTGCAATTCAACTGGACCGTGTTCTGCACGGCCAACGGCAACCCCTGCAATGCGAACACCAGCGATGTCGATGGCCTGATCAAAGGACAGGGTCAGAGCACCATCGTCGTCACGCTGTCGATGGCGATCGGTCCGCTCAATGCCGGCAGCCACACGGCGCTGTTCAGCGACCTGGCGGAGTACGTCGACAAGGCGTTCCCGGTGGCCATCGTCGACGACGACGGCCGCATGGTGGGCTGGGCCTACTTCCACCTGACCGGGTCGGCAGGCGGCAGCAGCAAGAAGATCCGAGGCCGCTTCGTGTCGCCGGTCAGCCCGGAAGAACTGCGCATCGTTCCGAATGGCGGTGCCGGAAACTCCGAATTCGGCACCTACTCCGTTCGCCTCGTCAACTGATTGTCGGCGTCCGGGCGGCCCGGACCGCAGGACTCGTACCGCGCAAAGGTGATCGGCCGGGGGACGTACCCCCGGCCGATCGGTTTCGCGGAACCCGGCCCTGAACCATCGTCCCGCCCCGTCGATTCGGACTGCCGGAGCGTTCGAGCCCGGGCTGGCGGCGTCGAGGCGGACCGTCAGCGGATCAGCTGTACCGCCAGGGGAGCTCCCGCGAACCCCGGGGAGGTCGTGGTCGGCCCGAACCACATCGGTTGCCGGTACACCCCCTCGATGTCCTTGCCGCCGTCACACGCGGTGATCTGGAAGCCCGTGAAGCCCACGATGTGGTACCAGGCGTTCTGGCCCGTTCCGCCGGCCTTGTCCCACACGGGCACCGTGACGGTGACCTTGTTGTCGATGTAGTAGGTGCAATCCGCGCTGGCCTTGTTGCCCGGCAGGCTGCCGATCTGGTCGAGGCTGCCGGCAAGACCCACCTGCGTGCAGCACCCGAAGCTCTGGGGCGGCGGGCCGATCTCCGTCTGGAGGAAGACCTTGCTGTTCGAGCAGCCGCCGGCATTGGCAGGCGGATCCTGCCCGAGTCCGTAGCCGTCGCAGCCGAACTTCAACCAGCCGAACCCCCCGGGGACGTTCAGGTTACCCGGCGTCAGGTGCTGTGGATCGCAGGCACCCGACCCACCGACGTTGGTGGTCGCGTCGCCGGAGCACGGCGACCGGCCGTTGAAGAACGCTTCGGCGATTCCGGCGGGGAAGACGCCGGTTCCCGGACCGCCCGCGGCATATCCGCCCTTGGCCGTGGCCGTGGCACCCGCCGTCCAGTTACCGACCAGCGATCCGATGAAGAACGGCGTCCACGTACGGCTCGAGCCGACCGTGACGCCAACCGCCCCGGCCGGGATGGTGCCGTTCCCCACGTAGCTCGACGTCTCGTTGCCCGCCGTGCATGCCGCCGCGACACCGCTGGTGACGCATGCATATGCGCCGCCCGAATTCACGTATCTCGGGCCGTTCGGAGCTCCGAAGGTGACGGGCGCGCCCTTGTTGACCTGCACGGATTGGCTGATCGCGGCCTGGACATTTCCGTCGGTTCCGTCCGTGGAGTTCCCCCCGACCCATTCGGCAACGATCCTGGCGCCCGCGAGCGCGGCAAAATCGGAAGCATTCTGTGATGCGCGGTTCTGCGCGAGCGCATACCCGCCATCCACGACGAGCCCGATTGCAGGAATGATGACGAGTGACATGACGAGCGCGAACAGCACGAGTGTCTGTCCGCGCGGCTCGTCGCCGGAACGACGCTTGCGGATCATGGCGTACCCCTAATTGATGACCATCGTGGCCGACGCGGACGTCGTGATCGTGCCCATGACCTGGGCGATGACCGGTGTGAGTGGCGTGAACGTGAGCACGACACGGACCGAGACGGCGTTGCCCGTCGTCCCGGTGTTCGCTGTGCACGTGGTCCCCGACGTCCACGCCCCGGCCGGTGCATTCCCGACGGGATCGCAGCTGATGTAGAGCGAGCTGATGCTCCCGAACGGAGAGACCATCCGGTTCGCCGCCGCCAGTGCGTCCGCCTGCAGGGCGGTCGCGTTGGCCGGGCAGACCGGTCCCCCCACCGTCCCGCAGCTGGCATCCGCCGATCCGATCCAGCTCGCCTCGACCGCCGCCGTCCGGGCCCCTTCACGCGCCGCCTGGGACAGCACGCTGTTCATGTAGACGTAGCGACCGGCGTCCACGATGCCGAACAGCATGAACACGAAGACGGGCAGCACGAGGGCGAATTCGATGAGGGCCTGACCGTGATCTCGGGGCCGGTGTCGCCTGACGCGATTCAGGATCACGGCGTCACCTGGTGGCTGACGCTGGCCGTGCAGGACCCGTTCACGATCGTCAGCGTGACGGTCTGCGGCCCGGCCTTGTTGCCGTAGTCGTGGGCCACGTTCTGGCCGGAGCCGGTGTTGCCATCGCCGAATACCCAGTTCCAGCTCGCCGGCGCCGGCTGGCCCGTGTATGCACCATAGAAGTTGAACTTGCCGGAGTTGCCGGTCTCACTGTCCGTGAAGGTGGGGATCATGGCGCAGATCGGCGTTGGTGTCGGCGACGGAGTCGGGGTCGGACTGGGCGTCGGCGTGGGCGAGGGGCTGGGCGTGGGTGTCGGCCCCCCCAGGTTCACGGTCTGTGTGGTCTGGGAATTGCCCGCCTGGTTCGTGACGACCAGCGTGATCGTGTACACGCTCGTGCCCGCGTACGTGTAGCTCGCGGTCTTTCCTGTGACCGGCGGGAATGGATCTGCGCCGTCACCCATGTCCCAGTTGTAGCCGGAGATCGCGCACAGGCCGCTGTTCGGCGTCGATGCGGATGCGTCGAGCGTCACGGTCTGGCCCGACACCGACACGGTGAAGCTCGCATTCGGGAGGGTGGTGCACGTGCCGGGTGTCCCGCCCTGGCCGGCAGCCAGGTTGATCACCACCGCCGTCGCCGAGGCACCCACGTCGAAGTTGTTGTTGAACGCGGTATTGATGAGCGGCGTCAGGAACGAGAACCGTTCCTGCACGCCGACCGTGATCGTGTTGCCCGTGCCGCCACCGCCCGGGGAATCGGCGCAGTCGAGGCTGCTCCCGGCCTGATCGGCGCAGGTCGCAGTGACCGTGATCGGGTTTTCGCCGATCTGGGACTGCGCGTTCGTCTCCTGCCTGGCGTGCGTCGTGATTCCGGTCGTGTCCGTGGGCTGGCCTGCTCCGTACGCGGCGCCCTCGCGCGCTGCGTTGCTGACTTCGATGTAGGTGAAGAACAGCCGGCCGAAGTCGACGGCGATCAGAAGCACCAGCATCATCACCGGGAGGACGATCGCGAATTCGACGAGCGCCTGGCCGCGCGAGCGTGGGCGGAGGCGCGAAAGCGTGTGGCGAATCGATGAATGGGCGACACGGTGGTTCATGACGCCGTGAGTGTGGGCGACTGGTACTTGCAGGTGGAATTGCGGTGGGACCCGTACCTTCGGTGCAGTACGCGTGGCGCGACGGTACCGGTGCTGGCGGTCAACGCAGACCGCGGGCAGCGACAATCACGGCTCGGTAGCGACGGCAGACGCGTCCTGGCAACGTGGGCGACCCGTGAAGCCGGGGCGCACCAAGCGCCCGCTCGGGACGGCCTGGACCCCTTATGTGATCGGCGGGTCCGGCTGAGTGGCGACCTCGGCGACGTGGCGGAGGCGGTACCCGGAGCCGCGGATGGTCTCGAGGTAGACCGGGTGATCCGGGTCCGCCTCGAGCTTCTGGCGGATGCGCCGCATCGTCACCCACACGTACGAGGGGTCGGGGACTTCCGCGTCCGACCAGCCACGCGCGAGGAGCGTCTCCGTGGAGACGATGCGGTCGAGGTTGGCAGCCAGCGCGTAGAGCAGGCGGGATTCGGCGGGAGTGAGGCTCACCACGCGGCCATCGACGATCGCGCGCCGCCGCTGCAGGTCGAGCACGAGGGTGGGTCCGAGCGGCAGCGCCCCCGCCGGCACCTCGTCGCCGACACGCCGGAGCACGCGGTGAATCCGTGCCCGAAGCTCCGGGTAGTGGAACGGCTTGGTGACGTAGTCCTCGGCGACCTCCTCGAGCGCGTTGGCCTTCGAATCGCCGGTGTCGACGGCCGACAGCACGATGACCGGCAGGTCGGCGCGTTCCTTGACCTGGCGGGCGAGGGTGAGCCCGTCCATGCGCGGCATCATCAGGTCCACGATCAGGAGGTCGGGCCAGCCCTGCTCGAGCCGCCGGAGTGCCTCGAACCCGTCGCGTGCCGTCACGACCTCGAAGCCGTCGTCGCGGAGCTGGTCGACCAGCACGACGAGGAGGTTCGGATCGTCGTCGACGAGGAGGATCCGCACGGGCCGCGGCGGAAAGCTCATGGCCGGAGGATAGCAGCGGCCCGATGCCGGATCGGGCTCGTGAACCGCATGCCAGCCGGGTTGGGCCGCGTGCCAGCCGGGTTGGGCCGCGTGCCAGCTCCCGACAGCGGCGCCCATGACCTGCGCCCGGACCGGGCGACACGGTCGAGCTCGGGACGGGCCCGACGGTCGAGCAAGGGGCGCCCACTCACTCGGCGGCCTCGGCATGCTCGGCCGGCAGCGTGAACTCGAACACGGACCCTCCGGGCTCGCCATCCTCGTACCGGATCCGGCCGCCCATCGTGCGCAGCAGCCGGCGGGCAACGTCCAGGCCGAGTCCCGTCCCGTCGTGGCCGCGGGCGGTGGAGCCGCGCTGGAACCGGCGGAAGACCAGCGCCCTCTCGGAGTGCGGGATCCCCGGGCCCTCGTCGCGGACGCGCACCGCCAGCGTGCTGCCGTCGGCCGGGTCGATCGTGACGTGCACCGGGCCGGACGGCGCATACCGGACGGCGTTGTCGAGCAGGATCCAGAGCACCTGCTCCACGGCCTCGCGGTCTCCCACGGCCAGCCAGCCGGTGCTCCGGTCCTGCAGGTCGAGGTCCCGATCGGACGCGAGCGCGTGCCACGCGCGACGCACCGCGGAGGCGGGCGCGAACGGCTCCGCGTCGGGCACGAACACGCCGGCGTCGAGGCGCGTGGCCGTCAGCAGCTCGCGCACGACCCGCGTCAGCCGGTCCGCATCGGCGTTGATCGCATCGGCCTGCTCCCGCGCGCTGCCCGTGAGGCCGTCGTGCACGAGCTCCTCGGAGGACATCAGGATCCGGGCCAGCGGTGCCTGGAGGTTGTGGCCGAGCCCGCGCACGAACTGCCGCTGCAGCTCGTTCGCCTGGCTCAGTCGCTCGGCACGTCGCGCCGTCTGTTCCTGGAGCCCGGCGCTGCGCAGCGCGACGCCGGCCTCCCGTGCGAACAGGCCGAACAGTGCGCGGTCGGCAACGGTCCACGTGCGCACGGCCCGTCCGCTGCCCTCCAGCCGGTTCCCAGGCATCGCATCGAGGTCCGCCGAGACGCGATCGGAATCGCCGGGGCCGGGCTTCGTCGGCGCATTCGAACCCCCGCCGGTGGGCGGAACGATCGCGACCAGGCTGCCCGTCCCGTCCACCATCCAGCAGGCGTCGAGCCCGAAGATCGAGCGCGCCGCCTCCAGCACGTCGCCGAGCAGGGTGGCGGGTCCGCGTTCCGGTCGCAGCGCCTCGAGTGCCTCCAGCGAACGCCAGACCACGCGGTCGCGGCGCTCCAGCCCGGCCGCCAGGCGGTTGTGCGAGGCCGCCAGGCGATCGATCGCATCCCGGTCGCCCTCGGGCAGCCTGACCCCCAGGTCGCCGCTCGCGACCGCGCCGATGCCCTCTTCGATCGCTCCGAGCCGGCGACGCAGCAGATCGGCGAGATACACCGCAAGCGATGCGGCGAACACGAGCACCAGCGCGAGCAGCACGGCCAGGTAGGGGACCAGGGCGGTCCCGATCGCGGTCGTGAGGCCGAGCTGCGTCGCGACGACCACGGTCCCGGTCGGCGCCGACGGCCCCTGGACGGGGATGGCCACGGCGAACACGTTGCCCGGCAGCCGCTGCGCGCCACCCGCCGCTGCCGCCGCGCCTCCCACCGCGGCCGCGGAGAGGTTCGCGACCGACTGGTCGGACGCGGCGGTGAGCGTGCCCGACGTGTCGTAGATCGACACGTCGAAGCCGGTGAGGCGTTTCGCCTGCACGACGAAATCGGATCCAAGACGCCTTGCGAAGGCGAGGCCGGCCCGGCCGCCGCTGGCCGTCACCCCGGGACCGGATCGGCCCGTCAGCGGGATCGGCTGGAAGTCCACCTGGTAGACACCGCCCGGAAGGTCTGCGTACGTCGCGAGCGGAAGGGTCGCCCCGGGCGTGGCAAGCGCCGTGCGCAGCAGGCGTTCGAGCTCGGCGACGTCGGCCGCCGGTCCTCCCGTGATGGCGGTGCTTCCGACGACGACGACCGCGGCGTCGACGCCCCCCTGCGAGACCTGGAAATCGACGACCGTCTGCGCGATCTCCTCCGGCTGCAGGGCGGCGACCTGCCCCGCAAGGACGCTCCACGTGGCGTAGCTCTGGGCCAGCGTGTCCAGCGAGGCCGAGTCGGAGCCCAGGATGCTCTGGACGGCACGGCCCGCGTCTCCCACACGGCTGTCGGCCTCCGACCGCACCGCCGCATCCACCTGGCCCAGGACGACGGCCGCGCCGACGATGAGCGGCAGCACCGCGAGGACGAGGAGTGACAGCGTCTGCTGCTGCCGGTAGGAGAGCCCCCGGCGCCGGATCATCGGCCGATCAGGACGCAGCCGGAACCAGTCGGTAGCCGACGCCCCGCTCGGTGACGAGGTACCGCGGATGGTCGGGGTCGGGCTCGATCTTCCGGCGAAGGCGTCGCACGGACACCCACACGAACGACTCGTCCGCGGCGTCGACCTCGCTCCACCCCCGGGCCACGAGCTGGTCGGTGCGCACCACGTGCCCGATCTCCCGAGACAGCGCGCCCAGGAGGCGGACCTCGATCGGGCTGAGCGAGACGCGCCGCCCCGAGACCCATGCCTCTCGACGCTGCAGGATCAGCGTCAGCTCCGGGCCCAGGCGAAGCTCCCGCTCGCGGACGCGCTCGCCGAGCCGGTGCGCCACGCGCTTGATCCGGGCCCGAAGCTCCGCGTAGTCGAACGGCTTGGTGACGTAATCCTCCGCGTACCGTTCGATGAACTTGACCTTGCTCTCGCCTGCGGTGACGGCCGAGAGGACGATGATCGGGACGTCGCCGAGGCGGAGCAGCCGCTCCGCGGTCTCCTCGCCGTCCATCCCGGGCATCATCAGGTCGAGCACGACGATGTCGGGCGCGAACCCGCGGAACCGGGCGATGGCCTCGCCGCCGGAGCGGGCGGGCTGGACGTCGAACCCGTCGCGTTCCAGCCGGTCGGTCAGCTGCGCGAGCAGACGCACGTCGTCGTCGACGAGGAGCACCCGCCGGATCTGGTCGCTCACCATGGCGTCGTCACGGGTGCGGCGGCGTGGTGTGGATGGCCGCGGGGGCCGTCGCCTTGACCTGTCCGGGCGGCGCGGACGGCTTGCCGTTCGGGGGATCCGGGCGCGGAACGGGGGTCTTGTCGGGCCCCTTCGGGTTCGGGCTCGCGCCGGAGTTGCCGCCGGCATTGCCGTTCGGGTTCGGGCTCGCGCCGGAGTTGCCGCCGGCATTGCCGTTCGGGTTCGGGCTCGCGACGGAGTTCCCACCGGCGTTGCCGTTCGGGTTCGAGCTCGCGCCGGAGTTGCCGCCGGCATTGCCGTTCGGGTTCGGGCTCGCGACGGAGTTGGCGCCGTTATTGCCGGAGCTCCCACCGGCATTGCCGGAGTTCCCACCGGCATTGCCGGAGTTCCCACCGGCATTGCTCGAGTTCCCGCCCGAGTTGCCGCCGCTCGCGCCACCGTTGGCACCGTTCGATCCGCCACCGGCGGAGCTGCCGTGACCGACCGTCCCGCCGGCCGTCTCCGGGAGCCCGGAGGACGCCGGTGAACCGGTCATCACCCGCACCAGCAGGTCGGTGGGGGGCCCGCTCTCCCCGGCCCGGATCGCGAGCAGCGTGACGCCATTCCGATAGAGCGTCCACGTCCCGCTCGAGCCCGCGGGCTCGAAGCCGGCCGCGGTGAGCTGCGCCTCGTAGTGGTGGATCGCATCGGCCGGCGCAAGGTTCGAGCTGAACGCGAAGAGCCGCGCACCGGCATCGTATCCGCCGCCCTGCCCGACGACCACGGCCGCCTCGGATGGCGTGGGGATCCCGTCGGGGAGCGCCGACGCGGCGAATGACGCCGCGGACAGCCCGGAACATCCGGCCAGCGCGATGACGATCGCTGTCAGGCCGGCGAGCAGGCCGAGTCGGCGAACGCAGTGATGTGTCATATCCCAGGCGCGACGCCCTCCACCGTCGTCGGGCGATCGTACCAGTGGTGGCCGGCCGCGCAATGCACCGATAGTCCCCCTGGGGCGAAACGAGACATGCCGCGGCGGCCACGGGCCGCCCACGCCGTGCGGGCCGACTGTATCCACGGCGCCTTGCAGTTGCCATTGCACATGCCGGTGGAAGGGCCGGCGTCGGCGCGGGACAGGCATCGGCGACGCCGGCGACCCGAGTGTACCGGCGGATTCGGGGGCATTCGGGGTCCGGCGGCCGCCCGTCCTTGCAGATCGGCTTGCACGTAACAGACGGGACGGGTTATTGCTCCGTGCCGCGCGATGCGCGTGCCCGGGGATGCCGACCCCCGGACCGCGTCAGCTCCCGGCGCCCGCCATCACCCGCGCGGCGAGTCCGAGGGGGAGAGCACCACTCTCGGCGATCGTGTCGTGGAAGCTGCGGAGCGCCTCGGCGGGAACGTCGGCGGGGATGACGTCCTCGAACCCGTGGGCGTCGAACCATGCCCGTCGGATCCGCAGGATCTCCAGGCAGCCCGTGAGGTAGGCGGAGGCCTGTGTCGGCCACGAGCAGTACCGCCCCACCTCCGCCTTCGCCGTCGGCTCCGGCAGGCCGGCCTTCGTCCGCATGAACTCGACCGCCTCGTCGAACGTCATCTCGCCCAGGTGGAGGCTCGTGTCGACCACGATGCGGGCGGCCCGGAAGAGGGTCGCGTCGAGGTGGAAGAGTTCATGGACCGGGTCCCTGAAGAAGCCCCGCTCGCGCATCATCCGCTCCGCGTACAGGGCCCAGCCCTCGGTGAAGTACGGCGTCCCGAACACGCGCCGGACGGCGCTCGGACCGCGCTTGCGCATGATCAGGTGCCAATGGTGGCCCGGGTACGCCTCGTGGACCGAGATCGTGGGGATGTCGCCCCAGCTGTTCGCCCGGAGACGCTGCTGGATCTCCGCCTCGGGCGTGCCGTCGGGAGCGAACGGGACGAAGAAATGCCCCATCCACGAGTCCGAGAACGCGGGTGGCGCGTTGTACGAGGCGACGCCAAGGACGGGACGCTGGAAGACCGGCGAGGGCTCGACCACGCACTGCTCGCCGGGCGGAAGCGTGACGAGGCCGTGTTCGGCGAGAAACGCACGGGCCCGCGCCGTCCAGTCCGCGTAGCCCTCGCGCATGTCGGCCTCGGTCGCCGGATGATCCCGGCGAGATTCCTCGAGGACCCGGCTCCAGTCGTCGGTACCCCGGGCGCGAAGGGCGACCTGCGACATCTCGGCCGCGAGGCGGTCGTACTCGGTCCGACCCAGCTCGCGCAATCCCCGCGCGTCGACGTCGAGCAGCTCCTTCTCGCGCAGCAGGCGCGTGTACCGCTCCTCGCCGAGCTGCCAGGTCCCGGAAGCCGTTCCTGCGAGCGTGTCGAGGTGGGCGGCCCACTCGTCCATGGCCTGGGCCGCGCGGCGTCCCTCGTCGGCCATGCGATCGCGCCCCTCGCCGGCGGCGACCTCGAGCGGGAGGAGATCCCGCAGGTAGCGGGCGCCGCCGCGTGCGGCCCCGGCCCCTCTCCGGAGGACCACCGGGTGCGCGAGTTCGCGGGCCAGGTTCTCCGTCCCCTGTGCGAGCGCGCGCGGGATCTCGCGCATCCGCGAAAGGGCCGACTCGACCAGGTCGGGCTCGGGCCGCAACCGGTGCAGGAACAGCGTGAAGATGCCCCCGAGGGCCGCGTCGGTGTACGTGGCAGGATCGCGCCGCCAGCCCTGCCAGTCGGCCATGATCAGGCGCCCGCGGAGAACGGAGAGGACGAGGTCCCGGTCGATCTGCTCTTCTGGCGCCAGTTCGCCGTCTCCGAGTGCGCCGAACCGCCCCAGCCATGCGGCCGCCTCGGCGTCCCGTGCCTCGAACGACGCCGCCGACAGGTCGTCCAGCCTGGTGTCGTACGAGGTGAGCCCGAGTTGACTCGCGCGCACCGGCGAGATCTCGTGCTCACGGGCCAGGAACTCGTCGGCGAGGGACTGGAACGTCACGTGTCACCTCCAGTGCGAACTGCGACAGGATCCGAACGATGGTACGCAGGCCGGGTCACGGCGCGGCCGGATCGACGTACCGGCAGCGCGGCGCCACCGGGCACCGGCCGCAGGCAGGGTTGCGCGCCGTGCAGGTCCGGCGACCGTGCGTGATCAGGTTCACGTGCGCCTCGTACATCCGCACGGCCGGGAAGACGTCCAGGGCGACGTCGTGGGCGCGGTCGGCCGGCATCCCGGCCGGGATGAGGCCGATTCTGCCGGGTCACCCGGTGAACGTGCGTGTCCACGGGCATGAGCGGCTGGCCGAAGCAGAAGAGCAGCACGACCGAGGCCGTCTTGGGCCCGATCCCGTCGAACCGCACGAGCCAGTCGCGTGCCTCGCGAGGGTCCATCTCCGCGAGGAACCCCAGGTCGAAGTCCCCGCGCTCCGCGCGGATCCGGCGCAGGGCGGCCTGGATGCGGGGTGCCTTCTGGCGCGCCAGCCCGCCCGATGCGATGGCGGCGGCGACGTCGTCGACGTCCGCGCCGGCCACCGAGTGCCAGTCCGGGAACCGCGCCGTCAACTCGTCGAACGCTCGCTCGGCGTTGAGGTCGCTGGTGTGCTGCGAGAGGATGGTCAGGACCAGCTCCTCCGTCGGCGACCGCCGGGGCGCCCATTCCGGCTGGCCGTAGAGCCCGCGCAGGCGGTCGAGCACGAACTCGACGAGGCCCGGCCGGTCGCGCTCCAGCTCGCGGGCCCCCGCACCCGGCGTCACGGACGCCCATCCGCGCCACGGTCGAGACCCGCGCCCAGGGAGATCAGGCTGGCCACCCGCTCCGCGGCTCGCTCGATGGGGCCCGGGCCGGCCGCCATGGCGGCGCTCAGCCCATGGTGGTCCTCGCAGGCCGGGACCACCACCACGCCCCAGCCCGCGAACGCGGCGAATCCCCCGGGCTCGACGCTGCCTCCGATCACGACACACGGCCTCCCGCCCTCGTGGGCGCGCCGCGCGACGCCGTGCGCGGTCTTGCCGAAGGCCGTCTGGGCGTCCACGCAGCCCTCGCCGGTGATGACCAGCTGTGCGCTCGCCAGGCGATCGGTGAAGCCGACGAGCGCCATGACTTCGCCGACGCCGCTCCGGACCGAGCACGCGGCCATGCGGCCGGCGATCGAGAGCAGCCCCGCCACGGTGCCGCCCGCGGCTCCCGAGCCCGGCACGCCGGAGACGTCGCGCCCCGTCGTCGTTGCGAGAACCTCCGCGTAATGGGCGAGTGCGGATTCGAGCTCGCGCACCTGCCCCGGCGACGCACCCTTCTGCGGGCCGTACACGGCCGCGGCGCCGTCGGGCCCGAGGAGCGGGTTCGTGACGTCCGACGCGATCACCAGGCGCACCTCGGCGAGAAGCGACGAGAGGCCGGACAGGTCGACGCGGTCGAGCCTCGCGAGCGCGAGGCCGCCGGGTGGCAGGTCACGACCATCCGTGTCGAGGAAGCGGGCGCCGAGCGCGGCCAGGAGACCCGAGCCGCCGTCCGTGGTCGCGCTCCCGCCCACGCCGAGGACGAGGTCCCGGACCCCGAGCCCGATGGCTGCCGCGATCGTCAGCCCCGTGCCGAACGTGCCGGCCGCGCCGGCGTCGCGCTCGTCGGCGCCAACCCGCGAAAGGCCGGACGCGTCCGCCAGCTCGACCACGGCCCGCTCCCCGGACCGGAGGAAGCGCGCGGCGATCGGCCTTCCAAGTGGGTCCTGCGAGGCGGCCGGGAGCTGCTGCCAGGAGGGATCGGCCGCGAGCAGCGCATCCAGCAGCCCCTCGCCGCCGTCGGCCATCGGGCAGCGGTCGAGCACGTCGTCCGGCCTGGCACGCGCCCATCCCCGCGCGATGGCGTCGGCGACCTGCACGCTCGTCAGCGAGCCCTTGAAGGAATCCGGCGCCACGAGCAGGCGGAGCGCCATGGTCTCAGCGGCCCGCCTTCGGGCGCACCGTCCAGCCGTTGCTTCCGGTGCCGGTTCCCACGATCGTCAGGTTGCCGCCTTCCGCCGCTCCAGGTACTCCGGGATCCGGACCATGGGCGGGCGCTCCTGGTCGGCGAGCTCGATGAGCTCGAGGGACAGGTGGTCGGGTCCGGAACGGGGCAGCTTCATGGTCGAGCCGAGCTCCGCGAAGAGGTGCGCCCGGCGGCGCTCCTCGAGGCGCTTCATGACCGCCTGCAGGATCACGAAGCTCATGCGCGAGAGCCCCTCGAGCTCCTGGTTGCGGTGGACGCGCCGCTCGAGATCGACCTGTCCCAGGCCCTCCAGGCCGACCCGCTCGATCGCGTCGATGAGGTGGCCGATCTCCACCGCGTAGCCGGTGAAGAAGGGCAGCGTCTCGAGCAGGCTGCGCCGACCCGCGTACTCCCCCGCGAGGGGCTGGATCATGCCCGAGAGCTCCGGGAAGAAGAGGTTGATGAGGGGCCGTGCCACGAGCTCGGTGACGCGGCCGCCGCCGCCCTCGCGCAGCACCCCGCCCTCCACGATGGGGCGCTGGTAGTAGCCCTTGACGTACTGGATGCGCGATTCCGCGAGCAGCGGGCCGAGCGTCCCGTAGGCCATGCGGGGCTCCCAGTCCTGCACGTCCGTGTCGCACCATACGACGAGGTCGCCGCTCGTCTCGTAGAGGCTCTTCCAGAGCGCCTCGCCCTTGCCCCGGTACGAGCCGTAGCGGGGCAGCACGTCGGCGTGCTGCACGACGCGCGCTCCCTCGGCCGCCGCGATGGCCGGCGTGTCGTCGTCGGAGGCCGAATCGATCACCAGCAGCTCGTCGACGAGCGGCACGCGCTCCATGAGCTCGAGCCGCGCCGCCCGCACGATGGGGCCCACCGTGGCCGCCTCGTTGAGCGTCGGCAGCACCAGGCTGACGGTCAGTTTCTGGCGCTCCTTCAGGGCCACGAGGCGGCGCAGGTCGGCGAACTCGGCGTGGTGGTAGTTCGATTCCGCGAACCAGCGGTCGACACGCACGGCGACGCTGCGGCCCTCCTCGACGGCCCGGTCCACCGACTCGAGCGTCTCGGCCTCCTGCGCGGCCCGCTCGAACGCCGCCCGCGTGGGCGCCTCGCGCGTCTTCACGACGATCACGGTCGTCCGCGCCTTCTGGGCGATGTGCTCCGGGAGCGCGCCGAAGAGCCCGCCCTTTCCGGCCGGGGCGGTGGCCGCCGCCGCGGGCGATCCGCCGCCAGGAGGGGCTCCGGGCACCGATGCGCCCATCACGAGCAGGTCGGCGGTCTCCGCCTCCCGGAGGATGGCGTTCCGGACGTTCAGCGCCTCGCGAATGACCGGCACGGAGCGGCCCCGTGCCTGGCGCCGCACGAACGCCTGGAGCGCGTGCTCGGCCTGTGCGCGCACGCTCTCGTCGACGCCCGGCGGGAGCACGTGCAGCACGTCCACCTCGGCGTCCATCCGCCGGCCCAGCGCGTCTGCGAACCGGAGCGCGAGCTCGGCGTGGGGGCCGCCTCGGACGGGGACCAGGATCCGCCGGACCTGCTCCACGCCGCGCTGCTTGACCACGGCGATGTCGCAGGGGGCATCGCGCACGACGGCATCGATCGTGGGCGAGAAGACCGCCTCCCCGCCCTTCCGGCCGCCCGGAGTCCCGCTCCACCCGAACACGATCAGGTCGGCGTCCTCTTCGGCGGCCGTCTCCAGGATTCCCTCGGCCGCTCGCCGTCCGATCCGGACGAGCGTGCGAAGCTCGACGCCCTCGGGCACGAAGTCCAGCACGCGCTGGAGCAGGCGACGCGCGTGGCGGGCGCGGGTCGCTCCCTCGGAGAGCGGCACGCCCTCCGGGATCTCGACGATCCCCAGCGCCACCAGGCAGCCGCTCCGGTCCATCACGGCGGCGCCGATGCGCACCAGGTCCGCGGCCGTCCGCGGGTTGGCCAGTGGGATGAGGATCCGGCCTGGGAGTCGGGCCGTCACGACACGGGCTCCGGCGGGGCCGGCGGCCCGGCCGTTGCGGCACTCCCCGGTGCCGCCGGGGATTCCTCCCAGCGCGCGAGCAGGTACGGCTTGGCCAGCTCGAACGCGCGGGCCTGTCGCTCCACGACCGCCTCCGCCTGCTCGCCGGTCATGTCCCGGACCTCGAGCAGGAGGCTCGCCACGCGGCCGAAGTAGAGCGGCACGAGCGCGGCGACGAGCCGGTCGATGGGCAGCACGCGCCTCCGCGCGGCCACGCACACGTCGTACACGACGCGGGCCCACGCCTCGTCCGGGAAGCTGAACATGCCCTGCTCGAGTGGACGGGGGGCGTCGGCGCGGGCGGCCTTGTTGGCGGCGGCGCCCGCGTCGGCGGCGAGCTCGCAGACCAGGGCCGCACTCTCCGGCGCGAGCATGCGGTCCCACTGCTCTCCCTGCGCCAGGCGGCCGCGGTGGAACTCCTCGAGGAGCCGCAGCATGTCGACATCGAGCGGCGGTGGCTCGAGGACGCGCTCGAAGCCGTAGGCAGGCACGTCGTGCGAGCCGCGCACCTTGAGCCAGCGATCGGCGTGACGCTCGGTCAGGCCCAGGATCGTGCCGAGCACCTGGCTGAACATCGGCCCGAGATCGGCGCCCGGATCCTTGGGGTCGTGCACCTTGGCCCCGAGTCGCGCCTGGCAGACCGCGAACCCGCCCGCGATGGCGGTCGTCGTCATCCAGATGTCGATGCCGAAGCGGCTGACCTCAGGCGTCCAGTCGTCCTGCTGGAGGTAGTGGTCGACCAGGTCCCCGCTCACGCCGAAGTCGCCGCCGATGGGCTGGCGGATGCGGAGGCCGTACAGCG
Source organism: uncultured Chloroflexia bacterium (assembly GCA_963757865.1). GTDB lineage: Bacteria > Chloroflexota > Limnocylindria > Limnocylindrales > CSP1-4 > JAJYNJ01. Next base: position 19,621 of record CAVWSU010000016.1, read on the forward strand.
CCCGGGTGAGCGGATACGTGACCGTGTTCGTGATCGTGCCGTCGTTCTTGTGGCGGGCGTAGAGCGGCGCGACGAAATCGAACCCGCCCTTCAGGATGGGTCCCGCGAGGAGCTCGATCCATTCGGGCAGGATCGAGCGGAGGTCGGAGTCCACGACGACGAGGGCCTGGACCTGGAGCGCGCGCGCGATCTCGAAGACGGTCCGGAGGGCCGCGCCCTTGCCTCCCACGCCGTCGATCTCGGGATAGGTCAGGCTGATGCGCTCGAGCCTGTTCCGGGGTCGCACAAGGAGGATGCGCTCGACATAGTCGGGCGGCTCGGTCTCGACCACGACACGCTGGGTCCCGTCCGGCGACCCTGCGTCGGCGTTGACCAGCACGGGTCGCAGGTCCGGGAAATACTGCACGAGCCCGGCCTGGGCGGCACGCGTGACGTGCCCTATCGTGGCCGCGTTCCGGAAGCTCGGGATGCCGACCATGATGTCGGCGCGTCCGACGCGCTCGACGGCGTCGCGCAGGGCTGGCGGCAGTTGCGACGGCATCGCGTCAACTGTACCGGATGCCTGCCACCCCGCTGGTCCGGGTGGCCCGGCCGTGCGCCCGGCCGGGCCGAACGTGTGCCCGCGCGAGCCCGCGGCCGCTCAGCGCGGGCCGTCGGGGGCGGAGGCCACCCGAGCGGGCACCTCCTCGAACGTCACCGATCCCGGTGCCCCGACATCGATCGGGTCGTCGGATTCGAGGCGCCTGGCCAGGAGGTGCAGCGCCTCGTCGGCGGGCGGGAATCCCGCCGCGATGAACGCCGGCTCGTGTCCGGCGACCACGGGCGCGCCGTCGGGAACGCGGAGGCGGATCGGCGTGCGCAGCTCGTCGCGGATCGCCGTGGCAAGTCGCAGGACCTCGTTCCCGTCTCCTGCGACAAGCGCGGCCCATGGGCGATCGCCCCCGAAGCGGGGCCCTTCGAGCGGCAGGATCGCCATCCCCCACGGCAGGCTCCGGGCGTCGCCGGCGGCGGGCGCACGACCCGCGACGCCGACCGCGAGCTCGCCCGAACGCACGTGCGCCGCGAATCGCCCTTCGTCGAGCTCCCGGAACGCCCAGCTGCGGAACTCGTAGAGCCGTTCGCCGGCCAGGAACGTCTCGTCCGCCAGGAGGCGCTGCCACCAGCCCTCCACGACATCCGCCGCCGCATGGGGGTCGAGGGTCAGACCGGCGCGATGGAGGCGGCGTCGGGCGGCCGTGGGCGAGAGACTGCCGGGCTCGGTGCCGTCGTCGTCCGACTCGCCCGATTCCGTTTCATCGAGTTCGCCGCCCCCGTCGTTCCGGCCGTCCCGTTCGTCCTCGCCGAGCGTGGTGTCCTCCGTCGCGTGGGTCGCGCGGGCCGCCACGTCCTCCGGCACCTGGCCACCGGGGTCGTCGGCCAGGTCGGCGAAGACGTCCTCGTCGGCGGCCTCGAGGTGTGCCTCCTCGTCCTCGTCGTCGGCATGGGCGTCACGCGGGGACTGGTAGCTGCGCCAGGGCCGGAGGAGCCGGAACCCGTGCCGCGCGCCCAGGCGGTGCGACCCCTCGTTCCCCTGGCCCGTGGCGTAGCGGACGCTCGTCGCGCCCTGGGCTCGCGCCCAGACGAGGCACGCGCCGTGCAGCAGGCGGGCGACACCCCGGGTCCGGACTCCGGGATCGACCCGCAGGCCCTCCAGCCACGCCTCGTCCGGCGACAGCATCGCGATCCGGGCGATGCCCACCGGTCGTTCGCCCGTCAGCGCCCGGCCGAACAGGTCGAGCTGGTGCGGCGCGTTCGGCACGGCCACGAGCAGCACCCCGTCCGGAGCCTCGAGCCAGTCGTGCCAGACCGACGGCACGTAGTCCCAGCCGTCCCAGGTCGCTCGCGTGAAGTCGAGGACCGCCCGCGTGTCGCCGGGACGCGCGCGCCGGACGCGAATCGGCAGCTCGGGGAGCGGACCGGGCGTCGCGCCCGTCACTGCCGGCCCGGGGGCGCCAGCGAGATCGTCCAGTCGTCCGTCTCGTGGCCCGGCCGGTACCGGCTGTTCGCGGCCTTGAGCACCAGGCCGTCGAATCCCGCGGCGCGCCAGGTGCGCATCCATGGGTCGACCGGCGCCTTCGTATAGGGCGAGATGCGCACGAGCTCGGCCTCCTCGATCAGTGAATCGAGGATCCGCTTGCGTTCCAGCAGCGGCACGTCGAACAGCACCTGCCCGTCGACGCGCAGGAGATCCACCGCCACGAACGCAATCGGCCGCGCGTCTCCGTCGTCCAGCGGCCCGGCGATGTCCGGGTCCATGCGGTGGCCGACCAGGATGTTCCCCGTCCGCCGCGCGACGGGCAGCACAGAGACGCTCGTCCCCGGCCTCGTCGCCTGGTCGGTCAGGTACCCGTCCAGCACGACGTCGATCGCGCGGACCGCGTCGCGGACCGCGGCGGCGAGGTCCGGATCCCTGTCGGTGACGTCGTCGCCGCGATCGTCCACGAACCGGCAGCGTGGCGCACCGTCCGGTCCGGTCGCCTCGGTGTCGATGTGCACGAGCACGTGGTCGCCGAGCCAGTGAGGCTCGATCAGGGGATCCGTCACGGGACGGGAACGACGGCTCGGCCGCGCCACCTGGGGCCGCCACGCGAGGGGATCGGACGGGATCGGGTCGACGTCGGCCACGCCGGAATCCTACCCCCGGCCTGTATCATCGCGCCGATGGTGAGCGCCGCCCCCGCCCAGCGTCTTCCCGAGGCTCCGGAGGCGGCCGTCCCGGCGCTGTCGCAGGCCGACGATTCCCGCAATCGATCGCGCCTCGGCGTGGGCTCGTGGGCGCTGTACGACCTCGCCAACACGATCTTCAGCTTCAACATCATCAGCTACCTGGCACCGCTCTGGGTGCTCGCCCTGTACGAACGGCTCGGCCGGAGCCAGGGCGAGGCGAACCTCGTCTGGGGTGTCGCCGTCGGCATCTCCATGCTGTTGAACGCGCTCGTGTCGCCCGTCATGGGGGCGGTCTCGGACCGGGCCGGCGTCCGGAAGCCGTTCCTGCTGTTCTTCACGGCGCTGTGCATCCTGCCCACGGCCCTCATCGGCGTCGTGGGCGACGCGGCCGGGTTCGGCATGCTCGGCCTCTACTTCTGGTGGGGCCTGGCGATCCTCGCGGTCGCCAACTTCGGCTACCAGGCCGCGCTGATCTACTACGACTCGATGCTCCCGGCCGTCAGCACGGCAGAGACCCGGGGCCGCGTCAGCGGGATCGGGGTCGGCCTCGGGTACGTGGGGACCATCGTCGGGGCGCTCGCCGTGCGGTTCCTGAGCTTCCGCGACGGCAACCCGACCGAGTTCAGCTTCGTCCTCACCGCGGTCCTCTTCGCGCTGCTCGCGCTGCCGATCTTCCTGGTGATCCGCGAGCGGCGCGGCCGGACGGCCCGGGCGCTCACGCAGATCGACCTTCGCGGCTCGTGGTCGCAGATCGCGCGAACGGCCCGGCACGCCTCGGAGTTCCCGGGCCTCCTGCGCTTCCTTCTCGCGCGCCTCCTCTACACGGACCCGATCAACACGGTGATCCAGTTCATGGCGGTCTTCGCCACCGCGGCCGTCGGCTACTCCGATGCGGACGCGCAGACCGTGCTGATCCTCGTGACGGTCGTCGCGATCGTGATGAGCTTCGCGTGGGGTTTCGTGGTGGACCGCGTGGGCCCGAAGCGGACGCTGAGCACGGTGCTGCTCCTCTGGTGCGTCGCGCTGGTGCTCGCGGCGCTCACCCTCGACAAGACCCTGTTCCTGCTGGTGGGGGCGCTGGCCGGCGCGGCCCTCGGCGGCACGTGGGTGAGCGACCGCGTCTTCATGCTCCGCCTCTCGCCGCCCGAGATGGTCGGCGAGTTCTTCGGGCTGTACGGACTGGCCGGCAAGTTCAGCGCCGTGACAGGCCCCGTGATCTGGGGCCTCATGCTGTTCTTCCTCGAGCCCGCGATCGGGCGGGACGCCTACCGGTTCGCGGTGCTGGCCCAGCTCGGCCTGATGGTGGCCGGGTTCCTCGTGCTCCAGGGCGTCGCGGATCGTCCGGCCCGGGGATCGGCGGGGGAGGGCGGGCCCGTTCGCGCGTAGACGCCGGCTACCGGACGTACCCCTCCGGATGCTCCAGCCGCCATGCCCACGCCGACCCGATCATCTCGACCAGGCTGCCCCGGCGCGGGACCCAGCCGAGCAGCTCGCGTGCCCGGTCGTTCGAGGCCACGAGGGCCGGCGGATCGCCCGGCCGGCGCGGACCGGTGGCGTAGGGGATCGCGCGCCCGACCACGGCCTCGGCCGCCCGGATCACCTCGAGCACGCTGAAGCCCGTCCCCGAGCCGAGGTTGCAGACCGTGAGGCCGGCGCCCGGTGACGATGAGCCGGCACCCCGTGGCGATGAGCCGGCACCCGTCAGCTCCAGGGCCGAGAGGTGTGCGTCCGCCAGGTCCTCGACGTGGATGTAGTCGCGGATGCAGGTGCCGTCGGCCGTCGGGTAGTCCGTGCCGAACACGGTGAGCGGCCGCCGGCCGAGTGCCGCCGCCAGGACGTTCGGCACCAGGTGTGTCTCGGGCTCGTGCTGCTCGCCGTTCCGCTCCGATGCGCCGGCGACGTTGAAGTACCGCAGCGCCACGCCTCGCAGCCCGTATGCCTCGCCGTACCACCGGATCGCGCCCTCGAACGTGCGCTTGGTCTCGCCGTACGGGTTGACGGGCGCCAGCACGGCGTCCTCGGGGATCGGCACGGACGACGGTGCGCCGTAGACGGCGGCCGTGGAGGAGAAGACGATCCGCCGGACTCCGGTGGCGATCATCGCGTCGAGGAGCCCGATCCCGCCCGCCACGTTCTCGCCGTAGTACAGGGCCGGCTCGGCAACCGACTGGCCGACCAGCGACCGCGCCGCGCAGTGGAGCACGGCCTCGATGCGTTCCTCGCGCAGCAGGCGCTCGAGCGCCTCGCGATCGCGCAGCGTGGCTTCCACCAGGCGTGCCTCTGCAACGACGGCGTCGCGGTGGCCGGTGACGAGCGAATCGATCGCCACGACGCGGTGCCCGGCGCGGACCAGCCGCTCGACGGTCACGCTGCCGACGTACCCGGCTCCGCCGGTGACGAGGATCCTCATCGACGGCCGAGCATACGCCGCAGCAGGCCGCGCCTGGCGCCCTGCGGCTCGCCCTCCGGCGACGCGCCGGTCCCGCCGACGTGCGGCTCGCTCCTGGCGCTGGCGCCTGCGTCCGCGCCGCGATCCGGCGGCTCCCGCACGAACGCGGGTCGCTCGACCGGCCTCCCGCGCGTCGCCAGGACCTCGGACAGCCGCGCCTCCATGCGGAGTGCCGCCGCTTCGTCCGGATCGATCGACAGCGCGCGAACCGCGAGATCGTAGGCGCCCCGCTCGTCGCCGCGCTCCAGCGCGCACCTGGCCAGGCCCACGACGGCCACGGCGTTCCTCGGGTCCGACTCGGCGAGCACGCGGTAGATGGCCTCGGCCCTGTCCACGAGGCCCACCGAGAGGTCGCGCTCGGCCTCGAGCAGCCGCTCGATCACGATGCGTCGTCCGCGGCCATCGGGGCCGTGCCATCCGCGTCGCCCGCGGCGTCCTCGGGGGCCACCTCGCCGGCGCGTTGCCGGATCTCGGGCAGCCATCCCCGGGCGTCCAGGATCGACTGACGGTACGTGTTCCGCGACGGGTCGGCGATCGCCGAGTCCAGCAGTCGGGCGAGGAGCAGGCCGATGACGGGGCCGGGTTCGAGCTCCAGTTCCCGCCGGAGGTCGTGCCCGTCCACGGCAAGATCGGCGGTGGATCGTGCGAACCCGCGCGCCTCCTGCTCGGCGATCCTCCGCCTGAGCTCGGCGAGATGCCCCTCGTCGGCGTGCTGTCCGCTTCCCAGGTTGTCCGCCTCGCGAAGCGTCAGCAGGCGGTCCACGGCGTCGTGTCCGACGCGCAGCACCAGGCGCCGAACGGCCGCGTCGCCCCACGACGATTCGTAGTTGAACATGTGGTGGCGGACGAGGTGGGCAATGGCCTCGACGTCCTCGTGCGGGACCGCCATGCGGCGCAGCACGGTCGTGGCGACCTGCGCGCCCGCCTCCTCGTGCCCGATGAAGTGCCCGCCGCCCTGCGTGGCCGGCTTCCCCGCGTCGTGGAAGAGCGCGGCGAGCAGCAGGATCTCGTCGTCGGGAGCGAGGCGTTTGGCGGCGTCCAGGGTCGCGAGCGTGTGCTCCCAGCAATCCATGCCGGGAACCTTGTTCTGCGCGAGCCCCTGTTGCGCGGCCAGCTCGGGAATCGCCGCGGCGAGGATTCCCGTATCCGACATGATCCGCAGGCCTCGGGACGGCTCGGCCGATCCCAGCAGCTTCCGCAGTTCCCGGCCGATCCTCTCGTGCGACACGTAGCGGACCAGCTCCGCGGTGGCCCGCATCGCGTCGAACGTCGGTCCGTCGATCTCGAACCCGAGCTGCCCCGCCAGGCGCGCCGCCCGGACGAGGCGCAGCGCGTCCTCGTCGAACCGGCGGAGGGGATCTCCCACGGCGCGGAGGATTCGGCCGCGCAGATCGTCGATCCCGCCGAATTCGTCGACGAGGGACGGCCCGCCGTCGCCGGCCCGTTCGTCCGCCGCCTGGCCCGCCGGCACGCCGTCCGCGCCGGTGGCCGGTCGCGGTCTGCCCCATGCGAGCGCATTGACCGTGAAGTCCCGGCGGGCGAGGTCGTCGGCCAGGTCGAGGCCGAAGCTGACATGGTCGGGGCGGCGATGATCGCCGTATCGGTGGTCCCGCCGGAACGTCGTGATCTCGATGACGTCGCCCGCGTCCGTGGGGACCAGCACCGTCCCGAACCTGTTCTCGTAGTGGCTGCCCGGAAACAGCGACTGGATCCGGGACGGACGTGCGTCGGTCGTGATGTCCCAATCGCTCGGCGTGCCCGACAGGAGCGCATCGCGAAGCGACCCGCCGACCACGTAGGCGGCGTGTCCGGCACTCCACAGGCGCTCCAGCAACGCGCGGACGTGGCCGGGGACCAGCCCCGGGATCGCGTCCTCGTCGAGCGGCCGCGCCACGCGGGCCTCGCGCGGGGCGCCCCCGACGGAGGGCCGGGAGGCGGGCTCGGGCATCACACCCTGCTCAGTCGTGGCCGAGGAACAGGTACGTGCGCCAGCCTGCGTTGCGCGGATCGGCCAGGTACGGGACGAAGAGCGAGTACACGTCGCTTCTGGGCTCGGCGGGCGGCCGCACCAGCCGCATGTGCGCCTCCTCCGGGACGTGGCCGCCCTTGCGGTGGTTGCACGGGCGACATGCCGTCACGAGGTTCTCCCACGTGTGCTGGCCGCCGCGGTGGCGGGGCACGACGTGATCGACGGTGAGGTCGCTGCCGTGATGCCCGCAGTACTGGCACGTGTGCCCGTCCCGCGAGAGGATCTCCCGCCGCGAGAGCTTGACCCTGGGACGGGGCCGGCGGATTCGGTGCTGGAGACGGATCACGCTCGGGGCGCGGTAGGTTGTGCGCGGTGTCCGGATCTCGATGTGGTCGTACTCGAGGACCTCCGCCTTGGCGCCGAAGAGCAGCCGGAACGCCCGCCGCACGTCGCATACGTTCAGCGGCTCGTAGTCCGCGTTCAGGACCAGGACGTCGCTATCCATGCACAGCCACGATCACCTGTCCCGCATCGTAGCAGGAGGCGGGCAGGTCTTCCGCGCCCGCGGCTGAGGCCCGCGGCTGCGGCCAGGCGGCTGCGGCCAGGCGGCTGAGGCCCCTGGCTTCGACCGGCGCCCGGGGCCGATCCTGCGCCGGGCGGCTGCGGCCCCTCGCCTGGGCCGGCGCCTGAGGCCGATCCTCTGCGGCCCTCCGGCTACCCGCGGGGCGGATCGCGCCGAGCCCGCCCGCCCGGCTCCTCGTCGTCCGACTGCCAGGCGGGCCGGCGGTGCTCGAGGAACGCCCGCAGTCCCTCCTGCCCCTCGACGCCCGTCCTCTGAGCCGCGATCCGGCGGGCCGTATGCCAGCGAGTCGACTCGTGGGGCAGCCCCCGGATCTCCCGGACGATCGCCTTGGCCGCGCGGACGGCGGTCGGGCCGGAGGCGAGGATGTCCGACACCGCCGATTCGACGGCCTCGTCGAGCGCGGGCACGCCCTCGACCACCTCGTGCACGAGCCCGATCCGCACGGCGCGGGTGGCATCGAAGCGCCGGCCACCGGGGAACAGGGCCCGCGCGTGCGTCTCGCCGATCTTCGCCACGACGAACGGGGCGATCACCGCCGGGAGGATGCCCAGCCGCGTCTCCGTGAACCCGAACCTGGTCCCGGCCTCTGCGATGACCAGGTCCGACACGGCGCAGAGTCCCATCGCCCCGCCGAGCGCCGCGCCCTGCACGCGCGCGATGACCGGCGCGGGGCAGCGGTCGATGGCATCGAGCATCTCCGAGAGCGCCATCGCGTCGGCCTCGTTCTGCTCGCGCGTGAGCCCCGCGGATGCGCGCATCCACGCGATATCGGCGCCCGCGCAGAAGGCGGCCCCCTCTCCTCCGAGCACGACCGCTCGCAGCTCGGACGCACCCTCGGCCGCGAATGCGATGAACTGCTGTCGGAGCGCGCCGATCGTCGTCGCATCCAGCGCGTTCCGGACCTCGGGCCGGTCGATGGTGACGCGGGCGACCACGCCGGCGGGCCCGGACCGCTCGACGCGGATGGGCCCTGTCACGTGCCGGCCGCCCGGGCTGGCCACCGGTACGAGCCGCGGGTCCAGATGCGCCGGAGGCCGGCTCGCAGCATGTTCCGTTCGGATGGACCGTCGAGTGCCGCCCACGCGGCGACCGTGTCGCACCCGAGGTCGGCGGCCAGCCGGATCCGCGCCGAGATCAGGGCGGCATGGACACCCCGACGGCGGCATTCGGGGAGCACCGAGCCGGGTCCGAGGCCTGCCACCCGCCCGTGCACGAACATGCCGCCCGCGCCGGCCGGTCGCCCGTCGATCTCCGCGAGCAGGAGGTGCATGCGCGGGTCTCGGGCGAGTCCGGGCGCCGCGGCCACCCAGGCGGCGGCGAGCGCCCCGGTGAATTCGAACCCCTGCACGACCACGTGCTCCCAGTCGAGGGCGTCGTCGGGGCGCAGGTGCCGCACCCGGATCCGGTCGGATGGAGTGTGGCCCGGAAGCTCGGGCGCGCCGACCGCAATCCGGTCGGACGGGTCGCCGCCCGGAAGCCCACCCCCAGCCGTCGCGGTCAGATCGGACGTCGGTGCCGCCAGGATCGAACCGACGCGATCCGGCCGAGCGCCCGGCCAGGGTGGATCGGCCGTGTCGACCCAGCCACTGACGCCGTGCGCCTCGAAGAACGCGAGCGCATCGGGGAGCAGGTGCGGCAGCTGCCGCAGGCCGAGGGCGCGGTTGAAGTTCTCGTCCGGCACGGCGGGGGTCGCCGCCATGGCCAGCTCGCCGTCGTCGATGAACCGCACGTCCACACCGCCGTCGGCCGCGGCTCGCCAGTCCGAGACCGACGCCGCCCGTTCGTTGGCGTCGATCCTGTCCAGCAGCACGTGCAGCTTCGCGTCGGAGCCCGGGAGCGGCGGGAGCACCTGGACGGGATCGCCGGTGCGCGCGATCCCCTCCGCCAGCACGCGTGCGTACAGGCGGCTGTCGAGCGGGTGGGTCAGGATCGAGATCCGGCCGATGCGCCCGTCGACGAAGCTGCGCCGGATGGTCTCGCAGGGGTTTGCCGGCTGCGTGATCTCGAGGACGACGTCCGGGCCGATCGCCAGCCGGTCGCCGGCGTCGAGCGTCGACAGCTCGAGGCCTTCGAGTGTCAGGTTCTCTCCGACCGATCCCGGCTCGATCGGGTGCCCGTCCGCCTGGACGCGCCGGATGGCCTCCATGGAGAACAGGCTGACGGCACGGAACGGGCCGCCGTGCACCGTCCGGTCCTGGTGGTCGTCACCCTCGAGGCCGAGCTCCCGCACACGAGCGGCCCCGACGGGCATCTTGGGCACGCCACCCGGCGACACGTTCACCTGGACAACGCGAGCATCCGGCACGAGCGGATGATAGGGGTCCCGCGCGCCGGTCCGCGCCGGAAGCCCCCTGCCATCCGCGCGCCCCTCCGCGCCCGGCGACAGGTGCACGGTCAGGCACCGGGCAGGTCCGACGTGCGGGGGAAGACGACGAGGGCCGTCAGCGCGCACGCCCCCGACAGGAGGAGCGACAGCGCCGACGTCTCCATCGCCGGCACGCCTCCGTCGCACCCGCTCGATCCGTCGGAGCCCGACGGGGCCGCCGATGGTGGTCCCGCCCGGGCTTCCTGCGATTCCCGGGCCGGCCGACCCACCCGGTCCGCCGACGTCGCCCGATCCGACGCTGGTCTGTCCATTGCCTGCGGCCGTGTCCGGCTCGGCGGTCTGCGTGAACGAGCCTCCGTTGCTCGCCCAACAGATGGTCGTGGTGTTCGCGACGGGCAGCAGCCATGCCGACGCCGCGAGGCCCACGACAAGGACCGTGCCACCCAGGATGCGGACCGACGCCGTGCCGGCGCCGGCAGCGCCCACGTGCCGCGCGAGCAGCGCGAGCGCACCGACGACGAGGCCGATCGGCACCACCCACGCCACCACGAAGAGGCCGGACGCCAGCAGAACGACGATCACGGGCAGCACGAGGATCGCGGCGATCGCAGCCGCTCGCCGGCCGCGCGGGCCGCCGCCCGCCCCGAGGAACAGCAGGGCCGGTGGCAGCAGCACGAGTGTGACGAGGCTGAACGCGGTGACCGAAAGGGCCGCGGCGAGCAGGCCGGCGGCAACGAACAGCGACGGGCGTCCACGCCGTGCGACCCAGCCCGCGATCGCGGGCGTGCGCATAGGCGACCGCGATCGCGAGGGAGCCGAGCAGTTCCGCCGGGATGACCGGGTGCGGCGCGGAGCTCCGGGCGAACAGCACGAACGCGGCGAGCGCGACATCTACCAACATGGCCGCGGCGACGCCAGGGCGGCGAGGGGCTGGTGTTCCCGGCGTGTTCAGGCTATTCTCCGATAGCAGGTTATGAGAGTGATGACAGAGAAACACGCTACTGTCAAGTCGCATGTATGGGCCGCGTGGGACGAACCACGCCCGGCGGTGCCCGGGGCGGTCACGACCGGGACCACACCGTCGATCGGCGACGTCACGCCGCCCCCTGCGCTCGTGGCCGTGTCAGGCCCGGTGGTGGGGAGCCCGGAACCCACGGCGTCCGCCGGCCCGACACGCGTCCTGGGCACCCTGGAACCGTCGCCTTCCGCCCGCCCGACACCAGCCGTGGGCACCCCGATATCGACGGCTTCCGCCGGCCCGATATCGACGGAGGGCCCGCTGGCCCCTCCGGCCATCCGCGACGTGGCGCCGGCCGTCGCTCCATCTGCACCCGCCGAGGCGATCCGCCGCAGGCTGGCGTCTGCCTGGGGCGAGATCGGGTCGTCGTGGGGCGTGCCGCCCGCCACCGCGCGCGTCCATGGGTACCTGCTCGCGCACCGGCGTCCGCTGTCCGAGCGGGAGATCCGGCTGGCGCTGGGCCTGAGCCATCGTGCCACGAGCCTGGCGCTCGCCGAGTCGGCCTCGTGGGGGCTCATCGAGCGGGTCCCGGAGGCGCGGCGTTCCGGGCGACGCGGCCCGGCCGGTGCGGCCTGGGTGGCGGTCGGGGACCACTGGCGCTGGTTCGGCCGGGTCGTGGAGCAGCGGCGGATGCGCGAGGGCGATCCGGCGGTGGCGGCGATCGCCAGAGCGGCGGAGGAGGCGGCCGATGCTTCCGGGCGGGCACCGGACGACCGTGATCTCGAGGACCTCGGCGCCTGGCTCGACGGCTTCCTCGGGTTCGTCCGGCTCTTCGATCGGGCGGCGGCGCTGGTCGCACGGATGCCACCCGCCGACCTGGAACGTGCCATGACCGCACTCGGTGGCGTGCCCGACGAGGCGGCGCTGCGGATGCTGGGCCTGCTCGCGGCGGTGTCCGACGACGATCTGAGCGCCCTCATCCGGGTCGCGGCGCGGCTGTCACCCGGAGCCGCTCCCCGCGCGGCGCGCCTCGCGGCCCGCGTGCTCGGCGGCCTCGCGCGCTGATCTCCCGTTCAGGAGTCGATCGCGGGGTCCCGTCCCATCGACGGCAGCGCGTCCAGCCCCGAGATGCGGCGCGCCTCCCGAAGCACGTCGTCGACCATCGCGGGGGTCAGGCGCCCGGTGAACGTGTTCTGCTGGCTCGGGTGGAAGCAGCCGAGGACGTGGTACGGGCCGACGCTCGCGTGCGCGCCGTGTCCAAACCTGGGCCTCGGCCGGAGGGGATGGCCGAGCACGTCGAGCGCGCGCAGGGTGGCATCCCAGCCGAACGCACCCAGGGCGACGATCGTCCGGACGTCGCGCAGGAGGCGCAGCTCGCGGACCATGTACGGCAGGCATCGGTCGCGCTCGGAGGGCAGCGGACGGTTCTGCGGCGGAGCGCATCGGACGGCCGCGGTCACGTAGGCGTCCCGGAGCAGCAGGCCGTCGTCCGCCGACGTCGATGTCGGCTGGTTCGCCAGCCCGGCACGGAACATCGCCGCGAACAGGAGGTCGCCTGACCGGTCGCCCGTGAAGACGCGCCCGGTCCGGTTGCCGCCATTCGCGGCCGGAGCGAGCCCGACGACCGCGATCCGCGCCGATGGATCTCCGTATCCGGGAACGGGACGTGCCCAGTACGTCCACCCTGAGAAGCGCGCCACCTTCTCGCGCCCCGCCCGCTCGCGCCACTCCACGAGCCTCGGGCAGGCGCGGCACCCCGCGATCTGCGAGGCGACGTCGGCGAGGGTCCGATCGGATGCGAGGTCGCGAGCCAGGGTCATGTCCGGCGTGAAGCGTTCGTGGAAAGGGTCGAAGGCCGCGGGAGGCACGACGACATCCCGCGCCTCGCCCACGCGCTCCGTGGCGCGAGCCGGAGCGTCTCGCCGCGAGATGCGGAGCGACGGCTCGGATGGCTGCGGAGCGGGAGGGCGGCTCATGGGACGGTTCGGCTCACGGCACGGTTGTAGCACGCTCGGCGGCGCCGGCGCTCGAACACGCCGCGTCGAGCACGCTGCCGGCACTGCCACCCGGCCGCAGCAGTTCCCGGGATGGACCGTGCGTATCCGGCGACTGGCCATGCGATAATCCCGAGTGAGTGGCGCCCGGTTCGTTCAGTCTGGGCGCGGTGAGCCGCATCAGCGATCGGCTCCCCGACGGCCGCGCCAGGCGATGCATGGCAACGCGGCCGGGAGTGCCACCGGAGCCTCCGAGGTCAGCGCCTTCATGAGTACCGAAACGTCAACCTGGGCCACCAAGAAGGGCCTCGCCCAGATGCTCAAGGGCGGCGTCATCATGGACGTCGTCACGGCCGAGCATGCCCGGATCGCAGAGGACGCCGGCGCGTGCGCGGTCATGGCGCTCGAACGCGTCCCGGCCGACATCCGCGCATCCGGCGGCGTGGCCCGCATGAGCGACCCCGCCCTGATCGAATCGATCATGAACGCCGTCACGATCCCCGTGATGGCCAAGGCGCGAATCGGGCACTTCGTGGAGGCCCAGATCCTCGAGGCGCTCGGCGTCGACTACATCGACGAGTCGGAAGTGCTCACCCCCGCGGACGAGGCCTTCCATATCGACAAGCACCAGTTCAAGGTGCCGTTCGTGTGCGGATGCCGCGACCTGGGCGAGGCGCTCCGCCGCATCGCCGAGGGCGCGGCCATGATCCGGACCAAGGGCGAGGCCGGCACGGGCAACATCGTCGAGGCGGTGCGCCACATCCGCGCCGTCCACGCGGGGATCCGCGCGCTCGCCGCGAAGCGCGACGATGAGCTGTTCACGGCCGCCAAGGACCTCCAGGCGCCCTACGAGCTCGTCGCCGAGGTGGCCCACACCGGGAAGCTCCCGGTCGTGAACTTCGTCGCGGGGGGCATCTCGACGCCCGCCGACGCGGCCCTGGCCATGCAGCTCGGCGCCGAAGGTGTCTTCGTCGGCTCGGGCATCTTCAAGTCGGACGATCCGGCCCGCATGGCACGCGCGATCGTCCAGGCCACCACGCACTTCGACGACCCACGGATCCTGGCCGAGGTCTCGAAGGGACTCGGCGCCCCCATGCGCGGCATCGAGCTCGGGACCATCGCGGAGGCCGACAGGCTGGCGGTTCGCGGCTGGTAGATGCGAGGGGGCCGGCGATGACGGCCATGAAGATCGGCGTCCTGGCGGTGCAGGGTGCCTTCGCCGAGCACATCGACGTCCTCCGGGAGGTCGGCGTGGACGGCGTGCCGGTGCGCCTTCCCGCGGACCTCGAAGGGGTGTCCGGGCTGATCCTGCCCGGCGGCGAAAGCACGACGATGCGCAAGCTGATCGAGCGCTGGGGCCTCCGCGTCCCGATCTCCCGTCTCCTGGACGAGGGTGCGCCCGTCATGGGCACCTGCGCCGGGATGATCCTGCTCTCGCGCCGGATCCTGGACGGGGACGAACCCGTGTTCCCGGTGCTCGACGTGGACATCAGGCGCAACGCCTTCGGCCGCCAGCTGGAGAGCTTCGAGACGGACCTCGACGTGCCCCTCCTCGGGGAGCGCCGCGTGCACGCGGTGTTCATCCGCGCGCCGGTCGTGGAACGTGTCGGGCCGTCCGTGGACGTGCTCGCACGGCTGGACGACGGTCGTGTCGTGGCGGTACGCGAGCGGAACGTGATCGCGACCGCCTTCCACCCCGAGCTCGCCGGTGAGACCCGTTTCCATCGCCTGCTCGTGACGATGGCCTCCGACCACGACGAGCCGGGCGAGGGCTCCGAGCGCCGGCGACACCCCCTGCGGCGGAACGCCGACGGCCGGGCGGCCGCGCCGTGAGCGCGCGACCGGGACGGGTCCGCGGTGCGCGGTTGACCGACCTCGCCGCGCTGGGCGAGCTGTCCCAGATGTCCCACCAGTCCGACGACCGCCAGTCGGAGGTCCGCTCGCTGGGGCTGCCCGTGAGCCGGAGCCAGGTCAGCGTCTTCCGACTGTTCCGACTCCCGCTCGGCGCATTCCGGCCGAGCGATCAGCTGTACGTGTACGAGGAGGACGGGAAGCTCGGCGGCCTGGCGCGGGTGGAGCGCGATCCGCAGCGCGACGAATGGACGATCGTGGAGCTCGACGCGATCGGGATCCAGGAAGCCGGGGACATCCGCCTGCGCCTGGTCCAGCACCTGCTGCGCGACGGCGCCAGGCGTGGGGCGATCCGGTTCCACGTGGCCTGTGCCGACACGGGCGGCAACGTCGAACTGCTCATGCAGGCGGGGTTCATCACGTACGGCCAGGAGCACATCCTCTACCAGGCGCCCGAGGTCCCGCTCCCGCGGGTGACGGCGGAAGAGGCCGCGCGCCAGGGAATCCGCCTCGCCGCGCCCCTGGACGCGCTGCCCCTGAGTCGCCTGTATGCCCAGGTGACGCCGGCGCCGGTCGCGCGCCTCGAGGCATACCGGCTGCCCGACTGGGAGCGTCCCGGCCAGCAGGCCCGCATCCCGCGCAGCAGCCTGGCGCCGATCCTGCGCTTCGCCGAAGTGGAGTCGTACGTGCAGGAAGGCGTCGGGCGGAACGGCGACGAGCTGGTGGGACTCCTGCAGGTGGGCGTGGCGCGCGAGGAGCAGCCGCACTACCTGCGGGTGCTCGCGCGTGCCGACCACGACGCGAGCCAGCTCGTGCGGTTCGGGCTGTCGATCGTCGGCGAACGGATGAGCGGCGGACGCGGAAAGGCCGGCCGGCACGACCAGGGGGTGATCTCACCCGTGCGGACCTACGAGGCGCCGCTCGACCGGTGCTTCGAGGAATGCGGGTTCACGAATGTCGCGACCGTCACGCTGCTGATGAAGGAAGCCCTCGTCCGCGTTGCGGAGCCGGCGCTCGTGCCGGCGATCCGCTAGACCGCGAGCAAGGAGAGCCGTGGCACTGCAACGACGACGCGAACTGACAGACAACCTCGACGCGATGCTGGCGGCGATCCCGCCGGAGATCGCGGAGCGCCTGCGCGACCTGCCCCCCGAGCGCGAGCTGATCGAGGTGGTCCTCGACCTCGGCCGCAGGCCCGAGGCGCGGTTCGGATCCGGCGGCGAAGAGGTCCTGCTCGATCGCGAGGTCACCGAGCGCGACATCCAGTGGGTCGTCGACCACATCGGCTCGTTCGGCGACGACAACCGCGCCGGTGTCGAGCGAACCCTCCACCGCATCAGCGCGATCCGCAACCGGAGCGGCAAGATCGTCGGGCTGACGTGCCGCGTCGGGCGCGCCGTGTTCGGCACGATCGAGATCATCGAGGACCTCGTGGAGTCCGGCCGCTCCGTGCTGATCATGGGGCGCCCGGGCATCGGCAAGACGACGATGCTCCGGGAGGCGGCGCGCGTCCTGGCCGACGACCTCGACAAGCGCGTCGTCGTGGTGGACACCTCGAACGAGATCGCGGGCGACGGGGACATCCCCCACCCGGGCATCGGACGCGCGCGGCGGATGCAGGTTCCGACTCCCGCCATGCAGCACGCGGTGATGATCGAGGCGGTCGAGAACCACATGCCCCAGGTCATCGTCATCGACGAGATCGGCACGGAGCTCGAGGCGATGGCCGCCCGCACGATCGCCGAACGGGGCGTGCAGCTGATCGGGACGGCCCACGGCAACAACCTGGACAACCTGATGCTGAACCCGACGCTCTCGGACCTCATCGGAGGGATCCAGAGCGTGACGCTCGGCGACGAGGAGGCGCGGCGCCGCCGGACGCAGAAGAGCGTCCTGGAGCGCAAGGCGCCGCCCACGTTCGACGTGGTGGTCGAGATCCAGGACCGGGACCGGGTGATGGTCCATGCCGAGGTCGCCGACACCGTGGATGCGCTGCTGCGCGGCGACCCCGTGGCGCCCGAGCTCCGCTGGCGCGACGAGGGCGGGGTCCATCGCTCGCAGTCGAGGCCGAGGCCGCGGCCCGCGCAGGGCGTCGCCGACCGCTTCGCCGGGCTGGTCGGAACCGGCCAGGGTGGATGGCGGGCCGAGCCCGGCTGGCGCGGCGAGCCGGACTACCGCACGAGCACGTTCCGGGAAGCAGATTCAGGGTATCGGCCGGGCTTCCGGCCGGGCACCTCGGGAGGGTGGCGCGCCTCGCGTGGCCGCGACGGCGGCCGGACGACGCGCGGCCGTCCCGCCGACGCCGGCCCATTCGGCGGTCCATCGGGCGACGCGGGACCGTCCGAATCCGACCGGGACGCCTACTTCGCAGCGATGCGCGATCCCGGGGTTGCATTCCGCTCCGGCGAGATCGCCGACCGCGGACCGCTCGAGCGCGGGTCGCTCTCGCCCGTCCTCGACCAGCGCGCCAGGGAGGCGCGCGAGATCGAACGGCACCGCTCCTGGCGGGAATCGGCCGCACGCGCGCTGGAGGCAGCGGACGCCGACGAGCCGGCTCCCGATGAGCCGGATCGGCCCGGAACGGCGGGCATCGGGCACGCGGACACCGGCCCGGTGGGCCGATCGGCCGCGGGGATCGGCGGGGAGCCGGCCGAACCGACGGCTGCCGCCGGCACGCTCCCAGGGCTGGACGCGGCCGCCGACGATGACGACGGGGAGCAGGAGCCCGACGAGGTCGCTCGCCGGACGGCCGTGTTCGACCGGCTCGGCCCCCGCGCGCCTGGCGGATACCCGACATCGCTGCCGACCATCCGGGTGATGGGGTTCGGGGTCAGCCGGAAGAAGCTCGAGCAGGCGATCCGCGAGCTGCAGCTGCCTGTCGTGGTCGTCCAGGACGCGGACGAGGCCGAGGTCGTCATCACGCTGCGCAACTACTACCGGCAGAAGCCGCCGGCCCTGCGCGACGCCGAGGAGCGGGCGCTGCCCATCTACGTGCTGAAGTCGAACACGATCATCCAGATGGAGGCCTGCCTCACCTCGCTGTATGCGATCGAGGTCGACCCGCGCGAGGCGGCGCTGCGGGAGACCGAGGAGGCCATCGGGCTCGTCCTGCACGAGGCGCGGCCGGTCGAGCTGACGCCGCAGAACGCGTACATCCGGCGGCTGCAGCACCAGATGGCCGAGAAGGCGAACGTGGTGTCCCAGTCGCGTGGCCGCGAACCGTACCGCCGCGTGCGTCTCTACCCCGACAAGGCCCGGGCCTGGAAGTAGCGTGTCGGAACGGCGGGGGAGGTTCATCACCTTCGAGGGCCCGGACGGGTCCGGCAAGTCGACCCAGGCCGGGTTGCTCGCCCGGCAGCTGCGGTTGCGCCGCCTCGACGTGGTCCTGACGCGGGAGCCCGGCGGCACCCCGCTCGGGGAGCGCGTGCGGCGCGTGCTGCTGGATCCCGACGGAGTCGCCCACTCGGCTCGCGCCGACGCCCTGCTGTTCAGCGCGGCGCGTGCGCAGCACGTCGACGACGTCATCGCGCCGGCGCTGGAGCGCGGAGCCGTCGTGGTGTGCGATCGGTACGCCGATTCGACGGTGGCCTACCAGGGGTACGGCAGCGGCCTGGCGCTCGATCGACTGCGCGAGCTCGGCGCGTTCGCCACGAGGGGCATCCATCCCGATCGGACGATCCTCCTCGACGTGCCGGTCGCGTCCGGACTGGGACGGCGGTCGGCGGGAGAGCCCGAGGGGATGACCCGCTTCGAGTCCACCGACTCGTTCGACACCGCGTACCACGAGCGCGTCCGTGCCGGGTTCCTGGAACTCGCCCGCGTCGAGCCGGTCCGGTGGATCGTGGTCGATGCGGATCGACCCGCCGACAGGGTGGCGCGCGACGTCTACCTGGCCGTGGAGGAGTTCCTGGAGCTCACGCGCGAGCGCGTCTGAGGCGGCGAGGCCCAGAAGGGGTGTAGCGCGGACGGCTCGGCGGCCATGCGGCCGCCGCGCGGCCGGCGCGGCCGCAGCACGGCCGACCGGCAGGACCGGCTGCGAACCGGACCTTCAGCTTGCTGTGACGATCGGCTCTGCGCGCTCCCGGGCCTGCGCGAGCGCACGCTCCGCGGCCCCGAGCACCTCGTCGATGGTCGTGCCCGCGACGGGGAACGTCGCAACGCCGACGCTGACCTCGATGGGCGGATCCCCGGCCGCCGGCTCGATGCGCCCGATGGCGGACGCCGCGCGCTGGGCCATCGCGAGACCCGTGGATCCCGGCGCGACCACGACGAACTCCGCACGGCCGTACCGGGCCACGGTGTCGACCAGGCGGACGGTCTCGGCCAGCGATGCCGCCACGCGGCGCAGCACGTCGTCCGCGGCGTGCGCTCCACGACGCTGCGTGACGTCCTCCTGGTGATTGACGCCGAAGATGGCGACGCAGAGGGCGCTGTCCTGCCGCGCGGCCCGCGCCAGCTCCAGGTCGAGGACCCTGTCCAGTGTCCGCCGGTTGGCCAGGCCCGTCAGGGCGTCGGTGTGCGCCAGCCGGTCGAACCAGTCGGAGCGCTCGTCGAGCGCGGCCTCGTATCGGGCCTGCACCGAGACCAGCGCCGCCAGCGCCGCCAGCGCACGGAGCGTCTCGAGCGGAGCGCCCTTCGGAGGCGCCGACGGCGTGGCCACGGCGAGCACGCCCTCGACGTCCGGTCCCTCGTCCCTGCGCTGGACGACCATGGGGAGGTGCGCGACTGCCCGGGCGGCACCTGCCGCCGTGAGGAACGCCGACGCGATCGTGCCTCCCGCGAGCGCGACGACCTCGTGCCGATCGTTGATCGCACGGAACGCGGCATCCGGTTCTCCGGTGTCGCCCGGGACCTCGATCTGCGGGAGGACATCCGGATCGAGCGGATGAGCCGCCACTCCACGCAGCGAGCGCGCGTCCTCGTCGAGCAGGTAGATCGCCGCGACGGAGCCCGGCACCACGCCGGCCGCCTCGCGGGCGATCACGTCGAGCCTCGCATGGAGGTCGGCCACTCCCGCGAGCGAGAGCACGGACGTCGCGACTGGGTCGCCCGGCACCGAAGGTTCCCTCGACATCGCAGTCTCCACCGCGGCAGGCACCTGCTCGTCCCACGAGTGGGCGCCCGCCGCCTCCCCTCTGCGGCCTGATCCAGGCTCGACCACGGGCGCTCGCCCGGGCTTCCACCCGTGGGCACGCACCTCATGTCCGGGACGCCTGCCCCGCAGGCGGACGCCCGCGCAGAATCATACCCGGCGCCGGGGCACCGGAACGTGCCCGTCCGCCCTGCTCGTCAACCTCGGGGGGCCCGCATATACTGCCGGCCGTGAAGCTGGTCGTGGCGATCGTCCACAGCGAAGACGCGGGGGCGCTCGTGGACGCGCTGCTCGAGCGCGAATTCCGTGCCACGCGTCTCCACTCGTCGGGTGGCTTTCTGAAGCAGACGAACGCGACGGTGATCGTGGGCGTGGAGGAGGACCAGGTCGACGAGGTGATCTCCGTCGTCGGCGAGCAGTGTCACGCCCGGACGCAGGTGGTCAACCCGATGCCTCCGATCATGGAGCCGGGGGAGTTCTACCTGCCGTATCCCGTCGAGGTCGAGATGGGCGGAGCCGTGGTCTTCGTGCTCCCCGTGGAGCGCTTCGTCCGGCTCTAGGGCCGGGATCGCCATCAGCCGCCCGCGGCCAGCCCTCCGCCCGGCGGCCGGCAACAGCGGCCCGCGGCCGGCATCAGCCGCCCGCGGCCAGCCCTCGGGCGATCAGGTCCTCGTATCGGGCCGGATCCACGTTGCCGCCGCTCAGGATGCACACGACCCGCCCGTCCGGCCGTATCTCCGCGCCGTGGAAGAGCCACGCGGCCAGGGTCGTGGCGCCGGACGGCTCGAGCACGAGGCGTGCCTCGCGGGCGGCGCGGACCATCGCGCGGGCGATCTCGTCCTCCGAGACGGTGAGGATGCCGTCGAGATACCGGCGCAGGTGCGCGAAGGGGATGGCGCCGACGTGGGCCGTCCGCTGGCCGTCGGCGATCGTCTGCCCGACCCGCTCGGACGGCCACGTCACCACGTGACCCTCACGAAGTGAATCCCGGGCGTCGGCCGCCAGCTCCGGCTCGACGCCGAGCACCGTTGCGTCCGGACGGAGGGTCTTGACCGCGACCGCCACGCCGCTGGCGATCCCGCCGCCGCCGACCGGCACCAGGACGGTGAACGGGGACGGTCCGCCGGAGGCCGCGCCCGACTCGATCTCCGCCAGTTGCTCGACGATCTCGATACCGATCGTGCCCTGCCCCGCGATCGTCGCCGCGTCGTCGTAGGGGGCGACCATCGTGAGCCCGTCGCGTGCCGCCAGCTCCGCCGCACGCTCCGCCCGCTCCTCGCTGGACGGCCCCACGACCACGATCTCCGCGCCGTCGGCGCGAACCCGTTCGACCTTGACGCGCGGCGCATCGGAGGGCATCACGATGACCGCCCGCACGCCCAGGAGGCGGGCGGCGCGGGCCACGCCCTGCGCGTGGTTGCCGCTCGAGTGGGCCACGACTCCGGCGGCGCGCCGCTCCGGGGACAGCGTCGCGATGTTGTAGTAGGCGCCACGGAGCTTGAACGCGCCGATGGGCTGGAGCGACTCGGGCTTGAGCCAGGCTCGCGTCCCGCCCCGGGGATCGCCCGGCACCGGCGCGCCGAACGGCAGCAGGGGCGTGCGGACCACCACGCCGCGGAGCACGGCTGCCGCGGCCCGGATCGTGTCGAGGGTGACGAGCGCCGGCGCGGCGGACCCCCCGTCGGACGGGGGCGCCGGAGCGCCTGGCGGGCCGGGCGCGGTCGCGTGGGAGTCGATCGCGCCGGCATCGGTCGCGAGGGAGTCGGTCGCGTCGCTGGCCGCGGTCGCGCCGGCGTCGGCGGGAACCTGGTCGAGCTTGCGGGCGGGCGAATTCATGCCGGTATACTGAACTGCAACCATCTCGACCGCTGCAGAGGGAGTCGATCGATCGTGTTGCAGGCCTCGCGCCGACCCGTCCCCGTCGAGCCGTCCAGCCCGGAGCGGCGCCGCCCGTCCAAGGTCGATTCCATCCGCCCCACCTACGGGTTCGACGACGTCTCGCTGGCGCCGGGGATCGAGACGGTCGAGCCGGCCGACGTGGACACGGGAGTCGACATCGCCGGCATCCGCCTCCGCATTCCCGTGCTGGCCGCGGCCATGGACGCTGTCGTCGATCCTGCGTTCGCGGGGGTGCTCGCCCGACTGGGCGGCCTGGCGGTCCTGAACCTCGAGGGCGTCCAGACACGGTACGAGGACGCGGACGTCCTGCTCGAGCGCATCGCCACGGCGTCCGATGACGACGTCCAGCGCCTGCTCGCCGAGGCGTACGCGCAGCCCATCCGCGAGGATCTGATCGCCCGCCGGATCGAGGAGATCCGGGCGGCCGGGAGCCCGGTGGCCGTGTCCGCGACACCCGCGGTCGCCCGCCGGTTCGGCCTGCCGTGCGCCAGGAACGGGGCGGACCTCTTCCTCGTGCAGTCGCAGGTCAGTTCCGCGCGACACCTCGCGACCGGGTACGACCCGCTCGAGCTGGGCGAGTTCACGAGCTTCATGCCCATCCCCGTCGCGGTCGGCAACACGACGTCGTTCGATGCGGCCTACCAGCTCATGGGGCAGGGGATCGCGGCCATCTTCGTTGGGGTCGGTCCCGGCGCCGCGTGTACGACGCGCGAGGTGCTCGGCATCGGCGTGCCGCAGGTGACCGCGATCAGCGACGTGGCCGCGGCACGCGACGCATACCGCGACGAGACCGGCCGGTACGTGCCCGTCATCGGCGACGGGGGCATGCGTCGCGGGGGCGAAGTCGCCAAGGCCATCGCCGCCGGGGCGGACGCGGTCATGCTGGGCTCGCCCCTCGCGCGTGCCGAGGAGGCGCCCGGGCGCGGCACCAACTGGGGCATGGCGGCGCCGTCGCCGACGCTGCCGCGCGGGACCCGCATCCGGGTCGGAACGGTGGGCACGCTGGAGCGGATCCTGTTCGGTCCCGCGCACGTGACGGACGGGTCCGAGAACCTCGTCGGCGCCCTGCGGCAGTCGATGGCGGCCCTCGGCGCCCGCACGATCCGCGAGATGCAGCAGGTCGAGATGGTCTACGCGCCCTCGGTCGCCACCGAGGGGAAGTCCTGGCAGCGCGGCAGGTAAGGTCGATCGTGGGCCGCGATGACGCGCGGCCATCCGGCCTGCCGGGCGAGACCAGGGGCGACGTATCCGCATCTCCCGCCGAGGATGGCGCGTGGACGGGTGACGCCATCGGCGACGAGATGGTCGCGTGGGGCCACGCAGCCAGGATCCAGACGCGCGGCCGCCGCAGCGGGCTCACGCGGCAGGCCGTGGTCGGCTTCGTGGACGGCGAGGATGGGTCGGTGCTGGTCGCGGCCGGCGACGAGTCGGCCGCCTGGGCCCTCAACCTGCTGTCGGATCCGGCCTGTCGCGTGACCATCGCCGACCGCAGTTTCGAGGCGGTCGCGGAGCCGCTGGAAGGCGCTGCCCACGCCGCAGCGATCCGCGAGTTGATCCTGCGGGGAGGCACGCCGGCGGAGGGACTCGGCCACGGGCCCTCGTTCCGCCTCCGGCCGGTCGTCCCTCGCTGACCCGGACCGCCCCGAGGTGAACCTGCGCGCCGGCGGGTTCAGGCAGGCCCGGATGCTCGCGCCCCCGGGTTCCGCCCGGCCCCGATGCCTGCCCCGGCGCGCCCTGCGGTTCGTGGCCGTCCGCTCGTCACGTGCGGCGGGCGGCGCGAACGGCAGGAGGCCGGAACGGGATTGCAGCCGCTAGACTGCGCGCAGGATTCGCGCCGGGGAGGGACCGTTGCCCGAAGACCAGCCCACCGCCCATGCCGATCACGATCGCCCGCCCCGCCCTCAGAGAGGGAAGACGGTCCACGGCGAGGCGGCGAACGCCGGCCATCGCGTGCTCGCTCCGGACGACGCCGAGGTCGAGGCGTACCTGGAGACGGCGCTTCATGCGCCCGCCCCCGAGCGCTCGCCCGAGGACCGGCCGGGGGGCGGCGTGCCGCGCGGGGAATCGAGCGGGGCGCACCCAGACACCGTGGTCGTGCTCGATTTCGGCAGCCAGTACGCGCAGCTGATCGCGCGACGGATCCGCGAGCTCAACGTCTACTCCGAGCTGCTTCCGTTCGACACGCCCTGGCAGGAGATCGTGCGCCGGAGGCCGAAGGCGATCGTCCTGTCGGGCGGACCGAGCAGCGTATACGACGACCACGCGCCGCATCCCGATCCCGGGCTGTGGGCCGGGGACGTCCCGACGCTCGGGATCTGCTACGGGCTCCACCTGATGGCCGAGGCACTCGGCGGCGAGGTGGTCGCCGCGACGAAGCGGGAGTACGGTCCGGCAAGCATCCAGGTCGTGGAGCCGGACGGCAGCGCCGACCATCTGCGGCTGTTCGCCGGGACGCCGCGGGAGCAGCCCGTGTGGATGAGCCACGGCGATTCGATCGTGCGCGTCCCGGAGGGCTTCCGGCCCACGGCGCAGACGGACTCGACACCGGTCGCGGCCATGGCCGACGCACGCCGCCGTTTCTACGGCATCCAGTTCCACCCGGAGGTCGTCCACACGCCCGCCGGGCGCGACCTGCTTCGCAACTTCGTCCTGGACATCGCGGGGGCCCGCCCCACCTGGACGTCCGCCAATTTCATCGAATCGACCGTGTCCGAGATCCGCTCTCGCGTGGACGCGCACGCACGGGCCACCGGCTCCGACGGGCGGGTCATCTGCGCGCTGTCGGGCGGGGTGGACTCGGCCGTCGCCGCGACGCTCGTGCACCGCGCCGTCGGCGACCGGCTCACCTGCATCTACGTCGACCACGGTCTCATGCGGAAGAAGGAATCGGAGCTGCTCCGGGCGACGTTCGAGCGCAACCTCGGCATGCGCCTCGTGATGGTCGACGCACGCGAGCGGTTCCTCGCGAGGCTCGCCGGCGTGGACGACCCCGAGCAGAAGCGCCGGATCATCGGCGACGAGTTCATCCGCGTCTTCGAGGAAGAGGCGGAGAAGCTCGGCCGTATCGATTTCCTGACGCAGGGGACGCTCTACCCGGACGTCATCGAATCGACCGCGCCGGAGACGAAGGCCGCGCAGAAGATCAAGACGCACCACAACGTCGGCGGGCTGCCGAAGGACCTGCGGTTCCACCTCATCGAGCCGCTGCGGTACCTCTTCAAGGACGAGGTGCGATCCGTCGGGCTCGCCCTCGGGCTTCCGGAGGCCATGGTGCAGCGGCAGCCGTTCCCGGGGCCCGGGCTCGCGATCCGGATCATCGGCGAGGTGACGTCGGAGCGGCTCGACACGCTCCGCGAGGCGGACTGGATCGTCATCGACGAGATCAAGGCCGCGGGGCTCTACCGCGCCGTCTGGCAGAGCTTCGCGATCCTGACCCCCGTGCGCAGCGTCGGGGTCATGGGGGACGGGCGCACCTACGCGAACGTGGTCGCGATCCGCGCCGTCACGAGCGACGACGGGATGACGGCCGACTGGGCGAAGCTCCCGTACGACGTGCTGGCCAGGATCAGCTCCCGGATCGTCAACGAGGTGCCCGGCGTCAACCGGGTCGTCTACGACATCAGCAGCAAGCCACCGGCGACCATCGAGTGGGAGTGACCGTGGACGAGCAGCAGCCGGGCGATCTCGCGGATCCGGCCGATTCGTTGGATCCTTCGCCCCCCTCCGGTGCGGACGGCGCGTCCGACACGATCGATCGGGCGGATGCGACCACGATCGATCGGACGGACACGGCCGATCCGGCCTTCGACGCGGGCGGCGACCCGCTGCCCGCCAGATCGTTTGCGCCCGGTCTCGACGACGAGGCCCTGGGCTTCACGTCCGCCGTGCGGCAGCCGCCGGGCTGTCCCTGGTGCGGCGGCTCCATCCCGGACGGCGCCGCCGCCACGTGCCCGTCGTGCGGCGCCGCACTGCACCCGATCGCCGAGATGCCCGACATCCCCGGCGTCACGGTGGCACCCGCCGACGTGCGGCGAACGGTCCGCGACGTGAGCCCCGAGATCCTGGCCCTGGTCGCGCCGGCCGTCGGCGACCAGATCGCGCTGCCCGGCTCGCGCCCGGAGCTCGGGCCGCCCGATGCCTCGGTGCGGCGTGCCATGCTGCAGCTCGAGCTGGAGGCTCAGCGCGCGGCGCTCGCCGCTGCCGGCGTCCCCGAGGCTGCCGACGCAGCATCCTCCGACGCCGACGCACCTGGGGACGAGCCCGGAGACTGACAGCCTGTGGACGAAAGTTCACGCACGGATTGGCCCCCCGTGCCATAGAACCTGGCACGCGGCGGCGTCAGGCTCGGCGGCATGGGAGCGGTCATTGACCTAACGGATGCGGAGTGGGCCCGGATCGAGGGCGTCTTCGATCCACCTGGACGCCGCGGCGCGCCGGCGATCTACCCGCGCCGGGCGATGGTGGAAGCGATGCTCTTCCTGGCCCGCACCGGGTGCCAGTGGCGCTACTTGCCGGATCGCTATCCGCCCTGGCAGGCCGTGTGGCAGCAGTGGCGCCGGTGGCGCACGAGTGGGGTGTGGGAACGGGCCATGAGGCGGATCCGCGAGGAGGTCCGCTCCAAGCACGCCCGCTTCCCGACCCCTTCGATGGTCATGATCGACGCGCAGACGGTGCGCGGCGGACGGTCCGGCCCGACCTTCCACGACCAGGGCGGACGGGGAGGCCGCACGATGGGGGCCAAACGCTCCATCCTCGTGGAAGTTCTCGGGCTCCCCGTGGCCGCTCGGGTCGATCCGGCCAGCCCGCACGACGCGAAGGTCGGCAGGGAGCTGCTCCGGGATCGGATCGACGAGCTGCCGCGTCTCGCCGCCGTGATGGGCGACCGCGGCTATCGGGGGCTGGCCAGGCTCGCCGCCTCGCGCGGGCTTGCGCTCGACATCAAGGTGCCGCCGAAACCAGGGACGGTGCCGCCTCCGCCGCCGCAGCCCGGGAAGCGCACGCGCCGAGGTGTCTTCTTTCCCATCATGCCGCTCGTGCGCGTCGAGCATGCCTTCGCCCAGCTCGGACGATGGCGGAGGCTGTCGCGCTGCTATGAGGGGACCGAGGAAAGCGCCCTCGCCTGGTTGGAGGTGGCCGCACTGGGCTACCTGTTCGCGCGCCTGCGGGTGGAGCCTGCCTGACATCTTGGCCCCGCACGCGAAGACGAACGCGCTACGCGCCAGGCTGCCTGGCGCGCCGTTCCACGAAGAGGGCGGCTGCCAACACGAGGAGCGCCACCCACAGGACGAACACGACGTTCGAGATGAACGTGGCGAGTGGATCTGCCGTCCGGACGCTCACGGCCGCCTCGGTCAGCATCCCCACGCCGAGCCCGAGAGCGACGGCCCGCCGCGTGTGGAGTGCCGGTCCCCGGGACGGAGGACGCGCCTGCCACCGGTTGATGGCCTCCACGACGGCGACCGCGCCGAAGACGGCCGCGATCCCGATCACCAGCGTCTCGACGAGCGTCAAGAAGGGCGTATCGGACCTCATGGCGATGCCCGGCGCAAGGACTGCGAGAACGACCAGACCGACGGCCGCGCCTCGTCGCACGTTCAGCGGTTGCCTGGGTGTCTTCATCGTCTCGGGCCCTCCCCGGAAGTCTGGCCGAGTGTCATCCGCAGGCAGTCTCTCCCGGGTGCTCCAGGAGGTCAAGCGCCGTTCGGCCCCGGTCGATGCGACCTCGTGCGCCCGGTTTCATCCACAGGCTGTGAGTCGTGGCATCCGCAACCCGGGCGTCCGTCGACCGGCCGCCGCCAGGCCGGTTGCCGCCCGGATCGGCCGTCGGGCGCCGGGAGTCCCGACGCTCGCTATCCTCGTCCCCGTGCGCACCCGACCGCCCGTTCCAGGCCCGTCGTTCCTCAAGGAAGAGGAGTTGGCCCTGCCCGCGCCCCAGGGCGAATCGTCTGCGCGCGTGCTGGTGGGGATGACCCGGCCCACCACCACCGACGACGGCTGGTGGCTCGCGGTGCTCTTCGCGCACGACGAGGCGGGCGTCCTCGAGGCCGAGGAGTTCGCACCGCGGTCGGGGCCGCCGCCCGTGCCGCCACTGTTCGTGATGGGCCCCGCTGCTGGCGGGCGCGCTGTCCGGCATGATCCTCGAGGACGGCGGGCGCCAGCAGCTGAGGCTCGCGCTTCCCTCGTCCGTCGACGAGCGCCGCCCGTGGCGGCAGCCGCTGGTGCTGCGCATGGCCGTGCGCTGGGAGCCGATGCGCGCCGCCACCATGCGCCCGACCGAGCTGGCGCAGGCGGCGCTCCGGGCATTCCGTCAGTCGCTGGTGGCCGCCGGCAGGCCCTCGTGAGATCGGCGATCCGCGACACGCTCGAATCACCCTCGGCGTGGGCCGTGGCGGCCGCGGGGTTCCTGGTTCGCGGCGGGATCCTGGTCTTCGCGCTCCCCGTCCTGTCGCTGCCCACGCCCGTGGGCGTGACGCTGCTGGTCCCGCCCCTGTCGGTGACGACCAGCGGGATCTCGTCCGTGTTCGTGCCGCAGCTCCTCGCGCTCGGGGCCGCCACCCTGGTCGTCGTGGTCGTCGCGCTGGTGCTCGGCGCGCTCTCCGACGCCGTGTCGTTCCGGATGATGGTGGATCGATCGACGGCGGCTCGCGTCCGTTCCGGAACGTCCGGTGAGCCGGCGGCAGGCGCGGACGCGCAACCGGGGACATATCCCGTGTCCGAGCGGGGGGGCGTGCGCGCCGGATTGCTCGTACGCCTCGTCGCGACCGAGCTGTTCGCCCTGCTGCCGGCGATCGCGGCCGGGCTGGTGACGGTGAGCCGCATGATCTCGGTCGGAGAGCAGGAATTCCTGCTCCCGACGTCGGTGGACGTGCCCTATCCGGTACGCGTCGTCCAGGGCGCTGCGGGACCCGTCATCGCGCTCGCCGGCTGCCTCCTGCTGGCGGACGTGGCCAACGCGCTGATCTCTCGGCGCGTCCTCCGTCGCGACGAGCGCCGGAGAGGCCCGGAGGCGGCCGCCTCGGCAGCGTCCGGCGCCTCCGCGGGCCTCGATACGTCGTTGCCGGTGGCCCGGACGGACGAAGGCCCGGCCGCCTTTCGGCGCCTCCGGCGTGACCTGCTCGCGCTCGGGCGGATCGGTGCCACGTGGGCGGGCGCATGGATCGTCACGCTCGCCTCGATCGTCCCCGGCGTGATCGCGATCGAGCTCGCGTGGCCCGGCCTGCGGGACGCCTACACGGCCACGATGTCCAGGACCCCGCCATCTGCCGAGGCGCTCGTCGTGGCGACGGTCGTCTTCGTCGCGACCTGGCTCGCCGCCCTCCTGGTCGCCGGGCTGGGGTCAGCCATTCGTACGATCCTGTGGAGCTTTGCGACGGCGCCGTAACGGGAGCGGCATGGGGCCTCTGCTAGACTCGGGCGACTTCGAGGGCTTCGCAGGAGGCGCCAGCCAGGCAGATGGACCAGATCCTCACGCCCCTTGCCGACGCGATCAACACGTTCCTCAACGACTCCCACGTGCAGCTCGTCGGTCGCGCCGTCGCCGTCTACGTCGTGTTCCTGTGGCTCGCCTGCGCATACTGGGCGTACAAGGACCTGCAGGCGCGCACCTCGAATCCCATTGCGCCCTACCTGGCCGCCGTGGTGATCATCCTCTTCACGCCGATCCTGTTCCCCTTCGGCATCCTGCTGTACCGCCTCGTCCGCCCGGGAGAGACGCTCGCGGAATCGAACGAGCGCGCGATCGCCGAGGAGGCGATGCTGCGCGAGATCGAGGCGCAGCCCCACTGCGCGAACTGCGACCGCCGCGTCGAGGCCGACTGGCTGGTCTGCCCCACCTGCCGGAACCAGCTTCGCCGGGTGTGCCCATCGTGCAGCCACCGGGTCGAGCTCGACTGGAGCGTGTGCGCCTGGTGCGGCGTCGACCTGATGCCGCCGCCCGTGGCGGCGAGATCGCGGCCCTCGTCGTCGGGGCGGCGCGGCGTTCGCGCGGGCACTCCCGTCACGCCCCTCGCCACCGGGCCGGAGGCGACCCAGCCCACGATCGCCGGCTCTCTCGAGGCACTTCGCGCGGACCAGCAGCCGGGAGGTTCGCCGCTTCGGTGAACGCCGGCCCGGATGGGGGACTGCACCCGGTCCCTTTCGGCGGGCCCGAGGAGAACGGCTCGGACGGTTCCGGCGTGAGCGACGGCAGCTACGCCGGTGACGCCGCGGGTCCGGACCTCGAGCCGCCGCCCGCCCTGCGTGACGCGCCCGCCGCCGCGGAGCGGCATGGGCCGCCGGGCTCCGGGATCTTCAGCCTCGAGAACCGGCCGGCGCCCGGCCTGTACGTGATGGCGTGGCTGCTGGGGCTGGCCGGGGTCGGGCTGTTCGTCGTGGCGGGCGGCGCGGCGTCGAGCGCGACGGCCGGCCGGCCGGCGGGCGGCGTCGCGGTCGTGCTCCTCTTCGCGGCGTTCGTGGCTCTCGCCCTCTCGCTTGCCAGCGCGGCGGGCTACCAGGTGCTGGCTCGGATGGACCGGCGTGCGGACCGGTATCGCGGTCCGTCGCCGCTGATCCTGTTCGGGGTCGTCCTCTTCTCCGTCACGCTGGTGGTGGGCCTCCTGAGCGCCGTCGGGCTGATCGCACCCGAGTCGAACTCGATCGGTGCACTGGTCGACGTCGGGCTGACCACCTGCGCATATCTCGTGGCGACCTGGCTGTTCGTCGTGCGGACCGGTGCGCTCGGCTGGGCCGGGATGGGCTGGCCGACACGGTGGCGGGGTTCGGCGGAGCGACTG
This sequence comes from uncultured Chloroflexia bacterium, assembly GCA_963757865.1. Lineage (GTDB taxonomy): Bacteria > Chloroflexota > Limnocylindria > Limnocylindrales > CSP1-4 > JAJYNJ01. Next base: position 50,219 of record CAVWSU010000016.1, read on the forward strand.
GCCGGAGACGTCCTCTCCGGCGTCGTCCTCATGGTCCCCACGTACCTCGTCACGATCCTGCTGGGTGCCGTGCTCGCGGCCGCGCTCGGAGCGCAGCTGCCCAGCGCGCTACCGGTGCCCCGCACGGCTCCGGATGCCCTCGCGACGATCGTGGCCGCGATCGTGATCGCGCCGATCGGCGAGGAATCGTTCTTTCGCGGGCTCTCCCTGACGGCATGGTGGCGGGACCTCGGGCTCCGCAGCGGGTTGCTGCGGGCAACCCTCTTCTTTGCCGCAGCGCACATCCTGAACGTGACGGCCACGAACGCCGCCGACGGCCTGCGGACGGCGATCCTCCAGTTCGCGGTGATCCTGCCGGTCGGGTACGTCCTGGGGTGGCTCTTCTCGCAGCGCGGGATCGTGGCGTCGATCGCCGGGCACATGACGTTCAACGCCGTCGCGGTGATCCTGCTCCTGACCTCCGGAACAATTCGCGGCTAGCGCGGGGCCCGGACGGGCGGGGTCCGGCAATCGCCCGGCAAGCGGGCGTGAAGCCCGCGTTGAGCGTCGGATCCTAGGATCGCGGCAGCTCCCGGGTCCGGATGGCGGAGGAATCGGCGGGCTCCGTCGTTCGGGCCCGGGGGCGCCGGATCCAGCCCGTGTTGCCCGCAGTCTCGAGGAGGCTTGGCATGGCCGTCCGGATCCACCCTGGCCGGGAGGCTCCGGCGGGCGTCGCAGCCACCCCCCGGCCCCCGGCGACCGGCCGTCCGCGGCTGTTGCGGGAACTGCCTCCGGAAGAACGGCCGCGGGAGCGGCTCGCGGCGCGTGGCGCGTCCGGCCTGACGAACGCGGAGCTGATCGCGCTCATCTGGGGGAGCGGCGCGGCCGGGCGGAGCGCCGTCGAGATGGCGTCCGAGGCCCTTGCAGCGCACGGTGGCCTGTCCGCGCTCGCGGCCGCCGGCGCCGTCGAGCTGGAGTCGCTGCCGGGGATCGGTGTGGCCCGGGCCGGACAGCTCGTGGCGGCGTTCGAGCTCGGGCGACGCCTCCTCGCCGACTGGCCCACGGGCCGTTTCACCGTCCGCACGCCGCGCGACGTCGCCGACCGTCTCGTCATGCAGATGGGGCGGCTCGAGCGCGAGGAGCTGCGCGTCGTGCTCCTCAACACGAAGAACCAGGTGCTCGCCGTGCAGACCGTCTACCAGGGCAACGTCTCGACGGCGCTCGTCCGCGTGGGCGAGCTGTTCCGGGATGCCGTGCGGCAGTCGGCCGCGGGGGTGATCCTCGTCCACAACCACCCGTCCGGGGACCCCACGCCGAGCCCCGACGACCTGCACCTGACCGCGGAGGCGGTCGCCGCGGGCCGCCTGCTGGACGTCCCGGTCCTGGACCATCTCGTCATCGGGCACGACGCGTTCGTCAGCCTGCGGGACCGGGGCGTCGCCTTCGAGCGTCCCGGGGGCGGTGGATGACGCCGGCCAATCGGCCATGCCGCGCCCCGAACCACGAGCCCGAGGCTCGAGCCGGGGTCGCGACGGGCGAGGTCCTGCCAGCGGCGGACCGGGGGTCCGCGACGGGCGAGGTCCGCGCGCCGCGGGTGTCTCGTCATCGCCGCTCATCGCCGTCGTGGGCTCCGATCGCCGTCGCGGCAGAACCGCCGGGTATACTGCTCGGCGCACTCACCAGTTGCCGCGATCGATCCGGATCGACAGGGGTGCGATCGCCGCCCGGCCCAGCAACCCGCAGCATGCAGGTCCCGCCACGAGCATCCTCGACGCCTTTTTCGGGCTCTTCTCCCGCGACATCGGTATCGACCTCGGCACCGCCAACACCCTCGTCCACGTGCGCGACCGGGGGATCGTGATCAGCGAGCCGAGCGTCGTCGCGCTGGACACGAAGACCCACAAGGTGCTCGCGATCGGCGCCGAGGCGAAGCGCATGGTGGGCCGCACGCCGGCGAACATCATCGCGGTGCGCCCGCTCCGCGATGGCGTCATCAGCGACTTCGACGTCACCGAGCAGATGATCAAGCACTTCGTGAACAAGGTGCACGATCGTGTCGGGCTGATTCCGCGCCCGCGGATGCTGCTCGGCGTGCCCTCGGGCGTGACCGAGGTCGAGAAGCGCGCGGTGCGCGACGCCGCGATGAACGCGGGCGCTCGCTGGGCGCGCCTCATCGAGGAGCCGATGGCGGCCGCCATCGGAGCCGGATTGCCGGTCGGTGAGCCGTCGGGCAGCATGATCGTGGACATCGGCGGAGGCACGACCGAGGTCGCCGTGATCAGCCTCGGCGGCATCGTCATCAGCAAGAGCATCCGCATCGGCGGCGACGAGATGGACATGGACATCGTCGGGTTCGGTCGCCGCGAGTACAACCTGCTCGTCGGCGAGCGCACGGCCGAGGACATCAAGATCGCGCTGGGCTCGGGGTATCCCGGCGACTGGGACGAGCTTCGCGTGACGCTCCGCGGTCGCGATCTCCTCACCGGCCTGCCGCGGGCCGTGGAGATCACCGCCGAGCAGGTCCGCGAGGCCATCGAGCCGTCCGTCCAGCAGATCGTCGACATCGTCAAGGACACGATCGAGGAGACCCCGCCCGAGCTGGTCGCCGACATCATGGACCAGGGGATCGTGCTGGCCGGGGGCGGTGCGCTCCTGCAGGGCCTGGATCGTCGCATCGCGGAGGCCACGCAGATGCCCGTGCACATCGCCGACGACCCGCTGACCTGCGTCGCGCGCGGCACCGGCAAGGCGCTCGAGGAGCTGGCCACCATGGAACGTTCGCTCGTCGCAGAGACCTATTCCCGGCCTCCGCGCTGACCGGGCGGCCCATGTTCGCCACGCGCGCCAGCCGACGGCGCGGGATCCTGTACGCCGTCCTGCTCGCGATCGGGTTGTTCCTGCTGGCGCTGAGCTCGACCCCGCCGATGCGTGAGCTCCAGGTGGCGCTGGGCAACCTGCTGACCCCCGCCGAATCCGCGCTCTCCGGGGCGACGCGAACCGTCGGCTCGCTCGTCGGGGCCCTGGCCGAGATCGACCAGCTCCAGGCCCAGAACCGCACGCTCCAGCAGCAGAACCAGCAGCTCGCGGTGGAGAACCGCCAGCTCCAGGAGATCAAGGTCCAGAACGACCAGCTCAGCCGCCTGCTCGGGGTCCAGGGGTCGCTTGACTACCACACGGTCGCCGCCACCGTGGTCAGCCGCGAGGTGTCCCAGTACACGCGCGTGATCACGATCGATGCCGGCACCGACCGCGGAATCGAGCTCAACGACGTGGTCGTGGCCGACGGCGGCGCGCTCGTCGGCACGGTGACGACCGTCGGCAGCGACTTCAGCCGGATCCTGCTCATCAGCGACACCCGGTCCACGGTCATCGGGCTGATCGAATCGAGCCGCGCGACCGGCGAGGTGATCGGTCAGCTGGGCGGCGCGCTCGTGATGGAGAACATCCCGGCGACCGAACGCGTGAACCTCAACGACACCGTGGTCACGGCCGGTATCGACCTCGGCAACGGCATCCGCTCCCCGTTCCCGAAGGGCCTGCTGATCGGGAGCATCGTCGACGTGCAGCGCGATCCGAATGCCGTGGTCCAGACCGCGTTCATCAACCCGGCGTCGAATCTCGACAAGCTCGAGTACGTACTGGTGATCACCGACTACCACGGCGGCCTGCCGCCCGTCCCGGCGGCCTCGGGCGCACCGGCGGCCGGCTCGCCCGGGCCGTCGTCCACGTCCCTGCCGCTTCCGGCGCCGTCTCTCGCCCCGGCACCCTAGGTCCGCTCGGGCGCTCGGTCCCTCGTCCGATCGGACCGCGGGCCGCTCGGACGACCCACGGTTCTCAGGCCCGCCGGCCGAGCAACTCCACCCGCAGACCCGCCGTCCGCACGGCGTCGCGATCCACGACGTTGCGCGTGTCGTAGACGAGGTCGCCCTCCATCGCCGCCGCCAGCGGTTCCCAGTCGAGCGCACCGAACTCCGGCCACTCGGTGGCCACCACGAGCGCCACCGCTCCTCGCGCGGCCTGGACCGCGTCCGGTGCCACCACCAGCTCCGGGTCAGAGCGACGGGCCGTCTCCGCCGCCTGGGGATCGAACCCGACCACGATCGCCCCCGCGGCCCGAAGCTCGCGGGCCAGCGCCAGGGCCGGCGATTCCCGCACATCGTCGGTCCCGGCCTTGAACGCCAGGCCGAGCAGCCCGACCCGCTCGCCGCGCAGCGACCGGCCCAGGAGTCGCTCCAGCCGCGTGACCACCGCCTGCTGGTGCGAGGCGTTCGAGCGGCTCACCGAATCGATCAGGGGCGTGGGAACGCCCAGCCTCGTGGATAGCAGCGGCAGGGCGATGGCCTGCTCGGGCAGGCAGGATCCGCCGATCCCCGGGCCCGCGCTGAGAAACGCGCGGCCGATCCGATCGTCCATCCCCACCCCAGCCGTCACGAGGTCCACGTCGGCTCCGACGGCGTCGCAGATGCGCGCCAGCTCGTTCGCGAACGCGATCTTCGTCGCCAGGAACACGTTGGATGCCAGCTTGATGAGCGCGACCGAACGGGCGTCGGCCACCAGGGTCGGCGCGCCGAGGGGTGCGTAGAGATCGGCCACGGCCTGGGCCGCATCCCGGTCCTGCGGGCGCAGCCAGCCGGTCACCACCCGGCTCGGCCTGTCGAAGTCGCGGAGACCGGCACCCTCGCGCATGAACTCGGGGTTCGTGACGACGGTCGCGCACGGACCCACCGCGCGCCGGCGATCGAACAGGCGCGACAGGCGTTCGGGGCCTTCGACGGGGAGGGTCGACCGGACGGCGATCACGTGCTCGGGCGGCGCCGAGTCCAGCAGGCCCGCCACGACCGACTCGACGTGCACGGTCGACAGGGGGCCGTCCGCGTCCGTCGGCGTGCCCACGCACACGATCGACACCGCCGAACCCGCGGGCGGCGTCGCGGCGGTCGTGAACTCGAGGCGCCCGGCCGCCGACTCGGCGCGGATCGCGTCCTCCAGGCCCGGCTCGAAGATGGGCGAGCGGCCCGCTGCGAGACTGGCGACCCGTTCCGCGTCGATGTCGCAGACGGTGACGCGGTGGCCGAGGCGCGCGAAGCCGGCGGCGGTCACGAGGCCGACCGGCCCGGCGCCGACGAGGAACAGGTGCACGCACGACTCCTGGTCGGGGACGCGAGCTTGTCGTCGCGATGGTACCCGGGAGGCGGGCCGCCGGACCGGTGCCCGCGCGTTGCCGCGGGTCCGCACGGCGGTCGCAGGCGGTGGCCAGCCTGCGTCGCCTCCGGTCACTGCATCGACCGGTTCTGTCCCCCGTCCACCGGCACCAGCGTCCCGGTCACGTAACTCGCGCGTGCGGACGCCAGGAAGGCGACCACGGCCGCCAGCTCGGACGGCTCCCCGTACCGCCCGAGCGGGATGGCGCGCTCCTGGTCGGCGCGCACGTCGTCCTCGGATCGCCCCGTCCTCGTCGCGGTGTCGCCGTCGAGCTGCCGGATCCGTTCCGTGTTGATCCGTCCGGGGCCGACCGCGTTCACGAGGATCCCATCCGGCGCCAGCTCGATCGAGAGGGTCTTCATCAGGCCGTGGACGGCGGACCGGACCGAGTTGCTGGTCACGAGGTTCGGCACGGGCTGCTTCACGCTGCCGCTCTCGATGAACACGATCCGGCCGCCACCCGACCGGCGGGCCCGCTCGTCGCGAAGGTGCGGGATGGCCGCGCGGACCAGGCGTACGGCCGACAGGAACGTGAGGTCGACGGAGCGCCGCCACTGCTCCTCCGAGATCGATTCGAACGGCCCCGGCGGAGGACCACCGGCGTTGACCACGAGGACATCGAGCCGCCCGAACCTGTCCACGGTCGCCCGGACCAGGCGCTCGCCGGTATCCGGAAGCGCGACGTCTCCCGCCGTCCACGCGATCCGTTCGCGGGCGGGTCGACGGGCGCGGGACCCACCGAGCCAGATGTCGGCGTCGTCCGCGGTCACGGGGTCGAGCCCCCGGCCTGCCTGCTCGTCGTCGACCCCGGATGCGAGCTCGTCGGAGGCACGGGCGAGTGCCGCCTCGTCGCGGGACGCGAGCATGACCGTCGCTCCCTCCCGGAGCAGCTCGCCGGCGCAGGCCCTGCCCAGCCCGCGGCTCGCCCCGACCACGAGCGCCACCCGTCCGTCAAGACCGAGATCCATCGCCTGCCTCCGTCGTGGGGGTCCATCGTGCCACGTCCGCAGCGGCGGGTTCGGGCGTGCGGGTCCCCGTACGCGAGTCCCGGTGCGCGGGTTCGGCGTGCAGGATCCCTGCCCGGCGGTTCGTGCGCGAGTTCCGGTGCGCGGGTTCGGGTTCGGCGGACCGCCCTGCCGCGACGGAGATCCCCTGCCCCGATGGGACCATGACCGGGGGGACCATCGCGCGATGTCCGCGGGGCGGCCCCGTGGCGCAGGCTCGGTGGACCACCGGCGCCCGGGGCCGATCTCGCCCGCTCGAGCGTCATGCAGATGCCTGGAGCCGCCATGCACCGCCGACTGCCCGCCGCCATCGTCGCCGCCGTGATGAGCGCGGCACTGCTCGTGCCGCTCGTCGCCGTCGCCGGCGCGGCCCCCGCAGTCCACGCGGCCTCCCCCGTGAAGGTCGTCGTCGTCGTCGGACCGACGCACACGCTGACCGACAGCAACCTGCAGTGGGCGGCCGCGATCGCCCAGCGTGCGGCGTCCCACGGCGCGCAGGTCGTCACGGTGTTCCATCCCCACGCCACCTGGGCCGAGGTCTCGGCCGCGGCAGTCGGTGCCAACGTCCTCATCTACCTGGGCCACGGCAACGGGTTTCCGTCGCCGTACACCACGACCCTCATGCGGGACCGCCAGGACGGGATGGGCCTCGATCCCGTCGATGGGGCGCGGGACGACCAGGTGCAGTACTACGGCGAGCAGTACATGGCGACGCTGCGCCTGGCGCCGGGAGCGCTCGTCATCCTGAACCACCTGTGCTATGCGAGCGGCAACAGCGAGCCGGGCCAGCCCCAGCCGACCCAGACCGTGGCGGTCGAGCGGGTCGACAACTTCGCCGCGGGATTCCTCGCCGGCGGCGCATCCGCCGTCATGGCCCTCGGGACCCAGGACGCCGGCGACATCGTCGACGGCCTCTTCGGCCCGCCCCAGACGATCGACCAGCTGTTCATGACCGACGGCGGGATCGGCACGGCGTCGCTCATCGTCCCCTCCACGCGGACGCCGGGCGCGCGGCTCCACCTCGATCCCCAGACCCCGACCTCGGACTTCTACCGTTCCGCTGTCCGGCAACCTGGATTTGCTCACGACCGCCGTCGTCGGCGGCGATGCCGGCGCAGCGGCCGTGCCCGGCGTGCAGCCCGCGCCGACGAACCCGCCCGACCCGTCGAGCACCTCGTCGTCGCTCGTGCCGGCTCCGGCACCCGTCCTCGTCTCGTTCGTCGCGCCGTCCGTCTTCACGCCGAACGGCGACGGGATCTCGGACACCCTCGGGATCACGTACGACCTCTCCGCTCCGGCGACGCTCGATGTCTCGGTCCTGACCGTGGCCGGCGCCTCCGTCCGCCACCTCTCCATCGCCGCGGCGGGCGGGACCGGCCGGTTCACCTGGGACGGACGCGACGACTCGGGAGCCACCGTTCCCGACGGCACGTACCTCCTTCGCGCCACGCCCGTCGGAACGGGGGGTGCGCCGGGGACCGCCGTGACGATCGTCACCCGGGTCATGACCGCGATCAGCGGGCCCGCCGCAGATCCGGCCGTCTTCTACCCGCTCGACCGCGACGGCATCGCGGACACGACGTCCCTGTCGATGACACTCACCCAGCCGGCCTCCGTGACGTGGACGGTCGAGGACGCGTCCGGGAAGACCGTCCGGGTCCTGTGGGACCATCGGCAGACCCCGGCCGGGCCGTGGACCGAGTCGTGGAACGGCACCGGCACACGCGCCGGGTCGAGCGCACTCGTGCAGATGCCGGCCGGCCGCTACCAGTCCGTCATCTCCGCGACCACCGCCGCGGGCACCCTGCTGATGCGGACCCCGATCTGGCTCATGCCCTTCAGGCTGACACCGTCGAGGACGACCGTCGCTCCCGGACAGGTCGTGATCGTCTCGATCGTGGCGGCCGAGGCGCTGAGGGCGGCGCCGCGCCTGCTCGTGATCCAGCCCGGGATGGCCACGTATTCGGTCACGGCGACCGCCGTGCCGGGCAGTCCGCTGACGTTCCGGGCGGTGTTCCGGGTGCGCGCGGGGCACGCCGGCACCATCACGCTGCGCGTGGCCGGCACCGAGCGGACGGGTCGATCCGTGGTCACCGCGACGACGCTGACGCTCCACTGACGCCGGGCCGTTCACGTCCGGCCTCGCCGGTCCGAGCGGGCCGGCGACCTGGGCGATCTCCGCGTGGACGGGCGAACGCACCGGGACGCACCAATTCCTCCGTGCTGGCCGTCTCATTCCCATGACCCGGGTCGCCATCGGTACACTGCACGCGATGAGCCCGCGCGAGCCGAACCGCACGTACGACGACACGTGGGTGGTGCTTCCCACGTACAACGAGTCCGGGAACCTCGCCGGCATCGCCGCGGCGATCATGGCGAGCCTGCCGGGCGCGACCCTCCTGGTCGTGGACGACGCCTCGCCGGACGGGACGGGGGAGCTCGCCGATTTGCTCGCGTCGTCGGACCCCAGGGTGCGCGTGCTTCACCGGCCGGGCAAGCAGGGACTCGGCCGGGCGTACATCGACGGGTTCCGCGTCGCCCTGGCCGGAGGCGCCGGCCGCGTCGTCCAGATGGACGCGGACTGGTCCCACGACCCGTCGTACCTGCCCGGGCTCGTCCAGCCGATCGAGGACCGGGCCGACCTCGTGATCGGATCGCGCTACGTCCGTGGCGGCGGGGTCACGAAGTGGGGGATCGGGCGGCGCGCCGTCTCGCGCGGCGGCTCGACGTTCGCGCGGATCGTCCTCGGGCTGCCCGCCCACGACCTGACGGGCGGGTTCAAGGCGTGGCGGCGGGAGACGCTGGCGGCGATCCCCCTGGACCTGGTCCATGCCGGGGGCTACGTGTTCCAGATCGAGATGACCTACCTCGCACGTCGCGCCGGCGCGACGGTCGTCGAGGTACCCATCGTCTTCCGCGACCGTGAGGTCGGTGTCAGCAAGATGTCCCGCCGGATCGTCGTGGAGGCCCTTCTGGTGGTCCTGACGCTCCGCTGGGAGGAGCTGCGCGGGCGGGGGCCGGGAGCCCGCGTGCGTCCCGCGGCCGGACTCGCCGCCCCGCCCGAGACCACGCCGCCCCTGCCGGCCGCCGGTTCGGACGGCGACGAGCAGCCGGGCTGAGATGCGCGAACTGGTCGGGGTCGAGCCACCGTCGCATGCGCCGCCGGCCGCGGCGCGGGTCGTCATCGACCTGCGGCCGCTGCAGGAGCCCGAACGGACGCCGATCACGGCCGCGTATCTCCGTCGCCTGCTGACCGCGTTCGCCGCGGATCCGCTGGCGGGCGAGTCGTTCGTGCCGGTGCTGCGCCTGCTGCGGGCGGACCCGACGCGGGAGCCGGACCTCCAGGGCCTGACCGTGGCCGGACGCCGGCGGGTGCTCCCCACCACGCGGTTCCTGCGGTCCGCCGGCCTCACGGTCGACGCGTTCCAGCTCCGCGGGGCGGAGTTCGGCAGCGGCCACGGCTACGAGCAGGTGGGCGCGGCAGGCGTGCTGTACCACACCGCCGGCGGCGCGGTCCCGCTCGCCTCGGACCTGCCCGTCGTCGCCACGCTCCTCGACCTCGCGCCGTGGGAGCTGCCGTCCATCTACGCGGCGAGTCCCGCCGCGCGCTTCGGGCACCGGCTTCGTGCGCGGATCCTCCGCGACGCCACGCGCCTCATCGTCTGCTCGGATGCCACGGCGGAGACGGCCCGGCGGCTCGTGCACATCCGGCCCGAGCGCATCGCCGTCGTGGGGCTCGCGGCCGGCGAGGCCTTCGTGCCAGCCGCCGGCCGCCCCGATCGGGTCGCGGGTCTGCGCGCACGGCTGGGCCTTCCGCCGAGGTACTTCGTGTTCAGCGGCCGATACGACGCCCGGAAGGACCTGGGCACGCTGTTCCGTGCCCTCGCCGCCCTTCGCGAGGAGGCGCCGGACACATCGTCGCGCCGGCGCCGCACGTCGCCGACGGAGGACGCGGCCGGCTCCGGGAGCGCCCCGACGCGAGCCCCGCGGCCGCGACAGGCGGGACACCCGGAAGACGGCGAATCCGTTCCGTGGCCGCCCATGGTGGTGCTGGCCGGCGCCCAGGAGTCGGAGGAGAGCGACGCACCGGCGCTGGCGCGCGCGGCGGCCCGGCATGGCGTCGAGGATCTCGTCGTCCTCGTGCCGCACCTTTCCCCCCACGACCTGGCCACCCTCGAGGCCGGCGCCGAGGCCGCGGTCTTCCCGGCGATCAGCGAGGGGACGGGCCTGGCCGTGCTGGAGACCCTGGCCGTCGGGATCCCGGTGGTGGCGTCGCGCGTGGGCCCCCTGCCGGAGCTCGTCGGGCCCGCGGGGATCATCGTCGAGCCGCGCGACCCGGCGCGCCTTGCGGCCGCCCTCCGCGCGGCGTGGTCCGGGCACATCCACGACCAGCTGCGCCGCGTAGCCCGTCAGCGGGCCTCGGCGGGACGGCGCACGTGGGCAGACGTGGCTTCGGAGACCCGGGAGGTCTACGCGGCCGCCCTGCGGCGGGACTGAGCCGCAGCCGCCCTGCGGCGGGACTGAGCGCAGCCGCCCTGCGGCGGGACCGAGCGCGGCGGCTCTCCCGCGCTACCGGGGCGCCGCCCCAGCGGCGTCGCGCGGGGCCGTCGCGGAGGCGACGGTGACGGCCGTCCCCTCGGGCACGACCTGGATGACGACCTGCCCGCGCACGAGCTGCACCGGCGTACCGGCACCGGCCCCGGAGGCCTGCGTCAGCAGCAACGGTGCGCCGTCGGAAGCCTTGCTCCACGTCGCGTCCACCGCCACGCCGTCGCGCAGGACGAGTGCCCGCCCGCTGCCCGTGTATCCCAGCTCCAGCCGGCCCTTCAGCTGGTTGGTCGGCTCGCCCGGCTGGTTGAGGAGTGGCCCCACGGCCACGTAGACGACCACGACATCGAACGGCGCGACGCGCGCCCCGGTCACGGGATCCACCTGGGCCACGCCATCGACGGATCTCAGGTAGCGGTCGGTCGCGGGATCGTATTCGTAGGTGATCACGCCGGCCGGATAGGGAACCCGGAGCGCACCGGCGGCCGGTCGCCGCGCGGCCGGTGCGGGATCGACGAACGACCAGCCCGGTGCCGGCGCCGCCGGCACGGCGAGCCGCTTCGCGAGCGCGTCGAGCTGCGTCGTGCTCGAGTACACGTTGTGTGGTGCCACGCGCGTCGTGATCCGCGGCATGTAGCTTGCCCAGATGTACTCGTCGGCGTTCCACACGAGCCTGCCGTTGAGCTGCTGCAACGCGGCCAGCGCATTCGGGGCCCCGCCCACGTGCGCGTAGAGCGCGTGCCACTGTGCGGCCCACCCGACGAAGTAGAGCCGGCTGCTGCGGATGGGGCCGATCGCCGGGGCCGGAGTGGTCTGGTAGAGCGCCATGTAGCGCGGGATCCCGCCTTCCGCCGGGGCCTGGACCAGGATGTCGGCGGCGGCGAGCCCCGACTGCGGCCGTGCGGCGGGTGCGTCGTCGATCATGACCGCCACGACCGGGCGCGCGGCCTGGGCTGCGGTCTCGAGCACGCCGTCGGTGGGTGCCTCGACGAGCGGGACGGGTGTCGGGGTGGGGACCGCCGTGGGCGCCGTCGACGTGATCGCCGACGGGACGGGCGTGGCGGGTGCCGCGATCAGCGCCGGCGGAGTCGAGGACGTGGGGGGCACGACAGGCGCGCCCGAGCAGCTGGTGAGCAGGAGCGCCGCCACCAGGAGGGCGGCGACCGCGGCCGTGGACTGTGCCCGTCCGGCGGGGGTGGTGAGTGCCGCACGAGTCGCCCGGGACATGCGGCGGCGGAATCCGGCGAGCTCGAGGCGGAATCGATGGGTGACGAACCCCCTCGTTGGCGCGGCCATCGGCACGGATCGTACCAGCCGCCGTCCCGGCCGGTGCCATCGGCTCGCGGGAGACCGCGTAGGCTGGACGGTGCCCGGCGGCGGCCGGATGCATGGCCCCGACGTGCAGGAGGCGAGCGAGATGGACGAGCGGCAATCCTCCAGCAGCATGGATGGCGGGCGGGCCCACGCGGGACCGGCCGAGGCCCCAGGCGTCGACGCGCACGCGGGACCGGGTGCGGTGGCCGGGCCCGACGCTCATGCGGGCCCGGGTGCGGTCGGCAGCCTCGACGCGGATCGCATCGACTTCATGCTCGGTGCGGTCGGCATGGCGCGAGGCCGGGACGTGCGGATCGGCCAGGCCGCAGTCGGGCTCGCGGTGGGCGACGAGATCGAGCTCCGGCAGTCGAGCGTGCGCGTTGCGCTGGCACGCGAGTCGGTGCGTCTCGAGACGGCGGCCGCCGCGACGGTGATCGGCAATCACGTCGACGTTGGCCCGCGTGCGGCGGTCGCCATTCTGATCGCCGGGCGGGTCGAGGGCGACGTCCGGCCGCTGCTCGACTGGCGCGGAGCCGCCGTGTTCGGCGCGGTGTTCGCGCTTGTCGCCGCCGTGGTCGGGCGTCGTGCGCCCGACAAGGGCGGATTGCGTCGCCGACGGCCGGGCCGCCGCAGCGCCTGATCTCGCAATCGCGGCCAGTTGGCAGCGGAAGCCGCCGATCGCCTCGGGCGCCGGCCGGAGCCGCGCCGTCAGACTCTGCGTTCGGGCGGCCGTCAGGCCCCGCTCTCCGGCACCAAATCCGCAGCCGTCGCTCCCGTCGGGTGCGCGACGTCGGCCGCGCCGTCAGCGACCGCCGTGCGCTCGGCGTCCGCGGCGCAGCGCTCGCAGAGTCCGTAGAAGTCGAGCACGTGCGCGCTCACGACGAATCCGCCCAGCGCCGGCGCCTCCGAGATGAGGCACGGCGACAGCGGACGCAGGCGGCCACACCCCAGGCAGATCGCGTGTTCGTGATGGTCGGTTCCACAGTAGGCGTAGCCCACCGCCCCCGACCTGAGAGTCGCCCGCTTGATCCGCCCGGCGGCACCGAGGCGTTCGAGCGTGCGGTACACCGTCGCCAGGCTGGTCGCCGGCGCGACGAGGCGCGCATCCCGGAGCAGGTCCTCCGGCGTGCGGACGCGGCCCGACCCGAGCATCGCCTCCAGGATCGCCCGCCGTGCCGCCGTGACCGACGGCCCGATGATGGCCAGGGCATCCGACATCGCGGTTTCCCGGCCCCTTTCCTGGTTCCGGTCCGCAGCGACGGACGGATCCGGAATGGAAGCCCCGGCATCCCCGGCGCCGGCCCTCCCGGTGCCCGGATCGACATCGCGGGACGTCAGCCGCCGGTGCCGGCGGAGCGAGGGGCGTGCGCGCGGCGGTCACCGGCGTGACTCCTCGGCCCGCACGGGCGCGTCCAGGCGGCGCACGGCACGCACGAAACTGCCCGCGGCGATGCCCGCCACGATGACCGCGACCAGGATCAGGCCCGCGTTGACGCTGTCGAGGTTGGGGATCACCAGGCCGGTGGGGATCCCCCGGTCGAGCGCGTCCGCGATACCCGGCAGGGCGAGCGAGAAGAGCCCCCAGGCGGCGAACAGCAGGCCGCCGTACAGGAGCGTGTTGCCGGCGACGGCGCGCGACACGTACGTCATGGCGTGCTCGCCGAACCCTCGGGTGCGCATCCACGCCCCGATCGCGGCCCCTGCCAGCGCCTGCACCAGCATCGTGCCGACACCGAACAGCAGGCCGGGAAGGAACGCCACGGCGGCGTTCGGCATCGCCGGCGCGAGCACGGTGTAGATGATGATCGCGAAGGCTCCGGTGCCCCAGCCCGCCACGAACCCGTGCACGAGCGTCATCCGGAGCGGGATCGGGCGGCCGGCCTCGTTGAGGATCCCGTTGGTGCCGTCCTGCGTTCCCAGGTGGAAGAGCCGGTGGAGGAACTGCTCGAACCACTCCGTGAGGTGCAGCTCGCGACCCAGCCGCAGGATGTACGCGCCGGACACGGCCATGACGATCCCGACGGCGAGGTCGATGGCGGCGTTCAGGGAGCCGCTGGCCAGGATCGGCGCGAGGGCGAGGTAGGCCAGCTCGGACGCCACGGCGCGCTGCAGCGTGAACGCGGCAGAGAAGAGGAGGCCGGCCTCCATGCCGCGCCTTCCGGACGCGGCACCGATCGCGTAGCTGACCGTGATCGGCCAGGTGTGCTCGTCGGGCGTCACGCCGTGGAGGACGCCGAGCAGGAAGGAGCTCAGCAGCAGCGCGAAGAGTCCGGTGCCCGCGTGCGGGGCCAGGATGTCGAGGGGCATCGGTCAGCGGTCGGAAATGAGAATGAGTCGCATTTGCAGTGCATGGTGCCATGCCCGTCGGCGACCGTCAAGCCCGGGCAGCCGGAGCGAGTCCGACCGGCAACGGCCCCGCCGGCCGGAGCGCCTGAAACCGGCAACGAACCCACCGGCCGGAGCGAGTCCAACCGCCAACGGCCCCGCCGGCCGGCCCGCCCGTCGCCACCGTCCACCCGGCCCGCGCCGTCCCGCCGTTCGGCAGAGCGGGGAGCGGCAGCGCATCCGGTACACTCGCCGCCGTGATTCATCCTTCAGCCGACGTCGCTGCCGACGCCAGGATCGGTCAGCGCACCAGCATCTGGAACCGCGTGCAGGTCCGCGAGGGCGTCGTCATCGGCGACGACTGCATCGTGGGAAAGGACGCCTACATCGATTTCGGCGTCCACGTGGGGGACCGCTGCAAGATCCAGAACGGGGCGCTCGTCTACCACGGGGTCACCGTCGAGACCGGCGTGTTCATCGGACCCGGCGCGATCCTGACGAACGATCGCTTCCCCCGCAGCATCACCCCGGACGGGGCGCTCGCCGGCGCGGACGACTGGACCGTCAGCACGATCATCCTGCGCTACGGCTGCTCGATCGGCGCCGGCGCGGTGATCGTGGCCGGCAACGACGTGGGGCGGTTCGCCACCGTGGGCGCGGGCTCCGTCGTGACCCGCCCGGTCCCGGACCATGCGCTCGTGGCGGGCAATCCGGCGCGACGGCTGGGCTGGGTGTGCGCCTGCGGACAGCGCCTCGCGGACGCGTCGGGCGCGCACTTCGCCGCTGATGACGAGGGCGACGCCACGTGCCCGGCGTGCGGCCGCCATTACACGATCGTCGCGGAGGGATGCGCCGAGAGCCGCGCCGGATGACGGCCATGGACTGCACGCCCGCGCCGCACAACCAGGAGGCCCGACCGTGATATCCATCTCCAGGCCCGACATCGGCCCCGCCGAGGAGGCGGCGGTCCTCGACGTCCTCCGGTCCGGCATGGTGGCCATGGGCCGCCGCACAGCCGAGTTCGAGACCGCCTGGGCGGCGTACTGCGGAGTCCGGCACGGCGTGATGATGTCGAACGGGACCGTCACGACCGAGGCCATCCTGCGCGCGCTCGGCATCGGACACGGTGACGAGGTCATCACCGTCAGCTTCAGCTTCAACGCGACCGTCAGTACCATCCTGCAGGCCGGCGCGACGCCCGTCTTCGTCGACATCCGAGAGTCCGACTTCACGATGGACCCCGACCTCGTCGAGGCGGCCGTGACCCCGCGGACGAAGGCCATCATGCCCGTCCACCTGTACGGGCTCATGGCCGACATGGACCCGCTGACCGACATCGCGCGCAGGCACGGCCTGCACCTCATCGAGGACGCGGCGCAGGCGCACGGCGCGACGTACCACGGTCGGAGGGCGGGCTCCTTCGGGCCCGCGATGTTCAGCCTGTACGCGACCAAGAACCTCATGACCGGCGAGGGCGGGATCGCGACCACCGACGACGACGAGCTCGCCGACCGGCTCCGGCTCTACCGCAACCACGGCATGCGCCAGCGCTACTACCACGAGGAGCTCGGCACGAACTTCAAGCCGACCGACCTGGCGGCGGCACTCGGGCTCGCGCAGCTGCCGCGGCTCGACGAGCGGACGGCGCAGCGCCGCCGGAACGCGGCCCGTCTCACCGCCGGGCTCGCCGGGTACCTGACCCCGCAGGTGCCCGAAGGCCGCGAGCACGTCTGGCACCAGTACACGATGCGGTTCCCCGGCGAGCGCGAGCGGGTCGTGGCGGGGCTGACGGAACGTGGCGTCGGATCGCTCATCTACTACCCCGTCCCGATCCACCGGCAGTCGTACCTGCAGGCGTACGTCCCGGGAGCCGCCGAGCTCGACCTTCCGGTGACCGACCGTCTGTCGGACGAGGTCCTCTCCATCCCCGTGCACCCGAAGCTGACCGACGAGGAGCTCGATGCGATCGTGCGCGCGGTGCGCGAGGTCGCGACCCCGGTCGAGCCGGTCGCCGCCCGCTCTGCCGCGGACCCCGGGACGGTCGCTCCGTGAGCGAGCCCGCCAGGCTGCGCGTCGGGCTGGCCGGCCTGGGATCGATGGGACGGAACCACCTGCGCAACCTCTCCTCCCGCGACGACGTCACTCTGGTCGCGGTGGCGGACCCGAACGATGAGGCACTCGGGCCTGCCGTCGAGCAGGCCGGAGCGCACGGTTACGCCGACCCCGCCGACATGCTCGACGACGAGGGGCTCGACGCCCTGGTCGTCGCCGCTCCCACGACCCTCCATCACGGGATCGCGCTCCATGCGATCGAGCTCGGCGTGCCCGTGCTGGTCGAGAAGCCGCTGGCGACCACCGTCGCCGAGGGTCGCGAGCTGGTGGAGGCCGCCGGCCGCCGCGGCGTCCTCCTCCAGGCGGGCCACATCGAGCGCTTCAACCCGGCCGTGCAGGCACTCGGCGAGCGGCTGCACGGAGGGGCGCTCAGCCGCATCTTCAGCATCAAGACCCTGCGCGCCGGCCCGTTCCCGGCGCGGATCCGGGACGTCGGCGTCGCCGTGGACCTCGCGACGCACGACGCCGACATCATGTGCCACCTCGCCGGCCTGCGCCCCGATCGCGTGTATGCCGAGACCACGCAGCACATCCACACGTCGCACGAGGATCTCGTCTTCGGCCTGCTGCACTTCCCCGGCGGCACGGTCGGGCTGCTTGACGTGAACTGGCTCACCCCCGAGAAGCAGCGCCGCATCACCGTGCTCGGCGAGGAGGGGATGTTCCAGGTCGACTATCTGAGCCAGACGCTGACGTTCACGCGAGGGGCGGCGAAGCTCAGCCCGACGTACCTGGACGGCTACGCGCCCACCTTCGTCGGGGAGACCGTGCAGCTTCCCGTGACCCCGGCCGAGCCGCTTCGCCGCGAGCTCGACGCGTTCTTCGACGCCATCCGAACCGGCGGCCCCGCCGCCATCCCGGGCTCCGACGGCCTCTGGGCAGTCGCGCTCGCCAACCTGCTGCTCGAGTCCGCGGCGGCGCATCGCCCGGTCGCCGTGCACCCTCCGGAGGTCGCCCACGCATGACCGAGTTCGTCAGCCCCTGGCGCGGTGAGCCCGAGACCGTCGGCACCGTCGCCGTCATCGGCATGGGCAAGATCGGACTGCCACTGGCCGCGCAGTACGCCGCGCACGGGTGGCACGTGATCGGGGTCGACATCCAGCCGTGGGTGGTCGACACGCTGAACACGGGTCGCGTCCACTTCGCCGAGGAACCCGGGCTGGCCGAGCGCATCGCCGATGCCCACGCGGCGGGCAGGTTCCGCGCGACGACCTCGCACGCCGACGCGACGCGCGACGCGGACGTCGTCGTGATCATCGTCCCGGTCATGCTGTCGGACGCGAAGGAACCGGATTACCGCTACATCGACCCGGCCACGGAGGCGGTCGCGGCCGGCCTCCATCCCGGCCTGCTGGTGCTGTACGAGACGACGCTTCCCGTCGGCGACACCCGGGACCGGTTCCGGCCCATGCTCGAGGCCGCCGGCGGCCTCCGCTGCGGCGATCCCGAGCACGGCTTCCTGGCCGCGTTCAGCCCGGAGCGTGTCTACAGCGGCCGCATCTTCCACGACCTGGAGACGTACCCCAAGCTCGTGGGGGGCGTGGACCCGGCCAGCGGCGCGCGCGCGGCGGCGTTCTACCGCAGCGTCCTGCCCTCGGAGGTGTGGCAGCTCTCGACCGCCGAGGCCGCCGAGTTCGCCAAGCTCGCCGAGACGACCTATCGGGACGTCAACATCGCCCTCGCGAACCAGTTCGCCGAGTACGCCGAGCGGATGGGCGTCGACATCCAGGAGGTCATCCGCGGCTCGAACAGCCAGCCGTTCAGCCACATCCACCAGCCGGGCATCGGGGTGGGCGGCCACTGCATCCCCGTCTATCCCCATTTCCTGATCAGCCGCGCGCCCGAGCTGACGATGCCCGCGCTGTCCCGGCAGGTCAACGACGGCCAGGTCGGCGCCGCGGTGCAGGCGGTCGAGCGCGAGCTCGGGCCGCTCGAGGGAATGCCGGTCCTGGTGCTCGGGCTCACCTACCGCGAGGACGTGAAGGAGCTCGCGTACACGCGGGCGATCCCGCTGATCGAGCGGCTGGCGTTCCACGGCGCCGAGGTGTGGGCCTTCGACCCGTTGCTCTCGGACGAGGAGGTCACCCGGACCGGCGCACGCGCCTGGCACTGGGGCGAGACCGGCCGGTTCCGCGCCATCGTCGTGCAGACCGGGGCCCGCCAGTTCCGCACCATCGACCCGGCCTGGTTCCCGGATCTCGCCCTGGTCTTCGACGGGAGGAACGCCCTGCGCGACCTGGCGCTGCCCGAGAGCGTGACGTACGTTGGCGTGGGCGTCCCGGATCCGCGGGTCGAGCGACGCGTCCGGCGCACCGCCGGAGCCGGGAGTTCGGGCAAGCGCTGAGGTTGGGTGGGGGCATGAGCCTCGACGGTGGACGCGCGCTCAGGCTGGCCTGCGTCGTCGGCACCCGCCCCCAGCTGATCAAGGCGGCGGCCGTGTGGCCGGCGCTGCAGCGGCAACACCATCCTCGCCTGATCGACACCGGCCAGCACTACGACGAGGAGATGGCGGGCCGCTTCTTCGGCGAGCTGCGCCTCCCGCCGCCGGTCCACCAGCTGGGCGTGGGAAGCGGCACCCACGCCCGCCAGGTCGCCGCGATGATGGACCGCCTCGAGCCCATCCTCCTCGACGAACGGCCCGACGCCGTGCTCGTCTTCGGCGACACGAACTCGACGCTCGCCGGCGCGCTCGTCGCGTCGAAGCTCGAGGTGCCGCTCGCGCACGTCGAGGCCGGGCTCCGATCGTTCGACCGCCGCATGCCGGAGGAGGTCAACCGCGTGGTGGTCGACCACCTCGCGGAGATGCTCTTCGCCCCGAACGACAACGCCGCCGCCAATCTTCACGCCGAGGGCATAGGACGGGCACTGGGCGGCCCGGGGGTCGGCGGGCCGGCGGGGACCGGGGTCCGGGTCGAGGTCGTGGGGGACCTGATGCAGGACCTCTGCGCCGTGACGGTGCCTGCGGTGCGCGACCCGGCAACGATCGGCCACGATGCTCCTTCCGCCGTCGCCGCGCTCCGGCTCCGACCGGGCGAGTACCTGTTCGCGACGATCCACCGCGCGGAGAACCGCGCCCCCGCCGCGGTCCATGCGTGGCTTGCCCTGCTGGGCGTCCTGGAGCGACCCGTGGTGCTCGCACTCCACCCGGGCACCAGGCACGTCCTGGACGAGCTCGATGCCGTCGTTCCGGCGAACGTGAGCATCGTGCCGCCCCAGGGCTACGGGACCACGCTCGCACTCCAGCTGCATGCCGCGGCCGTCGTGACCGATTCCGGCGGGGTGCAGCGCGAGGCGGCGTGGCTCGGGACGCCGGCCCTCGTGCTTCGCGAGACCACCGAGTGGCCGGAGACGCTCGAGACGCACGGAGGCCGAAGCGTGCTGGTGGGCCGGGACCCCGTGCGAGCGGTGGCGGCGCTGGCGCGCGTGGCTCCAGACGCCGACGCGGCCCACGACGCCGCGGCCCGTGCAATCGGGGTGCGCGTCGAGCCGGGCGGGGCGGCGCAGCGCATCTCGGTCGTGCTCGGGACGTGGCTGCATCCCGAGGCCGGCGGCTGAGCCCGGCCCGATCGAGGCGCGGCGTCGCTACACTGCCGTCACATGCGCACGCCACGGGCTCCCGCCGCGGAGCCGACCGGAGCCACCGCGCCCGTGGCGACGGCGCCGCGGTCCCTGCGAATCGCCATCGTGGCGGCCAACACCTTCGAGCACGACTCGCGCCTGCTTCGCACGGGGCGCGCACTCGCCGAGGACGGGCATCGCGTGACCCTGCTCGCGTTCGCGTCGCCCGGCCTGGCGGCGCACGAGCAGCTCGGTGAACGGCTGGACCTGGTCCGCCTCGACGTGGACCGTCGCGTGACGAGCGCGTTCCGGCCGCTGTCCGAGCCGATGAGGGCCGGGCTGGCCCGTCTGCTGGGTTTCGATCCGTCGGCGACGTCGCTCCCCGCATCCGCGCCGCACGGCGTCGACCGCCTGCGAGCGTTCCTGCGCCGCCTCGTGGAGATACTGGCGCACCAGCGGCGGGTCGGACCCTGGCGCGACGCCGTCGTCGCCGCCGTCCCCGACGCCGACGTGTACCACTGCAAGGCACTCGTCGCGCTGCCGGTGGTGGCCGGGTCGGCGGATCGTTCGCGTGCGCGCTTCGCCTACGACCTCGCCGACCTGCACACGGAGGCCGCCCGCCTGGCGCGGATGCCCGGGCTCGTGCGCTCGCTGGTCCGGCGCAGAGAGGCCGCATGGGTTCGGCGCGCGGCGCTGCTCACGGCCGTCAGCGAGGGCGTTGCGCGAGAGGCCGCCCGGCGCTTCCGTGTCCGGCTGCCGGTCGTGGTCCTCAACTGCCCGCCGGCCTGGCACCCCGAGAACCCGGCTCCGCCGGCCTCGGACCGGATCCGGGAGGCGACCGGGATCGCGGCCGGCCGCCCGATCGTTCTCTACCAGGGTGGATTCAGCGTCGACCGCGGGATCGAAGAGCTGATCGAGGCGCTCGATCGGGAGCCGCTCCGGACGCTCGACGCCGCCGTCGTCCTGCTCGGCTACGGCCGGCTGCGGGAACGCCTCGTCGCGGAGGCCGCCCGGCTGCCCGGCCGGCTGTTCGTGCTCGACGCCGTGCCGCCGTCGGAGCTGCTGCCCTGGACCGCCTCGACCGACCTCGGCTACGTCGGCCAGCCGCCGCGGACGCTCAACCAGCGGCTGAACCTCGCGAACAAGCTCTTCGAGAGCATCATGGCCGGGGTGCCGGTCGTGGTGGCCGGCGGAACGGAGCACTGCCGGGTCGTGACCGTGGAGGGACTCGGCACGTGCTCGGCCATCGAGCCCGGGGCGATCGCGAGTGCCGTGGCGGATCTCCTCGGCCGGCCGAAGGAGGAACGGGAGGCCCTGCGCCGTCACTGCCGAACCGTGGCTCTCGAGCGCTACACGTGGGAGCGCCAGCGAGCCGGGCTGGTGGAGGCGTACCGCCGGCTGGGCGACAATCCGCACGTGGCACCGCGCTTCGCGTCAATGGCCCCTCCCGGCGGGAGGACGGCCGGCACACCGGGGACCGAACCATGAGCCGCATCGTCATGTTCGTCTACAACGACTGCACGACGGACGCGCGGGTGCTGCGCGAGGCGGCCAGCCTCGTGCGCGCCGGCCACTCGGTGACGATCATGGCGCGGCCGAAGGACGTCACGTCGAAGGAGATGGAGCGGGAGTGGCGCGACGGCTTCGAGATCGTCCGCGTCCCGCTGCCCACGGGCTGGAAGCGCTGGTACATCCTCGCACGGTACCCGTGGCGGGGCCGCTGGTGGGTCCGGTTCCGACTGCTCTTCGACCTGCGGCGCGGGCCGAAGGGATGGGCGGAGCTCGTCTGGCTGCTGCCGGTCACGGTGGCGTGGCTCGGATGGACCGCGGTGCGCACACCGTTCAACCTGCTGTTCCGGAAGCTTCGCGCCGGGCAGCGGCCGGGCGGGGACACGATCGACTGGCTGACGCGCTGGCAGTGGTCCATCGGCGGATGGGCACGCGCGGCGGCGGCCGTCGCGCCGGAGGCCGACGCGTACCACGGGCACGACCTGTCCGGGCTTCCCGGCGCCGTCGCTGCGTCGGCGCGCCATGGCCGCACTGCCCCGGGCACCCGCCCCGCCCTCGTGTACGACAGCCACGAGATCTACGTGGAGTCCGGCAGGATCGCGAAGCTGCCCTCGTGGGCGCGCCGCATCCTGGCTCGCCAGGAGCGCAGGTGGGTGCGGGGGATCGACGCGCTCGTGACGGTCAACCAGTCCCTTGCGGAGGACCTCGGGCGCCGCTACGGGCCCCGCCGGGTGGTGGTGGTGCGGAACTGTCCCGCCCGCTGGGAGCCGCCGGTTCCGCGCCCCGACCTGCTGCGGGCGGCGGCGGGCGTCCCGCAGGGCTGCCCCCTCGTCCTGTACCACGGCGGCTTCTCGGCGCATCGGGGAATGGAGGAGATCGCCGAGGCGATCATGCAGCCCGGGATGGACGAGGTTCACGCCGTCTTCCTCGGGTACGGGAGCGAGCGCGCGAGCCTCGAGCTGCGGGCGGAAGACCCCCGCTACGGAGGCCGCCTCCACGTGCTCAGTGCCGTGCCGCCGCACGAGCTGCCGCCATGGGTCGCGTCGGCCGACGTGGGCGTCATGCCGATCCAGCGCTCGACGCTCAACCACTACCTCTCCACGCCGAACAAGCTGTTCGAGAGCCTCGCGGCCGGCGTGCCCGTCGTTGTGAGCGATTTTCCCGAGATGCGACGGATCGTCCTCCAGGACCCGGATTCGCCCCTCGGGGCAGCCTGCGATCCGGCCGATCCGGCAAGTGTCGCCGGCGCGATCCGGGGCATCCTGGCCCTGCCGCCGGACGAGGCCGAGGCACTGCGGGGGCGCTGCCTGCGAGCCGCCCACGAGCGGTACAACTGGGAGACGGAGGTGTCGCACCTCGTCGGCCTGTACAGGGACCTGCTCGGCGACGGCGATCCCCGGATGATCTCCGGGGCGGCCGTCGACGGCTCACTCGCGGCCACGGCACCGCCGGCGACCGATTTCGGTGATGCGTCGGTCCCGGAGACGCCGACGCCGGGCCCGGACCTGGACGAGGACGTGGGAGAGGGATGACGCGCGCACGGGCGGCCCGGCCCGCAGGCGCCGTTCCCGCAGCCGCGGTGCCCGCAGGCGCCGTTCCCGCAGCCGCATCGCCCCCAGCCGATGACTCTTCGCCGGCCGGCAGGGCCCCAGCCAGGGAACCTGTGCCGGCGGGGCCCGTCCGGACCGGCGGCCGGCGGCCGAGCGTCGTCCTCCTGTTCGGCAATACCGTGGAACACAACTCCCGGGCGCTGCGGATGGCGACCAGCCTGGCAGGCGCGGGCTGCGGGGTCACGCTGGTCGGACGCGCGGGGCCGGGGATCCCGGACATCGAGCGGGCGGCGGGTTACCGGGTGATCCGCGTCCCGGCGCCGCGTGGCCCTCGCTGGTTGCCCGGGCCGCGACTTCCGGAGGGCGCCGCAGCCGGGCCGGGAGCGTCCGCCCAGCCTCGGACGACGCCGGACTCCGGCGGCGAGGCCGGGTCGATGCCGCTCGGTCGAGTTCCCCTCCGGGCCGCGCTCCGGGAGGGCCCGGGCCGTGTACTGCAGGCGTTGCGCTACCTGGTCGTCGCCCGTGCCTGGGCCGATGCCGTCGCGCGCGCCGTGCCCCGTGCGGACGTGTGGCAGGCCGATGGCCTGGTCATGCTGCCCGTTGCCCTGGCGCTCGCGCGCCGGCGCGGGGGACGGGTCGTGTACGACTCACTGGAGATCCACGTCGAGAGCGGCCGCTTCGCGCGCCTTCCCGGGCCCTGGCGGCGGCTGCTCGCGGCGCGCGAGCGGCGCTGGGCGCGGGCGGCCGACGCCGTGATCACGGTGAGCGACGCCTATGCCGGCGTGATCGCCCGCCGACTGGACGTCGTCCCGGCGGTGGTCATGAACTGCCCGCCCGCGCCGCCGGCGCCGGCGCCGGGCGAACCGGACGGCCCGCCGCGTCCCCGGCACTTCCGCGACCTGCTCGCCCTGCCGGCCGATGCGCCGGTCGTGCTCTACCACGGGTATCTCTTCCCGCACCGCGGGATCGAACGCCTCTTCGACGCGATCGCCCTGGTCCCGGGCGCCCACCTCGTCGTCATGGGGTTCGGGCCCCGCTTCGAGGCCTACCGGGCTGCCGCCGCCGCGCTGCCGCACGCGGACCGCGTGCACGTGATCCCCGGAGTCGCACCGGCGGACGTGGTCGAGTGGGTCGCATCCGCGGACGTCGCGGCGATGCCCATCGAGGGCAACACGCTCAACCACCGGCTGACGACGCCGAACAAGCTCTTCGAGGCGCTCGCGGCGGGAGTTCCCGTCGTCGCGAGCGACCTGCCGGGCATGGCGGCGATCGTGCGGGAGACCGGCGCGGGCCTGCTGTGCGATCCGGCCGATCCAGCCGACGTCGCGCGGGCGATCAGGGGCATCCTCGGGGCGACCGAGCAGGAGCGAGCCGGGTTCAGGACTCGCGCGCTCGTCGCGGCGCGCGGGACCTACAACTGGGAGCGCCAGGCCGCCACGTACCTGGGGGTCATGCGGTCGCTGGGAGCCGTCGGGGAGGGGTAGCGGCTCGCGCAGGGGCAGCGGCTCAGGTAGGCGTAGCGGCTACGGCGCCGGCGATGCCGAAGCTGCCGAGGCCGCAGCCGAAGGAACCGGCGCGGATGGCGGCGCGCCGGTCAGCGCGCCCAGCGCGCCCAGCGCCGACTGGACCAGCTGCATCTGCTGCCCGTAGCCCACGAAGTCGCCCTTCGCCTCGTCCGCCTTGGCCTGCGCGAAGTGGCTGTCGATGTACGCGATGAGCCCCGCCGCGTCGGCCGGCAGCCCTCCCGGCCCGGCGGATGGGACTGGCCCCGGGCGCTGGGCTCGGCGCCGTGCCCGAACCGCCCGAACCACCCGAGCCGCCGCCGGGCGTCGTGCCGATGCCGACGGCCTGCCCCGCCGTCCCCACCCCCGTCACGACCGATTGCAGCGCCTCCTGGAGCGTGCTGCCCCAGCCGACCGTCTGCGACGACGCGACGACCACCCTGGTCAGCTGCGGGAAGGCCGAGGCGGTCGACTGCAGGTAGATCGGCTCGAGGTAGACGAACGACGAGCCCACGGGCAGCACGAGCATGCTGCCCCGGATCACGCGTGAGCCGCTCGCGTTCCACAGGCTGATCTGCGCGCTGATCACCGGATCCTGGTCGATGCGCGCCTCGATCTGGGTCGGGCCCTGGATGGTCGAGCTCGACGGCAACACGTACACGATGACCTGTCCCCGTGAGCCGCCATCGTTGCGCGCCGCCACCCACGCGATCATGTTCGGGCGGGACGCGGGCACCATGGGCTGGACGAGGACGAATTCGGGAGCGGTCTGGCCGGGCAGCCGGATCTCGACGTAGTACGCCTGCGGGGGCAGGATGTTCGTTCCTCCGGCGGTGACCGACGGGACCGTCCACAGGTTGTCGCCCTTGTAGAAGCTGGACACGTCCGTGACGTGGTAGGCCGCGTACATCTGCGTCTGGGCGTTGAACATCGACTCGGGCGTCCGCAGGTGCGCGACGAGGCCCTGCGGCATGGCCGACAGCGGTTCGAACATGCCGGGAAAGATGCCCTCCCAGGCCCGGATCAACGGGTCGGACGGATCCGCGGTGTAGAGGTGGATCGTGCCGTCGTACGCGTCGACGGTGATCTTCACGCTGTTGCGGATGTAGTCGTACGTCGCGCCCAGGCTGCTGTCGCTGTACGCCGTCGCGTCGGGCATGCCGGCGCTCAGCGTGTAGGCGTCCTGCACGTACACGAGGTGTCCGTCCGGGGCGATGACCATGTACGGGTCGCCGTCGAGGGACAGGAACGGGGCGAGCGTGCCCAGGCGGTCCGCGAGGCTGCGGTGCAGCAGCAGCTTCGTGTGGGCCGTCACCTGGTTGCTGATCGCGAGGTTCAGGTCCCCCAGGCTCCAGGCCCAGAAGATGCGCTCCGCGATGGATCCGACGGCGATCCCGGCGCTGCCCGCGTACCTCGTGTCCACGTCGCTGCCGTTGCCCGCGCTCGAGGGGTAGTCGAACTCCGCGCTCCGCGCGTCCACCAGCACCCAGCTCGAAGGCCGCTGTCCGAAGTAGATGCGCGGCTGCGTGACCACGGGCGCCCCGGGCGACGACGTGACGGGAAGGTTCTCGACGATCAGCTGCGGCAGCCCGTTCGCGTCCACCCCGTTCGCGGGAACCATCGCGACACCGTAGCCGTGGGTGTACAGGACACGCTGCGCGACCCACGATGGGTTCGGCTGGCTCTTGTTCAGCGCCATCTCGCGCGCCGAGAGCAGGACCTCGGTCGGCCTGCCGTCGATGGGGTACCGGTCGATGTTGACCGACGTGAACGTGTAGTACTGCCGGACGGTCTGCAGTTGGTCGAGGGTCGCCGCGAGCGGGCGCGGGTCCCACAGCCGGGCGTTGTCGAACGTCGCCTGGTCGTTCGAGACCGCAGCCGCGGTCAGCCCGGAGCGGGGCTGGTCGGCCTGGACCGTCCACGAGTTCAGGGCGAAGCCCAGCCGCGTCATCGCGATGTTGTCGGCGATGTTGGTGGCCTCGGCGACGTTCTGGCTCGGCCCCACGGCGATCCGCTGGTAGGCGGCCGGGAGCACGGCCCCGGCGACGAGGAGCACGACGTACCAGCCGCCCGCGACGAGTGCGGCGCGCCGCGCGAGCCGGGCGTTCCGGAGCAGCGCAAGCACCACCACGCCGAGCGCGATGACGGCCGTCGATGCCGCCGTCAGGACGGCCAGGGGCAGACGCACGGCGGCGTCGGTGGCGCCGATACCGCTGACGAAGCCGTTCTGCGCGTACGAGAGGTCGTACCGTCCCAGCCACTGCAACGCGGCCACGAGGACGAGCAGCAGACCGGCGAGCAGGGCAACGTGCAGCACGGGGCCGCGACGCGTGACGTCCGCCCCACGCACGGCCGCGATCGCGTACGCGGCAACGGCCAGGAACAGGCTGCCGAGCAGCAGCCCTCCGATCGCGTACGCCACGAGATGCAGCAGCGGCAGCGTGAACAGCCACCAGCCGAGATCGAGACCGAAGACCGGATCGGTGACCGCCGGCCCCGACGGCGCATACGGCACGGCGTGCTGCCAGAGCGCCACCGTCTGCCATGCACCGGCCGCGAGCATGCCGGCCAGCAGCCCGAGCGCGAGCGCGACGACGACGAGGCCCAGGCGGATGCGTCGCCTCGGCAGGTTGGCGGCGGCGACGAGCCAGGCCTCGCCCCGCGCGCCGGCGCTGCGTGCCCGTCCCCGGACGGCCACGGCGTCGTCGGTCGGATCCCGGCTCAGGCGCCAGGCAAGGGCGACGTTCGCGAGCAGGACGATGCCGAACCCGGCCAGACCGACGAGGAAGAGCGCGACGGTGTACCCGAACTGGGTCGTCCAGGTGGGGCCGAAGCCGACGCTCTGGAACCACAGGTAGTTGGCGAGGGCGCCGGACAGCGCCGACAGGACGAGCCCGACGAGGACGACCAGCACGAGCACCGTGACGACGAGCCGCACGATCCGGCGGAGCCCCCAGCGCCTGCCTCGCCGGCCCTTCCCCGATCCCAGGGCGAGGGCATCCTGGCCACGGTTGACCAGCCAGTCGCCCAGGCCCTCGAAGCGGGAATCGTCCGAAGGTCGCAGTTCTCCCATGCCGCGCAGTCACGCTCCTGTCGTGTTGGGGACGAGGCCGTCACAGTACTCCGAAGCGGAGTGCGTCGCGCCCCGGGACCGGCTCCCGGCGCGTGCGCGAGGCGTCGATGCCCCCGGAGCCGCGTACGGTCGCCGATCACCCATGCTACCGTTCCGGCTGCCAATGACGACTCCTGTCAGGGCGGCCCCGGGTGCTCGCACCCCCGCCGCCCAGCGGCCCCCCGGGTTCCGCGAGCTGTTCATGCGACTGGGCCTCGTCCGCCTGGTCGCGCGGGGCATGCTCGACCTCCGTACCCGCGGCCGCCTGCTCCAGTACCTGGTCGGCACCGACCTCAAGCGGACGCACGCGGACACGGTCATGGGCCAGGTCTGGTGGCTCATCGACCCGTTCTTCTCGATGGCCATCTACGCGATCCTGGTCACCGTGGTCTTCGCGAAGCAGATTCCGGACGCCCCGCTCTTCCTTTTTGCCGCGATCCTTCCCTGGCAATGGTTCCAGACGTCCCTCGTGGACGCCACGACGTCGGTCACGGCACGCGGCAACCTGATCCGGCAGATCCAGTTCCCCAAGATCGTCCTGCCCGCGGCCTCGTCGATCGCGGGCACGATCACGTTCGGGTTCGGTCTCGTCTCGCTGGCCGTCCTCTACATCGTCTATCCCGGGCGCCTGAGCCCGTGGCTGCTCATGATCCCGGTCATCGCCGCCGTCCAGTACGTCTTCACGCTGGCGCTCGGGATCCTGTTCGCGGGTGTGAACACCTTCTACCGCGACGTGCAGAACCTGCTGCGGCACGTGACGCGCATCTGGTTCTACGCCTCGCCGGCGATCTACTCGGTCACGGCGCTGAAAGGCAGCATCTTCGGCCTCGTCCTCGCGCTCAACCCGTTCACGTATCTCCTGACCTCGTACCGCAACGTCGCCTATTACGGCATGGCGCCGGACTGGGTCGGACTCCTGTCGGTGCTGCTGGTGTCGCTGGTCCTGCTCTCGTTCTCGATCTGGGTCTTCAAGCGGATCGAGACGGGCTTCGCGAAGATCCTCTGATGCCCGCCTCGCCCTACGCCATCGACGTTCAGGATCTCGGCATCCGCTACAACCTGCACCTGACGCGCCGCACGACGATCAAGGGATCGCTGGCGGAATGGGTCGGCCGGCGGCAGCGCGACGATCATTTCTTCTGGGCCCTTCGCCACATCACGTTCCGCATCGCCCACGGCGAGTCGATCGGGATCCTGGGACCCAACGGCGCCGGCAAGAGCACGCTCCTGCTCTCGCTCGCCGGGATCCTGGCCCCCGACGAGGGCTCGATCAGGGTGACCGGCCGCGTCTCCTCGCTCCTGACGCTCGGGGCGGGGTTCGAGATGGAGGTCTCGGGGCGGGAGAACATCGCGCTCATCGGCGCCTTCATGGGGATCCGGCACCGCGTCATCCGCGACCTGACGCCGTCGATCATCGAGTTCGCCGACATCGGCCCGTTCATCGACGCGCCCGTCCGGACGTACTCGTCGGGCATGCGGGCGCGCCTCGGGTTCTCGATCGCGACCGCCATCGCGCCGGACATCCTCCTGCTCGACGAGGTGCTCGGCACGGGGGACGAGGAGTTCCGCGCCCGCAGTCAGCAGCGCATCCGGGACCTGGTCTCGCGGGCGAGGGCGATCGTGCTGGTCACGCACGACCTGACCAGCGTGTCCGAGTACTGCAACCGCGCCCTGCTGATGGAGAAGGGCCAGGTGCTCTTCGAGGGCCCCCCGCAGGAGACGGTGGAGTTCTACAGGGACCGCGTCCGGAAGCGCAAGGCTCGACTGGCGGACGAGGAAGCGGCCAGGGCGGCCGCCGGACTGCCGGCTCCCGTCACGCTCGACGAGTTCCCGGCGCCCGGCCAGCCGGGTTGACCGCGGCCGTGGCAACCGGCGCCCATGCCCGCATCCTGATCGTCACCCACTCGAACTACGAGGAGGATCCTCGCGTGCGGCGCCAGGCCGAGGCGCTCGCCGCGGCAGGACATCCCGTGGACGTCCTGGCCCTGCGCGAGCCGGGGGCGCGGGCCCGCGACCGCATCGAGGGCGTCGAGGTCCATCGCTTGCCGGTGCGGCGCCACCAGGGAGCCGGGATCGCCACCTACCTCGCGGAGTACGCGGAGTTCTTCGCCCGTGCCGCGCTCGCGGCCGTGCCGATGCACGCTCGCCGCAGGTACGGGCTGGCGCAGGTTGCCACGCTCCCGGACCCGCTGGTGTTCGCGCTGGCACCGCTCCGCCTCGACGGCGTGCCGGTGGTCCTCGACCTCCACGAGGCGATGCCGGAGTTCTTCCGCAGCCGCTTTCCCGCGGCGTCCGGCGGATTCGTCGGCGGTTCGCTGCTCGCCGCGGAGCGGGCCTCGATCGCCTTCGCGTCGCACGTGCTGACCGTCAACGACGCCCTTCGCGACCGGCTCGCGGGTCTCGGCGTCCCCGCATCGAGGATCACCGTCGTCCTGAACAGCCCGCGCGCGGATCGCTTCGACCCCGCAGCACACGCGGAACGGCCGTTCATGGCCGACGGACGGCTGCGCCTCGTCTACGCGGGCGCGCTGACGCCGCTCTACCAGCTCGATGTCGTCGTCGATGCGATCGGGCTGCTGACCCGCGGCGAGTCCGGGCCGCCGCTCGACGTCACGCTCGACCTGTACGGGCGCGGCGATGCCGAACCGCTCCTCCGGGCCCTGGCCGCGAAGGTGGGCGTGGAGGATCGCGTCGCCTTCCACGGCCGCATCCCGGTCGAGGCGGTCGCGGGCAGGCTCGCGGCGGCCGACGTCGGGCTCGCACCGACGCGCCGCGACAAGTTCACGGACTTCAGCCTGTCCACGAAGATCTTCGAGTACGCGGCGATGGGCAAGCCGGTGATCGCGTCGCGGTTGCCGACGGTGGAGCGGTACTTCGGTCCCGACGCCCTGTGCTACTTCGCGCCGGGCGATGCCCGCTCGCTGGCATCCGCCGCGCGGCGGCTCGTGGAGGACCCGGCGGGCCGCGAGGCCGCCGTGGCCGCCGCCGGGGAGCGGGTGCGCGAGCTCTCGTGGGAGCGGGAGGCCGAACGCTACGTCGACCTCCTGGCGTCGCTGGCCGCTGGCGCCCGCTGACGGAGGCTCAGCCGTCATTGTCGGCCGCGCTCGTCGAGCGGCACGCCCGGCTCCGTCGCCACCCCTGGCCGTGCCTCCCGGAGCTCAGCCCCCAGGCGCGCGGCCATGCATGACGACGCCGGCCCGGGACTGGCCCGGACCGGCGTCGCGCGGAGACGCGTGCTACTGGGATCAGTCGCGCGAGTGCAGGCGCACCATCGAGAGACGGGTGCCGGCGAAGGCGCCGAGCGCCACGACGGCGAGAACCACGAGGGCAACCGGCGGGACCGACGAGGTGCCGGTGGAGGTCCCTTCCGTGCTCGTCGGCGGCAGCGACGCCGCCGGGGTCGCCGTGCCGGCCGGCGCAGTGGCCGTGGCGTCGACGGCGACGACGGCCTGCAGCCCGTGGCCGCCGACGGCCGGGCTTGCGGCCGAGCCGATCACGAACACGCTGTAGCTGGTGCCGGCGGCCACGTCGAGCTTGGGAAGCGCGAGCGCCACGGTGGTCGTGCCGGCGAGACGGACATCGAGGGCGTACGAGCCGGGCTTCAGGTCGAGGTAGCCGCTGTTCCTCGGGTAGACGAGGCCCTTGACGAGCGCGCCGTCGGCCGCCGATCCGCGCGGGGCGACGTCGACCGCGGGCGCGTCCGCCGAGAGGTGCACGGCGCGCACCTGGGCCATTCCGGAGGTGGGCACCGGGTCGTCGACGATGACCTGGGCCTCGATCTTCGACAGCGCGTTGGTTGCCGCGACCGTGTAGGACGTCCCGGCCGCGAGCGTGACGTTGGCGTCGATGACGGCGCCGCTCGTGGTCCCAGCGGCAAATACCTGCAGGTGGTGCGGGCCGGCAGGGACGGTCAGGTAGCTGGAGATGGTGCCGAACGGCACGTTGCCGAGGATCCTGCTGCCGTCCGCGTAGACGTCCACCGCGGGCGCGTCGGGCGCCGCGTGCAGGACGCGGATCCTCGAGGTATCGGCGGCGGCCACGCCGCCGACCGAGCCGAGGAAGACGGCCCCGGCAAGGCCAAGGGCGGCGAAGATGGAGATGCGGTGCTTCATGATCGCGGTACTCCTCGTTGACTTGGGCGACCGGGCGGTTCCGGCCCCGTCGGACTGCCCGACACCTCCTGTTCGGGCGAGCCGCGTGCGCGGATTGGCCGGCCCGAGGGACCGGCGGGCACGGCGGGCGCCGCTTCGTATACTCCGGGCATGCCTCGTCGACTCACCCCCGAGGCGGGCGTCGCCGACCGCGCCGCGGAAGGCGCGTCTCTGCTCGAGCGGGTGGCGAAGGGCGATGAGGGCGCGCTCGAGGAGCTGTACGCGCGCTTCGGTGGAGCGATGCACGCGGTGGCGCTCCGGGTCACGCGGACGGAGCGCCTGGCCGAGGAAGTCGTGCAGGACGCGCTCATGGCGGTGTGGCGCGAACCAGGCAGGTACGACGCGGCCCGGGGGAGCCTCGGCCCATGGCTGCTCACCCTGACGCGCTACAAGGCCATCGACGCGGTGCGGCGCGAGGCGGTGGTGCGCCGGCACACGGCGGACGTTGACCTGGAGCTTCGCGAGGCCCCGGACGACGTCCATGACCAGGCGTGGCTCGGTATCCGCCGGCAGCGGCTGGGCGAGGCGATCACGCGCCTGCCCGACGATCAGCGGCGGGCCCTCGAGCTCGCGTTCCTGGGCGGGCTCACGCACGTGGAGGTGGCCGAACGCGAGCGGATCCCGCTCGGTACGGCGAAGACGCGGATCCGCACTGCGCTGCTGAAGCTCCGCGACGACCTTGCACCGTCCATCGGCCCGGAGCATCCGCCGGACCGCAACGCGCCGGCGGTGGACGTCCGGGGGCCGCAATCGCCCGATCAGGCCACGGGGGACCTCCGACTGGCCAATCCACGGGGCTCACATGATCGAAACTGAGTCAGCGCCGCGGTGCATCCGCGCCGCCCCTCTCCCGGGGTCACATGGAGGAATGGTCGATGCCTGAGACGAGCCCGCATCTCCCCGGCGGGACGCCGCCACCGACTCCTGGCGCGGAGGGCATCGCCACTCCCGAGTTCATCGCCTCCCTGCTCGCCGATGGCGACGACGACCTGGCCGCGTGGGCCATCGGGCAGGCGCTCGAAGAGCAGCCCAGGGCGGCAGTGTTCGACGGCCTGGTGCGCTCCGCGATGGAGCTCGTCGGGGCACGCTGGGAGTCGGGACAGTGGACCGTCTCCCAGGAGCACCTCGCGTCCGTCGCGCTCATGGCCGCCCTGGCCCGCCTGCGGCCGGGTGACCCCGCCGAGACGCGGATCGGCCCCGTGGCCGTCCTCGCGGGGCCGGAGGGGGAGCAGCACGTCTCTGGCCTCGCCTGCCTGGCCCAGGTGCTCGAGGAGCGTGGCTGGAGGGTCGAGAACCTGGGCGCCAACGTGCCGGAGGATGATCTCCGGAGGTTCCTGGACGACCGATCCGTCGATCTCGTCGCTCTCTCGATCGGCACCCGCGACCGCCTCCCGGCACTGCGCCGGGCGATCGACGCGATCCGGGCGAGCGGCGCGCACGTGCCGATCATGGTCGGCGGGCACGGGGTCTCCGGCATCGAGGGCGACATCGTCGGCGCGGACCTTGTCGGCGCCGCGCTCGCGGAGGCGGAGAGGTTCCTGGACGCCATCGCGACCATGGCGGGGGCGGCTGGGAGCCCGGTGACACGGGGGACCGGGGACGCGGAAGCCAGGGGACGCGGAGACCTGGCGCGCGGCAGCACGGGGGCTGTCGATCTCTGACCGAACGTGCTGGGCTCGTGACGGGCGTCGTGCCGCCACCGACGGCACGCTCGCCAGGGCGTCAGACTGCGATGCCGCGCCGCTTCTCGAGGACGATCTGGTAGTCCTGCGACAGGCCGATCGCGAAGCCGGCCTCGCTGATCGACAGGTAGTACTCCCACATCCGGATGAACCGCTCGTCGAAGCCGATGGCGCGCACCTGGTCGGCGTTCTCCAGGAACCGGGTCCGCCAGGCCCGCAGCGTCAGGACGTAGTGCTCGCGGATGTCCCGCACGCTCGAGAACAGCAGGCCCGTCCCACCGACCGCCTCCTCGATCGCCGACAGCGACGGCAGGAGGCCGCCGGGGAAGATGTACTGCTGGATCCAGTTGGCGCCGCGGCGCTGCGGCTCGTAGGCATCGTGGCGCATCGCGATGGTCTGGAGGCTCAGCCGGCCACCGGGCACGAGCGCCTCATCGCAGACGCGGAAGAACGTCGGGTAGTACTCGGCTCCCACCGCCTCCAGCATCTCGATCGACACGATGGCGTCGTACCTGCCCGTGATCTCGCGGTAGTCGCGCAGCTCCACGTCCACGCGGTCCTGGAGGCCGGACTCCCGGACCCTCTCCCGGGCGAGCTCGACCTGCTCTCGAGAGAGGGTGATGGTGGTGACCCGGCAGCCCAGCTCGCCCGCCGCGTACAGGGCGAAGCCGCCCCAGCCGGAACCGATCTCCAGGACCCGTGTGCCCGGGGCCAGGCCGGCCCCCTGCGCGATGAGCCGGTACTTGTTCCGCTGCGCGTCGGCGAGCGGCTGGTCGGGCGATTCGAAGACGGCGCACGAGTAGGTCAGCGTCTCGTCGAGGAAGAGGCGGTAGAAATCGTTGCCAAGGTCGTAGTGGGCGGCGATGTTGCGCCGGCTCCCACCTGGCGTGTTCCGACGCCCCCGATGTGCGAGCGTGCGCTGCACCCGCGCGGGAACGCGCCACCAGCCCGCCGACAGCGACAGCGCCTCGCGGTTGAGCGCGGCAAGCTCAAGAAGCGCCGGCAGGTCGGGGCTGCTCCAGCCGCCGTCCATGTACGCTTCGCCGCCCCCGGTCTCTCCGTGCAGCAGCATGTGGACCAGCGCCGCGTCATCCCGGAAGCGAATCTCGCCACGCCTATCGGACGAACGGTCGCCGAACACGTACCGCGCGCCATCCGGCATGACGACCGTGAGGCACCCGATGCGGATGCGCCGGGCTGCCGCGAGCCCGATTCGGCGGGCCGCCCGCTCGAGGATCCGGCCGCCGGCGGAGAGCACAGGCATCGACCCGGACCGGGAGGTCATCGCGCCACTTCGCCGTGCCGGTGGAAGCGCACGCCCATGAGCCGCAGCCGCAGCGCGTGCCAGAGAATCATGCCGGTGGTCTTGTGTGGCACGAGCGGGTGTCGCGCGAACAGGCGCAGGAGGGTGCGGTCCCGGAGCGGCACGCGTTGCAGCACCATGCTGGCCTGGAGCAGCGGCAGTCCGTGCTCGGTCTCGTCGATCACGATGCGGAGGCCGTCCGGCCGGTCCCGGACGCGGACCGTGTAGCTCGCGTCCAGGTCGATGAACGGCGACACGTAGAACCCTTTGTCCATCGAAGCGACGTGTGCGGCCGGGGTGAGGGCCGGTCGAAGCGTGTAGACGTGGCGCTCATGGTACGTGTTGTGCACCTCGACGACCACGACCTCGAGCTCGCCGGCGCGGTTACGGCAGAGGTAGAAGCTGGCCGGGTTGAACACGTAGCCCAGCACGCGGAGGCTGGTCACCAGCGTCACGCGCCATCCGTCGGGGTCGAATCCTTCGGCCCGGAGGTGATCCCACACGGCGGCGCGCACGTCCTCCGCCGGTGGCAGCAGGTGGTCCGAGTCGCGGAAGGAGTAGACGTTGCGCTGGTTGCGGCTGACGAGGCGCAGGCGGGACGCGACCTGGTCGAGCTCGCCGAGGTCGAGGGCGAAGTAGTAGACATCGTGTTCGAACTCGTACACGGCGGGCCTCGACCGCCGGTGGCGGACCTTGCCCTGGAGCAGGTGCGAGTTCACACCGCCACCGCCTCGCTCGCCGCAACCAGCTGCGCCGCCGCCTCGTAGCCGGAGCGGCAGCCGTCCTCGTGGAAGCCATACCCGAGGTGTGCTCCCGCGTACCACGTCCCGCGGTGGCCCTGGAGCGACCGGAGCGCCACCTGCGCGTTCAGCGTCCGGAACGTGTACATCGGGTGGCTCATGGTCTGCTCGAGGATGACACGATCCGAGCGGAGCTCCTCCCCCGGGTTCACCGACACGAGGAAGCGCCGGTCCGTGTCGAGCCCCTGGAGGCGGTTCATGTCGTAGGTCATCGAGAGGGGCGCGCCCGGCCGTCTGCAGTCGTCCGTGTGCACGTTCCACGATCCGCGCGCAGACCCGTGGCGCGGGACCAGCCGCTCGTCCGTGTGGAGCACGACGCGATTGGCCGTGTACTCGAACATGCCGAGCGCCGCGCGTTCCCGTTCGTCCGCGTCTGCCAGCAGCGAGAGTGCCTGATCCGCGTGGGTCGCGACCACCACGGCGTCGAAGCGCTCCCGGTAGCCGTCCGCGGTCGCGACGGTGACGCCCCGGGCATCGCGCGTGACGGCCGTCACCACGCTGGCCGGCCGGACGGTGCCCGCGGGCAGCCCCGCGACGATCCGGCGCACGTACTCCATCGAGCCGCCGACCAGGGTCCTCCACTGGATCCCGTTGCGAACGCCGATGATCCCGTGGTTGTCCAGGAAGTGGAGCAGGTAGTCCACGGGAAAGTCATGGATCTGCTCGGGCGCCGTGGACCAGACGGCCGACACGAGCGGGACCAGGAAGTGTCGTCCGAACTCGTCGCCGAAGCCGCGGTCCCGGAGGTACTCGCCGAGCGTGGCGCGCCCGGCCGAGCCCGTGTCGATCGTGCGGCGCGCGTCGCCGTAGAAGCGCAGGAGGTCGCGGACGAGGCCGTACTGGGACGGCCGCAGGACGTTGGTGCCGGAGAAGATGCCCCGGGCACCGCGCGTGCCGAACTCGACGCGGCATGCCCGGCAGCTCGAGCCGAGGGACATCTCCGTCGGCCGGGTCCGCACGCCGAGCTCGGCGAGCAGGCCCACGAACCGCGGGTAGGTGCGCTCGTTGTAGACGATGAATCCGGTGTCGACGGGAACCGTCCCGCCCCGGTCGTCCACCGGGATGGTCTTCACATGGCCACCGACCTCTGCGTCGCGCTCGAACAGCCGGACGGTGTGCGTCTTCGCCAGCTCGTGGGCCGCGGTCAACCCGCTGACGCCGGAGCCGACCACGGCGACGTGCAGGCGGCCGGAGGAGCGGGCCGCGTGAGGCCCGACGTCCCCCGTGAACCGGGTCGTTCGAGATCCGCGGCTGACGCCGATCCGGATGGTCGGTGTTGCGATCCCCGGTGAGAGCAGGTCAGCGGTCACTGCGGTCGCTCCCGGAGCCGGCCGTGACGGCCTGTCCGACGCGCCCGTCCAGCGCCCGCTGCATGCCCTCGAGGGCGTCGCGCGCGACCTTCGCGAAGGCCCCGCCGAGGAGAGGCTGAGCCAGGCGGGCGATGCCGGAGAGGCGGATATCCGCCGTGTAGTCGATCCGGGTGCCCTCGCCGGCCTGCTCGAACCGGATGTCGTCAACGGCGGAGACACCGGAGCCCTCGCCGAGCAGCACGACGCGGCGCCGCGGATCGAGGACGGACACGCGGTACTCCATCGGAGCGATTCGCCCGCGCATCCGGATGCCCAGGCGATACCGAGCGCCGACGCGGAGCGGACCCTCGTCGAGGCGCTCGGACGTGGCGACGCCGGGATCCCAGTGCATTGCGTTGGCGAAGTCGGCGACGAACGCGAAGGTTTCGTCGAGTGCGAGCGGCGTGATGATCTGCTCGCGCAGTCTGGTCATGAGTCGGCTCCTGTTCCCCACCTGCCGCTCCTCTCGCGGCTCGCTACTTGTTCGTGGGCCGGCTGCGGTTGGATGTAAGGTCCGCGACATGGATCTCCCCGCCGCCGTCGACTGGGTCCTCGAGCTGTCCGTGGTCGGGAGCTTCTCGGCGCCAGGGCACGCAGTCAGGCGCTGCCTGTTCGGCTGGGAGGAGCCCGGGCCGGATGCGCTCCGCGGTCGGACCGCGCTGGTCACCGGGCCGACGTCCGGCCTTGGCCGGGCCACCGTGGACGCGCTCGCCGCGTCGGGAGCCCGCGTCCTGCTCGTGGGACGGAACCAGGAGCGCCTGGAGGACGTGCGAGATGCCCTCGTCGCGCGATACGGCGAGGACCGTTTCCCGGTCGTCATCGCCGATATGTCATCGTTGGGATCGGTGCGGGCCGCCGTCGCGGCCATCCTCGACCGCGAGGCCCGCCTCGACGTGCTCGTCGACAACGCCGGCCTCATGCCGTCCGAGCGCCGGGTGAGCCTGGACGGGATCGAGCAGACCCTCGCGACCATGGTGGTGGGCCCGTTCGTGCTCATCGCCGGCCTGATGCCGCTGCTGCGCTCTGCCGGTGGCCGGGTGATCGCGGTGACCTCCGGCGGGATGTACGCCCGGGCGGTGAGCTTCGACGACCTGCAGTGGGCGTCGCGCCCGTACTCTGGTCCCCGCGCCTACGCCATGGCCAAGCGCATCCAGGTCGCACTCGTGCGCGAGTGGGCGAGGAGGCTCGCCGGCACCGGCGTCACGTTCCACGCGATGCACCCGGGATGGGCCGACACGCCCGGCCTGTCCGAGTCGCTGCCCGGCTTCTACCGGCTCATGCGCCCCGTGCTTCGCACCCCGGCCCAGGGCGTCGACACGATCGCCTGGCTGGCGACGGACCCTGGAGTGCCTGCGCTCAGCGGCAGGCTGTTCCTCGATCGGCGTCCCCGCCCGTTCGACAGGATCCGCTCGACCCGGCTGTCCGCGAGCCAGCGCAGGCGGCTGTGGGAGACCGTGGTCGCCCTCGCGGGCATCCCCGATCCCGCAAGGGACTGATCTCGGCCCGGCACGGCCCGCTCATCCCGGGAGGCACGTACGCCTTGCCGGCTCGCGCAGGACTCCCCGGAGGTTCAGCGGGTGGGCCGGGTCGACGATCACGCGGGTGGTCGTTCGCCTAGGCGCGCCGGCGGTACACGAGCATCGAGATCGGGGCGAAGACCAGCGTGATGACGGCGATCCAGGCCACTGCGCCGATCACCGTGCCCGTATCCGGCGTGCCGGCGACCAGGCCGCGGGCGGCGTCGACCACCACGGTGACCGGGTTCGCTTCGGCGATCGGCCGGAGCCAGGAGGGCATGGTCTGCACGGGGACGAACGCCGAGCTGGCGAACGTCAGCGGGAATACCGGGATGAAGATCGCGCCCTGTGCCGCCTGCGCGGACTTCGCGAGGAGGCCGATGTTTGCGCTGAGCCAGGAGATCGCGTAGCCGAAGCCCACCACCAGGGCGACGGCGAGCACCGCGTCGACGGGACCTCCGTGGAAACGGAAGCCGATGATGTACCCGACGACCGTCATGACGATCACGGTGTACAGGTTGCGGAACGCGTCGCTGATCGTCCGGCCGACCAGGACGGCGGAGAACGCCATAGGCAGCGACCGGAAGCGGTCCACCACGCCCTTCTGCAGGTCCTCCGCCAGCCCGATCGCCGTACCCGTCGCCCCGAACACGACCGTCTGCACGAAGATCCCCGGCATCAGGTACGAGACGTAGTCTCCGCCGGGAACCCGGATGGCCCCGCCGAACACGAACGCGAAGAGCAGCACGAACATGATCGGAGTGATCGTGTCGATCACGGCCAGCTGCGGGTTGCGGATCACCTGGAGCAGGTTCCGCCACGTGATGGTCACGGCGTCCGTGACGATCCACGACGGGCGTCGCCGGACCGAGGGCATGACCCGCGTCGCGGGTCGGGTGATCGCGCTCATGCCGCCTGCCTCCTATCCTGCCGGCCGCGACCGCGGCGGCGCTGTGGTGTCCCGGCGCCTGGCGCGGCATCGGCGGCCGTCCGTCGCCCGGTCAGTGCGAGGAACACGTCGTCGAGACTCGGCCGGTGCAGCGAGAGCTCGGACACCTCGACGCCGGCGGCGTCGATGCGCCGAACGAACTCGGCGAGCGTCCCGGAGGCATGCCGCACCGGCACCGTCACGAGGCCCGTCTCCTTGTCGAGTCTCGGCTCCGTGGCCGACAGGGGGCGGAGCAACTCCAGGAGATCGCTGCCGCGCGAGAGGCTGGCGGCGCGGACCTCCACGACGTCCTCGCCGAGCCGGTCCTTGAGTTCGCTCGAGGTACCCTCGGCGATCACGCGCCCCTCGTCGATGACCGCGATGCGGTCGGCGAGGCGGTCGGCCTCCTCCAGGTACTGGGTCGTCAGGAGGATCGTCGTCCCGGCGCTTACGAGCCTGGAGATGATCTCCCAGAGGGTCACGCGGCTGCGGGGGTCGAGGCCGGTGGTGGGCTCGTCCAGGTAGAGGACCGCCGGGTGGCCGACCAGCGACGCCGCGAGGTCGAGCCGCCGGCGCATGCCTCCCGAATAGGTGCGGACCGGGCGTCCACCGGCGTCGGCGAGGTCGAACTCATCGAGGAGCTCGTCGGCGCGACCGCGGGCCACGCCGCGTCCGAGGTGGAGCAGGCGCCCGACCAGCTCCAGGTTCTCGCGCCCGGTGAGGTTCTCGTCCACCGCCGCGTACTGGCCGGTCAGGCCGATGATGGCGCGGACCTCGTCGGCCTCGCGGACGACGTCGTGACCGGCTACGACGGCACGACCGCCGTCGGGATTGAGGAGCGTGGCCAGGATCCGCACGGCAGTCGTCTTGCCGGCGCCGTTGGGGCCAAGAAGGCCGAGGATCGTGCCCGCGGGCACGTCCAGGTCGATCCCGCGGAGTGCCTGAACGGCACCGTAGGACTTCTGGAGCCCCTCGACCAGGATTGCGGGCTCGGGCATGGGGTGGTGCCTCCGGTGGGTGGTTGTGGTTCCACCAGCTTGTTCGTGCGTTCCCGTCTTCCGGATGGGTGCCGGCACGCGGCTTGGTCGGCGAGCGCGCGGGCGGCGACTCGTGGTTACCGAGGGCCTCGCGGCCGACGCGCGGATTGCGTCGCCGGGATTGGCGCGCCGCCACGGCCCCGGGCCGCGTGATCTACGGCGCTACGGCGCGGGAGCGGGCGGACGTGGTGTGCCTCGCGCCGCCCATGCGTCGGCCAGCCATCGGACTCCGCCCGGGCAGAGCCGCGCCGCGCCCGCGTCGAGTGCCGGGCCTGCCGCGACGACGTCGTACCCGTCCAGGCAGAGCAGGTCCGGGATCTCGCGTGCGCCGGCTGCCTCGGCCACGGTTCGCTGGGCCGTCTCGAGCCGGTAGCGGGCGTGGTTCGCCTGCACGTCCGCGAGACGCGCCGCGATCCGCCCGGGCGCGCCAGGATCCGTCAGCCGGACGATCCGCCCGCGCAGGCCCGGCGGGGGAGCGGCGCGCCTCACCTCCTGCAGCGCGGCGTGGAAGTCCCTGTTGAGGTCGACGGCGAGGACGGTTCCGATCCCAACGGGGAGCGGCTGCTCGCCTGGGTCCATGACGGTGACGAGCGTCAGCATGCCCAGGAGATCGGCGGGAAGATTTCCGAGCAGGCGCGCGACGCGGATGCGGTTGAAGCCGACGACGAGCGGGAGCAGGTCATCTGCGATCCGGCCACCGGAGAGCCGGGCACCGTCGACCCGGGGTCCGCCATCGACCAACTGCCCCGTCCGCCAACGCCGACGGCGGGTTCGACGGGCCGGGCACCGCCGGCATCGCCGCCCCTCGGGCCGTCGGACGGGATCGGAGTCGCCTCCCGGTAGATCTCGAGGAGCCGCCGCGCCACGGAGTCGGCGCCGAACCGCGCCGTCGCGTCCGCGCGCATCCCCGCCGGGTCGATCTGGTCCCGCCGCTCCAGCGTGGCGAGGATCGCCTCGGCCATGGCCGGCGCGTCGTCGACGGCCACGAGAGCCCCCGTGGCGGCACGTCCATCGTCGACGATGTCCTCGACGCCGCCCGAGCGGGTCGCGACGATGGGCAGCCCCGACGCCAGAGCCTCCGCCACGACGACGCCGAAGGTCTCGTACCGGCTGGGGTGCACGAACAGGTCGGCGCGGGCCATGGCGTCCGCCACCCCCGCCCTGTCCGTCGGAGGCTCGAACGAGACCGCGTCCGCGACCGCCAGCTCGCCGGCGCGCGCGTGCCAGGCAGCCTCGTCGTCGGCGGTCGGGGACCGGCCGATCATGCGGAGCGTCAGGTCCGGCCGCTGCCGGCGGGCGAGCGCGAACGCCGCCAGCAGCGTCGCGATGCCCTTGTCCGGCTTGCGGGTGCCGACGTAGAGGAGCTCGCCCACCCTCCGCTCTGCCCTCGCCGGAGCGCGGAACAGTTCCACGGGAAGGAGGTTCGGAACCACGACGAGCCGCTCGTCGAGGGCGCCGGCCAGCTCGGGCAGGGCGGCCCGCAGTTCCGCACCGAGCGCCCGGGACACCACGATCACTCGTGCCGCGCCCTCGACGACGGCGGCGTAGCGGCGCCTCACCTCCGGGTCCTGCAGCAGTTCGCGCGTGCGCGACGAGTGCTCCGTGACGACGTACGGGATGCCGAGCGTGCGCGCGGCCGATGCGGCCAGCTCGCCGTCGGGGAAGCCCGTGTGCGCGTGGATCAGGTCGAACGGCGGCCGGTCGTCGGACGGCCAGCGGTCCCTGATGCCCTGGACGAACGGCGCGAAGACGGCGACGTGGTCGTCGCCCTCGCGGGACGGCGCGTCCTCCGGTCCGCTGGCCACCGGGAGGCGGGCGACGGGGACCGACGCCAGGTGCGACCACGTCCCCACGGCGGCGGGCCAGCCACCGGGAGCCAGCACATCCGTCCGTTCCCGAGCCGGCGGGGCCGTACCGCGCGTGGATCGCCTCCCGCTCCGGCTCGCGCCGCTCCGGGACGCGGTTCAGCCGCACGAACTCGAACGACGCGACGGTGGGCTCCACGCCGCCGGTCGCGGTCAGGGCGTCGACCTGGTCGGCCACGAACGATCCGCGGACGGCGTCGTCCACGGCCGGGTACCAGCGCGCGATCACGAGGACGCGGAGCGGTGGCATGGGCGGGAGTGTACGGCCCGCCCGGCACGATTCGCCGATCGGCGAGGCGACGATACCGAGCCTGGGCGGCTCGCGCGGTGATCCAGCGTGGGCGTCGGGCCGGTCGCCGACCCCGGAGGCTAGACTGCCGGGGTGATCGCCCCTCGCCGGGCCATCGTGCTCGTGCACAACCCGGTGGCCCCCTATTCCCGCGCGCTCCGGATCGCCCGTTCGCTCGAATCCGAGGGTTGGGAGGTGCTGATCGCGGGCACCGCGCGCGAGGGATTGCCCGCCGAGGAGCGGGACGGTGGCATCCGCATCGTCCGGGTTCCAGCCGCCGGCCCGCTTGCCCGGTTCGTCGTACCGCCGGGCGGCCGAGCCGCGGCCCTCGTGGCCCGCTCCGACCGCGTCTTCGCGGCGCTCGGCCGGATCGTCGGCCAGGTACCCGGGCTGCGCCTGCTCGGTCGCGCCCGGACGCCCACCGCGCGCCGCGTGCTGGGCGTCCTGCGCTGGCCGCTCCCCGCGCGTGCATGGGCCGAGGGGCTGAGGCGGACGCTGCCGCCCGCGGACCTGTACCACGCGTGCGGCATCGCGGCACTCGTGGCGGCCACCGAGCTCGCGGCCCGTGCGAGGACGCCGAGTGCCGGGGAGCCGACCAGCGCCGGGGAACCGCCCCGCGCCGGCCGCGTGGTGTACGACGTCATCGACCTGTTCCTCGAAGGGAACGCCTACGCGACCCTGCCGCGGCCGCTGCGCGATCTGTACGCGCGCCGCGAACGCGCGCTGGTCCGCCGCGCCGACGCGATCGTCACCGTGAACGAGGCACTGGCGGCGGAGCTGCGGCGTCGCTGGCGGCTGCCGGCGGACCCGGCCGTGGTCCGCAACTGTCCGCCGTGGACCCCGGCGCCTCCCGAGAGACCCGACGACCTGCGTCGTGCAACCGGCCTTCCGCCCGCTACGCGTCTCGTCCTGTTCCTCGGCATCCTCGGCGCCGACCGAGGCATCCTCGAGTCGGGAGAGGCCGTGCGACGCATCCCGGATGCGGCGTTCGTCGCCATGGGTTTCGGCCCCTGGTACGAGCGCCTGCGCGCGCGCGACGCCGACCCCGCGTTCGCCGGCCACCACGTGACGCTTCCCCCCGTGCACCCGGATGACGTCCCGCGCTGGGTCGCCGGCGCGGACGCCGTGATCGTCGCCGTGCCCGGCGACTCCCTGAACCAGCGCCTTTCGACGCCGAACAAGTTCTGGGAGGGACTGACCG
This sequence comes from uncultured Chloroflexia bacterium, assembly GCA_963757865.1. Classification (GTDB taxonomy): domain Bacteria; phylum Chloroflexota; class Limnocylindria; order Limnocylindrales; family CSP1-4; genus JAJYNJ01. The sequence continues at coordinate 94,056 of CAVWSU010000016.1, forward strand.
CCGGCGTGCCGCTCGTGGTCGGGCGGGACCTCGTCGTGATGCGCCGGATCGTGGAGGACCACGACCTCGGCGCGGTCGCCGACCCGGCCGACGTGGACGACCTTGCCCGAGCGCTCGCGCGCGTGCTCGATGCGCCGCCCGCGGAGCGAACGGCGAGGCGGGAACGGGCCCTGGCGCTGCACCGCGAGGCATTCCGGTGGGACGTGCAGGTTCGTCCGCTGCTTGCGCTGGCGGCCGGAATGGTCCCGGAGAGCCGAATTGATACGGTAGACTTCGAAGTCCGACCGTCGGAGGGGCGCAACTGACGCCCCGGCGGGGGCGGCGCGGTCGGCCCTCTTCGATCAACGGAGCTCCTTGCTCGCCATGACCTTCAGGGCCCAACCTGTCAAGCGCCGCAACCGCGGCTCCACCCGGCACGACGATCAGCGCCAGCAGTTGATCGTGACGCTCGGGTTCATCGTCGTGATCGCCGTCGGCGTCCTCATGCTGGGCGGTGTCGTCGTAGCGACCTACTACGGCGACCATCTCGCCGCCGTCGCGACCATCGACGGGACCAGCATCTCGAAGGACCAATGGAACGACCGCCAGGTCGTGGACCAGTACCGCTACGCGCTCCTGGAGCAGCAGATCACGTCCGCCGTGAACAACGGGCAGCTCGACCAGGCGACGGCGGACCAGGAGATGCAGTACGTCCAGCAGCAGGTGGCGGCCATTCCCGCCACGGCCGCCGACGAGCTCATCGATGCGGTGCTCCAGCAGAAGCTCGCCGCCCAGAAGGGGATCACGGTGACGCAGGCCGACGTGGACGCGCAGCTCACGAAGGAGGCGACCACGCCGGAGCAGCGCAAGGTGCTCGCGATCTTCGTGGCCCCCGGTGAGAGTCCGGCCGCGAGCGTGTCGCCGGACGCTTCTCCGGGCGCCTCGGCCAGCCCGGCCGCGACCGCGTCGGGCCGCCCCGAGCGGCACTCCCGTCGCGAGCCCCGCCGCGGTCGCGTCTGCCTCGGCGGCATCGCCGGCCCCGGCCTCGCCCGCGCCTTCGGCCAGTGACGTCCCGTCCGGCCCGACGGCCGCACAGAAGGCCGAGGCGAAGTCCCGCGCGGACAAGGCGCTTGCCGATCTCGACGCCGGGAAGGCGTTCGACCAGGTCGCCACGGAGTACTCCACGGACGCGAGTGCCACCAGCGGCGGCAACTACGGCTACGTCTACGCCACCGACAGCGGTCGACGAGGCGTGGGTCAAGGCGCTCTTCTCGCTTTCGCTCAACGGCACGACGGGCGTCGTCGAGGGAGCCGACGGAACCTACCGTATCGGCCGGGTGACCGACATCGTTCCTGCGAAGACGGACGGCAACTACCAGAAATCCGTCGAGCAGTCCGGCGTGAGCCTGGCCGCCTACCGTGCGGCCACCCTGGCCGACCTCTACAGCCAGAAGCTGTCCGACAGGGTCACCGCCGACGCCACGACCGGGAACATCGAGCAGGTGCATGCCTGGGAGATCAGGATCGGTAACACCGACGGGTCCTCGGGCGCCGCCATCACGGGGCCCCAGGTACAGGCGTCGCACATCCTCTACAGCCCGAAGGGCGACCCCAGCACCGCTTCGTCGGTGCCGGCCGGCGACCCGTCCTGGGCCGAGGCTCTGAAGAAGGCGCAGGCGGCTGCCGACAAGCTCCGCGCCATCGCCGACCCCGCCGCGCGCGCGACGGAATTCGCGACGCTCGCGAAGTCGGAAAGCGACGACACGTCGTCGGGAGAGACCGGAGGGGATCTCGGCTGGTTCTCCGAGGCGACCATGGTCAAGGAGTTCGCGGACGCCGTGTTCACGGGCTCGCACGCCGCGGATGAGATCATCGGGCCCGTGAAGTCCCAGTACGGCTACCACGTGATCCTGTTCGTCGCGGAACGCCCGGCGCCGGCCGATCGCGTCACGGCCGTGCAGCAGGCACTTGCCGCGCCCGGTGCGGACTTCGCGGCCGTCGCGAAGGCGAACTCGGATGCCGAGGATGCCGCGGACGGCGGCGACATGGGGTGGATCGCCCGGCTGCAGAACTCGGCCGAGGTCGAGAAGGTCCTGTTCGGTCTCCAGGCCGGACAGGTGAGCGCGCCCGTGACGCAGTCCGACGGCGTCTACATCTACCGGGTCAGCGAGCGGGCGGAACGCCCCGTCGACGCGTCGCAGAAGACCGCCCTGGAGTCGAGCGCCTTCACCTACTGGTACGACCAGCAGAAGTCGCAGTCGAAGATCTGGCGCTCGCCGGACGTGACCGGCGCGGCGACGACGGGCTAGGGAGCGCGCGGGGGGATGATCGACGCGATCCTGGCGGAGGCGGCGAGCCGGTACGGCACCCGCCCCTCGGACGGGCTGCAGATCGTGGGCGTGGCGGCCCTGACACGCCGCGCATTCGATCCGTCGTGGGCGCTGCTGGTGCTCCCGGACGACGATGGCCCGGGCGGGGCGCGCGAGCCGGACCGGGAGGCCGGAGGACGCCGTCCCGACGCTGCCGAAGCACCGCCGGCTCCCGAAGCACACCGTCCCGACGCTGCCGGGCCGCCGGAGGAACCGCCGTTCGAGGCCTCGGTCCTGCCCGGGCGGGCGGCCCACGGGGCGTCGCCCCTGGACGTGCTGCTCGCGCTCTATCCCGGGACGCATCCGGTCCTCGGGCTTTCGGGCGCCGCCGACGCGACGGTGGCCACGCTCGACCAGGCGATGCTCGCGGCCGGCCCTCATCTGCTGCCGGCCCTCGACCCGCTCGCCAACCTCGCGAGCCCCCACGGGCTGCCCTGGATCGCGGCCCGTCTCCGGGCTCCCGGCGGGTGTCCGTGGGATCGCGAGCAGGACCACGCAAGCCTCCGCCCGTTCCTGCTCGAGGAGGCCTACGAGGTCTACGACGCACTGGAGCACGGCGCGACGGACCATCTCGCGGAGGAGCTGGGCGACCTGCTCCTGCAGGTCGTGCTGCACGCGCAGCTCGGCGCGGAGGAGGGTCTCTTCGACCTGGCCGACGTCTACCGCCACATCTCCGCCAAGATCGTGCGGCGCCACCCGCACGTGTTCGCCGATGTCCATGCCGCCACGGCCGGGGACGTGATCCAGAACTGGGAGCGGATCAAGGCCGTCGAACGGGCCGACAGGGGCGGCGATCCCCGGGCGACGGAATCGCTTCCCGCGGCGTTCTCGGGTCTCGCCCGCTCACTGCCTGCCCTCGCGTATTCCCGCGAGATGCAGGATCGCGCGGCCGCGCTCGGCTACGACTGGCCGAACGTCGAGGGCGTGATCGAGAAGGTCCAGGAGGAGGCGGTCGAGCTGCTGGAGGCGGAGGACGATGCCCACCGCACCGAGGAGTTCGGGGATCTCCTGCTGGTACTGGTAAACCTGGGCCGCAAGCTCGGGATCGATGCGGAGTCGGCGCTGCGGGCCGGCAACGCGAAATTCGCGCGGCGGTTCGCACTCGTCGAACGGTTCGCGCAGGAGCGCGGCCGCACGCTCGACAGCATGACGTTCGACGAGCTCGACGAACTGTGGGATCGCGCCAAGGTCGTCGAGCGATCCAGGGCGAGCGGAGAGGAGCATTCATGAGCATCGGTGCGGCGCCTCAGCGCCACGACGGACGTCTTCCGGGGCAGCTGCGGCCCGTCACGCTCGAGCTCGGCACCCAGAAGTGGGCCGAGGGGTCGTGCCTGATCCGTGTGGGCGACACGCACGTGCTGTGCGCCGCCAGCGTCGAGGAACGCACGGCCCCGCACCTGCGGGGCAAGGGGCTCGGCTGGGTGACGGCCGAGTACTCCATGCTCCCCCGCGCCACGGCCGAGCGGACTCCCCGAGAGGCGGTCCGCGGGCGGCAGGGCGGGCGGACGCAGGAGATCCAGCGCCTCATCGGGAGATCCCTGCGCGGCGTCGTGGATCTCGCCAAGCTCGGCGAGCGCAGCATCTCGATCGACTGCGACGTGCTCCAGGCGGACGGCGGGACGCGGACGGCCTCGATCACCGGCGGGTACGTCGCCCTGGCCCTGGCCCTGCGCGGCATCGGCCGGGAGGCGGCCCTGGCCGGCCGCGTGGCGGCGGTGAGCGTGGGGATCGTCGAGGGGCGGCCGGTGCTGGACCTCGACTACGAGGAGGACTCGCACGCCGAGGTCGACTTCAACGTGGTCGGCACGGACGCGGGCACGTACGTGGAGCTGCAGGGCACGGCGGAGGGGAAGCCGTTCGACCGCGCGTCCATGGCGACGTTGCTGGCGCTCGGCGACGACGGCCTGCGCGCCCTGTTCGCCGTCCAGGCGGAGGCGCTGACGCAGGCGAGGCGCTGAGTGAGCGCGCGCGTCCCCGGCGAAGCACCGGCCGGCGGCCGGGTCCTCGTCGTCGCCACCCGGTCCCCGCACAAGCTCGGTGAGCTGCGGCAATTGCTGCACCTGCCTCGGACACGGCTCGTGTCGCTCGACGACATCGGCGTCGCGGAGGAGGCGCCGGAGGACGGCGACACGTTCGAGGCGAACGCGGTGTTCAAGGCTCGCTACTACGCCGAGCTGAGCGGGCTTCCGACGCTGGCGGACGACTCGGGAATCGAAGTCGACGCCCTCGGCGGCATGCCGGGCGTGCGGACCCGGCGGTATGCCGGCGAGCAGGCGACCGACGAGGACAACAACGTGAAGCTGCTCGCGGCCCTGCGGGGCCTGCCGCCGGAACGTCGCGGCGCGCGCTACCGCTGCGTGCTGGCCTTCGTCGAGCCGCCGGCGTCCGACCGGTCCGCTCCTCGTGGTGCCGCCCCGTCCGCCCGGCCTGGCGTCGGCCGGCCCGAGCGCCCTGCCGCCGAGCCGCCGGCGCGGCACGCAACCGTCCGCCGCGGTACGTTCGAGGGCCGGATCGCCGATGGTCCTCGTGGCAGCGGCGGCTTCGGGTACGACCCGATCTTCGAACCCGCCTGGGAGCCGCCCGGGGGGCGGACCGTGGGCCTCTACTCGTCCGAGGAGAAGAACCGGGTCTCGCACCGGGCGGCGGCGGCCCGGGCGATGCGACGCGTCCTCATCCAGCGAGGGTACTGACGTCGAAGCGATCGTCGTCATCGTCGCGTCGTTCCTGGCCGCCACGCTCGCGGCGGTCGCCGGGTTCGGCGGCGCTGCGGTGCTCCTTCCCGTGCTCGTCGCGGCCTTCGGGGTGCGCGACGCGATCCCGATCCTCACGGTCGCCCAGCTCATCGGCAACGGCAGCCGCGTCTGGCTGAACCGGCGGGAGCTGGACCTGCACGTCGTGGCGTGGTTCGCCATCGGCGCCGTCCCGCTCGCGTTCGTGGGCGGCCTCCTGTTCGGCGCGGCACCCCTGTCGCCGCTGACCCGGCTGCTCGGCGCGTTCCTGCTACTGACCGTCGCCTGGCGGCACCTGCGGCCGGGGCCGCCGCGAAGGCCCCCGCTGCGCAGCTTCACGATCATCGGAGCGGTGTTCAGCTTCCTGTCGGCGCTGCTCGGGAGCGTGGGACCGCTGATGGCGCCGTTCTTCCTCGCATACGGCCTCGTCAAGGGCGCCTACATCGGCACGGAGGCGCTGTCCACTGTCGTGATGCACGTGACGAAGCTGGTTGCCTACGGACAGGCGTCGGTGCTGACGCTGCAGTCGCTCGCGATCGGCCTCGCCCTCGGCCCCGTGATGATCGCGGGCTCGGCGGTCGGTAAGCAGGTGGTCGACCGGCTGCCGGAGCGCGCCTTCGTGGCGATCATCGAGGTCGTCCTGGTGGTGGCGGGCATGGCGTTCCTCGTCGGCGGCTGACCGCGCCGCACCGAAGCCAGTCGATCGGCAGGTCTCATCGCCGGCCGGCCGGCGCCGCTCGCGGCGGGCTCGTCAGCCACGACGTGTGCCGCGACCTCCGCGCTGCCCGCCGAGCTCGTCCGGGACGACCGGCACGGGTTCTTCCCGGTCGGCACGCGGCCCGCATCCGCTCGCGCATGCCTCCGATCCGGGCGGGTTCCACGAATGGCAGGTGCCACACAGCCAGCGCGTCGCCGGTTCACCTCCGCCGGCGCCCGATCCGTCTCAGCCGGCCGATCGTTCCCGCCAGCCTCGGCGGCATTCCCGGGAGATCGCGAACCGCTCGCTCGCCAGCGGCAAGCGCCGCGACCAGGAACAGGCCCGCGATCAGGATGGCCAGGGCCGCCGCTGCGAACGCGCCCGTCCAGTCGAGCCCCGCCAGGTACTGCCCGAAATCGCCGTACGGGTCCATCCGTGCCTCGTCCGTGGCCGCGTCGACTGCTCCAGTCAACCGCGACCCGGCACGGCGCACCACTGCCGGACGGCCCGCCGTGGC
>CAVWSU010000017.1:0-6934 GCA_963757865.1 uncultured Chloroflexia bacterium
GGATGAGGTTGAAGCCCCCGAGCAGGGCGTTCACCAATCCGAGGTAGTCAAGGACGGCGGCGACCCGGGCGTCGCCGACCAGCATGCCGAACACCAGGCACAGCCCGGCCAGTACGAAGCTCGTGAGCGGACCCACGATGGCGACGAGGAACTCCGTCGAGGCCCGCGGGGCATCGTCACGCAGCGTCGAGACGCCGCCGAAGAGAAAGAGCGTGATGGACTCGACCGACATGCCGCGCCGACGCGCCACGAGCGAGTGGGCCAGTTCGTGTACCAGCACGGCGCCGAAGAGCAGGATCGCCGAGACCGCCCCCAGCACCCAGGCCTGCGGCACGGTGAGGTCCGGGAGCAGGGCCGGGTAGTACCCATCGGCCAGCGACCAGCTCAGCAGGACGAAGATGAGCAGCCAGCTGATGTGGAGGTAGACGTCGATGCCGGCGACCCGGAAGAGGCGGAGCGAGCCTGCGCGCATCTGCCCAGCCTAGCGGCTCGGCCGCCGTCTGACGCCGTCTTATCGGGCGGACATCCTCATCAGGCCGAACACGGCACCCTGCGGATCGCCGAGGATCGCGAAGCGGCCCCCCGGAAAGTCCTGTGGGGCGAGCATCTCCCGGGCGCCGGCGGCGAGGGCCGCCTGGAACATGCCGTCCACGTCGGCCACCCGGAAGTAGACCATCCAGTAGCTGGGCACGCCGGCCGGCACCATCGGGTTCATCTCCATCCCACCCGCAACGCTCGTGCCGCCGAGCTGGAACTCGATGTAGGGCGGCATCCCCTCCCCCATGGGCTGGGATCGGTGGGTCCAGCCGAACACACGCTCGTAGAACGCGATGTCCGCGTCGATGCCGCGCGCGTTCAGTTCCGCCCAGGCGAAGCCGTTCGGCAGGCCCGTGGCGAAGCCCGACATGGCCGCAGGCTGCCAGACCGAGATGAAGGCCCCGGCCGGGTCCTGGAACACGCCCATCCGTCCCTGGTTGCCGACGTCGAAGGGCGGTGCGACGACCCGGCCGCCGGCCTCGCCGACGGCTCGCGCGACCGCCTCGGCATCGACCGCCGCGAGGTAGATCATCCAGGCCGTGGGAGCCTGGGGCGCCATCGTCGGGCCGATGCCGGCCACGTCCTTCCCGTCGATCTGCGCCATCGCGTACCCGCCGTACTGCGGGTCGGGGGACACCTGGACGTCCCAGCCGAACAGGCCCGAGTAGAAGGCGCGCGATCCGGCCGGATCGGCGCTGGATAGGTCGACCCACACGGGCGTTCCCGCCATCGGGGACTCTGCCATCACACGCCTCCCTGCGCGCTCGCTTCCCTGCGCTCGCTTCCCGTCCGGCCCCGGCGGTACCGCCGTCCGTCGCGGGTGGGCCATGGTACCAGCGGCTCGGAGATGGAGGCATTGCGGCGACCGGCCGCTGGACGCTTGTCGGAATCCGAGGCAGCACGCCTCTGGCGGTCGCATCACCATCCGCGCTACGCTCATGCCATGGCGGATGGGTGCACGGCGGGCACGAACGTCGCGACCGGGACCCGGGGCAGCCGGATCGTCGCTGGAGCCTGCTTCGGAATCGGCCGATGCCGCATGATCGTCGCCGCGGCGGCACGGCGGGTCCGGTCGGCATGACGACGAGGCGGGTGGCCTGGCGCCGGTCCGGCGCGGTCGATGCCGAGGAGCAGTGCACGGTCACCGTGCGCGACAGCGGGCTTTCGCTGGTGGGAACCGTGCTCGCCGCCGAGGCCGGTGTCCCCGTCCGGATCGAGTACCGCGTCCTCACGGACGCCGTGGGCATGACCACGGCCGTCCACGTGCGGGACCTGCGCGGCTTCGAACAGCGCACGCTCGACCTCGTGCGCGATCGGAAGGGCGCGTGGACTCAGCGCGGCACGCCCGCGAGGGAGTTGCGGGGCTGCTCCGACGTCGATCTCGGGTGCAGTCCGTCCACGAACACGCTGCCGATCCGGCGACTCCGCCTCGGCGTCGGTGCGGCGCAGACGATCCAGGCCGCATGGGTCCGCTTCCCCGAGCTGACAGTCGAGAAGGCGCCGCAGACGTACACTCGCCTCGACGAGTTCACGTACCGCTACGCGAGCGGGACGTTCGAGGCCGAGCTGACCGTCGATGACGAGGGCATCGTGACCGACTACGCCGAGTGGCGCCGGACCGGGATCGCCGTCGGCACGGACGACACCGAGCCACTCGACGCCCGCCGGTAGCGCGAGAAACGGGTGCAGCGCTGGCACGTTGGAGCCGGGATGCCAGCTGACGATGACGGCGACCCAGGCGCTTCACCGGCGGTCTCGATCGACGCCGCGCAGGCAGCCCGATCGACCGCGGGCCTGACGAGCGCCCAGGCCGCCGAGCAGCTCCGCAGCGACGGTCCCAACGCGATCGGCGGCGGCGGTCGCCGGACCAACCTCGCCATCCTCGTCGCCCAGGTGTCGAGCCCGCTCGTCCTGATCCTGGTCGGAGCGAGCCTGGTCAGCCTGCTCGTCGGCGATGCCGTCAACGCGTCGATCATCCTCGCGATCGTCGTCCTGAGTGCAGTCCTCGGCTTCGTGCAGGAGGCGCGCTCGGAGGCGGCGGTGGCCGCCCTGCAGGCCCGGCTGACCCTTCGCGCGACCGTCGTCCGCGACGGGAACCCGCAGGAGCTGCCCATCCACGACGTCGTTCGCGAGGACCTGGTGATCCTGACCGCCGGCGACATCGTTCCAGCCGACGGCAGGATCCTCGAAGCCAACCACCTCTATGTCGACGAGAGCTCGCTCACCGGGGAGTCCGCCCCGGCCCTCAAGGCGCCGCGAGCTGGCGATCTCGATCCGGCCCGCGACCCCGATCGCGACGGGCTCGTCTTCTTCGGTACGAGCGTCGTGAGCGGGACCGGGCGCGCACGCATCACCGCCACCGGGACGCGCACGAGCTACGGGGCGATCGCCATGCGGCTGGCCGAGCGCGCTCCCGAGAACGACTTCCAGCGGGGGGTGCGGACGTTCGGGGTCCTCATCTTCCGCGTCACGGCGATCCTGGTCATTGCGGTCCTGGTCATCAACGTGGCGTTGCACCGCCCGATCCTCGATTCGCTGCTCTTCGCGATCGCCCTGGCCGTGGGCCTCACGCCCGAGCTGCTGCCGGCGATCGTCACACTCAACCTCACGCAGGGCGCCCACGTGCTGACCGCGCACGGCGTGCTCGTCAAGCGACTGCCGGCCATCCAGAACCTGGGAAGCATCACGGTCCTGGCGACGGACAAGACCGGAACGCTGACCGAGGGCCGGCTCCAGCTCGTCCGCGCGGTCGGGATCGACCGCGATGACGCCGTCGAGGCGGGGCAGGCTCTCGAACTGGCGTACCTCAACAGCCATTTCCAGGCGGGCTTCACAAACCCGCTCGACGCGGCCGTCCTGTCGGGCATGCCCGCGCCGGCCGATCTGTCCGCGTACGAGAAGCGGGCCGAGCTTCCGTACGACTTCACCCGCCGGCTCCTGAGCGTGGTCGTGCAACGCACTGGCGAGCAGCCGCTCCTCGTGACCAAGGGCGCGCCGGAGGCGCTCATCGCCCGGTCGGCCTGGGTCCGCGAAGACCACGCCGCACGACCGATCGACGCCGCCGAGCACGCGCGGCTGGCGACGCTCGTCGACGGTGCCTCTGGTGAAGGGTTCCGGCTGGTGGCGGTCGGCTCGCGGTCTCTCGGCCTGGATGTGTTTCCTGGTGCCACTGGGACAGGCCCGGCGGCGAGCCTCGACGATGCGGCCCAGCTCGAGCGGGACCTGGTGTTCGAGGGCGTGATCCTGTTCAGCGACCCGCCCAAGGCCGGGGTCGAGACGACGATCACGGAGCTCGCCCGACAGGGCGTCGCACTCAAGGTCGTCACCGGCGACAACGAGCTCGTCGCGCGGCACGTGGCCGGCCAGGTCGGCCTGACCGTCGAGGGCGTCGTCACGGGCGAGGAGATGCGCGCGCTCACGCACACCGCGCTGGTGGCGCGAGCAAAGCGCACGACGATCTTCGCCCGCGTCGATCCCGACCAGAAGCTCCAGGTGATCCGCGCCCTGCACGACGGGGGCGCGGTGGTGGGCTACCTCGGCGACGGCATCAACGACGCCCCGGCGCTCCACACGGCCGACGTGGGAATCAGCGTCGACAACGCCACGGACGTGGCGCGCTCGGCGGCGGACATCATCCTGCTCGAGCCCAGCCTCGCGGCGATCAGCCGCGGCGTCGTCGAGGGCCGGCGCACCTTCGCCAACACGCTCAAGTACATCCGCATGGGCACGAGCTCGAACTTCGGCAACATGCTCAGCATGACCGGGGCCGCCCTGCTGCTGCCGTTCCTGCCGATGACGCCCGGGCAGATCCTGCTCAACAACCTCATCTACGATGCCTCGCAGACCGCCATCCCGACCGACACGATCGATCCGGACGTCGGCGCCCTCCCCGCCCGATGGGACGTGCAGGCGATCCAGCGCTTCATGCTGATCTTCGGACCGATCTCGTCGCTCTTCGACTACGTCACGTTCGGGCTGCTGCTCCTCGCGCTCGGCGTGAACGAACGGGCCTTCCACACCGGCTGGTTCATCGAGTCGCTGTGCACCCAGGTCCTCGTGGTGCTCGTCATCCGAACTCGTCGCAGCCCCTTCTGGCTGAGCCGCCCCAGCATGCCGCTCCTGGCTGCCATCCTCGCGGCGATCGCGGTCGCGGTGGTCATCCCCATCAGCCCGCTCGGCGGCATCCTCGGGTTCACAGCGCTACCGCCGGCGTACTGGCTGCTCCTGGTGGTGGTGGTCGCCGCGTACCTCGCGCTCGTGGAGCTGGTCAAGCGGCGGTTCGAGCCGCGCGCCTGAGGCAGCCACGACGCCGACGACCGGCACGGCACAGAGGCCGGCGGGCGAAGGCGGGCGGCCTCCAGTCCGCCGGCTCTCCCGGCCGCCCTCAGGCGCGCTGGTCGGTGCTGGGCTTCTCCCAGAGGTTGACGCCACCCTCGACTGCGTGGCGGTCGATCTCGGCGAGCTCGTCGGCGGAAAACGCGAGGTTGGCCAGCGCGCCGACGTTCTCCCGGACCTGTGCCGCGGAACTTGCCCCCGTCAGGGTGGTCGTGACCCGCGGGTCGCGGAGGACCCACGCGTACGCCATCTGGGCGAGACTCTGGCCGCGGCGCAGGGCGATCTCGTTGAGCGCCCGAACGCGAGCCAGGTTCTCCTCGTTGAGCGTCTCGCGCTGGAACGAGTCGCCACCCGGGCGGTTGACCCGCGCGTTCTCCGGGATCCCATGCAGGTACTTGTCGGTCAGGAGGCCCTGCGCGAGCGCCGTGAACGCGATCATCCCTGCGCCCACCTCCTCCAGGGCATTCAGGAGGTCGGGCTCGACCCAGCGGTTCAGCAGGTTGTACGACGGCTGGTGGATGAGCAGCGGTACGCCCTCGGCCCGGAGGAGCGCCGCCGCCTCGCGGGTCTTCGCGGCAGAGTACGACGAGATGCCGACGTACAGCGCCTTGCCCTGCCTGACGGCCGACGCGAGCGCCCCCATCGTCTCCTCGAGTGGAGTGTCGACGTCGAACCGGTGGGAGTAGAAGATGTCGAAGTAGTCGACACCCACGCGCCGGAGGCTCTGGTCGAGGCTGGCCAGCACGTACTTGCGCGAGCCGCCGCCCTGGCCGTACGGACCCGGCCACATGTCCCAGCCGGCCTTGCTCGAGATGATCAGCTCGTCCCGGTGGGCCGCCAGGTCCTCGCGGAGGATCCGCCCGAAGTTCAGCTCGGCACTGCCGTACGGCGGACCGTAGTTGTTCGCGAGGTCGAAGTGCGTGATGCCGAGGTCGAAGGCCGTGAGGGCGATCTCGCGCTGCGTCGCGAGCGGCGTGTGGTCGCCGAAATTGTGCCACAGCCCCAGGGACAGGAGCGGCAGGCGAAGGCCGCTGCGGCCGCAGAAGCGATAGGCCATCGCGTGGTAGCGCCCGGGTGCAGGCTGGTGCGTCATGATCGTGCCTCCGATGTGCCGGTCGTCGTGAGGGCGAGTTCCTCCACGCGTTCCCGGGACGGCATGCCCGCGCGTGGTCCGAGTGCGGTGGCCGCCAGTGCCCCGGCCGCGTTGGCCCGGGCCAGGAGGGGCACCCCGCGAAGTCCCAGTTGCCAGAACGTGCAGAACGCGGCCGCGAACGCGTCACCGGCGCCGGTCGTGTCGACGGCCTGAACCCGGGGAGCGTCCGCGGCGAACCATGTGCCATCCGCGGTCGTCACGTAGCGGGCCCCTGCCGCTCCGAGCGTGATGACGACGATGCGGGGCCCGCGCGCCCACCAATCGGGCGCGACCGTGGGCTTCCCCGCGGACCATCCGGACGCGGTTGCCGTCTCCTCGCTCATGAACAGCAGGTCCACCGTTCGCAGCGACGCCCAGTCGAGCTCGGCCGGCAGGGCGTCCGATTCGACGGTCGCGGCGACGTCGCACCGCCGGCGTGCGCGCCTTCCCCGATGGTCGCGGCGAGTCCGTCCCAGGGCCCCACGTAGCAGAGGTCGGGAGCCTGCTTTCGCAGGCCATCCCGCAATGCGTCGAGCGGAGGCACTTGGGGCGTGTCGTCGCCGGGCGGCATGAGGACCACGCTGCGTTCGGCGCGTTCGTCGACGAGGACGATCGTCCTGAACACGGGGTGTCCCTCCCGCAGACCCACCAGGGAAACGTCGATCCCCTCGCGCCGCAACGACTCGACGCCTCGTACGCTGGCCGCGTCCGTCCCGGCCCAGCCGATCGCCCGGACATCGGCGCCGAGGCGAGCGGCCGCCACGGCGAAGTTGCCCGTGACCCCGCCGTCAAGGTCGCCGAGCGCGTGGCCGATCACCTTCCACCCCGCAGCCGGCAGCGACGACACGGTCACGTACGTGTCGACGCACATCATCGGGACGAGGACGGCGATCCTGGGCGCCGGTCGGTGGGTTTCAGGCATGCCGCGCG
>CAVWSU010000018.1:0-131399 GCA_963757865.1 uncultured Chloroflexia bacterium
CGGCCTCACCGAGCGGCTGATATGCTCGCCCGATGAGCGTGCGCGGCGCCCGCGCGGGGTCTGGACGCGCCACCGGCCGGGCCCGATGAGCCAGCTGCCCCTGCAGACGCGCCTGTTCCTCGCGCTCGCCACCGTCGCGCTGCTTCCGGTGCTGGTGTTCGGCATCGTCGCGGTGGAGCGCGCGTCGTCTGCCGCCACGAGTCAGCAGCAGGCCGCGACCCTGGAACTGGCGCGACTTGCGGTGGCCGACCTGCCCGCCGGACAGGTTCCCGACCAGGCCGCCACCGCACGGCTGGCGTCCCTCGTCGGCGCCGGCGTGACCGTCTTCGACCCGGACGGAACCGTGCATGCCACGGCGGGCGACGCTGCCGCGCGCACGCTGCCCGAGGATGCCGGAGCAGGCGCCGGGGGGGCGGTCTCGTCCGGCGACGGGGGCGTGGTCGCGGTCGTGCCGATCCAGGGATCGGGCGGCCAGCCGGCCGGGTACGTGGCCGTCGCGCAGCCGATCGCGGGGTCGTCGGACGTCGGCGTGATCCTCGCCATCGCCCTGACCCTGACCGTGCTCTGGGCGCTCTTCCTGAGCTACGCGCTCGCACGCGGCCTGATCCATCCGATGCGCGAGCTGTCGGGCACGCTCGACCGGCTCCAGGCGGGCGACCTCTCGGCACGGATCGTCGCGCCGTCCGACGACGAGCTGGGGCGGCTGGCGGAGAGCCACAACCGGCTCGCGGCCGCGCTCGCGGCCAGGAACGAGTCGCTGCACCAGGTGCTGGAGGCGCTCGCCGGGCTGGCGCCGAGCGCGGGCATCCCGCCGCTGATCACGGCGGCGGAGCGCGCGGCGACCGTGGCCTTCGGGTTCCGCTCCGTGGAGATCGTGCTGTCCCGGCCCGGACACCCGCGCCCGGAATCCGGCGATCGGGTCCCCGGAGAAGCATGGACGCTCGTCACGCCCCTCCGGCTCGCCGACGACGACGTGGGCTGGATGCGCGTCGTCATCCCGCCCATGCGGGACTGGGGGCCGGCCGACGCCGACCTGCTGGCGCTCTTCGCGCGTCAGCTCGCGGCCGCGGTGCGCAACGCGGAGCTGTACGCCGAGACGCGGTCCCTTTCCGAGCTCAAGAGCGAATTCCTGCGCGGCGTGAGCCACAACCTGCAGACGCCCCTGACGAGCATCCGGGCCTTCGCCGAGCGGCTCGGGTCGCGGGACGGGGACCCCGCGGCGCGGATCATCGTCGAGCAGGCGGACCGGCTGTCGAGGCTGGTCGCCCAGCTGCTGACGGTGTCGCGCCTCGAGGCCGGGACCCTGCGTCCCCGCGAGGAAGTGCTTGCCCTGGGCCCGCTCATCCGGCGCGCCTGGGAGAGCCTCGGCCGCGACGCCGTGCCCTTCGAACTTCTCGACAATTCAGCGGGGTGGCTGGCGGTCGGGGACCGGGACTGGGTGGACCAGGTCGTCTGGGCGCTCCTCGACAACGCCGTCAAGCATGGCGGCGAAGCGCCTGTCGAGGTCGTCGTGCGGGCGGAACCGGCGACGGCCACGGTTGCCGATGCATCGGTCGTGGCCGGCGATGGGGTGGCGCTGGAGGTCGGAGTGACGTCGGTAGCGGCGGCGCCGGCGGGAGTGCGCGAACCGGTCCTCGTCGCCGATGGCGCCGGCACGCCCCCGGTCTCGGGCATCGACGCGAGCCGTGCGGGATCGCTCGTGAACGGATCCCCCACGGACGAGCGTGTCCCGACCGGACAGGCCGGGCCGGGCGACGGCGGCGAAGCCACTCCTGGACGGCAGGGGCTGTTGGTCGTGACCGTCAGGGATCACGGGCCCGGTGTTTCCGCCGCGATGCGGGACCGCATCTTCGACCGGTTCGCCACGGGCGGCGCGAGCGGGGGAACCGGGCTCGGACTGAACGTGGCCCGCGGCCTCGTCGAAGCGATGGGCGGTTCGATCCACGTGGAGCACCCGGACGACGGGGCAGCCTTCGTGTTCTCGCTTCCGGCCGAACCGCCCGAGGACGTCCAGGACGCCTGAAGCACGCCACGATCGCGCGCCGACCCGCACGGGCGGACAGGCGGCACCGGCGCACCTGACCCGCCTGGGGAAGCCGGCCGCATCCGCGCAGCGCCCCCGTCCCAATCGGTCCGAGTCGGAGACGAGGGCGGACGAGCGGGCGACCGGGCGGTGAACGCCCGCGCATGGATGACCGCCCGCCCCGTCGGGCGAGCGGTCTGCGTACGTCGGTGGCTCGGTGCGCCGGCGTCAATCAGTCACGCGCCGGCGACCGCCAATGGGGCACCAGCCGCGGCCACCAGCCGCGGCCACCAGCCGTGGCGCCTCAGCAGCGGTTCGGGCTCTCCGCGGCGTCAGACGGTGACGTCGGTGCGACGGCCGACGAGTGCCCGGTAGATGGCAACGACGATGATCGCGCCGATCACGGCGATCACGATGCTGCCGATGTTCAGCCCCGTCACGGTCCCGAAGCCGAGCGCAGCCGCGATGAACCCACCGACGAGTCCGCCGATGATGCCGAGGATGATGGTTCCGATCACGCCCTCGTTGGAGCCCATGATCAGGTTGGCGATGAACCCGGCGATGGCGCCGAGCACGATCCAGGCGATGATCCCCATGCAGTCTCTCCTCCGTTCCTGGGGCGAGTCGGCCCCGCAGAACAGGATGCCGGCGGAGCACGCCGGGGGGACTACAGACTGCAGGAGGAGGCTTGCATTCCGCGGACGTGCGAAGGCACCATCGGAACATGACTGAGCGAACGGACCGCGCATCTGCGACGCCTCGGACGACCACACGCGAGGGGGCGTCGGCCCCACCCCGATCGCGCGCACGGGTGGAGCGATCCCCGATCGAGATGCCCTACGGGGGCGAGCACGACCCGGGGACGAGCGCTGCCGCCGCGCGGGCGCACGAGATCGAGGACGCGGCCTCGCAACCCATCGCCGCCGCATCGGGCGGCTGGATCCGCGTGGGTACCGCGTCGTGGACCGACCCGACCATGACCGCGTCAGGCGTCTTCTACCCGCGGGAGGCCGATACAGCGGAAGAGCGATTGGCGTACTACGCACGACGGTTCCCGGTGGTCGAGGTGGACGCGACCTACTACGCGCTCCCGTCCCCCGCGACGGCCGAGTTGTGGGTTCGCCGAACCCCTCCCGACTTCACCTTCGACGTCAAGGCCCACGCGCTCATGACGGGCCAGCCCAGCGAGACGAGGCGGCTGCCCCGGGCGATTCGCGAAGCTCTGCCGCCCGACCTCGCGGCGAAACCACGGCTCTACGCCAGGGACCTGCCCGCCGAGCTGCGCGACGAGACCTGGCGCCTGTTCGCCGAGGGCGTGGAGCCGCTGCGAGCCTCGGGCCAGCTCGGGTCGATCCTGCTGCAGTACCCCCGCTGGGTCTTTCCCTCGTCGGAGGCGCGCGACGCGATCCTCGAGGCCCGGGAGCGGCTGGGCGGGCTCGCCTGCGCGGTCGAGTTCCGCAGCGCCTCGTGGCTGAACGAGAAGAACGCCGACCGGACGATCCGGTTCCTGTCGGACCACGCGATCCCGTTCGTGATGGTCGACGGCCCTCAGGGTCTCCGCAGCAGCCTCCCCCCGATGGTCGCGACCACCTCGCCCGACCTCGCGATCGTGCGGTTCCACGGGCGGCGAACCGAGACGTGGGAGGCGGCGGGGATCCCGACCGTTGAGCGCTTCCGGTACCTCTACAGCCGGGAGGAGCTGGAGGCATGGGTGCCCAGGATCCGGGAGGCGGCCACGACGGCGCGCGAAACTCACGTGCTGATGAACAACTGCTTCGCCAACTACGGCACGACGAACGCGCGGGAGATCGCCGCACTGCTGGAGGACGTCCGCTCGGACTGAGAGCGGAGGGAGGATCCGGCAGGGCCCTGGGCGCGCGGCGCGCCGCGTCCTGCGGACCCGCATCGAAGGTCGGCCGGCGGATCGAGGCGTGATGCCGTCAGACCCGGGCGGGCCTCGCCGCACGACCCGGACATGCGAGGGCCCCGGCCGTCGTTGGCCCGATACAGCCGGGGCCCTCCGCATTGCGACGTTCCTGGCGCGCACCCGCATCCTGAGCGCGCGGACCGCGGACCGCAATCGTCAGAGCTGCGTAGTGTCCGCGCTATCGCGTCGATCAGGCGACGATCGAGGCACGGGGGGCGCCGCCGGGATGGCGACGCGGAACGTGGACCCCACACCCTCGACGCTGTCGACCGACACCCGGCCGCCGTGGTCCTCCGCGATGTGCCGGACGATGGCCAGGCCGAGGCCCGTGCCCCCCGCGCCGCGCACCCGGGCCTTGTCCACCTTGTAGAAGCGCTCGAAGATCCGCGGGAGATCCTCGGCCGGGATGCCCACGCCGTGGTCCTCGACCTCGAGGGTCACGAAGCCGGGCCCGCCGGTCGACGCCTCGGGTCGCGCGCGCACGGTCACGTCGCCGCCCGCAGGCGAGAACTTGATGGCGTTGTGCAGCAGGTTGATGAGGAGCTGCCCGATGCGCTCAGCGTCGCCCAGGACCGGCGGAAGGCCGGCGTCGACCTCGGCGCGCAGGCGCACGCCCTGGCGCTGCGCGAAGAGCCGCAGCCGATCGAGCGTGCCGGTCACGATGGGCTCGATGTCCACGTCGTCCAGGTACAACGGCTGGCCGCCACCCTGCTCGATCCTGGCGAGGTCCAGCAGCTCGCCGGCCATCTGCACGAGGTGTCCCGTCTCGATGTCGATCTTCTCGACGAGATCCACGATGCGCGCCGGCACCTCGATCTCCTCGAGATCCCGGGACAGCGTCTCGGTCAGCAGCCGGACGGTCGTCAGTGGCGTACGGAGCTCGTGCGAGAGGTTGTCGACGAACTCGGTGCGGATTCGCTGCAGGCGGCGCAGGTCCGACAGGTCGTCGATCACGAGCCAGACGCCTCCGCCCGGCGAGCGGCGTGCCCTCACGGAGAGCGCGCGCCCGTCGGGGCCGCCCAGGAGGACATCGTCGGCCGCGCTGCCGTTGCGCCACGCCGTTCGCACGACGGCGTCGAGACGGACGTCGCCGAGACCGGCCGGATCGCCGGCGCCGCCGGTCTCGCTGCGCCCGGGCGGCCGGCCCGGAAGCTGCCTCCCCACGAGCGAATCGGGTGCCACCTCGAGATAGAGGTGGGCCGCGCGGTTGGCGGCGAGCACCCGCAGCTCGTCGTCGAACCGCATGATCCCCGAACCGACCAGCCCGGCCAGGTATTCCAGGTCCTCTGCCTGCACGCGTGCCAGCTCGTCGGCGCGGTCGGCTCGCTGCCGGAGGTCGCTCACGGCCGATTCGGCCGTCTGCCCGGCGCCCGCACCGGCCGCCGCCCGGATCCGGCGAAGGGATCGCTCGCGCCCGACCCCCATGCCCACGGCAAGCGCCAGCAGGGCGGCGGCGACGGCGACCGCCACCGCCTCGACGCTCATGCCCGCGGCACGCCCGGTGCCCGCGGCACGCCCGGTGCCCGCGGCCGCATCACCGGCCGGGCCGCCTGAACACGTAGCCGACGCCGCGCACGGTGTGCAGGAACCGCGGCTCGGCGGAGTCGTGCTCGATCATGGTGCGCAGCTGGTGCACGTGGACGTCCACGGTGCGTGTCTCGCCCGCGTACTCGTATCCCCAGACCCTGTCGAGCAGCTGCTCTCGCGTGAAGACCTGGCCGGGGTGCCGCATCAGGAACGCGAGCAGCTCGAACGCCCTCGCCGTCACCGGCAGCTCCTCCCCTTCCCGCAGCAGGCGGTGCCCCGCGTGATCCACGACGACGCCGTCCAGGTGCTCGTCCGACGCGAGCCCATCGTCGGCGGAGGCGCGTTCCTGGTCGTTGGCCTGCGCCGTGTCGGCCCGAGCCGCCGTCGATGCCGCCGGGGGTGCGGCCTCCGCATGGCCGTCCTCCGCCTCCCGCGCCTCCGTCCGGCGCAGCAGCGCGCGCACTCTGGCCATCAGCTCGCGCAGGCCGAACGGCTTGGTCAGGTAGTCGTCGGCGCCGATCTCGAGGCCGACGACCTTGTCGATCTCGGAATCCTTGGCCGTCAGCATGAGGATGGGCACGTCCGACTCGCGCCGGATCGCGCGGCACACGTCGAGCCCGGACAGTTCGGGCAGCATGACGTCGAGGACGACGAGGTCAGGTCGCTCGGCCGCGAACCGCTCCAGCGCCTCGCGGCCGTCGGCCGCGGTGACGACCCGGTACCCGTCCCGGACGAGGTTGTACTCGAGCGTCTCCCGCAGGATCGCCTCGTCATCGACGACCAGGAGCGTGCGTGCCACGGCGCCGATGGTACGCCGTGCACCCGGAGTTCGAGGTGCACGTGGAGCCGAGGGTGCACCCGGACGGACGGCCCTCAGCCTCCCCCGACGAGCTCCGGGAGTCGGTCGCGCCAGGCATCCCCGGCCCTCGCACGGGCCAGGATCGCGCCCTCGCGCAGGCTCCTTCGCGAGATCGTGGCCGATGCGAGTCCGTACCGCTCGAGGAACGCCTCCGCGAGCACCGCGCCGCCGGGAAGGATCCGTGCACGCTCCGGGCGGATGGGGTAGCCGGCGACGAGTCCGGCAACGGTCTCGCGCTCGAGGGTCCGGATGACATCCTCCAGGCGATCCCGCGTCAATGAGCGCCAGCGGGCAGAGCCGGAGACCATCCGGAGCAGGTTGGTGGCGGTACCGCCGACCATGATCGCCCGCATCGGCGCCCCCGGCAGCGTCCGGCGGACGGCGTCCTCGGCGGAAACGCGAAGTGCCCGGAACTCGTCGGCCGTCGGTGGGTCGTGCCGGACGACGCCGTCGGTCAGCCGGGCCGCGCCCGTCCGCACCACGTCGAGCGATGGCGCGTCGTGTGGACGCGCGAGCACGTACTCGGACGAGCCACCGCCGATATCGAGCACCAGCGTCTCCACGGCCGGCCGCCTGCCGCCCAGCACGGCGTACAGCGCCAGCAGCGCCTCCTCGTCGTGGCCGAGGAGGAGGAGAGGCGTGGAGGCCGCCTCGCGCACGGCAGCCGCGATGTCCGCGGCGTTGGCCGCGCGGCGGAGGGGTTCCGTGCCCATCACCGTCGGTGGCCCGGCACCGGCGGCGTCCGCCGCCGCGGCGTACTCCCGGAGCGTCGCCACCAGGGCATCCAGGCGGTCGGAAGGGAGGTGGCCGTTCGCGTCGACGGCCGAACCGAGCCCCAGCAGGACGCTCCGGTCGTCCAGGATACGGAGCCCGCTTTCCGACACGGCGCCCGCGGTGAAGTGGACGCTCGTGCTGCCGATCACCACGACCGCAAGCCGCACGGCCGCAGGCGGCACGCCGGGCCGGATGACGGCACGCGGGGCGGCCGGCCTCGCGGCTCCGCCGGCGGACAGCGTCTCCCGCCCGGCGAGTGATGCGGTGGCTCGCGTCGCCGGCCGTGGCGCGGGCGACGGCCGCTCGCTCACGCGCCGGGGACGCCGGTCGTGTGCGACATCCAGGCCTCCTTCGCCCACCATCCTCGCAGATTTAACCGGCCCGTTACATCCGGCCCACGGGGGATTGACGGCCGTCGGCGAGAGTGCGGCCGTAACGGACAAGGATCATGCCGGTTGAGTCGCGCGAGGACCAACCGTGGCCGGGGAGCCACGACGCCGACGGGGACCGGCCCTCGAGGAGGATCGCGTGTTCAAGCAACTCCCGGCCAGGTGGACGGCCCTTGCGCTCGTGGCTGCACTCGGCTTCGGCGCGTGCTCGGCGGCGGCCACGACGGCCCCCGCCGGAGGCAGCAGCGCCGCACCGGCCGCCTCCAGCGGAGGCGCCCAGGCGTCGACCGACTACAGCAGCGTCACCCCGTCCACGACGATCGGCAAGGACGACAAGGCCGAGATCACGGGGGCGGGCTCCACGGCCATCTACCCGTGGCTGAGTGCCGTCGCGCAGTTCTACCAGCAGAAGGTCGCGCCGGGCGTGTCCGTCAACTACCAGGCCATCGGCTCCGGCGGTGGCATCGCCCAGTTCACGGCCAAGACGGTCGACTTCGGCGCCTCGGACATCTACCTGAGCGACCAGCAGGAGCAGCAGATCGGCGTCCCGGTCCTCAACGTGCCGATGATCCACTGGGCGGCCGCGATGACGTACAACCTGCCCGGGTTCACGGGCGAGGTCCGCTTCAGCCCCGACACGATCGCCGGGATCTACCTCGGCAAGATCACCAAGTGGAACGATGCGGCACTCGCGGCGGACAACCCGGGCGTCACGCTCCCCGACCTCGGAATCACGGCCGTGCATCGAAGCGACGGCTCGGGAACCACGATGAACTTCACGAGCTTCCTTGCCGGCACGAATGCCGGCTGGAAGAGCCAGGTCGGCGCGGGCCTGTCGGTCAACTGGCCGGTCGGCGCGGGGGGCAAGGGCAGCGCGGGCGTGACCGCGCTCGTCAAGCAGACACCGGGAGCCATCGGGTACGTCGAGCTCTCGTACGCGCTGCAGAACAACCTGCCGGTCGGGCTGGTCAAGAACGCCGCCGGCAACTTCGTCAAGCCCACCCTGGCGTCGACGACGGACGCGGTCGCGGCGGCCGTTCCGAACGCACCGGCAGACCTCCGCTTCCTCATCGTGAACCCACCGGCTTCGCACCCGAACGCCTATCCGATCGGCGCGAGCACCTGGGTGCTCCTCTACAAGGATTACCCGGCGAGCAAGGCGACCGAGGTCAAGGCGATGATCGACTTCCTCTGGTGGGCCATCCACGACGGACAGAGCTACGCCGCGCAGGTCGACTACTCGGCGATGGCCCCCGACCTCGTCGCCAAGGTCGAGGCGGTCCTCAAGAGCGTGACCGTCGGCGGGCAGCCCGTCCTGCCATGACACGCACCCGGGCCGCCGTGGGCCGGTGACCCGCGACACGCGGGCCGGCCGACTCGCGACCGACGCGTTCCCCATCCCTCCCCGGGCACGTCCCGGGGAGGGATCCGCGCCATCGTGTCATGATCGACGCCGGGTCCAGCAACCCCGCGAGGAGCCGCACGCATGACCGCCCTCTCCGCCGACACCGGCCGCATCCGGTCGCTGCTCGCGCAGCACCGGCCCCGGCACGGCGAGACCATGTTCCGCGCACTCGTGATCCTCGCCTCGCTGACGGTGCTCGCGATCATCGCGGGGCTGGTGGTCGTGATCGCGAGCGAGTCGGCACAGGGAATCGCGCACAACGGCATCGGGTTCCTCTGGGGTCGGACGTGGGATCCCGTGCACAACATCTTCGGGGCGCTTCCGTTCATCTACGGGACGCTTCTGACCGCGTTCACGGCGCTCGTCCTGGCCATGCTCATCGGCGTCGGCGTTGCCCTGTTCCTCGTCGAGCTCGCTCCCCGGCGCCTGGCTGGGCTGCTCGGCTTCATGATCGAGATGCTCGCGGCCATCCCCAGCGTGGTGTACGGACTGTGGGGCATCTTCGTGCTCGCACCGTGGCTGCGGCAGTTCGTGGAGACACCCCTGCACGACGCACTTGGCTGGCTCCCGTTCTTCAGCGGGTATCCGATCGGGATCGGAAACCTGGCTGCGGTCGTGGTCCTCACGATCATGGTGCTTCCCACCGTCGCGGCGGTCTCGCGCGATGTGATCGCGGCGGTCCCCGGGTCCCAGCGCGAGGCGGCTCTGGCCCTGGGCGCAACGCGCTGGGAGACGATCCGCGTCGGTGTGCTCCCCTACGCCCGCAGCGGCATCCTGGGTGCCGGTATCCTCGGCCTGGCCCGCGGCGTGGGCGAGACGATGGCCGTGACGATGGTGATCGGCAACGCGCCGACGATCTCGCTCTCGTTCCTGTCCCAGGGCTACACGATGGCCAGCGTGATCGCCAACGAGTTCACCGAGGCGACCACCGACCTGTACCGCAGCTCGCTGATCGAGATCGGTCTGCTCCTGCTCGTCGTGACCCTCCTGGTCAACGCCGCCGCGCGCCTGCTGGTCTGGCGCGTCACGTACTCGGCCGGTTCGCGGAGCCTGCTCTCGTGACCGCCGCCACGACGCTGAGGATCCCCGGCCGCAACCTCCGCCGCCGACGCACGACAGACCGCATCATGCGGGCGCTCCTGGGACTCGCCGCGGTGGTCGCGGTGATCCCGCTCCTGCTGGTGCTCGTCTACGTCCTGCTCCAGGGACTGCCGGCCCTCAACCTGGCACTCCTCACCCAGTCGCCCGTTCCCGCCGGGTTTCCCGGTGGCGGTGTGGCCCCCGCTGTCGTGGGGACGCTCATCATGGTCGGGCTCGGGACCCTGATCGGGACACCCGTGGCGGTGCTGGCCGGCATCTACATCCGGGAGTACGCCGGCGGCAGGGGCGCGACCGTCATCCGGTTCCTCGTGGACGTGCTGGCCGGGATCCCGACGATCGCGGTCGGACTCTTCGCCTATGGACTGGTCGTGATCCCCATGGGCTCCTTCAGCGCGCTGGCGGGGGCGATCGCGCTCGCCGTGATCATCATCCCGATCGTGGCCCGGATCACGGACGAGATGCTCGGTCTCGTGCCCGGCTCCGTCCGCGAGGCCGCCTACGCGCTCGGCATCCCGCCCTGGAAGACCATCGTGCGGGTCGTGCTTCCGGGCGCGGCGACCGGCATCATCACCGGCATCCTGCTCGGCGTCGCCCGAATCGCCGGCGAGACCGCGCCACTCATCTTCACCGCGCTGGGAAACCAGCGCGTCACCACCTCGCTCGGCGAGCCCATGGACGCGCTGCCCTTGCGGATCTGGGTGTACGCGACGGGCCCGTACGACTCGTGGCACACGCAGGCGTGGGCTGCGTCGCTCGTGCTGGTGTTCCTCGTGCTCGCCTTCTCCATCCTGACCCGCCTGGTGCTGCGGCGCCGCGGCGCGGGCCGTGCCTGAGCCTCGGAGACTGGAACGTAGACTGATGACCCTCATGACCAACGAGACGACCGACCACACGACCGACACGACCGGGACCGGGACGGCTGCCGTCCCCCGCGCCCGACCCATCGACGTCGCCGATCGCGGCGAGGTCGCCGTCGAGCACGCGGGTGTCGCCGTCGACATCGAACACCTCGATGCCTTCTACGGGACCCATCGCGTGCTGCGCGACATCACCCTCGAGGTGCCGCCCAACTCGGTCACGGCCATCATCGGCCCCTCCGGATGCGGGAAGTCCACGCTCATCCGCTGCCTGAACCGGATGCACGAGGTGACTCCGCGCGCGCGTGTGACGGGCCGGGTCCAGCTGGACGGCGAGGACATCTACGGGCAGGACGTGGACCCCGTGGTCATCCGGCAGCGCATCGGGATGGTGTTCCAGCGACCGAATCCGTTTCCGACCATGTCGATCTACGACAACGTCGTCGCCGGCCTGAAGCTGGCCGGCGTTCGCGACCGCTCCCTGCTCGACGAAGTCGCGGAGCGCAGCCTGCGACGTGCCGCGCTCTGGGACGAGGTCCGGGACAAGCTGTCCGCGCCCGGCGGGGCTCTGTCCGGCGGGCAGCAGCAGCGGCTCTGCATCGCCCGCGCGATCGCCGTCGAGCCCGAGGTGATCCTCATGGACGAGCCGGCGTCCGCGCTCGACCCGATGTCCACCCTCAAGATCGAGGAGCTCATCGACTCGCTTCGCGCCAGTTATACGATCGTCATCGTGACGCACAACATGCAGCAGGCGGCGCGGGTCAGCGACCGCACCGCGTTCCTCACCGTCGGCGACGAGGACCGCGCGGGATATCTCGTCGAGGAGGGGCCGACGCCGCAGATCTTCACCAACCCGCGACGGCAACTGACGGAGGACTACATCTCCGGCCGGTTCGGGTGAGCGGGGGAGGCAGAGCGTGACCGACCAGATCCACCCGCCGTCCATCGCGCACGGCCACCGCGAGGCGTACGACCGGGAGCTGGGTCAGATCCAGGCCGAGATCGTGCAGATGGGCTCGTACGTGGAGGAGGCCGTCCGAACGGCGACCGAGGCCATGCAGGCGCACGACTCCGAGCTTGCCGCGCGGGTGATCGCGGACGACCAGCGCATCAACGAGGTGCAGGAGCGGCTCTCCGAGCTGATCACGACCGTGATCGCCACGCAGCAACCCGTGGCGCGTGACCTGCGCTACCTGCTGGCCCTGGACCGCGTGGCCCACGAGCTCGAGCGGATGGGCGACCATGCCGGGAGCGTCGCCAAGCAGGTCCGCAAGCTGGCCCAGCAGCCGCCGCTCCGCCGGTACGTGTTCCTGCCGCGGATGGGCGAGCTGGTCGCGAGCATGATCCACGACATCCTGACCGCGCTCGTGGAGGTGGACGAAGCGAAGGCGCGTGCGGTCGCGAGCCGCGACGACGAAGTGGACCGGCTCTACCACGCCAGCTTCGACGTCGTCCTCGACCTGATGCGCGCCGACCCGGAGAACGTGGACCGCGGCACGCGCATCCTCTTCGCGGCGCACTACCTGGAGCGGATCGGCGACCGGGTCACGAACATCGCGGAGGACGTGCTGTTCCTTGCCGGCGGGGTCGTGGAGGACCTCAACTAGCCCCGACGTCGCGGTTGCCCGCGCCACGACACTCCACTGTCGCCCGCGCCGCGTCGCGCCCGTGGATGCGGCCGGCCACCTCGATGCCCTAGCATCGTCCGCGTGAAGACCACGGAGCTCACGGTCCGGACGGGTTCGAGGCGCGGGCTGTTCGACCTGACCGATGCGTGCGAGCGCTTCGTCGCGGGCGCGGGGGACGGCCTGCTCCACGTGTTCGTCCCTCACGCGACCGCCGGCATCGTGCTCATCGAGCTGGGCTCGGGGTCCGAGGACGATCTCCTGGCGACGCTCGACCGCCTGCTGCCTCGCGACGACCGGTGGCGTCACCGCCATGGGTCGCCGGGCCACGGCGCCGATCACCTCGTGTCCCTGGTCGCGCCGCCCTATGCGACCGTGCCGGTTATCGGCGGCCGGCTCGCCCTCGGGACGTGGCAGTCGATCGCACTGCTCGACACCAACGTCGACAACCCCACGAGGACCGTGCGGCTCAGCCTCCTGCCGGCCTGAACCGGCCGGCGAGAGACCTCCGCGCGGGAGGCCGACCGGAAGGCGGGATGCGGTCCGGGCGGCACTTCGCCGGCACCGGAGCCGTGGTCGACGCTTGCCGCCGAAACCCCCGCCGACCGGCGCGTCCGGGACGCCGTCGATGCGGCGGCGCGCAGCGCAGCAGGAGCCGTGCACCGTGCCCACCGTCGCCATCGAACCCTTCGAGCGCCGCGCCCCGGAGACGTCCCGGGAACGTCGGTTCGACCCCATGAGCTCGTCTCCGGCGGACCTCGCGTTCCTGCTGGCCGGGGCGTCCTGGCGTGACTCGTTCCTTCACGGGTTCCGCAGTCTCTACCTGATCATGGAGGTCATCCTGCTGGGGCTGTCGGGCGGGTTCCTGGCGGCCACGCTCACGTGGGAGCTGCCGCAGGCGGCCCTGGCGCTGCTGCTGCTCGCACTCCTGGTGGCGGGCAGCCTGGTCGTCCTGGTCCGCACGCGACGCGTCGCCCTGGCCCTGGGAGACGACGTCCGTTTCTGGCATCGCGAGATCATCCGCGCCGAGCGCTCGCTTCCGGTGGAGCGGCGGGCGTTCACCCGGTTCAAGCTCCTTCAGCGCTCCCGCCGACAGGACGTCGGCCGCCTGGCCAGCGCCGCGCTCTCGATCGACGGGCTCGGCGAGGACGGGATCGAAGACCTCGTGGAGCCCTTCAGCAAGACCCGCGAGCTGCTCGAGGTGCGCGTGCCCGAGATGATCGCCGTGCTGTGGGTTGCGATCCTGCTCGCCGGCGCGGTTGGCGTCGGGCTCCGGGCGCTGGCCGGGACTGCCTGACGGGACGGCACTCCCCCAGCTCGGCGGATGCCGGTCGCACGGTTTCCCTCCACCTCACTCGAGGTCGTCTCCGGACGCCGGCCTGAGGCCGTCGCGCCGGCCCTATCCTGCCCGGCCTCCGACTCGCGTCATGCCGGCGATCCCCGACCCGGTCGTCTTGGCCTCGAACATCGCCAGGTCGGCCTGTTTCAGGAGCTCGTCGAGATCCACCCCCGCGCCGTCGATGGCGGCTGCGCCGATCGATGCTCCGATGGAGACGGTGGCGCCATCCACGGTGATCGGCATGGTGAGGCCCGCGTGGAGGCGTTCGACGAGGTGCGCACCGGCGTTGCGCGGAATGCCGGACATGATGACCGCGAACTCGTCGCCCCCGAGGCGGGCGACGTGGTCGTCGGCGCGTGTCCCGGCACGAAGGCGTTCCGCGATCACGCGCAGCACCTCGTCCCCGGCGGCATGGCCCAGGTTGTCGTTGATCGCCTTGAAGCCGTCGAGATCGATCAGCAGGAGCAGGCTCGGGCGGCTGCCGGCGGTCGCCCGGGCGATCGTGTCGCCCAGGCGGTCCCGGAACTCGCGCCGGTTGACCAGCTCGGTGAGGTCGTCGTGGGTCGCCGTCCAGCGGATCCGGTCGAGGTCGAATGCCTGCCAGGCGAGCAGCGCGGGGAGCACGAATGCCAGCGGGGTCCACCAACCGCTGGTCAGGTACATCCGGGCCATGAGCCAGCCGATCACGATCTGCGCACTGTCGGCGGCCAGGAACGAGCGCGAGAGCAGGACCGGGAGGACATCGCGCCAGCGACCGGTGCGGATCACCGCGAGGCTCAGGACGGAGTTGACGATTTCGAACGCGGCGCCTCCGACGACCGTCGCCAGGAGGTCGGCGAACGACTGGTCGATGAGACCGACGTGCGAGAGTCCACCACGGATCACGGACATCGTGGTCGCGCCCACCACCGCCGCCGTGACGAACTGCGCGTGGTTGTTGAGCACACCGAACCACGGCACGCCGCCCCGCAGCTCGCGGGGCTCGGTCGTGGCGATCAGTGCGACCCAGGCCGCGACCAGGGGCCCTCCCAGGCTCATCGCCGCGACGAGCGGGGCGAGGACCCAGACGATCCTGGCATCGCCCGGCAGCTCGGCGGACACGCTGCTGGCCAGCAGCGTGAGCAGGCCCCAGAAGATGGCCCCGAGGAGCGTCGCCGTCCCCGCCCCGAAGGCCGGCCACGCGTGGCCGATGCGGGGATCGGCGGATGCGTTGAGCGTGACCAGCACGAGCAGCACCGCGCCGATGCCGATGACGGTCGCGACGCGGACCATGACCGATCGCGGCACGCCGGTGGGACCCGGCGGAGGTGCCGCCGCGGCGCCGGACGGCGGGCGCCCCCCAGGGGGCCCGGGCGGTGGGACTCCGCGTCCGATCCGCCCGACCCAGCGCGCCCAGCGGCTTCTGCCGGCGGCCGGGCCCCGGTCGGGCTCCTGGTACGTCTTCACCGCGCGCCGCTCCGATGCGGGCCGCGCCGGTGTGCGCCGCGCCGCAGCGTGCTCAGCCGGAGTCGGAGGGCACCGCGCCGGAGCCGCAATGTGCCGCGCCGGAGCTGGCTCGGATCGGCGCTCACGGGTGTCGGCCGCACGGTGTCCCCCTGAGGCCGGCCGATGGTGATTCCGTAACAGGACGGCATCTTGCGCACGATCAACGCGCACGCGATGGACCGTGGGACAGCGGCGCCACGGGCCGGCGTGCCGGCGGCCACGGGCACCAGCATGCTCCCCCATTCGTCGCGGCCCGTAAGGTGTACGAAGGTCCTGCATGCGGCGGGACCGGGGCGGTGCGGGCCCGCACCGGCGTGTCGCATGGGGCGATTCCGAGCCCGGAAAATCGCCGATAGCAGTGGGGCTGAGTCCTCAGCCTTCCTCGCGGACGTACGGCACGCCGAGGGCGGCCGGGGTGCCGATGCGGCGCCTCGCGAGCGTGGTCGACGCGCCGGCGAGCACGACGATCGTCATCAGGTACGGCAGCGACGAGAAGAACTCCGACGGCATCTGGACGCCGTACGCCTGCAGCGTGTACCCCAGGCTCGAGAGAGCGCCGAACAGGTAGGCTCCGATCAGGAGCAGGTCCGGGCGCCAGAACGCGAAGATCACGAGCGCGATCGCGATCCAGCCGGCGCCGGCCGTCAGTCCGTCGGTCCAGATCGGTGCGATCGCCAGCGTGAAATACGCGCCGCCCAGCCCCGCGAGGGCGCCTCCGAGCAGCGTGTGCACGTAGCGGTAGCGGGTGACGTCGATGCCCATGGCGTCGGCGGAGCGCGGAGACTCGCCGACCGCGCGCAGGTACAGGCCCGTCCGCGTCCGGTACAGGTAGTAGGCCACCGCGACGACGAGCGCCCAGGACAGGTAGACGAGCGGATCCTGGTGGAACACGATCGGCCCCAGGAACGGCACGCCCGACAGCCCGAAGATGTCGATGCGGTTGATCTGGTGCAGCCCGTGCTGCCCCCCGATGCCCCAGACCTGGCCGACGTACGACGAGAGCCCGATGGCACCGGCGAAGATCGTCAGGGCGAGGCCCGAGACGATCTGGTTGACCCGCACGGTGATCGACAGGAACGCGTGGATGAGCGCCATCGCCGCTCCGGCGCAGGCGGCCACGACCAGCGCGACGATCAGGACGGCCCAGCCCGGACCTGCGAGCTGCTGGGACGCGAAGAACGCCGTGACGGCGCCCATCAGCATCATGCCCTCGACGCCGAGGTTCAGGACGCCCGACCGTTCCGCCAGGAGCTCGCCCAGCCCGGCGAGCACGAGCGGTGTGCCGTATGCGATGGCGGACACGACGATGGAGACGATCAGGTCGGTGTTCATCCGGCACTCCCGATCGCCGCCACGGACGCCGCAACGACGACGGGTCGCCCGTCGCTCGGGGACACTCCCCTGCCCGGGAATCCCGCCGTGCCCACCGGGTGGTCCATCGCGGCCATCGTCACGAGTCCGCCACGATCGACCCGGCACCGTCGGCGGGCGCGAGGCGGGCCGGGCGCCGTCCCAGCCGGATGCGGTAGCGGCCGAGGATCTCGCCACCGAGGACGCTGAACAGGATGATGCCCTCCATCGTGCCGACAAGGCCCGACGGGAAGGACGGGCCCTGCAGGGCGAACCCGGCGTTCGTCAGGGCGCCGATGAGGACCGCGACGACCGCCACGGCGATCGGGTTGTACAAGGCGAGCGCCGCGACGACGATCCCGGTATATCCGTACTGGGCCTGCTGAAGGCCGCGCGGATCGAGCACGTGCCCGAAGTCGCCGATCTGGCTCGCGCCTCCGAGGCCGGCGAGCGCGCCCGAGAGCGCCATGACCGCCAGGATCACGCGCCGCGTCCGGATTCCCGCGTACGTGGCGGCAGACGGCGAGTCGCCCATGACCCGCATCTGGAAGCCGAAACGCGTCCGCCGGACGAGCACGAGCAGGAGCACCGCGAGCAGCACGCCCGTGATGAACCCGAACGGCACCGTGACCGAATCGATGGTCAGGCCCGGCCAGCTCGCGGCCGAGACGAGGTTCTTCCCCTGCGGGAACACGAGCGCGCTGGCCGTCGTGAGATCGCGCCAGTACGAGCGACTGTCGTAGATGAGGAAGTACATGAGCAGCCCGGCGACGTAGTTCAGCATCAGTGAGACCAGGATCTCGTTGGTGCGGAGGTAGGCCCGCAGCAGCCCTGGGATCAGGGCCCAGAGGGCGCCGGCCGCGAGGCCGCCGAGCATCATCGCGAGGATGAGCAGCGGCTGCGGCCAGCCGCCCAGCAGCAGGCCGACGCCGGACGCCCCGACCGCGCCCATGTACAGCTGGCCCTCGCCGCCGATGTTCCACACACGCATCCGGAAGGCGACCGCGACGCACAGGCCGGTGAACAGCAGCGGCGTTGCATACACGAACGTCGCGGTGAGGGCCCCGGGCGATGTGAACGAGGCCGAGTAGATCTGGTGATACGTGGCGATCGGGTCGTGGCCGGAGACCGCGAGCACGATCCCCGACAGGATCGCCGCGAGGATCAGCGACATGACCGGCAGGCCGACGCGCATCCAGCGTGGCGTGTCGAGGCTGCGCTCGATCGCGATCACTGCGATCCACCGGCCATCATCAGCCCCAGCTGCTCATAGGTCGCGCTCGCCGCGTCGACCACACCAACGACGCGCCCCTCGTAGAGCACGGCGATCCGGTCGGATAGCTCGACGACCTCGTCGAGGTCCTCGCTGATCAGGAGGATCGCCACTCCATCGGCTGCCGCATCCACGAGCACGGACCGGACGTAGGCCGTGGCGCCGACGTCCAGGCCGCGCGTGGGCGAGGCCGCGATCACGACGCGGGGCCGCGACGAGAGCTCCCGTGCGAGCACGACCTTCTGGGCGTTGCCGCCGGACAGCTGGCGCACGAGCGTGTGCGGCCCGAGGCAGCGGATGTCGTACTGCTCCATGAGCGCGTTCGAGTCCCTGTCGGCACGGTCCATCAGCAGCACGGGCCCCGCGTGGGCGGCGCCGGTCCGGTACGACTTGAGGATCAGGTTCTCGGTCACGGACAGGTTCGGCGAGACGCCGGTCCCCATCCGGTCCTCGGGCACGAAGGCGACCCGCCGGTCGATCGACGCCCGCGCGTCACCCTTCGGCAGCTCGGCTCCGTCCACCCTGATGCTGCCGTGCGTGTGGGCCCGCAGCCCGGCGATGACCTCCGCGAGCTCGCGCTGCCCGTTGCCCGCGACGCCGGCGATCCCGAGGATCTCGCCTCCGCGCACGTTCAGGGAGACGTCCCTGAGCACCTCCGTGCCGAAGTCGCCGTGCGCCGTCACGCCGTCGACCAGCAGCACGTCGGGACGCGTCGCGCCCTCGTCCGCGGTCCGGTTGATCGCGCGTCGTTGGCGCCCGGAGGCCATCTCGTGTCCGACCATCAGGCGGGCAAGCTGGGCCGCGTCCGTGTCGGCCGCGTCCACCGTCGCGACGGAACGGCCCTTGCGGAGGATGGTGATCCGGTTCGCGATCGCCATCACCTCGGGGAGCTTGTGCGAGATGAAGATCACCGTCCGTCCCGCGGCGACCAGCTCCCGGACGCTCTCGAACAGCTGGTCGGTCTCGGCGGGCGTGAGCACCGTCGTCGGCTCGTCGAGGATGAGGATCCGGGCGTCGCGATACAGCGCCTTCAGGATGTCGATGCGCTGTCGTTCCCCCAGTGACAGCTGCCAGATCCTTGCCCTGGGATCCACGTGCATGTGGTACCGGGCGGCAATCTCGGTGATCTCCGCCTCGATCTGCCGCGGCGAGAAGCGGAAGCCGCGATGCCTGGACCAGCCGAGGACCACGTTCTCGGCGACGGTCAGGCTGTCCACGAGGCTCAGGTGCTGATGCACCATGAAGATGCCGGCCGCCTGCGCCTCGTGCGGCGAGCGGAGGCGGACCGGCTGTCCCTCGACGAGGACCTCGCCCTCGTCGGGGTGATACAGGCCGGTCAGGATGTTGCAGAGGGTGGTCTTCCCGGCCCCGTTCTCGCCGAGCAGCGCGTGCACCTCGCCGTGCCTCGCCTCGAACGAGACGCGGTCGTTGGCGACGACACCGCCCGCAAAGCGCTTCGTCACGCCCGCGGCCGTCACCGCCGGGATCGGCCCGGCGGTGACGGTTCCTGCGGACGCGCGACCGGCTTCTGCGTGGATGCTCAACGTCGCTCCTGGGGCGGGTGGTCCCGACCTCGGTGGAGGACTAGCCCGCCGGGCTGCCGATCACGCCCTGCACGAACCAGTTGATCGAGTACTTGCTCAGCCCGGTCGGCGTGTAGACCGGCAGGGTCGTGCCGGCCGGGACGCCGATGGTGCCGTCCTGCTTGGTGATCGGACCGGTGAACGGATCGAACGTGCCGGCCTTGATCTGGGCCTCCTTGGCCAGGATCGCGGCCTGCGTGTCGGCGCTCACCGACTTCCCGAACGGGGCCATGATGACGAAGTTGTCGTTGAGGCCACCGTAGTAGAAGTGCGTCTTCCAGGTGCCGTTCATCGCCTCGGCGATGTCGTTGATGTAGTACGGACCCCAGTTGTACGTGGTGGCGGTGAGCCAGGAATCCGGGGCGAACGAGGTCTGGTCGGAGTCGTAGCCGGTCCACTTGAGGCCGTGGTCTGCGGCGACCTGGCCGGTGGTCGGGCTGTCCTGGCCGTCGCCGAGGACGTCCACGCCGGCGGCGACGAGGCTCTCGGCCGCCTGGCGCTCCTTGGCCGGATCGAACCAGGTGTTCGTCCAGACCACGCGCACCGTGGCGTTCGGGTTCATCGATCGTGCGCCCATCGTGAAGGCGTCGATCTCACGGATGACCTCGGGGATGGCGTAGGGGGCCACGAACCCGATC
The DNA here is from genome assembly GCA_963757865.1 of uncultured Chloroflexia bacterium. Classification (GTDB taxonomy): domain Bacteria; phylum Chloroflexota; class Limnocylindria; order Limnocylindrales; family CSP1-4; genus JAJYNJ01. The sequence goes on from CAVWSU010000018.1 coordinate 20,156, forward strand.
TTGCCGGTCTTCGACGCCGCGCCCGCGGCCATGCCGGACAGGTAGTCGCCGTTCTCACCCGCGCCGTAGTACTCGGCGAGGTTCGGGGCCTGTTCGGTGCCGGTCGCCTGCTCGAAGAGCACGTTCGGATGCGCCTTGGCCGCGGCCACCAGCGCGTCCTGGTACCCGTAGGAGGTCGCGAAGATGATGTTCGCGCCCTGGTTGATCAGCTGGGTGACCACCTGCGCGGCCTGCGGCCCCTCGGGGACGTTCTCCTTGTAGAGCGTCTGCACGCGGCCGCCGAACGCCGCCTGCACCGCCAGGCGTCCCACCTCGTGGGCGTGCGTCCAGCCCGCGTCGCTCGGCGCGCCCACGTAGATGAACGCCGCCTTGAATGGATTGCTCGTCGTCCACTTGCTCATGGCATCTGCCGTGAGTGACGGCGAGGGCATCGCGCCCGCCGATGCCGCCGGAGCAGCAGACGCTGCCATCGATGCCGCGGCCGCCGACGCCGGCGCTGCGGCGGATGCCGGAGCCGCTACCGATGCCGCCGGCGCCACCGAGGCCGGTGCCGTGGTCGCACTCGTGCTGCAGCCTGCAGCGAGGACCCCGACCAGGCCAATCGCCACGACCGAACGTGTCACACGTGTCGTTCCGCTCATCAACCCCGCCTCCTGGCGCACAACCCTGTGGGTTCTATGACGTGGGGCCCGCGCGGCACCATCGAGGGCGCACCGCGCGTCCGGCCACCTTCCTCCTCGTCATCGGCGTGGTCTCCCCGACCGCACCTGGCCGATCCGATCCATCAGCGGCGGGGCCACCTCCTCTCGATCACACCCCGGCCGTCGGACCCTCTCCTGATGAGGGAGACCCTAACCTGTACGAGCCCATCTTGGCACCCCCCGCGACGGCGCGGAACCGCTCCGCGCACGCCCGGACCCGCGCACGGATGAGGGCGCGTTGGGCAAATCGCAACGGATCGGCCGGGCGCCGGCCGCCTGTGCATCATCCCGCGGCTCCGGCTCCCGTGGACGTGTCCCCACCCGGTGAGGGCATCGCGGCATCGGGCGCGTCGCCCTGGGCGCCATCCGGCCCATTGGACGGCGCGGGGTTCGGCCCTGCATCCCGCCCGGCCGTCGGTCCGCCATCCGGCGCGTCGTCCCTCGATGCACCGGGGCGCACCCCGGCCATCATCAGCCCGATGGTCTCGCGCGTGCCCGCGCCGGGTGCCGACTCGCCGATGATGGCTCCCTCGTACATGACCAGGATCCGGTCGGCCAGGGACATCACCTCGTCGAGGTCCTCGGAGATGATCAGGACCGCGGTCCCACGGGCGCGCTGGTCGCGGAGCCGGTCGTGGATGTACTGGCCGGCGGCGACGTCGATGCCGCGGGTCGGCTGTGCGACCAGCAGGACGCGTGGCTCGCGGGAGAGCTCGCGCGCCATGATGAGCTTCTGGATGTTGCCGCCCGACAGGGTCCGTGCGGGCGTCTCGAGCGACGGCGTCCTGATGTCGAACGCGGCCACGAGCGCGGCGCAATGCCTGCGGATCTGGCCGGAGCGAAGGAAGCCCAGGCGCGAGAACGCCGGAGTGCCGCTGTCCACGAGCAGCAGGTTCTCCGCGACGCTGAAGTCGGGGACGACGCCGTCGCGCATCCGTTCCTCGGGGACGTACCCGAGGCCTGCGGCGCGTCCGCGCGCCGGGCTCTGACCCGCCAGGTCGGTCTGTTCGAGCATGATCGTGCCGCTCGACGGCTTGCGCAGGCCCGCGATCGCCTCGGCGAGTTCCCGCTGCCCGTTGCCGGAGACGCCCGCGATCCCGACGATCTCGCCCGGTCGGACCTCGAGCGAGAGCGCCCGAACGGTGTCGGCACCGCGGTCCCCGCGCACCGTGAGATCGCGCACGACGAGCCGGGGGGCGGAGGCGTCGGGCGCGGCTGCCGGAACGGCGGCCGGCTCGGCGCCTGACCGGGGCGCACCGACCACGGGCGCACCTGACCGGGGCGCACCGACCACGCGGCGCACCCGCCGCAACCACGCCTGCCTCCGGCACGGCTACCCCCGTCAGGACCCCTGCTGACGGGTCGCGGGCAGGCAGCGCGTGCCCCACCATCAGCTGCACGAGCTGGTCGCGTGAGGCGGACGAGGCGGGGACCGTCCCCACGTTCCGGCCGGCCCGCAGGACCGTGATCCGGTCCGAGAGCCCCAGCACCTCCCGCACCTTGTGCGAGATGAACACCAGCCCCTTGCCGTCGACGGCCATGCGGCGGAGGACCGCGAAGAGGTCGTCCACCTCCCGCGGGGTGAGCACGGCGGTCGGCTCGTCGAGGATGAGCAGCGACACGTTGCGGTAGAGCGCCTTGACGATCTCGACGCGCTGGCGTTCTCCGACCGACAACTGCCAGACGAACGCCTGCGGCTCCACCTTCAGGTGGTACGCCTCCGAGAGCTCGCGGATGCGTGCCGCGACGCGGCCGGGGTCCGAGAGCGGGCCGCGCGATGACGGCAGGCCGAGCGCGACGTTGTCGGCGACGGTGAGCGTGTTCACCAGCATGAAGTGCTGGTGGATCATGCCGACGCCGTGCCGGATCGCGTCGGCGGGCGAGGCGATCGCGACGGGCGAGCCGTCGATGCGGATCTCGCCCGCATCCGGGTGATGGAAGCCGTAGAGCACGCGCATGAGCGTGCTCTTGCCGGCTCCGTTCTCGCCGAACAGGCTGTGGATCTCGCCGGCGCGGACGTCGAAGTCCACGCCGTCGTCGGCGACGACCCCGGCGAACCGCTTGGTGATGCCGCGCATCTCCAGCAGCGGGACACCGTCCCGGATGCGTGCGGACGCCGGGGCCGTGGATTCCATCGTCAGCCTGCCAGCTCGTCAGGGGATGTCACTGCGGGACGTTGATCGACCCGTCGGTGATGCCCTTGATGAGCGAGTCTGCCTTGGCCTTGACGTTGGCCGGAAGGGTGTAGCCGGGGTTGAACTCGATCACCTCGCTGCCGTTGCCGAGGGTGATCGTGTACGTCGCACCGCCGAGCTTGCCCGCCCGGATCTCGGTGAAGATCTGCGTCAGGACGGGTGCCCAGTTGTAGACCTGCGCCGACACCTCGTTCTTGGGCGCGATGGACGCCTGCGACCACTGGGTCCCGAACCACGGGAGGTTGTCCTGCTTCGCGACGCCGATCGCGCCGACGACGGCCTGCGCCGTGCCGGTGAGCACGTCCGCGCCGGCGGACACGAACGACTTGGCCGCGGCGGCCATGAGGCTCGGGTCGCTGAAGGATCCCGTGTACACGGGGTTGACGGTGACTGACTTGTCGATCGACTTGGCACCGGCGACGAACCCGTCCACGTACAGCTTCGCGTCGCCGACGGCGATCGGCCCGATCACGCCGAGCACGTGGGACTTGCTGAGCATGGCGGCCATGGCGCCCTGCACGTAGCCGCCCTCGTTGGAATTGGCCTGGTACGCGAACACGTTCGGCAGGTTGTAGGTCGAACCGGCGGTCCCCCACGCGAACGAGACGTTCGGGAACTGCGGGGCGAGCTGCTGGATCGTGGAGCCGTACTGCGACCCGTGGGCGATCACGAGGTTGTAGCCCTCGGACGCGTACTGCCGGATGACGTTGCCCGCGTCGGCGACGACGAACTGGTTGTCGGAGATGGCGATCTGCAGGTTCTCCGACTGCTGGAGGCCCTGGAGCGCCTCCACCATCGACTGGGTGAACGCCAGGTCGTTCTTGGCGCTCGGCCCGACGAGGGCGACCTTGAGGACGGGGCCGCCCCCTGCGGACGTGCTCGCGGCCGGTGCCGACGCGGGGGCGGTGCTCGCGGCCACGGAGGCAGCCGGCGCGGTGGCCACGGGCGCAACCGAGGCGGGGGCCGCGGCGCTCGCGGCAGCGGGGGCCGACGTGGCGGCCGAACTGCATCCCGCGGCGACGAGCACGATCGTGCTTGCTGCGACCAGCAGCGACAGGCGTCTGTCTGTTCTCGTGTGCATGATTCCTCGCTCTCTCTCCGTGTGGCCTTGCCAGGTCAGTGGAACGATGCCAGCCCTTCGGGGACGTCGATGGGTCACTCTCCTCTCTCGTAGGGCCTGCCGAGAACGGCGGGAGCCCGGAACCGGCGCCCCACCGAGAGAAGCGCAAGGACGGTGAGCACCGCGGGCGCGGTCGCGGCCAGGTCGGATGCGCTGAGCGGGATGATCCCGAGCGATTTCCACGCCAGCACGGTCGCGCCGACGAGTCCGTACAGGAGCGAGCCGCCCATCACGCCCCAGGCCGTCCAGGCGCCGAAGTAGACGAGCGCCACCGCGATGAAGCCCGCGCTCTGGGTGAGGTTCTGCTGGAAGATCCCGTCGTAGAGCAGCAGGCTGGCGCCGGCGAGGCCCGCCATCGTGCAGCCGATGAGTACGGTCGACCAGCGGACCCGGGCCACGCTCACTCCCAGGCTGTCGGCCGCAGACGGGTTCTCGCCCACGGCCCTGATCTGCGTGCCATATGTCGTGTGGTCGAGCACGAACGCCACGACGGGCACGAGCAGGAAGGCGACGTACACGATCACGGTCTGCTCGAAGAACATCGGCCCGATCAGCGGGATCTCGCTCAGCAGCGGAATGCGGAGCGGATCGAGCGACGCGATCGGCAGCGGCGTGCCCACCAGCTTCACGAACAGGAGGTCGCTGAGCCCGAGGCCGAACAGGTAGACACCGATGCCGCTGATCCCCTGCTCGGCCTTGAGCGTCACGCTGATGAACGCCGTGGCGACTCCCATGAGCAGCCCGACGCCCATGCCCGCGAGCACGGCGAGCAGCAGGTTGCCGCTCTGCAGCGCGACGTAGTAGCTGGCGAAGGCGGAGAGCAGCATGATCCCGTCCAGCCCGAGGTTGATCACGCCGCTTCGCTGTCCGAGCGTCTCGCCGAGCGAAGCCAGCAGGAACGGCGTGGCCAGTGCGATCCCCGACGCGATGGTGGAGGTCAGGATGGCCTCCGAGAAGAACTGGTTCATCCGGGGCTCCCGCCCGCCAGGGTCGCCGGAGGATTCGAGCCCGCGTGCGGGTCGGACGGATCACCCAGCCTGGCCTGGGACAGCACCAGCGCCTGGGCACGGGCGCGCCGGCGCAGGTACTCGAGCGACACGATGAACACGACGGCGAGGCCGATCAGCGTGGTCACCAGGTCGGACGGGACGCCGGTGGCGACCTGCATCGAGCTGCCGCCGACGACGAGGCCCCCGAACAGGAATGCCGACACGATCGCCAGCAGCGGGTTCAGGCCGCCGAACAGGGCGACGACGATCCCGTTGAAGCCGGCCGAACCGGTGAAGCCCGTCAGGCTGCCGTCGCTCACCAGCCGATGGGACAGACTGCCGAACACGAGCAGGGCGCCGGCCAGGCCGCACATCGCCCCGCTGAGAGTCATCGCCAGCGTGATGGTCCGCTTGACCGGCATGCCCGCGTAGCGCGCGGCGGGCTCGGAAAGACCCACGGCCCGGATCCGGAAGCCGAATCCGGTGCGCCACAGCAGGAGGTACGCGCCGGCCGCGACGAGCACGGCGATCGCGACCCCCAGGTGCAGCTGGGTGCCGGGGACGAGGATCGGCAGCCAGGCGTTGGACGAGAGGAGCTTCGTCTCCGGGATGAGGCCGCCGGTCGAGTTGAGCGACTGGTCGACCATGGGCCCGGCCAGCAGGTAGTTCATCAGCTGGACGGCGACGAGGTTCAGCATGATCGTGCTGAGGATCTCGTTGACGTTGAAGTACGCCTTGAAGGCGCCGGGGATCGCGCCCCAGGCGGCACCCCCGGCGGCGCCCGCCAGGAGGACGAGGGGGATCAGCACGACGCCGGGGAGGCCCGGGACCATGAGGGCCACCGCCGCGCTCGCCAGCCCGCCCATCGCGATCTGGCCCTCGCCGCCGATGTTGAAGACGTTCGCGCGGAACGCGATGCAGATGCCGACCGCGACGAGGAGGAGCGGCGCGGATTTGACCGCCGTGCTGCCCAGCGCGTAGCTGCTTCCGAACGCGCCCGTGAGCAGTGCCCGGTAGCCGTCGAGCGGGTTCGCGCCGAACGCCAGCATCATGACGGCGCCCACCAGAAGCGCGGCAACAAGCGCGCCGGGCAGGGCCAGCCAGCTGAAGAGGAGCAGGCGCCAGTCCGCGCGACCTCGCGCGGCGGCCGCCACTGACCCCGTCACCGGGCGGCGGGCCCTGGAGCCTCGACCGGCGCCGGGCCGGCGACCCGATGCCCCAGGGACGACGGGAACCGGGAGGCGCGCGAGTCGGCCGGGCCGCTCGGCGGCCACCCAGCTGTTGCATTCCGTCTGGCGTGAGAACCGGGAACAGGACCCATCGCGCCGCCGACCAGCCAGTTGGGTGCCAGACGCTAGTCATCCGACATCCGCGCCGCCTTTCTGCGCCACCCGGCAGGCGGGTCCAAGTGCCATTCGGCCCGTTGTCCCTGCCTCGAGAAGCGGCGGGCCCTGTGCGGCAGGAGGCGTCGTGGGCGGGGTAGCTGCGCTTGACTCCGCGTGCGTTGATGATCTGCCTCCGGCCGGGGCCTCGCCCGTTGCCGTTCAGGGATCCCCAGCCTGCGGGGACTCGACCCGCCACCGTTCAGGAATCCCCAGCCTGTTACGAGGCCGGCCACCGGCCCCTGCGGGAATCGGCGAGGGCGGGGACGTGCGCACGGCCGAACGCGGAGCACGCCCCCGATCCCCGGGCGGGTCGCGGCGCTGCCCGACTGTCGGACATGGCCGGCAGGCACCCGCGAGAGCCGCTCATCAGGCCCGGGGTTCCTGTCCCGCGAGGGTTCACTGTCCCGCGATCGTTTGCAGGCTCCCCATTCCTGCCGCAAAGCGCCGTGCACCACCACCCGGCCGTTCAGTCGAACCGCCGCGCGGGCTCGCCGCGCCGTGGGCCACGCCCGGGTCGTCGACCCCGGTCGCCCCCCGGCCCGGAAGGGGCCGAATGGCACTTGGGGCGGTGTGCGCTTGGGACTAGAAGATTTGGTCGTCAGACGACCAACGTCTGCGCTAGGCTGGACAGGTGCGCAAGAGGCCCGTGTGATGGTGAGCCGCAGCCCGACGCTTGCTCGTCAGGCGGCCCTCGAGATCGTGGCCGGCATCCAGGCGGGAACGCTGGCGGGCGCGGATGGCCTGCTGCCCTCCGAGGCCGTGCTGAGCCAGCGCCTGGGAGTCAGCCGCGCGACTCTGCGCGAGGCACTCTCCCAGATCGAGCAGGGCGGCATGATCGTCCGTCGCCACGGAATCGGCACGTTCGTCCGGCCCGCCCAGCCCGTCATGGAATCGGGGCTGGAACTGCTGGAGAGCATCGAGACGCTCGCCCGGCGCATCGGCGTCGAGATCCACATGGGCGAGTGTGACATCCGCGAGCGAATGTCCACAGCGCTGGAGTCCGAGTCACTGCAGCTCCGGGAGCAGGCTCCCGTCTTCGCCGTCGAGCGCGTGATGATGTCGGGAGAGCGGCCCATCGCGTTCCTGGTGGACGTGGTCCCCACGGACCTGCTTGATCCGCAGCAGCTTCGCGACTCGTTCCACGGGTCCGTGCTGGACCTCCTGCTCGGACGCGGCGAGCCCTCCCTGCAGCACTCGTTCACCGAGCTCGTGGCGGAGGCGGCAACCACCGACCTGGCACGGTCGATGCACCTGAGGGTCGGCGATCCGCTGCTCAAGCTGACCGCGCAGCTGTATGCGGCCGACGGCCGGATCGTCGACTACTCCGTCAGCTATTTCACGGCAGGGCATTTCAGGTTCCACGTCATCCGCCGCGTGAGCCAGCTCCCCTCGATGGGTCCGGAATTCGGGCTGGCCGCGCTCCAGGACCGCCCCCAGAGGGAAGCATCCGTCGTGAGTCCCTGATCGCCGCACGCCGGCCGCGTGACGAGCCGTCGTCACCCGCCGGGTGACGGGCCGTCGCTACCCGCCGGGCGACGAGACGTCGCCACCCGCGTGACCCAGCACCTGTTCGATCCATCGGCGTCCCACACCGTTCCATTGGAGGGTTCCAGATCATGCGCAGCTTCGCCGGCCGGGACATCCTGTCCCTCAAGGACTTCAGCCGCGACGAGTTCTTCCGGGTGTTCCAGGTTGCCGACGATCTTCGTCCGTTCGCCCGCGACCGCCGGAACACGGACCTGCTGAAGAACAAGACGCTCCTGACCGCCTTCTACCAGCCCAGCACCCGCACCCGCCTGTCCCACGAGGCCGCCATGCACCGCCTGGGCGGGCACGTGCTCGGTTTCTCCGACTCGAAGATGACGCGCGCGGGCGACTTCTACCAGGAGTCGATCAAGGACACGTTCCACATGCTGGAGTACTACGCGGACGTCCTCGCGATCCGCCACTTCCAGCAGGGCGCGCCCGCCGAGGCCGCGAAGTGGGCGTCCGTGCCCGTCATCAACTGCGGAGACGGCTGGGGCGAGCATCCCACGCAGGTCCTCACCGACCTCTACACGATCCTCCTCGAGAAGGGCACGCTCGACGGCCTGACCTACCTGCTCGTCGGCGACATGCGCATGCGGACGATGCACTCGATCCTGTACGCGCTCAGCCAGTTCGACGCGAAGGCGATCGTCGTGGGCCCGCCGGAGATGTCGCTGCTGCCGGAGTTCAAGGCGGAGATCGACGAGCTCAACGTCGACTACGTCGAGGCCGGCGACGTGCGGGACGTGGTCTCCGAGGCCGACGTCATCTACATGGAGCCGGTCGTCCAGGCCGACTACACCGCATCCCGCCAGGAGCGCGGCGACAAGGTGAGCCTCACCCCGCCCGAGTACTGCATCACCCGCGAGCTGCTGCGCGAGAAGGCCAAGCGCAGCTCGATCATCCTGCACTCGCTCCCGCGCATGGACGAGCTTCTGCCCGACGTCGACCAGACGCGTCACCAGCGCTACTGGGCGGAGGCCTTCAACGGCGTCGTGCTCAAGATGTCGCTCCTGACCCTCATCCTCGGCGCGGCCGAGTAGGCCGGCCAGGCGAGGAGAGTCCGATGCAGACGAACCTGCGAGGCCGCGACCTCATCGGCACCCAGGACTGGACGAAGGAAGAGCTCCAGACGGCGCTCGAGGTGGCCGCGCAGCTCAAGCGGGACCGTGCGCTGGGAGAGCCGCACCCGTACCTGCGGGACCGCGTGCTGGCCATGCTCTTCTTCTTCTCGAGCACGCGCACCCGTGCGTCGTTCGAGGCGGGCATGGCACAGCTGGGAGGGCACGCCCAGTTCATCGAGAGCCGGACCACCCAGATCGCCCACGGCGACACGCCCAAGGAGATCGGCGAGATCCTCGGCCGCTACAACGACGGGATCGCCATCCGCAACGTCGACTGGGGCCTCGGCAACAAGTACATCAACGACGTCGCCGCGGCCAGCCGCGTGCCCGTCCTCAACATGCAGTGCGAGCTGTTCCACCCGTTCCAGGTGCTCGCCGACCTCTTCACGATGTACGAGAAGTTCGGCGACGTCCGCGGGAAGACGCTCACCGTCAGCTGGGCGTACGCGTCCAGCTACCAGAAGCCGATGAGCGTCCCGATCGACCTGACCCTGCTCGCCACGCGCTTCGGGATGAACGTGCGCCTGGTGCATCCGCCGGAATTCAGGCTGGTGCCGGAGCTGGTCGACCAGGCACGCGAGAACGCGCGGCGCTCCGGCGGCAGCCTCGAGCTCATGGACGACTTCGATGCCGGCATCCGCGGCTCCGAGATCGTCTACGCAAAGAGCTGGGGCCCGCTGCTGGTCGCGAAGGACGACGCCGAGGGTTCGGCGATCACCGGGCGGTACACCGACTGGATCACGGACGGGCGGCGCATGGCGACGGCCTCGCCCGATTCGATCTTCATGCACCCGCTCCCGGCCGACCGGAACATCGAGGTGACCGACGAGGTGATCGACGGTCCGCACTCGGTGGTCTACGACGAGGCCGAGAACCGGCTCCACGTCCAGAAGGCGGTGATGGCGCTCACCATGCGGTGAGTGCCATTCCCGTCGGGGGCGCGTCCCCGTTCGCCAGGTCGATGGGTCGAGGGAAGACATGAGCAAGATCGCAGTCGTCGCGGTCGGCGGCAACTCTCTCATCAAGGACAAGCAGCACCAGACGATTCCCGACCAGTACGCGGCGGCCGTCGAGTCCTGCCGGCACGTCGTGGGCATGATCGAGCAGGGCTGGGACGTCCTGCTCACGCACGGAAACGGCCCGCAGGTGGGCTACATCCTGCGGCGCTCCGAGCTGTCGGCCGGCGAGCTGCACCCCGTGCCGCTCGACTACTGCGGCGCGGACACGCAGGGTGCCATCGGGTACATGTTCCAGCAGGCACTGCAGAACGAATTCCTGCGGCGCGGGATCGTCAAGTCCGCGGCCACCGTCGTCACGCAGACGATGGTGGACCGGAACGATCCGGCCTTCCAGAACCCGACCAAGCCGATCGGCTCGTTCATGGACGAGCAGACGGCCCAGGGCCACGCCCGGGACGCGGGCTGGCACGTGGTGGAGGACGCCGGCAGGGGATGGCGGCGCGTCGTGCCGTCGCCTGCTCCGGTCAAGATCGTCGAGTTCGACGCGATCATGACCCTGGTCCGGTCCGGGTTCACGGTCGTCGCGTCGGGCGGCGGCGGTATTCCGGTCGTCGAGCAGGACGGACAGCTCGTGGGCGTAGAGGCGGTCATCGACAAGGACTACGCCGCGTCGACGCTGGCACGGGACCTGAAGGCCGACCTGTTCCTCATCACGACGGCGGTCGACAAGGTGGCGCTGAACTTCGGCAAGCCCGACCAGCAGCTGCTCGACCGGCTGACGCTCGCCGAAGCCCGGGAGTACCTGGCGCAGGGGCATTTCCAGAAGGGCTCGATGGGCCCCAAGGTCCAGGCGATCATCTGGTACCTCGAGGCCGGTGGCACCGAGGCGCTGATCACGACGCCCGAGAACATCGAGCGCGCCCTGGCCGGCGAGACGGGCACGCGGTTCGTGCGCTGAACGCCGCTGCGACGTTCTTCCGCGCATGGAGGATGATGGGTGCCAGGTGCGGAGCGCGGCAGCGGGAGGTGCCGCGCTCGTGACGTCCCGCGCCCCCTCCCGACCGGAAGGACTGGGTGAGTGTCATGGCTGAGATCGAGCGACAGTCCGAGGCCGGCCTCGCGCACATCGATTTCACGCTGAACGGCGCGCCCGTGAGCGCCGACCTCGAACCCGACACGACCCTGCTCGAGCTCCTCCGGGAGACGTTCGGGGTCACGTCGGTCAAGGACGGCTGCGCCCCGGAGGGATCCTGCGGCGCGTGCACGGTGTGGATCGACGACCGCGCCGCGGTGTCCTGCGCCCAGCTCGCGACGAAGGCGGCCGGGCGGCGCGTCGTCACCCAGGAGGGGCTGGCTGCCGCCGATCGCGATCGCTGGAGCAACGCCTTCGTGGCGTCCGGCGCATCGCAGTGCGGTTTCTGCTCGCCCGGCATCGTCATGAAGGCGGAGGCGCTCCTTCGCCGCAACGAGGCGCCGACGCGTGACGAGATCGCCCACGCGCTGGCCGGCAACCTGTGCCGGTGCACGGGCTACGTCAAGGTGATCGACGCGGTCGGGATCGCGGCGGCGACGCGCCGCGGCGAGCCCATGCCCGCCATCGAGATGAGCGGCCGGGTCGGGACCCGGACCGCCCGCCAGCGGGGCCGGGAGCTGGCCCTCGGGGACAAGCCCTACGTCAACGACCTCTCCGTGGCCGGCCTCCTGCACGGGGCCGTGCGGTTCTCCGACCATCCACGGGCACGGGTGCTGCGCATCGACGCGAGCCGGGCGCTCGCGCACCCCGGAGTCGTGAGCGTCGTCACCGCGCGCGACGTCCCCGGTGAGCGCACCCAGGGGCTGATCACCCGCGACTGGCGGCAGTTCGTCGCCGAGGGCGAAATCACGAGCTACGTCGGGGACGTGCTTGCCGTCGTGGCGGCGGCGACGCGCCGCGCGGCCCGGGAGGCCGCGAAGCTGATCGACGTCGAGTACGAGGTGCTCGCGCCGGTGACGGACCCGTTCCGGGCGCTGGAGCCCGGGGCGCCCAGGCTCCAGCCCAACGGCAACGAGCTGTCGGTGTCGCGAGTCAGGCACGGCGACGTCGACGCGGCGCTTGCCGGCGCGGCGCACGTCCTCACGGAGACGTTCCGGACCCAGTTCATCGAGCACGCCTTCCTCGAGCCCGAGTCCTCGCTGGCCGAGCCGCAGCCGGACGGGACGCTGAACGTGGCGTCCCAGGGCCAGGGCATCTGGGAGGACCGCCGGCAGATCGCCTCGTTCCTGGGCGAGCCCGAGGAGCAGGTCCGCGTGACGCTGGTCTCCAGCGGGGGCGCCTTCGGCGCGAAGGAGGACCTGAACGTCCAGGCCCACGCCGCGCTGCTCGCACGGGTCACGGGGCGTCCCGTGCGGATCACGCTGAGCCGGGCCGAGAGCCTCCGGTTCCACCCGAAGCGCCATCCCCTGGTGCTGCAGTACACGATGGGCTGCGACGCCGAGGGCCATATCCTCGCGCTCCGGGCGCGCATCGTCGGTGACACCGGGGCGTACGCGAGCGTGGGCGACAAGGTCCTTGAACGCGCCGCCGGCCATGCCTGCGGGCCGTACAAGGTCCCGAACGTGGACATCGAGGCGCGGGCCGTCTACACGAACAACCCGCCGTGCGGGGCGATGCGCGGGTTCGGAGCGAACCAGGCGAACTTCGCCCTCGAGGGCATGCTCGACCGCCTGGCCGAGCGCGTGGGGATCGACGGCTGGGAGATGCGCTGGCGCAACGCCGTGGACGTCGGCGACCGGTTCGGCACGGGGCAGAAGCTGGGCCCCGGCGTGGGCCTCAAGAAGACGCTCCTCGCGGTCAGGGACGCGTACAGGGGCGCCCGGTACGCCGGCATCGCCTGCGCCGCCAAGAACTCGGGGATCGGCAACGGCATGGCGGAGTACGGGAAGGCGATCCTGCGCCCGGAGACGGACGGCACGGTGACGCTCTTCCACTCCTGGACCGAGATGGGCCAGGGATGCGACACGGTGCTGTCGCAGATCGCCTGCGAGGAGCTCGGGCTGACCGCGGACTGCGTCCGGGTGAGCGTCAACACCGGGCACGAGCTGGACACCGGCCAGACCACGGCGTCGCGGGCCACCATGCTCGGAGGCCGGGCCGTCATCGACGCGGCGACGAAACTGCGCCAGGAGCTCGCCGGCCGTCCCATCGCGGAACTGGCGGGCCGGGAGTTCTACGGCGAGTTCAAGGTCGACTGGACCACGGCCCCCGACGACCCCACGGTCGACGAACCGGTGACGCACTTCGCGTACGCATGGGCGACCCAGGTGGCGGTGCTCGACGACGAGGGCCGCCTCGCGAAGGTGATCGCCGCGCACGACGTCGGGAGGGCCATCAACCCCACGCTGCTCGAGGGCCAGGTGGAGGGCGGCGTCCACATGGGGCTGGGTCACGCCCTGACGGAGGAGTTCGTCGTCGAGGAGGGGCGGCCCACCACGATGACGCTCAAGTCGCTGGGGATCATCCCGCCGTCCGGCATGCCGCCGGTGGAGTGCATCTTCGTCGAGGACCCGTCGCCCGAGGGCCCGTACGGCGCGAAGGGCGTCGGCGAGGTCGCGCTCGTGCCCACCGCCTCCGCGGTGGCGGGCGCGCTCTTCGCGTTCGAGGGCGTGCGCAGGACCAGCCTGCCCATGCGGGATTCGGCGGCCGCCCGGGCGGCCGTGCCACGGCTCGCGCGGCGCAGCGCGGCAAGCTGAACGTGACGGGGGAGGCACGGGCATGGCCGTGACGAGCGAGGGGCGCGTCGCGCTCTACCTGCAGGACCAGCACACCATCCGCGAGGGGATGGCCTACGCGCAGCTCGCGGAGGCCAGCGGGTTCGAGGCCGTGTGGCAGGCGGAGAGCCGCCTCGCCCGCGAGGCAACGGTTCCCATGGCGGCCATCGCGGCGGTGACGGAACGCATCAAGGTTGGCGCCGGCGTGGTGAACACGTGGACGCGCAACGTGGGCCTGCTGGCCGCCACGTTCTCCACCCTGGACGACCTCGCCCCCGGCCGCGTGATCCTCGGCGTCGGCGCGTGGTGGGAGCCGCTGGCCTCGAAGGTCGGCGTCGACCGGCGGCAGCCGGTGCAGGCGATGCGAGAGATGGTCGAGGTCACGCGCAGGCTCCTCGCGATGGAGCGCGTCACGTACGAGGGCTCCTTCGTGCGGGTCCACGACATCGAGCTCGACATCGTGCACGGGGACCGTTCCCCGCGCCGGGTGCCGATCTACGTCGGCGCCACGGGCATGAAGATGATGGAGCTGTCCGGCGAGATCGCCGACGGGGTCGTGCTCAACTACATGGTCTCGCCGCGCTACAACGCCGAGGCGCTCGCCGCCCTGGAGACCGGTGCGGCACGAACGGGCCGCCATCTCGACGACATCGACCGCCCCCAGCTCGTCGTGTGCTCGCTGGACGCGGACCGTTCCGTCGCGCTGGACCGCGCCAGGGCGCTGCTGACCCAGTACCTCGGCCAGCAGCCGCACATCATGAAGGCGTCGGGGGTGAGCCAGGACCTCCTCGACGAGATCGGGAGCGTGCTCACCTGGCCGGCGACGCCGGCGCAGATCGAGCAGGCGATGCGCCTGGTCCCCGACGACGTCGTGCAGCTCATCACGGCCTCCGGCACGCCGGACGAGTGCCGGGCGAAGGTTCGCGAGTACGTCGCGTCCGGCTGCACCTGCCCGATCCTGTACTGCCTGGGAGACGTGCCGGCCACCATCGAGGCGTTCGCGGGAGGGAGTTTCTGACCGTGGAGGTGTACCGGCCGTCGTCCCTTCCCGAGGCCCTCGAGATGCGCGCCGCCCACCCCGGCGCGGTCCCCATGGCGGGTGGGACCGACCTGATGGTCGAGATCAACTTCGGCCGGCGGCACCCGGACGCCATCCTCGACGTGTCACACCTGCCCGAACTGAAGTCCGTACGTCGCGAGGACGGTCGCGTCGTCCTCGGGGCCGGCGTCTCGTACGCCCGGGCCATCCGCGAGCTGTCCGACCATGCGGCGCTCGTGCAGGCCGCGCGGACCGTGGGCTCGCCGCAGATCCGGAACCGCGGCACGGTGGGCGGCAACCTCGGCACCGCATCGCCGGCCGGCGATGCCCTGCCCGTGCTCGCCGTGTACGACGCGGAGATCGTGGTGGCTTCCACGGGAGGCACCCGCCGGATCCGGTGGAACCAGTTCCTCACGGGGCCCAAGCGGAACGCGCTCGCCCCCGACGAGCTGATCGTGGCGGCCGAGTGGGCGGCACCGGACGGACCCGGCTCGTTCTCCAAGGTCGGCACGCGCAACGCGATGGTCATCTCGATCGCCGGCCTGTCGCTGCAGGTGGACACGGCCGCCCGCCGCCTGCGCATCGCGCTGGGGTCCGTGGGGCCCACGATCCTGCGGGCGCCCGAGGCCGAGGCGTTCGGGGCGGGTGTCCTCGAGGAGTCCGGGGCGTGGACCAACGCACGTGCCACGGTCCCGGACGCGGCACTGGCGCGCTTCGGCGAGCTCGCCGCCGCCGCCGCGCGACCGATCGACGACGTGCGGGGGACCGCCGCGTACCGCCGCCACGCCTGCGCCGTCCTTGCCCGGCGGGCGCTGACGTGGGCGCTGGACGACCGGCGGGCAGCGGCCAGCCAGGCGTAGGAGGCACATGGTGCTGATTCGGCTGAACGTGAACGGCAGGTGGCGCGAGGCCGACGTATGGCCTGGCACGAGCCTGCTCGCCATGCTCCGCGACGATCTCGGGCTGTGGGGCACGAAGAACGCGTGCGAGCAGGGCGAATGCGGGTCCTGCTCCGTGTGGCTCGACGGGGACCTCGTCTGCGCCTGCCTGGTCCTCGCCGCCCAGGCGGACGGCGGCCACGTCGAGACGGTCGAGTCGCTTGCTACGGACCACGTGCTGCACCCCGTGCAGGAGGCGTTCCTGGACGCCGGCGCGGTGCAGTGCGGCTTCTGCACGCCGGGGTTCGAGGTGGCCGTGGCGGATCTCCTCCGGCGCGACCCGCGCCCGTCCGAGGAGACCGTCCGCGAGGCCCTGTCCGGCAACCTGTGCCGCTGCACCGGCTACCAGAAGATCCTCGACGCGGTGCGCCTGGCGGCGGACCGCATGGAACAGGGGGCGTCATGAGCCGCATGCTCCTCTCCCGGTGCGCCGCGATCGCCACGATGGACGACGCGGGAACCGAGCTCGCCGGAGGGTCGATCCTCGTCGAGGACGGCGCCATCGCCTGGCTCGGGACCGGCGATCCGCCCGCCGGGCTGGCCGAGGGCGCCGACGTCGTGGACGCGTCGGGGTGCGTGGCCATCCCCGGGCTGGTCAACACGCACCACCACCTCTACCAGGTGCTGACGCGGGCGCGGGCCCAGCAGGACGGCCTCTTCGGCTGGCTGACCGAGCTCTACCCGGTGTGGGCCGGGCTCGACGCCGAGTGGGTCGGGGCGGCGGCGGGTGCCGGCCTCGCGGAGCTCGCCCTCTCGGGCTGCTCGACCTCGACGGACCACCATTACGTGTTTCCCGCGGGCCGGGGAGACCTGCTGGGGGCCGAGATCCAGGCGGCCCGGGAGCTGGGCATCCGGTTCCACCCGACACGCGGCTCCATGGACCTCGGCGCATCGCAGGGCGGTCTCCCCCCGGACGTCGTGACGCAGGACGCGGACATCGTCCTCGCCGAGACCGAGCAGGCCATCGCGACCTACCACGACCCCTCGCCGGGCGCGATGGTGCGGATCGCCGTGGCCCCGTGCTCGCCGTTCTCCGCGAGCGAGCGGCTCATGCGCGAGTCCGTCGCCCTGGCGCGCCGGCTGGGCGTGCGGCTGCATACCCACATCGCCGAGACGTCCGACGAGGAGGCGTTCTGCCTCGAGCGGTTCGGGTGCCGGCCGGTCGAGCTGCTCGACCGCATGGGGTTCCTGGGTGACGACGTGTGGCTCGCCCATGCCGTGCACCTCAGCCGCGCCCGACATCACCCGGCTCGCGGCGACCCGCACCGCGATCGCCCACTGCCCCACGTCCAACATGCGCCTCGGGTCCGGCACGGCCCTGGTTCGCGAGCTCGTGGACGCGGGCGTGCCCGTCGGCATCGGCGTGGACGGCTCGGCCTCGAACGACGGGGCGCACCTGCTGGGCGAGGTGCGGCAGGCGATGCTGGTGGCGCGTGGTCGCGGCGGGCCGGGAGCCATGACCGCGCGCGAGGCCCTGTGGCTCGGGACCAGGGGCGGGGCCGCGTGCCTCGGGCGTGACGACATCGGATCGCTCGAGCCCGGCAAGCGGGCGGACATCGCGCTGTTCGACGTGACGGGGATCGCCACGGCCGGGATCGAGGCGGACCCGGTCGCGGGAATCGTGCTGGCGTGGCCGCAGCCGGTGCGCCACCTGGTGGTCGAGGGCCAGTTCGTCGTGCGCGACGGGGAGCTCGCCAACGCCAGCGAGACGGACGTGGCCGCGAGGGCACACCGTGTTGCGCGGCACATCGTCGCCGACGGCACTGCGGCCGGGTCGGCCGCGCCGACCGCGGGAGGCCGCTGAGATGCCGCTGGCGACCCCCGGCGTCGACCGGGTCGCGCCTGCAGGCGGCGTCGGCGCCTCCGCGTCAAGGGTGGACGGCGTTCCCAAGGCGCTCGGGTCGTTCGCCTACGGCAGCGACCTGTGGGAGGAGGGGATGCTGTTCGGGGCGACCGTGCGCAGCCCGCATCCCAGCGCCCGGATCCTGTCGATCGACGCCTCCCGCGCGCTGGCGATGCCCGGCGTGCGCTGCGTCCTGACCGCCGCCGACCTGCCAGGGAAGCGACTGTACGGACTGGACTTCGCCGACCAGCCGGTGCTGGCCGAGGACGTCGTCCGCTACGCCGGCGAGCCCGTCGCCATCCTCGCCGCCGACGAACCCGAGCAGGCCCGCGCGGCGGCCGCGGCGGTCAGCGTCGAGTACGAGCCGCTCGTCCCGGTGACGGACATGGAGGCCGCGCTGCTCCCCGGCGCGCCGCCGGTCAGCGAGGTCGGGAACGTGCTGCGACACGTCCGCATCGAGCACGGCGACCCGGACGCCGAGGCCGACGTCTGGGTCGAGGGCTACTACGAAGTCGGGATGCAGGACCAGGCGCCGCTGGGCCCGGAGGCCGGCCTCGCCATCCCCGCAGCCGACGGTGGGGTGGACCTCCACGTCGCGACGCAGTGGCTGCACGTGGACCGCGCGCAGATCGCTCCGTGCCTGGGCCTGCCCGAGGAGAAGGTACGCCTCCACTGCGCGGGCGTGGGCGGGGCGTTCGGTGCCCGCGAGGACGTGCACATGCACATCCACGCGTGCCTGCTGGCGCTCGTGACCGGACGGCCCGTCAAGATGTCGTACGGGCGGGAGGAGTCGTTCTTCGGCCACGTCCACCGGCACCCGGCGCGCATCTGGGCACGGACGGGCGCCCGCCGCGACGGCACCCTCGTCAACACCCGCGTGCGCCTCCTGATGGACGGCGGCGCATATACCTCGTCGTCGCCCGCGGTCATCCTGAACGCCTCGACGTTCGCCGCCGGTCCCTACGAGATGCCCAACGCGCTCATCGAGGGCACGCTCGTCTACACGAACAACCCGCCGTGCGGGGCCATGCGCGGCTTCGGCGCGGTGCAGATCTGCTTCGCGCACGAGGCACAGATGGACAAGCTGGCCGCGGCGCTGGGGATGACGCCCCTCGAGCTGCGGCTCAGGAACGTGCTGCACACGGGCTCGGTGCTGCCCACGGGGCAGGTCATCCGCGGATCCGCGCCGGCCCGGGAAGTGCTCGAACGCTGTGCGGCGCTGCCCATGCCGTCCGAGCTCCCGCCCTCCGAGCGGGACCGGCTGACGCTTCCGGGGGGAGCCGGCAACGTGGGCCGAGGGGAGCGGATCCGCCGCGGGACGGGAATCGCCTTCGGCTACAAGAACATCGCCTACAGCGAGGGGTTCGACGACTCCTGCGAGGCCGGCGTCCGGCTGGAACGCGGGACGCACGGGCCGTTCGCCACCGTCCACACGGCGGCCGTCGAGGTCGGGCAGGGCCTGCACACGGTCCTCGCGCAGATCGTCCGGACCGAGCTCGGCGTCGAGGACGTGACCGTCGTCCAGCCGGATACCGAGATCGGGTCGGCCGGGTCCACGTCGGCCTCGCGCCAGACGGTGATGGCCGGTGGGGCCGTCGCGGCCGCCTGCGCGGCCGTACGCGAGCGCCTGCTCGCGCGCGTGGCCGCCGGCCGCGTGGCAGGCAGCGGGGTCGAGGACGAGAGCTCGGCCGCGGGGCTGCGGCTCGCCGGCGGGCACGTCCTCGAGGGAGACGACGTGATCGGCGACATCGGCGCGTACCTCGACACCCCCGTCGAGGCGCGCGAGGTCTTCCGGCACCGCCCGACGACGGCGCTCGACGAGCGCGGCCAGGGGGACCCGCACGTCATGTTCGTGTTCGGCGCGCTGCGGGCCGTGGTCGAGGTCGACGAGGACCTGGGCCTCGTCCGGGTGGTCCAGATGGCAGCCGTCCAGGACGTGGGCCGGGCACTGAACCCCCGCGGCGTCGAAGGCCAGATCGAGGGCGGTGCCGCGCAGGGACTCGGGCTGGCCCTGATGGAGGAGATCCAGCTGCGCGACGGCCGCATCGCCAACGCCTCGTTCACCGACTACCTGCTGCCCACGATCCTCGACATGCCCCCGGTGGTGTCCGCGTACGTGGAGGAGCCGGAGCCGGGCGTCGCCTTCGGGGCCAAGGGCGTCGGCGAGGGCTCGACGATCGTCGCGTCGGCCGCGATCGCTGCCGCGCTGCGGGACGCCACCGGCAGGGAGCTGAACCGGATCCCCGTCACCCCCGACGATCTCGTCGGGCTGACCCCGCCGCGCGCCTCGGGTGGCCCGCCGCCGAGCCCGCACGTTCCCGGGCCCCGGCCGTTGCTGGCCTACCGCTGATGGGGGACCTCTCGATGAGCACACGCGCCCAGGCGGAGGAACGCGCCTCGCGCATCGCGGTGCCGCGCGGGGGCACACCGGCCGACCGGGTGGAGGCGGAGACGGAGGCGCCGGGGAGCTCGATCGCGACGCGGTCGTGAGGACGCCCGACGGGGCGTGAGGGCTGGCCACCAGCGGCCGGCGGTCGGATCGCGCCGCAACAGGCCGAATGGCACTTGGGGAGCCCCCTGGGGTGTGCCATGAAGCAGGTGACGGCAGCAGATGTCAGATGACTAGCGTCTGGAACAAGGAGGCGGCAGCAATGCGACTGGCCACGCGCATGGAGGGCATCGGCACCGAGACCGCCTTCGAGGCGGCCGCCCGGGCCCGCGCCCTCGAGGCCCAGGGCATCTCGGTCGTGCACCTCGAGATCGGCGAGCCCGACTTCGACACGCCGCCCGCCGTGCGCGCCGCGGCGGCGCGCGCCCTCGAGGCGGGCAAGACCCACTACGCCCCCTATGCCGGCATCCCCGAGCTGCGCGCCGCCATCGCCGCCGACGCCAGCGCCCGCAAGGGCTTCGCGGTGAGCCCCGAGCACGTCTTCGTCACGGTGGGCGGCAAGGGCGTCATGCTCTACGCCATCGAGGCCCTCGTGGACCCGGGGGACGAGGTCCTCGTGCCCGACCCCGGCTACCCCATCTACGAATTGCTCGTGCGCTTCATGGGCGGGATCCCCGTGCCCGTGCCCATCCGCGCCGCCAACGGCTTCCGCCTCGACCTCGCCGAGCTGGCGCGCCTCGTCACCCCCCGCACCCGGCTGCTCGTGCTGAACTCGCCGGCCAACCCCACGGGCGGCGTCCTGCCGCGCGCCGATCTCGAGGCCATCGCCGCCCTCGCGGCGCAGCACGACCTCGTCGTGCTGGCCGACGAGATCTACGGGCGCATCCTCTACGCGGGCGAGCACGTCAGCATCGCCGCCCTGCCCGGCATGGCGGAGCGCACCATCGTGCTCGACGGCTTCTCCAAGACGTATGCCATGACCGGCTGGCGCCTGGGCTACGCCATCGTGCCCGAGTGGCTCACCTTCGCCTTCGGCCGCCTGCTCATCAACTCGGTGAGCTGCGTGGCCACCTTCGCCCAGTGGGGCGCGCTCGAGGCCCTGACGGGCTCGCAGGCCCCCGTGGACGCCATGGTGGCCGAGTTCCGCGCCCGCCGCGATCGATCGTGGTCGCGGTCTCAACGCCATCCCGGGCATCACGCTGCCTGCGCCCCGACGGGGCCTTCTACGTCTTCCCCGACGTGTCGGGCACGGGGACTCACCGGCGCCGACTTCGCCAACCGGCTCCTCTACGAGGCCGGCGTGTCGGTCCTCGCGGGCACCGCCTTCGGCAGCGTCGGGACGGACCACATCCGCCTCTCCTACGCCACCTCGCAGGCCACCATCGCCACCGCGCTCGAGCGCATCCGCAGCTTCGTCGGGACGCTCGCCGTGCCGGCCTAGCGGCCCAGGCCCGGGCGACGTCCGGGCGAGGCAAGCCGGGCGAGGCATGCCCGGCCAGGCCGGGGCGACATCCCAGCGTTCCCCTTCCGCCAGCTCAACGAGGTACAGATCCGATGCAGCGACTTGGACTCGAGAAGGAACTCGTCGACGCGCGCGTGTACGACAACACGGTCGAGCGCTTTCGCGAGGCCCGCATCGGTCTGCCGACGTTCGCCCAGCTCGCCGACCCGTCCCTGATCCCCGAGAACGTCCGGGCGGCCCTCGCCGGCGTGGGGCCGGACGATGCGAACCCGCTCAACCTGTTCCGCGTCCACTGGTACAACGACCAGTCCCGCCGCGGGCTGCAGGACGTACCCGCCTACGTGGAGCTTCCCTCTTCGCTGACCGGTGTCGACGCCCGCATCGTCGTTGCGCTGGGCGACCGCTTCCCGATGATCAACGCGCACAAGGTGCTCGCCGCGTACGGCTGTCTCGCGCCCCGCGTGATCACCGGCCAGTTCGATCCCACCCGGCACCGCGCGATCTGGCCCTCGACCGGCAACTACTGCCGTGGCGGCGTCGCGATCTCGCGGATCATGGGCTGCCGTGGCGTGGCCGTCCTGCCCGAAGGCATGAGCCAGGAGCGGTTCGACTGGCTCGATGACTGGGTCGTCGACGAGTCCGACATCATCCGGACGCCCGGCACGGAGAGCAACGTCAAGGAGATCTACGACAAGTGCAACGAGCTCTCCGCTGACCCGGAGAACGTCATCTTCAACCAGTTCTCCGAGTTCGGGAACCACATCGCGCACTACCTCGCGACGGGAACCGCCCTCGCGCACGTGTTCGAGGCGATGCAGGAGCGGGAGCCCGGCCTGCGCCTGCGCGCGTTCACCTCGGCGACCGGGTCGGCCGGAACCATTGCCGCAGGCGATTTCCTGAAGGAGCGCTACGGCTCCCTGACCGTGGCCGTGGAGGCGCTCGAGTGCCCCACGATGATCCTCAACGGTTTCGGCGAGCACAACATCCAGGGGATCGGCGACAAGCACATCCCGCTCATCCACAACGTGATGGCGACGGACGTCGCGCTCGCGATCTCGGACCGGGCGACGGACCGGCTCGGCGTGCTGTTCAACACGCCGGTCGGCCGTGCGTACCTCGCCGACCGGCACGGCGTCCCGGCCGCGACGCTGGACGCCCTCCCCGCCCTCGGCCTCTCGAGCATCGCCAACGTCCTCGCGGCGATCAAGACCGCGAAGTACTACGAGATGGGCCGCGACGACGTCATCGTCACGGTGGCGACGGACGGCGCGGCGATGTACCACAGCGAGCGCGACCTTGCGCTCGGCAAGTACTTCGGCGGCACGTTCGACACGGTGGCGGCGGGCGAGGTCTACGGCGAGCACCTGCTCGGCGCGACGACCGACCACCTGCTGGAGCTCACGCGCGAGGACCGCGAGCGCATCTTCAACCTCGGCTACTACACGTGGGTCGAGCAGCAGGGCGTCTCGATCGAGGAGTTCCGGGCCCGCAAGGATCCGGCCTTCTGGACCGGCATGCGCGGGATCGTGAAGGACTGGGACCGCCTGATCGGGGAGTTCAACGCCCGGACCGGGGTGCTGGAGTCGATGTGAGCGCGTCGCCCGATTCCCGGGAGGCGGCCCAGGCGCCCCCAGCCTCCCTGCCCGCCATGCCCGGCACCGCCATCGGCAGCACGCTCGTGTGCGCCGGGTGCGGCGCCTCGCCCGCGCCCGGCGATCCCTACCCGTTCCGGTGCCCCAACGCGGGCCGGGGCGACGACACGGACCACGTCCTGCGCCGGCGCCTCGATGCGCCCATCGCGTTCCCGACGCCCGCCGAGGCCGCCGCAGAACCCAATCCGTACCTCGCGTACCGCCGCCTGTTCCACGCGTACCACCTGGCACGCGCGGGCGGCATGGACGATGCCCAGTACCGCGACCTCGTGGAGAGGCTGGATCGCGCCGTCGCCGACGTCGACGGTCACGGGTTCACGACCACGCCGTTCCTCCGCTCGGACGCGCTGAGCGAGCGGCTCGGGTTCGCAGGCGACGGCGGCGTCTGGGTCAAGGACGAGACGCACAACGTGTCCGGGTCGCACAAGGCGCGGCACCTCTTCGCGCTCCTGGTGCACCTGGAGGTGGCCGAACGGCTCGGCCGGACCGACCCGTCGAACCGGCCGCACCTCGCCATCGCGAGCTGCGGCAATGCCGCCCTTGCGGCTGCCGTCGTGGCCGCAGCCGGGGGTCGCGTGCTGGACGTGTTCGTCCCGGTCGATGCCGACCCGGTCGTCGTGCGCCGGCTGGAATCGCTGGGTGCGCAGGTGACCGTCTGTCCGCGCGAACCCGGCGTTCCGGGCGACCCGACGTACCACCGGCTGCGCGCCGCCCTCGCGGCCGGTGCCCTGCCGTTCACGTGCCAGGGCAACGAGAACGGGCTGGCCGTCGAGAGCGCCTTCACGCTCGGCTACGAGATGGCAACCGCCCTTGCGGGCACACCAGGGCTCGACCGGCTCGTGATCCAGGTGGGCGGGGGCGCGCTCGCCAGCGCCTGCATCGAGTCGCTCGACGAGGCCCACCGTCTCGGCGCGCTGGAGCGCGTTCCGCGGTTCCACGCGGTGCAGACCGCGGGCGCATGGCCGCTGCCCCGGGCCTTCGAGCGTGTGTCGGCCCGCGTGCCCGCCGGCGCGGATCCGGGGGAGCTGCGGGCCGCGGTCGCGTACGCCGCCACCCATCGGTCGGAGTTCATGTGGCCGTGGGAGGACGAACCGCACAGCATCGCCCACGGGATCCTCGACGACGAGACGTACGACTGGGTCGCGATCGTGGATGGCCTGCTCGCCACGGGCGGCGGGACCGTGATCGTCGACGAGGACCTCCTGGCCCGTGCGAATGCGCTGGGGGTCGAGTCGACCGGGATCGACGCCGACGAGACCGGATCGTCGGGGCTGGCCGGCCTGCTCGCCCTCCGTCAGCAGGGCGCAATCGGCGACCACGAGCGCGTCGGCGTCCTGTTCACGGGCATCAGGCGATGACGAGTGTCGCGCTGGGGCGACGGTGGCGGCGAGCCCGTTCCATCACATGGCCGGGGCGGACCGTCGTGCGGACCAGGCAGGGGGGATAAGGAGGGAGTCCATGAACGGAGTGGATCGCATCCCCGGCCAGACCCCGGGCATGGTCTGCGCGCATCACCATATCTACTCGGCGCTCGCCCGCGGGATGCCGGCGCCCCCGATGGTCCCGCGCACGTTCCGCCAGATCCTCGAGCAGGTCTGGTGGCGGCTCGACACGGCGCTCGACCTCGAAATGCTCGAGTGGTCGGCGAAGCTGGCGGCCCTCGAGGCGCTCGAGTGCGGGACGACGGCCATCGTCGACCACCACGAGTCCCCCAACGCGATCGAGGGCTCGCTGTCGGTCATCGCCGACGCCTGCGCCGAGGTCGGCGTGCGGGTCGTCTGCGCGTACGGCGTGACGGATCGCCACGGGCACGACGGTGCGCTGCGCGGCCTCGAGGAGAACCGACGCTTCCTGCAAGCCGGCGGGCGTGGCCTGGTCGGGATCCACGCGGCGTTCACGTGCGCCGACGAGACGCTGTCGGCCGCGGCCGAGCTGGCCGCCGAGCTCGGCGTGGGCGTGCACATCCACGTCTGCGAGGGGCCCGAGGACGCCGAGGCTCCCGGCCGGCTGGCGGCCCTGGCGGCACCCGACTGGCTGCTGGCCCACGGGGTGCACCTGGCGGACGACCACGGCCTGCCCGGCACGATCCTCCACAACCCGTTCTCGAACCTCAACAACTCGGTCGGGTACGCCAACCCGGCCCGCTTCCCCAACCCGGTCGCGCTCGGCACCGACGGGATCGGCGCCCACATGATCGAGACCTTCCGGCTCGCCTACGCGCTCCAGCGCTCGGTCGACGTGACCGCGTCGCCCGAGACCGCGTGGGGCTGGCTGCAGACCGGTTGGGACCTGGTGCCGGAGGCGCGGCAGGACCGCGTGACGTGGTCGTACGAGCCCATGGATCCGTGGCACATCGCGTTCACCCCGGGCATCCGGCCCCTGCGTGTCGAGGTCGGCAGCGAGCTCGTCTGGGACGAGCGCGGCCCGACACGGGTGGACGCGGGCGAGATCCGGGCGAAGGCCCGGGAGCAGGCGGCGCGCCTGCACGCCCGGCTATGAGCGCCGCGGACGAGCCGGTGATTGCCGGAGCGATGACGGAGTAAGGACCAAGCACCCAGGAACGCGCCCGGCAGCAGGGGGGCCGGCCGGGCGGGCAACGACCTGACGCGGACCACGTCCGCCCCACGAGGGAGCCCCCGATGTCCGACCAATTCCATCCCGTCTCGATGGAACAGCTCACCGACTGGGTCGCGACGGAGCTGTCCCGGAAGGACTCCCTGTTCAACGTGCCCCGCTCGGCGTTCTTCGCCCCGCGAGCTGATCGGCGGCTCACGCGCGGGGAGTACGGGGTCGAGCTCGAGACGCCGTTTGGCGTGGCCGCCGGACCGCACACGCAGATGGCGCAGAACATCCTCACCGCGTGGCTCGTCGGCGCCCGGATGATCGAGCTCAAGACGGTCCAGACGCTCGACGATCTCGACGTGCACAAGCCCTGCATCGACGTGCAGGACGAGGGCTACAACGTCGAGTGGTCGCAGGAGCTCAAGGTCCACCAGTCGTTCGACGAGTACCTGCGCGCGTGGGTGTTGATCCACGCGCTGCACCGGCATTTCGGGTTCCCCGGCGACCGGCCAGGCGTCGTGTTCAACATGAGCGTCGGGTACAACCTCGAGGGAATCCGCAGGCCGAACGTCCAGTGGTACCTCGGCGCGATGGCGGACGCGTCGGCGTGGCTTCCCGCGTACGTCGACATCGTCGCGCGCCGGTTCCCCGAGGCCCGCGACGTCGAGATCCCCGCCCGCCTGTCCGACTCCGTGACGCTCTCGACGATGCACGGATGCCCGCCCGACGAGATCGAGCGGATCTCGCTGTACCTGCTCGAGGAGCGCGGGCTCCACACGCTCGTGAAGTGCAACCCGACCCTGCTCGGCGCCGAACAGGTGCGCGGCATCGTCAACGGCGACCTCGGCTTCACGGACGTGCCCATCCCGGACGCGGCGTTCGGGCACGACCTGAAGTGGGCCGACGCGGTCCCGATGTTCCGGAACCTGCGCCAGGTTGGCGAGGCGCGCGGGCTGACGTTCGGCCTGAAGCTGTCGAATACGCTCGAGGTGGAGAACTGGCGGCCCGTGTTCGACCGCGACCAGACGATGTACCTGTCGGGCCGGCCGCTCCACGCCGTGACCACGAACCTGGCCTCGATGATCGCGGATGAGTTCCCGGGGATGCCCGTCTCGTTCGCCGGTGGCGCCGACGCGTTCAACGTCTCGCGGTTGCTCGCGGCGAGGATGCGGACGATCACCGTCTGCTCCGACCTGCTGAAGACGGGCGGCTACCTGCGGATGCTCCAGTACCCGGAGCAGGTCGACGCGGCGATGGACGCGGTTGGGGCGGCCGACCTGGACGACTTCGTGAGGCGGACGGCCCGCGCGGGCGGCTTCCACGGAGACGATCGCGCCGGCGTCACGAACGGCGCCGAGCTGGCGGCCTGCGCCGGCTTCAACCTGCGCCGGTATGCCGAGGAGGTGCGGCATGACTGGCGCTACGAGAAGCAGTCGTTCCGCACCGATCGCTCCAAGACGCCGCGCCTGCTCGGCGCGTTCGACTGCATCGAGGCGCCGTGCCTCGACGAGTGCCCCGTCGACCAGCAGGTGCCGGCGTACATGCGCGCGGTGCGGTCCGGCGACGTCGGCGAGGCGGTGCGCATCACGAGACTGGACAACCCCGTCCCGGCGATCCTCGGCCGCGTCTGCGACCACCTGTGCGAGCAGACGTGCATCCGGACCCACCTGGACCAGCCGCTCGCGATCCGGCAGATCAAGCGCTTCATCATGGACGCCGAGGCCAATCCCCGGTCCGGCGCTGGCGCCGCCTCGCCGGCGGCATCTGCCGCCTCGCGCATCGCCGTCATCGGCGCCGGCCCAGCTGGGCTCGCCGCCGCGGAGTGGCTCGCGCGGGCCGGGATCGGCGTGACCGTCTTCGAGGCGCAGCCCTACCCCGGGGGCATGGTCGGCGGCGCGATCCCGGCGTACCGGCTCCCCCAGGCGCGCATCGACCAGGACCTGGCCGTACTGGAGGCGCTCGGGGTCGATCTGCGCTACGGGCAGCGCGCCGGCGTCGACTTCACGCTCGACGACCTGCGCGGGCAGGGGTTCGCGGCGGTGTTCGTGGCCGTGGGCGCGCAGCGCGCCAAGCGGCTCGGACTGCCAGGGGAGGACGCCGCGGGCGTCATCGACGGGATCGCGTTCCTGCGGAGCGTCCGCGAGGGACGGCCGGTGCCGATCGGACCGCGGGTCGGCGTCGTGGGCGCGGGCGACACCGCGATGGACTGCGTGCGCACCGCGCGGCGCGTCGGCGCAGGCGACGTCTCGCTGATCTACCGCCGGACCGTCGACCAGATGCCGGCCGACCGCGAGGAGGTCCACGCGATCCGCGAGGAGGGGATCGAGATCGTCGAGCTCGCCCGGCCGACGGGGCTGCGCGTCGAGGAAGGCCGCCTGGCGGGCGTCGTCTGCACGCGCACGGAGTACCGTGGACGGCGCGACGCCGGCGGGCGCAAGGTGCCCGAGGACGTCCCGGGGTCGGAGTTCGAGCTGCCGCTCGACACGCTGATCCTGGCGATCAGCCAGCACGCCGTGCTCGACTTCTTCGGCGCGACCCAGCCCGAGCTCACGGTGGCCGGGTACGTCGCCGTCGATCCCGTCACGTTCGAGACCACCGTGCCAGGCGTGTACGCCGGCGGTGACGTGGCGGCCCACGGGCCGTCGTCGATCGTCAGGGCGGCCGCCGACGGCAAGCGCGTCGCGCGCGCGATCGCCGCAGCGCTCGGTGCCTCGCCGTCCTGGGACGGCCGGGAACGAGCCGGCGAGCCCACCGGGCGCGACCTCCAGGCGCTCGTCCTGCGGCGGGCACGCCGAGAGTACCGCGTCCCCGTCCGCGCCACGTCGGTCGACCGGCGCGCGGGGTTCGAGGAGACGGTCGTCGGCTACACGCCCCAGGAGGCCGCCAGCGAGGCGAGCCGCTGCCTCGACTGCGACACGATCTGCAGCCTGTGCGTCGGCGTGTGTCCGAACCTGGCGCTGATGACGTACGAGGCCGAGCCGGTCCGCGCCGACCTGCCCGTGCTCGCCGTCGCCGGCGGCTCCGCCGTCGTCACCGGCTCCCGGCCGTTCGCCGTCGACCAGCGCCTCCAGATCGCCGTGCTCACGGACTTCTGCAACGAGTGCGGCAACTGCGTCACCGCCTGCCCCACGTCGGGAAAGCCGTACGTCGACAAGCCGAGGCTCTACCTCGACCGCGCCGACTTCGAGGCGCAGGACGCGAACGCGTACATGCTGCGCGGTGACGGGGTCATCGAGGCGCGCGTCGGCGGACAGACCCACTGGCTCCGCGAGAACGGCCGGGTCGAATACGCCGCGCCCGGCTTCTCCGTGGTCTTCGACCCGCGGACGTTCGCGGTGCTCGACGCGACGGTGTCCGGGGCCGCCGAAGGTGAGGAGCTCGCGCTCGAGCCGGCGGCCATCATGGCCACGATCCTCCGCGGTGTGACCGGCTCGCTGCCGCACGTCCCCGTGGCCTCCGCGGGCGGCTCCCGCGTCACGGCTCCCGCGCTCGCGTAGCGGGAACCCGCGCGCGAGCCGGGGCCGAGCCGGAGCCGGGGACGCCGGACCGAATCGCCGTTGGGGTCCGATCCCGTCCGGCACACGCTTACACGAAAGAGGCGGGACTCCGGGGGCCCGCTTCCGATCTCGATCACTGGAGCCGACACTCGGACTTGAACCGAGGACCTGCTGTTCACGAAACCGACGAAGGGGTGCGAAAGAGGGCTCCGAGGTCAGTATCGACAAGCCGCCCCGCGAGGACGAGCACCCACGAGCGCGGCCGCCAGTAGCGAGGTGATGGTGCGTGATTGTGCTGCACGGATTCCGGTGCAACCAGGGTCCTTGAGACTCGGAGTGGCGCGTCCGCCGTGCTACAACGTCGCGTTGCACGGATAATGGTGCAAACTGATTGACAGCCACGCTGGACCGACCTACTCTGCGTGCGTGACACCAATCTGCACGCAAAGAGGTGCACAACAGTGCTCCAGACGCCTTCGCCTATCGGGGGGTTCGTTCGCGAGCGCCGCCGAGCTCGGGGTCTCAGCCAGCGCGAGCTCGCGGAACTCGCGCGCGTGGGGCCCAACTTCGTGAGTCAGCTCGAGACCGGTAGGCCCGGCCTGCGCATGGAAGGTGTCAACCGCGTTCTTGCTGTCTTTGGCAAGCGGCTGGGAATCGAGGATCTGCCCCGGGAAGGGAGTGTCCGATGAGCTCGCCACGACGAGGGCTCGTCCGACTCGATGGCCGTCCCGTAGGAACGCTCGACGAGTCGGAGGACCGGCGGTTCGTCACCTTCCGATACAACGAGAACTACCTCCGCGCGCCCGACGCCGTGCCCGTGTCCCTGAGGATTCCGCTCTCACGCGATCCGATCGAGACCTGGGGGCTCCATCCGTTCTTTCGCAACTTGCTCCCAGAGGGGTGGCTGCGAGCCCTCTCGGTCGCCAAGCTCAAGGTCGCCGAGGACGATGAGTTCGGCCTCCTGCTGGCCACGGGCTCGGACTGCGCGGGCGCAGCTGAAGTCGTTCCCCTCGAGGCGCCCGCAGAGTGACCGCATCATGTCTTACCTGCCTGCGGCCGGTGCCCGACGCGAAGAAGCACCACGCCCGGTGCGCTCGTCGACTCTTCGGAACCGACGTCGCGCCGAGCCTCGATCTTCGACAGTCAGAGATCCAGACGCTTGCGCTCGCGACGATCGGCCGCAGCTCGCTCGCAGGTGTGCAGCCGAAGATATCGGTCGGTCTACATACCGAGCGGCGCACGCTGCAGCTCGAGACGAACGGCGGGCGCTTCATCCTGAAGCCACCCACCGGCGAGTTCGAGGCCCTTCCCGAGAACGAGCACCTGACGATGGAGCTGGCCCGCCGATTCGGCCTGACCGTCCCGGACACGACGCTCATCGAGCTGCGCGATGGCACGCACGCCTACCTCATCGCACGCTACGATCGCCCGATCACCGGTGGCAAGCTCCGTCAGGAGGATTTCTGCCAGCTGCTGCTCCTCCCGCCGGCCTCGAAATACGACGGGACCGCGCTCGACTGCGCATCGGTTATCCGGCAGTTCTCAGCAGAACCGCTGGCCGATCTCTTCAGACTCTTCGAGACATTCGTGTTCGCCTTCTGGGTCGCCAACGGCGACATGCACCTGAAGAACCTGTCCCTGGCCGCGGATTCCGAAGGTCGTCACCTGCTCTCACCCGCGTATGACCAGGTGTGCACGGCGCTCTATCCGGGTCTCGACGCCCGCCTCGGGCTTCCGCTGGCGCCTGAAGACCGGAAGACCGACCGGGCCACCTGGCTTCGCTTCGCCCGTGCCCTCGACATCCCGGAGCGCGCGGCAACCCGCGTCCTCAACCGGCCAGCATCCCGATTCCGTGTCGCAACGACAGTGATCGCTCAGAGCTACCTCCCCGATCGTCTGCGTGCCCGGTATAGCCACGTTCTTGCGACGCGCGCTGAAGCGTTAGCCGAGTGAGCGTGGAGTCCGGGACTCGCCTTCGACAGAGGTAGGGGTGGTCGGGGGGACGAACGGAGGCGCTGTCACCTGTTGCCGTACCGGGGGTACGCCCGCACGCTGGATCTATCCCAGCCGGTCAAGCGACGGAGCAACGTGCGGCACGCGATGGACGACCGCGCGGACCTAAGCCCGGCGAGCGATACGCTCCTCGCGCGCCCTCGCCAAGGGTGTTGACGAACTTCCTGTACCTGTTTAGGTTGACGGTGTCCCGAGCGTTAATCGCACGGGATGATTAACGGGAGGGATGGGGACCAGGCCGGATTCGTGCTCAGCGGCGCGTGGTAGGATGGCCACCGCGCCGACATAGCTCAGTGGTAGAGCAGCTGTTTCGTAAACAGCAGGTCCTCGGTTCAAGTCCGAGTGTCGGCTCCACTCGATTGAACGTGAAGCCGCCGTTCCGGGAGGGCCCGGGGCGGCGGTTTCGGCGTCTTGTCGGCCCTTCTGTCAGCTGTTCTCGTCAAGCCCCGATGCGTTGACCCACGGTGGGCACGGCGTCGAACCGTTCCGCAGCCTGGCCTCTGCCGTTGGTCGCGAGTCGGGCCGCCCGACCGCGAACGCGCGCGCGATGGTCAGCACGACGTCGACGCGCGTCTCATCCGCCGTGCACTCCCTCGCGCCGACGTGCATCGCCCCCTGGGCCGCCGAAAAGGTACCCCGTCGCGATGGCGAGGCCGAAGCCCGTGAGCGAAACGACCTCAAGGATCACCCAGATCCACGCCAGGAAGGCGACGTCTGAGGCTCGGGTCACGCTCCCGCCCGAGAACGCGAGCAGGACCAGTATCCCGACCGCCAAACCGACTCCGCCGGCCAGCAGCGCCGCGACGCAGGAACGGGTCGTCCAACCGATGGCCCCGCAGAGTGCCCCGACCGTCCCGATGCCCAGGAGCACGAGGCCGAGCGCACCTGACCGGGCGTGGCCACATGCCGCGATGACCGCCATCGTTCCGACAACTGTCACGACGAACGCCCCCAGGATGGCCGCCGCGGACTGCTTCTCTTCACCCACGGCGCGCCTCCCCTCGACTCGCCCGGTTCCACGTTGCATGTGCATCTGCTTCCTGTGCATGCGGCGAATCGTCCGACCGCATGCCTTCGGCCGCATCGGGCGCGCGCCTTAGACGATGGGGCGACCGCGCCTCATTTGTACGCTCAGACCGGAGTCCGAACCCACGAGCCCATCGCGCGCATGGCTCCGGCGTCGACCACGGCGTTCACCATCCCGACGTGTCCCGGCAGACGGCGGCTCGCATGCTCAGCCGCTGGTAGTCCGGCGACAGGGTGATCCGGACCAGCGAGCCGGCCGCGGTGGCGTTGTCCGCGACTTGACCGTTGGGGCCCAATGGCCCTCGCACGTGATCGTGTCGAGGTAGAACATCTGAGCTAATCGCGGAAGCGACGAGACGCGGGCCACACGGCGGCCGCGGAGCGACTGGCGAAACCGACCCCCCTCGCAGCGGAAGGAATGGGCCATGTCGCCGGTGCTGATCCTGGTGGCGGGAGTGCTCGCGATCATCGTGCTGAGCGCACTCTCGGAGATCCGCCACATGCCGTCCTCGTCGCCGGGTCGGCGATAGGCGAGGCCACCCTGAGCTTGGCTACGCCGTTCTGCCAATACCGGTTCGGGTGGCGGGTTGCTACAGTCGACGGTGGGCCAGGTCCCCCGCATGTGCCCGGCACGTGAGTGTCTTGCGTCCTGACCTGGCCCGCGTGTCGCCCGCTGGCGAGGGCACCGCCAGCGAGCGCCTACGGGGTCCGCAGGGCCGCGGCCAGCTCTATAGACCGCATTCCCACGTGGATGTGCGCCTCACTGATAGGCAGACTGAGCTTATCGAGTCGATAGTTTGACTCTTACTCATCGGCGCCGTATCGTGCAGGAATGGACACCATCGGGCGGGCGCAGCTGGAGACGGCGCTGGCCGCCCTCGGTGAGTTGTTGGCCGCTCGTGAGCTGCACTACGAGGTCGTCCTCGTCGGTGGCGGCAACCTGATTCTGCGTGAGTTCATTCCACGTCCGACCACCAAGGACCTCGACATCCTGGGCGCGAAGACGCCGGACGGTGTCGCTCAGATGCGCCCGGTGCCCAAGCCGCTCCGCGACGCCGTCATCGATGTCGGCCGAGCTTTCGGACTCGCGGACGACTGGCTGAACACCGGCCCGGACTCGCTGCTCGACCTCGGCCTGCCGGACGGGTTCGTCGAGCGCCTCGAGCAACGCGACTACGGCGGCCTGGTCGCCTGGCTGGCGGGCTGGTACGACATGGTGTGTTTCAAGCTCTATGCCGCCGTGGATCAAGGCCTCCGGAGCCGGCACTTCCAGGATCTTCGCGATTTGGGGCCGAGCCGCGACGATCTCCTCCCGGCTGCCCACTGGGCGATGAGCCACGACCCGTCACCCGGCTTCCGGAGCTTGCTTGTCGAGACACTTCGGGCACTCGACATCGAAGATGCCGATGCATCCCTCGGCTAGCTCGCTCCAGGGAGCACTCCTTGACCGGGCCTGGATCCAGTGGGCCGCGCTCGGCGTCGACGCCACGGTCGAGCGCGACGATGCCGTTGTCGATCCCGAGGCCCTGATCGCCGTCACGGCCGAACTCGGCGATGCTGACGCACGACTACGCGACCTCAGCACGGACTGGTGCGTTGCGTATGGCCGCTACGTCAACGGCTCCCGCCTCAGGCAAGTGGCGCGCGAGCTCGGAACCCCGGATGACGCCATCGGCGAGTACGTCGCCACGGTCGCCGCGGCGGGGGGTCCAGCGTGGCCGTTGGCGACGCGACCCAGGCCCGACTACGTCCGGCGGGAGAAGGCTCGACTCGACTCTGCGGAGTCCCGACCACGTCTCCGCATCCGGCTTCGTGCGGCTTTCGGGGTCAACGCCCGGGCGGATATCCTCGCTGCGCTGTTGGCCGCGCCGACCGGCGGCCTCAACGCCGCCGATCTCGCCCGCAACACTCGCTTCACGAAGCCGAGCATCGCCTCTGCTCTCGATGCGCTCCTGCTGGCCGGACTCGTTAGGGCACGACCCGTGGCGAACGAGCGGCGGTTCACCTTGCCGCCGAAGGTGCCGATCCTGCCGGGACTCCGGCCACCGGTGCCGCAGGCTGATTGGGTCGCCAGATTCGCCGTGGCGCTCGAGGTGCGTCGATTCTCGGAGCGCGACGACATGTCGACGACCGTTCGCGCCATCGAGGCCCGCCGACTAGTCAACCTGCTTGCCGATCGGCTCTCGACCGAACGCATGCCGATGCCACATCTGGACGCAGCCGGGGATGAGTTCGCGATGGCCTTCGATCGGTGGATCGTTCACCTCGTGGGCTGGCTGCGGGCGCCCACTCCTGAGTAGAACTGAGCGACTCGGTCGCGGGCGAGACTTCGCTCGCAACATGGGCCTCGCGTGGGGTGCCCCGTCGCGGCAGTCGGAGCTGTCGCGACCCGTCGACCTCCTGTACGTCTCGCATGCCGAGACGAAGACAGGCGCGACGCGTCCCCGCTCCCCTGATCTCGTGCGACGCACTGCCAGGGAGCCACGACTGAGCCCCGCGCGCTGACACCCGGGAGATCCCCGGTTCCTCCGTGGCACCGCCCTCGCCGAAACCGCGGCACGGGCTGACCTGCCCGCAGCCGGTCATGGCCGCGTGAACAGTCCCGCCGCTTGAACAGTCCCATCGTTACGGGCGAGTGCCAGCCGGACAAGGGGGCATCTGGCTCTCGACGCGACATCGTGGTCATGCAGCATTTGTCCGGGATGGAGGGGGCGCAGCAGGGAGGGACCATGCGGTACGTGCGCAGCCTGGGCAGGCGGAAAGTCCGGACGACGCTGACCATCCTCGGGATCACGATCGGGATCTGGTCGCTCGTCGTGTTCGGGTCCATGTCGAACAAGATCAACGCGCTGGTGCAGGGCGGGAGCACCTATTACGCGGACAAGATCACGCTGAGCGACGCATCCGGGTCCACCGGCGGCTTCTCGAACGCGCCGATGTCGATGCTCACCGCGCTCCGCGTCCGCATGGTCGACGGTGTCGACGTGGTGACACCGTCGGTGATGATGCTCCTCGACGAGCAGCCGAGCGGCGTCAGCATGGGCGTCCCGCCGATGATCGTGGGGGTCGTGCCGGGCGGCGACAAGGGGCGCGAGACGTTCGCCTCGTCGGCCGCCGAGGGCCGCAAGCTCGACGCGGCGGACTCGGGAACCAACGTCACGGTGCTCGGATCGGACATCGCGCGGAAGTACGCGAAGCACGCCGGCGACACGATGACCCTGCGGGGGACCGACTTCGAGGTCGTCGGAATCCTGCAGCCGACGCTCACGGCGCCCGACCAGGAGGCGCAGGTGCCCCTGCAGGCGGCCCAGCAGCTCTTCGTGAAGAGCCTTCCGCCCATGGTCGCGCAGAGCCTCAAGGCCACCGACATCGCCACGTCCATGGTCGTCTACCCCACGCCCGGCACGGACATCGACACGCTGGCGGCACGGATCAAGGCCGAGGTGCCCGATGTCGCGACGATGACGGGCAAGGATTTCGACAAGCAGATCGGGAGCACGACGGGAATCCTCAATTCGATCCTCGTAGGGATCGCGCTCATCAGCCTCGTCGTGGGCGGCCTCTCGGTGATCAACACAATGGCGATGTCGATCGCGGAGCGGACGCGCGAGATCGGCATCAAGCGGGCCATCGGCGGCAGCCGGGCGCGGATCGTCCGCGAGCTCGTCGTCGAGGCGGGTCTCATCGGCCTCATCGGCGGCATGCTCGGCCTGGTACTGGGGGCGCTCGTGGTCATCGCGGCGAACGAGATGGGCCGGTCGTCCGGGACCATCCTGTTCGAGCTGACTCCCGGAACGGCCGTGAGCGCCGTGGTGTTCGCGACGCTCCTGGGTGCGCTGGCCGGATTCTTCCCGGCGCTGCACGCCGCCCGGCTCGATCCGGTCGCGGCGCTCCGATACGAATGACCGGGCAGCAGGCAGGAGAGCGGACGATGGCACTGCTCGAAGGGCACAACCTCCGCAAGACGTATCACCTGAGCCGGCACAACAGCGTTGCGGCCCTGCGCGGCGTGGACGTCGCGATCCAGCCCGGCGAGATGGTCGCGATCATGGGTCCGTCGGGATCCGGCAAGAGCACGCTCATGCACATCCTCGGGCTGCTCCACGCACCCGATATGACGGAGGACGGGCCGCGCCCGGAGCTGGTGTTCGGCGGACGGGACATGGTGGACCTCAAGGAGAGCGAGCGGACGAAGGTTCGCGCCCGGGAGATGGGGTTCGTGTTCCAGGATTTCAACCTGGTCCCGACCCTCACCGCCCTCGAGAACGTCATGCTCGCCTGCGAGTACGCCGGGATCGGGGGCGCGAAGGCTCGGCAGGCGGCCGGCGAGGTGATGCGCCTCGTGGGACTGGAGGATCGCGCCGGACACCGTCCGGCGGAGCTGTCCGGCGGAGAACAGCAGCGCGTCGCGATCGCGCGCGCATTGGTGAACCGGCCCAACCTCATCCTCGCCGACGAGCCGACCGGAAACCTCGACTCCGAGCGGTCGGAAGAGGTCCTGTCGATGCTTCGGCAGTTCAACCGCGACCACGGCCAGACGTTCATCCTGGTCACGCACGACTCCGACGTCGGCGACGCCTGCGACCGGGTCATCCGCATGCGGGACGGCACGATTCGGGCACAGGCAACGGCGGTCGCTCCGACGCCGCAGCCGGAGCTCGTCGGCGCGGTCTAGGACCGTCGCCGAGGCCGTTGCGGGCGGCGGCGGGGGGCCGCCCCGCGGCAAACTGGGGCGGCCCTGTCTCGGACTGCGTCGGCGTTGGACGCCGGGACTCAGGCTGTGGGGGCCGGCGCCATGGTTGCCATCCGCGAGAACCGGATCCCGCCGCCGGCCTGCTTTGCCGCGTACATCGCGCGGTCTGCCTCCGCGATGAGCCGCAGCAGCGAGGTCATCGGCCGCCCGTCGATGAGGACGAGGCCCAGGGACGATCCCACGTGCACCTCGTGGTCGGCCATCATGATCGGCTCTGCAAGGCACGCATGGATACGGGCGGCGAGCGCAGTGGCCGTCGGGTGGTCGCGCACGCCCGGGAGCAGCACGAGGAACTCGTCACCTCCCAGGCGGGCCACGGCATCCGTGATGCGCGTCGACGCCCGCAGCCGCTCCCCGACGATCTGCAGGACCTCGTCGCCGATCGCGTGGCCGTACGTGTCGTTGACCTGTTTGAACCCGTCGAGGTCGAGCAGGATGAGGAGGCTGGAGATCCCGCTGCGTCGCACTCCCGCGACCACGGCGGGCATCCGGGCGAGGAACCCGTGCCGGTTCAGCAGGCCGGTCATCTCGTCGTGCGCCACACGCTCGCTGCTGTCATGGGCGTCCCACACGAGGAGAACGAGCACGGCGCAGATCACCGGAGCCCACCACCCCATCGCCTGGTAGACGAATGCCAGGACCCAGGCGACGACGCATTCGGCCACGATCGTCCGGCGCCACGAGCCGTCGAAGACCATCATCATCTCGCGGATCGTCAGGCCGTCACGCAGGGAGACCGTGATCGCCGCGTGGGAGATGGCCACGGCGGCGAACACGAGGGCGCCCACCAGCGCCGCGACCAACACGGCGGCGTCCGGCTCGACCCACGCGCCGGCGAGGCCGAGCGCGGCCATCGCGGCGAGACCGCCGAGCACGGCAGCGAGAGCCTGGGTCGCATGGTTGGCCAGGACGCCGTACCACGGCACCTCCCGGACCTCGCGCAACTCGAGGGTCGACACGAAGGCCACCCAGCCGCCGGCAACCGGCCCGCCGAGGAGCATCGCGGCGACGATGAACGGGAGGTGGAACGTCAGCACGGCATGGCCGCCCACGCTCGAGGCGCGCAGCGATCCGGTCAGCCCGAGGAGCGTCCAGAAGAGCAGGCCCGCCGCGACCGGGTCGCGCCCGACGATCTCCGGGGCGCGGAGCGCGATGGCGGGAGCGAGGGGCACGGTGAGCGTCGCGCCCGCGAGCACCAGGAGCCCGACGACGGTCGACACGCCCGTGAAGGCGTACAGCGTCCTGGACGGCCTGACCAGCGGAATGAGCGGCTGCAGGCTCAGGGTGAGATCGCCGCGGACGTCGGGGCCGGGGGGCGGTCCGCTCCGGCGATCCTGCGCAAGGGTCGAATGATCTCGCTCCTGCCGGTCGGATTCCGGACAGGCGCGCCGGGAAGTCGCATCCACCAGGGGCACTCCTAGCGGGACACAACGGGCACGGGCAGGCGGCCCGCGCATTGGATACGTCATGCGTTGACGCCGCTGGGCCGGGCGGGTGAGCCTGCGGCGCATCAGGCTCTTCGCCGTACCGGGTCTCCGCCGGGCGCCGGCGCCTCCTGCGCGCGCCCCACGAACGGACCCCCGACTCCTCCGATTGTCACTGCCCGGACCGTCGGATCGCTACGTCATTGACCCTGTCGTCCTACGCAGGGTGTACTGCGGCGATCGAGGGTGGCGCGCTGGCCCGGAAGTACCGGAGGGACCGGTACCACCGGCCGCAGGGAAGTCCGGAACGGGCCGCGACGCCTGCCCCGCTGGTGACGCGGCCGTCAGGCCCCGGCCATTCTCAGCGACTCCAGGTACGAGAGCACCCACTCCGTCGCCTGGATGTTCGCGTACTTCTGCCCGAGCTCGAACAGGCTAACGGCGTGGCTCATGGCGCTGCGATCGAAGACCGCGTCCTCGACCACGACCGGAGCGAGGCCAGCCGAGAAGGCATCCACCGCCGTGGACCGCACGCACCCGGACGTGGTGCCTCCCACGACGATCACGGTGTCGACACGGCGCGCGATCAACAGCGAAAGGAGGGGCGTGCCGTAGAACGCGCTGGGCCGCAGCTTGTCCAGCACAAGTTCCCCCGCGCGGGGCCGGAGCGGTTCGACGACCTCCCGCCCCGCCGAATCAACCTGGCTGGTACGCAGGTCGTGCTTCGGGCGCCCGCTCCAGACCAGCCACTGGGGGTTCGCGCCGATGGTGTACGCCACTGGCAGCGAGAGGAGGCGCGCCAGAGCAAGGATCTGCGCCATCCGGGCGACGGCTTCCCAGGCGGCGGGTCCGCAGGCCCCCGGAAAGGCGGCGACGGCTTCACCCATGGTGGCGCCGGCCGGCCCGGTGAAGGCGAGCGTGGCGTCCACCACGAGCAGCGCCGGGTGGCCACCGAGATTGAGGCCCGCTCCGTATCCGGCATTGCCGTACGCGGACCAGGCTTCCGGGGGAATGTGCGCTCGCCAGTCGTCCACGTCAGTGGGGCGAGTCTCCCAGGCCCTCGATCAGGCGCAGGATTCTCATTCGCAGGGCGAGGTATGCCGGGTTGGCAGTGAATTCCTCCCGGCTCCGTGGACGCGAACCGGGTACTTCCAGAATGGCCCTCACGCGCCCAGGTCTGGTGCCCATCACGACGATCCGGTCGGACAGGAAGATCGCCTCGTCGACATCGTGCGTGACGAACAGGACGGTCGAACCGACCGTCTCGACGATGCGGCCCAGCTCGACCTGGAGAGCGGCTCGCGTGAGGGCGTCCAATGCCCCGAACGGCTCGTCCATCAAGAGCACTTCGGGATCGACGGCCAGGGCTCGGGCAAGGCCCACCCGTTGCTGCATGCCTCCGGACAGCTTGTACGGTGGGTACCTGGCGAACTCCGTCAGGCCGGTGACGCTCAGGTACCGGTCCACGATCTTGCGTTTCTGGTCCCCTTGCACTCGCTTGTGCTGCAGGGCCAGTTCCACGTTGCCCGCCACGGATCGCCACGGCAGCAGACCCGGTTCCTGGAAGACGAACCCGATGTTGTCGGGCACGCCGTGCACGCGCTGGCCGTTGATGGCGATCGTGCCTTCCTCGCACGACACGAGCCCGCCGACCATCTTCAGGAGCGTCGTTTTGCCGCATCCGGACGCCCCGACGAGGCTGACGAACTCGCCACGTCGAATCTCGAGGTCGATGCCGTCGAGCACGAGGAGCGGGGTTCCCCCGTCGGTCCCGAAGAACCGACGGGAGACCGCCTCGATGCTGATCGCGGTTGCTTCCACGAACCTACTGCTGGACCTGTCCGACAGCCTGGAGCGCCTGCTGCGCGTAGGTCGGGTTGCAGACCTGCGACATCGGCAACGCCTTGGGCAGACTGCCCGCCTTCACGAATGCGTCCTGATTGAACGACAGACCGTCGGTTGTCAGGATCGTGTTGGGCGGGTACATGGTGTTCTGGGTGTACACGTCGTACATCTGGCCGGCGAGACTGGGATCGAGGCCCTTGACGGCCGCCGTCGAAGCGTCCACATAGGCCTGCTTGTTCGCTGGATTGTCGAACCACCGGAAGGACTCGAGAACCGCCTCGTTGATCGCCGTGGCGATGTCCGCGTTCTGGCTGAGCCAGGTCGGCGACGCCCACAGGACGTCGTCCCAGAGGTTCGGCTGCTCCTTGGTGTACGAGTAGAGCAGGTTGTATCCCTGGCTCTTCAGCTGAAGGTAGTTGGAGAAGCCGACCATCGTGGCGTCGATCCGTCCCGCCACGAGAGCGGATACGCGGGCGCCCTGTCCCCCGACCTGGATGATGTTCGCGTCCTTCTGGGTCAGGCCGGCCGCCTGAAGTGCGAGCGTCGCCTGGACGCCGTTGATACCGACCGTGTCGAGGACGCCGATCTTCGCACCCTTGAGATCGGCGAGGGTCTTGATGTTCGGCCGGCCGATCATCGCGTAGTCCTGGCGCGGCTGGGCCAGGGCAAACGCCTGGAGGTTCACGCCATTGTTCACGGATGACAGTGTGCCCTGCACGGAGAACTCGAGAACCTGCGCCTGGCCGCTCACCATGGCCGCCATCACCACCTGGGATGTGCCCCCGTAGTCGACGGTCAGGTCCAGACCCCACTGCTTGAGCAGGTCATAGGCGTGTGCGAGGGTGATCTTGCTCTGCTCGAGATCGCCGTTGACAACGATGGTCAACTTCTTGCCGCTGAGGTTGGGGGGCTGGAAGGCCGTTCCCGAGCCCCCGGCAGCCGGGACGGCCGAGCCACCAGCGGCCGGGACGGATGTTGCGGGGGCGGAAGTCGGCGAGAGGCTGCTCGTGCAGCCGGCCCCCACCAGGAGCAGGCCGACCAACAGGCCGACGAGACGCTTCGGCTGCATGCTGCTAACTCTCCCCTCTACTGACCCCGATATGACCGACCGTCGACCGATCCCCTTGGTGACCGGATCGACCTCGAGCCCTAGGCTTGGTGGCGCGACGACGTCGCGTGGACCCACGGGAAGAAGCGCGCCATGATGATGTCGAGCCCGACGGCCGTGATGACGCCGACCATCGAGGCGGTCACGATGCCCGCGAGGAGGTAGGCGGTCTTGAACTCCATGCCGTAGTCGTTGAGCAGTCCCCCAAGACCGACGACGCTCACCTCCATCTCGGCGATGACCATGCCGATCAGGGCCTTGCCCAACCCGATGCGCAGTCCGGAGAAGATGTACGGGACCGCGAATGGCAGGGAAATCGTGCGCAGCTGCTGCAGCGTCGAGAGGTGATACGTCTCGGCCACTTCCATGAGCAGCTTCGGCGTGGCCTTCACGCCGGTGGAGGTGTTGATGATGATCGACCAGACACCAAGGACGAAGACCACCGCGACGCGGGCCTCATAGCCGATCCCGAACCACACAACGATGAGCGGGACGAGTGCCACCAGCGGCGTCGCCTGCATGAAATTGATGTACGGGTTGAGCACCTGCTCGACGGTGCGGCTCCGGCCCATGGCGACGCCGACCGCGACGCCCACCAGGGCCGCGAGCGCGAAGCCGAGAGTCAGGTCGGCCATCGCCATCACGAACGCACTCTGCAACTGATTCGTGGCGACAAGATCGACGAAGGCAGCTATCACGGCGGTGGGCGTGGCCAGCAGGATCGGGTTCATCTGCCCGCCGACCCATTGCCAGAGAAGCAGGAATACCGTCACGGAGAGAACCTGGACCCCCACACCCCGCGCGATGCGCCGCATCCGCGAGGGTCGACCGTAGGTAGCTCGCGAGGGACGCACGACCGCCGGAGCGGTCGCGGGTGCCGCCTGCTCGCTCACGTCCGCGCCTGTGGTCGGCGCAACCGAGGCTGGCGCTTGGCGTTCGCGCCGCCTGTCCCGAAGCCGTTTGACGATGCCTGCAACACGTCGCCCTCACCGCTGCGCAGTCGGTTCGTGATCCCCACAAGGGCCGTTCGTACGCCTGTTGGCCGCGAACTGTACTCAATCCACCAGACTTTGTCTACATCATTTCGAGCGGGACGTGCGATCACGGCTGACCGTGCAGGAGCAGATCCAGGACCGTTTCCATGGACTGGCCGCCGATTCCGAGGGCCTCGGCGTTCCGGCCGGTCTCCCGGAAGTCGATGCCGGCGCTCGTAGAGCAGATGGTCACGATCGCGTCGAGCACCGGGGTGGCAACCCCGGCCACGCGCCCCAGCTCTGCGAGCGGAACGACGCCGCACGGGATGTCTTCCCGCATGTAGCGATGGTCCAGCGATTCGGGTGCCTTGATCCAGCGATTAGGCCGACTCTCGAGAAGGGCGCGGCGGAAGTCACCCGAAGCCGCCGCTTCACGCGTCGTCGACCCGATTGCCGCGAAGACGTCGAGGAACGGCTCGGCGTCCCGGGTCCACGCGCGTGCAACGGCAAGGCGCTCGGCATCGAGGCGGGACATCAACCGGGCCACGGAGGGGGTCGCGGTGTCGAAGTAATAGTAGAAGTCCCCGCCCGTGTGCTCGATCCACGCCGCCGCAAGGACCATGGCAGGAGGATGCAGAACCGTGTTGATGCTTGCGAGCCCTACCTCGAGGATGTCGCGCCCGACGCGCAAATTGGGCAGGACGCCGTCGAGGTCCGCGGCCAGGACCTGGCTTTCGTCACCGGGCAAGGCTGCGAATGGGAGGTTCCGGGCGACGTGGGTGATCGCCACACCCGCGGGAGACGTCTTGCGAGCGATGTATGTGAGGGTGGATGTCTCGCCGATGTGCAGCGCGCCTCCGAACCCCGCGCGCCTGAGCTCGCGCGCGAACGCGAGGGATCCCAGCAGGCCGCCGGGATCGAGCACAACGGTTGCGCCATCCGCGAGGTGCAGGGGCAAGGGATCGCGCGAGCTCAGTGTGGGCGTGCGCTGGCAGGCAGACGAGGATGACGTCCGCGCCGGCAGTGGCCTCGCGCAGGTCCGTTGTGACGGGCGGGGCCGTGACGTGCCCGCTACCCAGGACCCCCTCGTACCATAGCCGCCCTCCGGACCGCAACGGTTCGAGGGCGGCCTCGCCCCGGTTCCAGAGCGTGGTGACATGCCCCCGCAGAGTAAGGTCCACGGCCGCCGCGAAGCCGCCGTTGCCGGCCCCCAGGATCGCGATCCTGTCCGCCGCGGTCACTCCGAGAGGGAGTCGAGCTTCTGCTCGTCCACGTCGATCCCGAGTCCCGGCCCCTCCGGCACGTAGAGGCGCCCCTGCTCGAACCGCAACGGTTCCCGAATGATGTCGTCGAGGTAGTAGATGCCTGCGATCCGCGTGGATGCCCGGCCGTCGGGGTTGGGCACGGGGCACACGCTCGCCCAGCGCAGCGCCTCGACGGCCACCCCGAGGTGCAGGTTCGCCGCGACGCCGATCCCCATCTCGATCGAACCTCCGATGTCGCAGCTGATTCCGCAGGCCTGGGCGACGGCGGCCACCTGCATCGCGCGATAGAGGCCGCCCGGTTTCGTGACGTAGAGCGAGATGATCGACGCGGCATCCAGATCTCGCAGGCGTAACACATCGGCCGTGGTCCACGCGCTCTCGTCCGCCATGATCGGGGTGCCTGACAACCGCCCCACGAGGGCGAGTCCCTCGAAGCCGGCTACCGGTTGCTCGTGGAATGCGATGCCGTACTCGGCCATCGCCTTCGTGACGGCCGCAGCTTCGTGTGGCGAGCCATACCCTTCGTTCGCGTCGACGCGCAGGGTGACGTCCGGGCCGAGCGCCTCGCGCAGGCCGCGTACCAACGCGACGTCGCGGTCGGGCTCCAGGCCGGTCTTGCACTTGACGGTCCGCACGCCCTCTGCGACGGCTTGCCGCGCCTCCCGTATGGCCGCCTCGTTCTCCATGATCCCCAGGCTGTGGCACACGTCGATCCCGTCGCGCAGCCTGCCGCCGAGCAAGGCGTACACCGGAACACCGGCTGCCTTGCCCGCGATGTCGTGCAGAGCCATGTCGATGGCGGCCTTGGCGTACGGGTGGCCCTTGATCGCCCGGTCCATGGCCGCGTGGCACGCAGCGATCGAGCAGGGGTCCTCATCCTGGAGCGCAGGAATGAGGTAGTCGCGGATCACATGCGCGACGGTCCCCACGGTCTCGCCGAAGTACGCGCCGGCGGGTCCGCCCCACGTGGCGAGGGCCGGCGCCTCCCCCCAGCCGACGATCCCGTCGGTCGTCTCCACCCGGAGGATGTAGTGCCTTCCGATCGGAGCCCGCATCTTGCTGGCCCAGTTGTGGACGCGTCTCGGCGGAAGCGTCACGACCCATGACCGGAAGCCGCGCAGGCGCATGCTCTCTCCTCTCTCAGGCTTCGATCAGGCCGGGATCCGAAGCAGGTGGTCGGTCGGGGTGACGTCGGACAGCAGTTCGCAGCCCGATTCGGTCACGAGGACCATGTCCTTGTTCTGCATCCCCTGCCCCGGCGCGTAGACGAGCGGCTCGATGCCGAGCACCATGCCCGCTTCGAGCCTCGCGTCGCCGAAGCGC
The DNA here is from genome assembly GCA_963757865.1 of uncultured Chloroflexia bacterium. GTDB lineage: Bacteria > Chloroflexota > Limnocylindria > Limnocylindrales > CSP1-4 > JAJYNJ01. The sequence goes on from CAVWSU010000018.1 coordinate 65,016, forward strand.
CCCAGGTACGGGGCCTCGTGCAGGAATACGCCGATCCCATGGCCGACGAAGTCGATGGCAGGCAGCCCCTCGGCCTCGAAGACTCGCGCGAAATCCCGATAGATGGCCGCCGCGCTGGCGCCCGGGCGGATCTGCCCAAGGACCAGGTCCCGGCACTGCGTGATGACGCCCCAGACGCGCTCCTGCTCGGCCGTGGACGAACCCACGATCGCCGTTCGGCACACTCCCGCGTGGTAGCCGGCGACGACGCCGAAGACCTCCAGGCGCACGAGGTCACCGGCCCGCAGCCGGCGCGAACTCGGCCCGACGTTCGGATACCCGCTGCGCTCCCCGGACGCGACGATCAGCAGTTTGAACGTCTCGGCCCCGCGCTCGAAGAGCCCGTCGGTGACGCGGCCGGCGAGGGCGAGCTCGGTCATGCCCGCCGAGACCGAGCCGAGTGCCTCACCGATCGACGCGTCAGTCAGGCGGCTGAGTTCGCGCAACCGCGTGATCTCGGCGGGCGTCTTGATCACGCGGGCTGCAGCGATCACATCGTCGCACGGCTCGAGAGTGACGTCGGGTACGACCTCCCGAAGTCGGTCAGCGTCGGTCGCGGGCAGGTATCCGAGCTCGATGCCGACCGTCGTGCCGCCCGTGTCGAGCTGGTGCAGCACGGATGCCAATGTGACCATTGCGTCGCCCGTGAACTCGCCGTAGACGTGGACGCGTATGTCCGGCAGGTGATCCGCGACGGTCCTGGCTTCCATGTCGACCACCATCACCTGGGGCGGCCCCTGGACGGGCACAACGAACGCGGCATGGCGCCACCGCATGAGCGGCTGGGAGGGAACAACGAACCCCGCGCCGTACGCGACGTTCTCGGGTGAGAGCAGTACGATCGCCGACCATCCCCGCCGGACTGCCGACCCCTTGAGCCGGGCGATGACCGCCTCGTCCACTCCGATCCCTCCGCGACTGTGGCAGGCGCCAGATTGTAGCTTCTTGGATATTGGATGCAAGATGCTGGTTGCGGATGGGATGGGAGGCGCTCAGACTGGCGCCGCGTTGACGTCGGCGGCCGCGGGTCGGACCACCGCGGGTCGAGGGCACGCGCCGGGGAGGAACGGTTGGGAGCGAGCAGGCCACCTGCAGATTCCAGAGACGGACGGCGAGGGCTCAGCGAGTTCGTCGCCGCGCTGGCGCCGCAGTACCGGACGGTCGGCGACCTCGCCTACTCGGTCCTCCGACAGGCGATCCTCGTTGGAGAGCTCGCGCCAGGCGAGAAGCTTCGCCAGGAGGAGCTCGCCGCGGCCATCGGGATCTCGCGGGAACCCGTGCGGTCGGCGATCGTCCAGCTCGCCGCGGACGGTCTCGTGGTGGTCAATCCTCACCGCGGCGCCACGGTCAACGTGCTTTCGCGCGAGCGCATCCGCGAGATCTACACGCTGCGGGTCCTGCTGGAGACCCACGCGGTCCGCCTGGGGATCGCGAGCATGGACGAGGCACGTCTGGCCACTCTCGAGCGACTCGGCGAGGACCTGGACAGGGCCGAGCGGTCCCCATCCTCCGTACGGCTGCGGACCGCGTTCTACGACGCCCTCTACGATGCCGGCCGCAACCCAGTGCTCGTCGAGATGATCGACCGGCTTCGAGGCGACGTCGGCCGATATTGGTCGGTCCGACGCGAGGCGTCAGAGCACGAGCACGGCCACCGCCCACTGCTCGAGTACGCCCGCCAGAACGATGCCGACGGCGCCGCCGCCTGGCTGGCGCAGCATTTCCACGAGGTCGCCGAGGAGCTCGTCGCCGTGCTCGACCAGGAGGCCGCAGCCAGGCTATCCGAGACGCACCCGATGCCGGAGGCCCTTTGAGGGAGAGCTTCTGAGCCGGTCCGTGCGGTTGACGGTCCCGCCCGGCGTGGATATTGTATCCAAACCCTCGCGGAGCAAGAGACCCCCAGCCAGGAGTACGGGATGGCGTCGGCTCGACTCGTGAGCCCTTCACCTGAGCCAGCGCGAGATGCCACGCGGATGAGCCGCCTGGAGTGCATGGCCGCACTTGCGCCTCTGATCACGGACGAGCTGGTCGTCACGAACGTCGCCCGAACGGCGTTCGAATGGCACGCCGTGCTTCCCCGCGAAGGCAACCTCTACACGATGGGCATGGGGCTCGTGACACCGGTCGCCCTCGGGCTCGCGCTCGCCCTCCCCGACCGCCGCGTTCTCGCGCTCGACGGCGATGGTGGACTGCTCCTCAACCTCGGCGTCCTCGCGACGGTCGCCAATCACCCGGCGGCGAACCTCGTTTCGATCGTCTTCGACAACGAGTCCTACGCGTCGACGGGCGGCCTGCCGACGGCGACGGCCGGCCGGACCGATCTCGCCGCCATGGCGGTCGCGGCGGGCATTTCATCCGCTGTGACGGTGCGCACGGTAGACGAGTTTCAGGCGGCTGCTCGGATGGCCCTGGCGGGTCCGGGACCGGCAGTGGTCGTCGCGAAGGTGAGCGCTGAGACGCCGGCCGTCGGACCGAAGCTGATGGATGGGCGAGAGAACAAGTACCGGTTCGTGCGCCATATCGAGGCGACGGAAGGGCGGACCATCCTGCGGCCGTCCGTGGTGGGTCGGAAGGACTGAGGCCGGATGCGTCCCGAAGATGCTCGACTCGTCGTCAGCGGGCTGAAGAAGGCCGGCTTCAACTTCGCCGTGACCCTGCCCGCGACACAGGTTCACACGCTGCAGGCGGCCCTGGCCGACGATCCGGACTTCGTCACCGTGGCGGTCGCGAACGAAGGCGAGGGGGCGGCCATCTGTGCTGGGTCCTGGATGGGCGGCCGCATGCCGCTCATGGTCATCGAGACGTCGGGAATCCTGGTTGCGACGTACGCCCTCCTGCGTTGCCACGCCACCTTCGGCATCCCCACCTTGCTGCTGTCCACGTATCGGGGGGAGCTGGGCGAGCAGGAGTGGTACGCGGTCCACACGGGCGCCGCCCTGCCGGGTGTCCTGCAGGCAATGCGCATCCCATCCCGCGTGGTGCAGGACATCGACGAGGTCGGGGCCAGTCTCCTCGAGGCGCGGCGGTCGATGGACGCCTCTCTGCATCCGGTGTCCGTCGTCCTGAGCGGACGGCTCACAAGAGGCTAGGGATGGCGGCTCCTGCAAGCTGGCATTGCATGGCCCGGACGTGGTCGGCGCCATCACGGAGGCATCGATGATCCAAGCGCCCATCCTCATCAGCGCGGCGGAGTGCGAGCGGCTGCTGGCGCCGGCCGACGTCGTCGCGGAGGTCGAGCGGGCGCTGCGCTGGGATGTCGCTGGTGCGATCCAGTGGCCGGCCCCGAAGAGCCTCAACATCGCGCCGGATCGCTGGGGCAACGACTACCACGTCAAGGCGTGCATCCTCGAGGAGATTCCCGTCGCGGGGATCCGGTTCGTTTCCCACCCACCGGACGAAGCCTCGCCCGTCTGCACCCGCCTCATCCTGTTGATCGATCCCGCGACCACGCTTCCGCTGGCACTCGTGGACGAGAGCTGGAACTACGTGCAGCGGACGGTGGCGTCGATCGCACTGGCGGCACGGCTCCTCGCGGCGCCGGGTGCCTCCACCCTCGCGATCGTGGGTGCGGGACGGCTGGCGCGTATGGCCGCCCGCTACTACGCGAGCCAGTTCCGCCTGAGGGAGGTCCGGGTAAACGCGAGGCGCGACGAACAGCGGGCCGCGTTGGCGGCCGACATTGCGTCGACCCTCGGCGTTCCGGCCCGGGCCTGCGCGTCGGCGGAGGAAGCCGTCGAGGGCGCGGACCTGGTGGTGACGGCGACAAGCGCAACGAGCGCGGTCATCGAGGACTCCTGGATCGGGCCGGGCACGGTCACCGCGTGCGTGGGAACGGGCGAGCCCGGAGCGGAGCTTGCGGAACGCAGCGATCTCTTCGTCGTCGACAGTCGCGAGCAGCTGCACCGCGAACTCGTCGAGCTGTACGGTGACGCCGCACCAGGCTGGGTCGACGCAACCGTCGGTGATATCGTCGCGGGCCGGCACCCCGGCCGCACCGATCGCGCGCAGCGGGTGCTCCTCGTGACGGAAGGCATGGCGAGCCAGGACATCGCGCTCGCCCACCTCGCATATCGGCGGGCGATCGAGCGCGGGGCGGGAACCCCACTGGCGCTCGGAGGACTGCGCCCGTCGGCTGAGCCGGCGATGGGTACTCGGGCGGAGGTGTCCTGAGATGGCGGTCGTGACCGTGGAAGCCTGGGCGGGGCGGACCATCGAGCAGAAACGCGCCCTGGTGAAGGCCATCACGAGAGCTATGGTCGACCATTTCGGTTCGAACCCTGACCATCTGCACGTGATCATCCATGAGGTTCCGAAGGACGCGTGGGGCCGCGGAGGCCTGCTGTCCAGCGACACGGAAGAAGGCAGCCGGGAAGCCGGGCGATGACGGACGTGCGCGACGGGCTTCCCATCGCGGCCGCCAGCGGCATCTGGCGCGTCTCGCACATCCTTCTGGAGGTGGACGATCTCGAGCGGTCGGTGGCGTTCTACGAGGGGCTCCTCGGACTTGCCGTGCGCGAGCGCGCGGTCCTCGGTGACGGCCGACACTACGTGTCCATGGAGCAGGGGCTGGGTCTCACGACGCGATCGGGAGCCAGCGACGGGTCCTCCTTCGACCACCTGGCATTCCGCTGCCCGGGAGGGATCGACGCGGTGCGCCAGCTGCTGGAATCCGCGGCGATCCCGTTCGAGCCGATTCGCCGCACCCCCTACGGGCTGTCGATCTACTTCCGCGACCCGGACGGCTACCGCATCGAGTGCCATGACTCGACGGGCTTCGGTGGCGATCCCCAGGTCGCTTGACCCTTGGCCCCCACGTTCCGACTGCACCGCCCCACCACGTTGGACCAGGCCATCGAGCTCCTGGTGTCGCTGGGAGATGGAGCGCGGCCCTACGCCGGCGGTAGCGAACTGCTGCTGGTTCTGCGTGAGGGGCTGCTCGACGCGGACAACCTCGTCGACCTGAAGCGTATTGCCGGACTCGCGGACATCCAGATGCTGGCGGACGAACAGCAGCTCGAGATCGGAGCTCTCGCCACGCACACGCAGGTTGCGGAATCGCCGCTGGTGCGCGGACGGCTGGCCGCGCTGGCCGGTACGGAGGCGGTCCTCGCAAACCGGCGGGTGCGGAACACGGGCACGATCGGCGGAAGCCTCTGCTTCGCGGAACCGCACGGCGACACGGCCGCACTCCTGCTCGCCGTGGACGCACATGTCGTCCTGCGTGGCGCGGACGGCCTCCGGCAGGTGCCGCTCGACGCGTGGCTGCTGGGGCCATTCGACGTGGACCTCCACGCCGGCGAGATCCTGCTCGCCGTGCGCATTCCCATGCCGGTCGGGCCGAGCGCCCTTGCGTACCACCGCGCCCGCACCCTGGAGCGGCCGACGGCCAGTGCGGCCGTGGGGCTGCACGTCGGGCCGGATGGTGACCTTGCGCGCGACGTTCGCGTCGTCGTCGGGTGCGTGGGACCGAGGCCCACGCGGGTTCCGGAGGCCGAGGCTCTCCTGGCCGAATACCCGGCCGGTCAGTCCGCCGAGCACGTTACGGCCGTTGCTGCCGAGTGCGGCACGATCGCGGCACGCCAGGCCGACGTCGTCGCCGACCTATACGGCCCCGAAGCGTACAAACGCCGGCTGGTGTCCGTGCTCGTGCGGCGAGCCGTGGTCGACGCGTTCGGTGTGTTCGCCGTGCCGGGCGCCGAAGATGGACGGGCGGCAGCCTCGTGAGAATCCAGCACGACTTCGAGGTCGGGCGCGGCGCAGAGGCGGTGTGGACCCGCCTGTGGGATGTGGAGCTCGTGGCGTCATGCATCCGCGGCTGCTCCGAGGTGCAGACCCTCGAGCCGCTGCGCGCCTATTCGGCGACCGTGACACAGACCATCGGACCGTTCCATGTCGCCTTCCCGCTCGCCATCGACATCCGCGAGGCCCAGCCGCCGGCACGGTTGACCGTGTCGGCGAGCGGTCGCGACAACCGGATCGCCAGTCGGGTGCAGGGCACCTTGACCACGACGCTCACCGAGGTCGCCCGGGGCCGTACCCGGGTTGCGATCGACATGGAGCTGTCGGTGCAGGGTCGGCTGGCCACCCTGGGCCACGGGATCATCGAGCGGAAGGGCCGTGACGAGCTCACCCACTTCGCGGACGAGCTCCGCCGTGTACTCTCGGAGCCGGCAGAGGCCGCCGATGCCTGAAGAACTGCGGTCGCTGGCCATTTCCACGACGGTGAACGGCGTGCGCCGCGAGCTCGAAGTCGAGGCCGGCGAGACGCTCGCCCAGCTCCTTCGGGAGCGCCTGTCGCTGACCGGGGTCAAGGTCTCGTGCGGCGTGCAGATCTGCGGGGCGTGCACGGTGCTCCTCGATGGTCTCAGCGTGAGCGCATGCACCGTCCTGGCCGCCGAGGCCGACGGTCGCGAGATCCGGACGGTCGAAGGCCTGGCGCAGGGCGGCGTGCTCGCGCCCCTCCAGCAGGCGTTCATCGAGTGCGGCGCCTTCCAGTGCGGCTACTGCACGCCGGGCTTGCTCATGGCGTGCACGGAGCTGCTGGAACGGCATCCGGACCCGGACGAGGACACGATCCGGGGCTGGCTCGAAGGGAACATCTGCCGCTGTACCGGGTACCGCTCCATCGTCGAGGCGGTGCGCAGGGCCGCCGCGTGGCAGGCCCACGGTGCCCGTCATGAGTGACACGTATCGCGTGATCGGGCAGCCGCTCCCGCGCGTCGACGGTCCGGCAAAGGTGACGGGCCTGGCGACTTTCGTGGGCGATCAGCGGATCCCGGGCATGCAGCACGGTGCGGTGGTTCGTAGCCAGGCGCCCCACGCCCGCATCGTGTCGATCGCCACGTCGGCCGCCCGATCGCTTCCCGGTGTCACGGCCGTGCTGACCGGCGCGGACGCCGCCCGCATCCTGACACGCAACCGGTTCGGGCCGGTGGTGCGTGACATGCCCGTGCTCGCGGAGGACGTCGTGCGCTACGAGGGCGAGCCGGTGGTGCTCGTGGTCGCTCGTTCGGCGGAGGCGGCCCGGCAGGCGGCGGGCGCCGTCGAGATCGAGTACGAGGACCTGCCCGTGATCGACGACGTCGAGGCCTCCATGGAGCCCTCGACGCGACCGCTCCACGGCGCGGCGGAGAGCGGCGAGTTCGGAGGCGCCTGGGCCCGCGGATCGGAGCCGCAGCGGAACATCGCCGGCCAGTACCACGATCGGCGCGGCGACACGGAGGCTGCGTTCGCCTCGGCCGATCGCGTGTTCGAGCACACCTACCGTCTGCCACCGGTCCACCACTACGCCCTCGAGAATCACGTTGCGATCGCAGAGCCGGAGGCTGGCGGCCTCACGATCCACGCCAGCAACCAGTACCCGTTCCTGATGGCGAAGCTCATCGCCGACCTCCTGGGCCTCTCCGAGTCGAAGGTCCGGGTTCGGGTGCCGTTCGTCGGCGGATCGTTCGGGAGCAAGGAGTACGTCAACGTGCTCCCGCTGGCGGCGCTCGCCGCGACAGCCGTGGGGGCTCCCGTCCGCATCGAGCTCGCCATGGAGGAATCGTTCCGGACAACCGCGAGGCATGGCGCCCGGATGACCTTCCGCACGGGCGTCGCGAACGACGGATCGATCGTCGGCCGCCAGGTGCTGTTGCTGTTCGACACCGGCGCCTACGCCGACCAGGGTCCGCGCGTGGTGCGGCAGGCCGGCTACCGGTCGCCAGGGCCCTATCGCATCCCCAATCTCCGGGTCGATGCCTACGCCCTGTACACGAACCGGGTACCGGCGGGCGCTTATCGCGGCTTTGGCGCCAGCCAGCCGATCTACGCTTGCGAACGCCACACCGACGAGATCGCCACGGCGCTGGGGATGGACGCCGTCGAGTTCCGCCTCCGCAACCTCCTCGGGCCCGGAGACGACTTCGTGCCGGGAGACCTGCCGCTCGATTGCGATCTCCCCGCCAGCCTTCGCCTCGCCGCCGATTCGATCCGCCGACCCGCGCGCCCGGAGCAGCGGCCGGGCCGGCTGAGAGGCGTCGGCGTCGCCGTCGGGATCAAGAACAGCGCGAGTGGCCGCCTGCCATCGAGCGCGATCGTCCGCCTGCACGCCGACGGGTCCGCCACGGTCCTCGCCAGCAGCGTGGAGATCGGGCAGGGAACACTGACCATGCTCGCCCAGGTCGCGGCCGAAGCGCTCGGCCTGGGCATCGACCGGGTCCGGGTCACGACGCCGGACACGGCGGTGACCCCGTTCGACCAGCGAACGTCCTCGAGCCGATCCACCGTTCACATGGGGACGGCCGTGTTGCGCGCCGCACAGGACGCTGCGAGGCAGGCCTGCGACGCGGCCGCCGCGGCATTCGGCGTTGCCGCCGGGTCGCTCTCGCTGCGGGACGGGGCGGTAGTCGGAGGGCCGGAGCCGTTGCCGCTGGACCGCGTGATCAATGGCCCCACGTCGCGGTTCGGTGGCGAGGTCATCGGCGTCGGCCACTTCGTCCCCGAGCACCCGGACGCGCCCACGGAGTTCGGCATGCGCGCCGGATACTGGGAGGCATCGGTCGGCGCGGCGGAGGTGTCGGTCGATCCCGACACCGGGGACGTCGAGGTCACGAAATTCGTCACGGTCGGCGACGCGGGCAGGGTGATCAACCCGCTCACCGCGCACGGACAGGAGGAAGGCGGGGCGGCGATGGCGCTCGGCCACGCGCTGTTCGAGGAGTGTCTCTACGAGGACGGTCGCCTGGTCAACCCGGGCCTCATCGACTACCGGGTTCCCACCACGCGCGACGTGCCGCTGGCGCTCGAGAGCCACCTCGTCGAGAGCGGCGGGGGTCCCGGTCCGTACGGCTCGAAGGGACTGGGCGAGAGCGCGATCATCACCGCCGCCCCCGCCGTGGCGAATGCCGTCGCTGCGGCAACCGGCGCGCAGATCCGGGAGCTGCCGCTGTACCCGTGGCGCGTGCTCGACGCGCTCGACGGCGTGACCGGAGAGCCCTGAAGAACCTCGCCCCGATCCGGTGGCGGATCAGGAGCGGTCGCGCTCCTGGAGTGCCCGCCAGACGCGCTCCGGCGTGAAGGGCGCCTCGCGGAGTCGGATCCCGACAGCCCGCTCGACGGCATTGGCGATCGCCGAAGCGACGGGATTCAACGCCCCCTCGCCGCCGCCCTTGGCGCCGTAGGGACCCACGCCGTCACCTCGCTCGGCGAGGATCGACCGCATCGGGGGGACGTCCGTGAAGCGAGGCACGCGGTAGTCGAAGAGGTTGCCGTTCAGCAGGTTCCCCTCGGCGTCGTAGACCAGTTCCTCGCGCGTGGCCATGCCGAGCCCCATGATGACGGCTCCGACGTCCTGTCCTTCGGCGAGCATCGGGTTGATGGCGCAGCCGACATCGCCCACGGTGACGAGTCGCTCGACGCGGATGACGCCCGTCGCCTCGTCCACGGTGACCTCGATTCCGACGCAGCCGACCTCGTAGAACGGCGGCATCTCCGCCGTCGAGCCGGAGCGCCGCAGGTATCCCCGGCCGACGACCTCGCCGCTGTCCCCGCCGAACCACGCGCGCACCACCGCGCCCCAGTCACTGTGGGCCTCCCCGACCCGCACGCCGTCCCGTTCCTCGACGACCGCCGGGCCGTCCTGCCCGAGCGCCTCCTGCGCCCACCGGCACAGCTGCGCACGGGCGTCACGAGCCGCGGCCTGGACGGCCAGACCCATCAGCGTGGTGGTGCGGCTCGCGCCGGTCGACCGATCGTAGGAGACCGCGCCCGTGTCCGAGTTCAGCAGTTGGACCCGCTCGAGCCGGACCCCCATCTCCCCGGCCGCGATCTGCGCGAGCACGGTCGCCGATCCCTGCCCGATCTCCGTGCTTCCACACGTCACCGTGACGGACCCGTCGTGATGGACTCGCACGATCGCCGTCGTGATCGGTTCGGAGCCCGCGTCCGACATCGAGACGCTGATCGCCTTGCCGTGGCCCGGTGACGTCGTACCCCATTGCAGCTCGCCGGCCACCAGGTCGAGATCGGCGGCGAGGTCCGCGTCGAAGCCGCGCGCCCTGGCCCACGGTCGCTCGCCAGGTGCCAGGAGGTTGCGGCGCCGGAGCTCGAGCGGGTCGATCCCGAGGCGAGCGGCCGCCTCGTCCATCTGCGACTCGCCGGCGAAGGTCGCCTGCGGGGCGCCGAAGCCCCGGAACGAGCTCGCCGGCGCCGTGTTCGTGTAGATCGCCAGGCTCTCCACCCGGAGGGCGGGGATGCGATAGGGCCCGCCGAGCCGGTTCGCGGCCTTGCGCGCGACGAGCGGCGAGTTCTCCGCGTACGCGCCGCTGTTCAGCAGGATCCGCGCCTCGCGGCCAAGTATGTGACCGTCGCCGTCGAACGCCGTGCGCAGGTCCACCGTCGCGGCGTCGCCCCTGGTGGTGAGGATGGCCTCCTCCACGTGAGAGCGCGAGCCGTACCGGCCGCCCACTGCGCAACGCCAGCGCAGCGGTCAGGGGCTCGATCTTCGTGTACGACTTGCTGCCGTAGCCACCCCCGACGTAGGGCACGATGACGCGCACCGCCGAGAGCGGAAGCCCGAAGCAGCGGGCGAGATCGTCCCTGACCATGTACGGGTGCTGCGCGGATGTCCACACGGTGAGGCCGCCCGACTCGAAGGACGCCATGGCCGTGTACGGCTCCATCGCGTACGCATACGCCATCGGGTACCGGTACGAACCCTCCGCCACGAAAGCGGCGGCCGAGAAGGCATCCGGGAGATCGCCCCATGCCTGGACGGACCGAGAGCAGACGTTCGGGTGGGTGCGGTCGATGTTCTCGTCGAAGCCGCGATGTGGCCGCTGTTCACCGGCCTGCTCGTGGAGTACGGGGGCGCCCGGCGCGATCGCGGCCACCGCGTCGACCACCAGCGGAAGCGGCTCGTACGAGACCGAGATGAGCGCGAGGGCCTCGGCGGCGGTCACGGGATCCTCGGCGACCACCCCGGCCACCGGTTCACCGGCGTACCGGACCTTGTCGACGGCGATCAGCGGATGGTCCGCGACAGCATGCCCGTACACCAGGTGAACGTCCGGCAGGTCCGCCGACGTCACCACGGCCACGACGCCGGGGTGCGCCGCGGCCTCCGACGTGTCGATGGAGACGATGCGGGCGTGCGGGTACGGACTCCGGAGCACGCGGGCGTGGCACAGGCCCGGCAGCACGAGGTCGCCGGTGAAGCGGGCCTGACCGGTCACCTTGGCCCGGCCATCGCGACGGGCAACGGATTCGCCGATCGGGGAGGGCGGCCGAGGACGGCCTGCCTGCCGCAGCGGACCGGCGTCGCTCACGACCGCGCCTCCGTCGCGGCGAGCACCGCCGCCACGATCGGTGCGTAGCCGGTGCAGCGGCAGATGTTCCCCTCGAGGCCGTGCACGACATCCTCGCGAGTCGGGTGAGGATTCTCCTCGACGAGGGCCGTCGCGGCCATCAGCATCCCCGATGTGCAGAAGCCGCACTGGAACGCGGCATGATCGATGAACGCCTGCTGCAACGGACTCAGCACCGCCTCGCGCGCCAGCCCTTCGACGGTGCGAACCTCGCGGCCGTCCGCTTCGATCGCGAGCATCGTGCAACTGCTGACGGCAAGGCCGTCGACGAGCACGGTGCAGGCCCCGCAGACCTGGGCGTCGCAGGACACTTTCGTGCCTGTCAGGCCCATCCGGTCGCGGAGCACATCCGCGAGCGTCTCGCGTGGCTCGATGCGCAGCCGGACACCGCGGCCGTTCACGATGCAGGAGAGCTCTACGAGCGGGAACGTCGTGCCGGCGTCGTCAGCCACGTGTCGCCTCCCGGTGCGCTGCGGTGACGGCCTGTCCGAGGAGCAGACCGACCAGGTGCCGCTTGTAGTCGGCCGAGCCGTTGATGTCGTCGTATGTCAGCACTTCGTCGCGCGCCGCGTCCCGTGCCGTCGCGAGGGCCTCCTCGAGCTCCTGCACGCGGACTCCGACGAGGACCGGGCCGATCGACCCAAGAAGCGTCGGGGCCTCACAGGCAGAGCCCACGGCTACGCGCACCGCCGCGATCCGGCCGCCCTGCAGGTCGATGCGGCAGGCCACGGACGCGGCAGGGCGCTCGAAGAACGCGAGCTTGGCGAACCCGTGACCGCGATTGGCCACCCGCGGAGGAACCCGTACCTCGACGAGCAGTTCGCCCTGATCGCGCCCGGTCAGCAGCGGACCGGCCACGAAGTCGTCGATCGCGAGCTCGCGCTCCGCGTCGGCCGAGGACAGCCGGACGCGCCCATCGGCCGCGAGGAGGAAGGCCGCGGGATCCGAGTGAGGCTCGGCGAAGCAGAGGTTGCCGCCGAGCGTCCCCGTGTTGCGGACCCGCACGTTCGCGATCTGCCGCTCCAGCGAAGCGAGCGCGGGCACGTGCGATGCGACGAGCGTGGACCGTTCGATCTCGCGATGGGTCGACGTCGCACCGATACGCAGCCAGCCATCTGGCGTCACGTCGATCCCGTGCAGCGATGGGATCCCCTTGACGTCCACGAGGTGGCGGAACGACGCCAGGCCCAGCTTCATGACCTGGAGCAGCTCGGTGCCCCCGGCATACGGCACGGCCTCCCCCGGGAACTCGCGGAGCAGACGCGATGCCTCCTGGATCGTGGCGGGGCGGTGAAGCTCGAACCTCGGGATCATCGGCTCAGGCCTGCCCCACCCGGTCCAGGTTCCGCCGCTGAACGACGCGAGCCATCTCGGCATTGACGTGGGCGCCGAGAGGCTCGTACGGCAGCCGCTCCTGGTTGCACAGGTCCATGGCGATGCGCGCGTAGACGAGGGACGCGTCGACGAGGTCCTTGATCCTGAAGGCCTTTCGCGCGGCGTGGTCGGCGCCGCGCGGCGCGTAGCTCACGGCCGGAATGCCGAGCTCGTTGAAGGCGTTGGTGTCGCGCCACATGCTCGAGACGGGAGGTCCCACGGCAATGGGTGGCGTCTCGAACACCTGGGCGTGACAGCGCCGGATCGTATCGACCAACCGTTCGACGCCCTTGCCCTCGAACCCGGGGCGATAGAGGACGAGATCCACATGGCCGGGGACGCCCAGCGCGCGCAGCACGTCTCGGAGTTCCTCTCGCACGTCCAGGGGGTTGACTCCGGGAAGGATGCGCGCGTCGACGTAGAAGCTGCAGACCTGGGGGGTGCTGGTCAGGTTGTATGGGTACCCTGACCGGATCGCGTTGACGCTCGCCTTGGGGACGATCGTTCCGCTCTCGCCCTCGTGGGTCATCCTCTGCTGGTATTCGGTGGCCCACGACTCGAATTCGGCAATGGCGGCGGCGGCCCGAACGATCGCGTTGGGGGCCTCGCGCATGGACGTGGGCCGGGGCAGATACGGCGTGTAGTACCTCGGCTGATCCGAGAAGACGGTGACCTTGAAGTGCGCCTTGCCCGCCTCGACCCACACGATGCCGAACCCGGTCCCCTCGGCGACGAGGGCGAAGTCCGCCACCGCGCCGTGGGTCACGAGATACCGGGCACCCAGGTCCTTGGAGAGGTAGGGGACGCCCTCGAACTCATCCACGGGCTCGCGGGAGATCTCGCCGGCCGCGGCGCTCACGATGAGATCTCCCTTGAGCGGATAGCCGCCGTCGCGAATCGCCTTCGCGGCGACCAGGAAGGCCGCCATCGGCCCCTTGTCGTTGACCACGCCGTCCCCATGGATCTCGTCCCCGTCGATCCAGGCGCCATGGTAGAGAGGGTCAGCGGGTTCGCGGGCTGACCAGACCGCGTCGCTGCGGAGGGTCGTGTCGAGGTGCGCGTTGAAGATGAGGCTGTACCCGCCCCCACTGCCCTCGATCGTCGCGGCGACGTTGATACGGTCGGGCACGAGCGCGATCCGCCGGGGCCGGAACCCGTTCCGTTCCAGCCATGCATGGACGAACTCTCCGGCCACGCCCTCGTTCCCCGTCGGACTGTCGATGTTGCCGAGCTCCAGGGCGAGGTCCACGACTTCCCGTGGATCGATGCGGGCGACGATCTGATCCGGCGTCACGCGTGGCCTCCAGAGCGTTCTGTACGCAATCTTTGCGGCATTGTATCCATATTGACAGCCTGCACGCCCTGCTGGGTCGCCGCCGGATGGTCGGATGTGCCGGTTGACGGTGTGTACAATGGCGAGCGCATTGTCCACGCGAACGGTCGACGGGTCTTCAATCCCGTCCTCGGCACCGTGGTCACCAGCACGGACGGATCGACATCTTTCGCGGTCGACACCGCCGGGCGCCGGATCGCTACCGTGCGGCGGCCTGGATCGCAGAACTGAGCAGGTGCAGGGTGACGCTGACGCGACGCAACGGCGGGTACGACGGCGAACGCCTCGCGTCCCTCGTGGCCGCGAACCGGTCCGGCAACGTGACCGCCCAGGACCTGGCACTGACGACGCTTCGGCAGGCCATCCTCGACGGCACGATCGAACCGGGCGCACGCCTCCGCCAGGAGGACCTCGCGTCGATCTTCGACGCCAGCCGCATCCCCGTCCGGGAGGCGCTGCGCGCCCTCGAGCACGAAGGCCTGGTGACATCGGAGCCGCACCGCGGGTTCACCGTGACGACTCTCGATGCCGACCAGATCGAGGAGATCTACGACCTGCGATCCGTCCTCGAGGGCCACGCGGTTCGGCTGGCCGTTCCTCTCCTCACCCAGCAGGATCTTGACGATCTGCAGCGGTTGTACGACGAGATGCTGGCGGCGGGCAATCCGGACGACGAGCTGGCCGTCCGCGAGCGCTTCTACATGCGCCTGTATTCGGTCACCGCGCGACCGCGCCTCGTCGGGTTGATCGCCCGGCTTCGGCAGGAGGTCTCGCGATCTCTGCGCTGGAAGCTCGTCCAGCATTCACCCGAGCATCACGAGGTCTTCTTTGACGCCATCAGGCGCGGCGATGCCGATACGGCCGCGCGCGAGCTGAGCGTCCACTACACGAAGGTCGTTGCGCTGCTGCGCCGGTTCCTCCGCGAATCCGAGAGCAGCCGGCACTAGTCTCGATCGCCCACCCGGCCGCCGGAGATCGCCTGCGTCGACACCGAGCATCACCGGCCGGAGCCCCCTGCGCGGCCCGTAGCGGTACCGGCTACCCACTGCTGGTGGCTCGGCTGGCAGCATGCAAGCCGACCTATCTTGTGGACAATCTGCATGGCCATGCGTACAATCCGCCCGTCCAGGCATGAGACCGGAGGGTTGGGCGTGTCGCGATGACGGCCGTCGAAGAAGTCGGCTTCTGGAGCCACGGCTGTCGTCTCGCGGGAACCCTGATGACCCCGGACGGCGCATCCTCGGGTCCGGTCCCGGTGATCGTGCAGGGGCCGGGGTGGATGGGCCTGCGGTCGGCGCGCCTCTACCGCCCGTATCACGAGGCACTGCTGGCCGCCGGGTTCGCCGTGCTGACGCTCGACTACCGCGGCTTCGGCGACTCGGAGGGAGACGCGACGCTCCTCGATCCGGCCGGCCAGGTCGCCGACATCGTCGCGGCGATCGACTACGCGGCCACCAGGGACGAGCTCGACATCCGCCGGTTGGGCGTGTTCGGCTCGGGAGGCACGGGCGGCGGCAACGCGGTGATCGTCGCGGGCATCGACCCCAGGGTCAGGGCCGTCGTGAGCCAGCTCCCCGTCGCGGACGGTCGAGACTGGCTGCACCGCATGCGGCGCGAATACGAATGGCTGGAATTCCAGGAGCGCGTCGAGGAGGACCTCCGACGGCGCGCCGCCACCGGCCAGGGCGAACTCGTGCCGCCCCGTGACGGGATCATGGTGCCGACTCCGGAACGTCGCACGACCACCGTCAAGAGCGATGTCGACGGGCGCGTCCCCGGGCAGGTGGCTCTCGCCAGCGCCGCGGCGATCTTCGCGTACCGCCCCATCGACCACGTCGCCCGAATCAGCCCGCGGGCCGCCATGTTCATCTGCGTCGAGCGCGATGCGACCACCCCGGAGGATCACGCGATGGCACTCTACGAACGCGCGGGGGCGCCGAAGCGCCTCGTCGTCCAGACGGGTACGACCCACTATGGTGCGTACGCGCAATACGCCGCGCTGGTCACGCCGCTGATCGTCGACTGGTTCACCCGGCACGTCGTCGCCGGGGACGTGCTCGTCCAGGATTCGGCCGCAGAGAGCGGCATCACCAGGCTCGTCGTCGCATGAGCGGCTCGACCCCGGCCCCCGGCTCCTACGACCTCGTCGTCCGGGGCGGCACGCTGGTATCGCCCTCGGGACGGACCGTGGCCGACATGGCCATCCGCGACGGGCAGATCGCGGCCATCGTGGCTCCCGGCACGCCGCTGGACGCCACGGACGTGCTCGACGCGACCGGTCGCGTAGTCCTGCCCGGACTCGTCGACGTCCACACGCACCACCGCGAGCCGGGCTTCACGGCCAAGGGCGACATCACCACCGAGACTGCGGCGGGCGCGGCCGGGGGCGTGACGACGAGCTTCGGCATGCCGAACGTGTCGCCTCCGCCCAACACACCGGAGCGCCTGGCGGGGATGCTGGCCCTGTACGCCGAGAAGTCCCTGGTCGACTACAACGTCAACGCGTCGGGCGCCGTGCCCGACCAGATCCCCGAGCTGGCCACGATGGGAATCGCGGCGTTCAAGGTCTTCATGGTGGAGGACACCGGGCGGGACTACCCCCACATGCCCGGCACCGGCGTCCACGACCACGGCAAACTCCTCGAGATCTTCGAGGCGGTCGCCGGCACGGGACTCCGCCTGATGGTCCACCCCCACGATCAGCCGCTCATGAGCCACATCGAGCAGGGCTTCTGGAGCCGGGGCGAGCGGGACTTCCGGGCCTACGCCAGGGCATATGCCGCGTACGACGGCATCATCTGGGACACGGCGGCCGCACTGCTGCTGCGCCTTCAGCGCGCCACCGGGACGCCGCTGCACCTCCTGCACACGCAGAGCCGTGGCGTGATCCGGCTGCTCCGCGAGGCCAAGGCCGACGGGCAGGCCGTCACCGCCGAGATCAACCCGTGGGCGCTGTTCCTCACCAACGACTGGGCGACGGTGGAGCGGCTCGGCTCGTACGCGCTCTCGTACTGGGTGCCCGACGTGAACACGGAGCCCCTGTGGGCGGCCCTGAACGACGGGACCGTGGACCTCGTCGCCACCGACCATGCGCCCCACCTGCGCGAGGAGAAGGAGCCCGGCTGGACCGACGGCTGGAAGGCGCATACGGGCACGCCGTCGATCCAGTTCTACCTGTCCATGCTCCTCGACGCCGCCCACCATGGCCGCATCTCTCTCGAACGGGTCGTGGAGGTCACGTCCTCCGCCCCGGCGCGCGCGCTCGGACTGGGGGCGAAGGGCCGTCTCGATGTCGGCGCGGATGCGGACCTGGCCATCGTCGACCTCGACGCCGAGCTTGCGGTTCGTGACGACATCGTCGTCAGCCGCATCGGCTGGTCCCCGTACTCGGGCCGGGTCTACACCGGTGCGGTGACGCAGACGCTGGTGCGAGGCCGGCTGGTGTACGACCGCGGGACCATCGTCGGCAGTCCCGGCTGGGGCAGGCAGGTCCGGCCCACGGAGCCCGTCGTCACGCCGATCCCCGCGGCGGCCCGCGGCGTGCCGGCGGAGAGCAAGGAGCAGAGCGTCCCATGACCACGCGTTTCGGCCTGCTCGTCCCGCATTTCGGCGAGGACGCCGACCAGGACCTCCTCGTCCAGGGTGCCCGCCTCGCGGAGGACCTGGGGTTCGACTCGCTCTGGGTGCGCGACCACCTGGTCTTTCACCCGCACGGGATGGAGGGCACGGACCGGACGTTCATCGAACCGTTCGTGACCCTCGCCTTCCTCGCGGGGGCGACGAGCCGCATCGGGCTCGGCACCGCCACCGTGATCCCCTTCCGCCACCCGGTGTACCTCGCCTACAGCGTCGGATCGCTGTCCTGGCTCAGCCGCCGGCGGTTCGATCTCGGCATTGGTGCGGGCAACTTCCAGCACGAGTTCGACGTGATCGGACTCGGAGACGCGGATCGCCCGGCGCTCATGCGGGAGCAGGTGGAGATCGCACGGCGCCTCTGGTCGGGTGCGAGCGTCGAGCATCACAGCGACGTCTACGACTTCTCGGACGTCGATCTCAAGCCCACGCCGGTGTCGCCCGTGCCGGTCTGGTGGGGGGGCGCGACGCCCGCCTCGGCGAGGCTGGCCGTCGACTTCTGCGACGGCTGGCTGCCGGGACGCATCACGTTCCCCACCTACGAGCGTCGCCGCGAGCAGATCGCGCAACGATGCGAGGAGCAGGGCCGGCCGCTCATCATGACCGGCGCGGTGCCCGTGACGAGCGTGGCCGCGACCCGCGAGGAGGCCCTCCGCCAGCTCAACGTCCCGGGTCTCATCAAGAACGCCAACAACCAGCGGTTCTGGCTCAAGCCACCGTCCGGCGAGTTCAGCCGCATCGAGGAGCTCGACGGGTCCATTCTTGCCGGAACGGTCGACGACGTCGCCGAGGGTGTCGCCCGGTACACCGATATCGGGTGCGACCTCCTCGTGTTCGACCTCCGGTTCCGGTTCACCGACTGGCTCGACCAGATCCGGCTCATCGCCGACGAGGTGCTGCCCCGGGCGGGCTCCGGCGACCTGGCGCAGATCGAACAGGCCGGCTGACCGCCGCGCAGCGAGGGCACCCGGCACCCACAGGCGCGGCCGTCGGACCGCCCGCGGAGGACACGCGACGTGGCAACGTTCGGATACGCGGCAATGCTCGAGCAGTTCGAACCGACGCCGCTGCTCGACTGGTGCGAGGCGGCGGAGCGGGCCGGCTTCGACGCGGGCTTCCAGGTCAGCGAGCACTTCAACCCGTGGACCCCCCAGCAGGGCCAGAGCGCGTTCGCGTGGGCGTTCATGGGGGCGCTGGGGCAGCGCACCAGCCTGCCGTTCGGACCCGCCGTCACGTGTCCGGGCTTCCGCTATCACCCCGTCGTGATCGCGCACGCGGCCGCCACCCTGGGCGCGATGTACCCGGGGCGGTTCTGGCTCGGGCTGGGCGCGGGTGAGGCACTCAACGAGCACGTGGTCGGCGGCGAGTGGCCGGACGTCGGCACGCGAAGCGCCATGCTCTTCGAGTCCATCGAGATCATCGCGAAGCTCTTCACGGGCGCGCAGGTCCGCCACCGCAGCCCGTTCTTCACCGTCGACGGCGCTCGGCTGTACACCCGTCCCGCCGACCCGGTCCCGATCTACGTGGCGACCGCCGGGCCGCTGAACGCCGAACGCACCGGGCGACTCGCCGACGGCATGATCACCGTCGGAGCGGCCGACGAGAAGATCGGTACGCTCTTCGAGCGATACGCCCGCGGCGCGGAGCAGGCCGGCAAGGATCCCTCGCGGACGCGCCGGATCCTCCAGGTCCACGTCAGCTGGGCGCCCACCGACGACGAGGCGATGACGAACGCGATGACCGAGTGGCCCAACGGCGGGATGAACTTCTCCAAGCAGGACATCCGGAACCCGGAAGACTTCGCGGCCATGGCGAAGCTGGTGCGCCCGGAGCACTTCGTGAACCGCGTGCTCATCAGCCCGGATCCCGCGGTGCACGTCGCCCACCTGCGCAAGTTCGTGGAGATGGGCTTCGACGAGATCTTCGTCCACAATGTCGGCCGCAACCAGGCGGCCTTCATCCAGATGTACGGCCAGCAGGTACTGCCCGCGCTCCGTTCCTGACCCGTCCCCGTCGAACGCGAGGAGACCGCCGATGAAGACCACGACCTCGACGCAGGTCACCCACTACGAGGTGCAGAAGAAGCGGCGCAATGCGCTGCTCGAGGAGTGGCGGCAGTACCACAAGGCCGTCGTCAGGCGGGCGGACGTCCAGATGGTGGACGTCCCGTCGCGGCGGATGCGGCGCGGCGTCTACATGGGCTGGGACGGCGATCGGCCGACCAAGAACCTCGATGCGACGCTGCACGAGCTGCCGGCGCACACGGTCACGCCGGTCCACCGGCACTCCTGGGACGCCGTCATGTTCGTCGAGTCGGGCCAGGGCTGGACCGAGATCGACGGACAGGTCGTGCAGTGGCGACCGTGGGACACGGTGCACCTGCCGAGCTGGTCCTGGCACCGGCACGGGAACGACTCCGACGCGCCGGCCGTGTTCCACACCTGGAGCGTCGAGCCGATGCTCGAGGCCTTCGGGGTGGCCGTGCTCGAGGAGGGCGGGGACGCGCCCTACGCGGATCTCCCCCTGCCGCCCCGACAGGCGGATCCGCCCGACGGCGACGATCCGTACGCGCGGAGGGTCCGGCGGCTGGCGCGCGGAGCCGGTGGAGCGGAGGGCGCCCGGCTCATCACCCGCTTCGACGACGTCCGCGGCGTCGTGACGAAGCGGGGCGCCCGAAGCCTGTTCCTCGTCGATCAGTCGATCGGATTCCACACGGCCGGGCTGAGCGCGGTCATGCACGAGCTCGCCCCCGGCCTGTACCAGTCGCGTCACCGGCACGGGGGCCAGGCGTGGCTGTACGTCGTGTCGGGAAAGGGACACAGCGACATCGACGGGGTCTCGTACCCGTGGGAGGCGGGCGACCTGGTGGTCGTCGATCACTGGGCGTGGCACCAGCATTTCAACGACGATCACGAGAAGACGGCCCGGCTGATCCGGGTGCACAACTTCGACGCCCTGTACGACATGATCCGGGTCCTTCTCGATCCGCTCGATCTGTTCGAGGAGCCACCCGTCCTCGACGCGCCCGATCTGTCCGGAATCACCTGGCCCGACCACTTCGACGGGCGCCCGGATGCCTGACGCATGACGGCGCTGCAGTTGCCGCCCGGATCGGAGGGCCTGGCCAGCCTCGCCGAGCTGCCCGAGGACGACTGGCTCGACCGGTGGGACCGGATCGTCGTCGACCCGGGCATCAAGGAACGGCTCGTGAACTTCGGGACCTTCTACTTCGGCCCCCGGGCCGGGTACTCCGCGGTGGGCCTGCCCATCCACGGCCTGGTCGTCCTGGAAGGCCCGCCCGGCACGGGCAAGACCACGCTCGCATCCGGCCTCGCCAACCAGCTCGCCCCCATCGTGAACGGGGGGAGCCTGCTGTTCCTTGTGATCGACCCGCACGGGCTGCCCAGCCAGCTCCTGGGCGAAAGCCAGCGCGCGGTCGCGCGGCTGTTCGAGCGCACCCTGCCCGACATCGCGGCCCGCGGGCGCCCGGTCGTCGTGCTGCTCGACGAGGTCGAGGCGCTGGCGGTCAACCGCGGGGGCGCATCCCTGGAGACGAACCCGGTCGACGTGCATCGCGCGACCGATGCGGTCCTCTCCGGCCTGGACCACGTCTCCGAGGCGTGCCGCAACGTCCTGTTCGTCGCGACGACCAACTACGTCCGCGGCGTGGACCCCGCATTCCTGTCACGCGCCGACCTGATCGAGCGCGTGGACCTGCCCGGCATCGAGGCCGTGGCCGCGATCCTGCTCGACACGCTGCACGAGATGTCGCCGTCGTTCTCCCCCGACCCGGCCCATCTGCGGTCGGTGGCGCACGGGTGCGTGGCGCAGCAACTGGATGCACGCGGCCTGAGGAAGCTCGTGGTCCGGGCACTCATCCGGCGGAGAGACCTTGCCGAGGACCCCAGCCGCCTCACGCTGCTCGACCTCGAGGAGGCGCTCGGTGATGTGTACAACCTGCAGTAGATTGTTTGCACATTCGCTGATAAAGTCTCCGAAACGCCGCGACAGGGAGAGGCCATAGTGGCAGTGCCAGGACAACGGGCTCCGAGCGCGCCGGCGGCCCACGCCCCTGCATCCCTCGGGGGATCCGCGCGGGCAGAACCCGCAAACGCCCAACCCGGATTCGACGAAGCCCGGGGCGTTCGGGGGGCCGTCGGAGCGTTCCTCGCGTATCCGCCCACCCTGCCGATCCTCTCGGTCCTCATCTTCCTGGGCGCGTGGCAGCTCGTCGGTTCGGGCCTCAACCCGATCCTGCTCGCGACGCCTTCGGCGGTGGCAGTCTCGTTCGTCAAGATCGTCCAGGACGGCAGTCTCGCTCCCGCGTTCCTGCGGGCGATGGAGGTGCTCGGCGTCGGCTTCGGGCTGGCCGCCGTGGTCGGCATCGCCGTGGGCGTCCTCATGGGCCGGAGCCACACCGCTGATCGCGTCCTCAGCCCGTACGTGAACTTCTTCCAGGCGACGCCGCTGATCGCCCTGGTGCCGCTGATCGTCATCTGGTTCGGCATCGGGTTCGTCGCCGAGGTCGCCGTCACGTTCCTCCTGGCCGTCTGGTCGATCATCGTCAACACCTCGGAGGGCGTCCGCAACACGCCGGACACGCTCCTCGACATGGCCCGCGTCTACCACACCACGGAGCGGTCGGTGATCCGCAACATCGCCATGCCGTACGCGGTCCCGTTCATCTTCGCCGGCCTCCGGATCGCCCTGGCGAAGGCGCTCATCGGCGTGATCATCGCCGAGATGGACGTCAGCCTCGCCGGTCTCGGGGGCCTGATCCAGAACTTCGGTGACGCCTTCGAGACCGCCCAGCTCATGGCGGCCATCATCACGTCGTCGCTCGTGGGCGTCATCGGCACGGTCGTGCTCGAGCTCCTCCGTCGGCGGATCGCCCCATGGGCGAGCCGGTCGAAGGTCCACACGCAGGTCTGAGGACGACCGCCATGGCTGCCCCGTACGCCTCGACCGGAACAGCGCACCGCGCGGGTGCCACGCCGCCCGCTCCCGCTCCCGCCCGCATCGAGCTTCGCAATGTCTCGAAGCGCTTCGCCCGTCCGGGCAAGTCGTCACAGCCCCTGACCGTGCTGTCCGACGTCTCGCTCGCCATCCCGGAAGGAACGTTCGTCTCGCTCATCGGGGCCTCCGGGTGCGGCAAGACCACGATGCTGCGGATGATGTCCGGCCTCGTCCCGTACGACGAGGGCAGCATCCAGATCAACGGGGCGCTGGTCCGCGGGATCCCGCCGTCGATCGGGTTCGTGTTCCAGGAGCCGGCACTCCTGCCCTGGAGGACGGTCCGTCAGAACGTGGCGTTCGCGCTGCAGCAGCACGCGATGGACCGCCGGGAGCTGGAGGATCGCGTCTCCGAGAAGCTCCGCCTGGCGAACCTCCAGGACTTCGGCGACTACTACCCGCGGATGCTGTCGGGCGGTATGCAGCAGCGCGTCGGGCTGGCCAGGGCCCTGGTCGGCGACCCGGATGTCCTGTTCATGGACGAGCCGCTGTCCGCGCTCGACGCCTTCACGCGGCGCCGGCTGCAGCAGGACATCGCCGACATCATCGAGTCCGCCAGCGCAACGACCGTCCTTGTCACGCACGACGTCGACGAGGCGATCTTCTTTTCCGATCGGATCATCGTCATGGGGACGCCCCCTGCCTCGATCCGGGAAGTGGTCGACGTCCCGCTGCCACGTCCGCGTCGTCACGTGGACCTGCTGCAGAACCCAGTCGTGGCCGAAATCCGCGACCACGTGCTGGGCACCGTTCTCGGGTTGGCCTGAGTGTCCGCCTCCACGCCGGAGGCGGCTCGTGAGGAGAAAGGGGAACCGATGAGGACCACCAGGGGGAACGCCGCACTTCCCGGCCGTGCGGCACGGGTCTTCACGATCGCTGCCGTCGGAATGCTGGTCGCGGCCTGCTCCGCGACGAACGGCACGCCCGCGCCAGCGTCGGCAGCTCCGGCGTCATCCGCACCTGCGGCGTCCGTCGCGGCTCCGGCAAGCGCCGCGGCATCCGCGGCAGCCTCGTCCGCGGCCGCATCGAGCGCCCCTGCCGCCTCGGCAGGGGCAGCGGCCTCGTTCGCACCGCCGAACCTGTCCGGTGACACGATCAGGATCGCGGTCGGCGCGTCGCCGCAGGCGAGCGATACGAAGGTGGCCCTGATGGCCCAGATCCTGCAGTCCTGGGGCGCGACGAGCTCGGTCGTGAACCAGACCGGCGACCCCGCGGCCGTTCGCGTGATCCTGGCGGGCGACGCGGAGGTAGGCGCGATCGCCGTGACGACCGCGATCAACTCCGGCCTGATGATCTTCGGCCCGGCCCAGCCGCGCCTCGACTACGACTTCATCGGCGCCCCGTCGCTGAAGACGATCTCGCAGCTGCCCGGGCACATCTACGGGACGTCGAACACGCACGGGCTCGAGGCCCTGATGTTCGCCGACCTCCTCTCCAAGTACAACATCGCCCCGTCCAGCGTGCACGTGACGCTGGCCGGCGGCGCCTCCGTCCGCGTGAGCGCGATGCTCGCGCACCACATCGACGCGACGTTCGTCCACTTCGACAGCGTGGCGACGCTGACGGCGGCCGGCTTCAACGTGCTGGCCAAGATGCCGGTCGTCGCGCCCGAGCTGTCCGACTCGTTCCTCGGCGCGTCGCCGTCCTGGGTCAAGGCCCATCCCGGACCTGGCACAGGCCGTCGACGAGGCGTGGATCATGGCCGCCCAGATCTTCAACAACGACAAGGCCCAGTGGGTCGCCGCGGCGGTGAAGTACGCGGGCGGTTCGGCGACGGATGCCGGGACGCTGTACGACCAGCTGAAGCAGGGAGACACGTTCCCGGCCACGAAGAACGCCTTCTCGGCCGCGTCGGCCACCACGCAGGAGACCCTGGCGGCGAAGGTGGGAGCCATCACCTCGACGCCTCCGGCCAGCGCGTGGCTGGACTCGACGCCGTGGGACCAGGCCGCGGCGGCGTTGAACCTGCCCTGACCTTCGAGGCGGATCCCGCCCTGAAGCTGTCGATGCTCGTTGCCCGGTACGACCGGAACGCGGCCCTCCTTGACGGCCGTGTTCCGGTCGAGGGCATCGACCTCCAGGTCCATGAAGAGAACAACGATCGAGCCCGTCAGCAGCTGGGCCTGACGGGCTCGTACGATGCCTGGGAAGGGTACGCCGGCCGGTACCTCATGGACCTGGAGGCGGGCCGGCGCGAGTTTTCGGCCATCCCGGTCTTTCCCAAGCGGACCTTCCGGCACTCCTCGATCTACGTCCGGCGGGGCGGGCCCGTCATCTCCCCCGCCGATCTCGCCGGCCGCCGGGTCGGCCTGCAGCACTGGGCCACCACGGCCGCGCTCTGGGCCCGGGCAGCGCTGGCCGACGAGTTCGACGTCGACCTCGGTTCCATCGAATGGGTCCAGACCTCGCCCGACATCCCGCGGTGGATCCGCCCTCCGTGGCTGCGCCTGGAGCAGGCTCGGCCGGACGCCGACCTGGCAGCGATGCTGCTCTCGGGCGAGGTGGACGCGGCCATCACGTCGGAGGCGTGGGTCCCCTACGAGCACCCCGAGTTCGACTTCCTGCTCCCGGACTACCCCATCCTCGAGCGTGAGTACTTCGCCCGCACGCGCGTGTTCCCGATCATGCACCTGCTGCTCGTGCGGACGTCCATCCTCGACGCAGACCCGTCCCTGGCACGCCGGCTGTTCGACGCCTGGACAGCGTCCAAGCTCGCCTGCATCGAGCGGCTCCGCCGGGATCGCCTGCTCTTCACGTCGATGTGGTTCCACGGCCTTCTGCAGGAGGAGCGGGAGGCCGCAGGCTCCGACGACACGTACCCGTGGGGCTTCGGACGGTGCCGCCACGAGATCGCGACGCTGCTGGACCACGCGCTCGCGCAGGGCCTCATCACCGCGCCGATGCGTCCGGAGGACGTGTTCCATCCCTCGTCGCTCGAGACCTGACCGCCGCGTCGCGGTTGCCGCCACGGAGGGCTATCCTGTCGCCCGTTCGAGTGAATCCGCAGCCGGAGGCGCGCCGCATGCTCGACCTGACGACCGAATTCGGGGCCCGCGCCGACCGACGCCTCCGGACGGACGAGATCGGGTGGTTCACGACGGTGCGCGCCGACGGCACGCCCGTGCCCGTCCCGGTCTGGTTCGTCTGGGACGGCGAGACCATCCTGCTGTACAGCCAGCCCAGGGCCGGGAAGGTCAGGAACATCGCGGCGAACCCGCGAGCCTCCCTGCATCTCGACACGGACGCGCACGGGAACGACATGGTCGTCGTGACCGGTGAGGCCAGGGTGGACCCCGCGACGCCGGCCGCAACCTTCCTGCCGGCGTACGTCGACAAGTACCGTGCCCGCATCGACGAGTCGTTCGGAGGACGGACCGAGGAGCTGGCCGCGGACTACTCGACCCCGATCCGGATGGTCCCGGACCGGATCTCCGGGTTCTGACCCGAGACGGCATCATGCCCACGCGACACGAAACGCTCGACATCGCGGGACGGCGCATCACGATCAGCAACCCGGACAAGGTCTTCTTCACCGGCCCGGGGTTCACCAAGCTCGACCTCGTCCGCTACTACCTCGCCGTCGCGGACGGCGCTCTCCGCGGCGCCGGAGGCCGGCCCATGGCCCTGAAGCGCTACGTGAACGGGGCGGCGGGCGAGTTCTTCTTCCAGAAGCGGGCGCCGGAGTCGCGACCCGACTGGGTGGAGACCGTCGAGCTGTCGTTCCCGTCGGGCCGGACGGCGAACGAGGTGGTCGTGCGGGACGCCTCGCAGCTCGCCTGGATCGTCAACCTCGGGTGCATCGACCTGAACCCGCACCCGGTGCGTGCGGACGACCTGGAGCACCCGGACGAGCTGCGCGTGGACCTCGACCCGGGACCGGCGGTCCCGTGGGACGACGTGCGCCGCGTTGCGCTCGTGGTACGAGACGTGCTCTCGGATCACGGCCTCGCGGGATGGCCCAAGACATCCGGGTCTCGCGGAATCCACGTGAACGTGCGGATCGAGCGACGCTGGGAGTTCGGGGACGTGCGCCGCGCCGCGCTGGCGCTGGCACGGGAGGTCGAGCGACGTGCCCCGGATATCGCCACGAGCCGCTGGTGGAAGGAGGAGCGGCACGGCGTCTTCATCGACTACAACCAGAACGCGAAGGATCGCACCGTCGCCTCCGCCTACTCGGTCCGGCCGATGCCCGACGCCCGGGTCTCCACGCCGCTGACCTGGGACGAGGTTCCGACGGTCGACCCGGCCGGCTTCACCCTGGCGACGGTTCCCGAGCGGTACTCCCGCATGGGCGATCCGGGCGAGGGGATCGACGAAGCAGTCGGGTCGCTCGATCCGCTCCTCGACCTCTCGGCGCGCCAGGAGGCGCAGGGCCTCGGCGAGGCGCCGTGGCCCCCGCACTACCCGAAGCCGGCGGACGAGCCCCCGCGCGTGATGCCGTCGCGGCGCCGCATGACGATGCCGCTCGTCGAGATCGGGCGCGCGGCGACGAAGGACGAGGCGCTCGCGGGGCTGGCGCGCTGGAACGAGCGACACCCCGAGGCGGCACGACTGCTGCAGCCCGACGACGTGCTGGTGGACGCGATGCGCGGGAGGTACACGACCTGGACCCGCATCCGCGTGAACCTGCGCCACGTCCCGGAGGAGGACCGGCCCGGGCAGGAGGCACTGGACCCGGACTACAGCCCCTGGTAGTCGGGTCGGTGCCGGCCCGGCGCCTGCAGCCTGCAGCCTACGGCGCGAGCCTCGCGAGGCGGTTGGCGTCCAGGGCCCCCTCGGCCACCCAGACCCGCCCGTCGGGGGCCGTGGCGGGCCACCAGGGACCGCAGCCCGCGACTGGCATCCGGACCTGGACGGCCGTCCCCGACGCGGGGTCGAATCGGGCGAGCGCATCACCCAGCTCGCCGACCCAGATACGCCCGGCCTCGTCGATGGCCACGCCGTACCCCGCCGTTCCGGCGCCCAGCCGGGTCGCGGTCATGGATCCGGTCCCCGGATCGAGCCGTCCCAGGGCGCCGTCGAGCGTCGAGAACCAGACGATCCCCGTGGGTGCGACGGCGATCCCGACCGGCTCACCCTGCGTGGCCGCTCCCCGGTACTCGCGGATCGCGCCCGTGGCGGGATCCAGCACGCCGACGGCCTTGCCGTCCATCTCCGTGAACCAGGCACGCCCGTCGCGGGCAAGCGTGATCCAGTACGGGATCGAGTCGGGGGTCGGGATCGGGTACTCGCGCACGGCTCCGGATGTGGGGTCCAGCACGGCGATCCGGCCGGCCGCCTGCTCGGTGACGTAGACCGCGCCCGACGGCGCCACGGCGATCCCGACCGGACCGGCATGCACCGTCGGGAGCGGGTACTCGCGCACGGCACCCGTGGCCGGATCGAGCATCCCGACCTGGTCGGTCGCCTCCTCCGCCCACCAGATTCGCCCGTCGGGGCCCACGGCGAGGCCCATCACCGAACGGATCGGCTGCGCGAGCACGAGCTCCCGGACCACGCCGGTTCCCGGGTCGAGCTCCGCGATCCGGTTGCCGTCCATCTCACCCACCCAGACGTGCCCGTCTGGCGCGACGGCCGGGATCATGAGGCCGCTGCGAGGCGTGGGAATCGTGTACTCGCTGACCCCGCCGGTCGTCGCCGTCACGGCCTTCGAAGCGACGCCCCATGGCGCGGGCGACGACCCGGAAGCGCCCGGCGGCGCCTGGACGCCTGCTGCCACGGACCCGAGCAGCAGAACGACAGCCCCGAACCCGACGCCGGCGATCGGCGGCGCCGCGTGCCAGGCCAGGGTCCTCGGTGATGCCCGTCCGTACACCACCACCGCGGCCGCCAGCGTCGCCAGGGCCACGGCCAGGAAGACCTGCGGCGGCACGTCGGGAGCGGGCGAGCCGAGAGGGTCCGCGATCGCCGCCGCGGGCGGCGGAACGAGACCGGTGAGCGGCAGGGGGACGGCCACCTCGCCGGTCGCGCCCCCCACCATGAAAGTGAGCCGCGCCGTCCACGTCCCCGACACGGGCGTCAGCTCCACGAACGCGTCGTACGCCTGCGTGGGTCCGGCATCCGACGACTCTCGTGAGCCGGGAACGAGCGCGAGAGGCGGTCCGGCGTTGCCCGCCGGGTCGACGAGCCGGACGCGGAGCGGCACGGGTGCGCCCGGCGTCACCGGGACGTCCACGTCGACCTGGTTCGTGCCCACCTCGCCGGGAATGACGTTCACGGCAACGACCGTTCCGCCCGCGTCGACGGTGGACGACACGAGGTTCGACGGGTTGTCGTTCGCGGCGATCGCCTGCTGTGCCGACCGCGTGGCGATCTCACCGGCCGCCGGCGTGGTGCCTCCCAGGATGGCCCCGGCCCCGACGGCCGCCGCCGCCAGGACCAGCTCCGCGCCGATGGTCAGCCAGGGCCCCGACTCGCTGCGGTCCGGACGCCCGACGGCCGCGAGGCGCCGCAGGGCGTTGAGGCCGGCCGGGACGAGCAGCAGCGCCACGATGGCGGCCTTGACCAGGAGCACGCGGCCGTATGCCGTCGACACCAGCGCACCCGGGTCCGGGATCACGACCAGGGCCGCGACGAGGCCGCTGCCGAGGACGAGCGCCACGGACGGGGCGGCAAGGCGCGAGAACCGCGCGAGAGGTCGGTACGCGAGGTGCGCGCGCCGGAAACGCTCTCCGGGCGCACCCACGCCCGGGCCAGGTGGACGAGCCCGCCGGTCCACGTCAACGCCGCGCCCGCATGAACGGCCATCGCAAGCGTCCCCCAGGCCGCCCCCGGTCCCGCCGCCACGTGACTCGTGGCGGCCAGCGCGAGCAGTGCGATCACGCCGGCAGACCAGCCCGCGAGCGCCCGGAACACGACCGGCCTCACGGCCGACCAGGCCAGCACCACGATCGCCACGGCCATGACCAGCGACGCCTGTCCCGCGAAGGATCCGGTGGCGACCTGCGGGATCGCGCCGAGCCCCGCCGAACCCGCGGCGGAGGATGCGACCGATTCTGCGAGCCCGGCGATCCCGATTGCCGCCGCCAGCGTCGCTCCCCTCCCGCCCACCACCCCGACGCTCCCTCGGCCGCGACTCCCCGCCGCCGCGGGCGCGACCGGGGCCGCGTCGACGGACCCGGGGCCGAGATCGCCGCCGACTCGAGCAGCTGGAGTGCCCCGGTCCGGAAAGACGGACCCGCGGCCAGGATTACCGGCGGCACGAGGCGCTGGGGTGCCCGGACCCGCGTCGACGGCCCCACGGCCAGGATCGCCGGCGGCACGCACCGGCGGGCCGCGCCGGGGCTCGACGAGCGTGGCGAACGCCAGGCCACCCAGGAGGTAGGCCAATGCCAGCAGAAGCGCCCATCGCGCGGCGGCGTCGAGCCACCCGGGAAGGGGCGTCGCGGACGAGTGGATCGTCAGCGGCGGCGCGGGCGGCAGGTTGCCGGCTGCGTCGAGGACCCCGAACGAGTACGCGCCGGAGCGCGTGTGCCCGTCGATCAGGGAGAGCGTGTGCCACTCGACCGAGTAGCGGCCCGGCGCCAGGCTCGGCAGCTCGGCCTCCATGCCCCTGGGATCGGAGGCCGGGAACCGGATCGCGGTCCGAACCTCGCCGGCGGGGCCCGTGATCGTCAGCCCGCTGAACGACGGGTTGACCGGTTCCGTGAATTCCAGGTGGACGAGCGCCGGCGCAGTCGTGAGCGTGGCGCCCGGGGCCGGCGTCGCGGACACGAGCAGCGCGTGCCCGAGTACGGTGGCGGGGAGCAGGAGGCCGCCGGCCACCATGCCGGCGGCGAGAGCGACGGCGGCGATCAGCGGGCCGGCGGGCCGGCGGCGCGTGGCGACGCCCCGGCTCAGGAGCCCGGAGCGGCGATCCGACGGCCGAGCAGGTGGCCGAGATCGTCGAGCGCCTGGGGAATCGTCCACGCCGCCTGGGGCTGCCGCAGGTTCTGGAGGCCCTGGCTGTCGAGCAGCGAGGTGAGGGTCGGGTTCAGCTTCCCGCCCACGTCCGCGATGCCGACCATCGCGACGCGCTCGTGACCGTCCGGATCGAGGATGAACAGCGCGTCGGTGTGTCCCACGTCGTACGTCTCGGGCTGGTGCGTCCACCAGTCGAGCGGAGCAGGTGACCCGATCGGCTCCGTCTGGTAGCCCACGCCGAAGAACTTCCAGAGCCCGGCGATCTGGTCGGCCGAACCCGTGAGCAGGGTCCAGTCGCTGCCCGTGAGCTGTGCGAACGCGCGGAGGCGGGCGGGGCTGTCGCGCCCCGGATCGACGGTCGCCTCCACGAACGTCACCCTGTCGCCGAGCCCGGCGCGCTCGACCGCCTGCTGCATCTCGATGTACGCCCCCGTCGTGATGGGGCAGACCTCGTGGCAGAGCGTGAGGAACGGCGCGAGCACGACGTACCTGCCGCGGAACGCGGCCAGGGACGTGGCCTTCCCCGACGAATCCACGAGCGAGAGATCGGGCACGGGCCTGTCGAGCTGGACTCCGGTGACCGGCGGCAGCGAGGTGCTCGTCGCCCAGGCCACGCCGCCGGCCGCGACCGCGACCAGCGCCACCGCGAGCGCGGTCGCCAGGATGCGGGGATGTCGTCGCAGGCGGTGCATGCCCGCCATGCTAGTGGCGACCGCCCCGGCGCGCCTCGTGAAGGCCGGTCGAGGCGAGGCGCCGGATGGCCTCGTGATGCGGCGCCCAGGCCTGCCATGCGTCGAGGGCCCATCGCCGGACGACGGCGTGATACGCGTCCCGGTCCCGCGCCCCTGCGGCGTCCACGACCGTCGTGGCGCCGGGAATGGCAGGAGGATCGAGCCACGGGAACGACGGGCGTCCGGCCAGCGCATGCCGCATCAGGTCGATCGCCTCGGGTGGTGCCATGCCCAGCTCGATCGCGGCGTGGAGCCCGACCAGGTGCACCCACACCGACTGGCTCGACTGCCGGCCCGGCACGCCCGGATGCTGAACCATGTAGATATCGGTGATCGAGAGGCCGTGGGCGAGGTACCGCGGGTCACTGGACTCGCGTCCACGGAGACCCGTGAAGATCGACCAGCAGCCTGGCGACGCGCCGATGTACGCGTGATCCGGCGCGATTCCGGCGGCCGGCACCAGCGCTCCGCACCCCGTGCAGGTCGCCGACGCCACGTTCACCCGCCCCGGCCGGACTCCCGGCCGAACACGCGTGCGAGCTCGTATGCGGGCGTGACCTGCAGCTGGTCGTAGCGGCAGTCGGCCGGCGTGCGGTCGGGACGCCAGTGCCGGAACGTGGTCGCGTGCCGGAACCGGTCACCCTGCAGGTGGTCGTAGGCAACCTCCACGACCCGCTCGACACGCAACGGCTCCCAGCTCAGGTCTCGTCCCCGGTTCCAGCGGCTGGTGGCCCCGGGAAGCCGCTGTCCGCGGGCGGCCGCCTCTTCCTCCCAGGCCTTCCAGCTCGCCCACGGGTGGCCGTCCATGGCACCCTCACGGAGCGGCGCCAGCTCCTCGACCAGCGCTCGCCGCTGCTCCCGGCTGAAGCTCGACGTCACCCCCACGTGGTGCAGCGTGCCCTCGGCGTCGTACAGGCCCAGGAGCAGGGAGCCCACCAGCTCGCCCGGAGCCTCCCGGTACCAGCGGAAACCGGCCACGGCGCAGTCAGCGGTGCGCTGGTGCTTGATCTTGACCATCGCGCGGCGTCCCGGCTCGTAGATCCCGTCGAGCCGCTTGGCGACGACGCCGTCGAGCCCGGCACCCTCGAAGCGGTCGAACCAGTCCGCCGCCACGGACGGGTCCTGCGTCGCGGGCGTCAGCGAGACGACGCTGGAATGCGCCGCGGACTCCGGCCGGAGCGACGCCGTGAGCAGGGCCCGGCGCTCGGCGAACGGCGCGCCGAGCAGGTCGCGCGCATCGAGCGCCAGCAGGTCCCACGCCACGTACGACGCCGGCGACTCGGCCGCGAGGAGCGCCACGCGGGACGCGGCGGGATGGATGCGAAGCAGCAGTGCGTCGAAATCGAGCCCGTGCTCGCCGGCGATCACGACCTCGCCGTCCACGACCGCCCGGTCCGGCAGCGCGGCCATGAGTGGCGCGTGCAGTTCCGGAAAGTACCGGTCGAGCGGCTTGAGGTCCCGGCTCTGGATCAGCACGTCGGCACCATCGCGGAACACGAGCGCGCGAAAGCCGTCCCACTTGGGCTCGTACAGCCAGCCGCCGCCCGTGGGAATGGCATCGGCCGGCTTCGCGAGCATCGGCTCGAGCGGCGGGTTCACCGGCAGGTCCACGGCGTTCCTCCGGGACTCTCGGGCGCCCGGCGGGCCACTGGCCCCGACCGCCCGAAGGCCCCGGGGGCCGGATCCGCGCCGGAGCGCGGGCGCTATTCCTCTGCCGAACCCTCGCCCTCGGGCGCGGCGCCCTCGGCAGGCGCGGCCGTCGCGGCCTCGCGCTCGAGCTCGACCTCGGCCCGAGAGGGCTGGACGTGGGCCACCGACTCGTCCGGGTCGGTGAGCAGCGTCACCTTCTCCGGGATCGTGAGGTCGCGCACGTGGATCGCCGCCTCGAACGAGTCGAGGACGCTGACGTCGTACTCGATCGACTGCGGCATGGCGCCGGGGAGTCCGCGGAGCCGGATGTGGTCCAGCGTCTGGAGCAGCGTGCCGTTGTGCTTCTCGACGGCGACCGACGTGCCGACCGGCACGAGCTGCACGTCCATGGTCATGTCTTCGGTCATCTTCACGAGCTGGAAGTCCACGTGGAGCGGGACGCGCTTCACGGGATGCTCCTGGACATCGTGCACGACGGCCTGGTGGGTGCGCCCGCCTTCGATCTTGAGGTCGATGAGCGCGTGACGTCCCGACACCCGGTTCAGGGTCTCGAACGCCTTCGCGTCGATCTGGATGGGCTCGGACGCCTCGCCATGCCCGTACAGCACGGCGGGCAGGATGCCCTGCCGCCGCAGGCGGGCAACGTCCTTGCCGGTGATCTCGCGCCGGTGTGCGGTCAGTGCGGGTCGGGTCACGATCGAGTCCTCAGTGTTGCGGCAGACCGGGCGACACCAGATCGAGCCCGTGTGGCCGACGAGCGCGCGTGGGCGGCGCTCTCGCGTGATTCGCGTCCACGCGATGGTAGCAGACCGCCCGGGTTGTACGATTCCCGCCGATGAACGCAACCATCCTGGTCGTCGAGGACGAGTTCGCCGTCGCGCGCGGAATCGAGTACGCGCTCCAGCAGGAGGGATACGACGTCCGCATCGCCCGGAGCGGCGAGGAGGGGCTGGAGTTCGCGACCCAGCAGGCGCCGGATCTGGTCGTCCTGGACGTGCGGTTGCCCGGCATGGACGGGTTCGAGGTGCTGCGTCGGCTGCGGGCCTCCGGCTCCAAGGCCCCGGTGCTGTTCCTGACCGCCCGCGACGACGAGTTCGACAAGGTGGTGGGTCTCGAGCTCGGCGCGGACGACTACCTGACCAAGCCGTTCAGCCTGCGCGAGCTGATGAGCCGCATCAAGGCCCTGCTCCGCCGTGCGTACGGCGATCTGGCCGACGCCACCGGGGGCCGCGTGATCCGCTTCCGCGACCTGGTCATCGACCTCGAGCGACGCCGCGTGTCGAGGGGTGACCGGCGCATCTCGCTGACGGCAACCGAGTTCGAGATCCTCCGCCACCTCGCGTCGCGGCCCGGCCGCGTCTACTCGCGCCGCGAGCTGCTGGAGCTGGTGCGCGACTACGAATCGTCGCTCGACCAGGACGAGAAGACGATCAACGTCCACGTCAGCCATCTTCGAGAGAAGCTCGAGGACGATCCCTTCGCTCCCGCCTTCATCCTGACGGTCCGAGGCGCCGGTTACGCCTTCGCCGAGCGCTGAGCTCTCGCCGATGCCGAA
This sequence comes from uncultured Chloroflexia bacterium, assembly GCA_963757865.1. Taxonomy (GTDB): domain Bacteria; phylum Chloroflexota; class Limnocylindria; order Limnocylindrales; family CSP1-4; genus JAJYNJ01. The sequence continues at coordinate 99,591 of CAVWSU010000018.1, forward strand.
CACGGAGGCCTCGCCACTGCCGGGCACGGAGGTCTCGCCCCTGTCGCGCCTGCGACACCGCCTGCCGCGGACGCGGCTCGTCCGACGCCTGCTGCCCAGGTCGTTCCGCGCGCGACTCGCGGTGGTGATCTCCGCCGTCGTGGCGTTCGCGCTGATCCTGGTGCTGGCCGTGCTCCCCCGCCTCCTGGATTCGTACTTCTCCCAGCAGGAGACGCAGAACCTCCAGGCGCGCGCCGCCGCGGTCCAGCAGCTCCTTGGCGCGCAGCTGAGCCTGACGGCACGGGCCGGGCTGGTGCCGATCGTGGCCCCCACCAACCCGCCGCGGCTCTCGGACCAGGTGATCGCCGCGCTGACCGCCGCGGACGAGGCGGGTGAGCAGTCGTTCCTGTCCCTCGAGGCCCAGGCCGTGGCACAGGCGGACCTGACGGTCCGGATCTACCTCACCCCGACCGCGACCGGTACCCCGGTGGCGACCCTTCAGGCCCCGCTGCGGGCGAACCCCGGACAGGGGCTCACGAGGGAGGCCGGGAGCGTCTCGGGCTCCTTCACCATCACGGACCGGTACTGGTCGCAGTTCTCGGGCACGGCCCCCGTGCGCGCCGTGGTCGTGACGCTCTCCTCTCCCTACACGCTGCGCGCCGAGACGCTCCGGACGCTGTTCACCGTGCTGATCGCGGTCGCCGTGCTCGCGCTGCTGTTCGGCGTCGTCGTGTCCGCCATCGTCGCCGACCGGCTGACCACCCCCATCCGTCGGCTGACGTCGGCCTCGCGCGCGCTTGCCGAAGGCGACTTCTCGGCACGCGTGGCTGCGGCGTCGAGCGGGTCTCCCGAGATCACCGAGCTCGCGACCGCGTTCAACCGCATGGCCGACGAGCTCGAGCGCTCGATCGAGTTCATCAGGCGAGACCGGGACCGCGGCCGCGAGTTCCTCGCGGACGTCAGCCACGAGCTCCGGACGCCCATCGCCGCGCTGCGGATGTTCAACGAGCTCCTCACGAATGGCGCGGCGAACGACACCGCGACGCGGACGGAGTTCCTCGAGACGAGCCGGGTGCAGATCGAGCGGCTCGACTGGCTGGCGTCGAACCTGCTGGAGCTCTCCAAGCTCGACTCGGGCCTCGTCGCCCTGGACCTGCGGCCGGACGACCTGCGGACGGTGGTGGAGAGCGCGATCGAGCAGGCCCGCCCCACGGCCGAACGGAAGGGCGTGACGCTGACCGCCGACGTGCCGTCCGCCCCCTTCCGCTTCCCGCACGATCCTCCCCGCATGGGCCAGGTGCTCGGCAATCTGGTGGGAAACGCCGTCAAGTTCACGCCGGCCGGCGGGAGCGTGACGGTCACGCTGGCCCGTGCGAGGGACGGAGCCCGCTTCACGGTGCAGGACACGGGGGTCGGGATCGACGCGGTCGAGCTTCCCCATGTCTTCGAGCGCTTCTATCGCGGCTCGCGCGCGAACGAGATTCGGGCGTCCGGGTCCGGCCTCGGGCTCGCCATCGCACGCTCCATCGTGGAGATGCACGGCGGGCGGATCAGCATCGCGAGCCGGCTCGGCCAGGGCACGCAGGTCGAGGTGTTCCTGCCCCGCCAGGCGGAACGTCCCGAAGTGATGGAATCTTCACCCCCCGCAGCACTGCCCGTGAACACACCCGTGTCACAGTGACCGCTATCGAAAGCCGGCAGAGGATCGGGCCGGTCGCGGCGTCTCCATGAAACCGATCCGAGGCACATGCTCAGATGACCGAACCTCGACCTGACGACACGATCTCGTACTACAGCCCGCCGCCGGAGCCCCGGCCGACGTGGTCGCAGGAGGCCTGGAACGCGGCCGCGACGCCGAGCCAGTGGATCGAGCCGTACCAGGCCGCGGCGACGCCGCAGTCCGCACCGGCACGCTCCACCGGCCTTGCCTTCGTGGTGGTCGCGGCGCTGGTCGCCGCCACGCTCGCATCCGCCGGGACGTACACGGCCCTCGACATGTCCGGCGCGCTGAACCGGCCCGCACCGGCGCCCGCCGTGGCCGCGGGTGCGCCCGCCTCGAGCTCACCCCAGCAGGTCACCACGATCAACGAGCAGTCGGCGATCGTTGCGGCCGCCGAGGCCGTGAGCCCGGCCGTGGTGACGATCACCACGCAGCAGACGAGCTCGCTCGACCCGTTCTCGGTCCCGGCAACGGGCGTCGGGTCGGGCATCATCTACAACTCGAACGGGTGGATCGTCACCAACCACCACGTCGTCGCCGGCGCGAGCGGGCCCGTGCAGGTGCTCCTCAAGGACGGGCGCCAGCTCACCGGTACGGTCTACGGCACCGACACGCTGACCGACCTCGCCATCGTGAAGGTCAACGCGACGGGACTGCCCGTCGCCAAGTTCGGTGACTCGTCGTCGCTCCAGCCGGGGCAGCTGGCGATCGCGATCGGCAGCCCGCTTGGCACGTTCACCAACAGCGTCACCTCGGGGATCATCAGCGCCCTGGGTCGCCAGATCCAGGTCACCGACGACCAGACCGGGCAGCCCGTCACCCTCCACAACCTGATCCAGACCGACGCGGCCATCAATCCGGGCAACTCCGGGGGGGCCCTCGTCGACTCGAGCGCCCAGGTCATCGGCATCAACACCGCCACGGCCTCCACGGCGCAGGGGATCGGCTTCGCCATCCCGGTCAACATCGCAGAGCCGATCATGAACCAGGCGGTGGCGGGCCAGAAGCTCAGCCGGCCGTGGATCGGCATCTACTTCACGTCGCTCAGCCCGCAGGCGCAGCAGGAGCTCAAGACGCCGATCGACTACGGCGCCTTCATCGGCCCCGCCGACGCGACCTCGGGACAGCCGCTCGTCGAAGCCGGGAGCCCGGCCGCCGCCGCGGGCCTCAAGGCCGGCGACATCATCACGGCCCTGGACGGCCAGCGCGTCGACTCGGCCCACCCGCTCGACCTGCTCCTCGTCACGCACTCCCCCGGCCAGACGGTGGAGCTGCAGGTGCTGCGCAACGGCCAGCAGATCACCGTCAAGGTCACGCTCGGGACCCGGCCGGCAAGCGCCGGGCAGCAGTAACCGGCCAGCCTCTCGTCCGGCACGGATCGCCGCCTACCGTAGAAGTCATCGTCGCCGGGGCGTCCGTCCCCGCCCCGGCAGCAACCCGGCATCGAGCCCCGCAGTCCCCGCGGGGCTCGATGCATGTCCGGATGCATGCACGGCCGGCGCGATGTCCGCCTCGAGGTTCCGCGCGCCTCAGTCCTTTCGCGTCCGCCAGATCTCGACCTCGGCATGCTCGATACGGCCGTTCACCGGCACCCTGAGCTTCCGGACCCGGACGCCGACCTCGTTCACCGCGAGCACCCGGAGCAGTTCGTGGGCGATCCCCTCGGCCATCGCCTCGACGAGCTTGAAGTTGGTCGACTCGACGAGCTCGCGCGCGATCTCGAAGGCACGGCCGTAGTCGACGGTGCGCTCAAGGTCGTCCTCGACCCCGGCCGGCTGCAGGTTGAGCAGCAGCTCCACGTCCACCTCGAACGGCTGCGGCTGCGCGCGCTCCTCCTCCGTGTATCCGTGGCGTCCCTGGAACTCCATGCGGCGCAGCACGATTCGGTCCGTCAAGCCCGAGCCTCCTCTTCGAGCCGGACGATCGCGTCGCACATCCGCGCGACACGGGCGTTCGGCAGCACGTCGTGCACGCGCACGATGTCCACCCCGGCGGCGATCCCCAGCGCCGTCGTGGCCAGTGTTCCCTCGAGCCGCTCGTCCGGCGGAAGCCCGCCGAGCACGCGGCCGATCGTCGACTTGCGACTGGTCCCCAGCAGGACCGGACGTCCCAGCGCGGAGAGATCCGCCAGGTTGTGCAGCAGGACCAGGTTGTGTTCCATCGTCTTGCCGAAGCCGATGCCAGGGTCCACGACGATCGATTCCCATGGCACGCCGGCGGCCATGGCGCGGTCCATGCCGCGCTGCAGGTCCGCGACCACTTCGCGGACGACGTCGACGTACCGTGCCTCGTCGCGGTTGTGCATCAGCACGTACGCCGCCCCGCGTTCGGCGGCGAGGCGGGGCAGCGCGTCGGACGGTGCCGTGCCCCAGACGTCGTTGATGCAGTCCGCGCCCGCGTCGAGCGCGGCGGCGGCGACGGCCGGTTTCGTGGTGTCCACGCTGATCGGGGTTTCGGGCAGCGCGGCGCGGATCGCGCGGATGACCGGCACCACGCGGGCGATCTCCTCCGCCTCGTCGACGGGCACGTGGCCCGGCCGCGTGGATTCTCCGCCGACGTCGAGGATGTCGGCGCCGTCGTCCACCATGCGACGTGCCCTGGCGACGGCGCGTTCGACGGCCTCGCCGGCGCCTGGGGCCCCGGACGTGGCGGGGACGGCACGTTCGACTGCTTCGCCTGCGCCGGGCGCGGAACCGGCAGACCCGGGCGCGGCACCGGCTGCCCCGGGCGCGCCGCCGCCCCGGAGGAGGCCGTCGCCGCTGAACGAGTCCGGCGTCACGTTCACGATCCCCATGACGTAGGTCCGCGCTCCCCACGCGAACGTCACGGGACCGATCCGCGTCGCACCTCGGGCCGACGTCCTCATCGCACCAGCCCCCGTGCCACCAGGACGCCTCGTACGGCGCCCACGAGGTGGAGCGAGCCCGCCACGACGAGCAGGCCGCCAGCGCGCGCGGCGGCCCGCAGTGCGGCGTCGAAGGCCTCGGCCGGGCTGCCCGATTCGGCGTCCACGGGCGCCATCTTCCCCGGCTGCGGCGCGGCCAGACCGCTCGGAGGCACGCCGACGTTCCGGCGCGACGTGACGAACCGCGCCGCCAGCTCCGCCGCCTCGATGCCCCGCCCACCGACACGGACGGTGACGACGCGGGCCGCGTCAAGGACAGGGCTGGAGACGAGCAGGTGCAGCATCGTGTCGACGTCCTTGTCGCGCATGATTCCGAGCAGCACGGTGACCGGGCCACCGGCCAGGCAGGGCCGCAGCTCGCCGAGCGCGGACAGCAGCGCGCGGATGCCGTCGGGGTTGTGGGCGCCATCCAGCAGCACGTCGACCGGAGCCGCATCGCTCGACACCGGCACCTGCACCAGCTCGAGCCGCCCGGGCCAGCGCGCGCGTTCGAGGCCTTCACGCCGTGCCGTGGCGGAAACGGCGGCGATGCCGGCCTCCTCGAGAGCGTCCACGATGCCCAGTGCCACGGCGGCGTTCGCGGCCTGGTGCCGCCCGAGGAGCCCGAGGCACACGCTGCCGATCCCGGGAACCTCGACCAGGAGGCCATCGCGATCCATCCCGAGCACCGCCAGCGGCACCGTCTCGGTGAGAGGCACCCCCAGGCGGCGCGCCCGGCGCCGCACGACCGCCAGCGCGTCCCCCGTGGCTCCGGTCACGGCCCTGTCGCCCAGCTTGACGATTGCCGCCTTCTCGCGAGCGATCAGCGGGATGGTGCCGCCCAGGATCTCCGCGTGGTCCATGGCGACGTTCGTGACTGCCGCGACACCTCCGTCCCACGCGTTGGTGGCGTCGAGCCGGCCGCCCAGCCCGACCTCGACCACGGCGAGATCCACGCCTCGCTCGGCGAACCAGGCGAACGCGGCCGCCGTGACCAGCTCGAACTCCGTGGCCGGCCCGAGGCGGCGGGGCAGCTCGTCACTCGCGGACAGGACGCGGGCCACGAGCGCGGCGAAGTCGTCGGCCGCGATCGGCTCGCCGTCGACAACGATCCGCTCCCGGTACTCCACGAGGTGCGGCTTCGGCGCCTGACCGACGCGCAGGCCGGCGGCGGCCAGCATGGCCGAGACGAGCGCCTGGGCGCTCCCCTTGCCGTTGGTGCCGGCGATGAGCGCGCCGCGGATCCGGGCCTGAGGCTGCCCCAGTTCCTCGAGCAGGGCCCGCGTGCGTCCCAGGCCGAGCCGGATCCCGAACCGGCCGCGCGCGGCGAGGGCGTCGACGGCGACCGGATACGTCAGCGCGACCCCCGGGGGGACGGTCGAACGCGACGCGAGTGCCAGAGGCGCGCGGTCCGGGAGGGGCACGTCAATCCCCGCGGGTCAGCTCGTCCTCGTAGAAGACGCACTGGTTGAACCGGGCGGCAAGGCAGACGTCCGCGACATACCCCTGTTCGAGGTGGACGCCCCCGCGCAGCTGACACCTCGAGACCGTCGTGTCCTGCCTGGACAGGGCCTTGAGGAGATGCGGCGCATGCACGGGCAGCGCACCGCGGGTCCCGGTCATGTAGAAGTGCGGGCAGACGTTCCGGCGCAGGTTGGCGAATCCCAGCGGGCGCCGCTCACCCGGGAGCGACGCCCGGCCGGGCAGCGCTCCGGAGCCGCCGGCGGTGGCGCCGACCATGACGCGGGCCCGGGGACGTGCACCCGGCGAGGCCATCGAGGCCGTCGAAGGTGCAGGCGATTCGGATCGTCTCACCAGCGATGGCGCAGGCCTGCGCGCCGGACGTTCCACTTCCTCTCCTGGCTGGGCTCGGGCCAGACCCCTGCCTTGACGCTAGCGTACACCAGTACTGGTCCACCCATGGCTGCTTCGTACGGGACTGGGCCTCGCGCCGCCACCTTCCGGATGTGGTCAATCCCGGTGAGGACCGCAGGTCCATGGCGTGCGAGAATCCTCCCGATGGCCGATCGATCGAACCGGGACAGACCGCTCGCGCCCCAGCCGCGGCGCACGCGGCCCCCGGTGACGCGCCGGCCCCCCGTCACCGGCAGATACCGGTCTCCGTCTCCGCCATCCGCGCGACGGGCACCCGGCGAGGGAGCCGGACTTCCGTGGCCGGCCCGGCTGGTCCTCGTCGTCGCGATCCTGGCCCTCGGTGGATCGGTGCTGCTGGTGGCCTCGGGCATGCTGGGGTCGGCGGTGACGGGCTTCGGCCAGACGATCCAGAACGTGTTCGGGGCCGTGACGGGTCCGGGCGCGTCGCCGAGCGCGACGGTCGCGGTCCGCCCGGCCGCCCCCCACCTCGTGACGCCCACGAACGATTACACGAACCACCCCGCCTGGGACGTGAGCGGGTTCGCGCCGTCGGCCGAGGTGGGGACGGGCTACTCCGTGCGCGTCTACGTCAACGGGAAGGTGGCCGGCGAGCAGCAGCTCGGGCCGACGGCCGATTTCACGGTCCCCGCCGTCACCATACCCAGCGGCCGGTCCAGCATCACGGCGACGATCGTGGGTCCGGGCGGCGAGAGCGATCAGAGCACGCCGATCAGCGTCGTGTTCGACGCCGTGCCGCCGGCGGTCCTGCTGTCGGGGCCGACGGACGGGGCCGTCGTCAACGGCGGGACCGTGACGGTGGCGGGCCGGACGCAGACTGGCTCCACGGTCGTCATCCGCAACGACAACACGCGGAAGACCAGCACGGCGGTGGCCACGAACGCCCTGTTCTCGATCCCGGTCGCACTCGGTCCGGGCACGAACACGCTCACGGTGACGGCGACCGACCCGGCCGGAAACACGACCACCAAGACGCTGAAGGTGATCGGCGGCAGCGGGCAGACGACGGTCGGCCTCCGCCTCTCGAACTCCCGGCTCGCGCTGACCGGCCTGCCCAGGCAGATCACGATGTACGTGACGGTCCTCGACCCGGACGGCGCCCCCGTCGACGGTGCCCAGGTCGCATTCACCCTGCAGGTCAACGGCCTCGCGCCGGTGACGTTCGAGGCGCTGACTGCCAGCGGGCAGGCGTCCTGGTCGACGACGATCCCGAAGGACGGGGTGGTGACCGGCAACAGCCTGGTCACCGTGCTCGTCACGCTGCCGGACGGCAAGCAGCTCACGAAGACCGCGTCGTTCCTGATCAACTGACCGGCGCCCTCCCGGGGCCGGATCCGTGGCAGTGCTGCGGCGACAGGGTCGTCCACGGCGCCGCTGCGGCCAGCATCGGCGCAGCTGCGGCCACGACCTCATCCGCGGCGCCGTCCGTCGATCGCCTCGGCCCAGGCCGCTCGTGACATCCGGACCGTCAGAGGCCGGCGGCGGGGCTCCCCAATCCGAACAGACCGTCGGGTTCGACGTCACCCGACACCCAGCAGGCGCGCAGCTCGTCGCCCCGCAATGGCGCGCGCCGCACGTCCAGGCCGCAGTACCCGAGCTTGCCGGCGACGGAACGGCGGAACCAGCGGCACGTCGAGCACGTGGTCGACGATCGGGCGCAGACCCAGCAGCGTGCGGACTCCGGCTGCGGTGTCGAGCAGTGCGGACAGCGCCAGGTCGCCACGGCCACAGTGTAGCTGCGCGGCCGGCTCGCGGGAATGCCCACCGCGGAAGAGATTCCGCCGTCGAGCAGATGGCCTCCGCAACGCACCGGGCCGATGCTCGGGCACGCCGGCCACCCGGGTCGGCTCGGGGCCCGAGCCCGCGAGGGCGCCGTGGGATCAGGACGGGAGCGGCGAGGGCGTCGGCGGCTCGACAGTCGGCGGTGGGACCGTGGGCGGCGGCTCCGTCGGCGGTGCCGTGGGCGGCGGTGTCGCTTGCGGCGTGATCACGGGCGTCGGCGAGGGCGGTGTCGGGGAGGGACCACTGGACACGTTGAGCGTGATGGCGGTCCCGGCCGGAACCTGGAGCCCGGACGCCGGGGTCGTGCTGACGACCTCACCGGCGGGAATGTTCTGGTCGGCCACCTGGACGACGGGCCCCGGCACGAGGCCGGTCTGAGCCAGGATGGCGCCCGCGTCGACGAGCGACCTGCCACGCGAGATCGGGGACCGTGGGGTTCTGCGCGACGGCCTGCAAGGTCACCGTGATGGCGGAGCCGTGCGGCGCCTGGACACCCGCGAGCGGATACTGGCTGGCGACGGTCGCGACGGCGGAGGACCCGGGCGTGGCACCGGAGATCGTGATCGTGAAGCCCTGCGCCGACGCCGCCTGCTGCGCGGCCGCGAGGCGCATCCCGATGACGCTGGGCACCTTGACGGTGGCCACGGCCGGCGACTGGGTCGAAAAGAACCCGCGCGACGCGAGCAGGGCGATGCCGGCCACGGCGAGCAGGAGGATCACGACCGCGAGCAGGCCCGCGGCCCAGGCCCAGCCGGACCCGGATCGCCGCTCGGCGGGCTCCGGTTCGATGGGGGCGCCGCCGACGGGTGCGTACGGCCGGGGCGCGTAGGTGCCCGGGGCATAGGTGCCCGGCCCGGGGCGGGCCACGCCCGGCCGCACTCCCGCCGCCGCGCCTCCGGGCACGATGCCCGGCGGACGACCCGTGCCGGCCCCGGATGGCGGGGGACCCGAAGAGCCTGCGACGGCACGGCTCGCCGTGTCGGCCACCAGCCCGGCCGCACCCATCGCGGCCGCCTCGGCGGCGTCGGCGTCCGGGAACGGCCGCCCGCCCGCACCGGATGCCAGCTGGCGCGGCATCTCGCCGGACGCCCCCAGGGCGGCGGCGGCCCCCGCCGTCGGCCCCAGGCGCGGGGGTGCCGCGGGGTCGGCGAGGAAGGCGCCGAGCGCGGCCGACATGGTCGCGGCCGACGCGAACCGGTCCTGTGGATCGAGCGCCAGGGCGCGTCCGACGATGGCGTCGAGCGCGGGCGGCACGTCGGCGCGGAACGTCGAGGGATGTGGCGGGGGGTTCCCCAGGCGAGCGAGCGCCACCGCGCCCGCCGTGTCGCCCGTCCACGCCCGCCTGCCGGTGAGCATCTCGAACAGCACCAGCCCCAGCGAGTAGACGTCGCTCCCCGACGTCACCGGTTCGCCGCGGGCCTGTTCGGGACTGAAGTAATGGACGCTGCCGAGCGTGGTCCCCGGGAGCGTGAGTTGCGCCTCCACGAGCGCCCGGGCGATCCCGAAGTCGACCACCTTCGCCCGTCCGTCGCCCGTCAGCAGGATGTTCGACGGCTTGATGTCGCGGTGGACGATGCCGCGCGCATGCGCGACCGACAGGCCCTCCGCCACCTGCTCGGCGATTCCCGCGGCAGCGAGCGGCGGGAGGAACCCGCGGTCGTGGAGGATCTCGGCGAGGTTCTCGCCGGCGACCAGCTCCATGACGATGAAGGGGCCGGCCTCGTCCGTCCCGTAGTCGTACACGTTGACGACGTTCGGGTGGTTGAGCGACGCGGCCGACTGCGCCTCCTGGCGGAAGCGCGCGATGAAGCCGGCGTCGCGGCCGTACTGCGGGCGTAGCAGCTTGACGGCGACGTCCCGGTCGAGCTGGTTGTCGTGAGCGCGGTAGATGGTCGCCATCCCGCCCTCACCGAGCAGCTCGATGAGGCGGTAGCGACCGCCGAGGACGCGGCCGACCTCGGGCATCAGTTCATCCTCGATCGGTCAGCCCGGGTGAGCCACACGGCCGGCCTCGGGCATGTCTTCCTCGCGACGCAGGCGGCTATCCCCCCAGGTCCAGCCCGGCCAGGTAACTCCGGAACTCGGGGCCGACGTCGGGACGCTGGAGCGCAAGCTCCACCGAGGCCTTCAGCCAGCCCATGGTCGTGCCGGCATCGTACCGCACGCCATCGAACGCGTAGCCGTACACGTCCTGCTCGGCCATCAGGCTCTGGATCGCGTCGGTGAGCTGGATCTCGCCGCCGGCTCCGCGCTGCGTCTGCTCGAGCTTGTCGAAGATCTTCGGCGTGAGCACGTACCGGCCGATGACCGCCAGGTTGGACGGCGCGTGCCCGGTATCCGGCTTCTCGACCAGGCCCCGGAGCTTGTACAGCCGTGGGTCGCCCGTGTCCGCACCGGTCTCCACGTCGATCACGCCGTAGCGTTCGGTCTCGTCGGGCGGAACCTCCATCACGGCCACGACGGAGGCGTGTGTGCGCTCGTAGGCCTCGATCAGCTGCCCCACGCACGGCTGCTCCCCGATCACGACGTCGTCCGACAGGATCACGGCGAACGGCTCGTGGCCCACCAGTTCCTTCGCCACGAGCACCGCGTGCCCCAGGCCGAGCTGCTCCTTCTGGCGCACGTACGTGATGGTCGCCAGGTCGCCGATGTGGCGGATCCGGCGGAGCATGTCGATGTCGCCCTTCTGCTCGAGCAGGTGCTCCAGCTCGTAGGAGATGTCGAAGTGATCCTCGATGGCCCGCTTCTGACTGCTCGTGACGATGATGACCTGTTCGATGCCGGCGGCGACCGCCTCCTCGACCGCGTACTGGATCACGGGCTTGTCGACGAGCGGCAGCATCTCCTTGGGCTGCGCCTTCGTCGCGGGCAGGAACCGCGTGCCCCAGCCGGCCGCGGGGAAGACAGCTTTGCGAACGCGCATGAGACTCCCGGTGACGTGACGTCGGGCGCCGGCGGCCGCGGGACGACGATGGCTTCGGCGCGACCGCCAGTATACCGGCCGCCCCTGCACCGGGCCGTTGCGCCCGCCGGGTCCTCGTTGCGACAAGCCGGAAATTGCCGGGCCGGCCGCATGCGGCTCAGTCACCCGGCGATGCCACGTGGCCTGCCCGCCGCGCAGGAACCCGAGGCCTGTTACGTGGCGCCGCCACGCGTTCTCCCGCCGCGTAGGAACCCGGGGCCTGTTACGCGGGGCCGCAGACGGTTCTTCCGCCGCGCAGGAACCCGGGGCCTGTTACGTGGCGCCGCTGACGGTTCTTCCGCGAGGCAGGAATCCGGGGCCTGTTACGCGGGGCCGCGGCACCCGACGCGGGTCTTCTTGCGCGTGGCCCGGCTCCAGCCATGCTCGTCGAGGCCCGGCGGCCAGGTGCGGGCTCCTCGTCCCTGACCGTAACGCCGGCGGCTGCTCGCACAAGAGGCTGTGGATTCCTGCCCAGCGGCACGATGCGGACGGAGGGTCGCCGACATCCGGTCGCACAACCGGCGGCCGCTCGCACAACAGGCTGTGGATTCCTGCCCAGCGGCACGATGCGGACGGACGCTCGCTCGTCACTGAGGTGTGCCCACGGGTGCCCGGCCCCGGGCCGTCGGGCACTCCGGGCTCAGTGCGCCGCGCCGGCGGGCGCCCCGCCTCCCTGCCGGTCGTCGCCGATCGCGTGCTCCTCGCGCCCGTGGAACAGCACGATGCCCGTGAACGGCACCCGGATGTCGGCGAAGACCTCGATCGAGACCAGGAAGCCGGCGAAGATGAAGACGATCGCCAGGAAATGGCCCAGCTCGCGGAGCCCGGTGTCGCCGAACCGACTCGCGCTGTCCGTGACGGTCGGGATGAACGCCCCGATGGCGATCAGGATCGTGGACGGCACGCGGCTGTGCAGGTGGCCCGAGAACAGCGCGCGAACGGCGCCGGGCAGCGAGGCGACCAGGTTCACGGCGATCGCGAACGGCGAGATCAGCAGGTTGAACAGGAACTGGTCCCCGGACTGTGAGGGATCAAGCGAATAGGGCAGCACCCGCCGCTTCGGCATGAACACGTACGTCGAGAAGATCGCGCCCAGGAGCAGCGAGAAGGCGCCGGTGACGTTCATGTAGGGGGTGAGCAGGCGCAGCGTCCCCGGCAGCAGGTCGAAGAGCGGCTGGTGGGACGTGGGATCGAGCTCGTATCCGGGAGCGGGCAGCGCCGTCGTGAGCATCAGCACCAGGCTGAGCAGCGTCGCGCCCGCGACCGCGACGGTCGCGTAGACCGGCCAGCGGTGACTCTCGAAATACGTCGCCACCGCCACCACGATCGCCAGCGCCGCGGCGGCGGCGAAGTACAGGCCCGGAGCGAGGCCCGAGTTCGGGTAGTGGTACCTGGCGTCGGTGAGGAACGTGAACAGCCCCGCGAGGAACAGGCTCACCGCGAACGCGTATCCGAAGCGTGTGCGCGCGAGCAGGAACGCGGTCCCCAGCCCGAGCCACGCCACCGACCACACGGCGCCGGTGAGGTAGTACGTGCGGTAGAGCGTCTCGTTCCAGCCGCCCGCGGCGGCGATGGCCTCGCAGCCGGCGGCGATGCCGTAGAAGAGCATTCCCAGCGCCCACACGAGCTGGAACGTGTGCCGGCGGGACCGGTACTGGTCGAGCAGGGCGACCGCGAACACCAGCCCGATGATCGACGTCGCTGCCGCCAGCAGCACGGACATGCTCACTTCATCACTCCTTGGCTGCCGGATGCGACGATCCGGCTCGATCCATGCCTGCCGACGGTTCCACCGACGCCGACGCCCCCCGTCGTGCCGTCGAAGCCTCGGACGCTGCCGGATGCCCCCCCACTCCCACCTGTCCTCGTTCCGACGCAGCCGCGACGTCGCGATGCGATCGGACCATGGCGACCAGGAGCCGATCGAGGGCCGACGAAGCGCGCTCGTAGACCTCCGCGAGCTGGCGCGGCTCCAGCGCCCGTCGTCTTCCCACCGAGCCGATCTCCGCAAGGAACGGCTGACGCGCGGCGACGAACAGCGTGACGGCGTCCGTCAGGGTGACGCCTGCGGTTGCGAGGCGGGCTCCCAGGGCCTGGACGAGCTCGACCGCGCCGTCGAGCGCGGCGTCGGCGGCCGCGACGGGGCGGGCGTCCAGGTGCTGCACCAGCGCCGTGACGAGCTGCCTTCCCTCGATCCGGAACGCCTCGCGGTCCCCGGCAGGCACCACGGCGAGCGGATCGAGCAGCGGACGGCCGAATCCGGCCCCGCCCATCGGCGGCGGCGTCCCGGCTGCGGGGTGGGGCTCACGGTGCCGGGCCGACGAGGCGTACCGATGACGATAGGCCGCCGCGAGGCGTTCCGGAGTCGCGCCCAGCCGTGCGAGCGAAGGCCGGACCGAGGCTCTCGCGGGAGCCGCGACCCGCGTCATGGCCTCGAGCGAGCGCCGGCTGAAGCGCCGGTGGCCTCCTGGCGTGAGGAATGCCTGGACCCGGCCCTGGTCGGCCCAGCGCCGGAGGGTCTCGGGCCCCACACCGACGAAACGGCTGGCCGCGCCCAGTGAGAGCCACGCATCGCCGGAGGACATGCTCCGCGGGGACGCCATGCTGCCTGCCCGTGCTCCCGTGTCCGCGGCACCGAACCTCGACAAATCTGGGTGGATCGCCGCGGGCCCTGCGCATCGTATGGGCGGCCATTCGCGCCGTCAAACGCGTCCCACGCGCGCCCGGCAACGGTGCGATCCCTGCGTGTCACGGGGCGATCCAGGGGCGCGCGCCTGGACGGACCGCGCGGTCCGGAGGGACGCGCGCCTGGACGGACCGCGCGGTCCGGAGGGGCGGTCCCGGCTCGTCCATCCCTGTACGGTAGGGGCCGTGGAACGCCGGAAGTGGCTGATCCTGTCCAGCGTGTCGGTCGGCACGTTCATGGCCACCCTGGACGGCAGCATCGTCAACATCTCGCTCCCGAACATCCAGCAGGCGTTCGGAATCGACCTGCCCTCCGTCGAATGGGTCGTGGTCGCCTATCTGCTCGTGGTCGGCAGCGTGCTCCTGCCGTTCGGCCGGCTGGGGGAGGTGCTGACCTTCAAGCGCGTGTACCTCTCGGGCTTCGCCCTGTTCACGGTGGCGAGCATCCTGTGCGGCGCCTCGCCGAGCCCGGAGGCCCTGATCGGGTTCCGGGTCGTCCAGGGCCTGGGGGCCGGCATGCTGCAGGCGATGGGCCCGGCGATCGTCGCCCGGACGTTCGCGCCGCAGGAGCGCGGCCGCGCCCTCGGATTGAATGCGATCAGCGTCTCCATCGGGCTGAGCATCGGTCCGGCACTGGGCGGGTTCCTGACCGAGGTCGGCACGTGGCGGGCGATCTTCTTCGTGAATGCGCCCGTCGGGCTGTTCGCGATCCTGTGGGCGGCGCGCGTCCTGCCGGCGGAGGAGCCCGGCAAGGGACAGGCGTTCGACCTGCGCGGGGCGGCCATGTCGGCGGTGGCCGTCTTCGCGCTGCTGCTCACGCTGAGCGACGGCCAGGAGTGGGGCTGGACGAGTCCCGCGGTGATCGGCCTGGCGGTGGCGTTCCTCGCATTCGGCGCCGGTTTCATCGCGACCGAGCTCCGGGCTCACCACCCCATGATCGACCTCGGGCTCTTCCGGTCGCGGGCGTTCTCCGCCGGCCTCGCCAGCGTCACCATCGCGTTCGCGGGCATGTTCACCGCGACGTTCCTCATGCCGTTCCTGCTCGAGAACGGCTCCGGGTTCTCCCCGATCGATGCCGGGCTGCTGCTCACGCCGATCCCGATCGCGACGGCCATCGTCGCGCCGTTCAGCGGTGCCTTCTCCGACCGGTTCGGCCAGCGGGGGCCCGCCAGCCTGGGCATCGCCGTGATGGTGGCCGGCCTGCTGACTCTGACCCGACTGCCGACGGACTTCGCCGTTCCCGACCTCGTCTGGAGACTTGCGCTCATCGGCATCGGTCAGGGGCTCTTCATGAGCCCGAACAGCAGCGCGGTCCTCGGGGCGGCGCCCCGGTCACGTCTCGGGACGGCCTCGGGGATGCTGGCGCAGATGCGGATCAACGGCCAGGCGCTCGGCATCGCCGCGAGCGGTGCCGTCGTGGCGGCCCGCGTCCCGGTGCACATCGGCGAGTTGGGACGGCGCGTTGCGCCGGCCCTGGCTCAGCGGGAGGCGTTCGTCCTGTCCGTCCACGACGCATTCGCCGTCGCGGCGGTCGTGTGCTCGGTGGGAATCCTCACGAGCCTCGTGCGTGGGCCGAGGCGGCCGGGCGAGCATCCCACACCCCCCAACGCGGCCGCGGGCTGAGGCACGGCGAGAGACGGATGCGGCCCACGGAGGCACGCTCGTCGACGCAGGGCGAGGCGGTCACCCGCCCGAACTATGCCGGGACGAACTCGTGCGCCTCGCGGTGGATGCCGTCGCACAGGCCCCAGCGCGGGGCATCGCCGGGCAGCCGGACCGGGCGCATGATGCGGCGGATCCCGGACAGGCGGCACAGCAGGTAGCCGCGCTCACGGGACCAGGTCCGGACGCAGGCTGGATCGTCGTGGAACTGGTGGGGCCCCGGGTTCACGCGTGCCGCCACGTCCGCCCAGCCGGGGCTCTCCGGCGACACGATGTCCATGATCGAGACGCGGAACGGCCGTCCGTCGATGCGGATGCCACAGCCCGCACACAGCCGGGCGTCGGTCTCGCCGAAGACGGTCGGGATCCGGATGCCCAGGTACTCGTTGCCGCGGAACGTCTTCGCCATCTGGCCTCGCGTCACGTGTTCCCCGATCCTCGCGCACCGGGTGGCCGTCGGAATGGTAGCCCCAAGGGGATTCGAACCCCTGATCTCCGCCTTGAAAGGGCGGCGTCCTGGGCCTCTAGACGATGGGGCCCCGGCCCGCGAGTGTACATCGCCACCGGGTCGACGTTGGTCGGCCCGCGTGGCCACCCCTGGGAGGCGCCGAGGCGCTACGCGTACAGCAGCGAGAGGACGGCCGCGGCGGCCACGCACCCCCATGCCGCCAGGGCGGCGCATCCTCCGAGCAATGCCATCCAGAACGCGCGCGCGCCGCGACCCTCCCGGCCCGCGCGATACGCGCTGATGGCCCCGGCGAGCGCCAGCGAGGCCATCACGAGCGCCATGATCAGCAGTCCCGCGACGAGGATCGCGACCTGGTTGCTGCCGCGGCTCAGGATCCCCCACCCGAGGAAGGCGAGGGATCCGAGGAACGCGACCAGGAACAGCGTGCGGGTGGCCCCGAGCGCTGGCCTGCTCCAGCGGGGACCGTCTGCCACCGGCCCCCGGGCGTCGCGCCGGACGCGGGCCGGCTGACTCATGGGCGCGGTCCGCTCACGACACGTGGGGCGGCGCGCCACGCGCCGACGGCTTCCGCCTTCCCGTTCCGCTCGGTCCCCGGCTCGACCGCACCACGGTGGTAGATGACGACCTTGTGCGAGAGCCTGGGTCGATGCATCGCGCCCGCCATCTCGACCCCGCGCCGTCCGAACGCCTCGGCGAGAAAGGCGGCCGCGTCCTCGAGCGAATCGAACGTCCACCACCCGTGGATCACGCGGAGCTTGAACCCGCGCTCGGCGAACGCCGCATCGCGTGCCCGAAGCGCCCGGTAGACCTCCGGGGTCTCTCCTTCGGGACGGAGGCGTGCCACGTCGTCACGGCCGTAATCCGCGACGATGAGAAGGCGGCCGCCGGGGCGGAGCAGGCGTTCGGCGCCGGTCATCCCGGCCGCCTCGGGGACGGCGACCGCCCCGGACTCTCCCCAGCAGCGGATCACCACGTCGGCGCACGCGGGCCGAAGCTCGTGACCGTCGTCCGCCGAGGACGTCACCCGAGCGCCCGCGGCGCGCAGCTGCGAGGCACGGATGTCGCCGTCCGCGCGCAGCACCACGACGTCGCGATCGACGACGTCGCCGAGCTGCACGAGGGCGCGCGGGATCTTCGCGTCGCGATCGACGACGAGCGCGAGCTTCGACGCGATGGAGGCGTTCGAGAAGGTGAACGGCAGATCTGCCACTACCCGGCGAGTATAGGGGGACGGATCGCGGAGGCCGACACGGGCACCGGCAGGCCGTGCCGTCCGGCGGCACGATCCACTCCCGGTCGCCGCTCCGGCGCGCTCACGTCCGGGCCGTCACGTCCGTGCGCTCAGGACGCGTCCCCGGCGGGCCGGGATCTCCAGCGAGAGCCGTCCATCCCGCACCACGGCAGGCCGCTCCGTGAGCACGTCGGTCCAGCCCGGGAGCGACTCCACGACGAATGCGAGTCCCTCCGCCGCGACCGGCACGTCGATCACCTGGCTCGTCTGGCCGGCGTTGACGGCCACGACCACCAGCTCCCCGGCCGCCCGGCTCGCGTGCACGTGGGTCATGCCGCGTGACGTCACGACGCGTGCCGACCCCACCGAGCGGAGAGCCGGATGAGCCGCGCGGATCCGGATCGTCGCGCGCACGAAATCGCGGAGGGAGAGGTCCCACGCCGAGGGGTCCCACGGGAACGCCCGCCGGCAGTCCGGGTCGGCGCCACCCTCGATACCGATCTCGTCGCCGTAGTACACGCAGGGCGCGCCGGGAAGCGTCATCTGGAGCAGCACGGCCAGGCGCAGCGATTCCCTGTCGCCGCCGGCCATGGTGACGAACCGCGGGGTGTCGTGGCTGTCCAGCAGGTTGAGCTGCGCGGCGACGACGGCTGGTTCGTACGCGGCGAGCAGGTGGTCCAGGCGCGCCGCGAAACCCGGTCCGTCGAGCGGGACGACGCTCCGGCCCAGCTCCTGCTGGGCGCGCACCACCGCCATGTCGAGGCCCGGTCCCGCCACGAAGCCCAGCACCGCCTCGAGGAGCGGATAGTTCATGAGCGCGTCGAACCGATCGCCGGCCACCCACTCGGGAGCCTCCCGCCAGATCTCGCCGACGAGGTACGCGTCGGGATTGACGGCACGCACCCGGCGCCGGAACTCCGGCCAGAATCCCGGTTCCCCGATCTCCTCCGGCACGTCCAGTCGCCACCCGTCGATACCGAAGCGAATCCAGTGCTCCGCGACGCCGAGCACGTATTCCCGGGCCGCCGGGTTCGCGAGGTTCCACTTGGGGAGCGCCGGCTGATCCCACCAGGCCTGGTACCCGAGCCGCCGCAGCGATGCGGTCCCGACCGCGTGGTCCTGCCCGGACGCGGCGGAGTCGGCGGTTCTCCAGTCGTCGGAGGTCGGATATGCGCGCACCGGCCGGCCGATGTCCAATGCGGCCTGGTCGAACACGAACCAGTCCCGGTACGGCGAGGCGCCGCCGTTCTCGAGGACGTGGTGGAACGCCCAGAAGCCGCGCCCGGCGTGGTTGAAGACGCCGTCGAGGACCACGCGCATCCCGCGGGCGTGGCAGGCGTCGAGCAGCTCGCGGAACGCCGGGGTCCCGCCCAGCAGCGGGTCGACCGCCAGGTAGTCGTAGGCGTGGTAGCGGTGGTTCGACGCCGACTGGAAGATCGGCGTGAGGTAGAGCGCCGTGATACCCAGGTCCACCAGATCGTCGAGGTGCTCGGCGATGCCGAGGAGATCCCCACCCTTGAAACCATGCGTCGTGGGAGGCGCCGCCCACGGCTCAAGTGGCCCGGGCGCGAGGACGCGCGTGCTGCGCGCGAACCGGTCGGGGAACACCTGGTAGAAAACCGCGTCGTGAACCCAGGCCGGGACATCGACCGTCATCGCAGGCTTCTCACTGGCCGGCGTCCGGCCGTGGTGCGTCGGACGCTGTCACTGCGGCGGGCCCACCTCCTCCCGGCTCGCGCCGCCTGGCGGCGCTGCCGTGGACCGTCGGACGACGAGTCGCGTTTTCAGCATGCGGTGCTGCGCCGGGCTGCCTGCCTTCGCCCCGAGCTCGTCGAGGAGCAGGCGTGCCGCCTCCTCGCCCTTGCGGCGAACGGGCTGGTGAACGGTGGTGAGCGGTGGATCGGAGAATCGGCCCACCGGGAGGTCGTCGTAGCCGACGATGCTGAGGTCCCGCGGGACGCGCAGGCGCAGGTGCCGGCTCGCCTGGAGCGCGCCGATCGCAAGGGCGTCGCTCATCGCCAGCACGGCCGTCGGGCGCAGCCCGTCCTCCCACGCCCGCAGGAAGGCCGCCTCGCCCCCCTCGAACGTCGCGGGCGCGACGACGATGGAACCCGGCCCGACGTTGACCCCGGCGGGCTCGAGCACGGACAGGTAGCCGCGCAGGCGCCGGGACGTCACGCTGTCCTGGCCCTCGGCGCTGCCGGCCGTGGGCTCGATCGACGCCTCCGCGGCAGGACCCTCGACGGCGACGATCAGCACGTCGCGGTGGCCCAGGCCGACGATGTGTTCCGCCGCGGCGCGTGCACCGGCCTCGTCGTCGACCTCGACGGAGCTGTGCGCCTCCCAGCCGGGTGCGTCCACGAGGACCATCGGGACGTCGGCCCGGCGGATCGCCTCGACCTCCGGATGCGTCTCCTCCAGGCCCAGGGCGACCACGCCATCGACGGTGGCACGGTCGAGTGCACGGGTGAGGGATCCGCGGAGCGGCGAGATCAGCAGCAGCCCGAAGCCCCGCTCCTCCGTCACCGCCGCGACGCCCTCGGAGAAGTAGGCGAAGAAGGGGTTCGCCAGGACCTGGCTGAGCGATTGCGGCGTGAGCACGCCGATCGTCATCGTCCTGCGCGCCGAGAGCATGCGGGCGACCGGATGGGGTCGGTAGCCCATCTCGGCGGCGACGCCGCGGATCCGGTCGGCGGTCTCGGCCTTCAGCCGCTCGGGGCTGTTGAAGGCGAACGAGACGGAAGCCTTGCTGACGCCGGCGGCGAGGGCGACGTCGGCGATGCGGGGTCGGGATGCACGGGTGGGGGGCAACATGCACCTGTGGGCTCGGGCGCTGGGCCGGTTTAGTGAACCGGTTTAGCGGAGTCTACCGGCGACCGCGAAGATGTCAATACCCAACCGCCGGGCCGCTCTCGCGTTGCGGCCGCCTCGCATTCCGCCGCGACGCGTGCGGCGTTCTCCCGCCGGCCGGCGGGCGCACACGCGGGCCCGAGCACGTTCCGGAGGCCTCCCGGGCCGACCGTGGCACAATCGGCGTGATGATCTCGACCTTCCGGGAGATGCCCGGAGGTGTGCGCCTGTTCCTCGCGTACGCCTTCCTGATCCTGGCGCTGATCGGAATCACGCTGCCGGCGGTGGTGAACCTGGCCACCGGCGACGCGCCGATCTCCGGAGTCGGGCTGGTGGCCGTGCTGCTGCTCGCGTACACCATCTTCACGATCACGCTCGTCCTGCAGCGCAAGCAGGCGGCGTGGGCCTTCAGCCAGGGCCTCGCGACCCTGACGATTCCGCTCGTGCCGTTCCTCGGGCTCGCCGCCGGGCTGGCCGGCGCGATCTTCGCGGCTGCCCTGGCCCTGTTGCTGTTCCGGGGGCTCCGCAGTGCACGGGCGCGCTCCTGGTTCAGCGAGATCTGAGGCCTCGGGGCCGGCGCCGGCCGGGCCCGCGGGGTCGACGTCGAAGCGTCGGGGCCGGCGCCAGCGCGCCGGGTGCGGCGATCGCCGTCACGGTCGACGGGCGGAGGTTCGCCGGCGCGGACGCCGGGACGAGTTCGGGTTCGATACACAGAGGTCCACGCATGCGCTTCGTCCGCTATCGAGTGATCCGGGACCGGCATGCAGGCGGCCCCGGGGTCGGTGACTCCGGCAACGTCGACGCTGTCTCCCTGCCGCGCCTTGGCCTGCAGTTCGACCAGGGACCGGACGGGCGCGACGGCTGGGTCATCCCGCTCGACGCGCTGCCCGGCGTGGACGCCGCGGCGGACCGGTCGCGTGCCCTGGACGACGCCGACCTGGCCGCCTACCTCGCGGCGGACCGTGACCTCGTCGCGGTGCGCTCGGGACTCGAGCGCCTGCCCGACACCTCGCCGTCCAGGCTCCCGGCCGCGTCGGTCCGGCTCATGGCGCCCGTCCACCGGCCCGGCAAGATCGTCTGCGTCGGCTACAACTACCGCGACCATGCATCGGAGCACGATCGCGCCTCGAAGCAGGCCCGACCCGAGCCGGATCGGCCGCTGCTCTTCGCGAAGTGGGCGAACGCGGTGGTTGGCGACGGCGACCCCGTGATCCATCCCGACGTCACGCACGCCCTGGACTTCGAGGCCGAGCTGGCGGTCGTCATCGGGGCACGCGCGCGCCGTGTGCCCGAGTCGCTCGCCCTCGCGCACGTCGCGGGGTGGACGGCCGTGAACGACGTCTCGGCCAGGGACCTGCAGGGCCTGGATCCGGCGCTGGGGCCGGGTGAGCACGGTGACGGGCAGTGGGTGCGTGCCAAGTCGTCGGACACGTTCCTGCCCATGGGCCCCGCGATGGTCACACTCGACGAGATGCCCGACGTCTCGAACCTCGCCATCCGCTCGTGGCGGACCCCGGCGGACGGGAAACCCGTCCGGATGCAGGACGGGAGGTCCGCCAACATGATCTTCGACGTGCCGCGGCTGATCGCGTTCGTCAGCAACTCGATCACCCTCGAACCGGGCGACGTCATCGCGACGGGAACTCCGTCCGGCGTCGGCGTGTTCCGGGACCCGCCGATGTTCCTCGCGCCGGGCGACGTCGTCGGCGTGGACGTGTCGGGCATCGGGCGGCTCGACAACCCCGTGGTCGCGGCCGACGGATCGGTCCCGCGCGGATCGGCCGCAGCTGCCATCCTCATGGCCGCGCGATGACGCGGCACGGCGAGAAGCCCCATCATCACGTGCCGCCTGCCGCCCGACCGCTACCCCGGGGCATTCGACCTGGTGGCCGCGGGGCACGCGGGCAAGGTGGTAGTGCTGCCGCAGGAGGTCTGACATGACCGATTCGACGACGGGAACGGGCACACCGGCGGGAGACACCGCGCACCTCCCGGCCGCGGACATCGCAGGCGGATCGCGCACCGCCGGATCGTCGGACGCATCGGGCATCGTCGATCCCGGATCGGCTGCCGCAGGAGCGCCAGGCTCGTCGGACGTCGCGGGCGGATCGGCCGCCGCAGGTTCGTCGGGCTCGCCGGGCTCGTCGGGCATCGCCGATCCCGGATCGCCTTCCCGGCCCGATCCCCTCGGCTACCTCGCCGAGGAGATCGCCGACCTCCACGCGAAGCACCTCTACCGGCCGCTGCGCGTGATGACCGGGCCCAGGCCGCGAGCACGGTCATGGACGGGCACGCCGTCATCAGCCTCTCGTCGAACAACTACCTCGGCCTCGCGACCCACCCCCACCTGGTGCGCGCCGCCCTGGATGCGGTGCGCGACCTCGGCGTGGGCAGCGGCGCGGTGCGAACCATCGCGGGCACCATGGAACTGCACGAGGAGCTGGAGCGGAGGCTTGCCGCCTTCAAGCACACCGAGGCGGTGCTCACGTTCCAGTCGGGGTTCACGGCCAACAGCGGCGTGATCCCGACCATCACGGGCGAGCGCGACCTGATCGTCAGCGACGAGCTCAACCACGCGTCGATCATCGACGGCGTGCGGCTTTCGAAGGCCTCGCGCGCCGTGTTCCCGCATCGGGACGTGGACGGCCTCGAGACGGTGCTGCGCGACGCGCGCGCGAAGGGCGGCTCGTCCGGCGCCTACGAGCACATCCTCGTGATCACCGACGGGGTCTTCTCGATGGATGGGGACATCGCGCCGCTCCCCGGGATCTGCGAGGTGGCCGAGCGGTACGGCGCGGCCGTCATGGTGGACGACGCCCACGCGTCGGGCGTGCTCGGGCGCAACGGGCGGGGCACGGTCGACCACTTCGACCTGCACGGGCGGGTGGACATCCAGGTGGGCACGCTGTCGAAGGCCGTCGGCGTGCTCGGCGGATACGTCGCCGGGCGCCAGCACCTCCGCGACTACCTCGTCCAGCGCTCGCGGCCCTTCCTGTTCTCGACCTCGCACCCGCCGGCCGTCGCCGCGGCGTGTCTCGCCGCGATCGACGTGCTCGAGCAGGACACGGCCCGCATCGAGCGGCTGTGGGACAACACGCGCTTCTTCAAGGCGGGACTGAAGCAGCTGGGGTTCGACACCGGCGTCAGCGAGACGCCGATCACGCCGGTGATCGTCCGCGATTCCGAGAAGGCCGGGCGGATGAGCGACCGGCTGCTCGAGCTGGGGATCTTCGCGCAGGCCGTGGTCTACCCGACCGTGGCCCTGGACAAGGCACGCATCCGCACGATCGTCACGAGCGAGCATTCGCGCGACCAGCTGCAGCAGTGCCTCGACGGGTTCGCCACGGTGGGCCGGGAGCTCGGCATCATCTGACGATCGGCCACCGGCCGATCGGGCCGCAGGCGGCGCGGGGCCGCGTCGGACCGGCTCGCTCACTGGACCGTGGCCGGGGCGTGAGGCGCGCTGCCCGGGCCGCGCTCCCACGGCTGCCATTCCCGGCTTTCCTGCAGATCGCTCTGGTACAGACACGTATGTGCGATGCGCGGACGAGCCGGACCCCTTATCGAGGCACTTCCTCGCCGTCCCGGCGGCCACTGGCGGCCGGCCACGCACGAATTCCGCGCGCCGTCGCCGTGCCGCTGGGGTCGCGAGGTGGCAGCGTCCCGCGGCAACCGACATACGTTTCCGTGCGGAGAAGTTCTGCAGGAAAGGGCCGCCGCGGCTCGGCAGGATCACTGCCAGCGTAGCGTCTGCAGCGGGAGCGGGCCCCGCGTCCCCGGCCATCTCGGCCGTTATCGTTGCCACCGAGTCTCGCTCGGTGCCGCTCCCGCCCTACCGCGCCTATCCCACCTTCCGTGCCAGGACGTACACGCTGGGACCAGGCGTCACCGCGCCCAGGGGGGCCTGCAGCGGACGCTCGGCGGCGGCGAGCCAGGCGGCCGGGATCCGTCCCCGCAGGATCGGCAGCCGGAACAGCGAGACGGCACGGGTCTCCTCGACGCGCAGCCCGACCCTCCGCAGCATCCGGCGCACCTCGAGCGGGTGACGATCGAAATGGAGCGGCAGGTACTCGTGCGGCTCGATGGCAAATGGAGACCAGGCCTGGCGGCGCAACCCGTACTTCAGGATCGACTTCAGGTTGCGCTTGTTTGCGAACTCGAGGACGAGCACCCCGCCCGGACGCAGGATCCGCGAGAACTCGGCGAACACGGCTCCCGGGTGCTCCAGGTGGTGGACCACCCTCACGCACACCACCGCATCGAACGACGCATCGTCGAACGGGAGCGTGTAGGCATCGCCCTGTTCGACCCGGACCTGTGGGTCGTCGCGAAACTGCTCACGCGCCGCCTCGACGTGAGCGTCCGACGCATCGAGCAGCACGATCTCGTCGTATCCACGGTACTCGTCCGCGAGCCGGCCGTACCCGGCCCCGACCTCGATCACGCGCTGGCCCTCGTGGGGCAGGAGGGCCCTGATCGCGATCCGGTCGCACCTGTCCTCGTACTCCCGTGCCGCCCAGAAGACGTCGCGGTAGCGAAGGTCGTCGTAGCGCGGGATCTCGTGGGCCGGTGTCGCGGCGGGGGATGGCGCGTCGGGGAATGGCATGGCCCAGCATTCTACGGGCGGCCGGGCCGATTCCCGCCCTGGCCCGGAGCAAACCGGGGTGGTGGCCCGCACTGACGCGGCGGAGCCCGGCGCCCGAGCGCTCCGCGGCCCGCCCCGCGGAAGCGTCCACCGAACCCGCCTCTCTCGCGCTTCTCCGACCTCTCGGGTACCCTGCGCCAGATGCCCCTCGCTCTGCCCCTCGACGCGCACCTCCACACGGACCTGTCCCCCGACGCCGACGTCCCGCTCGATGCGTATGCCGCCCTCGCGCGCGACCAGGGCGTGGCCGAGCTGGCCGTGACCGATCACATCGATTTCGTGGCCGGCGACCCAGCCTTCCGATACGCCGCCTACGACGAACGGGCACGCCTCGTGCGCGATGCGGCCGAGCGGTGGGCGGGCGAGCCGGAGATCCGGCTCGGCCTCGAGGTCACCTACGAGCGGGGCGTCCAGAACGAGATCGCGGCGTACCTCTCGCACCATGCCTACGACTACGTGATCGGGTCCGTGCACATGTCGAACCGGGGCCCCTTTCGCAACCCTGCGACCGCCGCCGCCTGGTGCGCCGGCAGGACGCCCCGCGAAGCGACCGCGTTCTACTTCGAGGAGGTCGAGCGCGCCATCCGAAGCGGCCTGTTCGACACCATCGGCCACCTCGACTTCGTGAAGCGCTACATCCACCCGTACCTGGGTGCCTTCGAGTACGAGCCCCACGCCGACATCTACGACCACCTGCTCCGTGCGCTGATCGACACGGGAACGGCCCTGGAGGTGAACGCGTCCGGTCTGCGACAGGAACCCGGCGAGCCGTATCCGGCCCCCGTCGTCGTCCAGCGGTTCCGCGAGCTCGGCGGCGAGCGGATCGTGGCCGGAAGCGACGCGCACCGGATCGAGCACTTCGCGTTCGGCCTGCCCGACGTGTACCGGACGATCGGGCGCGCGGGGTTCCGCGAGCTCGCGTTCCGGCGTGGAGGCGAGCGGGAGGCTGTCGAACTGTCGACCGAGCTCGTGACGGCGCTGCTCGGCGCCCGCGGTGCAGGTGAGGGCCGCCTGCGCGACAATCCACCGGACGTTCGCGTGGAGGGGGACGATGCGTGAGGGCGGTGGGATGCGCCTGACGGTGGTGGGCTGCGCCGCAGCGTGGAGCCGCGTGCCCGGCCGAGCCTCCTCGTCCTACCTCGTCGAGCTGGGCGAACCTGGGGATCCGGGTGCATCCGCCCTTCTCCTCGACCTCGGCCAGGGGAGCTTCTCAGCGCTCGCCGGCTTCCGCGACCCCGCCAACCTGAGCGCGGTGCTCATCTCGCACGTGCACCCCGATCACTGCATCGACCTGGTGCCCCTGCGGCTCTATCTCCGCTATGGCTGCGAGCCGTCGCGGACGGTCGCGCTTCACGGACCTGCCGAGCTGCGCCGGCGGTTCGACGGGCTCACGAACGAGCACGATTTCCTGTGCGATCTGCCGGGCGATGCCCTTGTGCCCGGAACGATGACGGTCGCGGGCTTCACCGTGGCGGTCGCGCCCGTGCTCCACGTCGGCACGAGTTACGCGTTCCGCGTGTCACCCGGAGCCGATCCGTCTGCACCCGGCCTGGTCTACTCGGGCGACTGTGGGCGCGCGGCCGACCTGCTCCCGCTCGTGCGCGCCGGGGACACGCTGCTGGTCGAGGCCTCGCACGGCGCGGGTCCGGTGATCGACGGACCGAATCACCTCAATGCAGCCGATGCCTCCGGCCTCGCCACCGAGGCCGGAGGCCGGCCGGCTCGTGATCACGCACATCCTCGACGACGTCGACCCGGCTGCCGCGCTCGCCCTCGCACGCGAGCGATTTGCCGGCGAGGCCATGCTTGCCGAACCGGGGCTGACGCTCACGGTCTGAGCCGGCTCACGGTCTGACGCGGAACATGAGAAGACGGGCGCAGGTCAGGGTCCCGCGCCCGTCTTTCTCGTGCGTGGGGCTCGAGAGCCCCGGATGACTACCGGTCTGCGCGCTCCAGCAGACGCTCCCGGAGCAGGGTGGTCGCGACGAGGGCGAGCGACGCTGCGCCCATCGCGCCGAGCAGGAGGATCAGGCCGTTGCCCGGATCGCCGCCCTGTCCCGGCGTTCCACTGGTCGGCGGAAGCGTCGGCTGGCTGGTGACTGCCAGGACGGTTCCCTGCGGTGTGGACGTGGGGTGAAGGGTTCGCGATCGGGGTTGGAGTCGGTGTCACCACGGGCGTCGGGGTGGGGACGAACGGCGTGGGCGTGGGGACGAACGGGGTCGGGGTGGGCGTGGGCGTGACGACCGGCGTGGGCGTGGGGGTGGGCGTCGGCGTGGGGGTCGGCGTCGGGGTCGGCGTCGGCGTCGGGGTGGGGATATTGCACCCGTTGTTCCAGATTGCCTGGCCAGCCACGTTCCAGTTCAACCCCGGGTAGCTGAAGCCGTTCGGCGCGTAGACGTACGGTGGGATGATGTCGCCCCACGCGACCGTGATCCCGTCGTACCAGACTGGGCCGGTATGAGCCCCGTGCCCGTTCACGTCCGTGTAGCTGGACGACGAGATGTTGACGGTCTCCTGCACGTACGGATTGCCCTGGCTGCCCGTACCGTGGCAGAGAGTCACCTGCTGCGTGTCCGGACCTACGGCGAGCACGGGCAGCGCAGCTGGCCCGATGAGGAACCCGGCCAGGAGGCCGGCGCCGGCCAGCCAGGCGAGGCGTGATCGGGCCTGGCTTCTCGGAGTGCCGGAGATACGACGAGTGAGCATGGGCTTGCCCCCCGAGGGATATGTGCCACCGCGAGTTCGCAGGTGGGTCGTGCGCCCTGACGCGTCGGCGTCGAGAATCGTGGGCTTTCCGCAGTACGGCGTCTAGTACCTTTGTGCCATCCGATGAGCCGACTCGTGCTCCGGCAGCGCGCGCGGTCACCGTTCCGCGCGGATTCTGTTGCGCGGCGGCACCTCGAGTCCCGGCAGGCGGCTGGGCCTATTGGGGGATGGACCCGGGCGGATTGCTGGGAGCGGAAGCCCTACGCCCCCGGACCGGCGGTCCCGCGAGATCACACGCATGCCATCGCCGGTACAGGGTCGCGCGCCGTGCTCAGCGTCAAACCGCCCGGGCGGCGGGCAGACGGCGAATGACGGACATGAAACGACGGGCGCGGGTCAGGGTCCCGCGCCCGTCGTTCTGTGGCTCTGGGGCTGTCGCCCCTGATGACTACCGGTCGATGCGTCCCAGGAGGCGCTCCCGCAGGAGGGTGATCGTGATGAGCGCCAGCGACGCTGCACCGATCGTGCCCAGGAGGAGGAGCAGGCCGCTGTTGGACTGACCGCCGTCCTGTCCCGGCACGCTGTTCGTCGGCGGCAGCGACGGCGTCCCCGTCACTCCTTCGACGGAGCTCTGCGGGGTGCCGGTGGCGGCCAGGACGCTCGCACTGGGCGTCGGGGTCGGCGTGGGCGTCGGGGTCGCGGTCGGCGGTGCCGTCACGATGGTCGGGGTCGGCGTCGGCGTGGGCGTCGGGGTCGGCGTCGGCGTGGGCGTCGGGGTCGGCGTCGGCGTGGGCGTCGGGGTCGGCGTCGGCGTGGGCGTCGGGGTCGGCGTCGGGGTCGGCGTCGGCGTGGGCGTCGGGGTCGGGGTGGGCGTCGGCGTGGGCGTCGGGGTCGGCGTCGGCGTGGGCGTCGGGGTCGGCGTGGGCGTCGGGGTGGGCGTCGGGGTGGGCGTCGGCGTCGGGGTGGGCGTCGGGGTCGGGGTCGGGGTCGGGGTCGGCGTCGGCGTGGGCGTCGGCGTGGGCGTCGGGGTGGGCGTCGGGGTCGGGGTCGCATCGGTGCAGTTCAAGGAATTGGAGGCCGAGTTCGATATAACCGTCGACTTATCGGCGTTGATCGCAAACTCGACGACAACGCCACCCTTAGTCTCCGTGAATGGCGCCGTGATGGAAATCGAGAACGTGTACGTCCCCGCGGCACCAACGTTGACGATCGCGTAGTTGGCTGAAACGTTTCCGGCCGGGCTCGCGTTCGAGCCGTTGTTGGCAACGAGGAAGACGACGATCGTGGAGCCGGGATCGGCGTTGGCCGACAGGGCGAATGAGCCGCTCAGCCCGCTCACTGTGCTGGCGTTGCATGTCATAACGGCGTCGTTCATGGATGCGACGCCAGCGGCGGCCGTGAGGCTCCCGCCAACCTTCACGTTCGAAGTGGTGCCGTCGTTGGGTGTTCCGGCGCCATTGGGACCGGGACTGGCCAGTGCGGGCAGCACAGCAGGTCCGACGAGGAGGCCAAGTAGGACGACCGCACTCCCGAGCCAGGCGAGGCGGGTCCTCGTCCGGTTCGGCGGGGTGCGTGTGATACGGCGTGTGAGCATTGGGCGACCCTCGGAACGATCGATGCCATCGCGATACCGCGACGGGCCGGGCGCCCTGACGCGCCGGCACCTCAAATCGTGGGGCATAACCGGTACCTCGTCTAGTACCTTCGTCGCCCATAGGGCCCCTCCGGAGCCGCATTCGGGGCTTTCGGGCACCGAATCGGCGCAAATCCGGTGCCACCCCGCAACGACGGTACTGCCCCTGGCATGACCGGACGGGGGATGGGAGATCGGCAACGGTCATGGGCCGTTCAGCCCTCGCTGCCAGCGCCGAAGGTCACGACCTCACTGCGGGGGCGAGTGCCGGTCGGGTCTGTCCGTGGCCGTGGGAAAGTACCCACTGGTGGCCATGTAGAAGTCCCCACCCTCGATTGATCTGAGCCACCGGGGCGAACGCCCCCGGGGTCCACGATGACGGTGTTCATGCCGGTCATGAGGACCCCGAGGGACGCCCATTGTGAAGTCAGCGAGGGAGCAGTTGGACATCCTCTCCGCGTACGCCGAGCTCGGGTCGTACCGTGCCGCGGCGGCGCTCTGCGGAACCACCCACAAGACCGTCCGCCGGGTCGTGGAGCGGCGCGGCCGGCCGCTCGTGGTGCGGCCGCCACGACCCCGGAGCACCGACCCGTACCGGGATCTCATCGCCGAGAAGGTGCGCGCCACCGATGGGCGGATGAGCGCCAAGCGCCTGTTGCCCCTCTGCCGGGCGCAGGGCTATCTGGGCTCGGCGCGCCACCTGCGCCGGGCGGTCGCCAGCGCCAAGGCCGCCTGGCGCCGGGAGCGGCGGGTGTATCGACCGTGGGTCCCGGTGCCCGGCGAGCACCTCGTCATCGACTGGGGCAGCGAGGCGGGGCTGCACGTCTTCTGCGCCGTGCTCGCCTGGAGCCGGGTGCGCTTCGTCCGCTTCGCCGCCGACGAGACCCAGGCGACGACCCTGCGCCTCCTCGCCGAGTGCTTCGAGATCCTCGGCGGCGTGCCGGCGGTCGTGCTCGCCGACCGGATGGGCTGCCTCAAGGGTGGCGTGGTGGCGAACGTTGTCGTCCCGGCACCAGGGTATGTCGCCTTCGCCGCCCACTTCGGCTTCCGGCCGGACTTCTGCGAGGCCGCCGACCCCGAGTCGAAGGGGGTCGTGGAGCACCTCGTCGGGTATGCCAAGCGCGACCTCCTCGTCCCGGCCGGCGGCTGGGCGACGCTCGACGAGGCCAACGCGGCCGCCCGGACCTGGTGTGCCGAGCGCAACGGGCAGCGCCACAGCGAGATCGCCGCGGTGCCCGCCGAACGACTGGTGGTCGAGCAGGTGGTGCTGCGCCCCCTGCCGTCGCTCCGACCGGCACCCGCGCCGACCGCGGTCCGCACCGTCGATCGCCTGCGCACGGTGCGCTATGGCAGTGCCCGCTACAGCGTGCCCGGCGCGTACATCGGGCGGCGCGTCGAGCTCGTGGTGCTGGCTGGCGAGCTCGTGATCACCGACCACGGCACCGAGCTCGCCCGCCATCGCCTGGTCGGCCCGGGCGAGCTGTCGCTCCAGGATGCCCACTACGGCGGCTCGCTCGCGCGGCCCTCGCGGGCCCTGCGACCCCGTACCCCGGCCGAACTTGCCTTCCTCTCGTGGGGACCGCTGCCCGAGGCGTTCCTCCGTCAGGCGGCCGCGGCCGGCACGCCGCGCTTGGCCTCGGAACTGGCCGCCATCGTCGAGCTCGAGCGCGCCCACGGGCGCGAGGCCCTCCTGGCCGCCCTGGAGCGGGCGCTCGTGTTCCACCGCTACGGCGCATCCGACGTCCGCGCGATCCTCGCCGCCGGGCCGGGGGTGCCACACCTCGCGGGTCCCGGCGCACCGCTCGCGATCGCGCTCCCCGTGGTGCCCGTGCGGCCGCTGGCCGCCTACGCCCTGGAGCCGACGGCATGACGGCGAGCGCCGCGCCGGCCCTGGCCCCCGATCTGGAGGCCGCCCTGCGCCGCCTCAAGCTCGCCGCCGTGCGCCGGCTCGCCCCCGAGGTGCTGGTGACCGCGCGGACGCAGCGCTGGCCACCCGACGAGCTCTTGCGCACGCTCCTGGAGGCCGAGCTCGGGGCGCGCGATGCCTCCAACGCGCGGGCCAGGTTGCGGGCGGCCGGCTTCCCCGTGCGCAAGACGCTCGAGGAGTTCCGCGTCGCCGAGTCATCGATCCCACGGGCGACGTTCGACTACCTGGCGTCCCTCGAGTGGATCCGGGCGCGAGAGAACCTCTGCCTCGTGGGTCCCGCGGGAACCGGGAAGAGCCATACCCTGATCGCCCTCGGGCACGCCGCGGTGGAAGCCGGCTTCCGGGTGCGCTACTTCGCCGCCGCCTCGCTCGTCGAGGCCCTCTACCGCGGTCTCGCCGACAACAGCGTCGGGCGGCTCATCGAGAACCTTCTGCGCGCGGATCTCGTGCTCTGCGACGACCTGGGGTTCGCGCCGCTCGACGATACGGGCGCGCAGCTCCTCTTCCGTTTCGTGGCCGCCGCCTACGAGCGCCGCAGCCTCGGCGTGGCCAGCCACTGGCCCTTCGAGAGCTGGGGCCGCTTCCTGCCCGAGCACACCACCGCGGTGGCGCTCCTCGACCGCCTGCTCCACCACAGCGTCGTGGTCGTCACCAGCGGCGACTCCTACCGGATGAAGGAGGCCAGGCTGAGAGGAGGTGGGCCCGTGCCGATGCCCTGAGCGGTCCTCCGGGGTGGGGACTTCTCACGGCCACAGGTGGGGACTTCGAGATGGCCATTGA
>CAVWSU010000019.1:0-285000 GCA_963757865.1 uncultured Chloroflexia bacterium
TGGTCCGGACGGCACTGCGCCCTCGTGTCTCCGGCAACCTACGATGACGAACGGTGGCAGGAGCGACGGATCTTCTTCTCCCGAGCAAGCTGGCGATGCCCCGCCTGTCGGGCCGGTGGGTCCATCGAACTCGCCTCGTCGATCTCCTCACAAGCGCGTCGGACGCGCGGCTCATGCTCGTCTCCGCCCCACCCGGATTCGGCAAGACGACGGCGCTCGTCGACTGGCTCGCGACCTCGGAGGTCCCGAGCGCGTGGCTCGCCCTCGATCGGGCCGACAACGACCCTGCCCGCTTCCTGCGCTACCTCTGGTCGGCCGCGTCCGGGGCTGCGGGTGGCTCGCCCGCGCCGCCCGCCGGGGGCGGAGAGACGACGGAGGCCCGTGACGTCATCGACGAGATCGCCCTGCTGCTCGCCGAGCCGGCGACACCGTCGGTGCTCGTCCTCGACGACTACCACGTCATTACGGCGCCCGCCGTCCGCGGCGCGGTGGGGCTCCTCCTGGAGCGACTGCCGGCCCGCACTCGGCTCGTGATCTCGACCCGCGAAGATCCCGCGCTTCCGCTGGCGCGCCTCCGGGCGCAGGGTGAGCTGCTGGAACTGCGGGCCGAGGCCCTTCGCTTCACGGCCGATGAGGCCCGGACGTTCTTCTCGGCGCGGATGGGGATCGAGCTTTCCGCCGAGGACCTCGCCGTGCTCATGGCGCGGACGGAGGGCTGGCCCGCCGTGCTCCAGCTCGCCGGCCTGTCGCTCGTCGGGCGGACCGACGTCTCCCAGCGCGTCCGAGCGTTCGCGGCGAGTCATCGTCACGTGCTCGACTACATCACCGACGAGGTCCTCGCGCGCCTGGACGATGCCGATCGGGCGTTCCTCATGGCGACGGCGGTGCTCGATCGGCTGACCGGCTCGCTGTGCGACGCCCTGACCGGGCGCGTCGACGGCGAGCACACCCTCGAACGTCTCGAGCAGGCCAACGTCCTCCTCGTGCCGCTGGACGAGGAGCGGCGCTGGTACCGCTACCACCACCTGTTCGCCGATCTGCTCCGCGCGCGCCTCGCCACGACGGATCCGACGGCCCCCGCCGTCCTGCACCTGCGCGCGGCCGACTGGTACGCGGAGCACGGCTTCGTCGCCGACTCGATCGAGCACGCCGTGCGATCCGGCGACGTCCGAACGGGCCTGCGCGCGCATCGCCGGGATGGGTGGCGCGCTCATCCACGCGGGCCAGCTCGTGACCCTTCTCGGTTGCCTGGACCGGCTCCCCGAGGCGGCCGTCCGCGCGCACTTCCGCCTCAGCACGTTCTACGCCCTGTCCCTCGTCCTCTCGGGGCGGACCGAGGGCGTCGACGAGCATCTGGCCGACGCGGAAGCCGCCCTGCCCGCCGCGCTCGCGGCAGGGCTGCCCGGCGCGCCGGTTCAGGCCTCGTACCACGCCCTGATCCGGTCGATTGCGGCGCGGCTCCGGCACGATCCTGCCGCCGCGGTCCGCCACGCCGAGCGGGCGCTCACCCTCGCTCCGCCCGATGCGGCCCCGCTTCTCGCCGACATCCGCGGTACGCTCGGCCTCGCACTCCTCGACGCCGGCGAGGTCGACCGCGCGGTCGACGAGCTGCAGGCGGCACGACCGGCTCTGCGGGCCACGGCCAACTGGATTGCGCTCGCGGACTCCACCCGCGACCTGGCCCGTACGGAGGCCCGGCGGGGCCGCCTGCACGCCGCGCTCGAAGCCTGCGACGAGGTCCTCTCCGACCTCATCGACGTTGACGGCAACGAGATGCCGGCTGCGGCGCGGATCCACCTGGCGCGCGCCGAGATCCTCGCGCGAACGGGCGATCCCGGTGCGGTGGCGGCCGCCGAGCGAGCGATCGAGCTGGCGCGACGGGGCGGCGATGTCACGACGCTGCGCGAGGCGAGGGCGGTACGCGATCGGGCCGCGACGTCCCCTCGCCGCCTGTCCCCGGGAGGCCTCGTCGAGCCGCTGACGGCGCGAGAGCTCGAGGTCGTGCGGCGGGTGGCAGCCGGGCGGTCCAACCGCCAGATCGCCGCCGAGCTGTACGTCACCCTGAGCACGGTCAAGAGCCACGTCCATGCGGCGTCGGGCAAGCTCGGGGCCGCCAACCGCGTCGAGGCGATCGCGCGCGCACGGGAGCTCGGCCTCCTGGCGTAGCCGCGCAGCGGCGTACCAGGCACCTGCTTGTCGTCCGCGAATCCAACCCCTCCCCTCGATCCAAGGATGGATGCGCGAGGGCCGGGTTGACCGCCACTCTCGGAGATGCGCGCTGGCCAGGTGG
Source organism: uncultured Chloroflexia bacterium (assembly GCA_963757865.1). GTDB lineage: Bacteria > Chloroflexota > Limnocylindria > Limnocylindrales > CSP1-4 > JAJYNJ01. The sequence continues at coordinate 2,291 of CAVWSU010000019.1, forward strand.
GCCGGCCTCCAGGAAGGGTCATCGAGATGTCGCGGTTCATCCCGCTCGGACTGATCGGCCACGCGATCATGCACGTCGGAGCCGTCTCGTGCGGCCTGCTGTTCGCCGCGCGCGAGCCCTGGCCCGTCACCGGCGCCGGGCATCGACGCAGGCGTGGTCGACTCGTCCGCGATCCTTGTCACCTCCCTCGTCGTCTCCGGATACGTCATGGCGGCGCTCGCGGAGAGCGGCCTCCTCGTGCCGCGGAACTGGCGCGGGCCCCTCATCGCCATGGCATCGATGGGCTCGGCCGTCATGCTCGCGGCCCTGTTCAGCCCGCCGGCCCTGCCCGGTCTCGCGATCGATGGGCTCCTGCTGTGGGCCGTCCTCGGGCGGCCCGGCTGTCCCGGCTGTCCCGGACGCCCGGACCACCATGCGCGGCGGCCAGCCCGCCACGCGATAGGCCCACGCCAGGTACGCGGGAGGTCACGATGAATGTTCTCGTTGCCTACGCCACTCACCACGAGGCGACCCGCGAGATCGCGGAGCGGATCGGTGCGGTGCTCGGCGAGCTGGGTCTCGGTGTCAGCGTCGAGCAGGCCGATCGAGTCCGTGACGTGCACCGGTTCGACGCGTTCGTCGTCGGCAGCGCCCTGTACTGCGGGTGGCTGAAGGAGGCCGTCGACTTCGTGCAGCGGAACAAGACGGTGCTCGCGGGCAGCCCGGTCTGGCTGTTCAGCAGCGGCCCACTCGGCACCGGCACCGTGGACGCGCAGGGCCGCGATGTCGCCGAGGCTTCCACGCCCAGGGAGATCGCCAGGCTCCGCGAGATGGTTCACGCGCGAGACCATCACGTCTTCTTCGGCGCCTTCGACCCGACCGCCAGGCCCGTCGGATTCCTGGAACGCACGTTCCGGCTCGTCCCCAACAACGCGGCGATGCTGCAGGCGGGCGACTTCCGGGACTGGGCCGAGATCGGCGCCTGGGCACAGGCGATCGGCGGCGAGCTGACGGTCGAACGTCGGCCCGATGGCTGGCAGACAGCCGATGCGGGTCGGTCCAGGTGACGGCATGGCGCCTGATCACCGTGGCCCAAGGATGTGGAACGTGATCGTGTCGAGTCGGCCGGGCCGGTGCCGGACCGAACGGAGGTGGGGGATGGCCAGGTACGAGATCCGCGTGCGGGTGCAGGGCGAGCTCGGACCGGCGTGGTCCGCGATGTTCGCGGGACTTCGCGTGGAGCCCCAGGTCGACGGGACGACGCTCCTCGCGGGCGGGGTCCCGGACCAGGCCGCCCTGCACGGCCTCCTCGGCGCGATCCGCGATCTCGGCCTGTCGATCGTCGCCGCGGAGACCGTCGCGGTCTCGGCTGCGGCATCCGGGTCGGAGTCGAGTGGAAGGTAGGAACACGCGATGGATATCCCGCAGGTGCTGGCGATCTGGCTCCACACGGTGGCGCTCGTGATCGCCTGGGGCTACTACGGCATCCTCGGCCGGATCGCCCTGCCGGCGCTCGAGCATTCCCTCGATCGCCAGTCCCTCGCGACGACACTGCTCGGCATCGAGCGCCGCGCGGTGCCCCTCGTGGCCCTGTCGGCCCTGCTCTTCACGCTGACCGGCAGCTATCTCCTGGTCATCGACCCGCACTACGCTGGGCTCGGCAACGTCTTCGCGTCGTCATGGACCCTGCTCATGCTCGCCAAGCACGGGATGGTGATCGCGTTCATCGCGCTGGCGGTCGCGGTCGACCGGCTCATCCGGCGCGTGGCGCGGACGACGGATACCGGCCCGAGGCAGCGCGATCTGCGCTGGCTCGGGTTCACCGCCGAGGGAGCGACCGGCCTGGGCGCGCTCATCGTGCTCCTGACCGCGGCAGCCCAGGTCGTCGCATAGCGGCATCTCGATGAGTGAGGTGAACGACATGCCCACGCTCGGCCTGCTCACGGGCCATTCGTCCGACACGATCCCGGCCTCGCACCGCGACCTCGTCGAGTGCCCCCCGGTGGCCGCCCTGACGACGGTCATGCCCGATGGGTCGCCGCAGACGTCGGTGGTCTGGTGCGACGCCGACGGGGCGTGCGTGCGAGTGAACACGATGCGGGGCTTCCAGAAGGAGCGGAACATGCGGCGCAACCCCCGCGTCACGCTGCTCTGCTACGACCCCCGGGAGCCCCTGCGGTATCTCGAAGTACGGGGGACCGTGGTCGAGATGACCGAGGCGGGCGCCGGCGCGCACCTCGACGGGCTCGCCTCGAAGTATGCCGGACGGCCGATGCGCTACTTCGGCGAGTGCATCCCGGCGCAGTTCGCGGAGACCGAGATCCCGGTGCAGTGCCGGATCCGGCCGACGCACGTCGTGGCGGTCGACGCCACCGGAACGGGAGACGCGCGATGACGGTCCAGGCCGTGCCCGACACGCTCCCGATCCCCTCCTCGCATCTCGACCTGCTCACGCGCCCGATCTGTGGCGTGCTGACCACGATGGGCGCGGACGGGCAGCCGCAATCCAGCCTGGTGTGGGTCGACTACGACGGCGTGTGCGCCCGCACCGACACGACCCTCGAGCGCCAGAAGGGGCGCAACATGCAGGCGAATCCGAAGGTCAGCCTGCTCATCGTCGACCCCGACAACACCGGGCGCTTTCTCCAGATCCGAGGCGACGCCGAGCTCGTCACCGAGGGCGCGCTCGAGCAGCTCGACGCGCTCACCCGGAAGTACACGCGCCATCCGCGCTACTACGGGTACATCTACCCGGCGGACCAACAGGCGCGCCAGACGCGCGTCATCGTGCGACTCCACGCGCGGAGAATCACGCTCGATGCCATCCATGCCTGAGAACGCCCGGCCCCTTCTGCACACGTGGTGCGTGAGGACGGACGCGTCGGCCTCATCGAACCGGACTGCGCCGCCCGCAGCCCGGTTCCGCGAGCAGGGCCTCGCATGCCCGCCCACCCCATCGGTGGCGAGCGAGCCGCGGTCGTCACGATCGCAACGGTTCGTCCACGGCGCCCGGCCTGGTCGCATCTGACGGCCTACCGCGCGTCCGAAAGGACCCATCTCCGACCGATTGCTCATCTCCCGGTGTCATTGCCCGACGACGGGGTCACATGAGCTTGCCAATCCGATGGATCCCCCGCACGCGCCTGCCTGTCCCGCGGATGGACGCAGCGGGCGAGCGACCTTTGCCCGGCGCACGATTACGGCAGGCGCCCGCCACGCAGCGTCCACCACGCAGGATCGGCCCCGCCGGGGAACCTGGTGACGCGCCATTCGGTCCGACAGGCGACGCACCAGAGACCGCCGAAGCGGTCACCGTCGACGGCCACGTCGGGCGACATGCAGGCCGGGCATGCGTGTGGTTCGGCCATCCACGCGCGGTACTGGACCTGCGTGACATCCTCGCGCCGTTGTCCCGACCCGGGTTCGTCCGCCCCGGGCAGCACATGATGCTGGAACTGACCTGCCGCCCTCCGCGTACGGTGGGGATTGGAGCTGGGGAAGCCGTGCGTCACCGTGATCTCCGCAAGACGTCGACGTCGGGTGCCGCCGAGCCCCGTCGATGACGCAATGGCTCGCCGATCACGAGGTCGGGCGACGGGCGGTGCGGCGCGCCCTGTGGCGATCGGCCGCGCCCGCCCAGTCGCCGCGCGTGCTAGTAGTCCATGTCTCCGCCGTAGCCACCGCCTCCGCCGCCGTACCCGCCGGCCGACGCGCCGTTCTTCTTCTCCGGCAGGTCGGTGATGAGCGTCTCGGTCGTCAGGACCATGCCGGCGATCGAGGCGGCGTTCTGCAGCGCCGAACGGGTCACCTTGGCCGCGTCGACGATGCCCTTGGCGAACATGTCGCCGTACTCGCCACGGAGCGCGTCGTAGCCATGGCCGGCAGCCATGTCACGCACCGCGGCGGTGATGACGGAGCCTTCTGCGCCGGCGTTCTGCGCGATCTGGCGGATGGGGGCCTCGAGCGCCCGGCGCACGATGGTGACACCGACCTGCTCGTCGCCCTCGAAGTGGAGGTTCGCAAGCGCCGGGATCGCCTGCAGAAGCGCGGTCCCGCCGCCGGCCACCAGGCCCTCCTCGATCGCCGCACGGGTCGTCGAGAGGGCGTCCTCGATGCGGTGCTTCTTCTCCTTGAGCTCGACTTCCGTGGGCGCGCCGACCTTGATGACGGCCACCCCGCCCGACAGCTTGGCGAGACGCTCCTGCAGCTTCTCGCGGTCGTAGTCCGAGGTGGTCTCCTCGATCTGCGCCTTGATCTGCTGCATGCGGCCCTTGATCTCGTCCGGATTGCCGTCGCCCTCGATGATCGTCGTGTCGTCCTTGGTGGCGACGACGCGCCGGGCGCCACCAAAGTCTTCAGGTCCGACGCTCTCGAGCTTGCGGCCGACCTCTTCGCTGATGACCTTCGCACCCGTCAGGACGGCGATGTCACGCAGCATCTCCTTGCGGCGGTCGCCGAAGCCCGGCGCCTTGACCGCCAGGACGCTGATCGTGCCACGCAGCTTGTTCACGACGAGCGTGGCGAGCGCCTCGCCGTCGATGTCCTCGGCGACGATGAGAAGCGGCTTGCTGAGGGCCACGGCCTTCTCGAGCGCGGGGAGCAGGTCCTGGATGCTCGAGATCTTCCTGTCCGTGACGAGAATGGCGGCCTTCTCGAGGACCGCCTCCATCTGGTCGGCGTTGGTCACGAAGTACGCCGAGATGTAGCCACGGTCGAACTGCATGCCCTCGACGTATTCCTTCTCGAGGCCGGTCGTCTTGCCTTCTTCGACGGTGATGACGCCGTCCTTGCCGACCTTGTCCATGACCTCGGCGATGAGCTCGCCGATCTCCGGGTCGGCTGCGCTTATCGAGGCCACGTTCGCGATGTCCTCGCGGGTCGCGACGGGTCGCGCCTGCGCCTTGAGCGCCTCGACGACCGTGTCGACGGCCCTCTCGAGGCCGCGCTTGACGATCATCGGGTTGGCGCCGGCGGCGACGTTCCGCAGGCCCTCGGTCACGAGTGCCTGGGCCAGCACGACCGCCGTGGTCGTGCCGTCTCCGGCCACGTCGTCGGTCTTGATGGCGACCTCGCGCAGGAGCTGGGCGCCCATGTTCTCGAAGGGCTCGTCGAGCTCGATGTCGCGCGCGATCGTCACGCCGTCGTTGGTGATCGTCGGCGCGCCGTACTTCTTGTCCAAGGCGACGTTGCGGCCCTTTGGGCCCAGGGTGACGCGAACCGCGTCGGAGAGACGGTCGACGCCCCGCATCAGGGAATGGCGAGCGGTCTCGTCATAGAGGAGCTGCTTGGCCATGGGTGGTGGTTCCTTCCTGGTGCGAAGCTGCGCGAAGAGGAGCCGACGGGCCCGAGCGGGCCGAACCCGGCCTAGTCCTCGACGATGGCGAGGATGTCCTTCTGGCTGACGATGAGCAGGTCATCGCCATCCACCTTGAACTCGGTGCCGGCGTACTTCGCGTACAGCACCTTGTTGCCCACCTGGACGTCCATGGCCTCGCGCTTGCCGTCATCGAGGATCCGGCCCGGGCCGATGGCGAGGACGCTGCCCTCCTGGGGCTTCTCCTTGGCGGTGTCCGGCAGGACGATGCCCGACTTGGTCATCTCCTCGCGGGGCGTCGGCTTGACGACGACGCGGTCGCCGAGTGGGCGGAGCTTGGTCGTCGGCGTGGGCGCGTGCCCCGTGGCGGCGGATCGGCCCTTCTTCCCCCCGACGGTCGTGGTCCGCTTGGGGGCTTTGACAGCTGCCATGAGTGAGTCCTCCGCGGTAGATGGTGATCCGGGTTGGTTCGGGTGTGAAATGGTCGGCCGACAGGGCTTCGGTTCAGGACCGGGCCAGGCCCGCGTGACGTGAGCCGATGCGCCAGCGATGGCTGTCGCGCTGCCAGACGACGATGAAGGCGAACGCCGTTGTCGCTCGGTCCAGCGCGCCTCGGCCTCGATGAGAGCGTGCGCCTCGGTCCGGTCGTTCGACCACCGCTGGATCCTTCCCGGTGGTGGCCGGCGCTACCACGAGCGGTTCCCGAGGATCTCGATCAACAGGGCGAGACCGAACCCCGCGAAGATGGCGAGGCGCCAGACCTGGCGCATCGTGGAGGGATGCGCCGCCGAGCGCTGCGTCGTGCCCGGGCCGGCCGTCAGGCCCCCGAGGGTGTTGGGTGCCACGGCGTTGCTGAGAACGTTCGGGAGCACGATGATCCGTGGGGCCGTCATGGCACCCTCCTGTCGCTGGTTGGTCTCGGTCGCAGGGGTTGTTGCCGCGCGGCGCGACTCACGGGTTGCCGCGCATGAACGTGCCCGCCGTGGCCCGGCCGGCGCACACACGACCACTCGGGTTGACCTCGCAGGCCCGTGCCGGCGCCGGCCGATTCAGGGCGTCCATGGCGTGCCCCACAGCGACCATGGCCGGCAGCCCATGTCAGCAGACGGGGAGCGGGATCGGCGCCGCCTCGCGGCCGCCGCGAGCACGACGACGAGCCCGCTCCAGAGGAGGATCGTGCGGGAGTTCATGACAGCTCGGTTCTGCGCTCAGCGCTCGATGGCGCCCTCGATCGCCTGGGCCATCCCGGCCTGCACCTTGATGTGCCGCACCTGGGCCTGCTCGACCTTGGGGATCGTGAGCGTCAGGATGCCGTTCTCGAAGACCGCGGCGGCCCGCTCGGTCTCGAAACGGTCGGGCAGCCGCAGGGCCCGTTCGAACGGGCCCACGTGCAGCTCGCGGCGGTGATACTCGGTGCCCTCCGACTCCTCGTCGGCCTTCAACTCGCCCGAAATGGTCAGAATGTCGCCATCGATGGCGATGTCGACCTCGTCGGGCTTGACACCGGGCAGCGCCGCCTTGATCACGAGAGCAGCCGGGTTCTCGTAGACGTTGAGGGCCAACCAGTGGGGAGTTGCCCGGGCGGCACCTTCGTCGAAGAGCCAGTTCATCGCCTGGCGCAACGGCGCGGTGTCGGCAAACGGATCGCGCACCATGAGCGTCATGGGTCCATCTCTCTGGGCCTGCCGCTTCCGGCAGGACCGTCGGGCTCAGCCGACAAGCTCGTCAGTCTGGCGAATCATTTGTCTTGAACCGTCCATATCGTATGGTATGCTCTGCATTATGTCAACAGACCAGCTGACCCAGACCTCATACCTCGTCCTCGGACTCGTGGCGCGGGAAGGCCCCTCGACCCCGTACGAGCTCAAGCGCCACGTGGCGGCGACACTCGGTCACTTCTGGTCGTTCCCCCACTCGATCCTCTACGGGGAGCCCGCGCGCCTGGCGGGGCTCGGACTGCTGCACGAGCAGCGCGAGGACGACGGGCGCCGGCGGCGCATCTTCAGCATCACCGAGGCCGGACGGGCGGCCCTGCGTAGCTGGCTCGGGCGGCCGTCGGGGGAGCCGACCGAATTGCGTGATCCCGGGCTCCTCCAGCTCTTCTTCGCCGATCTCGGACCACCCGAGGCGCGAGGCGCGATCGCGGCGGAGCAGCTGGCCATCCACCGCGCGAAATTGGTCGATTACGAGCAAGACCAGCGACTCGAGCCCGAGCAGCAGGCGGCGGGTCCCGTCGGGCGCACCGTCGAGCGCTGGCGTGGGGAGGCCGTCCGGATGGGACTCCTGTACGAGGGGGCCGCAGTGGACTTCTGGACGGGTATCGTCGAGAGCGGCGAGCGTTCCGACGGAGGTGCCGCCCGCGCCCGGGCGGAGGACGACGGGGCCCGAGTCAGCTGGTGAACGACGACTGACAGGGTGTCGGGCTGAGCGAGTCAAAGCCGGGTGCGAGTGCCGCTCCGCCGAGTGACTCGCGCCGGAATTCTGCGCCCGCGCGTCACATCGGTGACCGCAGCGGGGCGCGTCCGCTCGTCGTCACCTCCGGGACAGGAGACCACGCGAACCAGTCGCGAGATGCACCACGTAGACGACTGCGATCGCGCCGAGCGTGGCGATCACGATGCTCTCGATGTTGATGCCGTTGACGGACCCGAGCTTGAGCACGGTCGTCGCGACGAACCCACCGACCAGGGCGCCGACAATGCCGAGCGCGATCATCATCAGGAGGCCCTCACGGGCACGCATGAGGTTGCTGGCCAGGAACCCGGCGATGGCGCCGACGACGATCCAGGCGACGATGCCCATTCGAACCGATCCCTTTCGTGTTCGCGGCGGCCGTTGCGGCCGACGCCGTGTGCGGACGAGGCCCCGCCCGCGTGGGGACCATTACGTCGTTCCTCGCGGGTCCGATGTCCACTGCCGGCGGGCGAACGGCGCCCGCGTCCTGAGCCCCGCGAGGTCAGCCGACCCGAGTGTCCGGCCTGTCCGGTGCGCCGTCATGACGCGTCGTCATGGACGAGGGTTCGCGGATGCCACGGGCGCCGTCCCGCAGGCGACGGTGTCGGCCTCGAACGCGCGGCCGCTCAGGCGGGGCGTGCCGACACGTCGGTGCTCGGCGCCGCGCGGCTGATGACGTTGGCGCGCGCCAGCAGCTCCGCGGGCGCGAAGGGCACGGCGAGGATGTCGTCCACCCCGAGCGTGAACGCCCGCAGCCGTGCCGGCAGGTCAGCCCGGCGGGTCAGCCCGAGGATGGGCGTGCCGCTGCGGCACTGCAGGCTGTTCGAGGCGCCGAGGCGGAGCAGGAGCGCCGGACCCTCGTCGTGGTCCATGTCGACGACCGCCAGATCAGGGCGCCAGCCGGCGAGGATCGCCTCGGCCTCCGCCAGGGTCCGGGCCACCCGCACGACGAACGATCCGTGCTCGAGCGTCCCCACGAGCGGCTGCACCACTCGCGGTTCGGCCTGCAGCACCAGGGCGCGGCGCGCGTCCGCATGTCGGTGGATCAGCTTGCAGCCAGTCACGCTCCCCCTCGGGTGTGCCGCGGGGCCCGATCCATCTCGGATTCGGCCGATGTCCGCGGCTCGGGAATCCGACGATGCGCCCGCGGGGGGGGCCTGTCATGACGCGATGTCATGGCCCGCGGGCCGCGAGGAGACGTGCGGAGCCCGGTGTCGACAGGTTGCCGCGCGGAGCCTGAGCGCGCCGGCTAGTGGCGGCGGTCCCCGTCCAGGGTCGCGCCGGCGTCCCAGCCCAGGTTGGAGAACGTGGGAATGAAGCGGTAGCCCTTGCCCGGCACCGTGGCGATGAAGCGGGGATGGCGGTAGTCGTTCTGCAGCTTGCTGCGCAGGGCCCGGATGTGGCGGTCGACCACGTTGCTCTCCGACACGAAGTCGGTGCCCCAGACGGCGTCGAGGATCTCGTCGCGCGTGACCACCTGGCCGGCCCGGCTGGCGAGCAGGTACAGGAGGTGCTGCTCGATGCCCGACAGGTGGACCACCGAGGTGCCCGCGCGCACCTCGCGCTTGACGATGTCGATCTCGATCTCGCCGAGCGTGATGGCGGGCAGGATGGGCATCTCGGTCCCCGTGGCCCGCCGGCTGATGACGATCGAGCGGGCCAGCAGTTCCTCGGGCGAGAAGGGCACGGCGAGGATGTCGTCGACGCCCAGATCGAACGCGCGCAGCTTGGTCTGCAGGTCGCCGCGGCGGGTGAGTCCCAGGACCGGGGTCGCACTGCGCTCGCGCGGGCCGTTCGAGGCACCCAGGCGGTCCAGGAGCGCCGTGCTGTCGTCGTGGTCCATGTCGATCACCGCGAGGTGCGGGCGCCAGGAGGCGAGGATGGCCTCCGCCTCGGCGAGGCTGCCCGCCGCCCGCACCACGAAGAGCCCGTGGTTCAAGGTCAGCTCGATGAGGTTCACGACCAGGGGGCGATCGTGGAGCACGAGCGCACGGCGACCCGGGGCCGCGGGCGCTGGCACCCGATCAACAATCATTCAGATGCCCTCGTGCGTGGAGCAGCGGACGCGAGCTGATTCTACGCGTGCCGCAACCAGATGCACGTCACGGCATGAGGCTGTCCCGCTCCGGGGGGCGCGGTCGCGGTCCCGGCGCTGCGGCGTATGGACTTCGCACGCATGACCGACCGTCATGACGCTGCATCGGTGAGAGCCCACGCTTACTGCCCGCGCACGCCAGCGCGGCACGTACACGCCAAGGGGGCATGATCCGGTGACGGAGCAGGAGAAGAAGAACCCTGACTGGGATCGCCACGAGTGGTCCGGCGAGGGAGAGAAGGACAAGGCCGACCCCAAGCACTGGAGCGACACGGAGTGGGCCGGGGAAGCGCCAGTAAAGGAACCGGGGATGGTCGAGGGCGAGGCCGGCCCGACCGGGGGCGGCCACACGCCGGGCGAGGCATCGCACTGGGTTCCCGAGGAGAAGTAACAGTCCCTCGGGCCGGGCGCGCGATCGTGGGTCGCTGGCCCGTGCCTCGGTCCCGCCGGCGGCCGGCTCGATGGTGCGCCGCCGGTCACAGGCAGTCATCCGTGTCGGGACCGGCGTCCGGCATCGCCCCGTTGCCGCTACGGGGCGGCCGGGTACGGCTTGCCCGCGTGGGCGGATCCCCCGCGACCCCCGATGGCGCAATTGACCGGACGTTTCGACAACTGCCGTGCCACCCGAGTCCAGCTTCGTTCGAAAGGACCTCAGGCCGATGCGAGAGTTCCAGGAGACGCCTGCCTGTCCGGCCTGCGGTGGCGAGATGCTGACGGGCCGCTTCTGCCGCGATCAGCATCCCGATCTCTCCGATCTCGACACCACGGCCGAGCGCGGTGAGATGCCACCCCACCTGCACCTGCAGTGCCCCGCCTGCGGTTACCAGGACCTCATGGCGACCAAGAGCCCGCTGGAGTGAACCGTCGTGGCACCGCCCCGCGGATGGCGTACGAGCGCGTTCGATGACACACCAGCGGTCGCGCCGCGCCGCCTACGGCTCGCGTCGGCCCGAGCGTCGAAGCTACGGGGCCCGCGAGCCCCTGGACGCCATGGCGCCGCACGGGCGAGGTATCGTCCCGGGTGCCCGAGACGAGGCCATCGTCCAGTCTCGCGACGCCTGCGGTGACCGCAGCGACCAGGCACGCGTGCTTGCCTGAGGGCATCGTCGCCTTCTACCGCGAACAGGCCGCGCTGATGCGGGCGTGGCGTGCCCGCCCGATTGCCCTCGTCCGGCGAGCGATCCTGTCGTACGCCGTCGCCTGCCTCGCCCTTGCCGTGACCTCGGCGCTCCTGCCGGGAACCCGGGTCACGGGACTCGGGACGCTCCTCGTGGCCGGATTGCTGCTCGCGCTCCTCAACGGAGCGGCGCGGCTGCTGTTTCTCTGGCTGCTCATCCCCGTGCCGCTCGTCGTGGCGCAGGGCGCGGCCCTCGTGTTCCAGGTGGCGGTGATCGTTTCGCTCGGCGACACCCTGCCGGGAGTCCACGTCGCCGGCCTGGCGGCGGCGGTGTGGGGCTCGATCCTCCTGACCGTCCTGAATTCGGTGCTGGCGGAGGTCGTGGCCGTGAGCGACGACGAGTCGTACTACGGGACGCAGGTCCGACAGCTCGTTGCGCGAAACCGCTCCAACCCGCACCCGCCGACCCCGGGGCTCCTCATCGTCCAGATCGACGGGCTCGGCCTGCCGGTGCTGGAGAACGCCGTGCGCTCCGGGCGCGTCCCGGTCCTGGCCGGCCTGCTGCGCGCCGAGGAGATGGTCATTCGTCCGTGGACGGCCATGCTGCCCTCGACGACGCCGGCCAGCCAGGCGGGCATCCTGCATGGCCGGAACGATGACATCCCCGGTTTTCGTTGGTTCGACAAGGTCACCGGCCGTCTGATGGTGGCGAACCATCCCGCAGACGCGGAGGCCATGTCCCTCCGGCTCAGCGACGGGACGGGACTGCTCGCCGACGGCGGGGCAAGCATCGGCAACCTGTTCGACGGCGACGCGAGTCAGAGCTACCTGACGATGGCAACGGTCACCGATCCGGCGGCCGCGACCGAGGATCCGCGGCGCCTCCACGGCTTCTTCGTGAGCACCGTCGACTACCTCCATCTCCTCGTCCTGATGATCGGGGAGATTGCCAAGGAGGTGTACCAGGCGGAACGCGAGCGGAGCGTCGATGTCCGGCCACGGATGAAACGCGGCGTCGCGTACGCCGGAGAGCGAGCGGTCACCAACGTGGCGCTGCGCAACCTCTCGACCGCACTGGTGATCGAGGAGCTGTTCGCAGCGACGCCGACGATCTACGTCGACTACACCGGCTACGACGCGATTGCCCATCACTGCGGACCCGAGCGGCCAGAGGCGGTCGATGCGCTCGAGGGTATCGACCGCGTCATCGGCACGCTTCGCCGAGCGCTCGGTTACACCCGGCGGCACTACGACCTCGTCGTGTTGTCCGACCACGGACAGAACCTGGCGGCGACCTTCAGCCAGCGCTTCGGCCAGTCCCTGGAGGACGTGATCGCGTCGCTGATGGGAGGCGAGCCGAGAATCCTGGGCGCGACCGAGCCGGCGGAGCATCGTGGCGAGTCGCGCCGCATCGTCTCGGAGTTCGGGCGGGGCCGTGGCGGTGGATCGCTGCTCGCCAGGATGGTCTCGAGGTCGGGCCAGCCGCACGGCCCCGCCATCGCCCCCCGGGCGCCGGGTCCGCCCATGCGCGAGCAGCCCGCCGAAGCGCCGCCCGACCTGGTCGTGTGCGCCTCCGGCAATCTTGCGCTCGTCTACTTCGCGGGTCGGGCCGGGCGCCTCTCGATGGAGGAGATCGATGAGCTGCATCCCGGGCTGATCGATGACCTCGCGCGGCGACCCGGCGTCGGCGTGGTGCTCGCTCACTCGCTGGACACGGGCCCCATCCTGTCGACTTCGCGCGGGCGGCGTGCGCTCACGGACACGCTCGGCGAAGGCGTGGATGAGCTTGCCGCTTACGGTGCGTTCGCCGTCGCGAGCCTCGCGCGCCTGGACGGCTTCCCGAACGCGGGCGACCTCATCGTCCTGGGCGCACGGGACGAGCCGACGGGCGAGTACACCTCGTTCGAGGAACTCGTCGGTTCGCACGGGGGCCTCGGCGGCTGGCAGATCGCACCCTTCATCGCCTTCCCGGCCTCATGGCAACTCGACGAAGAGCCGATCGTCGGCGCACCCGCGGTCCACCGCCAGCTGGTGCGCTGGCGATCCCGTCGGAGGGGCGAGTCGGCGCTCACGGGTGCCCTTCCGACAGACCCATGACCGGCGATCGCCTGGGCATCCGGTTCCTGGGTCACTCGAGCGTCCTCGTGGAGATCGACGGCCTGCGGGTGCTGACCGACCCGGTCCTGCGTTCCCGCGTTGGGCCGTTGCGTCGTCAGCACCCGGTCCCCCACATCGACGGCCTGCCGATCGATGTGGTGCTCATCTCGCACCTGCACCACGACCATCTCGATCTGCCGTCCCTTCGCCTGCTTCCCGGTGCGCCGGTCCTCGTGGTGCCCACGGGAGGGGCGGACTATCTGCAGCGGCGTGGCTTCGACGCCGTCCGGGAGCTGCGCCCCGGAGACACGGTCGCGCTCGGGACCCTCGAGCTGGTCGCGACCCACGCCGTCCACGGGGGGGCACGGATGCCCTTCGGGCCCTCCGCCCCGGCACTCGGCTATCTGATCAAGGGCCTGTCGCGGAGGATCTACTTCGCGGGAGACACGGACCTGTTCCCGGGGATGGCTGACCTCGGCCCCGTCGACGTCGCTCTCGTGCCCGTCTGGGGGTGGGGCCCCCGGCTCGGGCCTGGCCACCTCGATCCCGAGCGGGCCGCACGGGCCGTTGCACTCATCCGCCCGCGGTATGCCGTGCCGATCCATTGGGGAACGCTGTGGCCGATGGGCATGGCACGCGTGCGCGCCCACCGCCGGCAGGAGCCACCCGTGGAGTTCGAGGCCGCGGTACGGCGCCTGGCTCCCGGGGTGACAGTCCTTCGAACCGCGCCCGGGGAGTCGGTGGCGTTGCCCGAGGTACGCCCGTGAGCCGCGCGCACGTCCCGGACCCCGTGCCGCCTGTCCCTGGCGAGCCTGTCGTCGACCACCACCGCAAGGTCGACGCGACGGTCCTGAAGCTGCGCGGCGAGCACAACCCGATCAAACGTGCGCTCGCGGTGCTCGGGCCGGGCCTCGTCACCGGCGCGTCCGATGACGACCCGTCCGGAATCGGGACCTACGCGCAGGCGGGCGCGCAGTTCGGGTACGCCACGCTGTGGGCGACCCTCGCGATGCTCCCGATGATGATCTCGATCCAGTACATCTCGGCCAGGATCGGTCTCGTCAGCGGGCGCGGCCTGGGCGGCGTCCTTCGGGCGAAGTACCCGCGCGCGGTCGTCTATCCGGCCGTGGGCGCGCTGGTGGTCGCCAACACGCTCAACGCCGGTGCCGACATCGGCGCCATCGCCGCGGCGATCAACCTGCTGGTGCCGGTGGCAGCGGTCGTCTTCGTGGTGCCCGTCGGCGTGGGCATCCTTGCGCTCCAGCTGCTCGGCTCGTACGAGCTCATCGCGAAGGTCTTCAAGTGGCTCGCGCTGGCCCTGCTCGCGTACGTCGGCGCCGCCCTGTTCGCGCGCCCCGATGTCGTCGACGTCCTGCGCGGCGCGCTCGTCCCGACCATCCGGCTCGACTCCCAGTACATCGGCATCCTCGTGGCGCTGCTCGGCACGACGATCTCGCCGTACCTGTTCTTCTGGCAGGCGAGCCAGGAGGTCGACGAGCAGATCGTCATGGGCCGTCCCCTCCTGTGGCAGCGCCAGGGGGCGTCGAAACGCGAGCTCGGGTTCGCCCTGTGGGACACCGTGGCCGGAATGGCGTTTTCGGAGATCGTGGCCTTCTTCATCATCCTTGCTGCCGGCGCTACGCTCTTCGTCCACGGCGAGACGCATATCATCTCCGCGACCGAGGCCGCACAGGCGCTGCGCCCGATTGCCGGCGATGCGTCCGCGGTACTGCTGGCGGTCGGGCTCATCGGGGCGGGTGTTCTCGCCGTGCCCGTGCTGACGGCTTCCGCGGCGTACGGCGTGGCCGGCGCGCTGGGCTGGAAGCAGGGCCTGACCCGGACGATCGGACGGGCGCCGCTCTTCTACCTCGTCATCGCCGCGGCGACGCTGGTCGGCATGGGCATCAACTTCCTCGGGATCAACCCCATCACGGCACTCGTCCTGAGCGCCGTCCTCAACGGCCTCCTTGCGCCGCCGCTGCTGGTCCTGGTCATGCTCGTCTCGAACGACCGGGCCGTCATGGGGGAACGGACGAACGGACGGCTCCTGAACATCGTGGGTTGGGCCACCACGCTGACGATGGGGGTCGCCGCCGTTGCCCTGATCATCACGGCGTTCGTCGGCTGACGTCGACCCCCGAGATCGCCTGCGCCCACGAGACCCGGGTCAGCGGCCCTCGTCCTCGTGAGCCCGCTGTTCCTCGATCGTGCGCTCGGCCAGCGGTGCCGCCTCCAGCCGGGCGACCGGGATGCGACGGCCGCTCTCGACGGACACGCCGAAGGTGCCCGCCGAGATCCGTTCCTCGGCGCGTCCGACCGCCTCGAGCTCTGCGTGGAGATCCGCGACCATCGCGGCGTCCACCATCTCGGAGGCGAGATCGCTGCCCGAGTCCGACTCGCCGGTCTGCTGGAGTTCGAGCGCGCCGTCGTCGCGGATCCCGGCGCCAAGTTCGCCGAGCGCGGCGTCGATCCGCGT
This sequence comes from uncultured Chloroflexia bacterium, assembly GCA_963757865.1. Taxonomy (GTDB): domain Bacteria; phylum Chloroflexota; class Limnocylindria; order Limnocylindrales; family CSP1-4; genus JAJYNJ01. The sequence continues at coordinate 17,823 of CAVWSU010000019.1, forward strand.
ACGTTCAGCGGCAACGAGCTTGCGGGCTCGCAGGTCCTTCACGAGCGACCTCCGTTCCAGGGTCAGGACGAGAACGGCGTCCCGAGGACCGCCGCAAGGACGAGCAGGGTGACGAGCACGGCCAGGACCAGCCCGACCAGCTCGAACTCGCCGCGATGGCGCGCACGCCAGCCCGGGTGCGACGCCGCGAGGCCCAGGAGGTCGGAGCGGCCCGCACTCACGGACCGCGCCCGCACGACGATCACCGTCTCAGGCCGGCTCGCGCCGGAAGATCCCGACGGCCCAGAGGATGACCAGCTCGAGGATCGACCAGCCGATGAAGGCGACGATGGCGCTCACGTCGAGTACCGAGCCGCCCGATGTCAGGGCATTCGTGTTGAGGATGCCCTCGAACGGGGCGACGAAGATCTTGCTCACGTCGAGGATGCCCGACACGAGGGCGTTGCCGGTGCGGGCGTCGAGCAGGAGCAGGACGATCCGCAGGCCGATCACGATCTGGATCAGGCCGAAGACGAGGATGATCACGCGACTGGCCAACTGGCCGCCGCCGATGGGCCGGGTGTCTGCCACGGGCCGGACGTCTGTCGTGGGCTGTGCGAGGGTGCGAGCCGGCTGGACGGCCGGAGTCGTGCCGGGCGGCGGACCCGTCACGGCCACCGGCGCCTCGCTGACGACGGTGGGTGCGGATTGGACGGTCATCGTTCTCACTTCCTCGGGGACGGAGGACACCTCGTCGTCCGCTGCTCAGCAGCCGCTCCGAAGGCTGCTGCCAGTGTTCGCCGTCATGCCGACACCGTCATGACGCCCCGTCATGGCGTCGACCCTGCCAGGTCCCTGCCCGACCGTGACCGGAAGGGACCGCCCAGCCGGTCGCCACGGCGGCGCGGGCGCGCCCGGGGACGAGTCAGCCGACCAGGCCGTATGCCCGACCGGACCCTCTGGACCGCCCAGGCCGAGCGGTCCGGCAGGGTCCGAGGGTCCGCCGGGCGGCGAGAATAGGTCGACGGCTGCTGCGCTCGCACATGTCGCGGGCGGTGGGGACAGTCGCGCGCAATCGTGCCCGCCCCGGTCGAACCCAGGCTCGGCACCACCGCGATCGCACGACGAGGCTCAAGGACGCACATGGACCAGAAATGGGTCTGCCTCGATGGCAACGAGGCTGCCGCGCGAGTCGCCTACGCGCTCAGCGAGGTGATCTCGATCTTCCCGATCACCCCCGCGTCGCCGATGGCGGAGCACGCCGACGACTGGGCGGCGGCGGGACGCCCGAACCTCTGGGGCTCCGTGCCCGACGTCGTCGAGATGCAGTCCGAGGGCGGCGCGGCCGGAGCGATGCACGGCGCGCTCCAGAAGGGCGCCCTCGCGACGACGTTCACGGCGTCGCAGGGCCTCCTGCTGATGATCCCGAACATGTTCAAGATCGCGGGCGAGCTGACGCCGTCGGTCATCCACGTGGCGGCGCGCACGATCGCGACCCACGCCCTGTCGATCTTCGGCGACCACAGCGACGTCATGCACGCACGTGCCACCGGCTGGGCGATGCTGGCGTCCGGCTCGGTGCAGGAGGCCCACGACTTCGCCCTCGTCGCCCACGCGGCGACGCTTCGGACCCGCGTGCCGTTCCTCCACTTCTTCGACGGCTTCCGCACGTCGCACGAGATCAACAAGATCGCGCTGCTCACCGACGACGACATGCGGGCGCTCGTTCGCGACGACGACGTGCTCGCTTTCCGCAGCCGCGGCCTGACGCCCGATGCCCCCGTCGTGCGCGGCACGGCCCAGAATCCGGACGCGTTCTTCCAGGCGCGCGAGGCGGCGAACCCGTACTACCTGGCCGTCCCCGGCATCGTCCAGGAGGTGATGGACGAGCTGGCCGCCCGGACCGGCCGGCGCTACGGGCTGGTCGACTACCATGGCGCCCCCGACGCGGATCGCGTCATCGTCGTGATGGGATCGGCCATCGGCGCCGTCGAGGAGACCGTCGACACGCTGAACGGCGCGGGCGCGCGGGTCGGCGTCCTGAAGGTGCGCCTCTTCCAGCCGTTCCCCGTCGACCAGCTGATGGCCGCCCTGCCGTCCAGCGTGCGGGCCATCGCCGTCCTCGATCGGACCAAGGAGCCGGGCGCGGTCGGCGAACCGCTCTACCAGGCGGTCGTCACGGCGATCGCCGAGCGGATGGACGCGGACGAGCAACCCTTCGCGAGGATGCCCCGGGTCATCGGCGGTCGATACGGCCTCGCGTCCAAGGAAGTGACGCCGGGGATGATCAAGCCGGTGTTCGACGAGCTCGCGAGCGAGCATCCGAAGCGCCACTTCACGGTCGGCATCTACGACGACGTGACGCACCTCAGCCTTCCGATCGACGCCGAGTTTCGGCGGCCGCGACCGGCCGGCGAGGTCCAGGCGGTCTTCTTCGGCCTCGGCTCCGACGGCACCGTCGGCGCCAACCATGCCTCGATCAAGATCATCGGCGAGGGGACCGACCTCCACGCGCAGGGCTACTTCGTCTACGACTCGAAGAAGTCCGGTGGACTCACGGTCTCGCACCTGCGGTTCGGACCCGAGCCGATCCGCTCGGCCTACCTGATCGACGCCGCGGATTTCGTGGCCTGCCACCAGTTCGGGCTGCTCGAGAAGACGGACGTCCTCGGGTTCGCGAAGCCCGGTGCCACGTTCCTCCTGAACTCGCCGTACGGCCCGACCGAGGTCTGGGACCACCTTCCCCGCGAGGTCCAGCAGCAGCTCATCGAGAAATCCATCGACCTGTGGGTCATCGACGCGTTCGCCGTCGCGACCGAGGTCGGGATGGGCACCCGCATCAACACGGTGATGCAGCCCTGCTTCTTCCATCTCGCCAACGTGCTCCCGGCGGCCGACGCGATCGCCCGCATCAAGGCCAACGTCGAGAAGACGTACGCAAAGCGCGGCCAGGCCGTGGTCGAGCGCAATTTCGCCGCCATCGACCGCTCGATCGAGCGGCTGAACCGGGTGGCGCTCGGCACGGCCGCCACCGGCACCGCGATCCCGCCCGTCGTCCCGGCCGGCGCACCGGAGTTCGTCAGAAAGGTGACGGCGGAACTGATGGCGGGTCGGGGGGACCGGCTGCCGGTGAGCGCGTTCCCGGTGGACGGGACGTTCCCCACCGGCACGACCGCCTTCGAGAAGCGGGCCATCGCGCACGAGATCCCGATCTGGGACCCATCGATCTGCATCGACTGTGGCAAGTGCGCCATGGTCTGCCCGCACGCGGCCATCCGGATGAAGGTCTTCCCGGCGGCTGCCGTCGCCGGCGCCCCGGCCGGCTTCCAGAGCAAGGAGTTCAAGTCCCGCGACCTCGTCGACCACCGGATCACGATCCAGGTCGCGCCCGACGACTGCACCGGCTGCGGCGTCTGCGTCGACGTGTGTCCGGCCAAGAGCAAGACGGAGGTCCGACACAAGTCGATCAACCTCGAGCCGGCGGACGCGCACCGCGACGCCGAGCGCCCGAACTGGGAGTTCTTCCAGTCCATCCCGCCGCTCGACCGGAGCCTCATCGCCCACGACACGGTCAAGGGCGCCCAGGTACTCGAACCGCTGTTCGAGTTCTCGCTCGCGTGCAACGGCTGCGGCGAGACGCCGTACCTCAAGCTCGTCTCCCAGCTGTTCGGCGATCGGATGATCGTGGCCAACGCCACCGGGTGCTCGTCGATCTACGGCGCCAACCTGCCGACCACCCCCTGGACCGTGAATGCCCAGGGCCGCGGACCGGCCTGGAACAACTCGCTGTTCGAGGACAACGCCGAGTTCGGGCTCGGCATGCGGCTCGCGCTCGACGCGCAGTCCAACCACGCCCGAACGCTTCTCGAACGTCTCGCCCCGATCGTCGGCGAGACGCTCGTCCGCGATGTCCTCGCTGCCGACCAGTCGACCGAGGCCGGGATCGGCCTCCAGCGCGACCGCGTGGAGCAGCTCCGCGAGGCGCTCGGCCGGGTTGACGGCGCAGCGGCCTCCGACGCCCGACACCTGCTCGCCCTCGCCGGTGACCTGGTGCGCAAGGGCATCTGGATCGTCGGCGGCGACGGGTGGGCCTACGACATCGGCTACGGCGGGCTCGACCACGTCCTGAGCTCCGGTCGCAACGTCAACGTTCTCGTGCTCGACACCGAGGTCTACTCGAACACCGGCGGCCAGGCCTCGAAGGCGACGCCGCGCGGCGCCGTCGCCAAGTTCGCCGCGGCCGGCAAGTCGCGCGGCAAGAAGGACCTCGGCGCGGTCGCGCGGGCGTACGGCGACGTGTACGTGGCCCAGGTGGCGATGGGCGCCAACGACGCCCAGACGGCCAAGGCACTGCTCGAGGCTGACGCCTGGCCGGGACCGTCGCTCGTCATCGCCTACAGCACGTGCATCGCGCACGGCATCGACATGGAACGGTCGATGTCGCACCAGCGCGATGCCACCAGGAGCGGCTACTGGCCGCTCTACCGCTTCCGCCCGAGCGAGATCGAGGACGGCCAGCCCTTCAAGCTCGACTCGGCCAAGCCGTCGATCCCGCTCCGCGAGTTCGTCGCCGACGAGACCCGGTTCGCGATCCTGGCCCGCACCCAGCCCGAGCGGGCCGCCGAGCTCGCCGAGCTCGGCCAGGCCGACGTCGACGAGCGCTGGCGCTACTACGAGCAGCTCGCCGCGATGCACCGCAGCGTGCCGCACGTCCATCACGGCCCCGGTTCGCTGCCGCAGCCTGCGGACGGTCGGGCCGAGCCCACCGACACGGGAGATGAGGCGTGACCGTCGACCTGCGCACCCACTATCTCGGTTTCGAGCTGCGTTCCCCGCTCGTCGCCTCGCCCTCTCCCCTCACGCGCGACCCGGACAGCGCGGCCCGGCTCGTCGAGGCCGGCGCCGCTGCGCTCGTCCTGCCGTCGCTCTTCGAGGAGGAGATCCTCCACGAGGAGCTCGAGCTCGACCGATCGCTCGAGGCAGGAAGCGACCAGTTCGCCGAGGCCCTCGACTACTTCCCCGCCATCACCTCGTACGCGGGAACCGGCGACCAGTACCTGGACCGCCTCCGGCGGATCAAGGCGCAGGTCGCCGTCCCCGTGATCGCGAGCCTCAACGCCGGCACGCCGGGTGGCTGGGTCCGCTATGCCCGGCTGATGCAGGACGCGGGCGCCGATGCGCTCGAGCTCAACCTCTACCATCTCGCGGCGGACCCGTCGAAGACCGCGATCGATATGGAGGCCCGCGACCTCGAGGTGATCGGCGGGGTCCGTGCCGCCATCGAGATCCCGCTCGCGGTCAAGCTCAGCCCCTACTACTCGGCCTTCGCGGGCTTCGCCCGCCGGGTCGTCGATGCCGGGGCCGACGGCCTCGTGCTCTTCAACCGGTTCTACCAGCCGGACCTCGACCTCGAGTCGCTCGACGTCGTCGCGCGCCTCGAGCTGAGCAGTCCGTCCGAGCTGCGCCTCCCGATGCGCTGGATCGCGATCCTGCGGCCACAACTGCCGGTCGGCGTCTCGCTGGCAGCCACCTCCGGGGTCCACGCCGGGACCGACGCGATCAAGGCCCTCCTGGTCGGCGCCGACGTCGCGATGATGACCTCGGCAGTGCTGCGCCACGGACCCGCCCACATCCGTACGGTGGAGGCGGAGATCCTGGCCTGGCTGGAGGAACGCGAGTACGAATCCGTCGCCCAGCTCCGCGGCAGCGCGAACCAGGCGATGGTCGAGGACCCGTCGGCGTACGAACGTGCCAACTACATGGCCACGCTCCGCTCGTGGGCCACGCCGCCTGCGGCATCGCCAACCGTGTCCGGCTGAGCGGAAGCCCCTCATCGCATGCCGCGTCATCCCGGCGAGCGAGGGCACCCGCCCGAACCCGGCCTCCTGATCCTGATGAGCCTGGCCGGGGGGGCCAAGCACGGGTACGCCGTGATCTCCGACGTCGCTCGACTGGCAAACGTCCGTCTGGGGTCGGGAACCCTGTACACCGCCCTCGCGAGACTGAAATCACAGGGGCTCATCGAGCCGCTGCCCGACGACGATCGCCGGCACCCCTACCAGCTGACTCACCTCGGGCGCGTGGTGCTCGAAGAGCGGCTCGTCTCGATCGCGCAGCTGGCCGAGGCCGGATTGCGCCGCCTCGCCAGGGTCTGATCCGACCGGACGCGGTGACCCGCGCCCACCTCGACCGCCACTGGTCACGGAGCGCGACCATCCGCGTCCGTCGACGGCAGGTCCTGGCGGGACCCGCCGACCGGGTCGGACCAGGGCAGCGGCAGCGCCGGCGCCGGGGTGGATTGCGGCTACGCGAAGAAGGCCGTGATCGCTGCGGTGTCGTCGGAGAACGCCCAGCGCTCGACGAGCTTGCCGGCCCGGATGTGGTAGACCTCCGCGACCCGGTAGGTGAGACTCCGGCCGCCGCGGGTGGCGGTCGCCTCGACAAGGGCGATCGTATGCTCGTCGTTGGCCACGACGTCGTGCAGCGTGGCGGTGATGGCGTAGTCGGCCGCGCCCTCGGCGGTGGCGGCCTGCAGGGCTGCCTTGCCGCGACGTGGTTCCGCGCGGCCGATCTCGTGCCACACGATGTCGTCGGACGTGAAGCCGTCGAGCGCCTGCATGTCGCCGCGGTTCATGGCGTCCAGCATCGCCCGCGCGAGCGTGGCGTTCGGATGCTCCGGCATGATTGGACCCCCCTCCCGTCTTGACCGGTCTGCCGCCGCCTGCACACCGCGACGCGCAGCGGCCTGCGGGACGTCAGCGTAAGCCGAGCCGTCAAGGAGCTGAAGCACGAGCGGTCCGCCAAGCCAGAGAAGAGTGACAGCGCCGCCGACGCCGAGTCCCCGCATCTCCCACGGCTCGTCGTGGCACGGCCTCCCGTGCATATCACAGGTGACGACCGTCGACCCGTGCCGCATCATGGCCCTCTCGCGACCACGAGCGGGGGACCCGTGGGGCGACAGGCGTGACGTGAGGACGGCCCGTGACCCGGCTCCAGGCGAAGTCGCTCGAGAATCCCGACGAGGTCCGCCCGACGCCCTTCGGGCACATCGACATCTACACCCTCGACGACCTCGTCATCGGCCGCATGGTGTTTGAACCGGGCTGGCACTGGATGGAGCACGTCCGGCCGATGGCGGGGACGACCCTCTGCCAGTACCACCACGTCGGGGTGTGCATCTCAGGACGGCTGGGGACGCGCCTGGAGGACGGCACGACCAACGAGATCGGCCCGGGCACGGTGTACGAGATCCCGCCCGGCCACGACGGCTGGGTCATCGGCGACGACGACTTCGTCGCCTACGACGTCGCCGGGGTGCGCTCGTTCGCGCGCACGGACGAGACCGGGCAGCGGGTCCTCGGAGCCGTCCTGTTCACCGACATCGTCGAGTCGACGGGTCTTGCCGAGTCGCTCGGTCCGGCCCGATGGCGGGAGCTCGTCGCGGTGCACAACGAGCGCATCCAGTTCGAGCTCGATCGATTCCGGGGCCGGCTGGTCAAGACGACGGGAGACGGCGTGCTCGCCCTGTTCGATGGGTCCGAGCGGGCGGTCCGCGCGGCGGCGGCGATCTGTCTCGCCGCGAAGGCGCTCGGCCTCTCGATCCGGGCCGGGATCCACACGGGCGAGGTCGAGGTCCTCGCGGGCGATGTGCGCGGGCTGGCGGTCCACGTCGCGGCGCGGGTGATGGCGCTCGCGGGCCCGGGCCAGGTCTACGTGTCGGCCACGACGCGAGATCTCGTCGCCGACTCGGGGCTCGCCTTCGTCGATGCCGGTGTCCATGAGCTGAAGGGGGTTTCCGGGGCGCGGCAGCTGTTCTGCCTGGCCGCGCCTCCGACGGAGTGAGCGGCGCCCGCCCCGGGCCAATTCGCGGCCACACCACGCCGCCACCGACGGTGCGCCGGCCCGGAAAGCCGCGGCGCTCCGGGCCGGGCGTGCGGCCTACATCACCGGGAACGTCTCCGCGACGAGCACGGTCGCTCCGCCGGCGAGCACGGGGCAACCCCTGGCCAGCGCGACGGCGGCGTCCAGGTCGGCCGCCCGGAGGATCGAGTAGCCGGTCGGTGCGGACGTCGCATCCATGACCGAGCCGTCGGGCGAGATCGCCCGGGCCCGCGAGATCGGGTTGCCACCGTCCACGAGGGCGTCGCCAAGGGCCCCGAACCACCCGGTCCACGCCGTCATGACCTGATCCTGTTCCTCCTTCGTCTCCGGCATGCTGCCGCCGTGGAACGTGAGCAGGAAGTTCGCCATGTCGATCGACCTCCGTCAGCAGGACGACTTCGCGTCGTCGCCACCAGGGGCGAGAGGGCGATCATCCGTCGCCCGGCCCACTGTGACGACGAACAGGGTCGGGCGAAATCGACATCCGCCGGCTGCGCGTCAGGTGAACACTGGGTCGGGCCGGCCGGCCCGGGCGGCGAGTGGCGCCGCACGGTCCGGCCGGAGCCGTCTGCGCGCGTGGAAGGGAACGGGCATCATCACGCCATGGAAACCTGGCAGGCGATCGATACCCTCCGCGTCGTCCGGACCTTCGCAGGCCGGCCCCTGGACGAGGCGCATCTCAGCCGCATCCTCCAGGCGGGACGAAGAGCCGGCAGCGCCAAGAACCTGCAGCGCCGCGCCTTCATCGTCTGCCGCGACCGCGAGCACCTCGCGGCCCTGACCCGCGTCGGCGATTACGCGGGACACCTCGCCGGCGCCGCCGTCGGGATCGCGATCGTGACGCCCGAGCCCGAATCCGCGGGCGAGGCGACCGGGATCTCCTACGACGTCGGGCTCGCGGCCCAGAACATGAGCCTTGCCGCCTGGGACCTGGGGATCGGAAGCGCCCCGGCGACCGTCTTCTACCAGGACGTGGCTCGCGAACTCCTGGGCTACCCCGAGGGCCAGCGCTGCGACTACGTCCTGTCGTTCGGCTATCCGGCCGACTCCCTGGTGCTGACCGCCCCGAAGCGCCCCGGAGGCCGGCGACCGCTCGACGAGCTCGTGCACGAGGAGCGCTGGTAGCCAGCCGGGAGGGAGCGGCCGGGCTATCGGGCGGGCTGCCCACGGACTGCGGAACCCGACGGTTCTCATGGTGGTCCTCGAACGCTGACGGACGGCCCTTGCGGCCCGCGAAAGCGATCTGCACGCTCTGCCCGGGAGGCCTCATGGACCTGGTCGAGCCGGGCATCGAGGAACGAATCGCGAGCGGCGCACCGACCGCTCCGGTGGGCAGCCCGCCGCTCATCGTGACCAAGCTCCGGCCTCCGGTGCGGGTGGCCGGATACCGGGAGCGCCCCCGGATTCTCGCGAGGCTCGACCAGGCCCTCGACGACAGCGTGCACCTCGCGCTCCTCTCCGCGCCGCCCGGGTACGGGAAGAGCGTCGCGACGGCGGGGTGGCTCGCCTCGCGCGGGGTCCCCCATTGCTGGCTGTCGCTCGACGCCGCGGACAACGATCCCGTGCGCTTCCTGCGCTACCTGGGTGCGGCGCTCGAGCCGTTGCGCCGCGGGATCGCGAGCAGCACGGACGCACTCGCGAGGAATGACCCCGGGCTCGCAAGCGCGGCAGCGGTGCTGGTCGACGCCATCGCCATGCTCGACACGCCGCTCGTCCTCGTGCTCGACGACTACCACGTGATCACGTCGCCCCCCGTCCACGGCCTCATGCGCGACCTGATCGCGCAGGGCCCGCCCTTCCTGCACGTCGTGGTCCTGACCCGCGAGGACCCGCCCTTCCCGGTCGCTCGGCTCCGGGCCCACCGGCGGCTCGTCGAGCTGCGGGCGGACGATCTGCGGTTCAGCGAGGACGAGACCGTCGACTACCTGCGCGAGACCTTCGACATCGCGCTCGACCAGGCGCACCTGGACAGGCTGCTCGAGGCCACCGAGGGGTGGATCGCCGGTCTCCAGCTGGCCGCCCTCTCGTCTCCCGACCGGGACCGGCTGGGTCCGTTCGTGGAGGGCTTCCGCGGAAGCCACCGCTTCGTGCTCGACTACCTTGCCTCGGAGGTCCTCGAGCGGCTGGACCCGGGGCTCGCCTCGTTCCTGGTCGACTGCTCGGTGGCCCCACGGTTCACCGCCTCACTCTGCCGGGCACTCACCGGGCGAAGCGACAGCGCCGGGTTGCTCGAGCGGACCGGACGGATGAACCTCTTCCTCATTCCGCTCGACGACGAGGGCGGCTGGTATCGCTTCCACCATCTGTTCGCGGACTACCTCCGCACGCGGCTCGATCCCGATGCGGAACGGGAGCTGCGGGAGCGAGCGGCCGTGTGGCTCGAGGGGGCCGGGCTCGTCGACGAGGCGGTCGAGCAGGCGCTCGCGGCGGGTTCGGTGGATCGCGCGGTCGGCCTGCTCGAACGGTGCGGCCGGGACATGTACGACACCGGGGAGCTCAGCCTCCTGCTCCGTCGCCTGGAGGCTCTTCCGGCCGAGCGGCTCGCCCGGAGCGGGGAGCTCAGCCAGCTGGCGGCGCTGTCCGCCTTCATGGTGGGCCGGGTCGCCGACGCCGGGCGCGCCTGCGACGAGGCGGAGCGGGCACGGTCCGCGCGCCTCGCGGCGGACGAAGTCACGGGTCCCGCGGTCGCCCCCGTCCCGTCGGGGCTGGGCGTGGTGCGCGCGCTCATCGCCGCCTTCGAGAACCGACCGGACGCGGTCGAGATCGCGTCAGCGGCGGCGGTCCAGGTCGAGGGCGATCCGTTCTTCGCGATGTTCTCCCACATGGGGCTCGCATCGGCGGACCTCTCGGCGGGGAACCTGGAGGCTGCCCTGGAGCAGGCGCGCCTCGCGCAAGCCGCCGCGGCCGCGAGCGGATCCGTGGTCTCCGTCACGGCGATCACCGCCCTGGGAAACGCGCTCCTGTTCCTCGGGCGCCGCGACGAGGCGGAGGCCGCGTGCCGCGCGGAGCTCGCGACCCACGCGGCGCAGGCGCGGTACATGGGAGGCGGCACTCCCTACGCGCTGTTCTGGCTCGGGTCGATGCGGTACGAGGCCGGCGATGTCGCCGCGGCCCTCGCCGACCTGGAGCGGGCCTGGGCGGCGATGGGCACCTTCGGCTACGGTCGCTCGGTCCTCACCGCGATGAGCCAGTACATCGTCCTCGCCCGCCTGGCGTCCGGCAGACCCGGGGCGGCGCTGGAGGCGATCCGCACGATGCAGCGCGACACCAGGGCGGCGGGCCTCGCCGGTGTCGAGCACCTGCTCGGCGGGATCGAGGCTCGCGTGCTCCTGGCGCAGGGAGAGGTCGCGGCCGCCGGCCGGTGGGCCGACCGGTTCGTGCGGGACATGGGCCTCACTCACGACGGCGCGAGCGTGCGCTGGTCCGACCTGCTGGGCGTGCTGTCGGCGACACGCGTGCGGATCGCGCAGGGACACGTTCGGGACGCGATCCGATTGCTCGTGATTGCCCGCTCGGTCGCCGAGCGCGCCGGGGATGTCGCGGACCTCATCTCGATCGGCGCCCTCGAGGCGACCGTCCGATGCAGCGCCGACCCGGCGGGTGCGGACGCGGCTCTCGGGGAGGCGGTGCGGCTGGCAGCACCCGGCCGGTACGTCCGGCGCCTCGTCGACGACGGAGCGACGATCACGCGGCTGCTGCCGCACGTGCGCAGCCTCGCGGCGCCGTTCGTGGACGAGGTCATCGCGGCATTCGCGCGGGGCCGGGATTCGCCGGCGGAGCGCGGGACGAGGCTCGTGGCTTCGGGTGACGACGGCGTGCTCGTGGAGTCGCTCACCGATCGCGAGCTCGAGGTGCTGCGGTTGATCGGCGCAGGACGGAGCGACGCCGCGATCGCGCGTGAGCTCGTCATCTCGCTGGCCACGGCGAAGTGGCACGCGGCGCACATCCGCGCGAAGCTGGACGTGGAGAGCCGCACGCAGGCGGTGCTGCGGGCGCAGGCGCTCGGGCTCGTCTAGCCGCGTCGCGCGCGGACCGCCCGCTGCCGCGAGAACCATCCCCCCGACCCAGCCTTTCTGATGGCGATCCGGGGCGGACCGCCTCGCAGCATGGCCGCATGAACCGCTACGAGATCCGGGTCGTGGGGCACCTCGAGATCCGCCGCGCGCGAGCCCTCGGGGCCGAGTCCTGCCGGCACCTGCCGGACGGCCGCTCGCTCCTCGTGTTCGCGCTGGCCGACCAGTCCGCGACCTACGGAACGCTCGCGCGCCTGCGCGATGCGGGCCTCGAGCTCGAGTCCGTCACGCGGCTGCCCGCCGGTGACGATGCGGAGGGAAAGGGAAACGGCCATGCGTCCGCGCGATGACCTCGCCACGCACCCCCACGGCGTCGGGCTCGACCCGCTCCGCGAACTGGCACGAGAACGGATCGACCGGCTGCACGCCGAGGCCGACACCGAGCGGCTGGCGCGAGAGACGCGCCGGGGGCGGCTCGACCTCCGGGCCCTCGGATCGTCGCCTCACGTCGCCGTCGTCGCCCGGGCCCGCTGACGACCGCCCGTTCACTCCGCCAGCACGCACCGCCACCCCGCTCGACAGGCGGGCACATCACGAGGAGAACGACATGCGACTCTTGCGCAACTTCGGCCGCCGCAAGGTGCGGACCGGCCTGACGATCCTCGGCATCACGATCGGCATCTGGGCGCTCGTCGTGTTCGGCTCGATGGCCAACAAGATCGACAGCCTCGTGTCGGGCGGCAGCACGTACTTCCAGGGCAAGGTGACGGTGAGTGCCGTTGGCGGCACGATGGGCGTGGGCGGCCCGATCTCGATCGGCGTCGCCGACCGCGTCGCCGCGCTCTCCGGTGTCGACGTCGTCGTGCCCGGCGTGACCCTCATGCTCTCGGACGAGCCGGCTGCCTCGTTCGACATGCCGCCGATGATCACCAGTGCGGATGCGGGTCGCGACAGGGGCCGCGAGACGTTCGTGGTCCACTACGCGACTGGCCGGGCGATCACGACCGCGGACGACGGCGCCAACGTGACCGTGCTCGGGTCGACCCTCTCGCGGCAGTACGAGAAGCACGTGGGCGACACGATCGTCCTGCGCGGTGAGCCGTTCACCGTGGTGGGGATCCTCGAGCCGACCCTCACCGCCCCGGATAGCGACGCGGTGGTGCCGCTGCCGGCGGCTCAGCGCCTGTACCTGAAGACCCTGCCGCCGCTCGTGGCGACCAAGCTCGAACCGTCCGAGATTGCCACCGGCCTGGTCGTGTACCCCAGTCAGGGCGTCGGCCCGGGTACGGTGGCGTCCGAGATCAAGTCCGGGATCCCGGGCGTCACCACCATGACCGCCGCGGACTTCGACCAGCAGATCGGATCGAAGACCTCCGTGCTCAACTCGATCCTGGTCGGCATCGCCCTGATCAGCCTGATCGTGGGCGGTCTGTCGGTCATCAACACGATGGCGATGGCAATCGCCGAGCGCACCAGGGAGATCGGCATCAAGCGGGCCGTCGGTGCGAGTCGCTCGCGCATCGTTCGCGAGTTCGTAACCGAGGCGGCGGTGATCGGCTTCATCGGCGGCGTGATCGGGCTCCTCCTCGGGGCGGCCGTCGTCCTGGCCGCCAACGAGGCCGGTCGCAGCTCCGGCACCGTGCTCTTCGAGCTGACCTCCGGCACCGCGCTCTCGGCGATTGGCTTCGCCACGATCCTCGGCGCCCTCGCGGGCTTCGTCCCTGCGCTCAATGCCGCGCGCCTCGACCCGGTCGCGGCGCTCCGCTACGAATGACACCACATCACACGGGAGAGACTCCGATGGCACTCCTCGAAGGGCGCAACCTGCGCAAGACCTACCGGCTCGGCCGCCGCAATACCCTCCAGGCCCTGCGCGGCGCCGACGTCGCGATCGAGCCCGGCGAGATGGTGGCGATCATGGGCCCCTCGGGTTCCGGGAAGAGCACGCTCATGCACATCCTGGGCCTGCTCCATGCCCCTGACCCGAACCACGGCCCGGCCCCCGAACTCACGTTCCGCGGCCGCGACGTGGTCGCCCTGTCGGACGCCGCTCGCACCCGGATCCGGGCTCGCGAGATGGGATTCGTGTTCCAGGACTTCAACCTGGTGCCCACCCTGACCGCGCTCGAGAACGTTCAGCTCGCGTGCGACTACGCCGGGAACCACGGCGCGCCGGCGCGGCAGGGCGCGCTCGATGCCCTCGCCCTGGTCGGGCTGGCCGATCGCGCCGGCCATCGACCGGCCGAGCTGTCCGGCGGTGAGCAGCAGCGCGTGGCGATCGCCCGCGCGCTCGTCAACCGGCCCGCCCTGGTCCTGGCCGACGAGCCCACCGGCAACCTCGACTCGGAGCGCACCGCGGAGGTGCTCGCGCTCATGCGCCGTCTCAACGTCGAACAGGGGCAGACGTTCGTCCTGGTCACGCACGACTCCGAGGTCGGCGAGGCGTGCGACCGCGTCGTCCGCATGCGGGACGGCCTGGTCCGGGATCACGGGATCTCGGCGATCCGGTCACACCCCGACGAGAACGAGGATGACGATGTCGCGGCCAGTGCCTGACCAGCCGCCGGAGACGGGTCGGTTCCTTCGTCACGTGCGTCCCGCGTGGAACGCCGACATGGGGTACCGGAGAGATCGAGGACCGGAGGCCCGGACCGGCGCGAACGATGGCGGTGTCGAGCCGCACTCGCCCGCGCGGTCGAGCCGCTCGCAGTGGGGAGGCACCTGGATGGCACCGATCGCGCGACGGGGCATGGGCGTGGCCTGTGTCCTGATGCTGGCGGCCTGTTCGGCGGCGACGCCGCCGAACAGCGCGGGGCGCGAGGGGCCGACCCTGGCCGGGCAGCCGATGACGGCCTGCACGATCAGCGGCGAGGTCCCCGTGAAGGCGTCGGTGGAGGGCTACTGCGGCACGTTGACGGTGCCCGAGGATCGCTCGACTCCGTCCGGCCGCCAGGTCGGCCTGCACGTGGCCGTGGTCCCGGCGGCCGCCGCGGCGCCGATGCCCGATCCGTTCTTCGCGCTCGCGGGCGGCCCCGGCGACGCGAGCACGGCGTTCTTCGCCTGGCTTCCGGGGCTCTATGCCCAGGTCCACGAGACCCACGACATCGTGCTCGTCGACCAGCGCGGCACGGGCCGGTCGAACCCGCTGGTGCTGCCTGCGATGCCCGACACGAGCGGGCTCCCGGCGGCCGAGGCGGACAGGCGGCTGGTCGAGTGGTCGCAGACCAGCCTCGCCGACCTGGATGCCGACTCCCGCATGTACACGAGCACGATCGCGGCGGACGATCTCGACGCCGTACGGGAGGCGCTCGGCTACGACCAGATCGACCTGTACGGCACCTCCTACGGCGGCGAGCTTGCCCAGTACTACCTGCGCCAGCACTCCGAGCACGTGCGGGTGGCAGTTTTGGACGGAACGACGCCCCTCGACGTGCCGGTCCTCGAGTTGATGGCGGCCTCCAGCCAGCACGCCATGGACCTGCTGCTCGCCCGATGCGCCGCCGATGCGGCCTGCCACGCCGCCTTCCCGGACGTCGCACAGGAGTGGTCGGCGCTCGTCGCGGCCTTCGCGAAGGGCGTCGCGGTCACCGATTCGGCCACCGGGCAGACCGGGGTCGCGACGCTCGCCATGATCGGACCATCGATCCATGAAGCGCTCATGACGGGTGCGGCCGCGGCCCAGCTTCCGCTGGCCATCCACCTCGCGGCCGGCGGCCGGTTCGACCAGGTGAACCAGATCGTTCCGCTGTCGAACGCGGCACCGGGCGGTGGCGAGACGCTGCTCATGAAGGACGAGATCCTCTGCTCCGAGGCGTGGGCCCGGTTCGACCCCGCGGAGGTGCAGCGGAACGGCACGGGCAGTTACGCCGTCCCGTTCGTGCTCGCATGGGCCGAGCAGGAGGCCAGCCTGTGCCGCTATCTGCCCAGGGGCGTCGTGCCCGCGAACGACGCGGAACCGGTGCGGACGACCGTCCCGACCCTCTGGCTCGCCGGCGACGCCGATCCGCAGGATCCGCCGTCCAACCTCGCCGGTGTGGCGGCGCAGGGTCCCGGCAACCTGGTCGCGGTCATGCCGGCCCAGGAGCACGTGGTCGGACATCTCGGGTGCGGACCGGCGGTCATCGCGGCGTTCGTCGATGCCGGCACGGTGCAAGGGCTGGACACGAGCTGCGTGGCCGCGGGGCCTGCGCCCGTGCCCACCTTCCACCTGCCCTGACAAGCGGCGGCGCCGGGACTGGACGATCATTCTCTCGGACGACCAACCCGTCCCGAGACGCGATCAGCCCTCCCCTGCGACCGCCGCCGGCCCCGGAGGGACGGATCGGACCGGGATCACGCCGTTCCGCGCGTCGAGCTGGCGGCGCAGCGACTCGACGTGGTTCTGGATCTGTTGCTCGAGCGTCGGGACCCGCGCGTACGGGCGACCGTGCAGCTTCACGTACTGGCGCTGCATCTCGCCGGCGAGTGCCTCGAACCACTGGTAGAGGTGTTCACCCTCGGTCGAGGCGCTGGCGCTCCAGGGACGGCCCGAGGACGGCCCACCAGCCGATGATGCCCGTGCCGAACCCGTGGTAGAGGTCCGCAGCCCGGATGTGGCCCTGGGCCACGAGGTACCCGAGGCGCTCGAACCGGTCGCCGACGCGGCCGACGGAGAGCGGCGCTCCGCCGGCGAGATCGCGGCCCTCGAGCTCGAGCAGGCAGGCGAGCCGGAGGCTGCGGAACTCGAAGTCCTCCCACTCGCGTTCCCACGCCGCCATCTGCTGGAAGACGCCGACCGACCGCTGCGCCCTCACCTGCCGGTAGATCGCGATGAACGTGATGGCCAGGGCGAGGAACTGGAGCATCGCCCAGAGCCACTCCGAGCCCGGCCCGATGAGCGCCATGCCGGTGGTGTTGACGAACGTCACGGTGACCCTCCTGGTCTGCCCGCGGGGGACGATGCGGCGACGGTAGCCGGACCATGACGCTTGGACAAGACCCCGGAAAGCACCGTCCTAGTCGAGCACCCTCTGCGGTCGGGCCATGCTGACGCGCGTGTAGGACGCGAAGGCCTGCCTGGGTCCGTTCCCGAGGAGCGATCAGCCTCCCCTGCGACCGATGTCGCGCCTACCGGGCCATCACTGGAAGCCCATCTCGGGATGCACGCGGGCGAGCGTCGCGCGAAGCACGGGCTCCTCGTCGAGCACCGCGAGCACTTCGAAGACGAGCGTGTTCACGGCGCTCGTGGCGGCCCGCCGAGCGGGAGCCTCGAGGACCTGATCGAGGTGGCGCGCGGTTGCAGGGTCCTGGTCGCGCAGGAAGCCGGACCCGAGTTCCTGGGCCACCGCCGACGCCAGCAGGGCGGCCACCCGCTCGTCGAGCTGCGCCCGTCGCAGCCGAGCCGCCAGATTGAGCGGAGCCGGGTGGGCAGTATCCATGACGCATGCCTCGCGCTTCACGGGGAGTCCCTCGCCTTCGAGTCTCGGCCCCCTTCCGGACGCGATCGAGCGGCATTCCTCCCGAACGGAGCGCCCAAAGGGCGTGACAAATTGCTGCGGCAGCCTCCGTCGACACGTCGGGGCCTCGGACGTCCTATTGCCAGGCGGTCACCGGCTTGTTCCGGCCGCGCTGTTATGGCAGGCCGTTCGGCCCGTCGGCGACCGCTCGGGCGCCTCTGGGAGCGCCGGTCGCGTCGGTCCACCGTTGTGTGGGGTTGCGCGGACTGCAAGCCGCAGGGGGCGGGAGGTACCGACGGCTGTCATCACGATCGCACGCGAGTACGGAGCCGGCGGCTCCGAGACTGCCTCGCTCGTCGCGCACGAGCTGGGAGCCGAGATCGTGGACCGCTCCCTGATCGCGCAGGTTGCACGACGTGCGGCCCTGCCCCCGGACGAGGTGGCGGCCGAGGACGAACAGGGCCGGGGCCTGTTCGAGCAGCTCGCCCGCGCCTTCAGGCCGACGGGCGATGCGGCCGCCGGCTGGGTGGTCGATCCTTCGGACCTGCTCGACCATCATGCCGTCATCCGGGACTTCACACGAGCTGCGTTGCAGGAGGCGGCACGGACCGGCAATGCGGTGATCGTCGGCCGGGGCGGGGCGGCCGAGCTGCGCGACGAGCCCAGCGCGTACCACGTGTTCCTGTGGGCACCCGAGCCTGACCGGGTCCGGGTCGTCCAGGAGCGCCTGGCGTGTGATGGTCCGACCGCACGCCACGAGATTCACGCCGTGGACGCCCGCCGCGCCGCCTACGTTCGCGAGGTGTACGGGATCGACTGGCGCGATCGTGCCCTGTACGACATGGTCATCAATACCGGGCGTCTCGGTGCCCCCGGCGCGGCGGCCGCCATCCTCGGCGCGCTCCGGACCCATCGCCTGCTCGGGCAACAGCCGTCCTGGGCCGGCGATTCGCCGCCGCACCGATGAGCGGGCGACCGCCTCGCAGCCAGGATGCGCCCGCGGCGATGAGAGCCATGCCCACAGCCGCACTGAAGACGATCGTCAGGCCGTGCTGGAAGGGACCGGAGATCAAGGCCGGGAAGAACTGCCTGCCGGTGAGGATCGCGGCCTGGTTGGCCGGCAGCGCAGCCAGGAGCCTGGCAGGCAGCAGAGTCGCGACGGGGTTGTAGCCGAGCAGCGCGCCGAACAGGCTCGCGGTGGGTGGAAGCGCCGCGATCTCGCGCGCCGCGCTCGCCGGAACGTCGTGCGCAACCAGGCCTGAGAACAACGTGCCGGGCAGGGAGGCCGCCAGCCCTGGGGTCCCCCGAATGGGGGATGCGCCTTCGATCGTCGGGGCACCAGGCAGGCGAACCAGGAGGTCCGCGATTGTCTCCGCGCCCACGCGATCTGGGTCAGCCACCGTCCGGAGCGCCCCCACCGGCCAGGACGAGGTCGATGAGCAGTGCGGCGGTCCAGCTGAACCGGTCGCTGCCGTGGCCCGACCCGTCCAGCGGGTCGAAGTACTCGCGGAAGCCGGATCGGCGCACCAGCTCGATCGAGCTCGCGATGACCTCGTTCGCCAGGTCGATCCGGCCGTGCTGGCGCAGGCCGTGCCAGAGCAGCCAGTTCGTGTTCATCCAGACCGGTCCGCGCCAGTACCGGTCCGGATCGAAGTCGGCCGCGCGTTCGTTGTAGGTCGGCACGAGGTAGTGCGCGCCGCCCGGACGCGGGTGAAACGACGGCGATTCGAGCTCTCGACACATCGCCGCCACGATCTCGTCCGGCAGATCCGGATCGAGCAGCGGCCCGAACGAGACGATCGTGTCCTCGGGTTCGCGCTGGTCGCGGCGCAGGTCCCACGCGCAGAAGCGCTTCCGGCGGGCGACCCACAGCTCACCGACCAGGGCCTCATGCAGGTGGCGCGCCTCCGCGCGGTGGGGGGCCGGGTCGGCCCCGATGAGGCCGGCGATGTCGGCCAGCGCGTGTGCCGACCACAGGAGGATCGCGTTGAAGAGCGGGTCCACCATCAGGAACGGCGTGCCTGCAAGGACCCGTGCATCCTCGTAGCCGGCAGCACGCTCGAGCGTCAGGAGATAGAGGAAGCGCTCGTAGTCGGCGTCGGTCGGCCGGTCGGCGGCCGCGGCCCGATCGAGGTCGCGCCGGTGGAACGCGGGCACGGCGCCGGCCGGGACCCCGATGCGGTGGAAGTCGCGGTCCCACGCCGGGGAGTCGTCGAGGCCGGACTCCCACGGGTGGACGATGGCCGCCAGCCCCGTGCCGCGCGGGTCGCGCGCCGTGGCCAGGTAGTGCTGCTGGGCGACGAGGCGCGGGTACAGACGTGCCAGCCACGCCAGGGAGATGGCGCGATCCGCTGGTGCCGTACGGCGATGGACCTCCAGTGCCGCCCGGGCATGGATCGGCGGCTGGGTGATGCCGGAGGTCGGACGCCCCTGGGGCGCCGCCGGCGATCGCTCGGACTGCCAGACCTGCGGGCCGGGGAAGTATGCGTCGGGCGGAGCCGTCGGGTCGAAGACGATCGACGGCACCATGCCCGTGGTCCACTGCGCCTCGAACAGCGCCTCGAGCTCCTGCCGGGCTCGCGCAGGATCGTGCCAGGCGCGGCCGACCGCGATGAAGGCCGAGTCCCAGCTCCACTGGTGCGGGTAGAGCGTCTGCGAGGGCCGGGTGTAACGACCCATCCAGTTGGCGTCGAGCACCTCGCGTGCCCTGTCCACGAGACCGGCCTGCGTTTCCATCGCGGCCGCCGAGTCGTCGAGGGCGGGGTGGCCCACTGGGCGCGAGGTCGGCTGGTGCTGTGACACCCCGCGAGTATCCGCCTTCGGACGACCGGGGGCTGAAGACGGCGATGCCTGGTGCAGCCTGCAGCTGCGGTGGTCGCGTCAGCCGTGCAGTCTCTGCAGGTCGCGGTCGCTGACCTCGCCGGGTCGCTTGCCCATGATGATCATGGCCAGCACCTCGTCGGTCGTGACATCGTCCCGCTTCACGGTTCCGACGAGCTTGCCGTGGAGCATGACGCTGATGCGGTCGGCGAGATCGTAGACGTCGTGAATGTCGTGGCTGATCAGGAAGATGCCGATTCCTTCACGCTTGAGTTGCTGGATGATGTCGCGCACCTGGGCCGTCTCGGCCGGACCGAGCGCGGCCGTCGGCTCGTCCATGATCAGGACACGGGCGTTGAAGTGGATGGCGCGGGCGATGGCGACCGCCTGACGCTGGCCGCCCGAGAGCGATTTCACGGCCGACTTGAAGTTCGTGAAGTGCGGGTTGAGCCGGGCCATGACGTTGCGTGTCGCCGACTCCATCGCCGCGTCGTTGAGCATCCGTCCGCGCGACAGCAGCTCGCGCCCCAGGAACATGTTGGCCGGGGCATCGACGTTGTCCGCGAGAGCAAGCGTCTGGTAGATCGTCTCGATCCCCAGCGCCTTGGCCTCCCGCGGGTTGGTGATCGCGACGGGCTTGCCCTCGATCAGGATCTCGCCGGCGTCGGGCTGGTGGGCGCCCGAGAGCGCGCGCATCAGGGTCGACTTGCCCGCTCCGTTGCCGCCGACTAGCCCGACGACTTCGCCGGCATGCAGATCGACGGTGACGTTGTCGACGGCATGCACGCCGCCGAACGAGACCCGGATGTTGCGCATCTCGACGAGCGGGTGCTGCCCGGGAACGAGCGGGGGCGCCTCGCCCTGCATCTCGGCCGGATCGCTCGGACTCATCCTGGTCCTGCTCCTGTCACTTCGAGTGGCGATGCACGAACTGGTCGAGGCCGACGGCGGCGACCAGCACGCAGCCGACCACGATGTCCTGCATCGGCGAGTCGACCTTCATCATGACCATGCCGGAGCGCAGCGACTGCATGACGACGGCACCGAGCACGGCGCCGGGGATCGTCCCGATGCCGCCCGAGAACGATGTCCCCCCGATGACCGCCGCGGCGATCACGTCGAGCTCGTTCTGGAAACCCAGGTTGGTCACGGCCGCGTCGAGGCGCGCGGTCTGAACGGCCGCGCTGATCGCGCAGAGGACACCCATGAGCACGTAGGTGCCGACGATCACGCGGCGCACGTTGATGCCGCCGAGTTCGGCCGCCTCGGGGTTTCCGCCGATCGCGAAGACGTACCGGCCGAAGCGCAGCCGCGTGGCGATGATCGTCATGACCAGGGTCACGCCGAGCATGATCACGACCGGGATGGCGATGCCCGTCGGGATGAGCAGGCCGCCCGCCGGCTCGACGATCCCGTGCGCCTTCGCGTACTGCGTCGCGAGCGCCGCCGGCCAGAAGTAGTTGTTGGCAACCCAGACCGCGCCGAGGATCCCGACGCACCCCGCCACCATCAGGGTCACGAGCGCCCACGGAGGACGCACCGGGAAGCCGTACCGGCTCCGCTCGCGGCGGCGGCTGACGAGAAGGTAGATCACGCCGGCGCAGCCCAGGGCTCCAAGGACCCAGCTCGGCCACAGGCCGACCGCACCGTTCGGCCCACCGCCGAGGAGGGCGAAGGTGTCGTCGACCGGCGCGATCGTCTGGCCCTGCATGCCCTCCTGGAAGATCATGCCGCGCCAGACGAGGAAGCCCCCGAGGGTGACGATGAACGCGGGTATGCCGCCATAGGCGACGAGGACGCCCTGGATGACGCCGATGGCCGCCCCGAGCACGAGGCCGACCGCGAGCGCGACGAGCCAGATCCAGGGAGTGCCGAGGGCGACGCCGAAGTTGGAGGGGAGCCAGACGACCTGGACCATGGCCATCGTGTAGCCGAGGAGCCCCAACACCGAACCGACGGACAGGTCGATGTTGCGGGACACGATGATGAGGACCATGCCGGAGGCCATGATCGCGATCGAGGCGCTCTGGACGGACAGGTTCCACAGGTTCCGTGACGTCAGGAACAGGCCGCCGGAACCGATGTTGAAGCCGATCCAGATGATCGCCGTGGCGGCGAGCATGCCGAGGAGCCGGGTGTCGATCTCGAGCGACGCGAGGGCGCCGCGGCCCCGGTCGGCCACGGCACGAAGGGAGCCCTGCGGGCCGGGGCCCATCGCCCCGACGTCCGCCGCGGCGTTCGTGACATCAGACATGTGTCATGCCTCTCGCCAGAGGGTGTGAGCGCCCTGCCCAAGGGCATCGGCGCAGGGCGCTCAACCAGTCTGACGCGCGAAGTCGCGCGTGTTTTGCTGCTACTGGCAGGCGGCCGGGGCCGATGCGGCCGGGACACCCACGCAGAGCTTGTCCTTGCTGATCCAGCCGGCGTCGAGGACGACGTTGAGGTTGTCCTTGGTGATCGCCTGCGGGGTCAACAGGATCGACTGGAGGTTGTTCCCGCCCGGGCTCTTGAAGACCGTCGAGTTGGCGACCTTCGTGAGGTCCGCGTTCTTGCAGAGCTGGGCCGCGACTTCACCGGCGGTCTTGCCGAGGAGGCGCGCGTCCTTCCAGACGTCCACCGTCTGCGTTCCGAGGGCGATCCGGTTGAGGGCGGCGGCGTCGCCATCCTGGCCGGAGACCGGGACCTTCCCGGCGAGCCCCTGGGCCTGGAGCGCGGCGATCACGCCACCCGCCATGCCGTCGTTCTCGGTGAAGGCGATGTCGATCTTGTTGTTGCTGGCCGTGAGGTACTGCTCCATCTCGGTCTGGGCCTTCGACGGATCCCAGTTGTCGGTATACGTCTCGCCGACGTTCGTGAGCGTCGCCGAGTTCTCCCCGACCTTGGGAACGCCCGCCTGCACCATGCCGTCACGCAGGAAGTCGGCGTTCGCGTCTGCCTTGTTGCCCTTGATGACGACGAAGTTGCCCGAGTTCTTGACCTTCAGCAGGGCGTCGGCCTGGAGCTTGCCGACGAGGACGTTGTCGAACGTGATGTAGAAGGCCTGCGGGTCCTCGATGAGGCGGTCATACGCGATGACCGGCACGCCCTCGGAGATGGCCTTGGCCACGGTCGGCTTGATGGCCACGCCGTCCTGGGCCAGGACGATGACGACCTTCGCGCCCTGCGAGATCAGGCTCTCGACGTTCGAGGCCTGCGTCTCGGCCGACGACTTCGCGTCGTTCGAGATGTACGTTGCGCCGGCAGCCTGGAGTGCGGCCTTGATGGCCGGCTCGTCCCACTTGGCCCAGCGCTCCTCCTGGTAGTTGTTCCAGGAGACACCCACGGTGCATGCCCCGCCGGCTGCAGCCGCCTGGCTGGCGGCGGCCGGGGCGGTCGTTGCCGACCCCGAGCACGCTGTCATGACCACCGCAGCGGTCGAAATGAGCACCGCAAACCGTCGACCGATCATTGTTGAATCCTTCCTCCTCCGGAGCCTGCGACGAACTTGCCCGGGCCGGCCGTCCATCGGCGGTCCATCTCCCTCATTGCCAGTGACCTTCCTCCCTCCATTCGCTCTCAGCGAGTTCCCAACAGCAGCTCGATGACCAGCTGATCGAGGCGCTCGTTGTGATAGCCGCGCGCCGCGAGCTGGTCAGGATCACCAGGGTTCTCGAGGAGCTCCCTGGCCATGTCGGGTGAGTACGTGCCGACCGACGCCTTCGCCAGGTCGGGAACGCAGGCCGCGTCGAGCGCCGCCCGGATCTCGGGATCGGCGTCGAACCGGCGTGCCTTCTCGCGCAGCGCCAGGTACGTCCGCATGCACCCTGCGGCGAACTCCCAGACGCCCTCGGCGTCCTCCGTCCGGTAGGGATGCGCGTCGAAATGGCGCGGTCCCGCGTATCCGGACGACTCGAGGAGCCGGACCAGGAAGAACGCGTCCTTGATCCCCTCCGAACCAAAGCGCAGGTCCTGGTCGTAGCGGCCCATCTTCTGGGCGTTGAGGTCGATGTGGAAGAGCTTTCCGGACCAGATCGCCTGGGCCACACCGTGGTAGACGGAAAGGCCGGCCATGGTCTCGTGGGCGACCTCGGGGTTCAGCCCGACCATGTCCGGATGCTCCAGGGTCGCGATGAACCCGAGCGCGTGGCCCACGGTCGGAAGGAACGCGTCACCCCGCGGCTCGTTCGGCTTGGGCTCGATCGCCAGGCGCATCGAATAGCCGCGATCCAGGACGTATCCGCACAGGAAGTCGATCGCCTCGCGGTAGCGATCGAGCGCGTCGGTCGCGGGCTTCGCAGCGTAGGCCTCGGTTCCCTCGCGCCCGCCCCAGAAGTCGTACACCTCGGCGCCGAGCTCGGCCCCGAGGTCGATGGCACGCATGGTCTTCGCGATCGCGTAGCGGCGGACGGCCGGGTCGTTGGACGTGAACGCGCCGTCCTTGAACACGGGGTGAGAGAAGAGGTTCGTCGTGGCCATGCCGACCACGAGCCCGGTCTCCTCGAGGGCGCGGCGGAAGCGGCCGACGAGCCGGTCGCGCTCGGCGGCCGATGCCCCGATCGGAACGACATCGTTGTCGTGCAGGCTCACCCCGTAGGCGCCGAGCTCGGCGAGGTGGTGCACCGAATCGACCGGATCGAGCGGCTTGCGCACGGCCTCGCCGAACGGGTCTCGCCCGACATTGCCGACCGTCCAGAGCCCGAAGGTGAACTTGTCGGCCTTCACGGGTCGGAGCACATCCTCTGCGGACACCGCGTCTGCGGACGGGGCGTCTGCGGACGGTGCATCTGCCGCGACGTATTTTGTCATACTTTCACCTCAATTCGCGGGCGCATGGAGCAACGACGGGGCGACGCGGGCGACCTGCCTGAACGGATCGACAACGGCGCGGCCTGGGCGGGCCAGACGGGACGAATTAGAAGCGCGCAGCACGTGCGCGGGCAGACGGTACGTCTCGACTCCAGGCTGGAGCCGCAGCCCCGCGACGGAAGCTGGTGGGTGGCACCCGACGAGACTGAACCCCATGAGCCACGCTCGGTTAGCGGAGTGTTTGTGATACTATTGCTCAAACCTCCGGGTTTCGTCAAGTCTCGTTGTAACAGAAACGCAACCTCGACCGGTCGCGGATCCGGCGGGTGAGCGGGAGTCCGGGAGGAGACCGGGATGGCGCTGGCGGGCGGCGGACTGGTGGCCGGCGTCGACAGCTCGACGCAATCGACAAAGGTCCTGGTCGTCGATCCGGAGACGGGCCGGATCGTCGGCGAGGGAAAGGCGTCGCACCCCGTGACGGGCAGCGACGGTGCCAGGGAAACGGATCCCCAGGCCTGGTGGGGCGCGCTTCGCGAGGCGCTCGCGCAGACGGGAGCGGCCCGCAGGATCGAGGCGATCGCTGTCGGCGCGCAGCAGCACGGTCTCGTCTGCCTCGGCACGGACGGCCGGCCCCTGCGTCCCGCCATTCTCTGGAACGACACCCGCTCCGGACCCGACGCGGCCCGCCTGATCGACGAGCTCGGCGGCCCCGAGCCCTGGGCGACCGGGATCGGCACGGTCCCGGTGCCGTCCCTCACGGCGACGCGGTGGGCCTGGCTCCGGCGGATGGAACCGGACGTCGCACGACGCACGACGGCCATCCGGCTCCCGCACGACTACCTGACCGAACGCCTGACTGGACGTGGGGTCACCGACCGGGGAGACGCCTCGGGGACCGGCTGGTGGTCGACCCTGACGGAGACGTACGTCGACGCGGTTCTCGGTCTGTCCTCGATGCAGCTCGATTCCCGCCTGCTGCCTGCGGTCCTCGGCCCGGCCGAGGCGGCAGGCACCGTTCGCCCGAGTGTCGCCGCGGAGCTGGGCCTCGGCGAGTCGGTCGTCGTCGGGCCGGGGACGGGCGACAACATGGCCGCCGCGCTCGGCCTTGGACTGCGGCCCGGCGTGCCGGTCCTGAGCCTCGGAACGTCGGGGACCACGTTCATGGTCTCCGAGCGACGGGCCGCCGATCCCACCGGGATCGTGGCGGGCTTCGCCGACGCGAGCGGGCGCTTCCTGCCGCTCGCCTGCACGCTCAACTGCACGCTCGCCGTGGATCGCGTCGCGACCTGGCTTGCCCTCGACCGCGACGACGTGGCACCGAGCGGCGGCCTGGTCGTGCTGCCCTTCTTCGACGGCGAGCGAACGCCGAACCTGCCGGACGCGAGCGGCCTGGTGATCGGCCTGCGCCACGACACGCCTCCGGGCGCGATCCTGATGGCCACGTACGAGGGTGCTCTCGGTGCGCTCCTCGATGCGCTCGAGCAGGTCGGGAGCTGCTCGTCCGGGATCGATCCCATGGCGCCGCTCGTCGTGATCGGGGGCGGAGCGAGGGGGCGGACCTGGCAGCAGGCGGCCGCGCGCCTGGCCGGGCGCCGGCTGCGCGTCCCGCGGGCCGGCGAGCTCGTGGCTCTCGGTGCCGCCGTGCAGGCGACGATGGTCCTGACCGGCGAAGAGCCCGAAACCATTGCCGAGCGCTGGGGCACCCAGGACGGGACGACGGTCGAGCCGGTCGAGGTGTCACCCGGGACGCTCGTCCGCGTCCGTGCCGCCCGCACGGCCGCCGCATCGAGCGGACTCTTCAGCCGGCCGTCCTCGTGATCGGTCGACGAGCCGGCGGCCGGCCCGTTTTGCGCGCCGGTCTGCCGGACGGAGCATGATGGCCCGGCTCCCGGGCCGTGCGTGCCGATCGGGAATCCGGGCAGCCCATCGGCCGGACCAGGCCATGGCGGGACGCGTGCACAGCGGAAGGACGTGGCATGGCCTCCGTCACCGGGGCTAACGCCGAGACGATCCATCGCGCCAACCTCGGCGCGCTGGTACGACGCGTTCACGCGGACGGCGCCACGTCACGATCGGACCTCGTGGTGGAGACCGGGCTCAGCCGGAGCGCGGTTCGCACGCTCGTTTCCGAGCTTGCCGCCCTGGGTCTTGTCTACGAGAGTCCTCCAGCGCCGGGCGGCAACCCCGGACGCCCCTCGCAGCTCGTGCACCCGAAGCCGGACGGCGCCGTCGTCCTGGCGATGGACGTCGCCGTTGACTCCCTCGCGGTGGCCACCGTCGGCCTCGGCGGCCACGTCTTCGACCACGTCCGGATCGACCGGCCCCGCGGGCGCCTGTCACCCGAGGAGACCGTCAGCGACCTGGCGGATCTCGCAGCCGCCGCCATGTCGCGGCCGCCGGCGCCGGACCGGCTGGTGGGGATCGGCGTGGCCGTCGTCGGCATCGTCCGCAGTGCCGACGGGCTCGTGCATTTCGCGCCGAACCTCGACTGGCACGACGTCCCGCTCGCCGATCTCATCCGGGACGCGCTCCACACGATGCTCCCGATTCGCGTCGGCAACGAGGCCGACCTGGGCGCCCTGGCCGAGCACATCCGGGGGGCCGCGGTCGGCGTCGACGACCTTCTGTACGTGTCCGGAGAGGTGGGCATCGGCGGTGGCGCGATCATCGACGGCCGGCCGCTGAGCGGCTCGCTCGGCTACGGGGGCGAGATCGGCCACATGGTCGTCAACCCGCTCGGCCTGCCGTGTCGCTGCGGGTCCCAGGGCTGCTGGGAGACCGAGATCGGCGAGGCGGCGATCCTGCGCTGGGCAGGCGTCAGGGAACCCGCCACGGGGCGGGCAGCCGTGGAGGCCGTCCTGCAGGCGGCTGCCGACGGCGACCCGACCAGCCTGAGGGCGCTGGATTCGGTCGGTCGCTGGCTGGCGCTGGGGATCAGCAACCTGGCCAACTTCCTGAATCCACGCCTGGTGATCCTGGGCGGATTGCTGGCGCACGTCCATCCGTTCGTGGCGGACGCCGTGCAGGCAGAAGTGGCACGGCGGGCGCTGCCGGTCGTCGGCCGGAACCTTCGGATCGTCCGGTCCGAGTTGGGCACCGAGGCGTCCCTGCTCGGCGCCGCGGAACTGGCATTCGCCCCGGGACTCGTCGACCCGAGCCTGCTCCAGCCGGCGAGCCAGCGCAGCGACGGCGCACCCTCCGAGGGCTAGGGGCTACCGTCGCCCCCGTGCGCCCGCGTATCGCGCTGTCCTGGGCGTGTGACGCGACTCGCCGGGGTCGTCGCGCACCCGCCGGGGCGTTGCACTCCCGCCCGGGTGACGCGTGCCCGCCGGGGCGTTGCGTACCCGCCGGGGGCGTTGCGCTCCCGCACGGGTAACGCGATGGGCCAATTCCTGCACGACCGGGAACCGATATGGGATCGTGGGCGTCCTCACGTGGTCGATCCGGAACCCTGAGTGCGAGGCGTCCCACCCATGAATCGCGTGCCACCCCAACGGCGGACCCTGGCCGGATGGCTGCTCGTGCCGGCACTCCTGCTCGCGGGCTGCTCCGCCGGCGCCGGCGCGACGACCGCGTCCCCGTCCATCGGTTCGACAGCCACCATCTCGCCGGCCGGGGTCCCGTCATCCGCGCCGTCCGCGATGCCGCCGGCGTCGGTCGCGCCCCAGACGGCAATCCCTGAGACGGTCGCCCCCGGGACACCGGCTCCGGCCGGCACCCCTCATCCGACCGTCCGACCGGTCCCGCCTCCCACGCGCTCCCCTGCCCCACCCCGGATCACCCCGGCTCCCTCGCCCGCAGCCACGAAGGTCACGATCGACGAAGCCGCCAACGGACAGACCGTCACGGTCCACGTCGGGACGCTCGTCACGCTCGAGCTCCACAGCACCTACTGGCAGGTCGACGGGACCTCGAACGCGGCCGTGCTCGCGCCGGCGTCCGCACCGACGGTCGCGCCGGCGAGTCCGGGTACCTGCGTTCCCGGCGGTGGCTGCGGCACGGTCGTCGCGGTCTTCCACGCGATCGCGCCCGGGCGAGCCACCGTCACGGCTGCCCGGACGACGTGCGGCGAAGCGCTCCTCTGCACCGGCAGCGCCGGCGCGTTCAACGTGACGGTGGTGGTCGAACGCTAGGCGGGGCCGGCGGCGACTGCCCAGGACCTATTTCGCGACGGCTGACGCCTCGGTCGATTTCGTGCCCGTACCGGCCGAGTTGACTGCCGCAACCTGGTAGTAGTACCTGACCCCTCGCGTGGTCGACGTGTCCTTGTAACTGGTCACGACCCCGAGGGTCGCCAGGGGCGACTCCCCTCCGGACGTCGTGCCGCGGTACACGATGTAGCCGGTGATCGCGCTGCCGCCGTCATTGACGGGCGCCCGCCACGTCAGCTGCACCCCCTTGCCCTTCGCGCCGGAGGCCGCGACGTTCTGGGGGGCGCTCGGGACTGTTGCCGTGCTTGCGGGGCTGACGATGATGCTGAGGTTCTGAGACGCGGTCTGCACCGTCGGGGTCGAACTGTCGCTCACCCTCGCCGTGAAGGTGAACGTGCTCGCGACCGACGGAGTCCCCGAGATGGTTCCGCTCGCGGAGTCGAGGGTCAAGCCGGACGGAAGGGCACCCGAAGAGATGGACCAGGTGTAGGGGCTGGTGCCGCCTGTTGCGTGGAGCACCGCGCTGTAGGGCGTGTTCACCGTCCCGCCCGGAAGGCTGGTGGTGGTCACGACCAGCGCCTGGGTTGCGGCATTCACGGTCAGCGTGAAGCTCTGGGTCGCGTTCGGCGACACGCCGTTGCTGGCCGCGATCGTCAGCGGGTAGATCCCGGCGGACGTCGGCGTTCCCGACAGGGTGGCCGTGCCGTCGTGGTTGTCGGCGAACGTGACCCCGCTCGGGAGCGTCCCGGACTCGGTGAGCGCGGGCGTCGGCGATCCGGTCGTCGTGACCGTGAACGTGCCGGCCGTGCCCACGGTGAACGTGGTCGAGTCCAGGCTCGTGATGGCGGGCGCCTGGGTGGTCGAGCCGCAGTTCGGGAACTTGAACGAGGTGATCCAGGTACTCCAGTTGAAGGTGCCGCTGCTCTTCAGGTACTCGTTCGTGTACCAGAACGTGCAGCCGTCGACGGGATCCACGCTCATCGCGCTGTAGTCACCCCAGCGCGAGAGGTTCTGGAGCTGGGACCCGGAGCCGGCCTTGACGGACGTCTCCGCCTCCATGGTGCCGAGCGCGTCGGTGGGTACCCGTCCCGTGTACCGGATCGACGGGTAGGTGCTGCTGCTCGAGACGCTGTACCCCACCGCGATGTCCCCGGCCTTGTCCATGGCGATGCTGCCCATCCAGCGATACGCCGAGTCGGGGGCGTAGGTCCCCTGCTGGAAGACGACCGGGGTGCCCGCGGCCATCGTCGAACCGGACGGGTTGCGGAGCTCGTACCAGCGGATGCCGGTCGAGCTGCCGGCCGTGACGCTCTGGTTCACGACCATCGACTCGTGATCGCCGAAGTTGCGGTACGCAAGCCGGTACATGAGCCTGTCGGCCAGCGAATCGAGCTTCTGCCGCGTGGACGGCTGCGGGATGCACGTGCCACCGCCGCAGGCCGCGCTGAACGAGGCGACGCTGATCGGCGTCGGCCCCGTGAGTGTGGTCTTGGCCGAGTTGGAGAAGTCGACACGGAATTTCCAGAGGTTCAGCGTGTTGCTGCCGGTGTAGTCGAGGAAGAAGCCCGGCGAGCCTGAAGGCGGCAGCGCCGTCCCGTCGAGGTCGGCGGGCAGCAGGCTCGGGTAGGCCGTGGAGAGCTGGAAGCACTGCATCGTTGCGGCCGTCGCCGGTGAGCATGGCGGCACGGTCGAGCGCGCAGGCGCGGGACGCCGGCCCACGTGCTGCCGTTGTTGAAGATGTTGAAGCTCATGTAGTACGCGTTGTAGTTGGCGTCCGGCCAGACGCCGAGCTTCGGATAGTCGGGGAACGCGGTGGTGCCGAAGCTGAACGAGTAGCGGTTGTAGGTGCCGGTCGCGTCGGACGTGGTGGAGACGGCCACGCACTGCAGATACGGCGTCGTCGAGACGGAGAACTGCGTGAAGATCCAGCGCTGCGCGACAGCGTCGTAGCGGACGATGGGATCGCCGTCATTGTTGGTCTGGCAGCCGCCGCCGAAGCCCGACCAGAGCGTGTTGGCCGCAACGGGCCCGTACACGAGAGCGCCGGTCGACTTATTGAAGATCGCGAAGTCGGTGTTGACCCACTGCACGTACTGCGTGGCGCCGACCGCGCCGTTGGTGTCGGGTGGCGCGTAGCGGTCGGTGAACCCGTAGTCGCCCTGGCCGATCCCCGCGAAGCTGAGGCCGGACGAGGTCGCGGTGGCGATCGATCCGCTGGTCGTGGTCTGGAGGGCGCCGTCCGGCGCGTTACCTCCGGGGCCACCCGGCCGAAGCAGGGGCCGCTCGCGCAGGTTGGCCGCCGATGGGGCAGACGGCCGCATGTTGCGCAGCGGCGGCGAGACGTCGCGATGGGCGGCCGCGGACACCTGGGCCACCGGCGACGGGGCCGCGAGCACGGCGGCCGGCGCGAAGGCGAGCGACGCGAGCAGTGCCCCGGCAGACACCGCGGCCAGTGGCCGGACGAGACGCGGTCGGGTCATGGCGATCCTCCTGGCTCGGTGGTCGGGCCAATGGGATCGCCGTCACCGGTCCGAGCGTTCGCGCATTGTGCGTCTTCGTCGTCCTTTTGGCCAGAATCCGTGGGGAGCAGATCGAGATCGCGTCGCGCCGGACCCTCGCTGCGGTCCCCTTCTCACCGCGGGGCTCGCCGGTGTCTTGCGACCACGCCTCGCTCCCGACGCGGGTTCGCCGGAGCCGGCACCTCCGTTGCCCAGAGGGCTTGACGCGTCGCCACTATTCAGTGTTACTATCTACCAGTAGTCAGTCACGCTGAGTAGCGGAGGCAGTCCGTGGGCAAGCAGATAACGGAGATGCTCAAGGGGATCCTGGAGGGCGTCGTCCTGGCGATGCTGGCCGGACGGCCCGCGTACGGGTATGAGATCACGGCAGGGTTGCGGGAGAAGGGTTTCTCCGACATTGCCGAGGGCACGGTCTACGCGCTGCTCATCCGCGTCGAGCAGCACGGCCTCGTCGACGTGCAGAAGGTGCCGTCCGAGTTGGGGCCACCGCGCAAGGTGTACTCGCTCAACGCCCAGGGACGCGAATACCTCGAGGAGTTCTGGAGGACGTGGCGCTTCCTGGCTGAACGACTCGAACAACTCCAGGAAGGAGGCAGGTGACCATGTCCGACGCAGAGCAGGGCGGCTTCATCGCAAGGATCACCTCGATGGTGATCGGCGACAAGCGGCGGTGGCGAGCGTACAAGGCGCGCGTCAGACAGCTTCCGCCGACCTACCGCACAGCGGTGGACGCGATCGAGCGGTACCTGATGCTCTTCGGGCCGATGGACGGCGAGAGCGCGGCATCGGTGCTCGAGGACGTCGCCGACCTCTTCGAGCGGGCCGCTGCCGACGGGACGCCCATTCGCGAGATCGTCGGGGATGACCCCGTGGAATTCGTGGATGCGCTCGTTCGGAACTACGCGGCGGGCGGATATGTCGACCGGGAGCGGGAGCGGCTGGTCAGCGCCATCGAAGGCCTCGAGCGAGAGGAGAAGAGCCGATGACATCCATCAAGGCCCCCGGGCCTGCGATCCACGTCGAGGGCCTGGAAAAATCGTACAGGGCGCTGGAGGTGCTGCGTGGCGTTGACTTCGACGTGGAGCGGGGCAGCATCTTCGCCCTGCTCGGCTCGAACGGGGCGGGCAAGACCACGGTCGTGAACATCCTGTCCACGCTTCTGCGGGCCGACGAGGGGACGGCGAGCGTCAACGGCTTCGATGTCGCCACGCAGGCCGCGGAGGTTCGAGCTTCCATCAGCCTCACGGGGCAGTTTGCCGCCGTCGATGAGATCCTCAGCGGGCGCGAGAACCTCGTGCTGGTCGCCCGGCTGCGCCACCTCGAACGCCCGGGCGCGATCGCGGATGACCTGCTGGAGCGCTTCGCCCTCGCCGACGCCGCCGCACGGAAAGTGTCGGCGTATTCGGGTGGCATGCGCCGCCGCCTGGACATCGCGATGAGCCTCGTCGGGAGTCCGCCGGTCATCTTCCTCGACGAGCCGACGACCGGACTCGACCCCGAGGCGCGCATCGAGGTGTGGCAGGCCGTCAGGGAGCTCGCCGGGCACGGCACGACGGTCCGGATAGTGCCTTCAGCGCCGCGATCGCCATGGTCGGATGACGGTTCGTCATGACAACGCCCCCG
Organism: uncultured Chloroflexia bacterium; assembly: GCA_963757865.1. Taxonomy (GTDB): domain Bacteria; phylum Chloroflexota; class Limnocylindria; order Limnocylindrales; family CSP1-4; genus JAJYNJ01. The sequence continues at coordinate 51,029 of CAVWSU010000019.1, forward strand.
AGACTGATCGACAACGTCCCCGGAGCCGGGGGCGGACTCAGGGCCCGAGGGCGGCGGGGACAGCCGTCCTCTGGGCTGTGCCGGGGTCGTGAGTGCCCGGCGCCGGCATCGGGTCCCGTCGCACGGGTTGGGTGAGCATCCTGCCTGGACCCCCCTTGGGCAGGAATGACCTGACGAAGTCGTGCGGCGGGACCCCCTCTCTTCCTGCCACTGCCCACCGTGCCGCACGGTCTCGTCCGCCACGCGCGGCGCGCCGCGGTCAGGGCGGACCGGGAGCGCCGGCGGCCGTGCCGCGGGCCGTGGCCAGGGCCGGCTCGGCGTGGCTCCGCGGCATGGTCGCGGTCGTGCCGGGCGGCGCGTGCCGGCGGACCAGTGGGCGGCGTCCTCGCCCGTGACGGACGAGCGGGCTCGTGCCAGAATCCGCCGAAGACGCACCGCGAGGGGGGACCGTGGCCGACGAGGAGACAAGCGCGCCGGAGCTCGAGACGCGGCGCGCCCTGGTGCTGCACGACCACCAGGTCATGGTGGATCTCATCGAGCTGACCCTGAACCACGGCCTCTTCGTCGTGCGTGCGGCGCAGACCATCGCGGAGGCCGAGACAATCCTGGCGGAGTGGCGGCCGCACCTCACGGTGGCCGACATGGATCACGAGGACAGCACCGCGCTGCTCAAGCGACTCGGCGCGTCCCATACCCTGAAGCCGAGCGCCACCCCCGTGCTCGGCCTCACGCGTCGCGGAGACCTGCAGACGAAGCTCCGGGCGTTCGAGCTGGGCGTCGACGACATCCTCACGGTCCCGTTCTCACCCGAAGAGCTGCTCGCCCGCGCCATTGTCATCGCCCGGCGCGCCAGCGGAACCGAGCTGCCGATCGTCCCGACGATCACGCTCGGGGAGATCGAGATCGACATCCTGAGCCGCGAGGTCCGCGCCGGCACGTCCGTCGTGCACCTCTCCGGGATCGAACAGAGCCTGCTGTACCTGCTGGCCAGCCGCGCCGGTCGCGTGGTGACTCGTGACGAGATCCTCGACGCGATCTGGGGAACGGACTTCGTGACCGAGAGCAACATCGTCGACCGGCACGTCCGAAGCCTCCGGATCAAGCTGCAGAACGACTACCGGCGCCCGCGCTTCATCGCCACCGTCCCGGGTCGGGGTTACCGCTTCATCCCGACGTTCTCCAACCGCGGGTGGATGAGCGAGGCCGACTTGCCCGAGGACCGCCGGCACTGATGGGGCCCGGCGAGTCGCGAGCGTCACGGCGCGAAGAACCGGGCCACCCTGCACGGATCGGCCAACTGCACCTGGTCGGGGATGGCGTCACGCGGCGAAGTCCGCGACAATGCCGGTCTCGGCCGGTCCTTCCGCACGCGCGTCCCGTGGAGCCGGCCGGGGACACGGGGAATGCGACATGGCCCTTGCGAACGCCCGCCCCACCTCCGCCTCCCTCGAACGCGCCGCGCGGCACATTCATGCGTCGCTGCTGGCACACCGCGTTTCCGTCGACGGCTCGTCCGTCCTGGAATCGATCGTTCGGGAGACCGGCGTCGGGGACGGCGACCTCGTCTTCACCGCGAACCGGGTGCTGACCCGGGTCGAGCGCCTCGACGCCGTCGGCGTCGAACCCAACCGCCGGCACGACGATCCCACGCCGCTGCACGACGGCAGCGCGCTCGCGGAGGCGCTCGCCGGTGCCCTGTCGATGCGCGTCGGGGTGCCCATGATGGTCCTGTGCGCGCACCGGTATCCGATCGACGAGGTGCCGGACTGGTGCCGCGCGGGCGGAGGCTTCACGATCGTGCCCGACATGCGCGGTAACCGGCCGCTCCATCCGTGACCGACCTCGGGCATCACGCGTCCGACGGCGTCCCGTCGGCCGAGCCGGCCGTCCGTCCGGGTCCACCCTCCGATCGACTGCCCGCCCTGTACCTCGGCCACGGGGCGCCGCCGCTCCTCGACGACGAGACATGGCCGGGCCAGCTCTCGGCGTGGGCCGGACGCCTGCGTCGCCCATCGTCGATCCTGATCGTCAGCGCGCACTGGCAGACCGCGCCCATGGCGATCGGGGCGACGACGCGCGTCCCGCTCGTGTACGACTTCTACGGCTTTCCCGAGCGTTACTACCAGCTGACCTACGACGCGCCCGGGGCCCCCGACCTGGCGGCCAGGGTGCACGGCCTGATGCCGGCGAGCGAGCCTGTCCTCGATCGGCCGGGCCGGGGACTGGACCACGGCGCGTGGGTCCCGCTGTTGGCTATGTACCCGGATGCCGACATCCCCGTCCTGCAGATGTCGATGCCCGACCTCGACCCGCAGCGCCTCTTCGCGGTGGGCAGGCGCCTCGCGCCGCTCCGCGACGAGGGCGTGCTGATCGTCGGGAGCGGCTTCATGACCCACGGGCTGCCCTACGTCCACGAGTACTTCATGGGCCGCCCCGGGGCCCCGGAATGGTCGGTCGAGTTCGACCGGTGGGCCGCCGAGGCGCTCCGGCGCGGCGACCTCGACACACTGTTCGCGTTCCGGGAGAAGGCGCCCGGGATGCCGTACGCCCACCCCACGGTCGAGCACTTCGCGCCGCTGTTCGTGACGCTCGGCGCCGCGTCCACCGCCGACGAGGCACCCGACTTCACGATCGACGGCTACTGGTACGGCCTGGCGAAGCGATCGTTCGAGGTCGGCTGAGGAGTCGACGTCGCCGTCCGGCGTAGTTCTGCCGTCCGGCTCTTGCCGTCCGAGCCCGACGAGGTAGCGTCGGGACGCCCGACCGGGGCCCAATCCCGGCAGTCGGGAGGGGCTCGCTCATGGCCGCTACTCGAGGCGGGCCCGGCGTACACCTCCGCGCGAACCGGAGGTCGGTCTGGCTCGCCCTCTCGCTGCTGCTGGCGCTGGCCGTCGGCTCGCCCTCCCTCCTTCCCCGAGCCCCGGCTGGCGAGGGCGCGGCGGGCGCCTCGGCGCTCCCCTCGCCCGCCGCCGGGCATCCGCCGGCCGGCTCGACTGACGGCACGACCTCCACGGCGTGGTCACCGGTCCGGCTCGTCACGGCCGCGCCGGTCGCCGAGCTCAGCGCGACCCTCTCGTCGCCCGCGGGAGTCGCGACGGACACCGCGTTCGTCCTGCGCGGGCGGTCGTCGAGCGCCGCCGAGCTGGCTCGACGCCTGTCCGTGACGCCGGCCCTCGACCTGCGCACGGAGCCGGGCCCTGATGCGGGGTCCCTCACGCTCCGCCCGGCTGTGCCGCTCGAACCGGGCGGCCAGTACCGCTTCGAGCTCCGGCTCGCCGACGGCTCGACCGCCGGCTCGTGGGCCTTCCAGGCGCAGAGCCCGCCGCGTGTGACGACGACGCTGCCCGGCGATGGCGCGACCAACGTGCCGACCGACAGCGGGATCGAGCTCACGTTCGACCAGGACGGCGTGGGCGACGGCCAGCCCTTCTTCTCGATCGCGCCCGCGGTGGCCGGCTCGTTCGAGCGCCACGGGAGGACGCTCGTGTTCGTTCCCGACCGGCTCGCCGCGAAGACCGTCTATACCGTCACGCTGCGGCGTGGCGTCCCGTTGGCCGGGACGACGCTCACGACGGAGAGTGATCTGCGCGTTCAGTTCGAGACGGGTGCCGGTGGCGCCGCAGCGGTACCCCGGGTCGCGTTGACGATCGGGCGGTCGGTGCTCGAGACGAGCCCACGGGAGGCGCCAGTCGTCGGCATCTCGATGTACGCGCCGGAGGGCACCACGCGGCCAACCCGGCTCACGGTTGCCGTGGACCGCCTGCCGTCCCTCGACGCGGTGCTGCAGGCGCTCGCCACGCTCCGCGCCGCGCCGTCCTGGGCCCGGTGGCGGACAGAGCCTTCCGTCACGACCGCCGGCCTCGTCCACATGGCCACATTCACGGCCCCCATCGAGACGCTCGCCGACTCGGGAGGTGGGTTCGTGCGCTTCCCGAGTCGCCTGCCGGGCGGGTGGTACCTCGCCACGCTCAGCGGCGCGGGGCGGCCCGAGCAGGCCATCCTGCAGGTGACGGACGTCGCGACCTACGCGGTCGCATCGGTGACGCGGACCACCGTGTGGGTCAACGATCTTGCGACCGGGGCACCGATCGAGGGAGCGCAGGCCAGCCTGGCCGAGGTCCCGGCATCCGCAGGTACCGGGACAGGCCCATCCGTTGATCCGTCCGCGGGGGCCGCCCGGGCAACCTCCCTGGGCCACACCGACGCGGATGGCCTCATGCAGGCCGCCACCCCGGCCGCGATCCTCGCGACCGTGCGCAGCGACTGGTCTGGCGATCTGGCCAATGCCCCGGCCCTGGTGATCACCGCACCGGACGGGCGGCAGGCGCTGGTTCCCTTCAACGTCCAGACCGACCCGAGCCTCTACCCCGGCGACATCTCGGATTCGTACTGGGACCCCGCCGCACAGTACTGGCGGCTCCTGTTCACGGATCGCACGCTCTACCGGCCGGATGACCAGCTGAACGCCTGGGGGCTCGTGCGGGAACGCGACGCGGATCGGGTCCCGGCCGGCGCCGAGCTGCGCCTCCGGAGCGCCGCGGGCTGGGACCTGGAGACGCCTCCAGTGGTAAGCCGGACCCTGCGGCCCGACGAAGGCGGGTCGTTCGGCGCGTCGATCCCCCTGCGTGACCTGCCACTCGGCAGCTACTACCTGCAGCTGTGGGCCGGCGGCCGGCAGCTTGTCTCGACCTGGATCCAGGTCGGAGTGATCCGCAAGCCCGCCTACCAGCTCGACGTCACCACGGATCGTCACGCCTACATTGCCGGCGATGCGGTTCGCGTCGGGGTCGAGGCGACCTTCTACGATGGCACGCAGGTCCCCGACGTCGACGTGCGCGTCTCGGGCGTCGGCTCGAAGCAGGTGACCACCGACGCGTCGGGCCGCGCCACGTTCGCGGCTCGCATGCCTGCGCCGGAGACGTCCGTCGACTGGCCGTTGGACGTGCGCTGGGATCACTGGAGCGACACATGGATCTCGGCCCGGTCGGCGGGCTCGGAGGAAGGCGACATCAGCGCCACGACGCGGGTGCTGACGTTCCCGGCTGCCGTGTACCTCGACGCCACCGGATCGATCACCGGCGGCGGCATGCTCGTCACGGGATCCGTCCACCTCGTCGACCTGTCGGGCGTCGAACGCCAGCTGGCCGCCGGCGCCGAGGCAGTCGATCCGCGGGGGGCGGCCGTGACGCGATCGGCGATCCAGGTGCGGGTCATCGAGCAGGTCCCCACGCGCCGCGTGGTCGGGCACAGCTACGATTTCGTGAACAAGCGCTCCGTGGACGTGTACGAGTACGGCATCGACGAGCGCGAGGTGGCCATCCGGACAGTGACGTCGTCCGCGAGTGGTTCATTCACGCTTTCGGTCCCGCTGATGGCGGCCGGCCACGAGTACCGCATCGTGCTGACTGCCCATGATGCGGCCGGGCGAGCAGAGCGTGTCGCCGCCTGGGTGACCGGCAGCGAGCCGGCGGCAGCCGCCTCGTACCCGGTGCTGGAAGCGGAGGCGTCCTGCTCCTGGGTCAATGCCCACTACCACCTCGGGCAGGCGATGCGACTGACCATGCGCGACCAGGGCGGTCCGATGCCGTTGGGCGGGCTCAACCGCTACCTCTTCGTGACCGCGCAGCGCGGCGAGCGCGACGCCATCGTGCAGGCATCGCCAACGTTCGCGACCAGCTTCGAGACGGCCGATGCTCCGAACCTCTCGGTGATCGGTGTGCACTTCACGGGGACCACGTACGTCGTGGCGCGCAATGTCTACCACGCCGCCATCGACACGGCGGACCGGCAGCTGACGGTCACGCTGGCGACCGACGCGCGCACCTACCGGCCGGGGGAGACCGTCGTTCTCGACGTCAGGACGGCCGACGTGGCTGGACATCCGGTCCGGGCGACGGTGACGCTCCGCGCTATTGACGAGAAGCTGTTCGCGATCGGGGGGGCGTCCGAAGCCGATCCGCTCGGCGACCTGTACGCCACGGTCGCGGACGGTCTGCTCTATTCGTACACGTCGCACCTCCTGCCCGCACCGCCCTCGGGCGGCGGGTGCGGCAGCACGGGCGGCGGCCGCGACGATTTCCGTGACACGCTCCTCTTCCGCCAGCTGCAGACCGACGCGTCCGGCCACGCGCGACTCAGCTTCTCGCTTTCCGACGACCTGACCGCCTGGCACGTCAGTGCGAGTGCGGTCAGCCTGGGCCTGGACGCGGGTGAGGCATCGATCCTCGTCCCGGTCGGCCTGCCATTCTTCGTCGAGCCCACCCTGGCCGCCGAGTACCTGGCGGGCGACCGGCCCTCGCTCGGCCTGCGCGCCTATGGAAGCGCGCTGAAGGCCGGAGACCGCGTCACGTTCACCGTCAGCTCGACGTCGCTCGCGATGGCACCGCTCACCGCGACGGGTGCGGCGTTCGGGACGGTGGCGGTGCCGTTGCCGGCGCTCGCTCCGGGCGAGCACGCCATCACGATCTCGGCGACGGCTGCCGCTGGCCCGAGCGGGTCCGCCGCCCTCTCCGACCGCGTGACGCGCACGTTTCTCGTGGTCGAATCCAGGCTGACGCAGGCCTCCACCGCCTACACGACCCTCGTGACCGGCGCTCGGCCGGCGGGGGGCTCCGGGCTGACCACGTACACCTTCGCCGACGCCGGGCGCGGCCGGTACGTGCCGCTCCTGGAGACGCTCGCATGGTCCGGTGGAGCACGGCTCGACCAGGCCCTGGCCCAGACGTGGGCACGCGACCTGCTGGTTCGCCAGTTCGGCCGGGATCCCGGGTTGCTCCCGCCCGCGACGTTCGACCCGACGCGCTACCAGAGGCCGGGCAGCGGACTCGCGTTGCTGCCCTACGCGTCGCCCGACGGGACCCTGGACGTGAAGCTCGCCCTGCTGGCGCCCGCCTGGTTCAGTGCGGATGGCCTCGCGGCCGCGCTCGACAACGCGTTCGGCACCAGCGACGCCGCGAAACGGACCCGGGAGCAGAACTCGCTGGTGCTCGCCGGCAGGGCCGCACTCGGCGGCGCGACGCTTGCCGGCGTGCGCACCGCGCTCGCGCAGCCGGGCCTGACGATCCGCGAGCAGCTCTACCTCGCGCTGGCCGCCGAGGCGGTGGGGGACGACCCGACCGCGAGGTCGATCGAGCGGGCGCTGCTCGCCGCACACGGGGAGGAAATGGGCCCGTGGGTAAGGCTGCGGGTGGGCACGACGTCCGACGACACTGTCGAGGCCACGGCGCTGCTGGCCCTCGTCGCGGCGGGCCTCGGCGATCCCGTGGCCGCGGCGGCCGAGGCGTACGTAACGGACAACCCGGCGACCGACGAACTCTTCGCGCTGCACGAGCTGGCGTACGTCCAACGCGTGCTTGACCGGACGCCGTCGGCGGCAGCGCGGTTCGCCTGGACGGTGGACGGCACCCGCCAGGTGATCGAGCTCGAGCCGGGCGAGAGCCGGACGATCGCCCTGACTGCGGCCCAGCGGGCAAGCCTCACGCTCGAGGCGCTGAGCGGGCAGGTGGGCGTAGCCACGCGCTGGGACCTGCCACTCGAGATGGCGACGACGCGGGCCGATGCGGCCCTCGGGCTGGTCCGAACGATTCGGCCGGTGAGACAGGGGGGCAGCCTCTACGAGGTGACGCTGCGCGCGACGTTCGGACCGCAGGCGCTCGATGGTCCGTACCAGGTGGTCGACCTGCTGCCGTCCGGCCTCGCGGCCGCCACGCTGTACGCGGCCTGGGCGGAGGCGCGTGACGCGGCCGGGGCCTCGCCGTCGCCGTCGCCCTCCGCGGAAGAGATCGTCTCGCGGCCGTACGCCGTGGAGGGCCAGCGAGTGCTGTTCTCGATCGCGCCGACCAGCACGCGCCGGACCGTCACGATGCGCTACCTCGCGCGGGTGGTGACCGCCGGCAATTACGCGTGGGAACCGGCCGTCCTGCAATCGGTGGCCGCCCCGCAGAGCGTGGCGTTCACGCCGCAGGAGGTGCGGATCACGCTGTAGGCGCGCGGACGGTCCGGCGGGTCGGGGCTGGGGTCGTCGTTCCGGGTGCGCCGCGCGCGGGCGCACCGCTCCTCCACGCCGGGACGCGCAGAATCGGCGGCATGGCGCGCGTGCTGCTCGTGGAGGACGACCCCTCGATCCGGGAGGTGACCGCGCTCGGCCTGACCGCGGGCGGGTTCGAGGTCGTGACGGCGGAGGACGGTCCCTCGGCTCTCGCGCGCTTCCGGTCCGACCGCCCGGACCTCGTGCTCCTCGACGTGATGCTGCCGGGGCTGGACGGGCTGACGGTGTGCCGAATGATCCGCGCCGAGTCCACCGTGCCGGTCGTGATGCTGACGGCCCGGACCGACGCGATCGACGTGGTGGCGGGCCTCGAGGCGGGCGCGGACGACTACGTGCGCAAGCCGTTCGAACTGCCCGAGCTGCTCGCCCGGCTGCGGGTGGCGCTGCGCCACACGACCCCGGCCTCCACATCGGCGCCCGTGGTCCGGCTGGGCCCGCTCGAGATCGACGAGGCAGCGCACACCGTCCGCCGGCGCGGGACGGAGATCCCGCTCACGCACACCGAGTTCCGCCTGCTGGTCGCGCTCGCGGGCCGGCCCGGACGGGTCCTCACCCGCGAGGCGTTGCTCGACGAGGTGTGGGGCTACGACTTCCTGGGCGATTCGCGGCTCGTGGACGTGGCGGTCCAGCGGCTCCGGGCGAGGGTCGAGGCGAACCCCGGGAATCCCGAGCTGATCCTGACCGTGCGAGGTGCCGGGTACAAGGCCGCACAGAGCCCCGGACGCGAAGGGCCGTGATGCACGGCGTCCGGGCGCGGCTGGCCCTCACGGTGGTCGGGCTGGTGGCGGTGACGTCGCTCGTGCTCGGCGTCGGCTCGTACGCGTACGTGGCAACCTCCCTGCGGTCGCAGCAGCTCGATGCCGCCCGCGAGCTGACGGCGTACAACGTGGCCGTGCTCGCGGTGGAGCGCCTCCCGGACGGTGCGACGCGCGCCGACCTGGCCGCGAGCCGGCTCCTGGACGGGTTCGCCGCGCGCGGGATCGCCGGGACGCTGGTGGATTTCGGGGACGGGGATCCGTACGCATCCAACCTGCAGGCCGCCGCGATGGCCGGCCACTTCTCACCCGATCTCGCGACGATCGCGGCGCGCGGCGACGTGGCCTTCGAGCGCACGACCATCGGCGGCACGCCCATGCTCGTCACCGCGGCGCGACGCCCAGCCGGCGGCCCGACCTTCTACTTCCTCTTCGACGCCTCCGGGGTGGAGGACGCCATCCAGCGGCTGGGCCGGGCGCTCCTGGTCGGCGGGCTCGTGCTGGTGGTGCTCGCGGCGCTGGCGGCGCGCTTCGTGGCTCGTGGCCTGCTGCGCCCGGTGCGCGACGGGGCCGGGGCGGCCGAGCGGATCGCCGCGGGCGACCTGTCGGCGCGCCTGGACACGACCTCGGGCGACGAGTTCGCGCAGTGGGCGGCCTCGTTCAACCGCATGGCGGCGTCGCTCGAGCGTCACGTCGCCGACCTGCGGGACGCGCACACGAGGGAGCAGCGGTTCGTCGCCGACGTGTCGCACGAGCTGCGCACGCCGCTCACCGCCCTCGTGGCCGAGGCGTCGCTCCTGCGCGAGCAGCTCGACGCGCTTCCGGCGGCCCCGCGGCGGATCGGCGAGCTCGTGGCCGGGGACGTGGGCCGGTTGCGGGTCCTGGTGGACGAGTTGATGGAACTCTCCCGCTTCGACGCCGGCGCGGAACGGCTCGACCCCCGCGAGTTCGACGTGGTCGCGTTCGTCCGGTCGACGGTCGACGCGCGGCTGCCGGGCGCGCGGGTGGCGGCGCCGGGTGCTTTGTCGATCGTGTCGACCGACCCGCGGCGGCTGGAGCGCGTCCTCGGCAACCTGCTCGACAACGCCATGGTGCACGCGGGCGGCCGCGACGTGGAGGTCGAGGTCGGGTTCGAAGAGGATGCGGAGGCGCCGGCACACGGGCACCCGGTTGATGAGCGTTTGCCATCCGACGCTCGGCCCGCGCCCGACCAGCGAGAGGCGACACTCGTGGTGGCAGTCTCCGATCGCGGCCCCGGCGTACGCCCGGCCGAGATCCCCCACCTGTTCGACCGGTTCCACAAGGCCGACCCGTCGCGCCATGCCGGCGGGAGCGGGCTCGGGCTCGCCATCGCCCGGGAACACACCCGGCTGCTCGGCGGAACCCTCGAGGCGACGCCACGCGCGGGCGGTGGCATGCAGTTCGAGGCGCGCATCCCCGTGACACGATCGTTACCCGACGGCGACGAGCGGGCGATCGGCGGGGTCCAGGCTGCGGGGCAGACGGAATCCCGCACGGAGCCACCATCATGAACCGCAGCCCCATCGGCCCGCACCCGCCGGTCCGCCGGACCGTCCGGGCCATCCTCGGGCTGGGCATCGCGCTCGCCGCGCTCACTGCCTGCGCCCCAGGCGTCGGGGACGCCGGCCCGCTGCAGGGGTCGGGCGCGCCGGCAGGCTCGCCCCCGGCAACGTCGCCCAACGGTTCAAGCGCGCCGGGTCGATCGGTCGCACCCGGGCAGTCGCCGGCGGAGAGCGCCGCCCCCCCGTCCCCGCCCGGCGCGTCGGCGGTGCCTTCGACATCCGCTGCACCGGCCGTGACGACCTTCGCCGTCTACTTCTTTCGCGGCGACCGCCTCGTCCCCGTCCAGCGGACGGTGCCCCGGACCGTCGCCGTCGCGCGTGCCGCGCTCCAGCAGCTCCTCGCGGGTCCCACGCCCGTCGAGTCGGCCGGAGCCGCCGGCCTCACGTCGACCGTCCCGTCCGGCAGTCGGCTGCTCGACGTCGCGATCGCGGACGGCACCGCGACCGTCGACATCTCGGGCCAGTTCGAGTCGGGTGGCGGCTCGGCGTCGATGTTCGGCCGCCTCGCCCAGGTCGTCTACACGATGACGCAGTTCCCGTCCGTCAGCGGCGTGACGTTCCGCCTCGACGGGCAGCCCGTCACGGTGTTCTCGAGCGAGGGGATCGTCCTGTCGGGGCCGTCGGTGCGCGCCGACTACCGCGACGAGCTGCCGGCGATCTTCATGGATGCCCCCGCCTGGGGCACCCGGCTCGCGAACCCTGCCCGGATCGCCGGACTCGCCAACGTGTTCGAGGCGCAGTTCTCCGTCGAGATCTCGACCGCGTCCGGCACCGTGATCGCACGTCGGACCGTCATGGCGTCGTGCGGGACCGGATGCTGGGGCACGTTCGACGTCGCGGTCCCGTACTCGGTGGACCGGGAGCAGCCGGGGTGGGTCACGGCCTTCGACCTCTCGGCGCGTGACGGATCCCGCGAGAACGTCGCGTCGTACCCGGTAGTCCTGGCACCCTGACGATCGGCGCGAAGCCGCCTCCGCGCGTACCCTGCTGCCTGGCCACGACCAGCGTGAGGGAGTGCAGATGGTCAGCGACGAGATCCCGGCGACCCTCGAGGTCGATCAGGTCTACGCGATCGAGGCGGAATATGCGCCGGACGGAGCCAACCGCAGGCGGCCGGTGCGCAGGCAGCACCTCGAGCGCTTCGAGCGCCTGGTGCGCGAGGGCACGATCCTGTTCGGAGGGGCGCTCGGGGACGTCGAGTCCGCGCTGATCGTGGTTCGCACCCCCGACGAGCAGTCGGCTCGCGACCTCGCGGAAGAGGACATCTACTGGACCTCGGGGACCTGGTCGAGCTTCCGCATCCGGCCGTACGCGCTCATCAGGATCCGGGGCGGAAGCGAGTAGCGCAGGCCGGACGAACGGAAGCGGCGGGACGGGCCCGCCGCTTCCGTGTTGCGTGGTCGTGACTCGGGCGCGGCCGCCGGCCGGAGGAGGTCGGCGCGGCCGGCCGCGGGCTCGAGAGCGCCTCGCGGTCGAGTCGGAGGATCAGTGGCCGGCGCCGTGCATGCCCCCGCCGAAGGTGCCGTTGACCTGGTCGGTGGCGCGCTGGGTCACGGCGGCCTTCTGCGCGTCGGCCTGTGCCTGCGTGAGCGTGCCGGCCTTCATCTGCGCGGTGAGCTCGTCGAGGCCGTCCTGCACGAGCGCGTTGATGACGGTCTGGACGTCGACGTTGTGCGCCTTCGCGACGGCGGCGACGGTCTGACCGTTGTCGAGGGCGGTCTGAAGGGAGCTCTCGCTGATCCCGATCGCCTTTGCCACGACCGACAGGTCGCTGACGGTCTCGTTCGGGTTGCCGAACCCGTGGCCGCCCGGGGCGGCGCAGGCGCCCTGCCCGGCCGGCGGGGTGGTCCCGGTCGATGGCGACGTGCCCGTCGACGGGCCGGTGGTGGTGGACGGCGCGGTGGTGGTGGACGGCGCGGTGGTGGTGGACGGGGCGGTCGAGCCCGACGAGGTCGTGCCCGACGTCCCGGTCGTCGTCGACGCGAAGCTTGCGGCCGGCGACGAGGTCGCCGCGTTGACCGTTCCCGGCTTGAGGATGCTTGCGCCGGCGGCGCCTCCGAGGACGACGGCCCCGACGAGCGTGATGGCTGCTGCGGTGTTGCGCACCGATGTCTCCTTGGTGTCCGTGTTGCCCCGGCCGGTGGACGGCCGGCGGGGGGAGCCGTCGTGGCCTCCCGTGACCGCTGGGTCCCGGTTGCCGGTCGGCTTCGAACAGGAGTCTCGGGTGCGGAACCTTGCGAGTCGGTTACGGGCTCGGTGCGCGCCGGCGAACGAGTCGGGGACCACGTTTCCCGGGCGCCAGAGCCGTCCGGCGCTACGGGCGGGGGCAGGTCCGCAGATGCGCGAGCACGGCGTCGAGGTCGGCCGTCGCAAGCCCCACCACCGAGTCGGCGGCGCCGTAGTACATGTCGAGCCGGCCGTCGTCGGGATCGAGCAGGAGGCCGCTCGGGAACACCACCTGTGGCACGTCTCCCGAGCGTTCGTACGGGGCCTCCGGCCCGAAGATCCACTCGTCGCTGCGCCGCAGCACGACGGTGGGATCCTCCAGGTCGAGCAGCGCCAGGCCCGCGCGGTAGATCGGTCCGGCCGCGGTCATGTGCACGCCGTGGTAGACGACCAGCCAGCCTTCGGACGTCTCGAGCGGTGGCGGTCCGAGGCCGATCTTGCCGGCATCCCACCAGGCGCCGTCGCGGGCCTCCAGCAGCAGGCGGTGGTCGCCCCAGTGGCGCAGGTCGGGCGAGAACGAGATCCACACGTGGGCCCCACCGCGGATGGGGGACGGGCGGTGGATCATCGCCCAGCGGCCGCCGAAGCGGCGTGGGAAGATCGCGGCGTCCTTGTCCTCCGGCGTCATGACCGGCCCGATCCGCTCGACGTGCCGGAAGTCCCGCGTGGTCGCGAGCGCCACGAGAGGTCCGCGCATCGAGTACGCGGTGTAGGCGATCGCCCACGTCTCCTCGTCGGCCAGCCACGTGAGGCGCGGGTCCTCGCAGCCCCACACTTCCTCAGGCGCGACGCCCGGCTCGGACCGCAGGAGCGGCTCGGCGTCGAACGTCCAGCCGGACACGCCATCTGCGCTCCGTGCCACGTGGAGCTGCGAGATGCCGCGCATGTCCTCGACCCGCACGAGCAGCACGGTCTCGCCGTCCACCCGGGCCGCGCCCGGATTGAACACCGCATTCGCCGGGTACGGCAGGTGCGAGGGTGTCAGGATCGGGTTGGCCGGACTGCGGGTGAAGAGGGGCACATGGCCCGTCACCAGGACGCCCTCGCCGGAACCGCACGCAGCCGGTGCTGCACCCTGTCGTGCCGGGGCGACGGAGCGGGCGCCCGAACGGGCCTGACCGCCGTCTCGAGCTTCCGCAGCGCGCGGATGCGCTCGACCGCGGTCAGCCACATCAGCGTGGACTCGGCCCCCTGGTTCGCATTGACGCCGCGCGGCGTCAGGCCGTCGTGGCAGGCTCCCCGCTCGGGCACCGCCACCGGAACGCCCCCGTCGTTCGCTCCGAGGTACCAGGCGAAGGCACGCTCCGCCGCCGTGCGGTACCCCTCCCGTCCGGTCGTCCGGTAGGCCGCGTCGGCGGCGAGCAGCAGTGACGTCGTCTCGATCGGCTGCTGGTCGAACCGCGCCCGTTCGCCGTCGCGCGGCCACCAGCCGTTGCAGCCCACCAGTGACATGTGCCCGTCCGGCAGTGTCTGGACGTTCAGCAGCCAGTCCAGGACGCGCAGCCCGGTCCGGGCCGCGTCGGCGTCGCCGAGGTGCGACCCGGCCACGATCAGGGCCTGCGCGGGCAGCCCGTTCTCGTAGCTCAGTGTTTCCTCGGGCCATGGCCACTCGCGCACGTACCCCTGCGCCTCGAACGTGCGGCGCATCGCGGCGGTGAGCCGGCGATAGGCGGCGGGAAGCGCGCTGCCGATGCCGCCGCCGCGGGTCGCGGCGTCGCAACCGAGCATCGCCGAGCACCGGGCACGAATGGCCGTGAGGGCGAGCGCAGCCGGGAGGCCGTGCGTGAACGCCTTGGCGGCACGGTCGCGCATCGGGCGGTCCGGCGAGCGCCTGATCGTCTCGCCGAGCGCGAACATGGCCCGCCCGTGGGAGTCCTCGGACCCTTCCTCGTCGAGCCACGAGCCGTCGATGCGGCGCAGGTTGCGGGCCCGTCCCGCGCCCGTTTCGATGGCCTCCGAGAGGAACTGCAGCGAGCGCTCGGCGCTGGTCGCGACGGCCTCCCATCCGACCACCCGCGCCTGCAGCAGATCGACCACGAGCGCACGCGCGACGTCGTCGGTGCAGTAGCCGTGCGCCGGATCCGGCACGTCCCCCCGGGCATGCTGGAAGATGCCCAGCTCCCCGGTCATCGCGTCGAGGTGCTCACGGTGAACGTCGGGCACGTCGGTGGCGGGAACGCCGACGGCGGGAAGACCGTCAGGGGAAGGGCCGTCGCGGGTGAGAATCGGGTCGCTGTCAGGCATCGAGCACCGTCGACGGCACCGCGTGCAGCAGCGCCCGCGGGAGGCGTTCATCGTGACGTGCGAGGCGCGTGACGCGGGCCGAGCCTGCCACCCGTTCGAACAGGTTCCGGTAGGACTGGCCGACTTCGGACCAGATCATGTGTCGCCCGAACTGGTGGGCGCGCGCAGCCATTCCCTCGCGATGCCCGGCGTCGGCGAGGAGGTCCACGAGCGCCGCGGCGAGCGCTGGTGCCGAAGCCGGCGGAACCAGCACGCCACGCCCGTCGGCGAGCAGTTCGACGGCGTACTCGTACGGGGTCGACACGACCGCCTTGCCGGCGCCCACGGCGTACGACAGCGTTCCCGACACGATCTGCTCGAGGTTCGGATACGGCGTGACGAAGATGTCCGCCGCCTGGAGCCAGCGTCCAAGCTCTGCCTGCGTCACGAACCTGTCCACGAACCGAATGTGGTCGGTCACTCCGAGCTCCGCGGCGCGCGCCGCCAGCCCTTCCCGGTACGCCTCACCCTCGCGACTGATCAGCTCCGGGTGGGTGGCACCCAGGATCACGTACAGCGCGTCGGGGATTGCCTCGACCACGGCGGGCATGGCGCTGATCGCGAGCTCGTAGCCCTTCCCGGGACCGATCAGTCCGAAGCTCAGGATCACGCGCCGGCCTGCCAGGCCCAGCCCCGGCTTGACCAGCTCGGGGTCGATGCGCGGCAGGTTGGGCACCCCGTGCGGGATGATGCTGATGCGCATGGGGCTGACGCCGTAGACGCGGCTGAGAAGCGTGGACGCGGCCTCCGACATGACCACCACGCCGTCGACAGCGGCGCAGAGGCTGGCCAGGATCCGGTGCTGGGCAGCCGTCGGGGCCCGGCGCACCGTGTGCAGCGTGGCGACGGCCGGCATCTCCAGCGCACGCACGAAGTCGAGGACGCGCGCTCCGTCGTCGCCGCCCCAGATCCCGTACTCGTGCTGGATCGAGACTAGTTCGACGCCGTCCTCCGCGAGGCTGGCCGCCGTCCGCCGGTAGTCGGCGGCAACGTCGCGCCGGATGCGGTGACGGACTTCGCTCGGGTAGATCGCCGGCGCGCCGGGGGCGTGCAGCGCCACGACCGACTGGATGCCCGTGGCACGGACCAGGTCGCGCGTGTACGCGGCAATTCCGCAGTGGCGAGGGGGATAGGTGGCCACGGCGGCCATGTGGAATGTCAACGGGTCGCTCCTCTCGTACAGACCTCGAGGAGGGCGGAACCCGGGAGATGGGCCTGAGGAGGTCCCGGGATCGGGCGAGTCGCCGTCGGGTGCTGCGGCGTCAGCGACCTGCGAGCACAAGCAACCCGGCAAGGGCGAGGAAGACGGCCGCAAACGCCACCACGACGCCGGTCATGGATTGCCGGGCGCGGGACGGACGCGGCTGCGTCAGTCCACCCAGCGTGTTGGGGGCCACCGCTCCGCGAAGGACGTTGGGGCGGACGGCGTCCGCCCCAACCATCGGTGCAGCCACGAGGGTGGCTATGCCCGCTGGACCTGCGTGGCGCGCGGGCCCTTCGGGTTGGCCTCGATCTCGAAGGTGACCTTCTCGCCGCCGGACAACTCGTCGAAGACGAGGGTCGGCGTGAGGCCGTCACGGTGGAAGAAGTACTGCTTGCCGTCGTCGCCCGCGATGAAGCCGAAGCCACGTTCGGCGATCACCCTGGCAATACTGCCGGTGTTCATGATTGACCCTATTCTCTTCCCGAACGAAGTGGCAGACGCACGGCCCGTTCGAGAAGGGGTCGACCACGCGGAGCGCCGCCGGAATGGTCCGACTGCCTCCCCACGGTACTCCTTCCCGGGGGATCCGGCAATGCGAGCGGGGTATCGTGTGGCCACCCGGCCCGGATGCGCACGGCCACTCGGACGGCCGATGCTCGACGCCGGCCGTCGGTCCCGGATGCGCGCCTCGACTCGTGGCCACTCGAGCCGCGAGCATTCGGCGAGCCCGTCACCCTCGCTCGGGCACCTCGACCAGGTGCTCACCGGCGGGTTCCGCCATCACGTGCGCCTTTCCCGACGGGAGCAGCAGCGAGAACACCACGCCGAGCAGCACGAACGCCGTGGCGACGAAGCCGGTCAATCGCGCGGCATCCACGAACGCCGACTCGATCGGCGTGACGGTCCGCGGGATGGCCGCCAGGAACGCGGGGTCGCGGAAGCACGCCGCCTCGGAAGGGCTGAGCGAGCCGGAGAACGCGGCCTGGTCGGCGCCCGACTGGGCAGGGTTGCGGATGGCCGGAAGGATCTGGCCGGCCAATTCGTCGACCAGCGAGGCGATCGTGTCCCGGCACACCGCAGGCACGGTGGGGAGCGCCGCCTCGAGGTTGGTGCGCACCCCTCCCACGAGCGACGAGAACAGCACGGTGCCGAGGATGGCGATCCCCAGTGCCGAGCCGACCTGCCGCAGCGTCGAGTTGGCGCCGGAGGCAAGGCCGGATCGCTCCGGCGGCACGTCCGAGAGCACGAGGCTGGTCAGCTGGGCGGTGGCGAAACCGACGCCGATCCCGTACACGAAGAGCGGCAGCACCAGCAGGAGCCCCGATCCGCCGGGCGACAGCAGCAGCGAGGTGGCCGCGATGCCGACGGCCTCGAGGCCCATGCCGGCCGTGACCACCCAGCGGTTGCCGAATCGCCGGGCGAACACTGCCGCCAGCGGAGCGGCGACGAACGCGCCGATCGCCAGCGACAGGAACAGCAGGCCCGTCTCGAACGCCGAGTACCCGAGCACCGCCTGCAGGAACAGCGGGAGCACGAAGAGCAGGCCGAACTCGCCGAGCGACACGATCGTGCCCGCCAGGTTTCCGTAGCGGAAGCCGCGGTACCGCCACAGGCTGAAGTCGAAGAGGATGAACGAGCCGCGCCGCTGGCGCAGCAGCTCGACGGCGGCGAACAGGACCAGGCTCACCAGGCCGAGCCCGATCGCGATCGGGATGACCGAGATGACGGTCGACGGCCACGTCCAGCCCATGACGGTGAGCGGGTGGTTCGGAGACCACCATCCGTAGTTGCGCCCCTCGATGAGGCCGAAGACGATGCCGCCCAGCCCCAGGGTCACGAGGATGAAGCCCGGCAGGTCGAAGCCGGGGCTGGCGTCGTCGTCCTTCGACTCGCCGATCCAGGCCAGCGTCCCGGCGATGGCCACCAGGCCCACGGGCAGGTTGATGAAGAAGGCCCAGCGCCAGCTCAGGTTGGTCGTGAGCCAGCCGCCGAGCAGCGGGCCGACGGCCGCGACGCCACCGATGACGGAGCCCCAGATGCCGAAGGCGATCGCGCGGTCGCGCCCCCGGAAGTTGGTGTTGAGGATCGACTGAGTGGCCGGCAGGATCATGGCGCCGCCCACGCCCTGCAGGACGCGGGCCCCGATCAGTAGCTCACCGGACGGCGCAGCGCCCGCGAGCATGGACGCGCCGATGAAGATCGCCAGCCCGATGAGGTAGAGCCGCCTCCGGCCCCACACGTCTCCGATCCGGCCCAGGGTGATGAGCAGCGCCGCGAAGACGAGTGCATAGGTCGTGTTGACCCATTCCGCGGCCGTCGAGTCCAGGTGCAACTCGCGGATGATCGACGGGACGGCGACGTTCACGATCGTCGCGTCCACGATGATCATCGCGACGCCCAGGCTCAGCATGGACAGGCCGAGCCAGCGGCCCCGCCCGGACTCGTGCATCCCGCCGGAGGTCGTGGGCCGGGGCACGCGACTGCTCACGACGCGGCCCTGCCGTGGCGCGGAACGTGGTCGGTGTGGCTGCGCACGTGTGTCGGACCTCTGAACGGCAGATGAACGCGCCTGGAAGTGGCCGGGGTTTGAACCGGCCCGGGATGTGCCCGGACCAGGTGGAGCGGCCGCGGGGCAATTCTGCCCCGCGGTCATGATGCGCTCAGGCGGCGCGGTTGCCGGAGGAGAGCCAGCGCGCGAGCGTGGGCACGAGCGCCAGGGCCGCGAGGCCCACCAGCACGTAGATGATGCTCGAAAGGAGGTTCGTCCGACCGAACGCGTCGCCGGTGAGCGCGGCGACGAGGTCGATCTTCGCGACGCCGACGAGCAGCCAGTTGACGCCTCCCACGATGACGAGCAGCAGCGCGACGGGATTGAGATACCGCATGGCGGGGTTCCTTTCCGACTTCACCTTGTCTGTTCATGCTTTGTACAAGGTGCGTCCGGAGTCTATGGGGGCCGCCGGCTCTTGTCAAGGGTTTGATCCGTGTTATGTTGTACGGACCATGTACAAGATCAAGCAGGCAGCCATGCTCGCAGGCGTCTCCGTGCCCGTCCTGCGCGCGTGGGAGCGCCGCTACGGGATCGTGGCCCCGCTCCGGACCACGGCGGGATACCGCCTCTACGACGACGCGGCCGTCTCCCGGGTCCGGACGATGCGTCGCATGGTCGTCGAGGGCTGGTCCCCCAGCACGGCGGCCGAGGCGATCCTGGCCGGTGATGCCGCAGGCGAACCGCTTCCCGACGCCCGTGCCGCCGCCGAACCTCTCGTGGACATGCCCGCGGCGCTCCGGGACCGGGACCGGGCCATCGGAGGCTTCGTGGCCGCGGCGGCCACGTTCGACCAGCCCGGCGTCGAGGCGACGCTGGACGACATGTTCGCCCGCGGCTCCTTCGAGCAGGTTGCCGGCGACTACGTCCTGCCCGCCATGGTCGCGCTGGGCCAGGCCTGGGCAGACGGAGACGTGGATGTCGCCGCCGAGCACGGGGCCTCGCATGCGGTCCTGCGCAGGCTCGCCGGCGCGTACCAGGCGTCCAGCCGCGCGGCGTCCGACGGCACGGTGCTGGTCGGGCTCGGACCGGGAAGCCGGCACGAGGTCGGGGCGCTGGCGTTCAGCGTCGCCGCGCGCCGCGCCGGGATCCCCGCGTTCTACCTCGGCCCGGACCTGCCCGAGGACGAGTGGGTCCACGCCGCCACGAGCACGCACGCCCGCGCCGCCGTGATCGGCGTGGTCACGGTCTCCGACGTGGAGCCGGCCCGGCGTGTCGTGGCGGCCCTGCACGCCGCGAACCCGGGGCTGCTCGTTGCCCTGGGTGGCCGCGCGGCGGCGGGGGCGGTGGACGCTGCGGCCGGGGCAGCACAGGCATCCGCCGAGGCAGCGGCGCGGCTGAGACATCCACCGCGGCAGCACAGGCGTCCGCCGCGGCCGGCCCCGACGCCGGCTGGCTCATCCGGCTGCCGGACGGCCTCGAGGCCGCGGTCGACACGCTCGCGCGCGAGTTGGGTCGGCGGTAAGGCTGCCCGGCCGCGCGGGCACGGGGCCCGGTGCGCGGGCACGGGCCTGGTCCGCGGGCACGGACCTGGCAGTCGGGAACGCACCCGGTAGGCACCCACGAGATCGGCTGGTACCGTGTCGATTGCGCCGCCGCTCGTTCGACGCATCCAGTGAGAGCGGAACCCGGGCGCCCGGATCGGCCGGACGTCCCGGGCCCGAAGATCCAGGGAGGTCGAGCATGCGTGTGATGGTGTTCGTGCCGGGGAACGATCAGAGCGAGGCGGGCGTGCTGCCCACGACGGAGCAGCTCGCGGAGATGGGCCGGTTCAACGAGAGCCTGGCGCGAGCCGGTGTGCTGCTGGCCGCAGACGGCCTCCAGCCGACCTCGAAAGGCGCGCGCGTCGTCTTCGACGGCCCTCGCCCGACCGTGGTCGACGGACCGTTCGCGGAATCGAAGGAGCTGGTCGCCGGCTACTGGATCTGGCAGGTGAAGTCGCTCGACGAGGCGATCGAGTGGGTCAAGCGGGCGCCGTTCGGCGGCGGCATCGCGATCGAGATCCGCCCGATCTTCGAGCAGGAGGACTTCGGCGAGGTCCTGACGCCGGAGCTGAGGGAGCAGCAGGCACGGCTGCGGGCGTCGACCGGCCGGTAGCCGCGCACCGCCGCGGGCGCAGGGCCTGATCTGCGGGCCCGCCCGCGGAGCGGCACCCGCGCCGGCGAGGAGCACGAAAGGAGGCACGACGATGCAGTTCCTCATGATGACCACGCCCGACGAGAACGGGCAGGCTGGTGCCCCTCCGTCGCCTGAGCTGATGGTCGAGATGGGCAGGTTCGTCGAGGAGGGGTTCCGCAACGGCACGATCATCGCGACGGGAGGCCTGGACCCGCGCGTGACGCGCATTTCGTCCTCGGGCGGCCGCGTGACGGTCACGGACGGTCCGTTCGCGGAAGCGAAGGAGGCCGTCGTGGGCTTCGCCCTCATCAACGCCGCGTCGAGGGAAGAGGCCATCGAGTACTCGAAGCGGTTCTGGGGGATCGTGGGAGACGGTCAGGGGGTCATCCAGCAGGTCTTCGGACCCGGCGACCTGTCGCAGGGATAGAGGCCGGGGGGCCGCCGGAACCACCGCGCGACCGTGCGAAAGGAGCATGCCGTGCCGACCGTGAGCGTCCGATACATCGTCCGGGACACGGGCGAGGCCATCGGCTTCTACTGCGACCTGCTCGGGTTCCACGAGGACATGCACCCGAACCCTTCGTTCGCGATGCTGTCGAAGGGCGATCTCCGCCTGGTCCTGAGCCGGCCCGGCGGCGGACCCGGAGGCGGCCAGGCGCTGGCCGACGGCACGCTGCCTGAGCCCGGCGGCTGGAACCGGTTCCAGCTCGAGGTCGCCGACCTCCCATCCCTGGTCGAGAAGCTCCGGGCAGGCGGGGCCGCGTTCCGCAGCGACATCGTCGTGGGCGTGGGGGGCAGGCAGATCATCGTCGACGACCCGTCGGGCAACCCGGTCGAGCTCTTCGAGCCGACGATCGCGGAGGCCAGGCTCTGACCGCCCCCGAGGCGGACGGCAACACCGGGGGCCTGGCTTCGGCTCTCCCGGGGCCGGAGCGCGGCACGGGAGATCCGCCGGCCGTCGGCGGCCGCGCCGTCGTCGGGCACATGAGCGCGCCCGACATCCACCGCACCATCGAAGCGGTCTGGCGGATCGAGTCGGCCAGGGTCATCGCCGGCGTCGCGCGGGTCGTCGGCGACGTGGGGCTGGCCGAGGATCTCGCGCAGGACGCCCTCGTCGCGGCGCTCGAGCAGTGGCCCGCGTCCGGGATCCCCGACAACCCGGGTGCCTGGCTGATGGGGACCGCGAAGCACCACGCGATCGACCTGATCCGGCGGCGGACGACGCTGGCGCGCAAGCAGGAGGAGATCGCGCGGGAGATGGCCGTGGCGCGGGACACCGCGCCCGATCTCGACGAGGAGGTGGCCGAGGCGGTCGACGACGACATCGGCGACGACCTGCTGCGCCTGGTCTTCACGGCCTGCCACCCGCTGATCTCGACCGATGCACGGGTCGCCCTGACGCTGCGGCTGCTCGGCGGGCTCACGACCGACGAGATCGCCCGGGCGTTCCTCGTCCCGGAATCCACGATGGCACAGCGCATCGTGCGGGCCAAGCGAACGCTGTCCGAGGCGCACGTGCCGTTCGAGGTCCCCGCCGGGCCGGATCTCGCCCCGCGCCTGGCGTCGGTGCTGCAGGTGGTCTATCTCGTCTTCAACGAGGGATACGCCGCGACGTCCGGCGACGACTGGGTCCGGCCCGGGCTGTGCGAGGACGCGCTCCGTCTCGGACGCGTGCTGGCGGGCCTGATGCCGGACGAGCCGGAGGTTCACGGCCTGGTGGCGCTGATGGAGATCCAGGCCTCGCGGATGCGCGCCCGTGTCGGTCCCGGCGGGCGGCCCATCCCCCTCTTCGAGCAGCAGCGCGGCCGGTGGGACCAGCTCCTGATCGGCCGGGGACTGGCGGCGCTGTCCCGCGCCGAGGCGCTCGGCGGGGCGATGGGCCCGTACGCGCTGCAGGCGGCGATCGCGGCGTGCCACGCGCGGGCCCGGACCCCCGAGGAGACCGACTGGCCGCGGATCGTGGCCCTCTACGACGCCCTGGCCCAGCTCACCCCCTCCCCCGTCGTCGAGCTCAACCGTGCCGTCGCGGTCGGCATGGCATACGGCCCGGCCGAGGGGCTCGCACTGGTCGATGCGCTGTCCGGCGAGCCGGCACTGTCGCGGTACCACCTCGTACCGGCCGTTCGGGCCGACTTCCTCGAGAAGCTCGGGCGCGCCGCCGAGGCACGGGCGGAGTTCGCGAGGGCGGCGTCGATGACGCTCAACGGCCCCGAGCGCGAGCTGCTGCTGGACCGTGCGCGCGGCAAGCGTGGCCCGGGGGACATGCCGGCGGCCGGCTGAAACGCCCGACTGAGGACGGTGGCCGACACGGACTCCCGGGGTCGGTCCCCGGCCCTCGGTGCCCGACTCGGCAGCCGCCCAGGTCTCACCTGCCCGGGGCGCATTCCTCCAGGACCGCCCGCGCCGATCCCGCGTCGCCCCGGCGCCGCACGAGCACGCGGACGATGGGCAGGTCCAGGCCGGCCGCCAGGCGCTCCACCTGCGCGCGCACGATTCCCGGCTCGCCCCACGCCCCCACGTGTGACAGGAACGCGGGATCCCAGTCCGGCTCCTGCCCCGTGCCCTGCTCTTCGACGCGGCGGAGCTCGTCCGTGAACCCCATGCGCTCGAAATGCCGCCTGTAGCCGCCCGGCCCGAGCGCATACGGGCGCACGGCGGCCCCGATCCGGTCCCGCGCGACCCGCGGATCCGCGTCGACCGCCGTCCGGATGTACTCGACGATTGCCGGGGTGGGTCGCCCGGCCGCGGCCGCGGCCTCCTCCACGCGCTTCCGCGACCACGCCACCTGCGCCGGCGTGCACCAGTTGAGCGCCACGCCGTCGGCCAGCTCTCCCCCGACGCGCAGCATGAGCGGCCCGAGTGCCGCCACGAACAGCGGCTGGCCGGACGGCAGGAGCGTGCGGAGGGCCGCCAGGTAGCGGCGCATGTCGGCGGCCGGGTGCGCCAGCCGGCCACTGCCGGCGACGAGCGTGAAGTGGCCTCCGGTCCCCTCCCACGCCCGCCGCGCCTGCGCGGCGTAGAACTCGGGCGGCTGCCCCGACGCCGGCACCGCGGAGATGCCGACATCGAGGCCACTCGCCGCGTTCCACCGAAGGCAGCGGTCGAAGGCGGCGTCGTCGTCGCGCGAGGGTGTCCACGCCGCCACGTACCCGAGGTCCGCGGCCAGGCGCACGAGCTCCAGTTCGTCCTGCTCGGAAAGGCCCTGGTCGGGGTCGATGCTGAAGGCGAGTCGCATGGGCCTACGGTACCGCCGACGGCGGCTGCCCGCGCCACTCGAGGCCGGCCGAGCAGCGGCGGCCGGAACCGCGTGCCGCCCCCGGCCCGTCCCGCCGGGGCCGCGTGGCGGACCCCGCGCCGGTCATTCGTCCCTGGCGGACCAGGGGCGCTTGGGCCAGTACGGCCATTCCTCGAACCACGCGCACCGTCCCGTCGCGTCGAACCGGACGATCCACAGGTCGGTGTACTCCTGGCGCACCGGCTCGCCGTACCGGACGAGGGCCCGGACCACGGCCACGTCGCCGTCGAGCGCGACGATCTCCGTGGACATCGTGAACACCTCGTCCGGTCCCTGGCGGTCCTCCTCCCACATCTCGCCGATGCGGCCCAGCCCGACGACCGGATCCGCGTACGGTGAGTGCAGGTACGACGCGTCGACGGCGAACAGGCCGGTGAGCTTGTCGGTCCCCGGCGAGCGCCATGCGGCCTCGTAGCCGGCGATCCAGCGCTCGACCGCGGCGCGATCGGTCACGCGCTCGACCGCGGCGCGATCGACGGCCCGCCCGTCCCGCTCGTCGGTGCTCATCCGGCGGACTCCTCTCGTGTTTCCTCGCGGCGACCCAGGTCGCGGTGACCCAGGTCGCGGTCGATTGCCGCGGCCGCGCGCTCGGCCGGCGACAGCGTCGCGACGCGTGCAGCCTCGTGGACCAGCCATTCGAGCCGCGCGGCCTCGATGTCCTCACCGGGACGCCGGGTGACCCAGCGGGCGCGGGCGATGTCGCCCTCGAGCAGTCCGTCCGGATCGCGCATCAGGACGCCGTACGTGAAGCCCAGGTGGACGTGCACGGGCTCGGTCATGATCCAGCAGAAGTACGCCGTCCGGCGCCCGAACGGCACGTCGTACCCGATGATCCGCCAGCCCACCCGCACGCGCTCGATCGCGTCCGGCATGGCCGTCCGGACGATGGCGCGGAACGCCTGCGCGATGTCGCGCATCGGCGGCGGGTAGCTCTCGAGCAGGGCCTCGGGCGGGAAGACGTCCATCGCCGGCTTCCGGTCGCCGGCTGCCGCGAACCGGGCCATTCCCGCTACCAGGCCGCGCCGGGGCGAGCGTGGCACGCGATCGGCGTCGTGACGTCCAATGGGGGCGACAGCGGCGTCCGCAGGAGCAGGATGAAGCCGTCGTCGTCGGGAGTCGGCCGGCTCCGACCGTCCTCCAGGACCGACGAGGGTCCCCGCCACGTCACCCAGCCGAGCCGCTCGTAGAAGTGGTGACGGCCCGTGCCGAGGCCTCCCAGCTCGAACCCACTCGCGGACGTATGCCGTGACCCGCTCCATCAGCAGCGAGCCGAGCCCCCGTCCCTGCAACAGCGGCGCGGTGGCCACCGCCTCGACATACCCGGTGCGGAGCGGCCGTCCGTCGACCACGATCTCGCGCTCCACCACCGCCGCGTGCCCCACGGTCCGTCCGCCGAGCTCGACCAGGAAGTGCATCCCGCCGAGCGCGTGCTCCCAATCCGTCTCCTCGAAGGGGTCAACGTCGGATGCGAACGCCTCCCAGAGCAGGGCGCGGAGGGTCGCGACCTCCGCGGGCGCCAGGTGCGAGGTCGGGACCATGCGGACCGTGGCACGCGCCGCGTCGGGGCGTGCCGCGTCCGGGCGTGCCGCGCCGGAGCGCGCCGCGTCGGGGCGTGTCGCGTCCGTGCTCGATGCGTCCGTCCCGGAACCAGGGGCCATCGGCCAAGTCTACCGGCGCCTCCAACGGGCCTCACGGCCCGGACCAGGCACGTTCCGTCCGCGAATCAGCCACCCCGGCCGGTATCATCGGCCTCCCCATGACGGCCACGACTCGCTCGCCCGAACGCCTCCTCGAGGGGCTCAACGACGCCCAGCGCGAGGCAGCCGCCATCACGAGAGGGCCGCTCGCGATCCTGGCCGGAGCCGGGTCCGGCAAGACCCGCGTCATCAGCCATCGCGCCGCGTACGCGATCGAGACCGGGGCGGTGCCATCGGACCGGATCCTGCTCGTCACCTTCACCGAGCGGGCCGCCGGGGAGATGGCCGCGCGCATGGCCACGCTGGGCCACCCGGGCGTGATGGCGCGCACCTTCCACGCCGCCGCGCTCGCCCAGCTCCGCCACTTCTGGCCGAGCCGCCACGCCGGGGACCCGCTCCCGCGGATCCTCGATTCGAAGACCGCGATCCTGTTCCCGCTCGTCGCGAAACTGCCGGGCGGCTACCGGTTCACGGCGCTCAAGGACCTGGCCGACGTGATCGAGTGGGCCAAGGTTCGCCGGATCAGGCCGGCACGCTGGCCGGCCGACGGCGGCGAGCGCGCGCCGATCCCGGCCGACCTGTTCGCCCGCCTGTACGCCGACTACGAGCGGGCGAAGTCGAAGGCGGGCCAGATCGACTTCGAGGACATGCTGGTCGAAACGGTGGAGCTGCTCGAGCGCGACGAGGAGGCGGCCACGCTGGTGCGATCGCGCAAGACGTGGCTCAGCATCGACGAGTACCAGGACACGAACCCGCTCGCGGAGCGGCTGACCGAACTCTGGCTGGGGGATTCGCAGGACATCGCGGTCGTCGGTGATCCCGACCAGACGATCTACACGTTCACCGGGGCGTCGCCGGAGTTCCTGCTCCGGTTCGCGGAGCGTCACCGCGGCGCGCGGATCGTCTCGCTGGTCGACAACTACCGCTCGACGCCGCAGATCCTCGCCCTCGCGAACCGGCTCGTCGCGCCCGGGCCCCGCGGGACGCTGCGCGCCACCCGCGAGGCAGGGCCGAAGCCTGCCATCCGCCGATATCCCCACGGCGACGCCGAGCTCGACGGCCTGGTGGACGGGATCCGGGGCAGGCTGGCGTCGGGCACGGAACCCGGCGAGATCGCGGTGCTCGTCCGGATCAACGCACAGCTCCCCGAGCTCGAACAGGCATTGACCCGCGCGGCCATCCCGTTCCGCGTGCGGGGCCAGCGCTTCTTCGAGCGGCGCGAGGTACGCGACGCACGCCGGCTCCTGGCCCGTTCCCATGCGTCGACGACGGGCCCTGCCCTGGCCGGCGAGGCACGCGCCCTGTTCGAACGGCGGCTCGGGCTCGGCGCGGGCGACGACCAGGCGGGCCCGGAGGCACGCGAACGATCGGCCGCGCTGGAGCTGCTCCTGGGCGTCATCGACGACCTGGCGTCCGCCGACCCGGACCTGACGTGGGACGCGGTGACCGCGGAGCTCGACCGGCGCGACGCCGAGGAGGCCGCGGGATCGACGAACGGCGTCAACCTGCTGACGTACCACCGCGCCAAGGGACTGGAGTGGGACGCCGTCTTCCTCCCGGCGCTCGAGGAGGGCCTGCTGCCGGTCCGCCAGGCGAAGGACGCGGATGCCGTCGCGGAGGAGCGGCGGCTGCTGTACGTCGGCATCACGCGTGCCCGGTTCCACCTCGCACTCTCGTGGGCGCAGTCGCGAACGGCGCCGGGTGGCAAGGCCGGGCGTCGCGACCCGTCGCGGTTTCTCGCGGACCTGGACGCACGCCCGCCGGGCGACCTCCGCGCGGGGCGCGATCGCGGCCGGCCGGCGCCGGATCGCACGGTCTCGCGCGCCCGGGTGGCTGCCATCCTCGCGCAGGCGGAGGCACAGGGACGGGAAGGGCAGGGTGTGCCGGCGGATCGGCGGTGCCTGGAGGGCCTGCAGCGGTGGCGCCGCGAGCGCGCGAAGGCCGACGGCGTCCCGGCCTACGTGGTGGCACCCGACGCGACGCTGGTGGCGATCGCCGAGGCGCGGCCCCGCACGGAACACGCCCTCGCGAGCGTACGGGGGATCGGGCCGGCCAGGCTCGAACAGTACGGCGCGGAGATCCTGGCGATCGTGGCCCGGGAATCGTAAGGAGCCCGACGTTTCCGTCGGGCTCCTTCGAGTGAGCGTCGGCTAGTAGGAGCGGCGCTGCGTCTGGAAGCAGTCGCTGCAGTAGACCGGCTTCTCGCCACTCGGGCGGAACGGCACCTGGGCCTCGCGGCCGCAGCTGGAGCACGTTGCGCTGAACATCTCGCGGGGCCCGCGGTCGTATCCGCCGCCACCGCTCGAGTATCCGCCACCGCTCGAGTATCCGCCACCGCTCGAGGAACCACCACGGGCAGCCTTGCGGCTGGCGCGGCAGGACGGGCAGCGTCGCGGCTCGGTGAACTGCCGATCCGCGTAGAACTGCTGCTCGCTCGCCGTGAACACGAATTCCTGGCGGCAGTCTGCGCAGCTCAGGGTCTTGTCGGCTTGTCCGTACAAAGAAAGAACTCCTTCTCCGGCGGCTTCGGCGAACCTTCTCGCCGAGAACCGAGGAGAGGGAGTGTTCGATGCTGCCGGACTGTATGTGGTGTCTTGGTCGACACCGGTCGACAACGTACCACGTCAGATCAGCGATGTCGAACATGATTTTTCGGCTCCGCCGGCGTGGAGCCCGGAGCACGCGCGAGCCGTAGCATCTGGACCCGTGGTGAAGCTCCTCGTCGATCGCCCGAACGAATGACCTCGTCTGCCCGCAGCTTCGTCGCGCGACAGACCATGCTCCGTCCCGTGCCCGGGCTGGAGGAGATCCGCCTCCACCTTGCCGACGAGGTTCTGCCCCTGTGGCATGCGGTCCAGGTCGAGACGGACGACGCCGATGCGCCCCTGCCCTACTGGGCGTTCGCCTGGGGCGGCGGGCTGGCGATCGGGCGGTACCTGCGCGACCACCCGGAAGCCGTGGCGGGCCGTCGCGTCTTCGACCTGGCATCCGGTTCGGGGCTGTGCGCGATCGCGGCGATGCGCGCCGGCGCCACCGAGGCCACGGGCGTGGACATCGACCCGTTCGCGGTCGCGGCGATCCAGCTGAACGGCCGGGCGAACGGCTGCCGGGTGACCGCCGTGCGCCGTGACGTCCTGGACGATGAGCCGCCCGACACGGACGTCGTCCTGGCGGGCGACTGCTGGTACGAGGCCGGGCTCGCCGAACGGGTCCTGCCGTGGCTGCGGCGGGCCCGCGACCGTGGCATCGAGGTCGTCGTCGGCGATCCGGGGCGCCGCTACCTGCCCGTGGGCGAGCTGGTCGAGCTTGCCGCGTACGAGGTCCGCACGACGACCGAACTCGAGGACATGGAGCGCAAGCGGGCCTGGGTCTACGCTCTGCGACCGGCGAGTACCGGGCGGTGAGGCGCGGCCCGAGTCTGAGGCGGCGTCCGAGCCTGAGGCCGCGTCCGAGCCCTGGCCG
Source organism: uncultured Chloroflexia bacterium (assembly GCA_963757865.1). Classification (GTDB taxonomy): domain Bacteria; phylum Chloroflexota; class Limnocylindria; order Limnocylindrales; family CSP1-4; genus JAJYNJ01. The sequence continues at coordinate 80,247 of CAVWSU010000019.1, forward strand.
TCATCCCACGGCAGGACCTCGCGCCCCGAGCGCCCGCCCCGAGTTCCTATCCCGAGCGCCCGCCCCGAGTGCCCGGCCCGAGTGCCCGGCCCGAGCGCCCGGCCCGAGTGCCCGGCCCGAGTGCCCGGCCCGAGTGCCCGGCCCGAGTGCCCGGCCGATGCCTTTCCTGCAGAATGGGCTCCCAAGGAACGGTATGTGGGATGGCGGCGTCCTCCGGCCACGCCGCAACCCGCCACTCACGCACGACCGAGCACGGTCCTGGCCTCGGCGCGCCGTCAATCGGGCTCGAACGGCGTCCCGACCCGACATAACGTTCCCTACCGACACATCCTGCAGGAAACGGGATCCGGGTACCGGGCAAGCGGGGCACGTGGCACGCGACGAGCGCCGCGTTGCCCGACCGGAGGGAACGTACCTGGCGGGACGGCACACGCGTGGGACACGTGGCAGGCGACGGGAGGCACGGCACGGGTCCTCGAGGCTGGCGGGACGGCACCTGGCCTGGCGGCGCGGCACACGCCTGGCGGCGCGGCACGCGGCCTGGCGGGACGGCTCACGCCTGGCGGCACGCGGCCTGGCGGGACGGCACACGCCTGGCGGCGCGGCACACGCCTGGCGGCGCGCCACCTTCCCGGATGACTGGCAACCGGCTCTCCGGCAGGAGCGGGGGCACCACGGGTGGCGGCCATGACCGCCCCTCGAGGCGGCGCACCCGCCCCCAAGTGGCAGTCCCACTCAGCGACAATGTCCGTCAATGGCTACACGGCCCGACGACACGCCACACGGCGCGACGCCACACGGCGCGACGCCACCCAATACAACGGAACGCACCGTGACGACACTCGAACCAACGCCGCCGAGCGCACCTGCCGTCGACACGGCGGTGGCCGGGGCGGACCACAGTGCCGGATCCAGCGCCACTCGACCCGGCCACGTCGCGCCCGGACTTGAGAGGCTCGTCTTCTTCTCCGACGCCGTCTTCGCCATTGCCATCACGCTGCTCGTCCTCGAGCTCCGGCTGCCGGACCGTGCGGGCGGCTACACCGACGCGACGCTGCTCGATGCGCTCGCCGGCCTCGTGCCGTCACTGTTCGCCTTCGGGCTGAGCTTCGTCATCATCGCCACGTTCTGGCTCGGCCATTTCCGGACCTTCGGCGTCGTCGTCCGCTCGGACAGCTGGCTCGTGGGGATCGACCTCGTGTTCCTGTTCTTCGTCGCCCTGCTGCCGTTCCCGACGTCGATCGTCGCGCGCGAGGGCAACCTTCCATCGGCCGCCATCCTCTACGCGGTGTTCGGCACGGTCGCCAGCCTCGTGTCGGCGATGCTGTGGATCTATCCGTCGCGCATCGGCGCCCTGATATCGCCCGCCGTCCCGGCCCACATCGTCCGGCACGTGACCTACCGGACACTGGTGGCCCCGGCGATCTTCGTGCTGTCGATTCCGGTCGCGCTGGTCTCGCCCGTGGTGGCCGAGGCGTGCTGGTTCCTCACCTTCCCCCTGCAGGCGGTCGTGTCCCATCACTTCGGACTGGGTCCGACGATGGGCACCGCGGTCCACGCGCCCGAACGCTAGCCGGTCTGTCGGACGCCAGGCACGCGCCAGGGCAACGCAGGCTCGGCCCCCGGCACGTGCGGCTGCCCGGCTACGCCAGCGGCGGGTTGCCCTTGCCCGGCTGCAGCCGGGCGAGCGTCGCCGAGAACTCGTCACGGAGCGCCCGCTTGTCCGGTTCGTCGAGCCAGCTCGCCTCGACGCCGTCCAGCGAGATGGACGCGAGCGCGTCGAAATCGAGGTGCTGCGCCTCGGCGACCGTCCGGTACTCCTTGCCGAGATCGAGGTTGGTCATGCCCGGGTCGTCGGTGTTGAGCGTGGCGAGCAGGCCCGCCTCCCGCATGGCGCGGAACGGATGCTCCTGCAGGCTGGGGAACCGGTTGGCGATCATCACGTTGCTGTTCGGGCAGACCGTGATCGGCACGCGCTCGGCCGCCATGCGCCGCGTGAGCGCCGCGTCCTCCAGCACCGCGACACCGTGGTCGATGCGCTCGGCCTGCAGGACATCGAGGGCGATCCGGATGTTCTGCGCGCCGACATGCACCGCCTCGCCGGCGTGGGCGGTGCGTCGCAGACCCATGCGCCGGGCCATGCCGAACGCCTCGGCATAGTCGCGCAGGTCCACCCCGAGCTCGGTCGAGTCCAGGCCGATCCCGATGACCCGCTGCGCCCGTCCTGCACGGCGGAGCCCGTCGAGTTGCTCGATCGCCTCGCGTCCCGCCTGGCCGCCGTAGGCGCGGTCCAGGTCGAGGATCAGCATGCAGCGGACCCCGGTCTCGGCCTCGGCGGCCTCGATGCCGGCGGTCAGCCCATCCACGATCCCCGCGAGATCCTGCCCTGCGGCGAGGTGGCGCGCGGGCGTGAAGAACGTCTCCCGGTACCGAAGTCCATGCGGGACGGCATCGACGAGCGACTCGTAGGCGATGCGCTCCCAGTCGGCCGGTTCGACGAGCGTCTCCTGCACCAGCCAGAAGATGGCCAGGAACGAGTCGAGGGACGTGTAGCGGTAGAGCTCCTCGGGGTCGTCGACCGGCAGCGGACGGCCGGCCTTGCGGGCCAGCTCCATGACCGTCCGGGGACGGATCGTGCCCTCGACGTGGCAGTGGAGCTCGACCTTGGGTATCGCATCGTAGACATCGCGCAGCGGCAAATCCATGGTCGTCTCCATTCTCGAATCGGTACTCCCGCAACGGGCGAAGCGCTCCCCCACTGACGGCTGCCCGAACCCATTCTCGACGTGTTGCGTCCACGACGGGAGGCGGATTCGCCCGCCGGCGACCAGGCGGCCGTGATCAGGCGGCCCCGTCCAGTGCGTGCTACGCGGCCCCGTCCAGTGCCTCCGGCAGGTCGAGACCGAGGTGGTGGAGCAGCGCCGACCGGACCTGCCGCCGGATCTCGGGGCTGGACACGTACTGGACCTGCCCCCCGACCTCGTACGCGACGACGCGCGCAAGATCGACGGTCCGTACCTGGTGACAGAGGATGACGGCATCCCGGGTCTGTCCGGCCTGGCCGTTGGGGATCGCGACCTCGCCAGGGTACTTCGGCGCCCGGGCCGAGATGGGACACAGCGCGGCCATGCCGCTCCGGTGGAACGCCTCGTACGAGACGACGAGCGCGCGGCGAGTCCCCTCCTGTTCGTGTCCGCGGCTGGGATCGAAATCGACGATGACGACGGCCCAGCGAAGGAGGTCGGGGATCATCCGGGCCAGGCCTCCGTGTCCCGGTAATCGGAGGCGACGGCATGCATTTCCGACGTGAACTCGGGGTCGGCCGCCGCCACCTCCCAGGCCGCAGCCTCGGCCTGCGACCGGATCTCGAGATAGAGGCGCTCGACTGCCAGGTCGACCACCGCATCCTGGCTCCGCGCCAGGCCGGCCTGTTCCGCGAGCTCCCGCACCCGATGCACGGTCGCGGGACTGAGGTTGTAGGTTCGCTTGATCCTGGCCGTCATGGCCGCAGTATGCGGATCCGCAATCGACACGTCAATTCGACACCCGTCCCGAGCAGCGCCGATTGCGCGCATTCGGGTGCCCGGTACACTCGTGCCCTTCGAGCCGACGGAGAAGTGAGATGTCGATGACCGCGTTCCCGGCGCCGGGGATGACCCTGACGCGGCTCCTCGTGGTGTCGGATCTCGCGCGCGCCCGGGCGTGGTACGAAACGGTGCTCGGCGCGGAGGTCCAGGGCGAGTACGGCGGCACGTCGTGCGTGCTCCGGTTCCTCGACACCTGGCTGCTGCTCGTGACCGGCGGACCGCCCACGGCCGACAAGCCCGGCGTGACGTTCGCGCCACCTTCTGACCCGGACACCGCGTCCGCGGAGCTCATCATCGGCGTCCCGGACTGCCACGCCGCCCACGAGCTGCTGGCATCCCGGGGCGCGACGTTCCTCGCCCCTCCGGTCGAGTACGACTGGGAGATCCGGGCGTTCTTCCGCGACCCGGACGGGCACCTGTTCGAGATCAGCGAGCGCCGATCCGGCACGTCCTGACGTCGGCCGGACCGCCGAGCGCGATCGCTCAGCCGTACTGTCGCCACCCGAACGCCCCCGGAAATGACGTGTGGGGTCCGGGTGCGACCCCGAACCCCACACGCGCTGACTGCTACGGCCCCAGCGGCGCTGCCTCGCACCGCGTGAACCGGGAACGACTGGCTACTTGCTCTGCAGCTTGAACGTCGCAGATGCGGCGCTGCCGGAGTAAAGGGTGCTGACCCCGGCAAACGTCGCGGTCAGCGAATAGGTGCCGTTCTTCTGGGCGAGCTTGAGACTCACCGACGCAACGCCGCTGCTATTGGTCACGGCGGACTCGTCTGCGTCCCGAGCTGGAAGCTGATGGTCTGGCCACCGAGCGGCTTGTTGGTGGCATCGACGAGCTTCGCGCTCAGCACGATGGTCTTGTTCGGGCCTCCCGTGAGGGCGCCGGTGTACGTCGTGGTGGTCGCCTTCTCGGAGACCGTGAAGGGGCTGGTGACCGGCGCAGCCGCGTTGTACATGGTGTCGCCGGCGAACGAGGCGCTGGCCGTGTAGGGCCCGGCGGGAAGCTCTGTGACGTTGGACGCGCTCGCGACGCCGCTCGAGTTGGTCGCGGGCGAGCCCTCGTTCTCGGCCCCGACCATGATGGTGACGTTGCGGCCGTTGACCTTCTGTCCGAACTCGTCGACGAGCGACGCGCTGAAGCTCGCGGACGTGTCGTACGTCCCGCTGGTGGACCCCAGGTACCCGAGCGAGACGTTGCGCGCCACCACGATCACGTCACGGGTACCGGAGTTGCAGGCGCCCCACTGGTCGCATGCCGTGAAGGTCGCATGATACCGGTGGTGCGGGCGTGGCGTAGGCATGCATGACCGACGGGCCGCCCGTGGCGCTGGGCGATCCGTCGCCGAAGTCCCATCTTGTAGGTCAGGGTGGACTGGTCATCGGCACCGGGGTCCGTGGCGCTCCCGTTGAACGCCACCTGGCGGCCCCAGGCCGCGGTCGTGCCGGGGCCGGCGCTGACGGCCGGCGCGTCGTTGTCGATCGACGACGGCGAACTGCCGGATGGCGCTGTTGCCGTACCGGGTCGGTCACCGTCAGCTGGCCGCTGTACGTTCCCGGGTCCCTCGAAGGTGTGCTGACCGGCGAACGCCGTACTCGACACCACCGTCGGAGAAGTTCCAGACGTAGACAAGGCCGATCGTGCGCAGATCGAGGTGGTGCGCCGAGCCATCGAAACTGGATCGGAGCTGCCCTCGCACGCCGCTATAGGGGCAAGGCGACGTCCGACAGGTTGGGCGGGACGTTGTTGGCGAGCATCGGCCCGAGGTCGACCTGGTTCGACGGCGCCGTGAGGAGCATGTTGACGTCGGCGCCCGGATCCGACCGTGCGCGATGTCGATGGTCGCCCCCGACGGTGACGAAGACGGACCGACGCCTCGAGGCGGATCTGACGTCGGTCGACGCGACCAGCCTGGGGTTGGACGAGGTCGAGGCGAGGTCGTAGATCGCGTCGCCGCCGACGGGCACGGTGCACGGGATCAACGAAGTGGTCGCGACCGGACCGACGGCGAGGGGCCGTTGAAGGTGAGCTGGTCGGGCCCGAGGATCGTGCTCGACGACGCCGTGACGGTACGGGTCGAGATGACGCCGTCAGGCGAGATCGTGATCGTCGTCGTGACCGGCACGCTGATCCCTGCACTGGCGATCCCGTACAGGTCGCTCGCTCGAGATCGGGATGGTGTCGATGGTCTGGCAGTCGTACGATGCCGTCGTCCAGCGAGCTTCAGCGTGCACGTGCCGCGTTCCCGTGGTGGAGAGGCTGAACGTCTGCAGGAGCGTGCTGGCGTTGTAGATCGAGTCGTCGGACGGGAACGGATTGCCCGAAGGCTGCTGATAGGCCTCGCCTTCGTGGGCCCCCGGGGGGTTCCAGTAGATGCCGAAGTCGCCGGCGACCGAGTACGTGACGCTGAGCGGGCCTGGCTGACCGGTCAAGGGAGTCGACCAGGTCGAGGGTCTGCCCCTGGCGCAGCAGGGCAGGGCGAGTACTGGTAGCCGACCGTGGCGGTCGGGTTCCACGGCGCGGTCGGCGAGATCGTCAACGCGTGACGCCGAGGCCGACGTTGTTGCCGTCGAACAGGGCGTCGGGCGCGCAGTCGTCGCAGAGCGCGCTCGTACGCCGGAGCGTCTGGACGGTTGCGACCCGGAGAAGTTGAGGGTGGTCGTCGGGTTGGCCGCAGCCACCGGGCTTGCCAGCACCCCTCCGAGGGTGCCGGCCACCAGGGCCGCGGTCATGGCAACGCGGGCAAGACGAGATCGCACGAACGTGTTCCTTTCGAGCGTCGGCCCCAATCGATGGGCACGACAGGACGCAGTCTGGAAAGGACATTGGGCGCGTCGGTACGAGCGCTGCACGGGGCAGCGCGAACTCTCGATGGGCTCTCGAGCACCTCCCCCTGTGCCCGGCGCTGCCGGTGCCCCCTGCTCGGACTCGTCCCGCACCCGGGTGGTGGGCTCCCTCTTCGGGTGCGGGACGAGTCGAGCGCCCCCGCTGGGCTGATTGGGCACGTCTCCCAGGCGCCGAGGTGGCCGCAGGATGCGGCGGGGCGCATGACCCGTCAAGAGGGTTATCCACAGTGAACGCGGCGCGGTGCCAGGGCGCACCACGATGTCGTACTGGGCCCTCGCCCCCTACCCCCGGCGGTTCAGCACCGCGTGGGCGATGCCGAACGACACCACGCACCACGCGCCGAGCAGCAGGAACGAGCCGCCCTGCAGCGGGAAGTCGTTGCCGGCCAGCGTGCCGCGCACGACCTCGCCCATCGCCTGGATCGGGAGCACGCGGTGCAGCGCCGCGAGCCACCCGGGCAAGCCGGTCGGCCGGGAAGTTGAGCGGCGAGAACATCAGGACGAAGACGACCAGCACCTGCGTCACCAGGCCGGCCAGCATCGGGGGCAGCAGGGACGCGAGCGCGTAGCCCACGGCGGTCGCCGTCAGCGCCACCAGCAGCATGCCGGGCACCACGAGCGGGCTGATGGAGAGTGCGAGGCCGAAGCGCAGCGCGGCGACCACGACCGCGAACACCACGCCGGGCAGGATGACGGCGAGCCAGACGGTGACGTCGGCGAAGAGGTTGACCAGGCGCGGGACGGGCAGCGTCCGCATGTAGTCGAACGTGCCCTGCGTCTTCGCCTGCGCCACGGCCTGCGGCACGAGCACGAGCCCCATCAGGATCAGCGTCACGGTCGGGGCACCGGTCGCGAGGAACAGCACGGTCGTGGGGTCGAGCTTCGGGAACAGCAGCGGGTACCCGATCACGATCCCGAGCGCCAGCAGCGACTGGACGACGATCGCGAGCGGCAGGAACTCCCGCATGCGCCTGACCTGCCACTCCACGAGCAACCGGTACGTTCGAAACGCGGACATCACGCCACCTCCTCGCCGGCCGCGCCCGGGCGCGCCGCATCGTCACTGTTCACGTCCGGCTCGCCCGCGACCTGGATGTACACGTCCTCGAGCGTCGCGGGGGACAGCGAGAACTCCTGGGCGACACCCGCCGCGGTCAGCGACCGGGCCCACGCCAGCGCCTCGCCCGCCCCATCGGCCGGAAGAGCCGCCACGATCCGATGGCCGTCACGGACGACGTGTCCGGCGAACGGCACGACGACGGGAGCCTGCACACCCGGTTCCAGCACGACCTCGACCCGCATGCCGGCGCCCATCCGTGCCTTGAGCTCGGCCGGCGTGCCCTCCGCGATCGAGCGTCCGTGGTCGAGGATCGAGAGCCGGTCGACCGCACGTTCCGCCTCGACGACGTTGTGCGTCACGAGCAGCACCGCGGAGCCGCCGTCGGCCAGCTGCCGCACCATCCGCCAGAGGTGGCGCCTGCGCACCGGGTCGACGTCGTTGGTCGGCTCGTCGAGGATGACGAGGCGTCCCGGCGCCACGGCGGCCATGCCGAACGACACGAGGCGCTTCACACCCCCCGACAGCCGCGCGCCGTCCGTGTCGAGCCACTCGCCGATCTCCAGCTCACCGGCGAGCGCCTCGGTCTTCGCGGCGGCCTCGCGGGAGGACAGGCCACGGATGCGGCCGACCAGCCCGATGACCTGCCGTGGCGTCAGACCGGCGATGGGCACCTGCGCCTGCGGCTGCACCGAGCACACCGTCCGTGCCCAGGCCGGGTGCGCAACCGCGTCCCGCCCGTCGATGCGGACCGATCCCGCGTCCGGCACGAGCAGCCCGACGACCTGGTTCACCAGGGTCGTCTTGCCCGCCCCGTTGTGCCCCAGCAGCCCGTACACCTCGCCCTCGTCCACCGACAGGGACAGGCCGTCGTTCGCGCGCACCCCTCCCCGGTAGGACTTGCGCAATCCCTCGATCTCCAGCAGCACGGTCGGTCCCTCTCGGCGCCTCGGCCCGCCAGCCGGGCCTTCTGATACCGCTCAGTATGCAGATACCGCCCGGAATGTCAATACCAGTCAGCATCTTGATACCGGGTGGTATGATGCGCGCCATGGACGCCGACGAACGCACCGGGCCGGCCAGGCTCGACCGACAACAGCGCCGCGAGCAGACCCGCGACCGGCTGCTCGATGCCGCCTCGGACGTCTTCGCGAAGCGCGGCTACACCGCCGCCTCGCTGGACGACGTCGCGCAGGCGGCCGGGTACACGAAGGGCGCCGTCTACTCCAACTTCGCGAGCAAGGCCGACCTGTTCATGGCGCTGATCGAGCGGCGGATCGCGGCGCAGGCGGCACCGGCCGCGCTGCGCGACGCGACCCTGGACCAGATGGTGGCCGACCTCGAGCGACAGGCCGCGACCAGCGAATCATTCGACCCCGGCTGGCTCCTGCTCGCCACGGAGTTCTGGACGTCCGCGATGCGCGACGAGCGGGTGCGCAGGGCGGTCGCGGAACAGTACGAGCGGGCGCGGACGATCACGTCCGCCGTGTTCGAGGAGAAGTTTCGCGAGGCGGGGGCCGAGCCCCCGATGGCGCCGCGCGACCTCGCGATCGTGGCCGAGGCGCTCGGGATCGGTCTCGGATTCCAGCACGCGCTCGACCCGGACGCCGTGCCGCTGCGGCTCCAGGCGGAGGTGCTCCTGCGGCTCCTGGGCCGCGGCGCCGCCTCCTGACGGGGCCCGTCGGCAGGCTCCCCGGTGACGAGCCGGCTATCGCGCCACGCGGTAGCGGAGGTAGACGACGCCCGAGCTGAAGGTGCGGGTCGCGACCAGGTCGAGATCCACCCGGCGCTCGTCCCGCGGAAAGAACGGGACGCCACCGCCGACCAGCACCGGATAGACCCTGGCGCGGTACTCGTCGATCAGACCCAGGGCGGCCGCCTCGGCGGCCAGCGTCGCGCCGCCGATCGCGATGTCGCCCTCCCCCGGCTCGGCTCGCAACCGTTCGATCTCCTCCGCGAGGCCGCCGGCGGCCAGGCGGGCATTGCCCTGCACCGCCGACAGCGTGGTGGAGAACACCACCTTCGGCAGCGGCTTCCACAGGGCGGCCCACTCGAGCTCCGCGTCGTCGAGCGACGGGTCCTGGTCGGCGGTCTCCCAGTACAGCATCGTCTCGTACAGCCGCCGTCCCATCAGGTGGACGCCGACCTCTCGAATCTCGTCGATGTGGGAGCGAAAGACCTCCGCGTCGGGCGCCGTCCAGTCGAAGCCGCCGTCCGGCCCGACGATGTAGCCGTCAAGCGAGACGCCCATCGAATAGGTCACGTTGCGCATCGGGAGTCCTCCAGTTCACCGCCCGGACGCGACAGCCTCCCGCACGGACCGCACCGCAGCATCGGCGCCGCCGCTCCACGGCTGGCCGTGACCCGGCAGGATCCAGTGCGCGTCGATTCCCTCGAGCCGTGCGAGCGACGCCAGCGCCGTCTCCCGGTCGAGCGTGAAGGGCGCGAGGCGCGGGCCCTCGGCGCCCGTCAGGACGTCGTGCGTCGTCAGCGCGTCGCCCACGAACAGCGCGCCGACCGCGGGCACGTGGATCGCCACGCTCCCGGGCGTGTGGCCCGGCAGGTGGATCACACGAGGCGCGCCCGGAACGTCGAGCGTCGCCCCGTCCGCGTCGAACGTGCGCAGCTCGGTGACGGGCGGGATACGGAACCCGCCCTTGCGGGCGCCGTAGAGCATGAACGAGGCGAACGGCCGGAGCCGGATCGGTCCCCAGCCGCCGGTCGCCTTCCGGACCAGCAGGCGCGCACGATCGGCATCGAGCGCGTGGACGAAGACCGGGACGCCCTGCTCGCGCCTGAGCCGCTCGGCGAAGCCGATGTGGTCGGTGTCTCCGTGCGTCAGCACGACGGCCCGCACGTCGGAAACCGAGCGACCCATCGCCGTGAGCTCGCGGACCAGGTCCGCGTACTGGCCGGGCATGCCGGCGTCGATGACCGTGACCTGGCCTCCGTCATCGACTAGATACGAGTTGACGAGCCCGTTGCCGACGCGGTGCAGAGAGGGTGCGAGTCGCATGTCAGCGGCCCGGCCGGCCGGCCGCCAGCACGGCGCGCGCGTCGGCCCGGAACACGATCAGCAGCCCCTGGTTGACCACCACCAGGGCCGCGAACACGAGACCCAGGGCAGGTTGCCCGGCAACCGAGAGTGCTGCGGCGGCCACGAGCAGCAGGCCGGTTCCGACCAGGTCGCGTCTGGGCTGCGGGAGCCGGTTGCGGGCGTTGGGGGCGACGATCAGCGCCCACGCGACGATCAGCGCGGCGGCCGCACCGGCACCCAGGAGGGCCGCGACGAGCGGTTCGGGCGAGGCGTGAAGGCCCCACGCCGCGACCGCGACGACGCCCGCCAGCTCCAGGAGGAACCGGATCCCGAGGTTGATGGTTGCCATTGCCTCCCCCCTGCGTTAGCCTTGCGACCGCTACGATACATAGCCTTCATCGCTACTGTCAATAGCAATGGGAGGGCCCATGCCGACCCCCGCTCACACGTCGCTCGAGGCCATCGTCCGTTCCGGCCGCGCGATCCTCGAGGCGGAGGGGCCGGCCGGCCTGACCATGACGCGGGTGGCGGATGCGGTCGGCGTCCGGCCTCCATCCCTGTACAAGCGGGTCCGGAACCGGGGGGAGCTGGTTCGCCTGATCGGCTCCGACGTGGCGCGGGAGCTCGGGCAGACCCTCGAGGAGGCGACTCCGGGCGCAGACCCCCGGGCGGACCTGCGCTCGATCGCGCTCGCGTTCCGCTCGTTCGCCCGTGCGCGGCCGCAGGCGTATCGGCTGCTCTTCGACCCGTTGCCCGACGCCTGGAGACCGGATCCGGACGCCGGTCGCGAGGCCGTCGATGTCCTGTTCCGCGTCCTGTCGGCCGTCGTCGGCCCCGAGGACGTGCTGCCGGCGGCACGCACGCTGGTGGCGTGGGCCTACGGCTTCGTGAGCATGGAGCTGGCCGACACGTTCCGGCTGGGCGGTGACGTGGACGAGGCCTTCGCGTTCGGAATCGAACGGCTGATCGACGCCCTCGCTCCGGCGGACGGACGGCACGGGATCGTTTCGACGGAGCCGACGGCCTGACCCGCCGGCGAAGCGCGAGCTCACCAGGGCGCGGCCGGTCCCAGGCACGGCGGACGCGATCGCCTCAGCTCACGTGGACGAGCTCGGGCACCCGAGCCAGCGCCTCGTACGCGGCCTTCGTCCCCGGAGCGACCATCATCTCGACGCGGGTGAACCCGGCGTCGCGGAACGCCCGGATGGCCCCGGCGATCTCCGCGGGCGAACCCGAGATGGTGCCGGACGTCCCGCCGGCCGACTCGAGCGGCTGGACCTCTACTCCGGCCGACCGGCCCAGCGTCGCCGGGTCGCGACCCGACTCGACACAGATGGCATCGAGCGCGGCCAGCCGCGGCGCGAACTCGTCCAGGTGGCTGCGCTCCTCCGCCCACCCGCTCCAGATGTCCGCGTATCGCGCCGCCAGGCGCTGACCCCGGGGGCCGTTGCCGCCGATCATCAGCGGGATCCGGCCGGGCCGGGGTCCACGGGGGAGCTGGTGGAGATCGTGCGCGGCGTGGTATGCGCCCTCGACGTCGGCGTGTCCGTCGCGGAGGAGCGGGACGATGATCGCCAGCGCCTCCTCGAAGCGGTCGAAGATGTGATCCTCCGGCAGGCCGAACGCGTGCGCCTGCCCCGGCCACGTGTGACCGGCGCCCAGGCCGAACATGAACCGGCCGCCGCTGATCTCGTCAAGGGTCTCGGCGACCTTGGCGGTGATCCCCGGGTTCCGGTGGAGCGCCGACATCACCCACGTGCCGACCTTCGCGCGGGACGTCACGGCCGCGACTGCGCCGGCCATCGAGGTCCCCTCCCAGACCCCCATCATCGGGCTGTCCTTCGGGCGCCACAGGAGCTCGTCGGGAGTCCAGATCGTATCGAAGCCGGCCTGCTCGCAGAGGAGTGCGATCTCCCGGATCCCGGTCCAGCGCGGCGTCGCCCGCTCGGGACCGAACTGGTTGAGAGGCAGCACCACCCCGATCTCGAATGCGCTCATCGAGCCCTCCATCCCGAACGGAGCAGGACGATTCCCAGCACGACGACCATTGCTGCCCCGGGGTAGTCGGCCAGGCGTTCGGCCGCGCCGGTCGCGATGGGCCCGGGCGAGGCGAGGAACAGCGCGAGGCCGACGAGACCGACGACCCCAGCAGACAGCGCCAGGCCACCCAGCCATCGCCTGACCGGCATGACGGACCATCCCAGGGCGAGCATGCCCAGGTTCAGGCAGATCAGGCCAGCGAGGGCCCAGGCCCTGTGGACGTCGGGGCTCACGTTCTCCGGGGCCAGGCCCGCGACGATCAGCCCGGCGCCGGCGACGAAGAGCAGGGGCACGCCGAACGTGGCCGGGTTCCGCCGCGGCCAGGCCCGGTACGTCCCGGCGGCGCCGAAGCCGTGGCACAGCCCGACGACGACGAAGGTCGCGTTCACGAGGCCGTGCAGGGGCGAGCAGATGTCGGGTCCGCAGGACGTGTTGCCCAGGTCGCTGATCAGGTTGGTCGCGAGGCTGTACGGTCGGGCGGACGCGGCGATCGCGATGGCCTGGACCACGAAGAACACGACCGACAGCGTCCAGAGAGCCGCCCCGACCGTCACGGCGCGGGTCACGGCGGCCGGAAACCGGTCCGTGCCCGGCGGCACGTTGTCCTTCACCATGCCGGGCAGCCGGGCAGCCGGGCCATACGCGACCCTGCGGCTCGCCTCGAGATCGGCGAGATCACAACTTCCCGCGTGCGCATGCCAGCCTCCGGTGGGACGAGGCGCTCGGAGTCGCGCCCGGGCTGTGTCTGGCACTGTGAGCGGCGACCGGCGCCGGGTCAATCGGTGCGTGTGACTATCGTCACATGCAACGGGCGCTTCGGCACTGTCGGGTGCTGCGCGGGACGCCTGTACTGACGCGAATCCGTGGAGACCCGGCCAGGGCGGCGCGCCAGCGTTCCTGCCTGCGGGGTGGCCGGTCCGGCGGATTGCAGCCTCAACGGGAGGCCTGCCATGACCCCGATCATCGAGACCGAGCGGCTGACCAAGTTCTACGGCCGTCACCGCGGGATCGTGGACCTCGATCTCGCCGTGCACGAGGGCGAGGTCTTCGGCTTCCTCGGGCCCAACGGGGCGGGCAAGACGACGACGATCCGCCTGCTCCTCGACCTCATCCGCCCAACCAGCGGGCGAGCCCGGGTCTTCGGCATCGAGACATCCGCCGACCCGGCGACCATCCACTGCCAGCTGGGCTACCTCCCCGGCGAGTTCGCCCTGTATGACCGGCTCACGGGCGGCCAGACGCTGGACTACTTCGGGAACCTTCGCGGCGGCGTCGACGCACAGCATCGCGCGGACCTGGTCGCACGCTTCGACCTGGATCCCACGCGCCGATTCCGGGAGTACTCGAAGGGCAACAAGCAGAAGGTGGGGCTGATCGTCGCCCTCCAGCACCGGCCCCGGCTGCTCGTCCTCGACGAGCCCACGGCGGGCCTGGACCCGCTGGTCCAGCAGACGTTCTTCCAACTCCTCCGCGAGACCGTGGCGGAGGGGCGCACCGCGTTCCTCTCGTCGCACGTCCTGTCCGAGGTCGAGAAGACATGCGACCGGGTGGCGATCATCCGCGAGGGGCGGCTCGTCGCCGTCGACCGCGTCGACGCCCTGCGGGATCTCGCGCACCACCAGGTGGAGCTGCGGTTCGCGGACGGGGCCCCAGCCGCGGCGTTTGCCAGTCTGCCCGGCGTGAGCGATGTCGTGGCCGAGGATCACACGCTCCGGCTGCGGGTCACGGGGACGATCACGCCAGTCGTCCGCGCCGCGGCGCAGTACGACCTGGTGGACTTCGTGAGCCGCGAGCCGAGCCTCGAGGAGGCGTTCCTCGCCCAGTACGGCCGCACGCCCGCAGGCGCGACGCCCGGGCGCGAGGCCGGCAGACGCAATGCCCGCAGGCGCGATGCCCGCACGCGAGACACTCGCCGGCACGACGCCGGCGGACACCGAGGCCGTCGAGGTGACGGGTCATGGCCGTTGACATCCGGCGCGCGCCGACGCTGCCGGCCGCGCCTCCCGCTCCGCACGTTCCGCTGACCCGGCGCCTGTACGGGCTGGGCAGCATCTTCGGCAAGACCGTCCGGGATTCCCGCTTCGCGGTGCTGATCGTCGGAGGCGTGCTGGTCGTCCTGGTCGTCGCCGGCGGCGTCACCATGTCCACGACCTACGGCACGTTCGAGGCGCGCCGCGAGCTCGCCGCCCTGACCAGCAGCCTGCCGCCGGTGCTGCGGGGCCTGTACGGCAACCCCGTCGCCGTGGACACCCTCGGCGGCTTCATCGCCTGGCACTACGGCGCGTACATCGCGCTGCTGGCCGGGCTGTGGTCGATCCTTGCGCTCTCCTCGACACTCGCCGGGGAGGCGCGCCGGGGAAGCCTCGACGTCACCCTGGCCGCCCCGGGATCGCGTCGGGCGGTCGCACTGCAGAAGCTCGCGGGCCACCTCACCGCGATGACGGCCGCGATGGTCGCGGTCGCCGTGGCGACCTGGCTGACGGGCGCAACGGCCGCCACGTTCCCGGCCGACGAGATCGCCCCCGGGACTGCGATCGCGTTCGCCGTGGCCGTCGGGCTGAAGGCCCTCATCGCCGGATCGGTCGCGTTTGCGCTCGCGCCCTTCGTCGGTCGCGGGGCGGCCGCCGGCATCGCCGGGGCGGTCATGCTCGGCGGATACCTCGTGGCGAGCTACCGGTCGGTGGTGCCGGCGTTCGACACCCTGTCCAACCTGACGTGGTTCGGGTGGACATACGACCACCTCCCCCTGGCCGGGCACGACGACTGGGGCGGGGTCGTCCTGGTCGCCGTCGCATCGGCCGTGCTCTTCGCAGCCGGCGTCGAGGCGTTCGCCCGGCGCGACGTGGCGATCACCGGCGGGCTGCACCTCGCAGGCCTGCCGCGCGTCACGCTCGGGCTCGGCGGTCCGGCACGCCGCGCGTTCGGTGAGCTGATCCCCGGGACGCTCGCGTGGGGCGTCGGACTCGGGCTCTACGGGCTCGTGATGGCCGCGTCGGCCCGCGTGTTCACGGAAGAGCTGGCGAAGTCGAGCGCGTTGACCGAGGCGGTCCGCAACCTCGTGCCCGGGGTGGACGTGACCCGCATGTCCGGTTTCCTCCAGTACGCGTTCATCGACCTGGGGCTCATCCTGGTCGGTCTCGCGGCCGCCGCGCTGGTCGCGAACCGGTCGTCCGACGAGACGGGCGGACGCCTGGAGCTCCTGCTCGCCACGCCGCTGTCGCGGGCGCGCTGGGCGCTTGCCAGCGGCCTCGCCGTGTGCCTGTCGATCACGGTCCTCGTCGGCTTCCTCGCAGGCGCAGTGGCGCTCGGCGTGAGCGCCGCCGGGGACGACCCGGTCGCGGCGGTCGCAGGCACACTCGTGCTCGTCCTGTACGGCACCGCGCTCGCCGGCGTCGGGATGGCCGTCGGCGGGCTGGCCGGTCCCGGGTTCGCCGCCCCCACGGTGGCCGCCCTGGCGGTCGGGACCTTTCTCGTCGACCTGCTCGGGCCGATGCTCGACCTGCCCGCCTGGGTGAGCGATCTTTCGCTCTCGTCACACCTGGGCCAGCCGATGGTCGGGACGTGGGACGTCCCCGGGATGAGCGCGTGCCTGGTCCTCGCGGTCAGCGGACTGCTCGTGGGAGCATGGGGCATGCATCGGAGGGACGTGAGTGGCTGACGTCTCGATGCAGGGCGAAGCCGGCCGGCCCGAGCCCCGTCGCTGGCTCCTGCTCATCTATCGCATCAAGGCCGAGTCGTCGGGCCGGCGGACGTACGTGTGGCGGCGGCTCCGGCAGCTGGGCGCCGTCTACCTCCAGCAGGCGGTGGCGGTGCTGCCCGACCATCCCGAGCTCCGGGAGGGCCTGGACCAGCTCGGTACTCGCATCCGGCAGACCGGGGGCGAGGCCTCGCTGCTGGAGACCACCTCGCCCTCGGAGTCGTGGGAGAACGAGCTCGTCTCGCGCTTCAACGCCGCCCGAGATGCGGAGTACGACGAGGTGGTCGAGAGCGTCGAGCGGTACGAGGACGAGATCCGGCGCGAGACGCGGAAGAAGCGGTTCCGCTTCGCCGAGCTCGAGGAGAGCGAGGTCGACTGGCAGAAGCTGCGGCAGTGGTTCGCGCGGACGACGGCACGCGACTTCTTCGGGGCGGATGGCCGCGCGGCCGCCGAGGAGGCACTCTCGCGGGGGCGCGCGCTGCTCGAGGGGTTCAGGCGGGAGGTGTACCGGGCCGAGGGGCTCGAGCCGGGCGGGCCGCCGGGCTGAGCGCCGTGAAGGTCCCCGTGGTCAACCGATCCGTCAACGAGTCCTGGCGGGGCTTGGCGTCCTGCCAGGCGGGAACCAGGAAGTAATCGACGAGGGCTATGATCACCTCGATGATCGGGCACTCGGCGGCACGCCTCGACACGGCCGCGTTCGAAATCGACTGGCGATGGCTCCCCGATGGCGTTGATGTTCAGCTGGGACGAGACGAAGGCGTCCGAGAACGAGGCGAAACATGGAGTTGCCTTCATGGAGGCCGCCACCGTGTTCGGAGACCCGCTCTCGCTGACGATCTTCGATCCCGACCACTCGCGAGCCGAAGACCGCTTCCTCACGATCGGCATGTCCTACCGTCGCCGGCTGATCGTCGTCTGGCACGTCGATGGTGGAGACGGGATTCGCATCATCGGAGCGCGCCTCGCCACCCCTCGCGAGCGTCGTGCATATGAGCAGGGCTGAGCGGGACATGCGAGACGAGTACGACTTCACCAGGGGAGCCCGTGGCCGGTACGCGGCTCGATTCGAGGAGGGCAGCAACGTGGTCGTGCTCCCGCCCGACGTCGCCGCCGAGTTTCCAACATCCGAAGCCGTCGAGAAGACCCTGCGCCGGGTCGCGAAGCGGAGGGCTCAGCGAAGGCGTCAGTCACGCGCTGCTCGTTCAGCCCCTTCCGCCACCGCCGAATAGCGCACTGGCGGGCGGTGTCGGGCGGGGGTTCGCCTTCGCCACGTCGCCGATGATCGCGGCGAGCTCGCGGGGACGCGACCACATGGGCCAGTGGCTCGTGGGCAGGTCGATCCAGGTGACGTTGCGCAGCTCGCGGATCCCGGCGAGCCATGCCATGTCGTGCTCGCTGGCGTAGGTCCGGTACTGCTCCGACGTGTACCCCGTGCAGATCATCGTGCTCGGGATGTCGCGACGAGCGTCGTTGGTGAGCGTGGCGCCCTCGCGCAGGAGCCCGCCCGGCTCGGGGACGGCGCGCCGGCGGAATGTGTCGAGCTGCGCCTCGCTGAGCCCGTCGAGGTTCTCCTCGGCGGTGAGTTCGTCCCAGTTCAGCGGCCGCTCGACGCCGGCGAACGCGGGATCCAGGGCACCCTTCCCGGGTGCCGTGTCGACGTAGACCATCGCCGCGATCCGTTCCGGGATCCGGTCACTCGCCGCGTATCCGGAGAAGCCGCTCGCGCTGTGGACCGCCAGGACCACCGGCCTGCCGGCCGCCTCGACTGCCGCGCAGATCGCATCGACGTGGTCGGTGAAGGTGACCTTCGACCGGTCCGCGTCCACCGACTCGAGCCCGGGCAGCGTGATCGCCGTCACCTCGTGGTCGTCGGCCCGCAGGATGCCCGCCACCTCGTCCCACGCCCAGGCCCCGAGCCAGAACCCGGGAACCAGGATGATCGGTGAACTGCCCATCACTCGCCCCCTCTGCGCTGCCATGGGTCACGCGTCCGCTCGCAATGGTGTCCGGTGATCATGGCATCCGATGGCAGGAATGTCGCGGTACGAATTGGCGTGTCCGATATGCGGCGATCACGAGCCCTCGCGGCGGAGTTGGGCGCGCAGGCGGTCGAGCGCCCGTTGGGCGTAGACGTCCCGCCGGTTCGCCACCCGGACGACGAGGACCAGCAGCCGGTCGTCGATCACCTGATACAACACGCGGATGTCCCCGACGCGGATCCGGTATACGCCCTCCGGGATGCCCGTGAGGCGCCTGGCTCCGATCGGTCGCGGATCGGAGCCCAGCGCCTCGATCGCCACGACGACCGACCGGCGAAGGGCACCCGACAGGGTCTCCAGCTGGCGGACGGCGGATGGAAGGAAGGCGACCGTATACGCCACGGACTACAACCCGAGGCGCAAGCGGACTTCCTCCATTGGGACGCTCCGCGTGTTCGCGGGATCGGCCAGGGCCTCGCGCACCGCCGCGAGGTCGAACTCGTCCTCGAGGGCGTCCAACAGGGCGGCATCCGACGCGGGCACGAGAGCCGCGACCTCCTTGCCGTGGCGGACGAGCAGGATCCGCTCGTGTCCATAGGCCACGCGGTTCACGAGCTCGCTCAGCTCCTCGCGCGCCTCCGACACCCGAACGCTCGACGAGGCTGGAACGTCGTATTCGTCCATTTCGTACGAAACGTACCACGTGGTCGGCGGCCCGTCAACGCAGACTCAGCGCCGGCTCGGCACGCTCGTCGGCAGCTCGACTCGATTTCCTACCGGGCGCCGAGCCCTCCGCCCGGGCGGCTACCAGATCGTCTCGACCTCGTACCGCGCGATGGCGGGATCCGGGGTCAGGATCGGGAGCCCCTCGATCTGCGCCTGGGCGACGAGCAGGCGGTCGAACGGGTCCGCGTGGATCTCCGGGAGCGCACCCGCGCGCAGGGCGTGGGACAGCGCCACGTCGAGCACGCTCATGCGGTGACGCCGGAGCCTGTCCGGAACGAAGCGTTCCGCCGGCACGGGCAGCTCCAGCCGGCCTCGCGCCGACTTGATCGAGATCTCCCAGGCCGACGCGACGCTCAGGAGCACCTCGACCTCGGGATCCTCGATCAACCCCCTGGCGCGATCCGATATCCGGGATCCCCCGGAGGTCCACCAGAGGAAGGTGTGCGTGTCGAGCAGGACCCTCACGGGTCGTCGAACTCCGGCAGCGGGGCGTCGAAGTCCGGGTGGATGACGACGCGGTCGTCGCCGGGCGTGCGCTTCCCGCCGGGCTGTTCGATCGGGCTCAGGATGGCCACGGGCGTTCCGGCCCGGGCGATCACGATCTGCTCCCCCTGCCGCACCCGCTCGAGGAGCCGGGAGAGGTGGGTCTTGGCGTCGTGCACGTTCACGGTGACCATGCCGGCAATATGACTTAGTCCATGGACTTAGTCCAGTTGGCCGGCGCGAGACGCCGTTGCTCGGGATGTCGCGGCGGGCGTCGGTGGTCGGTGTTGCCCGGCCTTGTCCACGCTTGACAACCCGCTGGTTGTCACTACTATTGCGATATGGCAATAGGAGACGCAATCCGCAACGAGCGATCGGTCGCCCAGGCTGCCGAGGATCTCGGCATCTCGGCGCAGCGCGTGCGCGCGCTCATCGCGGCCGGTGAGCTTCCCGCCCGGCGAATTGGCGCGCAATGGGTCGTGGACGGCTACGCGGTGAGGCGGAGGGCTGAGGGCGCCCGCTTGCACGCTCGACCGTTCTCGTCGAGGAACGCATGGGCTGCGCTGGCGCTGGCAGCGGGCGAGAAGCCGGTCGGCGTCGACGCTGCCGCGATCAGCCGGCTGCGCCGACGTCTGCGCAGCGACGGACTGTCCGCGATGGCTCCTCTCCTCGTGCGTCGGGCGCGGCGGGTGCCGCTTCGCGTCCATCCCGGCGAGCGCGACCGGCTGCTCGCGGACCCCGCGCTCGTCCTGGGGGGCGCGGCCGCCGCCAGCAGGGTCGGGCTCGGTCTCATCGCCCCCGAGTCGGCCGAGGCATACGTGCCGGCGCCGGAGTTCGAGGGCGTCGTGAAGCGCCACGCCCTTCGCCGCTCCGCGAACCCGAACGTCCTGCTGCGCGTCGTGGACGGGCCATGGCCGTTCAGTCCCGACGCACGGGTGGCCCCGTTGCCGGTCGTCGCGGTGGATCTCCTCGAGGACGAGGATCCGCGGTCGCAAGCCGCCGGGCGCGCGGCGCTCCGATGATCCGGCCGGTCCTGGTCAGCCCGCGGAACTCCGACGAGCAGCGGCTGTGGAAGACCACCCTCGAAGTTGCGGCGGCGATGCCAACGGCTGGTTGGACGCTCATCGGCGCCCAGATGGTGTTCCTGCAGGCCGCGGCCTTCGGCCGTGAGCCCGGGCGGACGAGCGGCGATCTCGATGTGCTCGTCGACGTTCGCCTGGTGACGTCGCTTGTCCGGGACGTGGCAGAACGGCTGATCGAATGTGGCTTCGGGCCGGACGTCACGGTCGACGGACGCGGCCACCGGTTCCGCAGAGGCGAGGATGTCGTGGACCTGTTGGCGCCCGAAGGTACAGGGTCGCGCAGCTCACTCGAGACGGTGCCGGGCGCGCGAACCATCGCCGTCCCCGGTGGCAGTCAGGCCCTTCGCCGCACGGAGCGTCATCTCGTCGACATCAGAGACGTCGGGGTGGCGGAGCTTCCGAGTCCGAACCTGCTCGGCGCCATCCTCCTCAAGGCACGCGCGATCGATGCTGCCGATGACCCCGACAAGCACCGACGCGACCTCGGTCTCCTGCTGTCGCTCGTCCGTGATCCCGGTGATCTCGCCCGCGAACTCGCGCCGGCCGAGCGTGGCTGGCTTCGGCGCCGCAGGGAGCTGCTCGATCCAGAGCACGCGGCCTATCGGGGCAATCCCGACCGGGAAGATGCTGCGGCTGCCCTCGCCCTGATGCTGAGGCACCGTGCCGAGCGTGAGGGACGCCGGTGGTTGCCGGGCCGTACGTCGAGGCAGGACTCCCTGGGCCGCTCTCGAAAGGTGCAGCGTCCGCGGCAGGTGCCGCCTACGCGTTCTGCCACGCTCTCGGTTACGCCGCCCGTCTCCGGTGGCCCAGGTGCCATCCGCCGCACCACTCGCAGTGGTATGGGCGCAGGCCTCCGTCGCGTCGCGCGCCGTGGTTCGCGTACGAGCGCGCCTCGCGCCTCGACTGGTACCGCGCCTTCGACCCGCACCCCCGCTCGACGAGCGGCAGGTCCCGGTTGATGAACAGTCGGTAGTCAGAGAAGCATTGCCGGGAGTGGACGGGGCTGCGCCAGCTCGGTGGCCGTTATCCAGCAGCGCCTTCGCCGCTGGAATGCGTCGCACACTCACTGTATCGACGTTGGAGACGGATCGGATCAGGCCGGTCGGAGGGTCGGCGCGGAATTAGGATCCGTTGCTGGTGGATCTGTTGCAGGCCGACGATCAGCATCGGTCCGTCGTGCTCGGCAAGGATGGAGGTTACTTAATCAGGTAGTCGGGTCGGATCGCGAAGAAGAAGCGACAACGCGGCATGGTGCGGCTGAGCGGGCCGATCCGTGCAGACGATCGGCTCGCGTCAGAACGACTGCAGCGCCGACCGGAGGTCCGCCAGCGGTCTCTTGCGCTGACCTAGGGCCGCGAACAGCATGAGGAGCAGACGACCGGCTCGAGTATCTGGTCGACGTGCAGCATCCTGCCAATAGCCTTCCCGAAGTCCATCTCAGTCTCATCGCGCGAGCTTTCTGAGGTGCCCAGCAGAGCGGAGAGCCGACGTGAATGTGGTTCCGCTCGTGGGATTGCTGTATACGTCCTGCAGATCGAACGAGCTCGCATGGAGGAACTGCGGCAGACGCGTGGCCGCTGGTAAGCCGCGCAAGTCATCGGTGAGCAGTCTTCGCAGTGCTCTTGATGGTGGACCGGGAGATTATCGAGGATGATCCCTTGGGCAATCTCGCTCAAGCCGAATGGCGCCGAACCGGTATTCGGCGTGCCCTGGCCTATGAAATCGAGGACGGTTATTGCCGACCGAAGCGTAGCCCGCGACCGAGCTGTTGGAGGAAGATGGTCGCGCTCTCGGTTGGTCGCAGAAGCAACAGCGTGTCGACCTCCGGTATGTCGATCACCGGTCGAACGGGCATGGTGCAGCTTGCACAGGGCCAATCCGTTGCTGACGATCGGCTGGCCGTCCGGGTCGCTGTCTGGCGTGATGTGGGCAGCGTCCAGCAATTCCTGGTGACGAAGACTGCAGAGCGCGCACCGATCCTGGTAGCTCCGCTGACGGAAGGCCACCTGATGCAGTCGCTGCCGGACGCTGCGAGTGATGTAGGCGCGTCGCGCCTCGCTGGACCGACTCGCGCAAGTCCGTCCGTCGTTAACGCCGAGATAGTGAAACGGGCACAGCAGTCCTTGGTCGAGCGCGTCCCACAGTCGCATCTCGGAGGCGATGCGATCGTCGAACCAGTGCAGGATCTCCCGGCCGTCGGCGCGTTCGGGCGTAGCGGTGAGACCGATGAGCCCTTCGGTCGCGATCCAGCATCGTCCTCCGAGATCAGTTGGCCAGCGAGGGCGCTGCGAAAGACAGCGGATGGATCGTCCGACCCTGAACAGTGAACGTAGCGAAGGCAGGATACGATCGGCATGGCACGGCCGCTCTGCAGCATGATCGAGACAAACACGGGTCCGACGCGCTCGGAAAGACTATGCTAGGGGAGAAGCAAAGAGCCGCGTAGGATGCCGTCACCCGTCACAAAGGCAGGATGCGATGGCATGTACCAGCCAGCTTCTATCGCATGGAAGTAGACCAACGGCACGCGTTCGCGCCAGGCGCGCCGTAGCCCCACGTTGTCGCGGTGTTGCGGGTCAAGGCGGAAAAGAGTGATGTTGAAAATGAATTCACAGGATGACCGTCAAAACTGGTGTGGAGGGAAGCGGACGTCTTCGCTGACCGGCGCTCGATCAAGACTGAAAGGTCGCTAGAGGGGCCGGTCGGCGCGTGCCGCGGTATGCGTAGTTGAGGACGCCATCGGCGAACGTGTCGCCGTGGACGGACTTCGGAAGGAAGTAGTGATAGACAGGCGGAAGCTCGCAGACCGCTGGCTTCCAGATGCCCGACGGCCCGACAAGCGGCACACGTCGCCCATCAAGCCGGAAGGAGACCAGCGACTCGCGCGATAGCGCCTCCCCGACTGATCTGATTCGCGCGCCGTAGGTCCGCGACGGGCTCCTGCCAGGACTGCTCGAAGCGTTGCGTCGATCCGGTCGATGACCATGCGGATTGTCGACAACGGTTGCTCAACGGTGTCCACCGGCACCTCAGTAGCGCGGCTCGTCCGGTCGAATAGCCGACGATTCGCCTGAAGTCCGAATGGCGCTCGAGCGCCGACGCGCTGGCCTGAAGCGGGTCTGGCGTCTATTCGTGGGTCGTAGGTCTCGAACGTCGGGCTCCATGCCAGTACTGCTCGATCGTTGCGTCGCTCCGATCGATGACCCGGGCTGCTCGCGACAGCCAATCGAAGACCGCACCCCGGATCCGCGAGTCTGCCGGAGTGCGTCAGGTCCGCAGAGCCGACGTCATGCGGAATGTGGTCGACCGGACTCGCGCTCGAAGCAGCGCAAGACGCTCCATGGCATGAAGCTTCGCCGGCCGACGGGCGGTGCTCGGTACGAGACCAGCTGAATACGGCATTCGGCTCGAAGCCATCGACGATCCCGATCACGAGCGGTCGTCTCTCTCGCGCTGGCACACCCGTGCAATAGAACGTACCTCGCCGATTGAGGCGCCCGGCACGTCGATCAGAACCGCGCAGCACGAACGCTGCGTCCCGGATGAGCCGGATCGCTCGGCACGGATGAGTCGTGCAGGTCGACCGTCCTCGGACGAGCGTGGCGAGCGCTCGATCTAGCAGGCCCACCGCTGGGTCAGGACAACGCTGCCGGGCGGAGCTGGCCAGTGGCGGCCGTTACGAGCGGTGCAACCTCGACGAGGATGCGAGGTCCACTCGCCGCTGTCATCGTACGGCGTGTACAGCTCATGAACGAGGCGGTTCGCGAGATCGACCTGTCTCGCTCGTCGGTCCGGCAGAGACGACGGCACTGCTGAAATCGACTCTCGGAGCTGATCGTGGAGGTGGCGCGCGAGAATGTCCGCTAAGTCAGCTTGCTCGACAGGCTGCAGCCGCGGATATCTGCCGGCCTTTCGGGCCTTCTCGATGCGGATCCGAAGCTCGCCGGTCACAAGCCCTTCGTAGAGGCCGGCCGGCAGATCGTCGTCGGTCATGTGGTGGACCCGACCTCCGTTCCTGCCCTCCATTGCCCCTTCTGACCCTCTTCCCCCACCTCCACCAGGCGCGCCAGCGCATTGGCGAGGCGCATCTGGCGGGGGGTGCGGCACTGGACGCGGATGAGCTCGGGGCTGGCCACGACGAGGGCCAGGCAGCGCGCCCGCGACGACGCGACGTTGAGCCGGTTCAGGCTGTACAGGAACTCCATGCCGCGAGGCGCCTCGTCGGCGGAGCTCGTGGCCATCGAGTAGATCGAGATGGCCGCCTCCTGGCCCTGGAACTTGTCGACCGTCCCGACCCGCACGCCGGGCGCCTGCCGCGCGATCTCGCGGACCTGCGCGTTGTACGGGGTGATCACGAGTGCATCGGCGGTGGAGAGCGCGTGAAGGTCGCCGTGCACGTCGGTGAAGTCGCCGCCATGCGCCCGTAGATCGGCGAGTAAGTCGGAGATAAGCGAGGCCTCCTCGACCGACGAGTTGCGGTTGCCGGCGTGGTCGACCGGCACCCAGCGGATCCCCGTCCCCCGGAGGAGCCCGGGGCCGGCGAGCGCCTGTCGCCCGGTCCCCTCCCCCACGTGGAGCCTGCCGTCGTAGAAGACCTCCGACGTGTACGTGCAGATGTCGGGGTGGAGGCGCCAGGTCGACTCGAGGAGGAGGCCCAGGTGCTCGGGCATGGTCTTCGCGCCGCCGAGCAGGTGCCCCAGCGCCGACCGCTCGGCACCCGGGGGATGGCTCCCCTTCAGGGGCTGGTCGAGCTGCTGCGGGTCGCCCAGGAGCACGAGGCTGTCGGCGGCGGGCGCGACGGCCACGAGGTTCGCGAGCGACACCTGGCCGGCCTCGTCCACCACGAGCAGGTCCAGCGAACCCGCCATGTCGGCGCGGGCCCAGGCCCAGGCGGTGGCGCCGGCGACGTCGATCTCCCGGTTGGCGAGGGCATCGCGCACGTCGTCGGGCTTGTCCAGCCGGCGGGCGTGCGTGCAGGTGGGGTCGGCCTGGGTGCCCGGCTTCTGGCCGATCCGGACGGTGACCCCGCGCTCCTTCGCCTTCTCGGCGACCTTGTCGAGCAGGTTCCCGATGACCTTGTGGCTGTTGGCGGTGACGCCGACCCGGCATCCGCGCCCGACGAGGTCGACGATGAGCTCGGCCCCGGCGGTGGTCTTGCCGGACCCGGGCGGGCCCTGGACGGCGAGGTACGAGTGGTCGAGCAGGGCGACGAGGCGGCGCAGGGCGGCGGCGCCGTGCTCGTCCGGGAGGCGGAGGGCGGAGGAGAGCAGCTCCCCGGGGTGGGGATTCGCGGCCCGGTGGACTCGTCCCCGACGAACCGGGGCGGCCGGCACAGCAGGATGTCCCGTGCCGCGCGGTAGTCGCCATCGGCGTCGATCCCGCTCGCGGCGACCCATGCCCCGACCCGCAGCAGGCTCTCGCGCTGCTCCGGCGTCCCGACGACGTCCCTGGGCACGAGCGACCGCGGATGCGGCAGCTCCTGCTTCTTCGGCCCGCGCTTCAGCTCGATCCAGCCCTCGACGTTGTTCACGTCGACGACCTCGCCCGGCGACTCGCCCGTGAGGGGATCGAACACGTCGGTGCCGGGGGTGATGTCGTGCTCCTGCTCCGGGAAGCGGTAGCGATAGACGAGCGACCGCTTGTCCTGCCGCGGCTCGCCCTCGAGCGTCAGCCCACCCATGGCGTCGGACTCGCGGATCAGCTCCTCGTCGGTCAGCCGCATGAGGTGGAAGTACCGCCACCAGGCCGACTTGTCCTCGCGCCGGTGCCACTCCAGCAGCTGGGCGAGCAGCCAGCGCGCCTGCTCCTCCGGCGACCGGAGGGCGGCGTCGGCGAGCTGCTCGGGCGACATGCCCGAGACGATGTTCTGTTCGACCGCCCGGACGCGGGCCAGGTAGTCGGACAGCTTCTCGCCGGGCTCGTCGGTCTCGGCAGAGGGGCGCGGCAGGCCGTCCGGGAGGAGACCCTCCTGCGCGGCCAGCTCGGGCCGGCGGGCCTCGAGCCAGTCGCGGAGGCGCAGGGTGGACACGCAGTCGTCGCGGTTGTAGCCCTCGATGTCGGCGAGGATCTGCGGTCCGCTCGCCGCCTCGTCGGGGCCCAGCTCGAGCCACGTCTCGAACTCCACGATCGACGTGCCGGCGTCGCGCAGGTCCCGCTCGCGCCGGAAGCCGTACAGCGGCTCGAGCTTCTTGATGGAGTAGCTCTCGACCGACGCGCGGATGCCCTGGCGGACGGCGCGGAACAGGTCGACGAAGACGCCGCCACGGAGCAGCGCGTCGACGTCGTCCTCGCGCGTGTGGTAGCGCTCGCTCAGGCGCCCCATGGCGGTGGGCTCGTACGCCGCGTAGTGGTACACGTGCATGTCGGGGTCGCGCGTGCGCCGATCGACGATGAGGTCGACGAGCTCCTCGAAGGCCCGCTTCTCGGCTGCCGGGTGTGACCTGACCGTCGTCATCGAGCGCCCAGATGGCATGGAACGCGGGGTCGACCGTGTCGCTCCCCGGGGTCGAGGCACGCGGCGCGGCACTCCCCCCGTTCGAGCCCGGTGCGTCGAACGCGCGGAGCTGCTCGAAGCCGGCTATCCGGGCGTCCGCCGGCGGCAGGTCGACCGGAAGCCGCGGCAGGCCCGGCGCCCGCAGGCGCATGGCCGGCAGTCCGGGCCGTCCGGCGCCCTCGGGACCCATCGCCCGCAGGCCCTCGTCGGTCGCCCGCAGGGTCGCGTCGTTCGCCCGCAGGGTCGCGTCGGTCGCCCGCAGGCCCGAATCGACATCGCGGGGATCCGGCGCGCCCTCGGCCAGCCCCGGCTCGATGACGCCGAACAGGTAGTCGACGCCGTCCTCCAGCGCGAAGGGGTCGCCCTCGATGTCGAAGAACAGGTCGCCCGGGGACGGCTCGGGAAGGCTGAGCAGCCCGCGGTCGGGCTCCAGCGCGCCGTCGGGCAGTCGGGCCGGCGACAGCAGCTCATGCTTGATCCGACCCTCGTCCTCGCCCTCGACCTGGATGCGGGCCTGCTCGCGCACGGTCCGCAGCCCCTCCTCCCGCACGCCCGAGGTGCGGGCCAGCGGAGGGTCGAGCGGGATGGGCACGGTGGCCAGCTTCCGCCGCGTGTCCACCGGCGGCTCGTGCTCGCGGAGCGCGCGGCGCTGCTTCGTCGTGATGCCGGCCACGAGCGACAGGTCGTCGTGCTCGCGCCGCCACGCCTTGCACTCCACGACCCAGCGGCACACGTCGCAGTGCTCGACGGGTTCGGGTCGGGTGAGCGGCGGATAGACGGGGACGTTGGCCGTTGCGGGGGCCGAGGGTCCGTCCGCGGCCGCAGCCGAATCCGGCGACCCATCTGCCGCCGTGCCGCCGGGGGCGACGAACGCCTCGAAGCGTCCGCGCACCAGGCGGTAGTAGGCCAGGTAGTCGGCCGTGCGAAAGTGCTCGACGGCGTGCGCGCTCCCGCCCAGCGCGACGTGCATCTGCGCCGGCCGGACGCCCTGGAGCCGCTCCAGCAGGTCGGTGTAGAGGCAGAGCTGGAGCAGCGCCGACGCCTTCACGTGCCGCGCGAGCTTGGTGTCCCAGGCTTCGTAGCTCCACGAACCCAGCTCGCTCGGGGTCTCGACGCGGCAGAGGAAGTCGGCGAAACCGAGCCAGCCGACGCCGCCGCCGGGACCGGCCGCCGGTTCGTGCCCCGGCCTGGGTTCGTATCCGGGGTCGCGCGGTTCGCTTCCCGACCACGGCCGCACCCCGTGCCCGGGCGCGGGCTCGCTTCCCGACCCCGGCCGCACCCCGTGC
Organism: uncultured Chloroflexia bacterium; assembly: GCA_963757865.1. Classification (GTDB taxonomy): domain Bacteria; phylum Chloroflexota; class Limnocylindria; order Limnocylindrales; family CSP1-4; genus JAJYNJ01. Next base: position 108,560 of record CAVWSU010000019.1, read on the forward strand.
CCGAGCTCCGCTCGCGGGCCCTCGAAGAACGTGGCCTGGTAGATCACGTCGACGCCGGACCGCATGGCCTCGAGCGTCCGCTCGGCAGCCGCCCGGTACCGGGCACCGCGATCCTCGATCGTGTCGTCCTGGGTGATCTCGACGATGCTGCGGCCTTCCTCGCGCAGGCTCTCGAGGAACCGGTGCTCGTGCTCGAGGCCGCGCTTGGCGATTCGGTCGAGCTCGGGGTCGGCGCGCATGGGGCGCTCGACCAGCCCGGCGAGGGCGGCGCGTTCGAGGTTCGTGAGGTGCTCGCAGGCGAGGAAGCCGACGAGGTCGGTGGCGGAGCAGACGGGCGCGCCGTCGATCAGCTGCACGGCGATGCCGTGACGATGAGCCGATGCGTCGATTCAGGCCGGCGTGATGCTCGCGTGGTCCCCTCCGAGGCCCCCTGAAGGCCTGGTTGAACACTGTACCGCGCCGAGTGACAGCTAGGTTGGCACAGTTTGACGGTCTGGCGTCCGACACCCCCACGCCCGCACGTGGCCTCGGCGCCGCGTCCGCGCCTCACACCCGCATGTGAGATGAGCGGCAGTGAAGGCGCGACCGGCATGATCCCGGCATGGAGCAGCGGCTTGGAACGACGATCCGTGCCATCCGTCGTCGGCGAGGCATCCGCCAGTCGGATCTCGCGCGCTCGGCCGGCGTGTCGGCCTCGACTATCTCGAGGATCGAGCGCGGCCACGGCGACACACTCGCGCTCGACACGGTCGCCCGCGTGGCGGCCGAGCTGGACGTGCGGCTGGACATCGTGCCGAGATGGCGCGGCGGCGAGCTCGACCGGCTGCTGAACGCCGGGCATTCGGCCATGCACGAGCAGGTGGCACGCATGTTCGGCCGGTTCCCCGGATGGCAGATCGCGCCCGAAGCCTCGTTCTCGATCTGGGGCGAGCGAGGGGTGATCGACGTGCTCGCGTGGCACGCCGTGCGACGCATGTTGCTGGTGATCGAGCTCAAGACGGCGATCGTGGACGTGCAGGACCTGATCTCCACGATCGACCGCAAGCGGCGATTGGCCGCGGAGGTCGCCTCGACGAGGGACTGGGGGACCTCGGAGGCCGGCGGAGCAGGCAGTGCGGCCAACGTAGCCGGTGCGGCCAACGATGCGGCCAGTGCGGCCCCCGGTGGCGCCGGTGTCAGCGCCAGCGCCTGGGTGATCGTGGCGGACACTCGGACCAACCGAGCCCGACTGGCGGCACACGTCTCGGTGCTTCGGGCGGCGTTTCCAGCCGACGGACGGGCGATGCGGGGCTGGATCGCGGACCCGCGGAAGCCGGTCGCTGCCCTGTCTTTCCTGCAGATCACATCGGCAGGGACACGTATGTCGAGTCGGGGCGGGCTGCAGCGGGTCCGGAGTGCCGGGAGCCGCGTGTCGCGGGCTGATCCGAGCGTGGGCACGCACGAAACCGGAGTGCAGGACCCGGGCCATGGGCCCGCACCTGCCCGCGGCTCGGCCCGCAACAGACATACGGTTCCGTAGGAGAGCGAATTGCAGGAAAGACGCGAGCGGTGGGGCGCAGACCCCGGCCGGGCCGCCCGCGGCTCGAACATGCGGCCACGACACGGACCCGCGGCCCGGTTCGCGCCTGACAGCGCCCGGCCCCGGGCCCGGGCCCGACACAGCCCGCGGCCACGGCACGCCCTCACGGGAACCGCACGCACCCGCGGCCCGGTTCGTTCCCGCCGACAGGCCCGGGCCCGCCACAGCCCGCGGCCACGGCACGCCCTCACGGGAACCGACACGCCGATGCCGGCGTCTACGCGCTGTTCGAGATCGCGACGCACCCGCCCGGCCGGAGACACACGGACCACTCGCGTGCCGGCCATCGCAAGCGACGGGGCCGCGGTTCGGAGGGTCGATACTCATGCACGCGACGATTGCCCTGCTGCTCGCGCTGCTCGCGCCCACCATCGCCGTTCCGTCCGCCATGGCGGGAGGCACGCCCGGCTTCCATGCCGGCGCCTCGCCGGCCAAGTCGGGCTCAACCGCCGTCACGTCGGCCGTCCGCACCGACACCTGGCGCTACGGCGTCACCCGGATCAACATCGGCTGCGACGCCTTCACGCCCGCCACCCGCGACTCGTCCCAGGTCAACCTCCAGCGCACCGTGACGATGGGCGACCACGGGACCCTGCTCGTCGCCGTCTGCTCGAACCCCACGACCGGCTTCCGCTGGACGTGGCCGGCCTACACGCACGGCCTCCTGAAGTACGTCGCGCGCTCGTACACCGAACCGGCCCCTGGCCTGGTCGGTGCCGCGGGCAAGGACCTCTTCCGCTTCCGGGCGAACCACGACGGCACGGGCCGGATCCGGTTGACGTACAGCCAGCCGTGGGCCGGTGGCCAGAAGGCGACCTGGACGCTGACGCTCACCGTTCGCGCGATGCGGACCGATCCGTCGGTGCGGTCGACGTCGACCACCGTCACCTGCGACCAGTTCGCGGCGGCGCAGGACGCGACCGGACATGCCGCAGTCGCGCGGACGATCACCGCATCGGTCGGCGGCACGCTCGTCGTCAAGCTCTGCTCGAACGCGTCCACCGGGTTCAGCTGGGAGCAGCCGACGTTCGACACGACGAAGCTCCAGCTCCAGCGCCACGCGACCAGCGAGCCCTCGGGGCTGCCGGGCGCCGCGGGGACGGAGACGTGGACGTTCCGGGTCCTGTCCGCGGGCGACTCGACCGTGTCGTTCGCCTACTCGCGTCCCTGGACGGGCGGCGAGAAGGGCGTCTGGACGGTCGCACTGACGGTCCACGCCGCGTAACCAACTCGGGTTGCGGCTCCGATCGCCGGAGGTGCGTGGCCAGCGCTCCGCCGACGAGTGAGGCTCGGAATCAGCGGGCCCGGGCGGGCAGTGACTCGCCCGGGCCTGTTGCCGTTCGGCGGTCGATTGCCGTCGCGGGGGTCGCGTCTGTCCGGCAGCCGAATACCGTCCGGCAGCCTGTTGCCGTTCCCCGCGGGCCTCAATGCAGGTTGAGCAGCTCCGGCCAGAGCACCGGCCACGCGACCGGGAGGGGGCCGCAGACGTCGATCCCAGCGCCCTGTTCCTGGTTTGCCAGCCCGATCCCGTTGTCGACGTGGCCCAGGACAGTGCACGGCCCGAACGGCGAGCCCCGGTAGCCAACGTCCCAGTGACCCACGAGCACGACGACGGTCCGATCCGCCGGCGGCGGGCCCCAGTACCAGAAGCCGGTGTGCCCGGAATAGACGGGCGGGAGCCCTGAGCCCAGCAGGTCGAGGGCACCGGCTTCCCCGTAGTTCGCCGTGAGGATCACGGCGTGCGACCGCTCGGCCGCGGAGAGCGTCGCGACGGCGTGTTCGACCGCACTGACGAGGGCGGGCCAGCCGATCTGCTCGGCCGACTCCTTGTAGATCGAGGGGATCGGGGTGGTCGCCAGGGTCGCCGGCGGCAGGATCGGAAGGACCAGCACCGCGACGAGCGCGCCCGACACGGCGGCGGCGGACCCGAAGACTCCCGCGCGCAGTCGTGCCCGGCCCCGGCCCAGCCATCCGTCGAGCGTGATCGCGCCGGCGGCCATCAGCACCGGGCTGTATCCGACCGCGTAGTAGCTCTTGCCACCGCTCGCGAACACCACGACGAGTGTCACGAGGAACGCGAACCCGACCGCCCGCCACCGCGCCGTGGCCTTCGATCGCAGGAGCCGCCACGCCCCGGCGAGCGGCACGGGGAACAGGAGCGGGCCCGACAGCAACAGCAGCTCGGGCAGCAGGTTCGCCCGATTGTCGCCCGCGCTTCCGGCGATCGCCCTCGCCATCGAGAGCTGTGGAAAATCGTTGGCCGCCTGCCACGCGAGGTTCGGGAGCCAGAGCACCCCGGCGATCACGATCGCGGACCAGGCCCAGGGCGACCGCAGCACGTCCCATCGGCGGGCCAGCACGAGGCCTCCGGCGAGCCCCGCCGCGAGGAACAGGATGGTGTCCTTGTTCTCGAGGCCGATCCCCGCGACGATCCCGACGACCAGCCAGAGCCGGCGATCTGCCCCGGCCAGCAGCCGGACGATGAGCCAGAGCACCAGCCCCCAGGCCAGCAGGTCGTAGGTCGCGGTGCTGTCCAGGTGACCGGCGGCAAGGTATCCCGATAGCCCCAGCGTGAGCGCCGCCAGCACCTGCGCGCGGCGCGATCCGCCGATATCCCGTGCTATCAGGGCCGTGATCACGACCAGGGCACCGACCACCAGCGCCGGCAGGATGCGGATGGCGGTCGGGGACAGTCCGAACAGCCAGACGGCGGCGGCCGACAGCAGCGGCGTCAGGGCCGGCTGGTCGGGATATCCGAGCGCCGGATGCCGGCCCGCGACGATGAAGTAGAGCTCGTCGCGGTGGAACCCGTACAGCGGCGACAGGACGAGCAGGAGTCCGACGATTCCGGCTGCGATCAGCCCGACCGTTGCTGCCTCGAACGCAGGCCTCCCGACGAGCGCGTCTACCGCCGGCGAGAGGGCGGGGGGAGCATGTCTGACGAGCGGGTTTGCCGCCGGCGCGAAGGCACCTCTGGCGACCTGGTCCTCGTCCGAACCTGGAGTCCGCCCGGTGCGTTCCGTGCTGGCCCCAGTGGCCTCCTCGGCCTGGCCGGGCCGGCGCTCGTGCTGACCTTCACGTGCCGCGGCGGTCGGATCGACGCTCATGCTCAACTCCGGACTCCGCGGTTACCTCGCCAGCGGCTCCGGAAAACAGTAGATCCTCGGGACGCGGCCGACACCGTCGCAGCGCGCGGCGATCCCTTCCTCGATCCGGCGCCCGCCGGGGGACGGGGCACCGGTCACTCGGCGCCCACGAATCGGCGCCGGTCGCGGCCGGCGTGGCGACGATCGCTCCGACGCGGTGCTGGTCGCGGCCAGCGTTGGCAGACCGATGTACTCGCCCGGGGCGACCTCACCGTGCTCCCCGACTTTCGTGCAGATCACGTCCGTGGGGAACCATATGTCGGCTCGCAGCCCGTTCTGCCGTCAGGGGCCGGTGCGGCTTCGTTCGTATTCGTCCCGGCCCGAGCGTGGCTGAGCACGAATCCGGGGCAATCGAGGGCTGGCTTCGGCGCCGGCGGGGCTGCGTGTCCCGCTGCAACCGACATACGGTTCTGGAGGAGAGTCATTTGCATGAAAGTGGCGGGTGGAGTCCCAGGGTGGGGGTTGCGGCTCGTTCGGGCGAGCGGCTCGCGGCGCGCGCGGGCGCGATGGCCCCGGCGGGCGGCGCCCGGGCGCGATGGCCCCGGCGGGCGGCTCCGGGGTGCGATGGCCCCAGCGCGCGGCCGTTACCCGCCGGCACTTCCCCGGCGGCCGACCCCCCTACCTCGCGCGCGCCGCCATGAGCGAGCGGCCGAGGAGCGTGCACGACGCGGCGATCAGGACCGCCAGCGCCGCCCCCCACCAGGCCACAGCCAGCGATCAGATGCGCGCCGGCCAGGCCGAACGCGGTCGGGCCGACGACGCCACCCAGGTACGCGGCGCCCTGCGTCATCCCGGTCGCCGCGGCGGGTGCGTGCGGGTAGGACCGCACGATGGTGTAGTTCAGCAGCCCGGCCCATCCCCAGCCGGCGCCGAACGCCAGCACCGTCCCGAGCAGCACCAGCGGGATCCAGCCCGTGGCCAGCAATCCATAGCCCACCGCACCGGCCGCAAGCATGGCGGCCACCACGCCGAAGCCATCACGATCCGTTCGGTCGGCATGCCAGCCCACCAGCAACCGGGCGGCCAGCGACATCACCGCCCCCAGCGCGATGAGCAGGCCCGCGCCCGCCTGCGAGATGCCGTCGCCGACAGCTGCCACGGCCATGAACGCCCCCATGCCGTTGGCAGCGGCAGCGCCCAGGCCCGACGCGACCATCAGGACCAGGAGCGGCCCTGCGAGCAGCCTCCCGCCATCCACCCGCTCCGAGCCGACCGACGGGCCGTCGCCCGGCAGCAGTGCCAGGACGACGAGGGCCGCGAGGCCGCACCCGATGAAGGCCCATTGCCAGCCCACCGTGAGCGCGACGATGGGCACGGCCAGCCCGCCGCTGAGCGTGGCGATGGGAATGGCCGCCTGCTTGACGCCGTACGACCAGCCCTGCCGGCCCTGCCGGACTCGTCGTGCGATGAGCCGGTTGGTGGCCGGCTGGATCACGCCGTTGCCGGCGCCCGCCGCGACGAGCGCGACCCCCAGCCCCACCCACGAACGGACGATCGTCCCGATCGCGACGAGGGCGCAGGCATTGAGCAGGACGCCGATCCGGACGGGCCAGCGGCTGCCCCAGCGATCCGAGAGCCTGCCGGACGTCATGGCCGATACGGCCGATGCAGCGAAGCCCGCCGATATGGCGAAGCCGAGCTGTGCCGGATCAAACGCGAACGTGCGCCGGATCTGCACGGCAAGGGCGCCCGTCAGAAGGATGGGAAGGACGGCGACGACGGTCGCGGCGACGGCGGCGAGCGTCGGCCCGAACCTCGGCGACGGATGGGCCGCGAGTCGACGCGGAGCGGCGTCGGGGGTGTTCACAGGCTGACCCGCTTGCACCGGTCCTGCCACCCCATACCTCGAGAGTTGAGTGTCGTCGTGGCTCAGCTTCTTTCCTGACGCGCGTCTCTCATGCCGTGCGGTGCCGCGCCGTGCGGCGCCGTGGGGACCGTGCCGGCGGCGCCGCGCCGTGCGGCGCGCCGTGCGTGCCGCGCCGTGGGGCCGTGCCATGCGGCGCCGCGCCGTGCGGCGAACATATCGCATCCGATCTCGGACCGGCTGCGGCGGACTCCGTATCGCGCTCCGGGCCGGGATCCCGCTGTCCACGGCGCTCGTCGGCGCCCATCCGCTCAGGTCAACCAGGCGCCGGGGCCACCACCGGGGGCCATCGCCATGGCGCCCAACCCCCGGGACCACCGCCCTTTCCTGCAATTCACGCTGGCACAGACACGTATGTCGGTTGCGAACGGCTCTCCAGGGCCGCGAACCAGGCTTCCGCCGTCCCAGGCCCCCTGGATCGTGCTCGACCACGCACGAATCTCCCCGCGCTCAGCCCACGGTGTCGGGGAGGAGCCGCGAATCGCGGCCCGCATCGGACATACGTTTCCCTGCCGACGTAATCTGCAGGAAAAGTCGCCACTGGGTGCGCGGCCCCTCGGGTCGGGGTGCGCGGCGCCTCGCCGCTGGGGGTCTCGCCGCTGGGGGCAAGGGGCCGAGTTGGGGCCTCGCCGCTGGGTGCGCGGCCCCTCGGGTCGGGTGGCCGGGTGCGCGGCGCCTCGCCGCTGGGGGTCTCGCCGCTCCGGGCAGGAGGCAGCGCCAAGGCCCTCGCCGCTGGGGGCCGCGCCACTTGGGGCCCGGGCGCGGGACTCGCGGCGCGAGGGTCCGGCTCGACGTTCGCGGCGAGGTTGAGGGCGCGGCCGGTTATCCGCCCGGCAGGCGGTGACGGGCCACGAACGCGGCGGCCTGCGTTCGGCGCTGAAGGTTCAGCTTGGCGAGGATGCTGCTCACGTAGTTCTTGACCGTCTTGTCCGAGAGGAAGATCTCCGCGGCGATCTCCTTGTTCGTCTTGCCTTCGGCTACGAGGAGGAGGATCCGACGCTCCTGCGCGGTCAGCGCGCCGAGCTCATCCTGGTACGTGCCCGACGCGATGCGCCGGACGCGATCCAGCACCTGCTCGGTCACGGCCGGGTCGAGCAGCGATCCGCCACGACCGACGGCCTCGAGCGCCGCGACCAGGTCGCGTCCCCGGACCTGCTTGAGCAGGTAGCCGCTCGCGCCCGCGACGATCGACGCGAAGACCGCCTCGTCGTCCGGGTAGCTCGTCAGCATGATCACGCGGGTCTCGGGATGCTGGGCGCGGATCTCGCGCGTCGCCTCGACGCCCGAACCGTCCGGAAGACGGATGTCCATGACGATCACGTCGGGCCGGTAGGTGGCGGCCGCTGCGATCGCCTCGGCCGCCGTACCGGCCTGTGCCACGACCTGGAATCCGTCGTGATGGTCGAGCAGCGACACGATCCCCTGCCGGACCACCTCGTGGTCGTCGACGACCAGGATCCGAAGCGCGGGCGGGACCGACGGATGTGTGCCGCTCATGGATCGATCATCCCTCCCTGCTGGTCCTGACATCCCGCGCTAGCCGCCTGCACGGGGCGGCCTCGTCGCCTCGACGAAGCGCCCCGCCGGCGAGACGGTCGCGGGTTGGGCATGGAGGCCGAACCGGATCGCCAGCTTCGGCCATTCGGGATCGTCGGGCGCCCACGCACCTTCGCGGCTGCCGTCCGCGGCGAGTCGGAGCACCGTGCCGTCGGCAGTGAGCACGAGGCTGGCGCCGTCCGGAAGGGACAGGGATCGACGCCGGTATCGATGCCCGCGGGAACTCGTCTGCCCGCGGGAACTCGTCTCAGCCACGGATCGTCCACCAGTCCGGGTCGGTGCCCGCCGGGAACTTCGTGACGCGCCATTCATGACGGCAATCGAGGCACCAGAGGCCCCCGAAGCTCTCGCCGTCGATGGCGACGTTCGACGATGCGCACGCGGGGCACTCGCGCCGTTCGGCCATCCACGCGCCGTACTGCTCCTGCGTGATGTCCTCGCGGCGGCGCTCCGGGATCGTCCCGTGCACGAGGGGTTCGGCGACGCGGCGCTCCGCAGACGGCCGTTTCGTCGGCGCGTCCCTGCGGGGCCCGGGCCCGATCTCGTTTCCGGTCACACCAGCCCCTTTGCTGCGGCTGCCCTGAGTCCGATTGCAGGCGCACGGTCCGTTCGAGAAGGGCGGTCGACCACGCGGAGCAGCGCCGCATCGCGCGGCGATGACGCCACGGTACTACCCCGCGGTGGAATCCGCACCCGTATATCGCCGGCGAGGTCGTGCTCGCCCGCGCCTTTGCGCCCGCATACCGGCCCGATCCGGGCTCGGATGGCGGTCGGTGTCAGCCGGGGCGATCGGCCTGTGGCAGACTTCTCCACGTCGATCGTGCGGACGCGCCGCGTGGCCCCGGCCTCGGTCCGGACGAACACCGACGGAATGGCGGTTCCCACGATCGCCTCGACCACGGCGGTCTCGCCCGCGTACAGGCCGGTGCCGTTGATCCGCACGCGGTCGCCGATCCCGAACGTGCCGCCGCCGGTTCGGGCGGTCAGATCGATCGAGACGACGGTCGGGCGCTGGATCGGGATGTCGCGGTTGGCCGCGCGCTGGCTGGTGGCGGTGCGGGCGGGCGGGTAGGTCTGCTTGCGCTTTCGCATGTCAGCCTCGGGTCCGCGGGCGCGCCTGCTCCTTCGGCGGTCGGGGCTCGTGACCCGGCCGAGGCGGCCTCGGGGCCGTTCCGGGCGCCATGTCGGGCTGGCGCGGCAGCGGGCCGCGTGCCCGCGCTGCCTTGACGGACTTCGTGAAGGATTCGGCCACGTCCGGAGACAGGCTGCGCATCCACGCGTCCTGGATCTCGCGCATGCGCTCGGTCTGTGCAGCTCGTCGCTCGCGAATCTGCAGCGTGTACTTGGACATTCGCACCCTCTGCTTGCTCGACCTCCATGGGCGGAAGTCGACGCCGATCGGGTCACGGAGCTCGATGCCCACGCCGCGCGGTTCGATCGGGCCGCCCGGCGGGCCGGACTGACGCCCGTATGTCACTCTCCCGGCCTTCATGACCGGCGACGCGCACGCGATCGGCAGCGTGCACGTCTCACCGGATCGGCCGGCAACGTCCACGGTACCCGGTTCCGAACGATTGCGCGCTGCGATCTTGGGCCGACTTCGGCCCCTCGAGCGTGACCCGGGTCGCGCTCGTCCCTCGATCGAGCCTCGACGGCCCCGTACGAGCCAGGCTGCACGCCTGTCGTGCGGGCCGACCGGCACTCGCCTCCGCCCGGTTCCTCGCCGAGACTGGCGCCGAGGAAGGGAGGCTGCCGTGACGACGAGACGGGAGATCGACGAGTTCTGGGGGCTCAAACGGATCGCGGTCGTGGGCGTATCGCGCGATCCGAAGCACTTCTCCAACATGGTCTGGCAGGAGCTGCGCCAGCGACGGTACGAGGCGGTTCCCGTGAACCCGGCAACCGACCGGATCGACGGCCAGGCCTGCTACACGCGGGTGCAGGACATCCTGCCGCCGGTCGAGGGCGCGCTGATCATGACGCCGCCGCAGGTCACCGACCAGGTCGTCCGCGACTGCGCCGAGGCGGGCGTGCCGCGGGTCTGGATGCACCGGGGGGCCGGGGGCGGACCTGGCAGTGTCAGCCGCGACGCCGTCGCCTTCTGTGAGTCACGGGGAATCGGTGTCGTCGCGGGCTACTGCCCGTACATGTTCCTGCCCGGAACCCCCTTCTTCCACGGGCTGCACGCGTTCGTGAAGAAGGTGACGGGCAGCTACCCGAAATGAGCGGGCGCGCCGCCGTCGTCTATCGCAGCCGCTCGGGGCGGACACGGCAGTACGCCGAAGCGATCGGGGCGCATCTGCGGTCGCGAGGCGTGGAGACCAGCGTGTCGTCGATCGGCGACTGCGACATGGCCGCGCTGGCCGGCGTGGACATGCTCCTGCTCGGCGCCTGGACCAACGGGCTCTTCGTCGTCATGCAGCACCCGGACCGGCCGTGGGTCGACTTCGCGCACGATCTGCCGCCGATCCGCGGGCGGGTGGGCCTGTTCACGACCTACCAACTCGCGACCGGCAGCATGTTCCGCCGGATGCGGGACGAGCTGCGCGGCCGCACGCCGGAACCGGTGCTCGAGCTCAGGTCGCGGGACGGGCGGCTGTCGGACCGGGGACGGGCCGCGCTCGACGGATTCGTCGCCGGGGACTGAGCCCGGCCGGGCGCGCAACGCACGCGGCCGCCGGGTGCGGACGCTGGCAATTCGCGGCCGGTTGCCGGGGACTCGGGCAGCGGCCGCCGAAGGTTCGCGGCCGGGCGCCGGGAACTCGGGCGGATTTCGCCGCCGACTCGTGACGGGCCCGGACGAATCCGGCCCGGCACGGACCGTGGGTCAGTAAGCGTCGAGGCCCTGCAGCAGCCAGGTCTCGTGGTCGGCGGCGAGCGCGGCGAACTCGTGCGGCGGGGCGATCTCGGCCGTGCACCCGCTCTCATCGGGAATTGCGCGGCCCGTGCGCGTGCAGACGTGGGGCGGCGACACGAGGCCCCACGTGTCACATGTCGGGCACGTGGCGCGGGTGGTCAGGAGGTCGCCGCAGCACCAGCAGCGCGGCGCGGCGGGCATGCGGGCAACGCGCCGCAGGCGGCCGCTCGTGTCGAGCGAGCCGACCAGATCGGGGACGTCCATGCCGGATCCTCCACGCGACGGGACGCCGGCGGCCCGCCTCGCGTGCGCGGGTCGCGCCGTGATCGTCGCCATCGGGTCTCCCCCCGACACGTGCCATGCGGCACAGGGCGGCAGAGGGAACGGCATGCAACTCCTCGTGCAAACCCCGTAGGCCATGGGGCGCACGGACCCCCGGTTCGGCGGCGCCACGAAACGCCGGCCCCGGAGCCGGCCGGCACGGCCCTGGGGCGCACGGACCCCCGGTCGGCGCCACGGAACGGCGGTCGGCGTCGGCAGAGGGGCCCGTTCGTCGACCTGGGGCATGCGCCGGACTCCCATCGGCACCCGGGCGGCTCCCCTGCGGGGCTGCGCCGTGCGGACGACGGCGCGTTCTGACAGATTCGACACGGCGTTGAACAATTCGTCCTGCCGGGTCGTCAGTTGACCATGATCCGAACGGACGAACGAGCGGCGGTGGAGGCACCCATGCGAAGCCGACTGGCCGACGAGGACGCACGCGCCCGGGCATTCGCCGGCCTGGTCGACCGTCGCGCGCTCGACTCGGCCTACCGGTACGCCACCCTGATCATGGGTGACCCGACCGATGCGGAGGACGCGACGCACGATGCCGCACTGATCGCCTGGCGCCGCTTCTCGGAGCTGCGGGACCCGGACAGGTTCGACGCGTGGTTCGGGCGGATCCTCGTGAACACGTGCCGCGACCGGCTGAGGTCGCGGCGCTGGAGCGTTCGCCAGATCGACGAGAACGACCCGGGGGGCCTGGGAGATCCCGCCAACTCGGTCGCGCGCAGGCAGTCGCTCATCCAGGCCATCCGCACGCTCAGCACGGAGCACCGCGAAGTGGTCGTGCTCCGCTTCTTCGCCGACCTGACCGTCGACCAGATCGCCGACCGGACGGGAGTCGGCGCCGGAACCGTCAAATCACGCCTGCATTACGCGCTTCGCCACCTGCGCGACGCGCTGGGATCCGACTCCGAGGAGATGCGCAATGAGTGGTGACGAACGGTTCGATCGGGAGCTTCGATCCGTCCTGCACGACCTCGCGTCCGATCCGGCTCCCCAGCGCCTGGTCGAGCAGGTGGCATCCATCCCTTCGCACGCTCGGGTGCTGACCCCGAGGAGGTCCTTCATGCGCGTCGCGTCCGCTCTCGCCGCAGCCGCGGTGATCATCATCGTCGCAGGTGTCGTGTTCATCGCCCGGCCCGGCGGGACACCCTCGGTGGGGGGCCAGCCGACGGCCGGCACCTCGCCGACCGCAGCCGTCGCATCGCCCGTCGCACCGTCGAGCCCGCCGTCCGTGGCTCCGTCGGTGCCCGCATCCGCCGGACCGGTGGGTGGCGCCGTTCCGTCGGGCTTCCAGGCGGTGTCGGTGACGTTCGCATCGCCCGACCTCGGCTGGGTGCTGGGCAGCGCGACGTGCGGCACTGCGCCGTGCACCTCGATCGCGCGCACCAACGACGCCGGCCAGACCTGGACCGGTATCCCCGCACCGGCGACTCCGATCAGCCCGACGCCGACCCAGGCGGGCGGCACCCCCGGCGTGAGCCAGCTGCGGTTCGCCGACCCGCTCGATGGCTGGGCGTTCGGGCCCGACCTCTGGGCGACGCATGACGGCGGGGCGACCTGGCACCGCGTGTCGATCCCGGGGATGAGCGGCGCGCCCGTTGTCGCACTCGAGGCGGCGAACGGCAAGGTCTACGCCGTGGTCTACGAGACGGCGACCCAGACGGCCGTCCGCATTGCATCGAGCCCGGTCGGAAGCGACTCGTGGACGGTCTCACCGACGAAGGTCCAGATCGGTGCAGGACCGGTCCCGAGCACGCAGCTGGTGCTCTCGGGCACGGGCGGCTGGCTCGTCCAGATCGACCGGACGGTAGTGGGCGGCGCACGACTCGTGAACGGCGAGTGGTCCGCGTGGACCCCGCCGTGCGCGACGGTGGTCGGGCCCGCGGTCCTGGCGGCGTCGAGCTCGACCGATCTCGTGGCGGCCTGTGCGGTCGGGCAGTGGAGCACCCCCAAGGGTGAGCACCTGTACGTCTCCCACGACGGAGGGACGACGTTCACCGAAGCCGCCGCCCAGGTGCCGCTGACGAGCGCCGCCGACATCGGGAGCCCGGGCGCCGGATCGATCCTGGTCGCCGGGAGCACCACGCAGGCGGCCGAGATCGTCGGATCGTTCGACGGAGGCCAGACCTGGCAGACGGTCATGACCGCGGGGTCGTCGGGCGCGACGCTCACCTACGTGGGGTTCACGACGCCGACGCAGGGGGTGGCAGTCCTGGAGACGGGCACCGGACCCGGCGGCCAGACGAGTCTCGGCAAGCTCCTGATGACCCGGGACGGAGGTCATAGCTGGTCCGAGGTCGCCTTCGGGAGCTAGCTCCGCGGCGTCGCGAGGACGCCACCATCGAACTCGCGCGTGCCGCTCCGGTGAGTGCCGGAGCGGCACCGTTCGTGTCCGGGCGCGCGAGCAGGTTCACGCCGATCCGGTGCCGGCGCGGCGGTCAGTGCCGGAGCGGCACCGTTCGTGTGCGGGCACGAGGCAGGTTGACGCCGATCCGTGCGGCGGCCTCGACGACGATCGGCTCCACCACCGTGAGCGGGACCAGCGCCTCCACGGTCAGCGCGCCGGGTGCGACACGAACGTCGAACAGCGTGACGTTGGTCCAGTCGGCGCGCAACGTCGACCACCACGACAGCCCGACGGCGTCGCGCTCGAAGTAGCCCAGCGCCATGCGCTGCGTCCGGGCACGATCGAGGCTTGCGACGTGTGACGGGCGCAGCCGATCGCGCACGAGGGTGGCCGGATCGTCGAGGTCCACGAGCGCGCCGGGGTCGATCCCACCGTCGTCGATCGTCGCCAGCGTCAGCACGCCGCCGCCCGCCCTCCGCAGGTCGCCATCGGCGAGCTCCTGTCCGCGGAACGCCTGGATCCGCTCGGCCACGGCCGCGACCGGATCGCGCGCGAGGTACAGCGCGAGATAGTGATCGGGATTGTCGTGGCGGCCGGCTCCCTGCGCCGCGCGGGGCACGGCGAGCGGCCTCGGCTCGGTACCCGCGACGTGGGGGAAGACGCGGTACAGCACGGCGGCCCGGGTCAGGGGCTGTGCCGCTTGGGCGCGCCGATGGCCGTGGTCGGGAGGCCGGAATTCGGCCGAACGGGGCCCGCGCCGGGATCGTGGCTGACGCTGCGCACGGCCACGGCCCGGGATCGTGGCTGACGCTCGGCACGCGGCCACCGCTGCCCACCGGGATCGGAGCGCCCACTGTGACCGTCGCGCTACGCGAAGGCACCGGCCTCCTCCGCGTCGACGGCGGCGATCACCTCGGCCACGCGGCCCGCGACGAGCAGATCGATGGGCCGACGGTCGCCGAGATGGGCATTGACTCCCATCAGCCACTTCACGGCGGTCGGGCGGTCGTAGATCGTGGACAGCCGCGCAAGCGCGAACTCGGTGCCCTCCAGCTTGCGGAGGTTCGTCGCATCCGGCGTGGCATCGCGAAGCCAGCGGTTGACGCGCGAGCGATCCACGCGAAGTGCGTTCGCGACGCCGGCCTGACCGCCGAAGTCGGCGACCAGCGCCTGCAGGCGGACCCTGGTGTCGACCGGCATGCTGCCTCCTTTGCCCCGGACCGGGATCCCGGCGCGGGCCTGTCTGCGTCTCCGTCGAGAGCATATCGCAACGAATTCCGGTGCGCATCTGCCCGCGATGCCGGCCCGGCAGGTGGATGACACAGGAATCCTGCAAACCGCTCTCCCAGGGAAACCTATGTCCGATCCGGGCGCCCCCAGGCGCCAATCGAAGCCTGGAACGATCGCGACTGCCGCCCCCTGGTGCGCGACACCGACGATCCGAGCGTGGGCACGGGCCGCGAAAGGCCGGCCGAGGTGTTGCGCCATCGGCGCGGCGCGACGAGCCTGCTCCCGACCCGACATAACGTTCTCCTCGGAAGCGAATTGCACGAAAGGGGCCCTGGGCGCGCGGATGTGCGGTACTCCGGGAGCGCGCACGACGCACGGAGTCAGGCCGATTGCGCGTCCCACTTGCGCGGAGGCCGCGGGACCGTAGACTGTCGCGAAAGCCGGGGCGGCCTCAGCCCGGCCATGGCGTCTCTCCCGCTCGCGAGGTTCCCGTGCCGCGCTACGTCCCGGCGTCATCCATGGAATCTCCGCGCTTCACCGGACCCTCGACGTTCGCGCGCCTGCCGTACGTGACCACGCTCGAGGACGTCGACCTGGCGGTGGTCGGCGTGCCCTTCGACACCGGCGTGACGTACCGCGTGGGTGGGCGGTTCGGGCCCAACGCCGTGCGCGCCGCGTCGGTCATGCTCCGTCCCTACAACCCCAACGTCGGCGTGTCGCCCTTCGAGGTCCTGAGCTGCGTGGACGCCGGCGACGTCTCGATCGTGCCCGGCTATACGCAGCGCAGCTACGACGCCATCGAGCGTCACGTCGCGCCCATCGTCGAGGCCGGCGTGGTGCCGCTGCTGATCGGCGGCGACCATGCCTGCACGCTCCCCCACCTCCGGGCGACGCGGAGCCGCGGCCCGGTGGCGGTCATCGACTTCGACTCCCACACGGACGCATGGGACAGCTACTTCGACGAGAAGTACAACCACGGCACCTGGATGCGCCGCGCGATCGAGGAAGGCCTCGTGGATACGGCACATTCGATCGAGGTCGGGCTGCGCGGGACCCTGTACGGCGCCGACGACTGGACGAGCCTGACCGACGAGCTCGGGCTCGCCTACCTGACGACCGAGCAGGTGCTGGCGATGGGCGCGGAGCGGGTGGCGGAGGCGATCCGGGCGCGGGTGGGCGATCGGCCGGCGTTCATCAGCTTCGACATCGACGTGGTCGACCCGGCGTTCGCTCCGGGGACCGGCACCCCCGAGCCGGGCGGGCTGTCGGCTCACGAAGCGCTCGCCATCGTCCGACGCCTGACCGGCATCGACTTCGTGGGCTTCGACGTGGTCGAGGTGATCCCGGCGTACGACCCTGCCGGACAGACGGCCTTCCTGGCGGCCAACCTCGGGTACGAGATGCTCTCGCTCGTGGCGCTCCGGCGGTCGAGCACGGGCACGCCGCCGGGGGTCACGCGTCCATGATTTCGCTCAAGGTCCCGCGTCCGTGACATCGGCCGCGACGTTCCGCTGGCCCGACGGGGTGCGTGCCGCCGCCTCGGTCACGTTCGACGTCGACGCCGAGAGCGCGATCCTGGCCGACGCCCCCGAGGCGGCGGCGCGGCTCTCGGTCATGACGCACCAGGCCTACGGCCCGCGCACAGGCGTCCCACGCCTGCTCCGCATCCTCGAGCGCCGGGGAATCCGTGCCACCTTCTTCGTCCCCGGCCATACCGCGGACCGGTTCCCGGACACCGTCCGTGCCATCCGCGACGCCGGCCACGAGCTCGGCCACCACGGGTACTGCCACGAGCCCGCGTTCCGGGCGTCGGCGGAGGACGAGGAGACGTACCTGCTCCGCGGTCTCGACGCCCTGGACCGGATCGCCGGCGTGAGGCCGGTTGGCTATCGCGCACCCTGGTGGGAGACGACCTACCGGACACCCGCGCTCCTCGCGCGCCACGGGTTCCTCTACGACTCGAGCCTGATGGACGCCGATCGGCCGTACATGCTGGATGCGAGCGACGCCACCGACGTCCCTGATGGGGGGCCGGCGATCGACCCACCTGCGGGCGATGGACCCTCCTCCCCCACCCTGGTCGAGATCCCGATCCAGTGGGGCCTGGACGACTGGGAGCAGTACGCCTTCCTGCCCGGCCTCACCGGGTCCGGCGTGATCGAGAGCCCGGCCAAGGTCCTCGAGATGTGGACCCTGGAGCTCGAGGCGCAGGTGGCGGAGGGCGGCTGCTTCGTGCTGACGATGCACCCCTTCCTCACGGGTCGTGCCAGCCGCGCGGCGGCGCTCGACCGCCTGCTCGAGCGGATGACCGCGATCGAGGGGCTGTGGATCGCGCCGCTCGTCGAGATCGCGGAGCACGTGGCGACCCTGGGACTGCCGCCCGTTCGCCACACGCAGCCCGACGTCGACGCCCGCCCGGAGGCCGTCGTGCATGAGGGCGAGGCCGGAACGTGAGGCACAGGTCGTGATTCGATGGACCTGATCATCCGCGGGGCCCGCGCACATCCCACCGGCGACCGACAGCCGGATCCCGTCGACATCGGGATCGAGGGCGGTCGCATCGTGCGGGTCGCTCCCGCCGGGACGCTGGCGGCGGACGGCGCCCGGGAGCTCGACGCCGCTGGACGGCTCGTCAGCCCGCCGCTGGTCGACCCGCACGTCCACCTCGACGCCGTGCTCACCGTCGGCGAGCCCCGCTACAACGAGTCGGGAACGCTCATCGAGGGGATCCTCACCTGGGCCGAGCGCAAGAAGACGCTCAGCCACGACGACGTCAAGCGCCGCGCACGCGAGGCCATCCTCTGGGAGGTGGCCCAGGGGACCGGCCTCATCCGCTCCCACGTCGACGTCTGCGACCCCAACCTCGTCGCGCTCAGGGCGCTCATCGAGCTCCGCGACGAGATGCGCGACATCGTCGAGCTGCAGCTCATCGCGTTTCCGCAGGACGGCATCCTGTCGTTCCCGGACGGGCCCGGGCTGATGCGCGAAGCCATGCGGCTGGGCTGCGACGCGATCGGCGGGATCCCGCACTACGAGTGGACGCGCGAGGACGGCGTGGCGGAGGTCCAGTTCATCTTCGACCTCGCCCGCGAGACGGGGAAGCCGATCGACCTGCACTGCGACGAGACGGACGACCCCGACTCGCGCTTCCTGGAGCACGTCGTGGCACGAACCATCCGGGATGGCATGCAGGGCCGCGTCGTCGCCGGACATACCACCGCGATGGGCTCCTACAACGACGCGTACGCCTTCAAGCTGATCCAGCTGCTGCGGCGCTCGGGTGTGACGATCGTGGCGAACCCGCTCGACAATATCGTGCTGCAGGGCCGCTTCGACACGTATCCCAAGCGTCGCGGCATGACGCGCGTCAAGGAGCTGGACGCCGCCGGCGTGAACGTCGCCTGCGGCCACGACTCGATCATGGACCCGTGGTACCCGCTCGGGCGCGGCTCGATGCTGGACGCGCTGTCGATGCTGGTCCACGTGGCGCAGATGACCGGGCGCGGGGAGCTGTTCCGCGCCTGGGAAATGGTGACGAGCAACCCGCTGCGCTCGTCGGGGCGCGGCGACTGGGGCGTGCGAGAGGGCGCGCCGGCCAACCTCGCGGTGTTCGACTGCGAGGACGAGGCCGAGGCGATCCGGCTGCGGCCGGCGGCACGCTGGGTGATCCGGGAGGGCCGAGTGGTCGCCGAGACCGAGCCCGCGCGGAGCACGGTCCACCAATCCGGCGCCGACGTGCCGGTCACGTTCACTCGAGGAGGCCGAGCCCGATGACCGCGGTTACGTCCACCCGCGACACGATGCCCACCCGCGAAGGTGACATGACCATCGAGGGCCACGGGATCGATCCGATCCCCACCGAGGGCCGATACGGCTCGGTCGGCCGGGTCTTCACGGTCTGGTTCTCGCCCAACCTCGTCCCCGCCGCCTTCGCCATCGGCACGCTGGCCGCCGCCAGCTTCATCGGGCTCGGCTGGTGGGCGGGGCTCGCCGCCATCGTCATCGGGAACATCATCTCCGCGGCCGTCGTCGGCGTCCTCGCCGCGATGGGACCGCGCAGCGGCATGGCGCAGATCCCGGCGTCGCGGCTGCCGTTCGGCAAGACCATCGTCGTGCCCGGCGTCATCAACTGGCTGAGCACCATCGCGTGGGATGCGATCAACGCGTTCTTCGGCGCCTACGCGATCGACGTGCTCACGGGCGGCGCCATCCCGTTCCCGGTCAGCCTGCTGATCGTGATCATCTGCCAGGCCGCGCTGTCGATCGTGGGCTACGAGGCCATCCACACGTTCGAGAAGTGGGCGGCCATCGCCCTGTTCGTGCTGTTCGCGGTCGTCACGATTGCCGCGGCGCCGAAGATGGACTTCGCCCTGGCCAACGGGTCCGGCGCGTCGCTCGGCACGTTCGTGCTCATGACGACGATCGCCGGCAGCTTCAACTTCGCCTGGGCCCTCTACGCGTCCGACTACACGCGCTACCTGCCGTCGAGCGCGCCGGCGTCGCGCGTGTTCCTGTGGACGTTCCTCGGGCTCGGGCTCTCGGCGACCTGGCTCGAGGTGCTCGGGCTCGCGGTCACGAACGCCCTGGGCAACTCCACCGCCGACGCCACGCACCAGATCAACACGATCGTCGGCGGCGGCGTCATCGGTGGGCTTGCGATGGTGGCGATCTTCTTCGGCACGGTCGCCGTCAACGCCATGAACGACTACACGGGCTCGCTGTCGCTGCTGGCCGCCGGCGTCCGCATCTGGCGCCCGCTGTCGGCCGGCATCGTGGGCGTCCTGAGCTTCGGCGCGACGCTCTACCTGTACTACGGCAATTTCCAATCGACGTTTGAGAATTACCTGCTGCTGATCACCTACTGGATCGGCCCCTGGGCGGCCATCGTGCTCGTTGACTGGCGGCTGCGGGGCGGCCGCTTCGACACCCGGCGCGTCGCCGACTTCGCGCGGCTTCCGTCCGGCCGAAACGGGCTGGTCTCGCTCGTGGTCGGGTTCGTGGTGTCGATCCCGTTCTTCAACCAGACGCTCTACGTGGGACCGGCGGCGAACGCGCTCGGCGGCGCAGACGTGACCTACGTCGTCGGGTTCGTGGTCGCGGGCCTGCTGTACTGGGCGCTCGAGCGGTCGGCCGGCAGCACGTCGGTCCCGGAGGCGGCCTAGCCGCAGGGGCGCGAGGTCGCGGGGATACCGGTTGGCGGGGTGGCGAGGCCGGGAGTTCCCTGGTCCCCGGGGCGGCGAGGTCGGTCGGATCCGGCCCGCCACCCCCGCCGCCCGAACCGGGTGTCGATTCGGGCCCTGCCTGTTCGTCGTCTGGTCAGGAGGCGGCGAGGGCCGCCGGAACCAAGGAGTGGTCGATGCGCTACATGCTCCTCATCTACGGGCCCGAGCCGGAGACCGGAGCGGACGCTGCGGCCGGCATGCGGGACATGCAGCCGTGGTTCGACTACGGCAACTGGCTGACCGAGCACGGGCTGTTCCGCGCGGGGGAGCCGCTCACACCGACGAGCTCGGCGACGACGGTGCGCGTCCAGGGAGGCCAGCGGCTCGTGACCGACGGGCCGTTCGCCGAGACGAAGGAGTTCCTGGGCGGCTACTACATCATCGAATGCGACGACCTCGACACGGCCATCGATGCGGCGGCACGCTGCCCGGGCGCGCTGTACGGATCGATGGAGGTGCGCCCGATCGCCACCATGCCGGCACAGGCGCCTGCCTGACGGCCGGCGGGTCGCGGCCGGCCGGGCTCCCGTGAGCGACGCGGACCGCCCGGGCGGACCGCGTCGGCGAGGGATCGACGCCCGCACGGTGAGCGACGCCGGAGGCAGCGGCTCCGGCGCGGGGGTCCCGGGTTCCCGTGAGCCGGGCGACGTCACGGGCGCGGCGGGGGTCAGCAGCTCCGGCTCGGCGGCGGGCAGCGGCTCCGGCGCGGCGATCGAGGATTCCCGCGCCCTCGCGGAACTCACGTTCCGCGCGGAGTCCGGTCGCGTCCTGGCGACCCTCATCCGCCTGCTCGGCGGCGATTTCGACGCGGCCGAGGAAGCGCTCGCCGACGCGTTCGTGATCGCCCTCGAGACCTGGCCGCGTGACGGGGTGCCCGCCAACCCGGCCGCGTGGCTCACGGTCTCGGCGCGGAACCGGGCGCTGGACCGGCTGCGCAGGGCGAAACGCCAGGCGGACAAGCTGGCCGAACTCGAGAGTGCCCTTGCGCCGGGCAGCCTGGAGACGACGATGCGGGTCGGGAGCGAGACGCGACTGGCGGACGACCGCCTTCGGCTCATCTTCACCTGCTGTCATCCGGCCCTGCCGCTCGAGTCGCGCGTCGCGCTGACCCTGCGGACGCTGGGCGGCCTGTCCACGCCCGAGATCGCGCGGGCGTTCCTCGTGCCCGAGGCGACGCTCGCCCAGCGCCTCGTGCGCGCGAAGCGGAAGATCCGCGAGGCGGCGATCCCCTACCGCGTGCCCCCGGACGAGGCGATCCCGGAGCGCCTCGACGGCGTCCTTGCCACGCTCTACCTGGTATTCAACGAGGGATACGCCGCGAGCGGTGGCGACGCCCTCGTGCGGGCCGACCTGTGCCGCGAGGCGATCCGCCTGGCTCGGCTGGTCGCCGAGCTGATGCCGGACCGGACGGAGCCGCTCGGCCTGCTCGCGCTGCTCCTGTTGCAGGACTCGCGCCGCGCTGCGCGCACCGCGGAGGACGGATCGCTGGTCCTGCTGGACGACCAGGACCGCGGACGGTGGGATCGCGGCGAGATCGCCGAGGGCGCCGCACTGGTCCAGCGCGCATGGGCGATGCTCGCCGGACGGGACTCCGCCGGGAACGTGGAGACGGCAGGGTCCCCGGCCCGACGCCCCGCCGGACGGGACTCCGCCGGGAACGTGGGAACCACGCGACTCGCGGCCACACCACTGTCCGGCCCGGCGGCGATGGACGGGGCCGGCGCTTTCGAGGCCTCGCCGACGGACGAGGGCGGACCCGGGCCGTACCTGTTGCAGGCATCCATCGCCGCGAATCACGCCCGGACCGTGACGGGGGGACCGCCCGACTGGGCGGCCATCTCCTCCCTGTACGCGCTGCTCGCGGTCGTGGCGCCCTCGCCCGTTGTCGAGCTGAACCGGGCGGTCGCCGTGGCCGAAGCCGAAGGTCCCGGGGCGGGGCTGGAGCTCGTCGAGCGCGTGGTCGCGTCGGGCTCCCTCGACGGATACCACCTGCTGCATGCCGCCCGCGCCGACCTGCTGCGCCGGCTCGGCAGGAACGGCGAGGCTCGTGCCGCGTACCTGCGAGCCGCGTCGCTCTGCGGCAACGAGACCGAGCGGGCGTTCCTCGAGCGCCGGATCGCGGAGCTGGCGACGCCACGGGCAGACATTGGATAGGCGAGGTCGACTCGCCCAGGGTCAGTCGCCCGGTGCCGGGACCCGAACGCGCCCGGCTGCTCGGCGGCTCTTCATGAGCTTCAACCGGAAGTGATCCTCACGCTCCCGCTGCTCGAGCGTGAAGGCGAGGGTCCTGACCTCGGTCTGGAGCGCCGGGACCACCCGGAAGCGCAGGGCATTGACCCGCCGGCTCGTCTGCCGCGCCTCGCGGGCGACGCCGCGCAGGCGCGCCTCGGCCGACGCAAGGTCGACGGCGAGCGCGAGCTCCGACTCGAACCGTTCGGCGGCGAGCTCGACGGCGACACCGACCGAGAGCGGATCGCGGCCCCGTTCACCTGCCCGACGCCGGGGGTCCGCCGCGACGACCACCGGCACGGACGCACCCATGATCGTGGCGGAGCCGATCTCGGCGGACACCTGGCCGGCGGCGGCCACCGCGGCGGCGGCGACCGAGTCGTCCCCGTGCCCGACCCGTGCCTCCGCGAGCGCCCGGCCGGCGAGAAGCCCGGCATCGTCCAGCTCCGCACGACCGGCATCGACCCGGCGCATGCCGTCGTGCACCTCGCGCAGCAGCGCGTCCCGCTTGTGTTCGAGCAGGGACTGGCCCTGGCGGGCGAGCCCGAGCTGGGAGCGGGCCAGCAGGAGCGCCATCCGGGTCCGTCTCCCGCTCATGCGCCGGCCTCCTCCGGCCGCCGGAGGTGGTCACGCAGCACCTCGAGCGGGATGCCCGTCAGCTCGTCGGCGGACAGGTCCGACAGCAGCGCCCAGGCCACGTCGAAGCTCTCGTCGAGCGTCCGGCGGTGCGCGGCCTGGTTCACGAGCTCGCCCTCGAACCGTGCCGAGAACGCGAGGACCCGATGCTCGGCCTCGGACAGGCCGGCCTCGCCGATCACGGCCACGAGCCGGCGCAGCTCCCGGCCCCTCGCGTAGAGCGCGTACAACTGGTCCGCCACGGCACGGTGTTCGGCACGGGTGCGGCCGGCGCCGATGCCCGCGTTCATCAGGCGGGACAGGCACGGCAGGACGTCGATCGGCGGGAAGATGCCCCGGGCATGCAGCTCACGGGAGAGCACCACCTGGCCTTCGGTGATGTAGCCGGTCAGGTCCGGGATCGGGTGCGTGATGTCGTCATCGGGCATCGTCACGATCGGCAGCAGCGTCAGGGAGCCGGGCTTGCCGCGCACCCGGCCCGCGCGCTCGAACAGGCGCGCCAGGTCGGTGTAGAGATATCCGGGGTACCCCCGCCGGCCGGGCACCTCCTCCCGTGCCGTGCCGAGCTCGCGGAGCGCATCGCCGTACGCGGTGATGTCGGTCAGGACCACGAGCACGTGCATGCCGGCGTCGAACGCGAGGTGCTCGCCGAGCGCCAGCGCGCAGCGCGGCGTCAGGAGCCGTTCGACGGCGGGATCCTCGGCGAGGTTCAGGAAGAGTGCGACCCGATCGAGCGGGCCCGAGCTGGCGAACGCGTCGCGGAAGAAGTCCGCCTCGCGACGGGTGATGCCCAGCGCCGCGAGCACGGTCACGAACGACTCGTCGCCGAGCAGGCGGGAACCGGTGGCGATCCGCGCGGCCAGCTCGCTGGCGGGAAGACCCGCGCCCGTGAAGATCGGCAGCTTCTGGCCGCGTACCAGGGTCGCGAGCAGGTCGATGGCCGTGATGCCCGTCTCGATGAACTCGCACGGCCCCAGGCGGGCCGCCGGGTTGATCGCCTGGCCGTTCACGTCCACCGAGCGCATCGGGACGATCGGCGGCCCTCCGTCGATCGGGCGTCCGCGGCCGTCCAGCACCCGGCCGAGCATCCCGTCCGACACGCCCAGGCGGAACGGCTCGCCGGTCAGCTCGAGCACCGTCTCGTCGAGGTCGAGCCCGAGCGTCCCCTCGTAGACCTGGACGGCGACCCAGTCGGCGTCGAGTTCGAGGACCTGGCCGTGGCGCACCATGCCGTCCCGGCCGCGCAGCAGCACCTCCTCGCCCAGCGCCACGCCGGGCACGCGCCGGACGACCATCAGCGGCCCCTCGAGCCGTCCGACTCCGTGGACGCGGCGCACTGACAGGCTCATGGCGGGCCGCCCGTGGTTGCCGCACCGACCGCCATCGGGACGGTCTCACCGCCACCGAGCCGCCGCAGCCGGGCCGCCAGCTCGACAAGGCGGTCGCCGGCGTCGTCGCCCGACCACGACTTCGCGCGTCGCAACTCGCCCAGCGCCGGCGCGGCAAGGATGACGTCGATCCCGACCCCCTGTTCGTGAGCGAGCAGCATCCCGTCGCGGGCCGCCAGGACCGCCCGGAGCATCTCGAGCTGGTGCGCGGGCGCCCGCCAGCCATCGACGGGGTCGAAGGCGTGCTGCTGCAGGAAGACCTCGCGGACCAGCGCCGCGGCCGCGAGCACGAGCCGGTCCTCGTCCGGGAGCGCGTCGGCCCCGACCAGCTGGACGATCTCGAGCAGCTCACGCTCACGGCCGAGGAGCGCGAGGGCATCGGCGCGCCTGGCCGCCCAGTCATCGCCGACGTTCTCCGCGTACCACGTCGCCAGCGCCTCGGCGTACAGCGAGTACGACTGGGTCCACCCGACGGCCGGGAAGTGGCGCGCATGGGCGAGCTCGACGTCGAGCGCCCAGAACGTGCCGGCGAGCCGCAGGCTGGCCTGCGTCACGGGCTCGCTGAAATCGCCACCGGGGGGCGAGACCGCGCCCACGAGGGTGACCGATCCGACCCGGTCCGGCGTTCCCAGCGCGACCGCCCGACCCGCACGCTCGTAGAAGGCGGCCAGGCGGCTGCCGAGGTAGGCCGGGAACCCCTCCTCGCCCGGCAACTCCTCGAGCCGGCCGCTGATCTCGCGCAGCGCCTCGGCCCAGCGGCTGGTCGAGTCGGCCAGCAGCGCGACGTGGCGGCCCTGGTCGCGGAAGTACTCGGCGATCGTCATGCCCAGGCCGATGGATGCCTCGCGGGCCGCGACCGGCATGTTCGACGTGTTGGCGATCAGCACCGTACGGCCGAGCAGCGGCCTCCCCGAGCGGGGATCGACCAGGTCGGCGAAGCTCGTGAGCAGCTCCGCCATCTCGTTGCCGCGCTCCCCGCAGCCGACGTACACGACGACGTCGGCGTCGGACCAGCGGGCCAGGGTCTGCCCCACCACCGTCTTGCCGGTGCCGAAGCCGCCGGGGATCACCGCGGTGCCGCCCCGCGCGACCGGGAAGAGCATGTCCAGGACGCGCTGGCCCGTCGTCAGCGGCTCGCGGACCCCCGGCCGCCCGGCGCACGGACGCGGGATCCGCAGGGGCCATGGGTGGGCGAGCCGCAACGGCACGGGTCCGGACGGCGTCTCGAGCTCGCCGATGACCTCCCGCACGGTGAACGCGCCGGCATCAAGCCGTACGAGCCGGCCGCGAGCGGTGCCGGGCGGGACCAGCACGCGGTGTTCGATGGGTCCCTCCTGCACCGTGCCCAGCACGTCGCCGGGCCCGAGCGCGTCGCCGGGCACGCGGGCGGGGACGAACGGCCACCTGCTGTCGGGATCGAGCGCCGGCGCCTCGAGACCGGGCGACAGCGCCCATGTGCCCGCGTCGGCCAGCACCCCGAGGGGCCGCTGGAGGCCGTCGTAGGTCGAACCGAGCAGGCCCGGCCCCAGCCACGCCTGGAGTGGGGCGCCCGAGGACTCGACGGGGTCGCCGATGCGGATCCCGGCCGTCTCCTCGTAGACCTGGATCGTCGCGAGGTCCGGTTCGAGCCGGATGATCTCGCCGAGCAGCCGGGCGGCGCCGACCCGTACGACCTCGCCCACGGACGGGTCGCCGAGGCCACGCGCACGCAGGACGGGGCCGACGGCCGAGACGATGCGCCCGACGGGCGCAGACGGCGGGCCGCTCTCGGGGTGCCCACTGGCAGGCGGCTCCCCCCCGCCCGGCGAGTTCGATCGGCCGTTCACTGCGTGCCTCCGCCCGAGAGCTCGACCCTGTACCCGATCGCGCGACGGACCATGTCGGCGGTCATTCCGCGACGGGCGGCGGGATCGCCGGCTCCGGACGCGGGCACGACGGCGACGACCGGGCATACGCACCGCTCGAGGTCGCCACGGGTCCGGTCGTCCAGGGAACCCCAGACGTCGGCGGTGACCAGCACGACGGCGCGGTCCGGCTCGGCGGCCACGCGGCGCAGGATGATCTCGGACGCCGTTCCCGGATCACATGTCACGACGGAGGCGCCGGCGAGCCGGAAGCCGTCGGCCAGCCCGGGCGAAGCGACCACCACCACGCTGCCCATGCGTCAGGCCCCGCCCGCGAAGACGCCGGCATGCTCCACGCGCGGATCGCCGCCGGCACGGACGGACATCGCCCGCAGCAGCAGCGCCTGGTGCTCCAGCGCGGCGTGGTATCCGAGCACGGGAGCGATCCCGAGGGGCTGCCGTCGCGCGCGGCGCGCCAGGCGCTCCATGCGTTCGAGAGCCAGACGCCGCTCCAGCGCCGCGGCGTCGGCCGCTCCCGTGCCCAGGAGCACGTCACGCACCGCAGCGCGGTCGCGCCGCTCTCTCGCCAGCTCCGCCCGCACGAGTTCGCCGTCGTCCCGGGCGTCGACGGCCCGGGCACTGCGGGCGCGATCCCAGGCGGCGTGAAGCGACGCCTCCAGCTCTCCGGGCGGGACGCCGCGTTCGGATGCCTCCGCGAGTGCGGCGGCATCGCGACGTTCCAGCAGATCGAGGCGGGCGAGCTCGCGAAACGGACCACCGTGCCCCGGGGATGTCGCGAGCCGTGCAAGGCGCCCGGCGTCGAGGAGCGCACCGGGCACGGGTCGCCACGCATCCGTTCCGCTGTCGGGACCGTCCATCCCGGCCGCCGCTCGCGCACCCCGGGCCCTGCGGCGGCGGAGCACGGCCAGGACCCGCTCCAGATCGAGCGACATCACGACCGCCTCGACCAGCCTGCGCTCGGGCGCGCCGTACCAGCGCAGAAGCGACGAGAGTCTGCCGGACCGGTGTCGCTCGATCGCGGCATCGACGATGTCGGCGGGTCGCGGGGCCGACACGGGCGCGGCCGCAAGCAACGGCCGCCACTCCTCCATGGCGGCGAGCCGCGCGACGAGGGCGTCTCCGGACTCGGCCTCGCCGAGGGCGCGCAGAGCGGCCCCATCGAGCAGGTGGCAGCGGAGGGCGGCGACGCGCGCGTTCCCATAGTCCCAGCCGATCATGGCCCCTCCTCGGCCAGGAGGACGCGGGCCACCTCGTCGGCCATGCGCAGTCGGGCCTGGGCCAGCCGTGTTTCGATCGTCGCGTCCACCTCGAGCCGCCCGTCAGTCGAGCGCGACACGACGCCCGCGGGGACCTCGTCGTCGCAGTCCAGGTCGTCGTCGCAGTCCAGGTCGGCGTCGGGCTCCCCCTCGGCCGGATCGGCGGAGCAGCCGTCCAGCGGCGAGACGGAGGAATCGGTCGAGCATGCGCCTTCGCCGATCGCCAGGCTCGACCCCTCGCCGGTGAACCTGCTCGCCTCGTCCGTCAATCGCGCGAGCGCCTCCCGCCAGCGCGGATCCGCGGGATTCGACGCGAGCTCCGACAGCCGATGGGCCGCCTCCGCGAACACGCCGTCCAGGCGATCGGCTGAAATGCGCGTCCGACTGTGGATGGCGCGCACCCGCGCCTCGTTGACGATCCGGTTCACCTCGCGCGCGATCGCGGGCCGGGCATCCACGAGCGCACGTCGCACCCGCTCATCGGCCGCGGCCTCGGCCAGCGCCACCAGTTCCTCGCTGCGCCGGGCGGCCTCGGCACGGATCGCCACCGCCTGGGCCTCACCCTCGCGCCGGATGGCAAGCAGGATCGGAGACTCTACCGGCTCCATCGGAGACTCCACCGGCTCCGCGGCGCTCCCCGGGGATGTGCCGGCCACTCCCGACGGCGTGCCGGAGACGCCGAAAGGTGCAGGTGAAGGCCCCGTGCCGACCATCACGCGCAGGTCAGTGGGCGAGCAGGGTCATCGTCGCGATGACGAACCCGAGGATGACGAGGGTCTCCGGCAGTGCCAGGAGGATCAGGACGAGCCCGGCGAGCTCGGGCTTCTCCGCGATCACCCCCGCCCCCGCCGATCCGATCCTGGCCTGGGCCCACCCCGTCCCCAGTGCGCCCAGGCCGACCGCGAGCGCGGCCGCAACGTAGCGCAACCCGTCGTCCATCCGTTACCTCCCGGCCTCGTGAACCGGCCCCTCGCGGGCCTCGAACGCGGACGCGAACGGCCGGAAGCGCCGGCCACCGTGCTCGACGAACTTGCTGAAGAACTCGACGTAGTGGAGCCTCAGGGCCTGGATCGATGCGTCGAAGAAGGCCAGGCCGAAGTTCAGGGCATGGAAGGTCCCCGCCACGATCACGGCCAGCACCACGTTCCCGGCCAGCCCTCCGAGCCGGTTGGCGACCACGGCCAGCATCACCGAGGCCAACCCGATGGCCATGAGCCGGGCGTAGCTGAGGACGTTGCCGAACATCCCGACGAGCTCGATCGGACCGCTCGCTCCCCCCGCGACGACGAGGACCGCCACCGCCACGGCCAGACCGCCCGCGACCGCGGCCACGACCAGTCCGCCGCCCCCGTCCGGGGTGAGTCCCGGCACGGTCCCTGCCTGGACGGCGAGCAGCAGGATGCCCGCGGCGAGACAGCACAGCAGCGCTCCTCGCGCAACGGCCTGGCGCCGCTCGTGCAGCAGGACCGAGTTGACGACCCCGAGCACGAGCCCCAGGCCGACCTGCGCCGCGCCCACCCCGACGGAGATGACCAGGAGGGATTGCGCGGCTTCGGCGCGGTCGAGCCAGAGCGGACGAAGCCCGAGGATCGATCGACCGACATCGCCGAACCATTCGCCGAACAGCACGCCGAACAGCACGGTGGAGAGGCCGGCAAGCACCGCGACCGGCCAGGCGGCGGCGAGGACGGTGCCGGAGCCACGCCGGCCCCCGACCGCGGCCAGCATGGCCAGGAGCACCAGCCCGTAACCGGCGTCGCCGACCATGAAGCCCACGAACACGGGGAACGTGAGCGCCAGCGCCGGGGTCGGGTCGAGCGACCCGTACCTGGGCAGGCCGACGAACGAGACGAGCGGCTCGAAGGCCCGCACGACCGGCAGGTTGTGGAGCGACACCGGGGGCTCCCCGTACTCGACCAGCCGCTCGCCCGGCAGCGGCACGACCACCGCCTCCGGCCCGATCTCGGCCGCGAGCCTGCGCCCCAGCTCCCCCATCCGCGCCGCCGGCACCCACGCCGGCAGCACGAGCAGGTGCTCGCTCGACCCCGCGTGCCCGACGGCATCTGCCTCCGCGACGCGGTCGCGCAGCACGGCGGCAAGGGCTGCGGCGCGAGGCCCCGCGTCGGTCCCCAGGCGCCCCAGGCGCGCGATGGCGTCGGCCCGACACGTCTCGACCCGTTCCTGTTCGAGCCGGAGGTCCGCCGCGACCCGCTCGAGCGAGCGGCCGAGCATGTCGGGCGGAAGCGTCACCTCGCGGACGCCGCGACGCTCGAGCAGCGGCCGGACGGCACGCTCGTGCGCGGCCGGGTAGACGAGCACGGCGACGGCGCGGTCGTCGGCGAGCGTCGCGACCAGCATGCCGCACCGGCCACCCGCCAGGTCGTCGAGATCCTCCCGCATGGCCTGCAGCACGCGATCATCCCGAGCTTCGATCGCCACGGCCGTCGCAACGTAGCCGGGGATGTCGGGCACGCGATCCGTCACCGACGCGAGACCGCCGATCAGTTCCCGCCATGCCGACAGCCGCCCCAGCGACTCGTCCGACTCCCGCCGTGCCGCGCTCGCGACGGCGGCCTCGGCGCGCACCGGCTCGAGCGCGTCGAGTGCGGCCTCGAGCCGGCGGTCGTCCCAGCCCCACATCCGTTCGAGATCCGCGGGCGCCACCTCGACCGGTCCCAGCAGGGCCACGAGCTCGGCCGCCCGGCGGAATCGTCCCGCGCGGGCGGCGAGATCGGGACAGGTCGGGCAGGGCCCGAAGACCGACTCCCCCTCGGGCGCCGGCTCGAACGGAACGAGTTCCACGGTGCCGGCACGGTGCAGGGCTCGAAGCAGGTCGAGCGCACGCGCCCGCGGGGCGACCACGTCCACGCGGCGCATCGTGATCAGCACGAGACGGCCTCGATGCCCGGGGCGTCGAGTGCGGACCCGGCTACACCTGCGGGCCCCGCGCGCTCCGTCGGACGTGCCGCCGTGGGGTCGCGCTCTCCGAGGACCGCCGCGACGACCAGCTCGACCGCCCACCCGAACCGCTCGTCGTCTCCCTCCGCGATCGCGCACGGTGGCCGGCGGCTCGTCCGGCCGGCGGACGCTCGCAACTCCGGCATCGATGCCGCGCGCCTCGTCCCGGGCGGCTGCGAGCGCATCGTCCCGCAGCGCGTCGACGGCAGCCCGACTGCGCCCTTCGACGGCGGCCTCGAGTGCACGGCCACGGTCCCGGGCATCACGGAGCAGCCGATCGGCCTCTGCCTCGGCCTCCAGGCGCCGCTCCTGAGCGTCCCGTTCCGCCCGCTCGAGGGCGGACAGGATCGATGCCTCCACGCCAGCACCACCCCCGGCTATCGTAGCCGTGCCCCCTAGGGCCGAATCGCCCGTCCCGGCGGGACCGGCCATGCGGTCCCGGCGGAAGCGGCCGTGGTGTCCCGGAGGGACCGGCAGGCGCGACCGCGTGGCCGGGCAGGATGCGGCAGGAAGCCGGCCGACGCGCCAGGGCACGGCAGGGATCGGCACGGCGGGTCCGGGGCCCTGACGATCTGCGCATGCACGGATGACGAACGGGTAGGTGGCGATCCCTCCACCTATCCGCGATCGTGGACGGCGTCAGGGCGCCGCAGGGTCACGGCGCGAGAACCGGCACGACTCCGACCGGTCGGCGGCCCGGAGGCAGGTGTCACGTCTGCGTGGAGATGGTGAAAGCAACGATGCCTCGGCCGAGGCGACTGTCCGTCGTCGAGTGAACATCCTGCGGCGCGCACCGGCGCCGGAACGCGAGCCCATGGGCACCGTGTGCCTGGAGTGCGGCATCCCGGCCCCCTCGTCCGGCGGCGCCTTCTGCCGGCGGTGCGGACTGCCGTACGGCGCCCCTCCCCGACCGTACCGCTCGCCGACGTGCCCGATCTGCTACCGCAACGCGTCGGACGACGGCCGCTTCGAGTCGCTGGTCGGCGGCCACCGCGCGGATCTCGTCCGCCACATCACCGAGCACGAGCGGGTGCCCGTGGGCGACGACGAGTTCCTCGAGGGCCTGCGAGAGGGCGACACGGCGCGCATCGGCCGCTGGACGGTCCCCTTCGACCTGCTCCGCCGGTACCTGGTGCTGGGCGTGGTCGAGGCCGGTCGCTCCCGGCAGGTGATGCACAACGCGCTGTTGAGCGCGATGGCGCAGATGAGCCGATGGGGCCCCGACGCGGTGGTGATCGGCGATCAGCCGGAACTCGCCGAGGCCCGCGCCGAACTGGCCGAGGTCATGGAGCGCTACCACCGGGCCTGGTAACCGGGTCGTCAGCGCTACCACCGGGTCTGGTAACCGGGTCGTCGACGCACGACCTTCGGGCCCGCTACCCGCATCGTCGTCGCGCCGTCCCACCCATCCGACGGCCGGATCGCCGTGACGACACGGTGGGCCGCAGGTGCCCGGCATCGGGCCTCCGGCACGATTCAGCACACACGCTATACTTTCAGCATGACGTTGAATTTCAGTGCTGAACGAACCACGGTTCCCGACGACCTCCTCGACGAGTTGACGTCGTGGCCGCCCGGCGAGCGCGTGGGGCTGTTCCGCAAGTGGCACCAGGGCGCCTTCAGCCTGATCCAGCTCAACGTCGTGGCCGTGCTGGAGGCGCAGGGGCCGCTCTCCATGAGCCGTCTCGCGGAGGCCCTCGACGTGTCGGTCGCCAGCGCGACCGGCATCGTGGACCGCATGGAGCACCGGGGGCTCGTCGCGCGACGGCACGAGGAGGAGGACCGGCGGGTGGTCGTGGTCAGCCTCGCGGAGGCGGGCACGCATGTCTTCAGGGACATGGCCGCACTCCGGCGGGAGCACATGGGCCGCCTGCTCGGAGAGCTCACGCCGGAAGAGCTGGCGGGCTTCGTGAAGGGCATCCGGGCGGTCCGGGCGGCCCGGCAGCGGTTCGTCGAGAATCTGGCAGCCGATGGCGGCAGTCCTGACTGCCGTCCCGGCACGGGAGAACCCGATCCCAGCGCGAGGCCGACGAAGGCCGAGGAGTCCGAGCGATGACCCGCCTGCTCTCGAGGTACCTGGCGCCGTACCGCACGGCGTTGCTGATCGTCGTCGCTCTGTTGACCGTCCAGGCGATCGCCAACCTGTACCTGCCGAACCTGAACGCCGACATCATCAACAACGGCGTCGTGAAGGGCGACATCGCCTACATCGTGCGGACCGGCGTCCTGATGCTGGGCGTGACCCTGCTGCTCGCCGGCTGCTCCGTGGTGGCCATCTACTTCGCCTCGCGGACCGCCATGGCGTTCGGGCGCGACGTCCGGAGCGCCGTCTTCCGCCGCGTCCTCGAGTTCTCGCCCGTCGAGACCGGCCAGTTCGGAACGCCCTCGCTGATCACCCGCAACACGAACGACGTGCAGCAGGTCCAGATGGTCATCGTGATGGCGCTCAACGTGATGATCCTCGCGCCGATCATGAGCGTCGGCGGCATCATCATGGCGCTGCGCGAGGACGTGCCCCTCTCGACGCTCCTCGTCGTGATCATCCCCCTGATGGCGCTCGTGATCGGGTCGCTGATCGTCCGCGCGATGCCCCTCTTCCGGTCGATGCAGGTCAAGATCGACCGAATCAACCAGGTCATGCGCGAGGCCCTTTCCGGTATCCGCGTCATCCGGGCGTTCGTCCGCACGGAGCACGAGGAGCGCCGGTTCGACGACGCCAACGCCGACCTGACCGAGACATCGCTCAAGGTGAACCGCCTGTTCGCCCTGATGATCCCCGCGCTGTTCGCGATCCTCAACCTCTCGACCGTCGCGATCCTGTGGTTCGGCGGCGAGCGGATCAACAGCGGCGCGATGCCCATCGGGAACCTGCTGGCGTTCCTCCAGTACGTCATGCAGATCCTGTTCTCGGTGATGATGGCGACGGTCATGTTCGTGATGGTGCCGCGCGCCGCCGCCTCGGCCGAGCGGATCCAGAAGGTGCTCGACACGGAACCGTCGCTGCGCGACCCGGAGACCCCCGTGCAGGTCGCCCAGCCGAGCGGGATCGTCGAGTTCCGCGACGTCGACTTCGGCTATCCGGGCGCCCAGGAGCCGGTGCTCCGCGGGATCTCGTTCGTCGCCGAGCCGGGAAAGACGACGGCGGTCGTGGGCAGCACCGGGAGCGGCAAGTCGACGCTCATCAACCTGGTGCCCCGCTTCTACGACGCCACGTCCGGCAGCGTCCGCATCGACGGCGTGGACGTCCGCGACATCCGCCAGGAGGATCTCTGGCAGATGATCGGCCTGGTGCCCCAGCAGGCGTTCCTCTTCGGCGGCACCGTGGCCTCGAACCTGCGCTACGGCAACGAACGTGCCACGGACGAGGAGCTGTGGCACGCGCTGTCGATCGCCCAGGCGCAGGGGTTCGTCTCCGAGATGCCGGGCGGGCTCGACGCGCCCATCGACCAGGGCGGCACCAACGTCTCGGGCGGCCAGCGGCAACGGCTCGCGATCGCACGGGCGCTCGTGAAGCGTCCGAGGGTCTACGTCTTCGACGACAGCTTCTCGGCGCTCGACTTCAAGACCGACTCCCTGCTGCGCGCGGCGCTGCGGGAGGAGACGAGCGACGCCGTGGTGCTGATCGTGGCCCAGCGCGTCGGCACCGTGCTCCATGCCGACCAGATCGTCGTCCTCGACGCCGGCCGGGTCGTGGGCGTGGGCACCCATCCCGAATTGATGGAATCCTGCGAAACCTACCGCGAGATCGTCTTCTCGCAGCTCACGGCGGAGGAGGCGGCATGAGCGGCTCGATGCGTCCGATGGGTGGCGCGCGACCTGCCGGGGGCCCTCCCGGCGGCGCCGGCCGGCCGGTGGGGGCCGGCTTCGGCCCGGGCGGCCGGCGTCCGATGGGCGGCGGCTTCGGGCCGGGCGGGCACGGCATGATGATGCCGCCGGCGAAACCCAAGGACTTCCGTGGCTCCATCCGCCGGCTCGCGGGCGAGCTGCGCCCGGAGGCCCCGAAGATCGTCGTGGTCATGGGACTGGCGATCATCGCGGTCATCGCGCAGGTGCTCGCCCCGAGGGTGATGGCGAACGCGACCGACCAGCTGTTCAACGGGCTCGTCGGGAAGATGCTGGGACAGTTCGTCCCGCCGGGCACGACCCAGGCCCAGGCCGAGGCCGCGCTCCGCGCCAATCACCAGGGCCAGGTGGCCGACATGCTCTCCGGCATGCACGTGACGCCGGGCGTCGGCGTGGACTTCACCGCCGTCGGCCACATCCTGCTCGTGCTGATCGGGATCTACCTGCTGAGCGCCGTGTTCCAGTGGGCGTCCTTCTACATCATGGCCGGCGTGTCCCAGAGGACCGTCTACCGGCTGCGGCAGAACGTCGACCGCAAGCTGGGGCGGCTGCCCCTGCGGTACTTCGACAGCCACCAGCACGGCGACACGCTGAGCCGCGTGACGAACGACATCGACAACATCGCCAACACGCTCCAGCAGAGCCTCACCCAGATCATCACGTCGGTGTTCACGATCATCGGCGTGCTGATCATGATGTTCACCCTGAGTCCCATCCTGGCCGTGGTCTCGCTGCTGGTGCTGCCGGTCGCCATGGTCAGCACGATGCAGATCGCCAAGCGATCGCAGAAGCAGTTCGCGCTGCAGTGGGAGCGCACGGGTGCCCTCACCGGGCGCGTCGAGGAGACGCACACCGGTCACGTCATCGTGAAGTCGTTCGGACACAGCGAGGACGCGATCCGGCAGTTCGACGGGGAGAACGAGGAGCTCTACGAAGCGAGCTTCCGGGCGCAGTTCATCTCGGGGATCATCCAGCCCACGATGAACTTCCTGAGCAACCTGAACTACGTCGCGATCGCCGTGATCGGCGGCGTCCAGGTGGCGTCGGGCACGATGACCCTGGGCGACGTGCAGGCGTTCATCCAGTACTCGCGCCAGTTCACGATGCCGATCACCCAGGTCGCCAGCATCATGAACGTGCTGCAGTCGACGATCGCGTCGGCCGAGCGCGTGTTCGAGCTCATGGACGAGCCCGAGGAGATCCCGGACACGGAGCAGCCGCACGTGCTCGAGGCCGCCGTCGGACGGGTCGTGCTGGAGGACGTCTCGTTCCGCTACGAGGCCGAGACGCCGCTCATCGAGGACCTGAACGTGGTCGTCGAACCGGGCGAGACGGTCGCGATCGTGGGGCCAACCGGCGCCGGCAAGACCACCGTGGTCAACCTGCTCATGCGGTTCTACGAGATCGACGGCGGGCGCATCCTGGTGGACGGCATCGAGACCCGCGAGATGACGCGCGACAACCTCCGGCGCACGTTCGGCATGGTGCTGCAGGACACGTGGCTGTTCGGCGGCACCATCCGCGAGAACATCGCCTACGGCCGCGAGGACGCGACCGAGGACGAGATCGTCGCGGCCGCGCAGGCGGCGCACGTGGACCACTTCGTCCGGACCCTCGCCCACGGGTACGACACGGTGATCGACGACGACGCGGCCAACCTCTCGCAGGGCGAACGGCAGCTGCTGACGATCGCCCGGGCATTCCTCGCGGATCCGCCGATCCTGATCCTCGACGAGGCCACCAGCTCGGTGGACACGCGGACCGAGGTGCTCGTGCAGAAGGCCATGGCACGCCTGATGCACGGGCGGACCGCGTTCGTCATCGCGCACCGGCTGTCCACCATCCGCGACGCGGACGTGATCCTGGTCATGAACCACGGGCGGATCGTGGAGCAGGGCACCCACGAGGAGCTGCTGGCGCGCAGCGGCTTCTACAGCGACCTGTACAACAGCCAGTTCGTGGAGCCGCTCGCGGAGGCCGTCTGACGGAGGCCTTCGAGAACGCCTACGGGGGCACGCCGACCTGGGACGTCGGCCGCCCCCAGGGTGCCGTCATCCGGCTCGAGGAGGCCGGCCTCATCGGGCCGTCCGTGCTCGACGCGGGCTGCGGAACCGGCGAGAACGCGCTGTTCCTTGCGGAGCGGGGCCACGCCGTGCTCGGCATCGACTTCGCGGCGAGCGCGGTCGCGCAGGCGACCCGGAAGGCCGCGGCGCGCGGGCTCGACGGGCTCGCCGCGTTCCTCGTGCGCGATGCCCTGCAGCCGGGGGACCTCGGCCGGACGTTCGACACGGTGCTCGACGTCGGGCTGTTCCACACGCTGCAGCCCGCCGATCGCGCCGCGTACTCGGCCGCGATGCGGGCGGTGACCAACCCCGGCGGCCGCTGCCTGGTCGTGGCCTGGAGCGACCGGAACCCCTTCGGGTACGGGCCCGAACGGGTGCACCGGCGGGATCTGCGAGCCGCGTTCGCGGCGGCGTGGCGTGTCGAGTCCGTCGATGCCGAGGAACTGGAGACGCTGCTCCCCGACGGCCGCGTGCACGCCTGGCTGGCGCGGATGTCAGCGCGTTGACGGCCGGCGCGAAGCATCCGCCGCGCGCGATCGGCCCCGTCCCGGCACACCGCAAGGCGCGTGTCGCACGCCTCTGATAGCGTCGGTGCCATGACAGAGACCACGCCTGGGGGTTCCCGCGCCCGGACCGGGACCGCAGCAGATCGAGTCCGGCCCCTCGTCCGCACGCGCCAGGTCCGCGAGTTCACGGACCAGCCGATCGCCCCGGCCGACGTCGACGCCATGGCCGACGTCGCCCGCTGGTCGGGCAGCAGCAGCAACGAGCAGCCGTGGCGCTTCATCGTGATCCGCGATCCCGGGGTCCTGCGGCGCCTGGCCGAGACCGGCCAACCCATGACGCGTCCGCTCGCGACCGCGACGGCGGCGATCGCGATCGTGCTGCCGGACGAGAAGGAGCACGCGGTCTCGCGGGCCTACGACGAGGGTCGCGCGGCCGAGCGCGTCCTCGTGGCCGCGTCGATGCTGGACCTCGCCGGCGGCGTCTCGTGGATCATCGGCGACGCGCGAGCCGCGGTCCGCGAGATCCTGGGCATCCCGGCGGATCATTTCGTGCGGACGATCATCGCGCTCGGGCACCCCACGGAGGGGGCACGGCGCCCGAAGTCGCGCTCCGGGCCAGGCGCGACTCCCGCGCGAGCAGGTCGTCTTCGAGGAGCGCTGGCCCTCCTGACCGGCGGCCGCCGGGCTGGCACGGAGCGTTGCCCGTAACCCATCCGAAAGGCAGGCAGCCCGAGACTCCGCGGTGTCACCGAACGGAGCCCATGGACGGGCAGCCCGACGGCGCGCACGCGATCCGACACGCGTCGCGGGCGGAGATAATGCATCCCGATGGACACGCAGGAGTCGACGAGCCGGCGCGTGACGCCGCGCGGCACGGGACGGCTCGGGCGGCAACGACGGGGGTGCCGGTCGCGGCCTGCGGCGCGCCCCGGGGCACTCGAGAGGGCACGGATTCTCTCGGCGGGACTGCTCCGATGAGAGTGCTGGTCGCCGAGGACGATCCGGGGCTGCGGGACGTGCTCGTGGAGGGGCTCGAGGACCAGGGCTACCAGGTCGACGCCGTGGACCGCGGGGACGACGCGATCCTGCAGCTCAAGTTCTACGAATACGACGTCGCGGTCATCGACTGGCGGATGCCCGGCGCGCCCGGGATCGACGTCGTCGCCTGGGCGCGCCGCCACGAGCGCCCGACGGCCCTGCTCATGCTCACGGCGCGCGACGCGCCCCCCGACCGGATCCAGGGGCTGGACGCCGGCGCCGACGACTACCTGGTCAAGCCCTTCGACTTCGGGGAGCTGCTGGCCCGCATCCGCGCGCTCCAGCGGCGGCCGCGCGGCGTGGATGCCCCGATCGTCACGCGCGGCGTCCTGGCGCTCGATCCGGCGCGGCACGAGATCACGGTCGACGGGCGGCCGCTCAGCCTGACCGCCACCGAATACAACATCCTCGAGCTCCTCATGCGTCGCTCGCCCGCCGTCGTCGACCGCAAGGCGATCGCCGAGCACGCCTGGCGCGACGAGACCGACCCGCTCGGGTCGAACGCGATCGACGTCCAGCTCAGCCGCCTGCGCGGGAAGCTGCCGGGGGCCGGCGTGCGGATCGTGACCGTCCGCGGGGCCGGCTACCGCCTGGAACAGGCATGACCGCGCGGCGCGGCCAGGACGTCCGCACCACCTCGATCCGGGTCGCCCTGTCGGCGGCCGCCGTGGTCGCGGTGGCATACCTCGTCGTGGCCGCCGCGGTCGTGGTGATCGTCACCAACAACCTGACGGCGCAGATCGACGGGCGCCTTGCGGGATCGCTGGCCGGTATCGCGCACGAGCCTCCGCCGCCGGCCGGGGGATTCGGTGCACCGGCGCCGGAGCGCCCGTTCGGCGCACCCGTGATCGTGTGGACGATCCACCCCGACGGGGACGTCACCTGCAACACCTCGGGAGCCGTGCTCCCCGCGGCCTACCACGCGGTGACCGCGCCGCGGACCGTGACGATCAACAACACGGACGTCCGCATCGCCGGGGCGCCCGCCGGCGACCAGTACGTGGTGGTGGGCCAGACCACGGAGAGCGTCTCCCAGGCCCAGTCCACCGTGATCCTCGCCGAATCGATCATCGGGCCCGTGCTGCTGGTGCTCGTGTTCCTGGGCGCCGTCGTCATCGGGCGGCGTGTGGCCGCGCCGATCGAACGGGCGCGCCAGCGCCAGCTCGAGTTCACGGCCGACGCCTCCCACGAGCTGCGCACGCCGCTGTCCGTGATCGAGGCACAGACCAGCCTGGCTCTCACTCAGCCGCGATCGGAGGCGTGGTACCGCACCGCGTTCGAGCGGGTGGAGCGCGAGAACAGGCGCATCCGCCGCCTGGTGGACGACATGCTCTGGCTCGCCCGCTTCGACGCCTCGCAGGGACACCCGCCCGCCGAGCCCGTCGACCTCGGCGTCATGGCGGAACAGACGGTGGACCGTTTCGCCGTGGTCGCCGAGGCCCGCCGTCTCACGCTCACGGTGCGGTCCGCCCAGGGCAGCAGCGTGGTGCTGGCACCGCCCGAGTGGCTCGACCGGCTGCTGGGCGTCCTGCTCGACAACGCCTGCCGCTATGCGCCCGAAGGCGGCGTGGTCGACGTCTCGGTCACGCACGAGGCCGGCCGCGTCCGCCTCTCCGTGGACGACTCCGGGCCGGGAATCCCCGAATCCGAGCGTGGCCGCATCTTCGACCGGTTCCATCGGGCGACCGAGGCCCCGGGGGGATCGGGCCTGGGGCTGGCCATCGGCGATGCGATCGTCAGGGCGACCGGGGGACGCTGGAGGATCGGGACGTCGGCCACCGGCGGCGCGAGCATGGCCGTCACGTGGTCGCGCGCGCTGGCGGGCCCGGCGCGGGCTCAGGGAGCCGACGAGGGTGCCGTCGCCGCGCCACCGGCAAGCAGCGCAGCCACCGAGGCCGGCACGGGGTCGAGCCCGTCGGGGTTGTCGAGGTAGCCGGGGGCACTGCCGGCGTGGCCGGTGTGCCCGTACTGCCACACGATCCGGTTCGTCGCCGGGTCGATGACGTCCACGGCCTGCCCGAAGTCGTTGGTGACGGCGATGTTGCCGTCGGGCAGGCGGACGGCCAGCGACGGATTCGAGAGCATCCCGCTGCCCGAGCGCACGAAGTAGCGCCACACGACCTTCCCGGCGGGCGTCACCTCCTCGATGCTCCCCGGCGTCGAGTAGTCGACCACGAGCACGTTGCCGTCAGGCAGGAGCTGCGCGTCGGACGGGTAGGCGATCCCGGCGAGGTGCACCGACCAGACCAGGCGGCCCGAGGCGTCGAGGCGGTCGACCCAGCTGCCCCCGATCTCCGTGACGAGCATGCCGCCACCGGGCAGGGGGACGTCGCCGTTGGGCGCGTCGTACGAGACGGGCGGATCGTGGAGCTGGCGGTCGGTGAGGCCGTACTGCCGGATGATCCTGCCGGCCGGCGAGATGAAGAGGATCCGCTGGTTCCGGATGTCGGCGACCGTGATGGTCCCGTCGGGGAGCACGTACGCGTCGTCGGGTCCGTCCAGGTACCCGGGCGCACTCCCCGGGTGTCCGACGTGGCCGTACTGCCACACGATCCGGCGCGTGGCAATGTCCACGAGCGCCACGACGTGCGCGTTCTCCTCGTTGATCACGATGTGCCGGCCGTCCGGCGTGAAGAACGCGTCGTCGGGGCCCCAGGACGTCGAGCCTCGCGGGCCACCCGGATCGATCGTCATCGACCAGATCACGCGCCTGTCGGGCGTCACGATCAACAGGCGGTCGTTGCCGCGGTCCGCGATCAGGAGGTCGCCGCCGAGCGGTCCCGCAGGTCCGGCCGCCGCGCCGGGGGACGGATCGGCAGGCGGCGTGGATGCGGCCGGAAGCCCTGGCGACGAACCCGAGGAGGCGACGGTCGACGAGGCCGGCGCGGACACGGCCGGGGGATCGGAAGCGGGGCCGGCAGGAAGCAGCCGTGCCAGCCCGACCACCAGGACCGCCACGGCCACGACCGCGATCAGCCCGGGGGCGATGGGACGACGAGGCACGCGCGCCACCGTACCCCATGAGGGTCCGGCGAACGATCACGGCGAGGTTGCGATTCGGGGCAGAAGTCTCGATGCTCGGACGCCGGCCACCGGACTGGCAGGCGTTTGTCGCCACGCGGCCCGTGCGCGTGACACCGGCTCCGGCCCGGGCCGCCGATCCTGCGGAAGGTCGGCCCTGCGGCCTGCCTGCGCCTCCCTGGCGCGATACCTGCACGTTCCGAGAGATCACCATGCTCAACGCCCTGCTCGGCGAATCCGGCGCGTTCCTGGCCGTGGCCACCGTCCTGCTCGTCGTGGCAGGAAGGCGCCGGCCACCCGTGACCGGTGCCGCGCCGCTCCCGGTCCCGTCCCCTGGCATCGTCACGGCCGCAGGGCCGAGCGCCGTACCGACGGCTGCACCGCCTTCGCCGGCAGCCTCGCCGGCGGCGGGGGCAACCGCGGGACCGGCCTCCACCCCGGCACCCGCCGCGACGGCGACACCGGCACCGCCTCCGACCCCCTCGCCCACCCCACCGCCGGCCAGCCCGGCCGCGGCGGCCGCGTCGCCCGCCGCGGCGGCGGCGTCACCATGAGCCCTGAGGAGACGAGCGGGATGTCGTAGGTCTCGCCGTGTCGCGATCGACGGGCCGCGAGGCGCGGGCCCCGGCCGTCTCAGCTGGCAGTACCCGGGCGGCGAGCCAGCAGCAGCGCATCCACGCGGATCGCACGGTCGGAGCCGCCGACGACGGTGTCCGCGCGCTCCACGACGAGGCCCGGAACCTCGGCTGCCAGGTCGTCGGGCTCGTACAGCACGCGCGGATCCTGGGGTCCGCCGGTCCCCTCGTCCAGGTTGCGCCGATGGTGCCCCACGACAAGCAACCGTCCTCCGGGGGCAACGGCCGCGGCCGCGCCGCGGAGGACGTCCCGGCGCTCCTCGGGACCGACGTGCAGGTAGATCAGCGTCACCAGGTCATAGGCGCGCGCCGGTGGCGTCCACGCCAGCAGGTCGTGTCGGGCCCACTCGACCGACACGCCGGCCCGCTCGGCCAGCCTGCTGGCCCGCTCCAGGGCCACCGGCGAGAAGTCGACGGCCTCGACGTGCCACCCGCGACCGGCCAGCCACACGGCGTTGCGCCCGTCGCCGCAGGCCAGGTCCAGCGCGCGGCCCGGCCGGAGCGTCGACGCCTCGCGGACCAGCAGCGGGTCCGGGTCCGCCGATTCGATGGGTTCTCGCGCCGCGTGGCGGCGGTCCCAGGCACGGCGACGTTCCTCGCGGTCGTCGGCCGCGGCAGGTTCCGGGTCCGCGGCAGGTTCCGGGTCCGCGGCACGTTCCGGGTCCGCGGCAGGTTCCGGGTCCGCGGCACGTTCCGGGTCCGCGGCAGGTTCCTGGTGCGCGGCATGTTCGCGGCCGCGTGCACGGTCCCCGTCCACAGCATCGTCCCGGTCTGCCGGTGCCGCACCCTCTGCCACCAGCGCCTCGCGAATCCGCTCCGCCATGGCAGCTTCGACCACCGAGTCGGGATCCCGCAGGCCGCCCAGCGTCGCCCTGACGCCGACAAGGCTGGCATACAGCGGCGGGCAGGTCGGGCAGCCGGCGAGATGCTCTTCGACCGCCGTCCGCGTCGGCGCATCGAGCTCACCGTCCATGTACGCCGACACGTGCCGCCGGGCACGCCAGCAGCGCATGGGCTGCGCGAGGCTCGCCCGGCGCCGCGCGTCGTCTTCGCCGAGTGCCGTCACGAGCATCATCCTCCCGCGTCGCAGCCGCTGCTTCGTGGCGGCCAGGCCGACGCCCATGGCGGAGGCGATCTCCGGAGCGGTCCAGTCCAGCGCGTCATGGAGCACCACCGGCACCCGGTAGATCACGGGGAGCCGCGCGAGCGCGTCCTCCAACTCGTCCCGCAGCTCTGCACGCTCGAGCACGAGCTCGGGGAGCACCGAGTACGTGTCGTCCTTCCAGTCCGCCTCGACCTCGTCGATGTCGAGCTCGTCCCGGCGGCTGCGCGAACGGTCGATGATCCGGTTGACCAGGCTGCGGCGCAGCCACGGACCCAGCGAGGCGGGGTCGCGCAGCTGGTCGCGGCGGCGCCACGCCCCCACGACCGTCTCCTGCGCGCAGTCCTCGGCCAGGTCCGTGTCCCGGAGCAGGCGGGCGGCGAGACGGACGAGCGTCGGAAGCTCTGCCGCCAGGCGATCCGCGAAGGGATCGGCCGTTGCCGCGCCGCCTGTCGTCCCGGGCACCCCGGCCTGCCTCCTCAGCGACGCGCGACGGAGCGCGTGCCGACGTGCAGCAGCGCGTACAGCGGGCAGAAGCCCGCGAGTCCCGTGACGACGGCAAGGGCGGCGATCACGCCGACAAGATACGAGAGCGGCGCGACGACCGTGCCGGCAAGCAGGACCGCGACGAGTGCGACGCCGAGGACGACGCGGACGACGCGGTCGACGGGATGCTCGTTCCGGGGAAGGGACATGGTGGAGATCCTCCGTGTGGCGGGCGCGTGCCCGTTCTCACATGGAAGACGGAGCCGCGGGTGGATTCGATACATCGGCCACCGGCAGCTCGATCCAGAAGCAGGCACCACCCTCGGCACGGTTCTCGACACCGACGGATCCCGCGTGCGCAATCGCGATGGCGCGGGCGATCGCGAGCCCGAGCCCGGTGGTCCCCGTCGAACGATCCCGGGCGGGGTCCGCCTGGTAGAACCGGTCGAAGACGCTGGCCATGTCCTGCTCCGCCACACCCGGGCCGCCGTCCGCAACCCGGATCCTGACGCGCGCGCCGGCCAGGTCCGTCCACACGTGGATCGATCCGCCCCGCGGGGTGTGCCGGACGGCGTTGTCCAGCAGCGCGCCGATCGCCTGCCGGATCCGGTCGCGGTCCACGTCGAGGAGGACATCCGGCGCCGATCCGACGACAAGGTCCACTCC
Source organism: uncultured Chloroflexia bacterium (assembly GCA_963757865.1). Classification (GTDB taxonomy): domain Bacteria; phylum Chloroflexota; class Limnocylindria; order Limnocylindrales; family CSP1-4; genus JAJYNJ01. Next base: position 152,384 of record CAVWSU010000019.1, read on the forward strand.
CGCCGCCTCCGCGCGCGCCCGGAACGCCTCGGCAATGGAGGGAACCAGCTCGCGCGCCGGGACGCGCTCCAGGCGCAGCGCCAGCACGCCGCCCTCGGCAAGGCCCACCGTGCGGAGGTCGTCGACGACGCGGGCCAGCAGGCGGGACTGGTCGCGGATCGTCGCCAGGTGCCGGGGCTCCGGGCGCGTATACGCCGTCCGCAGATGGCGCTCGCGGTGGCATCGATCACCGCCAGCGGCGTGCGGAGCTCGTGCGCGGCATCCTGCAGCAGCCTGCGCCGGGCATCATCCGACCGCTGCAGCTCGGCGGCCATGCGGTCGAACGAACGGCCGAGCGACCCGACCTCGTCGGTCCTGCCGCCCAGGCCGGAACGCCGGGCGAGATCGCCTGCGGCAACCGCGGCGGCATCGTCCTCGAGGGAACGGAGGGGCCGCACGATACGGGCGGCGACGAGCGCACCGAGGAGCGAGGCGGCGAGTGCCGCGCCGAGCGCGATGATCACGACGGTGAGCGTCGTGTCCTGCTGGATCTGGGCCGCCCGTGCCGCCGGGCCCCTGCCCGCCGGCGGACCTCCCGCGCCAGGGCGGCCTGGAACGGCCGTCGCCGCGGGCACGGCAGCCTGGTCTGCCTCGAGCCGCGCGAAGCCCCGATCGATCGCGAACGGCGCGGCCACGGCGACCACGAGGCCGGTCGCGAGCGCGACGGCGGCGAACGAGACCGCGAGGCGGAGGCGCAGGGTCACGATGCCGGACGAGGCGCGCGGTACCCGATGCCGCGAACCGTCTCCACGTACCCCGTGGCACCCGCGGGCACGCCGAGCTTTCGCCGCACGTTCTTGACGTGGCTGTCGATCGTGCGGTCGTAGGCTTCGAAGGCCTCGCCGAAGATGCGCTGCCCCAGCTGCTCCCGTGTCCAGACGCGGCCCGGCTGTTCGGCCAGGGCCGCGAGCAGGTCGAACTCCGTGCGTGTGAGCGCGATCGCCTCGCCGGAACGGAAGGCCTCGCGGCTGCCGAGATCGAGCTGCAGGTCGAGCAGGGCAACCTGCCCGGACCCGGGCGACGGCAGGCCGCCCAGGCGCTCGATGCGTCGCACCATGGCTCCCACGCGTGCCACGACCTCGCGGGGCTCGAACGGCTTCACCACGTAGTCGTCGGCACCGAGCTCGAGGCCGGCGACACGATCGACCAGGTCGTCACGGGCGGTCAGCATGATCACCGCGGCGCGCGACCCTTCGGCGCGCAGCGTTCGCAACAGATCGAACCCGGACATGCCGGGCAGCATCACGTCGAGAATCAGCACGTCGGGATGGTCGGCCCGGGCGAGTGCGAGGGCGTCGTTCCCGTCCCCGCTGGTGCGCACGTCGTACCCGTCCCGCAGGAGGTACGCGCGCAGGACCTCGGCGATGTGCGGCTCGTCGTCGACGACGAGAACGGTGGCGGTCATTCCCGCCACCATAAAGGGACGGCCGGGCCGCGCAAGGCCCGACCGTCCCGATCGCGGGGGCCGATTCCGTCACGAGCCCTCTCGTGACGCGGCCCGACCCCGGTCACCGTCCCGTTCAGGAACGGCCGGCGCCGTGCGGACCGGTCCCGTCGCAGTCGCCCGTCCCCGTACCGGTTCCACGCGGTCCCGGCCCGACGCCGGTGCCCGTCCCGGATCCGGCCCGTGCGCCTGCACCCGAGCGCGGTCCAGCGCCGACGGCAGCCCCGGCCATCCCGCCCGCGGCCGTCTGATCGACGAACGTGGTGGCTCGTGCCTGGAGCGCCGACTTGAGCGTGGTGGCCTGGTCAGTCGTCAGGGCGCCGTTCTCGACGCGGACCTCGATCCGCTCGGTCCAGCGGGCGACGAGCGCATCGACCACCTTCTGCGGGTCGACACTCTGCTTGGCGGCGATCTGCGCGAGGCTGAGCCCGTCGTGGCGAAGCTCGCTGACCTGTGCCTGCGTGAGCCCGAGCACTTCGGCTGCGGCTGCCGTCTGCGCCTGGCCACCCGCGCCGGGTGACGTGGCCGGCCCCATCGCGAAGGCCGCTGGAACCAGGAGCAGGAACGCGAAGCCCGCCCCTCCGACTGCACCGATGATCCGTCGCATGACCTGTACCTCCAGATGCTGTGTGCTGCGCTCGCTGTTCGCGAGTGAGACGAGCATCGCGACCGCGGATGGAGGGCAGGTGGAGGACCGGTGGAGGCTGCGGGGATTCCGCGGACCGGGCGGCGGCGGGGCGAACGCCTCCGGCATGGTACGATCGCTCATGGAGAGAGAGACCTGAGCTTCGACCTGCACCAGCGAGCGCACTGCGCTCCGCGTGTTCGGCCGCCGATCCGGCAGCTTTCGACCACGTGACCGTGGACCCGGGCCGCACAAGATCGCCCGCCAGGTCGCCCATGCGTCCTCGGACGCGCAGGAGCCAAGCATTTGACGTTCGCCACCCTCGGCCTGTCGGCCGACCTCCTGGAGACCGTGGCACGGGAGGGCTACGTGGAGCCCACGCCCGTCCAGGCCGCGGCCATCCCGCTCGTGCTCGCCGGCCGCGACGTCCTCGCGGCTGCGCAGACCGGCACCGGCAAGACCGCCGCCTTCGTCCTCCCCATCCTCGAGCGGCTCCGGCATCACGCCAACACCGGCGTGTCGCCCGCCCGCCACCCCGTCCGAACCCTCGTCCTGACGCCGACGCGCGAACTCGCCGTGCAGGTGGAGGAGTCGGTCCGAACCTACGGAAGGAGCCTGCCGCTGCGCTCCGCCGTGGTCCACGGCGGCGTCCCGATCAATCCGCAGACCAAGGCCCTGTGGACCGGTGTCGAGATTCTCGTCGCGACACCCGGCCGCCTGCTCGACCACATCGGGCAGGGCAAGCTGAACCTGACGCAGGTCGAGATCCTCGTGCTCGACGAGGCCGACCGCATGCTCGACATGGGCTTCATCCCCGACGTCCGCAAGATCGTGGGCATGCTCCCGGCGCGGCAGCAGACCCTCTTCTTCTCGGCGACGTTCTCCGACGACATCCGCAGGCTGGCCAGGGAGTTCCTCCGCGACCCCGCCACCGTCGAGGTGGCGCGGCGCAACACGATCGCCGACAACCTCACCCAGGTGCTGTACCCGGTCGACGGGGCCCGCAAGGCCGACCTGCTGGTGCACCTGGTCCGCCGCGACAGCATGTCGCAGGTGCTGGTCTTCACACGCACGAAGACGGCCGCCGGGCGGCTCGCGAGCTACCTGGATCGGCGTGGCGTCAACGCCGTCGCCATCCACGGGGACCGGAGCCAGCCGGAGCGCACCCGAGCCCTCGAGGACTTCAAGCGCGGCGAGGTCGCCGTGCTCGTGGCAACCGACGTGGCGTCGCGTGGCCTCGACATCGAGGAGCTCCCGTACGTCGTGAACTACGAGCTTCCGTACGATCCGCAGGACTACATCCACCGGATCGGACGGACGGGCCGGGCGGGAGCGAGCGGAATCGCCATCTCGCTCGTGTCGCCCGAGGAGGTCGAGCAGCTCCGCGGCGTGCAGCGCCTGCTGCGCACGGCCATCCCCGTCCAGGTCGTCGAGGCCTATCTTCCGGGGACGTCGGAGGCTCCGGAACGGGTCTCCCGGTCCCGGCGTGACGGCGAGCCCGAGCGGCCGGCCGACCATGCAGTCGATCGATCCATGCCGCACGACGGCTCCCTGCGCGCGGCGCGCCCCCGTCGTGCCAGGACGGAGGCCACCGTCCGGGGCTGACCCGGTTGAGGACGGGCGTAACCCCCGAGCAGACGCGCCGGGCTCCGGGCATGCGAAGGGGCCGGCCCCTGGGGAGCCGGCCCCTTCGTGTCTGGCGTCAGATGCGGGACGCTTCCCGCAGCGTCAGCCCGGCAGGATCTCCGACCCGAAGGCCTCGTTGATCACCCCACGGGCGGACGCGTAGAACGCGGCGATTGCCGTCAGAAGTCCAACGTAGCCGCCGATCTGGGTCAGGCCGCTGCCCGGGGCGGCGTTCCCGAACCCGCCGAGCGCGAGCAGCACGAAGGTGATCCAGAGGAGCAGGAACACGACCATCGTGGGTCGAGCGCCCTTGAGCGTCGCGATCCACATGTAGAACGTGAAGATGCCCCACATCAGCAGGTACCAGGCCACGATGTTCCCGGCGTCCTTGCCCTGGAACATGAACACGAACGCGGCGAAGCTCCACCAGAACGCGCCATACGAGCTGAACGCGACGGCCCCGAAGGTGTTCCCGTTCTTGAACTCCCACCAGCCTGCGATCAGCTGGCCCAGGCCACCGTAGGCCAGCGCCAGGGCCACCACGATCGCCATCGAGCTTCCGGTCACGAGGCCCGAGTTCACCAAGGACAGGATGAACGTCGTGAGCGCGAATCCGGCCAGCCCCAGGGGCGCCGGATTCGCCACGGCCGCCGGTGCGGCTGTCGCGGATTGGGCCTGAGCCACGCGAGACTCCTTTCGTCAGCGGGCCGTGCCCGCTCCTCGTGCGGACCCCAGGCCCGCACCTGCCACGGAATGCTGTGCCCGTCCGACGCCCGACGAATCGGTCCCCCGGTCCGTCAGACGAGCTGATCCGCCTCGCTCGACTGCGCCTTCACCCGGATCGTCTCGACGATCCCGGCGTCGGCCAGTGTCGTCACGTCGCCGAGCGTTCGGTGCTCGGCGATGTCCTTCAGAAGCCTGCGCATGATCTTGCCGGACCGCGTCTTCGGCAGTTCGGGCGTGAACATGAGCATCTTCGGCCGCGCGATGGCGCCGATCTTCTGAGCGACGTGTTCGCGGAGTTCCGCGGCAAGCTGGTCGCTCGCCTCGACATGGGACTTCAGGATGACGAAGGCCGAGATCGCCTCGCCCGTGACCGGGTCGCTCCGCCCGACAACGGCGGCTTCGGCGACCGAGGGATGGTCGACCAGGGCTGATTCGACCTCGATGGTGCTGATCCGATGCCCGGCGATCTTCATGACGTCGTCGACGCGGCCCAGGAGCCAGTAGTACCCGTCGGCGTCCACCTTGCAGCCGTCTCCCGCGAAGTACATGCCGGGGAAGCGGCGCCAGTACGTGTTCATGAACCGCTCGGGGTCCTTGTAGATGCCGCGGAGCATCGCCGGCCACGGTCGCGTGAGGACCAGGTAGCCGCCTCCCGCCCCGTCGGTCACGTCCTTGCCGTCGGCGTCCACGACCTTGGCGGCAACGCCCGGGAACGGCACGGTGGCCGACCCCGGCCGGAGCGTGGTGACGCCGGGCAGGGGCGTGATGAGGATCATGCCCGTCTCGGTCTGCCACCACGTGTCGACGACCGGGCAGCGCCCGCCGCCGATGTACGTGTGGTACCAGAGCCAGGCCTCGGGGTTGATGGGCTCGCCCACCGTCCCCAGCAGGCGCAGGGAGCTCATGTCGTGCTTCTGCGGCCACGACTCGCCATGCTTCATGAAGGCACGAATGGCGGTCGGGGCGCAGTACAGGATCGAGACCTTGTACTTCTCGATGATCGACCACCACCGGTCCGGCTCCGGGAACTGCGGCGCGCCCTCGTAGAGGACGCCGGTGGTGCCGTTCGAGAGCGGGCCGTACACGATGTAGGAGTGGCCGGTGACCCACCCGATGTCCGCCGCGCACCAGTACACGTCCTCGGGCTTGATGTCGAAGATCGCGCTGTGCGTCGCGCTCACGCCGGTCAGGTAGCCGCCCGTCGTGTGCATGATCCCCTTGGGCTTGGCCGTGGTGCCCGAGGTGTGGAGCAGGTACAGCAGGTGCTCCGAATCGAGCGGCACGGGGTCGCACTGGTCGGACTGGCTCTCGACGACGTCATGCCACCAGTGGTCGCGCCCCTCCTTCATGGGGACGTCGTGGCCCGTGCGCTTCACCACGAGCATGTTCTTGATCGTGGGGGCGTTCGCCGTGGCCGCGTCGGCGGCGCCCTTCAGGTCGAGGATCTTGCCGTTGCGCCAGCCACCGTCGGCCGTGATCATCGCGACCGCCTCGGAGTCGATCATGCGACCCTCGAGCGCGTCCGAGCTGAACCCGCCGAAGACCACCACGTGGGGTGCGCCGATCTTGGCGCACGCGAGCATGGCGATCGGCAGCTCCGGGATCATGGGCATGTAGATGCCGACCCGGTCGCCCGTCTTCACGCCGAGCGCCGTGAGCGCGTTGGCGCACTTGTTGACCTCGCGCTGCAGGTCGGCGTAGGTCAGCGTCCGCGTGTCGCCGGGCTCGCCTTCCCAGTAGTACGCGACCTTCGTCCCGAGACCGCGTTCCACGTGGCGGTCGACGCAGTTGTAGGCCACGTTCAGCTGCCCGCCAAGGAACCACTTGGCGTACGGCAGTTCCCACTCCAGGACCTTGTCCCAGGGGCGGGCCCAGTCGAGCCTGCCGGCCTGCTCGGCCCAGAAGCCTTCGAAGTCCTGGTCAGCCCGAGCGTAGATCTCTGCTTTGGCGTTCGCCTGCTTCGCGAACTCCGGTGGCGGGGGGAACTGCCGCTGCTCGGAGAAGAGGGCTTCGATCTCGGGCTGAACGTTGACGCTCATGCACAGCCTCCGGCGTCGCGATCAGCCACCGGGACCGCAGCATTCACCAGACCCGCAGGACGCTGGCCCCGACAGGCGCGACGCATGCAGGTTACCCGTCCATGCGGACGTGTCAAGAAGTGCGAATAGATTGAAATACGAATACGACATGGCTCGGGCCTTCGGGATGGCGTGCGAAGCGCCGGGAGCCACCCTCGAACCACGCCACGTGAGGCCGTTACGCCGGGGGGCACATGCCCGGTATCACCTCCGGGCACACCGTCACGCCCGGTGACGAGCGCCCATCCGATTGACCGGGGCGCCGTCAGCCAGGGAACGGGCCGCAGCCGCCGGGGTCAGTCCGCGGGCGCCCGGCCGAGGGCGCGGAGCGAGCAGCGCAGGGCCGTGCCGGCCGTCTCCATGTTCCGGTGGGCGATCGCCTGCGGCTCCTCCGACACGAGGGACGCCGGATCGATCATGTCGCGCGGCGGCGGCGCCTGGTCGTGGCGCCTCGCGTCGTCGGCCCAGCGGGCACGCCACTCCGACGGGGTTTCCGGCGGAACCGGCCGGTGGGCCTGCGCAAGCCACACCAGCGCCCAGGCACGCGGCACGACACGATACACGTCGTAGCCCCCTCCCCCGGTTGCGAGCCAGCGCCCGTTGGCGTGCTCGTGCGCGATGCCGTCGAGGAGCCGCGCGGCCCGTGACATGGCGGCCGTGGTCAGGCGCAGGTTGGCGAGCGGGTCGAGCAGGTGACTGTCGCTGCCGTGCTGGGTGACCAGGATCGTCGGCCGGAACGCCTCGGCCAGTGGTGGAACCACCAGTTCGAGGGCGGCGAGCCAGGAGCCGTCCGACGTCCCCGGCTCGAGCGGGACGTTCACGACGGCCCGTGGAACCGTGCGCTCGCGGCAGTCATCCACGAAACCCGTTCCCGGGAACAGGGTCCTGCCCGTCTCGTGCAGCGAGACCGTCAGCACCTGTGGGTCGTCCCAGAAGATCGCCTCGACCCCGTCCCCGTGGTGCACGTCCAGGTCGACGTAGAGGACGCGGTGCCCGGCATCCCGCGCGCGGGCCACGGCCACCGCCACGTCGTTGTAGATGCAGAAGCCGCTGGCCCGGGCCGGCATGGCGTGATGCAGGCCGCCTCCCGGGTGGAACGCGTGGAGCACGCGACCGTCGAGGATCTGCTCCATGGCGGCGAGCGACCCGCCCGCGACGGTGGCCGCGGCTGCGTGCATCCCGTAGAAGGGCGGGTCGTCCCCCCACTTCGAGAATCCCAGCATCGCGCCGGCATCGGGGTACTCGGAGAGCATCTGGACGGTCGACACGTACTCCGGATCGTGGACGCGCTGCAGCCTCGCCAGGGACGCCTCCGGCGGCGACAGGTACCGCTCCGCGCCCACGGCACGGAGAAGGTCGATCCCGGTTCCGAAACGCCGCGGGGTCAGCGGGTGGTGCGCGCCGAAGTCGTACTCGAGCGACGGGGGCCCGTAGACGACGAGCGGTTCCGTGGACGGGGTGGGAGCCTCGTGCATCAGGTGCAGCCGTACGTGCTCGGCCGGGAAGGGGACTGCGAAGGCGGTCCATGTGGGCCTCGACCCGGAGCCTCAACTCGGAGACTATAGCCGCGCACGCGCCGGGCACCCGGATCATGGCACCGGCGGGGCCCGGTCCGCACGCGACCTGCGCGGCGGATCCGGGCGGATGGCAGGGAGCTCGAGTCATGAGCATCGCGGCGACCGACGGTCGGGAACGGGACGCGGTCCTGCGCGACGGCTCGTCGATCCACCTGCGCCCGGCGCGCCCGGACGACGAGGCGGGGCTGCTGAGCTTCCTGCAGGGCCTGGCTCTCGAGTCGCGGCGCATGCGATTCGCCGGGCTCGTGTCCGACCTCGAGGGCCTGGCCCGTCGCTGGGCGGCCGCGCCCGCCGGAGGCGACTGCTCGCTCGTGGGCGAGGCCGCGGGCCGGATCATCGCCCACGCGAGCTACAGCGTCATGGAGCCCGACCTCGCGGAGGTCGCGTTCCTCGTGGCGGACGGCTTCCAGGGCCGGGGCATCGCGACGCTCCTGCTCGAGGAGATGGCCGGACGAGCCCGCGATGCCGGGATCTCCACGTTCTACGCCGAGGTCCTGCCGGAGAACGCGCGGATGCTGGAGGTGTTCCGCGAGAGCGGCTTCCCGACGAGGGTGCGCGTGGAGCCGGGGGCCCTCGTCGTCGAGTTCCCCACCGAGCTCTCGGACCCGGCGCGCGAGCGCTTCGAGCACCGCGAGCAGATCGCCTCGGCCGCCGCGGTGCGCGCGCTCCTGCGGCCCGCGACCGTGGCCGTCATCGGGGCGTCGCGACGGCGCGGCACCGTCGGCGGAGAACTCTTCCACAACCTGCTCGAGGGGGGGTTCCAGGGTCCGGTCTACCCGGTCAACCCGAACGCCGACGTCGTCCAGTCGGTGGCCGCCTACCGGTCGGTGCTGGACGTCCCCGGGCCGGTCGAGCTCGCGGTGATCGTGCTGCCGGCCGCGGCCTGCGTGACAGCCGCCGCCGAGTGCGCGCAGAAGGGCGTGAAGTCGCTCATCGTGATCTCGCCCGGGTTCGCCGAGACCGGCGAGGCGGGGGCCGAGCGGCAGCGGGAACTCCTCGGCGTGTGCCGCCGCGCCGGCATGCGGCTGGTCGGGCCGAACTGCATGGGCGTGGTCAACCTGGACCCGGCCGTTCGCCTGAACGCGACGTTCTCGCCGGTCTCTCCCACCGAGGGACGCGTGGGGTTCCTGTCGCAGAGTGGCGCCCTGGGCCTGGCCATCATCGAGCGCGCGAACCGCATGGGGCTGGGGCTCTCGAGCTTCATCTCGATCGGCAACAAGGCCGACCTGTCGGGCAACGACTTCCTGCAGTACTGGGAGGAGGACGATCAGAGCGCCGTCCTGGCCCTGTACCTGGAGTCGCTGGGCAACCCGCGCAAGTTCGCGCGCATCGCGCGCCGGGTGGGGCGCAGCAAGCCGATCATCGCCGTCAAGGGCGGCCGGTCGGCGGCGGGCGCCCGGGCGACCTCGTCGCACACCGGGGCGCTGATCGGCGCGTCCGACGTGACGGTCGACGCACTGTTCCACCAGGCCGGCGTGGTCCGGACGGACACGCTCGGCGAGTTCTTCGACGTCGCGTCGCTCCTGGCGAACCAGCCGCTGCCGGCCGGCCGGCGCGTCGCGATCGTCACGAACGGCGGCGGGCCGGGGATCCTCGCGGTCGACGCCTGCGACGCCGATGGCCTGCTCGTGCCGCCGCTGCCGCCGGAGGTGCGCGCGCGGCTGGCGGAGTTCCTGCCGCTGGAGGCGGCCCTGAGCAACCCGGTGGACACGATCGACGCGGCGCCGGAGTCGTTCCGGCGCGCGATCGGCGTGCTGGCGGCCTGGGAGGGCATCGACGCGATCATCGTGCTGTTCGTGCCCCCCCTGGGCACGAAGTCGGAGGAGGTCGCGGCCGCCATCCGTGACGGCGTGCTCGAGCTGCCACGGCCGATCCCGGTGCTGACGGTGTTCATGGCCACGGACGCTGGCGCCGAGGCGCTGCGGAGCGGCGGCGTTCGCGTGCCCGCCTACGGCTTCCCCGAGGAGGCGGCCCGGGCGCTTGCGCATGCGGTCCGCTACGCCGAATGGCGGGCGGCGCCGGCGGGTTCCGTGCCGGAGTTCGACGACATCCGCCCGGACGGCGCGGCCGCGGTCATCGCCTCGGCGCTCGCCCGCATCGACCCCCAGGCCGTCGACGGCGGGGCCACGCTCGCGGGGTCGTCGCTCCCTGCCGCGCCGGGCGACGCGCGATCGCGCTGGCTCGCGCCCGACGAGGTCGCCTGCCTGCTGGAGTGCTACGGGATTCCCACCGCACCCTGGCGCCTGGCGGACACGGCCGAGGCGGCCGCAACCGCGGCGAGCGAGGTCGGGTGGCCCGTGGCGCTCAAGGCCGTCTCGCCGGGGGTCGTGCACAAGGCCGAGGCGCGCGCCGTCGTCCTCTCGCTGGCGGACGAGGCGGCCGTGCGGGCAGCCGCGCGCACGATGGCCGCGGACCTGGCCGCCGCCGGTCACCCGGTGGAGCGCTTCTTCGTCCAGCGGATGATGCCGCCCGGCGTCGAGATGCTGGTCGGCGTGGTCCACGACCGGCTCTTCGGCCCGGTGGTGGCCTGCGGTCCCGGCGGGGGCGGCGTGGAGCTGTTGCGGGACGTCGCCGTGCGGATCACGCCGCTGACCGACCGGGACGCGACCGAGATGGTCAGGTCGCTCGCGACGTTCCCGCTGCTGGACGGCTACCGGAACGCGCCTCGTGCGGACGTCGCGGCACTCGAGCAGGCATTGCTCCGGGTGAGCGCCATGGTCGAGGCGCACCCCGAGGTGGCCGAGATGGACTGCAACCCGCTCATCGTGCTCGAGCACGGGGCGGTCGTTGTCGACGCCCGCATCCGGATCGAGCTTCCCGCCCCCCGCTGAACCCGCCCGACAACGCCTCCGGCGCCCGCGACCGGCAGCCCGGAATCCCATCGCCACCACCGGCCGGAGCCCGGGCCGGCGTCGCTCCCCGGCAGGCCGCCAGGCTCAGCGCACGGAGCGGAACTCGTCGGTCGCGGTCACGAGCCGGTCGATGGTCGACAGCTCCGTGGCCGAGTGCCCGGCGTCGGGAACCACCTCGAAACCCGCCTCGGGCCAGCGGCCGTGCAGGTCCCACGCGCTGGTCATGGGGCAGACGACGTCGTACCGCCCCTGCACGATCCGTGCGGGGATGTGGCGGATCCGGTCCACGCCGTCGAGCAGCTCGTCCGGCGTCGCGAAGAAGCCGTGGTTGACGAAGTAGTGGCACTCGATCCGGGCGAACGCGTCGGCCGTCGTCTCGGCGCCGAACCGCTCGACCAGCTTCGGGTCGGGTCGGAGCTTGCTCGTCCTCGCCTCCCACTCGCTCCACGCCTTCGCCGCGGCGGCCAGCGCCACAGGTTCGTCGCCCGTCAGGCGCCGGTGGTAGGCGGCCACCAGGTCGTCGCGCTCGGCAGGAGGGATCGGTGCCAGGAAGTCCTCCCAGGCGTCCGGGAAGATGAAGCTCGCACCCTCCTGGTAGAACCAGCGGATCTCGTGCGGCCGGAGCAGGAAGATCCCGCGCAGGACGAGCGCCCGGACGCGCTCCGGGTGCCGTTCCGCGTACGCCAGCGAGAGCGTGCTGCCCCACGAGCCACCGAACACCACCCACCGGTCGACCCCGAGGTGCGCCCGCAGCAGCTCCATGTCCGAGACGAGGTCCCAGGTCGTGTTCTCGACCAGGCTGGCGTGAGGCGTGCTCCGTCCGGAGCCGCGCTGATCGAACAGGACGATCCGGTACGCCGCGGGGTCGAAATAGCGGCGATCGTCCGGGCCGGTCCCGCCACCGGGGCCACCGTGCACGAACACGACCGGCGTGCCCGCCGGATCGCCGCTCTCCTCCCAGTAGATCTCGTGGAGCGCCGAGACCCGGAGATGCCCGCTCCGGATGGGTTCGATGGCCGGGTAGAGCTCTCGCACGTCTCCTCCGCGTTCATCCCGGGCGGCGCGACATGGCGGTCCGTCCATCGACCGCATCCTAGCGGTTCGGACGTAGCTATCGGGTCGCCGGCGAGTTCCCGTGTGTTCGCGGGCTGGTGCGAACCCACGCGGAACGTGCGCGTCCTGACACCAGCATGGCGGTCGGGACGCCTCTCGCGTCGGATCGCCTCGACCAGGAGGCCGGCGAGCAGGGCGCCGGCCACCTCCCCGGTGCGAATCGTGCTCAGGCGAAGAACTCGACCAGGACCGGTGCGAGGGCCTTTGGACTCACGCCATGCGTCTGGCGGGCGAGCGTTCGAAGGCTCGCCTTGGGGATGGCCGCGCTGATCGCCTCGGCCGCATCGCGCATGGCGGGCGATCCGGCACCACCGTGCATGACCAGCGTCGGCATCCTGACGCGCGCAAGGAGGGCCCCCGGCAGAGCGTGACCCTTGCCAAGGACGTCGCTGTCGTAGACCAGCGTCGGGGCCAGCTTCTCCAGCCCGTTCCACATCGGCATCTGTCGCATCGCCTGAACCTGGGCGTCAGAGACCCCCACGGATCGGACAAACAGGGCGACGGCGTCGCCGTTGTGCCCAGCTGCGAGCGCCTCCCTGAGGGCCACGTAGTACTCCTCGGCGGCCGTTCGCGCGGCGCTGTCCAACGCGTAGGGCGCTTCGTAGATGGCCAGCTTCGTGACCTGCTCGGGCAGCGTGACCGCGGCCGCGATCGCAAGGGCGGCACCGGACGAATGGCCGTAGAGGCAGGCCGGTCCCCCGACCGCATCGATGAGCGCCGCAATGTCCTCGACCTCACGCTCGGGCGCATATGACCCGGCGTCGGAGCTGTCGCCGCGTCCTCGTCGGTCATAGGTCACGGCCATGAACCTGGCGGCGAGGAGCCTGGCTAACCGGGTTCCCGACTTTCGTGAGTTCAGCGCGCCCAGGACGATGAGCGCCGTCTGTCCCTGGCCCGCGGTTTCGTAGGCGATCCTCGTGCCGTCCTTCGAGGAGACGAACTGACGCATTGCTCCCTCCCGGTCGCGATCGACTTCGCACGTTGTACACCTGCATCCGCTTCGGCCGGGCCGCGGCCCGGGGACCGGTGGCACCGGGGACAGGTGGCACCCGGATCCCGTCGGCCGGGCGTGCCCGGGTGCGCGGTGGCACCGCAGAGGCAGAAATCGCGTCGATGGATCGGACCGAATGCGATGCGGACGCAAGGCCCGGCGAGGCATCATAGACACGGGTCGTCGAGCAGGGGAACAGGGGCATGGCGGAGAGGGACGTGAGTGGCGGGCTCCCGGCGCCGCCCGAGGCCGTCCCGGGGAATCCTCCCCTTCGCGATGCCGCCCAGGGGGCCGGCGGCCGCGAGAACGGCGGCCGACTGGCGGGGCTGGACGGCCTCCGCGCGATCGCCGTCCTGGCGGTCCTGATCTACCACGCCGACCTCGGGGTGCTGTCGGGCGGGTTCCTGGGCGTCGACGTGTTCTTCGTGATCAGCGGGTTCCTGATCACCACGCTGCTGCTGGCCGAGCGCGACCGGCTGGGACGGATCAGGCTCCGGGAATTCTGGCTCCGACGCGCGCGGCGGCTGCTGCCGGCGCTGTTCCTGGTGCTCGCAGGCACCATCCTGATGGCCGTCGTGCTGGCTCCCGACGAGGTCGCCCGCGTCCGGGGCGACACGCTGGCCGCGCTCGCCTACGTGACCAACTGGTACCTCATCCTGCGCCAGCAGTCGTACTTCGAGGCGGTGGGGCGACCGTCACCGTTGCTGCACCTCTGGTCGCTCGCGGTCGAGGAGCAGTTCTACGTCCTGTGGCCCCTGCTGCTGACGGCCGGCCTGCTGATCGCCCGGCGCCGGGGGATGCTGATCCTGACGATCCTCGGGGCCGCCGGCTCCGCGATCCTGATGGCGGCGCTCTACGTGCCCGGTGTGGACCCGTCGCGCGTGTACTACGGCACGGACACGCACGCGGTCGGCCTGCTCGTGGGCGCCGCGCTGGCCCTGGCCTGGTCGCCCGTCGCCCGGTCGTCCACCCCGGCGTCGTCGCCCGCGGGCCAGGTCGCCGATGCGCCTGCCCTCACGTCTCCCGCCCTGCCGCCGTGGCCCGAAGCGGACGACCCGGCGGGCCACGCCGGGCCGTATCCGACCCGCCCGGGCCGTGCGGCGATCCTGTCCGCGTCCGCGGCTCGGCTCGTGCGGCGCGTTCCGTGGTGGGACGCCGCGGGCATCGCCGGCCTGGCGCTGATGGGAGCGTGCTTCTGGCTCTTCGACGAGTACGAGCCCTGGCTCTACCGCGGCGGGTTCGTCGTGCTCGCGATCGTGACGGCCGGGGTCATCGTCGCCTCGGTCCGGCCCGGCGGGTGGCTGGGAGCCCGCGTGCTGGATCGTCAGCCGCTCCGATGGATCGGCGAGCGATCGTACGGCATCTACCTGTGGCACTGGCCCATCTTCACCATGACGCGGCCCCAGCTCGACGTGCAGCTCGACCCGATCCCCGACCTGGCGTTGCGCGTGGCGCTCACCCTGCTGGCCGCGGAGGCGTCGTACCGGTTCGTCGAGACACCGGTTCGCAAGGGGGCGCTGGGACGCGCGTGGCGCGCGTGGCGCTCCGTGCCCAGGGAGCGCCGCGTCTCGGCGTACCGCTGGCCGATCGCGACGAGCGGCGCGGTGCTGGTCCTCGCGGTCGTCGTCGGGGCGCGCGTGGCCGGCGCCACCGCTCCACCGATACCCTCGTACCTGGCCATCACCTCGATCGACACGGGCGGACCTGCCGCCGCGTCGGCCGGGCCGGTGGCGGCACCATCCGCCAGCCCGTCCATGGCCGCCCCCGGGAGCCAGGCACCAGGGACCGCCGGCGCCAGCATGCCGGCCGGGCCGGCCGGTTCCCCGGCGCCCGCGTCGACCGGTCCGGCGACCGGCTCCCGGCCCCCGGCGACGGCTCGACCGCTGCAGGTGCTGGCGATCGGAGACTCGGTCATGCTCGGCGCCGTCACCCAGCTCCGACAGGCCGTGCACGGCATCGAGGTCAACGCGGCGATCGGCCGCTCCTTCGGGGTGGGCGTGCAGATCCTGCAGCAGCGGCAGAAGCAGGGACTCCTGCCGGGCGCCGTCGTCATCGGGCTGGGCGACAACGGCTGGATCACGAGCGGCGAGATCGACCAGGTCATGCACGTGCTGCGCGCGGCGACCGTGGTCGTGTTCGTCAACCTCAAGGAGCCGCGCAGC
Organism: uncultured Chloroflexia bacterium; assembly: GCA_963757865.1. Classification (GTDB taxonomy): domain Bacteria; phylum Chloroflexota; class Limnocylindria; order Limnocylindrales; family CSP1-4; genus JAJYNJ01. The sequence goes on from CAVWSU010000019.1 coordinate 167,617, forward strand.
TGGGAGGCGCACGACAACGCGGTCCTGGCCGACGCGGCGAAGCGCTATCCGAACGTGGTCATCGTGGACTGGCACGACGCGAGCGACCACCACGCCGAATACTTCTGGGACGACGGGATCCACCTTCGGCCCGTCGGTGCGGCCGCCTACGCGCGGCTCGTCGCCGCGGCGCTGACGCCGGTTCCGCGAGCCTCCACCTCACCGACGCCCTCGGGCTCCGTCGCACCTTCGCCGGCCGGGCCGTCCGCCACGGCACCCGGACCCTCGCCGTCGGCGTCCACGCCCGGGACGTCCGCCGTGCCCGGGGCGTCGGCCGTTGCGGCATCTGCCGTCGCAGCCTCTGCGTCCTCGCTCGATCCGCTGGCGACCGCCGGTCCCTGAGCCCGCTCAGCCCTGCCCGAGAGCGTCCACGAGCCGGTCGACGAACGGCACCTGCGCGTCCTTGATGCGGACGCGGGCCTCGTCCGGTTCGAACCACGCCACGCGGTCGACCTCCGGAAACGACTCGACCCGGCCCGAGCCCGGGGGCCACTCGAGGTCGAAATGGTTGCTCCGGGCGAGATCCGGATCGAGGTCTCCCTCCACCGCCCACGCGGTGACGACCTTGCCGCCCTTCTGACGGATGGACCCGAGGGCGATGCGGGAACCCTCCGGCACGGGAACCCCCGTCTCCTCCTCGAACTCGCGCCACGCCGCCGGCTCGAGATCCTCGCCCGCAGCGGGCTCGCCCTTGGGAACGGACCAGTTGCCGGTGTCCCGGGCCTGGTGGAAGGGGCCGCCGGGATGGGCCAGGAGCACCTCGAGCCGGCCGCCGATCACGCGGTAGAGCAGGATTCCCGCGCTCGTCCTCGTTCCCACGAATGCAAGCCTACCCGGCGTCCGTGGGCCGGTCCACGATAGCCGGGCGGTCAGTGTCGCGGGGGGGCCCCATCAGGGCGCGGTTCGCGCGGCAGGCGACCTCAATTCGGCACGGACACGATCCCTGCTCCGACCTCATGGGCGCCCGCGAGCCTCGCGTCGATGTCACCATGTACGAGTGACACCCGTCGGAATCGTTGCCCGCGTGCCAGATCCCCTGCGCCTCGTGATCTTCGACAACGACGGCGTCCTGGTCGATAGCGAGAGCCTCTCGTCGTCCACGTTGGCGCGCGTGCTGAACGGGTTCGGGGTGCCGGCCACGCCTGCGCAGTGCCGCCGGGACTTCACCGGGTTTCCCGTGACGCTGGTTCGCACCGTGGTCGAGGCGCGGATGCGTGCCGTCCTGCCGGTCTCGTTCGAGGCCGTCTACGCCGGCGAGCTGGCCGAGGTGTTCGGGCACGAGCTGGGTCCCTCCGCCGGCGTCCCGGCGCTGCTCGACGTGCTGGACGAGCGGGGCATCGCCTACTGCGTGGCGTCGAACGGGACACGCCAGCGCCTCGAGATGTCGCTCCGTGCGGCCGGGCTGCTGGCGAGGTTCGCGGGGCGGCTGTTCAGCGTCGAACAGGTGGCGCGCCCCAAGCCCGCGCCGGATCTCTTCCTCGCGGCGGCCGGGACGCTGGGGATCGCGCCCGCCGAGTGCCTGGTGGTTGAGGACACGCCGACCGGCATCGCGGCGGCGAACGCCGCGGGCATGTTCGCATGGGCGCCGGCCAGCACGTACCCGGCCGACGAGCTGCCGGGTGCCGGCCGGATCTCGCCGACGATGGCTGACCTGGGGCGCGAGCTTCGGGCCGAGCTGGACTCGCGAGCGGCGGCCAGAGTCGGCCGAGGCTGACCACAGGGCGGCGGGCGCCGGGCGGCCGCGCATCGGGGAAAGCGCTACCTGTCCCAGGATGGGCTGCCTGTCGCGGACGATCTACCTGTCGCGCTGGGAACCGATGACGATCTCCGTGCGCCGGGCACGCTGGTGGTGCCGGATGTCGAGGACCGTGACGACGGTCGGCGCATGCCGCCGTGATCGGATTGCCCGGGTGACGGGGCGCAGGATGCGCGGAAGATGAAGCTGAATCACGAGGCCTGACGCTGACAGCGTCGCGGCGGGCGGGCGAGAGCCACTCGGCCCGAAGATGAACCCATGGCGCGGGCCTGCGGGTGGCGCAGGGTCGGCGAGGTCCAGGGCCTGCGGGTGATGGGCGCCTGCGCCGCGGGGTTGGCCGGCGCGACCATGGGCCGGACGGGGCCGGCCGCGGACGGCTACGATGCCTCCATGGAGCCCGACAACCCGATCATCGACCTCATCCGGGCGTCCGTGATCGGAGACGACGAGGCAGTCGCGGGCCCGTTCGGCATCCGGCGGGTCACCTACGCCGACTACACCGCGTCGGGAAGATCACTCTCGTTCATCGAGGACTACATCCGCGACGCGGTGCTGCCCCTCTACGGGAACACCCACTCCGAATCGTCGGGCACCGGCCTCCAGACCACCCGCTTCCGGGAAGAGGCGCGACGGATCATCCGGGACGCGGTGGGCGGTGGTGACGAGCACGTCGTGCTGTTCTGCGGTTCCGGATCGACCGCGGCGATCAACCGGCTGATCGACGTGCTGAACCTCCGGCTGCCCGCCGACCTGGACGATCGCTACGATCTCCGTTCCCGCATCCCGCCTGACGAACGGCCCGTCGTCCTGATCGGCCCGTACGAGCACCACTCCAACGAGCTGCCGTGGCGGGAGTCGATCGCCGAGCTGGTCACCGTCCACGAGGACCCGGACGGGCGGATCGACCTGGCGCAGCTCGAGCGCGAGCTGCAGGCGCGTGCGGGGCGCCGCGTGCTCATCGGCAGCTTCTCGGCCGCGTCCAACGTGACCGGCATCATTTCCGACGCGCGTGCGATCTCCATCCTGCTGCACCGGTACGGGGCGCTGTCGTGCTGGGACTACGCGGCCGCCGCGCCCTACGTCGAGATCGGGATGCGCGGCGACGACGGCCCCGACGGCCACCTCGCCTACAAGGACGCGGTCTTCATCTCGTCGCACAAGCTCATCGGCGGGCCGGGCACGCCTGGCGTCCTCGTCGCCCGGCGCGAGCTCTTCCGGAACCGCGTGCCCTCCGTGCCGGGGGGCGGCACCGTGGAATTCGTGAACCCGTTCGAGCACCGGTACCTCGCCGACATCGAGCGTCGCGAGGAGGGGGGCACGCCGGCCATCGTGGAGTCGATCCGGGCGGGGCTCGTGTTCCAGCTCAAGCAGGCCGTCGGCGTGCCGGCGATCCGGGCCCGGGAACGCTCGTTCATCGATCGGGCGATCGCCCACTGGGAGCGCGTGCCGGAGATCGAGATCCTCGGCAGCCGGACCGCGGACCGGCTCTCGATCGTCTCGTTCGTCGTCCGGCACGGGAGCCGCTACCTGCACCACAACTTCGTCGTGGCGCTGCTCAACGACCTGTTCGGCATCCAGGCGCGGGGCGGATGCTCGTGCGCGGGCCCGTACGGGCACCGCCTGCTCGGGATCGACCTCGAGCGATCACACGCGTTCGAGCGCCAGATCGCCCTCGGGTGCGAGGGCATCAAGCCCGGATGGGTGCGCGTCAACCTCAACTACTTCATCAGCGACGCGTCGTTCGAGTACATCCTGCAGGCGGTGGACCTGGTCGCGAGGGAGGGCTGGCGGCTGCTCCACCTGTACGACTTCGAGCCGGCGACGGGACTCTGGCGGCACGTGGACGGGCCGGTCGAGCCCCCGCTGAGCCTGCACGACGTCCGCTACGAGGACGGCCGCATGTCGTACAGGGCGCATCGCCACCGCGAGCCGGAGAGCCGCCTGGCCGGGTACCTGGCCGAGGCTCGCGCGATCCTCGCCGATCCGCCGGCGGCATCCCGCCGGCCCGCGCGCGTCGACGCGGGGGCGGACTTCGAGAGCCTGCGATGGTTCCTGCTGCCCGAGGAGGCGGTCTTCTAGGCCCCTGCGCCCGCCGTGGCACGCACCGGCAGTCAGGGCCCCTGCGTCGGCCGTCAGGCCCCTGCGCCCGCCGTGGCACGCACCGGCCAGGCCGCCAATTCCGTCGCACGTGCCACCCGGGCCAGGGCCTCGATGAGCCCCGGATCGGCGTTCAACGCACGCACCTGCTCGAAGCCCATGCCGGCGGCATCCGCCTGTTCACGGGCGCCGATCGCGACGTCGTACAGGGTTTCGAGATGGTCGGCGAGGAACTGGACGGGTGCCACCACGACCCCGCGGTGTCCCTCCCGGCGCAGCCGGGGGACGAGGTCGGCGAAGTCCGGCTTCATCCACTCCCCCGGCTCGTGGCCCGCGCTCTGCCAGCAGAAGTACCACCGCGAGCGGTCGAGCCCCGCGGCCCGGGCGACAGCGGTGGCCGTCTCGTCGAGCTGGCCGAGGTAGCCCGGCTCCTGATCCGCGACGCGGCGCGGCAGGCTGTGTGCGGTCAGGAGAACGGGAACGGCATCGCGCTCCTCCGCGGGGAACCGGTCGATCGCCTCGCGGATCCGTGCAGCCAGCGCCGAGATGAACGCGGGCTCCAGGTGCCACGCTCCGGCGATGGTCACCTCCGGCGCATCCGGCCCCATCTCCTCGCGCGCGGCATCGATTGCCCGGCCGTAGCCGCCCATGATCAGGTCGGAGTACTGCGGCGAAAGGACGATCCCGACGACCCGCCGGCACCCCCGGCCGGCGAGGTCCCCCAGCGCCGTGGCGATGGTCGGATCGGAGAACCGCATTCCGGCGGCGACGCGGTACCCCTCCCCCAGCCGGGCCTCCAGGGCGGCGGCCTGTTCCTCGGTGATGCTCACCAGGGGCGAACCGCCGATCGCGTGATAGCGGCGAGTGAACTCCGTCACCAGCTCGGGCTCCGGCGCGCGACCGCCACGGACCGCCACGAGGTAGCGCGGCACGTCGTCCAGGTCCGAGGGCGATCCGTACGTCATGAGAAGGACGCCGACGGGCGCGCTCGCGGCGCCGATGGGTGTGCCGGCGGCGCCGGGCGTGCCCGCGGCGGCGGGCGTGCGGGCGGCGCCGATGGATTCGGTCACGCTGGAACCTCCTGGCTGGTAGTGGCCGCCTCACGGCGTCGTCGCGCCGATTCCTCGTGGACGAACGTGGCGAGGCGCGAGAGCAGTGCCGGGTCGGTGCCGGGCACGATGCCGTGCCCGAGGTTGAAGATGTGGCCGGGCCGGCCGGCGGCCTCGTCGAGGATGCGCCGGGCCCCGGCCTCCGTGGACGGCCAGCCACCGAGGACGCGCGCGCCGTCCAGGTTGCCCTGGATCCCGACGTCCGGACCGATCCGGGCCCACGTGTCGCGGAGCGACACGCGGGAATCGATCCCCACCGTCCCCGCTCCGGCCCGCACGAGCAGGTCGAGAAGCTGCGCGGCCCCCGACACGTAGTGGATGGCCGGGACACCTGCCGCCCCCTCGAGCAGGCGGGCGGCATGGGGCAGGACGTACGCCTCGTAGTCGTCGGGGCCGAGCGAGCCCGCCCACGTGTCGAAGACCTGGACGGCCTGGGCCCCGGCCCGGATCTGCGCCGCGAGGTACCGGCGGCCGACCTCGGCGATCCGGCCGAGCAGCTCGTGCCACGCCTCGGGCTGCGCGTACATGAACGCCCGCGCCGTCGACTGGTCCCGAGTAGCGCGTCCCTCGACGAGATACGCCGCGAGCGTGAACGGGCCCCCGGCGATTCCGATCAGGGCCTGGCGCCCCTCCAGCTCGTGCCGCGCGAGGCGGATCGCCTCCATCGCGAACGCCAGGTCCTCGTCGGGTTCGTAGACGCGCAGGCGCCGCACGTCCTCCGCCGACCGGATCGGAGACGCCAGGACCGGCCCCTCGGGGGTCAGGTCGAAGTCGATGCCCATCGGGCCGGTGGGCAGCATCACGTCGGCGTACATCACGGCCGCATCCACGCCGTACGCGGCGACCGGCAGCGTGCTCGCGCGTGCCGCCAGCTCCGGCGTCCGGGCGATGCCGAGAACGCCGTACCGGTCGCGCATCCGCTCGTACTCGGGAATGCCGCGGCCAGCCTGTCGCATGTACCAGACGGGAGTCGCGTCGACGGGCTGCAGGCGGCATGCGGCGAGGAAGCGCTGCTCGCCCGTCATGGGTGCCGCGGACGTCGCGGGAGCGGGGGACGCCCCGGAGACACGGCGCCCGTCACGGGAACCACCACGGCCGAAGCCTCCTTCGTACCGGTCATGCGGCCGGCCCTCGCCTCGCGCTGCGCTCGTGCACGAAGTCGACCAGCCGGCGCAGCGTGTCGGGGTCGGTCGACGGCAGCACGCCATGGCCCAGGTTGAACACGTGGCCCGGCATGCCCGCGGCCTGGTCCAGGATCCAGGCGGCCTGCTCCGCGACGTCGTCGTACGAGCCGAGCAGCACCGTCGGGTCCAGGTTGCCCTGCACGGCCATATCCGGCAGCAGGCCCCGCGCGAGTCCGAGCGCGATCCGCCAGTCCAGCCCGATGACCGTCGCGCCCGACGAGGCCTGGAGCCGCAGCAGCCCCGCCGTGCCGGTCCCGAACAACACGAGCGGGACGCCCAGGTCGGCGAGCCCCGCGAAGAGGCGGCGCAGGTGGGGCAGCACCGCCCGCTCGTAGTCGAAGGGGCCCATCACGCCAACCCAGCTGTCGAAGAGCTGGACGGCGTCCACGCCTGCCTCGACCTGCGCCCGCAGGTACGCGATCGTCGTGTCGACCAGGCGCCCGAGCAGCGCGTGGAACGTGGCGGGCCGGTTGCGCAGCAGCTCCATCAGGCGCCCCGCGTCGCGGGACGACCGGCCCTCGACGAGGTAGCTCGCCAGCGTGAAGGGCGCGCCCGCGAACCCGACGATCGGCACCGCGCTCCCGGCGCGGACGAGCCGGATCGCCTCCAGGAATGCGGGGACGGATTCGCCCGGGTCGAAGGGCCGCAGCGCGTCGACGTCGGCGGCGGTCCGCACGGGCCGCTCGATGACCGGACCGACGCCCTCGACGAACCGCACGCCGGCACCCATGCCCGGGAGCGGCGTGGTGATGTCGGCGAACATGATCGCGGCGTCCACCCCGAGCCGCCGCACCGGCTGCAGCGTGACCTCCGCGCAGAGCGCCGCGTCGGCGACGATCTCCATGAGCCCGGCGCGCGTGCGCACGGCGCGGTACTCCGGCAGCGCGCGGCCCGCCTGCCGCATGAACCACACCGGCGTCACGCCGGCGGGTTCGCCCCGGTAGGCGCGAAGGAGCGGAGCGTCCGCGCGCGCGGACGGCCCTGCCGTCATGCGGCGAGCGCCCTGCGTGCCGCCGCCACCGTCCGCTCCACGTCGTCCGGACCGTGCGCGGCAGAGAGGAACCACGCCTCCTGCGACGCCGGCGGCAGGAGGATCCCGGACTCCCGCATCGAGCGGTGGAAGCGCGCAAAGGCGGCCGGGTCGGCCTCGCGCACCTCGTCGAAGTCGCGCGGCGCGCGCTGCCGGAAGAAGAGCGTCAGCAACGACCCGACGCGCCCCACCGAGAGGGCTCGCCCCGCGTCCGATGCCGCCGCGAGCAGCCCTTCCTCGAGCGCGCGCCCGAGCGACTCGAGCCGGGCGTACACGTCCGCGTCGAGGTGGCGCAGCGTGGCCGCACCGGCCGCCATCGCGACCGGATGCCCGGACAGGGTGCCGGCCTGGTAGACGGGCCCGGCCGGCGCCACCAGGTCGACCAGGTCGGCCCTTCCACCGTAGGCTCCCACCGGCATCCCGCCGCCGATGATCTTGCCGAGCACCGTGAGGTCCGGCGTGACGTGGTAGAGGGCCTGGGCCCCGCCGCGGGCGACGCGGAAACCGGTGATCACCTCGTCGAAGACGAGCAGCGCGCCGTCCCGGGCCGTCAGCGTGCGCAGCGCCTCGAGGAACCCGGCCACGGGGGCCACGACTCCCATGTTGGCCGCGACCGGCTCGACGATCACGGCCGCGATCCGTCCCGGGTGCCGTGCGAAGGCATCCTCCACGGACGCCGCGTCGTTGTACCGCGCGAGCACGGTCTGGGCGGCAACGCCGGCGGGAACGCCGGCACTGGCGGGGAGCGAGAGGGTGGCCAGCCCGGACCCGGCTTCCGCGAGGAGTCCGTCGGCGTGACCGTGGTACCCGCCCTCGAACTTCAGCACGAGGTCGCGATGCGTGGCCGCCCGCGCGACGCGCAGCGCGCTCATCACCGCCTCCGTGCCGGAACTCACGAACCGCAGCCGCTGGATCGACGGCATCGCCTCGCGGATGGCCTCGCCCAGCGTGACCTCGGCCGGCGTGGTGGCGCCGAAGGGTCCGCCCGCAGCGAGCTCCGCCGTGGCAGCCTGCACGACCGCCGGGTGGGCGTGGCCGAGGATCAGCGGCCCGAACGCGCCGACGTAGTCGAGGTATTCGGTCCCATCCGCATCGGTCACCGCGGCGCCCGAACCGCGGACGATGACGGGAGGGTCGCCGCCGACCGCACGGTACGCGCGGACGGGGCTGTTCACGCCGCCGGGGAAGAGCGCCGCGGCCCGCCGAAGGTAGCCGGCGGCGGTCGTATCGGCGCCGGCCGTTGCGGCCGGCATGCCGGCCGCCGGATCCTCGGTCGAGCCCGGGGCCGGCGCGGGGCCTGCACCGACGCTCATCGGGGCGCCCCGTGCGCACCCGCAGGCACCGCGTCGCCCGCGGGGACGGCTTCCTCCGTGGCCCCGAGCAGCCGCAGGATCTCCCCGATGGGCCGGTGAACCGCGGTGAGGATCGGCGTGTCCCGGACGGTGGACCGCCGGCTGTCCGAGCCTCGCAGCTCTCGCACGAGGTCCACGAAGCCCGGCAGGTCGTCGGTCTCGTACGCGACGATGAAGTCCTGGTCGTCCAGGCCGAACGAGTACGCGAGGAGCTGCCGCACCTGCGGGTACCCGTGCCCGATCCGCATGTGCTCGTTCATGATTCCCTGGCGCGCGTCGCGTCCCATGAGGTACCAGTCGGTCGACTTCGTGAACGGGTAGACGACCAGGTACGTCGAGCGCTCGCCCTCGAACAGCGATTGCTCCTGGCTCGTGGGGTTCCTGACGTACTGGGACGGCTGGATCAGGCCGACCAGGCTCTCCCGGACCGTCAGCCAGCGTCCCAGGCCCGTGCGCAGCGCTGCCGCCGCGGCCGTCTCGAGCACGTCGAGCGAAGGGGCCAGCCGCCAGATCAGCAGATCGGTGCCGGCCTGCAGGCCGATCATCGAGTACGTGTGCGTCACCACCGAGGGATCGGCCTCGAGCGCCGACGCGAACGCGCCGCCCGATTCCTCGCGCTCCGCGGCGGAGAGGCGCCGCCAGGCCGGGTCCAGCCCGAGGGCGAGCGCATGGACGTAACGAGCCTCGGTCATCGTGCAGTCTCCTCGGCGGGCGAGCTCCCCGCCACGTGCTCGCTCGACGCGGCGAGCCAGCTCGCCACGTCGCGGGCAAGGTAGGTCAGGATGACATCGGCGCCGGCGCGGGCGATCGCGGTCAGCAGCTCGAGCGCCGTTCGTCGCCGGTCGAGCCAGCCGCGTTCCGCCGCGGCCTCGAGCATGGCGAGCTCTCCGCTGACCTGGTAGGCCGCGAGCGGCAGGTCGAAACGCTCCCGGGCCCGAGCCAGCAGGTCGAGCGAGGTGATCGCCGGCTTGACCATGAGCATGTCGGCGCCCTCGGCCGCGTCGAGTGACATCTCCCGGAGCGCCTCCCGCGCGTTCCCGGGATCCATCTGGTGACTCCGGCGGTCGCCGAAGGCCGGCGTCGAGTCGGCCGCGTCGCGGAACGGGCCGTACAGGGCCGACGCGTGCTTGGACGCGTAGGCGAGGATCGCCGTGTCCACCAGTCCCGCGGCGTCGAGGCCGGCACGGATCGCCGCCACCTGTCCGTCCATCATGCCGCTGGGGGCGACCATGTCGGCGCCGGCTGCCGCATACGCGACGGCCGCGTCCGCGAGCCGTGGCAGGGTGGCGTCGTTGTCGATCCGGTCGCCCGCGACGATCCCGCAGTGCCCGTGGGTCGTGTACTCGCACAGGCAGACGTCGGCCGCGACGGTGAGCGCCAGACCGGCGGCACGCAGCCCGCGGATGGCCTCGGGTACGGGGCCCGCGGGGTCCGCCGCCGCCCCACCCTCGGGGTCCTTCGTGTCCGGGACCCCGAACAGCATGACGCCGCCGACGCCGAGCGTGGTCAGCTCGCCGGCGAGCTCGACGACGAGGTCCGGGCTCAGCCTGGCCTGGCCGGGCATCGACGCGATCGGCTCGCGACGTCCGCGGCCGGTGACGACGAAGAGCGGCATGACGAGCTGCGCGGGCGTGAGGCGGGTCTCGCGCACGAGCGAACGCCGCGCGGCCGATGCCCGCATCCGGCGCGTCCGTTCGAACGCCACGGCGGTGGGCGGTGCAGCGGCGTGCGTGCCGGCACGCAGGGGGGCGGCCGTGCCGGCACGCACGGGCGCACCGGCATGCACGGGCGAGGCGTCGCGAACGGGCTCGTCCGCTCGCGGCACGGGCCCGGTGGCGGGACGGGAAATGACGGTCATCGGGATACCTCCAATCCTGGCGCGCGGGTCGCCGCCAGGAACGCGAGCACGGCGTCCGCCAGGGCATCGACGGACGGCGTGGCCGCCTCGGCGCCGAGCTCCAACCCCAGGCGCCGCACCTCGTCCGAGGTGGACGGGCCGATCGAGACGAACGGCAGGGTTCCCAACCGGGCGACGGCATGATCCGCCGGGGACCCGGGCAGATCGAGCAGCCCGACGAGGCCCCGGACGGCCGACCCGGACGCGACGACGACGGCCCGCAGGTCGGGGTCCGCAAGCGCGGCAAGCAGTGGGTCCCGGGACTCGCCGGGCGCCTCCACGGTCTCGTATGCAACGACCTCTCGCACGTCGGCCCCGCGCTCACGCAGCGCCCACGGCAGGCGTTCGTCGGCGGCGCTGGCCCGCGGCAGGACGATGCGCCGGCCGGCGAGCGACTCCGTGGATTCGAGCGCGGAGAGCATGCCGAGCCCGGTTCCGTCCGAGCTGGTCACGGCCGCGTCCAGGCCCGCCCGTGCCAGCGCACTCGCCGTCGCGCGTCCCACCGCCGCGAACCGCGGACGGCTCCCCGGTCGGGGCCAGCACACGCCGACGCGGACCACCGCGTCGCTCAGCGCGTGGAATGCCGCCGCGCTGGTGAGCACGACCCAGTCGGCCGCGGGCAGGTCGGCGGCGGCACGGTCGAGATCTCCGCCCGGCGGGACCGGCCGCGTCGTGACGGTCGGGACGGCGTGGACCCGGATCCCCGCGGCGGCCAGGCGCGCGACCAGGGGATCGTCACCGCCGGCCGGCCGGGTCACGAGCACGGCGGCCCGTTCCCCGGTACGGGCGGTTTCGCCGGGTTCGGTCGAGCCGGAGCGCGGGAGCGTCACGCCGCCTCCCCGCGGAACCCGGCACGCAGCAGCTCCCCGGACGCTGCCGCGGCGAGTTCTCGCCAACCGATGGCCGGGCCGGACCTGTGCAGGAAGACGGGCCTGCCGGACACGGTCAGTGCCCCGGCAAGCAGGTCCAGACGATCGGCTCCGACGGTCGCGAACGCTCCGAGTGGAGCCCGGCACCCTCCGCCGGCGACCCTGAGCACCTCGCGTTCGGCCTCGACGGAGCGGCGCGTCGCGGGATCGTCCAGGGCGGCGAGTGCGTCGAGGACCGGGGCGTCGCCGGCCCGGCACTGCACCGCGAGTGCCCCCTGCCCCGGAGCCGGCGGCAGGACCGCGGGATCGACGGCAACGGACACCCGCTCGCGGCGGCCGAGCCTCACGAGGCCGGCCACGGCCAGCACGAGCGCATCGACCTCGCCGGCGTCCAGCCGGCGCAGCCTGGTGTCGACGTTGCCGTGCAGCGGCACGATCACCAGGTCCGGCCGGGCCGCGGACAGGAACCCGGCGCGCCGCGGGCTGTCGGTGCCCACGCGGGCCCCCGCCGCGAGGACGGCCAGGGGAAGCGCGGCCGAGGAGGTCGCGGAGGACCCCGCCGCAGGTCCGGGCACCGGCCTTCCGGCCACGGGCAGCACGAGCGCGTCGCGCGCGTCCTCCCGCCCGGGGTACGCGGCGATCACGAGCGGTGACGCCGGGACATCGTCGATCGGCACGTCCTTCGCGCTGTGGACCGCGAGATCCACCTCCCCGGAGGCGAGCGCCGCCTCGAGCGCGCCGACGAAGGCCCCCTCGCCCCACGCCGTGTCGGGGGGACGCACGTCGCCCGCCGTGACGATCGTCACGAGCTCGACGTCGTGGCCGGCGCGGCGAAGCGACTCGGCCACGAGCTCGGACTGCAGCCGTGCGAGCGTCGACCCACGGGTCCCGAGCCGGAGCGTGCGGTGCGGTGCGGACGGCGCGGTCACAGGTCGAAGAGCATGCGGGCCGCCCGGGCCGCCGCGCCGTCGGCGTCGTCGTGCAGGCGGGCACTCGGCCCGTGAAGGATTCCCGCCACGAGCTGCTCCGAGAACGCCTCCACGAGCTCGCGCTCCCTCGGCTCCAGGCCGGGAAGCCGCCGGAGCAGGCGCTCCAGGTCGCGCGCCCGGCGCTCCTCCGCCGCGGCCCTGAGGGCGCGCAGCGTCTCTGCCGAGGGGCGCGCGGCGACCCAGCGCTCGAAGCGGTCGCACGCGTCCGCGACGAGTGCCTCGGCATGGGACACGTACTCCGCCCTGATCCGTGCAGCCTCCGCGCCGACCGTGGGCCGCGCGGCGAACAGCCGGTCGACGTCGGTGTAGCGGCCGTCGAGGGCGGCTCGAGCCGGCAGGGGCAGCGCGGACGGCGACGAGAGATCGACCGTGACCGGCGGCGTGTGCGCCCACGACCCGCCGTCGAGGCCGGACCACACGCCGCCCAGCGCGACGAGCACGACGTCGTAGTTCCCCAGCCCCTCCCGGGCCGCGTCCGCCAGCGAGGTCCACGTCCCGTCCACGGACAGCGCAACTGCCCGCGCATGAGCCGGATCGCGGCTCGCGACGGTGACGCCGCCTCCGCGACGGGAGGCACCGACCGCGAGGGCCCGTCCCATCACGCCGGCGCCCGCCACGAGCACGCGGGCTCCCGCGATCCGGATCCCCCGTGACGCCACCCAGTCGAGGGAGCGGTCGGCCAGGCTCCGCTCCTCGGGTCGCGGCCGGTCGGCCCTCGCGCGCCGGCCGACGGAGATGGCGAGCTCGAGCGCCCGCACCAGCACGGGATCCGCCGGCCTCGCCGCGCGGACGGCGTCGAGCAACCCGCGGACCTGGTGGAGGATCTCGTCCTCGCCCGTCACCGCGCTCTCGAGCCCGGCCGCGAGGCGGAAGAGGTGCTCGGCGGCGGCCCGGCCGGCATAGGCGCGGACGCCGGCGATTCCCGCGGAGGTCGCCGCGTGTTCCACAGTCGATGCGAGATCGCCGTCGCGCGCTCCCACCAGTTCCACCCGATGGCAGGTGACAAGCAGCCCGGCCGGCTCGCCGCCGCCCGCTGCGCTCCGCGCGACGCCCGCGAACGCCGCCCGTTCGTCGGAACCCGAGTGCTGTGCGTGCGCCGCCAGCACCCAGAGCGGCAGCGCGGACCCGGTCACAGCGGCACGTGTCCGGTCCCTTCCCTCGTCCTCCCCCACTCCCCGTCCACCGGCGCCGTCGTCTCCGCACCGGGATCGGCATGCGCCTGCGCGTGCCCGTCGATCGTCGCGATCAGGAGTCTGTCGAGAGCCGACTCCACCCTCGACAGCAGTTCCGTCGCCTCGTGCGCGTCCAGGCCTCGACGGCGGGCGATCCGCGTCACCTCGTCGACAAAGGGCGCGCGGAACCTCAGGAATGTCTCGACCGCCTCGACCGTCGAACACCCGAGCCCGGCCATGGCGCGGCCGTGGGCGGCGGCGGCCATGGCGGCGCGCTCGAGGTGCGGACTCGGCCCGACCGTGGCCTCGTCGAGGTGCTTCAGCAGGTCCTCGACGAGCATCCGGCCCCGCAGCCGGAACTCCATCCGCTCGTCTTCCGGGAGCCTCGCGACCCAGGACGAGTCCTCGCGGGGCAGCCGTCGACGCCGCGACGGAGTCCTGTAGGCGCGCGCGATCCGCTCGGACGACGCGGCCAGGCGGCCGAACGACGGGCGTTCCCGCCGCCGTGGCACGAGCCCGTCCAGTGCCCTTCGGGAAAACCGGCGGTGGCCCCCGGGCGTGGTGAACACGGGAATGCGCCCCGCGTCGGACCAGCGGCGCAGGGTTCCCGCGCTGACGCCGAGGAGCACGCTCGCATCGCCGAGCCCGATCCAGTCGGTGGCCGGGCGGGGCGCGTTGGCGGGACCGTGCGATGAGGACGCTGGCACGGGCGAACCTTACCAAATCTCCCAGGACATGCACGAAACGGGACATCGGCCCGTGTGGGCGCCGCGCCGGATCCGTGTCCGCGCACATGACCGGCATCCGGCGCCGGCCCGCGGACTGCGGCGTCCTGCCCCGCGTCAGTCGGCAGCGGCTCCGGCGCGATCCCCACCGGGGCCGTTCGGGTCGCGTCCGGGCGTGGCGCATCGCCCGGCTCCCCGTTCGCCGGAGTCGGATGCATCGGCACGGGGTATCCAGCGCCATGCGATCAGCGCCGCCAGCAGGCACGCGGCCGCGGCGAAGAGAACGGCTCCCTCGATCGAGCGCGAGGCGATCCAGCCCGCGATCGCGGACCCCACCGGGAACCCGGCGAAGTTGAAGCTCATCGAGACGGCGAAGGCCCGACCCATCCACGCCGGATCGGTCCGCCGCTGCCGCAGCGTGAACAGGCCGATGTCCATGGGACCGTTGAGCAGGCCCTGGATCGTCATCGCGGCCACCAGCAGGCCGAGCTGGCCACCCAGCAGGAGCGCCATCGCCCCGGCCGTGCCCAGCATCGGCACCACGAGCATCGCGCGCTCGCGTCCCGCGCTGTTGATCCGCCCGAATGCGAGCGCCGCCAGGCCGCCCCCGACCCCCGACGCCGCGAACACCGCGCCGGCCACGGCGGGCCCCTGGTGCAGGTGGTCCAGCACGATCAGCGGCACGACGATCGTGACCACCCCGCCCGCGAGGTTCATCGCGGAGATCGAGAACCCGAGCGCTCGCAGGGTGGGGTTTCGCCACGTGTAGCGGAGGCCCTGCCAGGCATCGAGCAGGAGCCGGCCGGTGGACGTCACGTCCGTCGGCGGATCGGGAATGCCCACGACCACGACCGCCGCTGCCACGAAGACCCCCGCGACGGCGATGAGCGCCACGGGGCCACCCCAGACCGCCACCAGCGCACCGGCGAGCGGGGGCCCGATGATCGTGGCCACCACGTAGCCCATCGAGTCGATGGCGTTGATGCGCTCCCACAGGTGGCGGGGCACCAGCAGCGGGAACAGGCTGCGGAGGCCCGTGGTGCTGAGCGGGTTCGTGAGGGAGGCGACGGCGGAGATCAGGATCAGCAGCCAGGCGGGCAGCGCGCCGGCGAGGGCGAGCGCCCCGATGAGCGCGAACGAGGCGGCGGCGACCACGTAGTCGGCCAGCACGAGTCGCGAGCGTCCGTGGCGGTCCAGCAGCGCGCCGGCGATCGGGCTCACGAGCATGCCCGGAGCCAGGCTCACGAAGGTCACGACGCCGGCCAGCTCGGCCGAGTGGTACGTGGTCAGCGTGAAGAGGACGACGGCGACGCTCACCATCCCGCCCGCGATCCGGCCCAGCTGCATGCCGGCCACGACGCGCACGAGCGACGGCACGGCGAGCAGGGCGCGATACGACCGATCCGAGGGAGCCGGGGGCATGCTCACATGCTACCGGCCGTCGTCCGCCGGCGATGGCGACGGCCGGCGGACCCGCGACAGGCGACCGCGGGCCGGCCGCGTCAGTCGGGCGGTGCGAAGGTCGGCGCGGTCAGCGCGGCCGGGGGACGGACCGGCCCACGGCGACGATGTACATCGGCACGTGCGAGGCGGGAAGGTCGAGCACGTCCCGGACCGCGAGGTCGTCGAGGGCACCCACGGGTGCCGCGCAGACGCCCATCGCCGTCGCCGCCAGCAGGATGTTCTGCGCGACGTGCCCGACTTCGATCAGCTCGTACCTGCGGGCCCGCGCTCCGTATCGCGGGTCCATCCTGCCCTCGACGGCCACGATCACGATCGACGCGGCGGCCAATCCGACCGCGTCCTGGGACAGGGCGGCCGTGCACAGGGCGGGACGGCGGTCACCGCCGAACACGGGGTCCAGCCGGTCGGCCGGCGCGTCGTAGTGCAGCACACCCGCGGGCGATACGACGTACAGCTCCAGCGGATGTACGCCGCCGGCCGACGGGGCCGTACGCAGGCCGTCCGCCGCGGTCACGCCCTGCCCCGCCCAGCACAGGCGCCGGAGGTCGTCCGTGTCGATGGAATCGCGGCAGAAGTCGCGTCGGGAACGCCGGCCGCGCAGGCAGTCCTCGAGCGAGACCAGGGCCAGTGGGGACGCGGCGACCATCTCGGTCGTCGGCATGCGACGCACCTCCGTCGCGGAGTGTTCGCCGCCGCCGGGACCGGCCGACAGTGCCATCCGGACGCCATCCGACTGCCGCATGACGCTCCCGCGATCTGCGGCGGGCCGTGGCGGATCGGGGCCGCGCCGGATCAGGGCATCGCGCCGGCGGCGCGGCAGTCCTCGGCGAACTGCGCCTGGGCATCGCTGGTGGGCGACCAGCGTGTCGGGAAGGCCACGAGCCTGTCCAGGCCGACCCGGGCGTAGCGGCCGATCATGTCGATGCGCTCCGCTCCCGGCTCCCGCATGTCCTCGTCGCTCGCATAGACCGACAGCCGCAGCGTGGCGGGGTCGCGCCCGGCCTCCTCGCACCGTGCCCCGATGATCGGGCGCGCTGCCTCGATCTCCTCGGGCGACATGAAGACGAGGTTCAGCTCGTCGGCGAAGCGTGCGGCGAGGCGCCAGGTGACGTCGCGCCCGTTGCCGCCCACGATGATCGGAGGGTGGGGCGACTGGATCCCCTTGGGGACGTTCACCGCTTCGTGGACGCTCGAGAAGCGGCCCTCGTACGTCGCGCGGCCCGGCTCGAGCATGCGCGTGATCACCTCGAGCGCATCGCCCAGCGCCGCGAGCCGGTCGCGGGTCGGCGGGAAGCCGTAGCCGTACGCGAGCCACTCGTCGCCCTTCCAACCGCCACCGATGCCGACTTCGAACCGGCCACCGCTGGCCACGTCGATGGTGGACGCGAGCTTGGCGACGAGCGCGGGGTTGCGGAAGCCGGCGCAGATGACCATGTGGCCCACCCGGACCCGGCGGGTCACCATGGCGACCGCCGTCAGCGTCGTGAACGACTCGAACGTGATCTCGTCGGTCGTGTCCGGCACGGTGTGGAAGTGGTCGAACACCCACTCCGACTCGAACCCGAGGGCCTCCGCCTGGCGCGCGAGCTCCAGACTCCGCGTCCACGCCTGCGCCGGGTCCCACCCGTCGTACTCGTGCTTCCAGCCCTGCGGAACCAGCACGCCCACCTGCATCCGACCTGCCTCCTCGTGCCATGCGCCGGCGGTCCCGACCCGGAACCACCGGACAATCTTCGAACCCGCGAGGCGGCACCGGCCCGATGCCGCGGGATCAGGCGTTGCGCGGGGGTGCCACTTCGTGATGCCGCCCGCAGCGCGCCTCGTACGTCTCGACGGCGGTCCGTTCGAGCCCCCCGACCACGATCAGGGCGTCGTCGATTGCCGCGGGCTGGCCGTTGACCAGGCGCTGGGTCCTCGTGGCCGTGTCGCCGCAGACCATGCAGATGGCGGTGAGCGTGGTGATCTCGTCGGCCAGCGCGAGCAGCTCCGGCATCGAGTTGAACGGGCGGCCGGCGAAATCGAGGTTGAGCCCCGTCGCGATGACGTGCCGCCCCGTGGACCGCAGCGTCTGCACCACCTCCACGATCCCCGGCTCGAAGAACTCGGCCTCCTCGATGCCGATCAGGTCGGCGTCCCGCTCCCTCGCGAGGTTGAGGACCAGGCCGGGATCGTCGCGAGGAACGATCGTCGAGGGGAAGCGCGCGTGGCTGCGGCTCTCCGCGTAGTCGGCCGGGGTGCGGGTGTCGACGTCCGGCCGGACGAGCAGCACGCGACGGCGCGCGATCTCCGCGCGACGGAGCAGGCGCAGAAGTTCGTCGGTCTTCCCCGACGACATGCAGCCGACGATCACGTGGAGCCAGGGATCGGAACGGTAGAACACGGAGACCTCCGGGGCCGAATCGTACCGCCTGCGCGGCCCGCGATCCCGGTCACGACGGCACCGCGGTGGCGCCGGCGGACGACGCCGGACCGGCGGCGACGGCAGACCGGCGGGCGAAGACACACCCGCTGGCGACGGCAGACCGGCGGCCGACGCCAGGCCGGCGGCCGACGACGGGCTCGCTCCCGCCGCGAACGGCCGGACCTCATGCGGTCGGGCTGCACCACCTCATCGCGCGGCTGCCAGGACTTCAACCGAGACCTCGACGGGGATGCCCCGCTCGCGCAGCGCCGACACCATTGCGTCCGGCTCGATCGCGTCCTCGACCGGGTAGGCCCCCGGCCGGACCGCTCCCGACGCGATCCGGTGGCACATGATCGCCGCGTGCCAGCCCGTCGTGCGCTCCATGCCGGTGAAGCCCAGGGCGTCGTCGCGCATGGCCCGCATGTCGACAATGGCCCGTGCGGGCGCCCCGCCCTTCCGACCCGTCGCGATGATGTGGGCGATGACGATGTCCTCGAACCCTTCGGGTGCCCGGATCTGCGGCTCGATCAGCGCGTGGAACAGGTGGCGCGGGATCACCGGCACCCCGTCGACTTCGACCGCCTCCTCCGAGAACAGCCCGGCATCCTGGAAGGCCTGGAACTGGGCGACGTGCCCCGGATACCGCAGCACCTTGTTCCGGATCGACGGGACGGTCCGGCCGAGCGTCCAGGGGATCGTGGATCCCCCGCCCGCGGAGAACGCCTCGAGCTCGCCGACAGGCTCGCCGAGCTCCACCAGTTCGTACTCTGCGGGGTCGAAGGTGTCGACATGGACGACCTTCCCGTCACGCACCCAGTCGGCGCCGCCCGCGTACTCGTTCGTCAGGCCGTCCATCGCGAACGTGACCTGGTACTCCCAGGGCGCCTCCGGATGCAGCGGCAGTCCGCCGTCGAGCAGCAGCAGATCGTCCGTCTCGTCCAGCAGCGTCGACGCATAGGTCATGAGGTTGTTGGCGAGCCCCGGGGCTTCGCCGCAGTCCGGCACGATCACGATGCCCGTTTCACGGGCGCGGTCGGCCAGCCCCAGCTGGGCAAGGGCCGTCGCCGTGTGCCCGCCCAGGTCGCACATGCTGGTGCCCGCCTCGAGTGCGGCCTCCGCGATCCCCATGTTGAGCTTGTAGGACACGGCCGCGATGAACGCATCAAGTGGCCGCAGGAACTCGATCAGCGCGGCCGCGTCCGTCACGTCGAGCCGGACGCCGGACGCCCGCTCCGTCCCGGTCAGCCGGTTGACGCGCTCCGCGGCACGCCGGGCGGCATCGGGATCGATGTCGGCGAGCGTCACCGAGGCCGCCTCGCCGCGCACCACGAGGTCGTAGGCGGCCGCGGTCCCCTGCCGCCCCGCCCCCAGGATTCCGTATCGATAGTGCTCATGGGCGCAGTGTAGGCGGCGTCGACCGTCGCGGAGGCCTCCGCGTGCCCCCCGGACGGCAACGTGATGGAGCGCGAATCGCCGTGCCGGACGCCCGACGAGCGAGCCTGCGCGTGCCCTAGCATTGCCCGCGTGAGCGGGACGTCGATCTTCCAGGCGGTCGAGGCGTTCGTGGCGCTGCTGGTCGTGCTTGGCCTTCGTGGCGCTCCTGACGCGGCGCGTGGGCCTCCCGTACACGGTCGCGCTCGTCCTGTTCGGCGTCGCCATCTCCACGCGTGTCGCCGCCGGTCCACCTCCAGGTGAGCCCCGAGCTGGTGCTGGTGGTGCTGCTCCCCGGCCTCGTGTTCGAGGCCGCGTACTCGCTCGACGAACGCGAGCTGATTCGCGCCCTCGCCGGCGTCCTCCTGCTGGCCGTTCCGGGCGTGCTCGTGGTCGCCGCCTTCGTCGGGCTGGTGCTCCACGTCGCCACCGGGATGGCGCTCGGGCCGGCGTTCGTCGTGGGTGCCATGGTCTCGGCGACGGACCCCGCCGCGGTCACGTCGAGCATCCGGCGCCTGAAGGCACCCGCCCGCCTCGCGACGATGGTCGAGGCCGAGAGCCTCCTCAACGACGGCACCGGGATCGTGGTGTTCACCATCGCTGTGGCCGCCACGATCGGCACGGTCGATCCGGCGTACGGCGTCATCGAGTTCGTGGGGGTGACCGTCGGCAGCGTCGTGGTGGGGGTCGTGTGCGGGATCGTGATCTCGCGCGTCGCCGCCACCGTCGACGACCACCTCGTCGAGCTCACGCTGACGCTGCTTGCCGCCTACGGCACCTACCTCGTGGCGGACCGCCTGGGGATGTCCGGGATCATCGCGACGGTCGTCGCCGGGGTGGTTCTCGGATCGTACGGGCGGCAGGTGGGGTTGAGCGCACGCGTGCAGGACGCCATTGACGTCGTCTGGGAGTTCTTCGCCTTCCTGCTCACCGCCCTCGTCTTCCTGCTGATCGGGCTCTCGATCCCCCTGTCGCAGCTGGCCGAATCGCTCGTGCCGATCGCGTGGGGAGTGGCGGCGATCCTCGTGGGCCGCGCCGCCGTCGTGTATCTCATGCTGGGCGGCGCCTCGGCGCTCGCCGAGCGCGTCACGGGTCGGGAGCGCGTGCCGCTTGCCTGGCTGCACGTCATGTTCTGGGCCGGCCTGCGGGGGGCCGTAGCAGTCGCGCTCGCGCTCGCGCTGCCCTCGGACTTCCCGGACCGCGAGCTGGTCCAGGGCATCACCTTCGGGATCGTCCTGTTCACGCTGCTCGTGCAGGGCACGTCGGCGGAGCGCGTGATCCACTGGTCGGGGGCGCGCGACGCCATCGCCACGACGGCGGACGCCGTCGGGTCACCGGGAAAGGCGTCCCTGCCTCCGCAGTGACTCCGCGGCCCAGGTCGCGGCACCGGACGCCGACGCGATCCCGAGCAGCACGAGCGCGGCGCCCACCACCTGGTCACCGGCAAGGCGCTCGCCCAGGAGCGCCCACGCGAGCAGGGCGGCGGCGATCGGGTTCAGCAGCAGGAACGCGGAGGAACGCCGGGCGTCGAGACGCCGCACGCCGGCCACGACCAGGAGCACGGCGAGGACACCCGGGAACAGTGCCAGCCAGGCGAGCGCGACGAGCAATTCGGGCCGGAGGGCGGCCGGAAGGAGGGCCTGCGGGTCGGTGACGAGCAACCACGCCGTGAGTGGGAGGCCGGTGGTCAGAGCGGTGCCGAGGGCCACGAGCGAGCCCGGAAGCCGCCACGGTCCCGCCCAGCGCCGCGAGAGCACCAGGAACAGCGCATACGACAGGGCGGCTCCCAGGCCGACCGCCACGCCCGTCAGCGTCGATCCACTCGCCCGCAGCTGCGCCAGGAGCAGCGTGCCCCCCAGCGCGAGCACGAAGCCCACGACCGCCGCCTTCGTCAACCGCTCCGCCAGCAGCACCACGGCCAGGACGGCTCCGAGGACCGCGTACAGGCCGGCCACGAACGATGCGATCGTGGCGCCGGCATGACCGACGGCCGTGTTCATGGCGACGATGAACACCGGCCCGCCCGTGAGCGCGAGGACGGCGAGGCGGGCCAGCTGGGGCGGCGAGGGCCGTGCCGGCCGCGGGCCGAGGCCGCCGAGCCCCAGGACGATCCCGAGAGCCAGCGAGGCGAGCAGTCCGCGCCAGGCCGCCGCGGCGAGAGGGGTGAACGAGCGCAGCACGAACGCGGTTGCCACGTACGAGGTTCCGAACAGCGCCGCGCCGGCCGCCGACGCGGCCATGCCCAGCCATTCCTCGCGGCCGCCGGCCGCCGGCGTCCGGGGCGCTACGAGAGCGGCTCCGGCGCGAGGCCGGAGCCGCTCTCGGCTCTCGGGTTGATGCGGCTGTCCACGTGCTCGGATGGTAGCCTCCCCCGGCTTGAACGTCCGACGCGATCCCGACCGGGTGTGGTCATGGGTGCCGACCGTGCAAGGGCGACGCGTTCCGGCTCGAGTCCGCTCCGCGAGATCTGACGCCCGTTCCGGGGTGAAGGGCGTGAACCAGGCCGGCGCTCCTGAGGCGCGTATCCCATCCGTGGCGTAGTGTCAGCATGCCGGCGCGGCAACTGTGGCCGTCGATGGAAGTCTCTCAGGGGGTGGGCGTGGATCGGTTCGAGTTCGTGGTGGTCGGGGCCGGTCCGGCCGGTGAGGCGGCGACGTACCTGGCCCGGGAGCGCGGCGCGAGCGTCGCGGTCGTCGAGCGGGCCCTCGCCGGCGGCGAATGCCCCTTCTTCGCCTGCATGCCGTCCAAGACGCTCCTGCATGCGGCCGGCATCCACGCGCTCGGCGGCGACTATCCATGGGCGAAGGCGTCGGCCAGGCGCGACTGGATGATCAACCGCGAGGGTCGGGACGTCCCGGACGACTCGAGGCACGTGCGCGCCCTCGAGGAAGCGGGGGCCGTCGTGATCCGTGGCCAGGGCCGGCTGGACGGGCCAGGGCGCGTCGCTGTCGACACGCCCGGCGGTGGGCGCGTCCTCGAGGCGGCCCACGTCGTGCTGGCAGTCGGATCGCAGCCGTCGATCCCGCGCGTCGATGGCCTGGAGGGCAGCCACACCTGGACGACGCACGAGGCGACCGGCGCCCGCAGCCTTCCCCGCAGCCTCGTCGTGCTCGGCGGCGGCCCGAGCGGCTCCGAACTCGCGCAGGTCTTCGCCCGCTACGGCGTGCCGGTGGCGATCGTCCACCCGCACGACCGCCTGAACGACCGCGACCATCCGCGCAATTCCGCGGCCCTGGAGGCCGCCCTTCGCGCCGACGGTGTCGACGTCCGCACCTCCGCCCGCGCGAGCCGGATCATCGCCGGAGGCGGAACCGACGGGGCGCATCGCGTGGAGATGGCGGACGGGTCGTTCGTCGACGGGCACGAGATCCTCGTCTCGACGGGACGCCGGACGCCCCTCGAGGGCCTCGGCCTCGAATCGCTCGGGATCGACACGAGCGGCCGGCTCCGCCCGGACGACCGCCTGCGAATCGCCGACGAGGTCTATGTCGCCGGAGACGCGGCCGGGGGCGAGCTGTTCACCCACGTGGCCCATTACGAGGGCGAGATGGCCGTGCGGATCGCGCTCGGCGAGGACGTGCGGGCCGACCTGCGCGCCGTTCCGCGCGCCACGTACACGGAGCCGGAGACCGCCGGCGTCGGCCTGCTCGTCGAGCAGGCACGGGCGCAGGGCATCGACGCCTTCGAGGTGTCGATCGACGTGGCGAAGACCGCCAAGGGCGAGATCCTCGACTCGCCCGGGCACGTCACGATCGTGGTGGACCGGGGCGCGCAGGAACTGGTCGGCGCGTTCGCCGCAGGACCGGCGGCCGCCGAGGCCATGCACGAGGCCGTCCTGGCCATCCGCGCCCGGGTTCCGCTCGCCGTGCTCGCGGACACGATCCACGCGTTCCCGTCGCTCGCGCGGGTCTTCGGCACGGCGTTCGTCGACGCGCAGCGGCACCAGGGGGCCTGAACCGGAGGGGACCGAAATCGGGCCTGCCGGCTGCGCGGAACGGGAGCGCCCGGACCAGGGCGGCCGGGCCTGCCCTGCCGGGATCGTCGTCCGCCTACCAGCTCTCCCAGTGCACGAATTCCTCCCGCGGGACCCATCCGCGGCGGAGCGAGGGCGAGCGACGGTCCGGCAGCGGCCGCCCCACCGGGATCACACCGACCGGTGTGAACTCGTCCGGGATGCCGAGCGCGGCGCGGAACGCGGGGATGTCCGTGATGCCGCTGAACCCGGCCGCCAGGCCCTCGTCGACCGCCGCGAGGAGCACGAGCATCGAGGTCATGCCCACGTCCACGTGCCAGTACGGGACGGGCCACTCGATCTCGGAGCCGGACTCGTCGACCTTGTCGGCCTCCTGGTAGCGGCGGTGATACACCTGTTCACTGACGCATGGCACGAACAGGGCGGCGCATTCGCTGATCCAGCGATCCCAGCCCTCGGCTACGCCCCCTTCCTCGTCCAGAAGCTCCGCGACCCGGCGGCGCCCCGCGGGCTCCGTGACCACAAGGAGCCGCTGGCCCTGGCTGAAGCCCGCGCTCGGCGCCCGCTGCGCGATCGCGGCGATCCGTTCGAGCGTCTCGCGGGACACGGGCTCATCGGCGAAATGCCGCACCATGCGCCGCCTCGCGACGACGTCCCGGAACTCCATTCGGTCAGCCCCTTTCCGTCTCGAAACGCGAGCGCCGACCGCAGCCGCCCGGCCGGAGACGCCCCCCGCAGACGCCCGGCCGCAGCGACGTGGGAGCACCTGCCCGGCGCAGGCACCCGACCGCGGCGGATCGGTCCCTCGCACGAAGGGACCGCCCCGGACTCCTACTTGTCGCGCTCTCCCGCGAGCGCCGCCTGGGCCGCCGCCAGCCGGGCAACGGGCACCCGGAACGGCGAGCAGGACACGTAGTTCAGGCCGATCTCGTCGCAGTAGGCGATCGAGAGCGGATCGCCGCCGTGCTCGCCGCAGATCCCGATCTCGAGGTCCGGCCTGGCCTTGCGTCCGAGATCGACCGCGAGCTTCATCTCGCGGACGATGACCGGGTCGAGCGACTGGAACGGGTTGTACGGCAGGATCTTGTCCTCGACGTACTTGAGGAGGAATCCGCCCTCGGCATCGTCGCGGCTGTAGCCGAACGTCATCTGGGTCAGGTCGTTGGTCCCGAAGCTGAAGAACTGCGCCAGCTCTGCGATCTCGTCCGCGACCCAGCAGGCACGCGGGATCTCGATCATGGTGCCGAACTTGTAGCTGACGGATTCGCCCGCCTTGTCGACCACCGACTTCGCTTCGGCCTCGAGCAGCCCCTGCGTGACCTTGAGCTCGTTCACGTGACCCACAAGCGGGATCATGATCTCGGGCCGCGGATCCTTCCCGGAGCGCTTCACGGCGATCGCGGCGTTGAGGATGGCGCGGGTCTGGATCTTCACGAAGTCCGGGATCATCAGGCCCAGGCGGATGCCGCGCAGGCCCAGCATGGGGTTCTGCTCGCGCATCGACTCGACGGCCGCCAGCATGCGCCGTGCGTCGGCGTAGGCCGGGTCGTCCTCGGCCACGCCGCGGACGCGATCCTCGGTGACCTCGACGAGCAGCTCCTCGTGCTTCGGCAGGAACTCGTGGAGCGGCGGGTCGATGAGGCGGATCACGACCGGGAGGCCGCTCATCGCCGCGAGGATGCCCTCGAAGTCGCCCTGCTGGAGCTTCTCGAGCTTGGCCATCGCCGAGTCGAACTCGTCGATCGCCGTCTGCTCGCCGGCGGTCAGCGTCTCGCCGGCCGCGGCCTTCGCCTTCGCCCGGGTCGCCTGGTTCGCGACGAGGATCGCGGCCCGCACGATCTCCAGCCGTTCGCCCTCGCGGAACATGTGCTCGGTCCGGCAGAGGCCGATGCCCTGGGCGCCGTAGCTGCGCGCCTGGGCCGCCTCCTCGGGCTTGTCGGCGTTCGTCCAAACCTGCAGGCGGCGGATCCCGTCGGCCCAGCCGAGGATCTTCTGCAGCTCGGGCTGCTCCTCGAACCGCGCGGCCACCGTCGGGAGCGCCCCGAGGAAGACATCGCCGGTGGACCCGTCCACGCTGATCGGGTCTCCTTCGTGGAACGTGGTGCCGTTCGCGGAGGCCGACCTGCGGGTGTAGTCGACGAGCAGCTCAGAGCACCCCGCGACGCACGGCTTGCCGATCTGCCGGGCCACGACGGCGGCGTGGCTCGTGGCCCCGCCGCGCGCCGTCAGGATGCCCTGCGCCACCGCCATGCCGTGGAAGTCGTCCGGAGAGGTCTCGATGCGTACGAGCACGATGCGCTCGCCGCGTGCCGCCCACTCGACGGCCGTATCCGCGTCGAACACGGCCTTGCCCACGGCCGCTCCCGGAGAGGCGTTCAGGCCCCTCGCGATTCGCGTGGCGGCCTGGCGGGCCTTCGGGTCGAACTGGTCGCGCAGGAGCTGGTCGACCTGCGCGGGCTCGATGCGCGCGACGGCCTCCTGCTTCGTGATGATCCCTTCCTCGACCTGGTCCACCGCGATCTTCACCGCCGCGGCCGCGGTCCGCTTCGCGCTCCGCGTCTGGAGCATGAACAGGCGACCGCGCTCGATCGTGAACTCCAGGTCCTGGACGTCGCGATAGTGCTTCTCGAGCCGGTCCGCGATCTCCTGGAACTCGTGGTACGCCTGCGGCAGCTCCGTCTCGAGCTGCGCGATCTTCTGCGGCGTCCGGATACCGGCAACGACGTCCTCGCCCTGGGCGTTGGTCAGGTACTCGCCGTAGAGCACCTTCTCGCCGGTGTTCGGGTCGCGGGTGAAGGCGACGCCGGTCCCCGAGTCGTTGCCCATGTTGCCGAACACCATGGTCACGACGTTGACCGCGGTGCCGAGGTCGTGGGCGATCTTGTTGTAGTTCCGGTAGTCCACCGCGCGCTTGCCGAACCACGAGCCGAACACGGCCTTGATGGCGAGGTCCAGCTGCTCGTTCGGATCGGTGGGGAAGTCGCGCCCGGTGGCGTCCTTCACGATGCCCTTGTAGACGCCCACGAGGTCACGGAGGGCTGCCGCGTCGAGGTCCGTGTCGGCCTTCGCTCCGTGCTGCTTCTTGGCCGCGTCGAGCGCGTCGTCGAAGCGCTCACCCGACACCCCCAGGACGATGCGGCCGAACATCTGGATGAACCGGCGGTACGCGTCCCACCCGAACCGCTCGTTCTGCGTGAGCGCGATCAGTCCCGGCAGGGTGTCCTCGTTCAGGCCCAGGTTGAGGACCGTGTCCATCATGCCGGGCATCGAGAACTTGGAGCCGGACCGGACGCTGACCAGGAGCGGGTTCTCTCGGCCGCCGAACCCCTTGCCGGTCTCCCGCTCGACCTCGCGCATGGCCTCCTGGACGTCGTCCCAGAGACCATCCGGCAGCTTCTCGCCGCTCGAGAAGTAGTCGTTGCACGCCTCGGTCGTGATCGTGAAGCCGGGAGGGACCGGAAGCCCGGCGCGGGTCATCTCCGCGAGGCCGGCACCCTTGCCGCCGAGGAGCCCCTTCATCTCGCCGTTTCCGTCGGCGTGGCCGCCTCCGAAGGCGTAGATGTAGCGCCTCGCGGCGCGATGGGTCCGTTCGGCGACGGTATCCGTACTGGTCATGTGTCGGTGGCTCCTCTGCAGGGCGGTTCGCGTTTGGGGCGTTCGATCCGTGGGGACGTTCGGAACGCGGCTCCGGACGTGGTCGGAGCGGGGACGCAGGACCACGAGGATTGTACCGCCCGCGGTCGCCCCGGCTGACACGGCCGATCGGGTCGCCGTGAGGGGCCAACCGGCGCGAACGGCCCGGGCGGCGCGCTTCGCGCCCGGCCGCGTGCCATGATCACGTCATGACCGAGATCTTCGACTTCGACCGATTCGTCGCGCTGCCGCGGCTGTCCGACCTGCACTGCTCCCCCGACGGGCGACGGCTGGTCGTCACGGTGGCGACGCCCGCCCCCGACGGCAGGCACCTGCTGAACACGCTCTGGGAGCTCGCGCCCGACGGCGGTCACGAGCCCCGGCGGCTCACCCGCTCGGCTGCCGGCGAATGCAGCCCGGCCTTTCTCCCGGACGGGTCGCTGCTCTTCGCGTCGGCGCGGCCGGATCCCGATGCCGCACCGGATGCCCCGAAGCGGGAGAGCCAGGCCCTGTGGCTCCTGCCCCCGGACGGCGGCGAGGCCAGGCAGGTGCTGGCACCGGAGGGCGGCGTGGAGGACCTTCGCGCCTCGCGCGACGCGCGCACCGTGGTCATGGCGGCGAAGCTCCACCGGGACGCGGGGACGCTCGAGGTCGACGCGGAGCGCGGGAAGGCGCGAACGGACGCCGGCGTGGCCGCGCTGCTCTTCGAGTCGTATCCCATCCGGCACTGGGATCACTACATCGGGCCGCGCGAGCGGCACCTGCTCGCGGCGACCCTCCCGGACACCGACGGTGGCGAGGTCCGCGTCCGCGACCTGACGCCCGACGCCGGAGCGGCGCTCGAGGAGCACGGGTTCGACGTCTCGCCGGATGGCCGCACGGCGGCCGCCTCGATGCTGTCGACGGACATCCGCAACCCCGTGGCCGACCTGGTGGTGATCGACGTGGCCACCGGGGAGCGCCGGACCCTCAGCCCCGGCGACGCCATCTACGACCAGCCCGCGTTCGCCCCGGACGGCCGGTCGATCGCCTGCGTGCGGGCGACGCTGGGCGACCCCGAGACCGCCGGTGACCAGCGCCTGTGGCTCGTGGACGTGGAGACCGGCCGGGGCCGCGATCTCGCGCCCGGAGCCGACCTGTGGGCAGAGCATCCCACCTGGGCTCCGGACGGTTCGGCCGTCCTGTTCCTGGCGGACCGCGACGGCACGACATCGATCTTCCGCGTGGAGGTCGCGTCAGGCGAGGTCACCTGCCTGCTGGCGTCCGGGACGGCCGCGGACCCGTGCCCGTCGCCGGACGGTTCGACGGTCTACGCCCTCCGCTCCACCCTGCGCGGCCCCAACGAGGTCGTGCGCATCGACGCGCGCACGTCCGGGCAGACGCCGGTGGTCGTGCCCTCGCCGGCCGTCCCCGAGGCGTCGCTGGGAGCGCCCGGGCGGGTCGAGCGCATCGCGGCCACGGCCGCCGACGGGGTGCGGATCGGCGCCTGGCTCGTGATGCCGCCGGACGCCTCTGCCGACCGCCCGGCGCCGCTCGTGGTGTTCGTCCACGGCGGGCCGCTCGGCTCCTGGACCGACGGCTGGCACTGGCGCTGGAACGCCCAGATCCTCGCCGCGCGCGGGTACGCGGTGCTCCTGCCGGACCCGGCGTTCTCGCTCGGGTACGGGCAGGCGTTCGTGCAGCGCGGCTGGGCCCGGTGGCACGAGGCGCCCTACACCGACATGCTCGCCACGGTCGACGCGGCCGTCGCCCGGCCCGACGTCGACGAGTCCCGCCAGGCGCTCATGGGGGGCTCGTTCGGCGGCTACATGGCGAACTGGGTCGCCGGACACACCGACCGGTTCCGGTGCATCGTGACGCACGCCAGCCTGTGGGAGCTTCGCGGCTTCCACGGCACCACGGACGACGGCAACTGGTGGGAGTTCGAGTTCGGCGATCCCTACGCGGATCCCAGCCGCTACGTCGAGCAGAGCCCGTCGGCCGCGGTCGCCTCGATCCGGACGCCGATGCTCGTCGTCCACGGCGAGCTCGACCACCGCGTGCCGATCAGCGAGGCGCTGCGGCTCTGGACGGACCTGCAGCGGCACGGCGTCGAGTCGAAGTTCCTGTACTTCCCCGACGAGAACCACTGGGTGCTCAAGCCGCAGAACTCGCGCCTGTGGTACCAGACCGTGCTCGCGTTCCTGGATCAGCACGTGCTCGGCAAGGCATGGGAGCGGCCCCCGCTGCTGTAGGCCTCGCCCGGACCTCTCGCGCCCTGGAGGACCGCCGATCGGCCAGGAATCGGTGATCGCCGCGCCCGCCGCCGGGCCGGCGAGTGCCGCTACCCGCGGAACCGCCTCGCCGGCAGCCCGCGGATCCCCGGTCGCGTCCGGAACAGCCCGCCCGCCAGGGGCTGCGCACGGCGATCGGTGTCGGCCAGGGCGTTCCAGGCCGTCGTGATGTAGAGCTCGTCCAGCTGCTCGCCGCCGAACGCACAGCTCGTCACCTGCGCGACGGGCACCCGGACCACCCGGTCGAGGCTGCCGTCCGGCAGGTACCGGCGGACACACCCGCCACCCCAGAAGGCCACCCAGACGCCGCCCTCGGCGTCGACCGTGAGCCCGTCCGGCCAGCCCTGACCGTCGGGGATCGTGATCGCACGGCGCCGGTTGCCGAGCGTGCCCGTCTCACGGTCGTAGTCGAAGAGGTCCACGCCGCGCGTCGGCGTGTCGATGTACCAGCAGGTGCGCTCGTCCGGGCTCCAGTCGATGCCGTTCGAGATCGTCGCCCCCGAGAGCACCGTCGCCACGCGACCATCGGGCTCGAGCCTGTACAGCGAGGCGGCCCCGGGACGCTCGTCGTAGGCCATGGTGCCGCCGTAGAACCTGCCGGCGGGGTCGACGCCGCCGTCGTTCATCCGGGTCGACGGGTCGCCCGCCTCCACCGCGGCGAAGAGCCGCAGGGATCCATCGGGGTCGCGGAGCCAGAAGCCGTCCTCCAGGGCGAGCAGCAGGCCCTCCGACTCCCGCAGTGCGATCGCGCCGATCGGCCGCGGCACGGGCATGACCAGGTCGGAGCCGTCCGCGGGGCGATGGAAGTGGATCGCCGGCGCGAGGATGTCGATCCACACGAGGAGGCCCGCCCGATCGTCCCAGACCGGACCCTCGCCCAGCCGCGCATGTGCGTCGAGCACCAGCTCGGCTTCGGGCCAGAGGTCGGCTCCTGGCCGGCCGTCGTTCGCCATCATCGCCCTCCGTGGAGCCGCCATCGGACCGGAGCCCGGGCTCGAGCGGGCTCGCGAGCCGGTCCCGGGCGCCGGCCGTCAACGTCGGCGGAGGTCAGGGCCGGCGAGATCGCAGTCTACGGTCCGCGGCGAAACCGCTCGCCGGGCGCGATGGCGGCGTCGTACGCTACCCGCGTGGCGGGGCGGACCCGCCACGCGATGGAGGCGTTCGAAGGCACGGTGAGCGCGCACCCCGGGGACGTCACGCCCCTGCTCGACGATCCTTCCGATCCGGACGCGCTGCGCGACGCGCTCGCCCGGATCGAGCCGCGTGCCAGGCACGACCGGGAGTCCATCCGGATCGTGCGGGCCCCGGGCCGGGTGAACCTGATCGGCGAGCACACGGACTACAACGACGGGTTCGTCCTGCCGGCTGCCATCGACCTGGAGCTGCGGATCGCGCTCGTTCCCTCGGGCGACTCGCGCGTCGAGCTCACGCTCGCCGGGACCGGCGAGCACGGTGCGTTCGACCTCGATGCCATCGGGCCGGCGACCGGCGGATGGCTCGACTACGTCGCGGGGACGGCGTGGAGTCTTCGGGAGGCGGGCATCGCGACGCGGGGCTTCCGCGGTGTCCTCGCGAGCACCATCCCCGCATCGGCGGGCCTCTCGTCCTCGGCCGCGCTGGAGCTCGCATCGGCCTGGGCGCTCACCGATCCGGCGGGCGGCGGGGTCGACCCGTTGACGCTGGCGCGGATCTGCCAGCACGCCGAGAACGGCTACGTCGGCGTGCAGTGCGGCCTGATGGACCAGGCGGCCGTTGCGCTCGGGTTCGAGGGCGCCGCCATCCTCCTCGACTGCCGCTCGCTCGAGTGGGAGCCCGTCCCGCTCCCCATGGACCGCTGCTCGATCGTCGTGTGCGATACCGGCTCTCCGCGCCGTCTCGGCTCATCGCAGTACAACGCCCGACGCGCGCAGTGCGAGGCCGCCGTCACGATCCTGGCGGCGGCGGACCCGGCCATCCATGCCCTCCGGGACGTCACGCCGGCGATGCTCGAATCGATCCGCGGCCGGCTCGGCGACGAGGCCTACCGGCGGTGCGAGCACGTCGTGCGCGAGGACGAGCGCGTCATGCGGACCATCGTGGCGCTCGAGACGGGCGACCTGCAGACGGTCGGACGCTGCCTGGTGGAGAGCCACGAGTCGCTGCGCGACCTGTTCGAGGTCAGCTCGCCCGAGCTCGACCTGATGGTCGGGATCGCGATGGACACGCCGGGCGTGCTCGGATCGCGCATGACGGGCGCGGGGTTCGGCGGCAGCACGGTGGCCCTCGTCGAGCGCGGGGCGGAGCAGCGCCTGCGCGACGCGGTCCTGCGCGAGTATCCGGCACGGACCGGGCTGACGCCGCGGGTCTTCACGGTCGAGCCGGTCGGCGGCGCCGGCGTCCTGGAATCCCGGCTCGCGACCTGACGGCCTGAGCCGGTCCGGGCGCCTGCCGCGACCTCGCGAGGCGCACGGGGAGCGTCGCAGCCCATCCGGCCCCGGGGTGCCGGTCGCGATCTCGCGCGACGCATGCGGAGCGTCGCAGCGCATCCGGCCTCGGGGCGCCGGACGGGGCCGCCGACGTACACTTGTGCCCATTCGGCGAGCGGCGGACGGTTGAGATCCGACCCCAGGGAGGTGTCGCGCCAGGATGGCCATGCTGCAGGACACACGCGTCATCGACCTGAGCTCCGAGCACTACAACGCGGAGCTCGTCCGACGCGAGAACGAGACGGACGACCTGGCCTACTTCTGGGTGCGCTACCGTGGCGAGCCCGTCCCGTTCGAGCCGGGCCAGTACCTCACCATCGGGGTGTACGCGGACGGCAAGCTCGTGCAGCGTCCCTACTCGGTCGCGTCGTCGCCGCGCACCGCCCGCGACGGGTACGAGTTCTACGTGCGCCTGGTGCCGATCCTGCGCTTCACGACGCTCCTGTGGCGCCTGCCGGTCGGGCACGGCATGCGCATGACGGGGCCGAAGGGGCGGTTCATGCTCGAGCCCGACGATGAGCGAACGCACCTGTTCATCTCGACCGGGACGGGCATCGCGCCCTTCATCTCGATGATCCGCACCGCCGTGCTGGACGGGAAGCCACGTCGCACCATCGTCGCCCACGGCGTGTCCTACGCCCACGAACTGGGCTACCGCCGGGAGTTCGAGCGCCTCGTGGAGGACGGATACCCGCTCCGGTACGTACCCACGGTCTCGCGGCCCTCGGATCCCGCGAACGCGGGATGGACGGGCAGGACGGGGCGCGTCGAGACGATCCTGGGCGACCTCTGCGACGACTGCGCCATCGACCCCGAGCGCACCGTCGTCTACATCTGCGGGAACCCGGAGATGATCCTCAAGGCGGACGCGACGGTGCGCGAGCTCGGCCTGCCGGAGCCGCACGTCAAGAAGGAGCTGTACTGGCCGAAGGGCAAGGACTCCGGGCTCTCCGTGGACACGACCGGTGAGCGTGTCCCGGAGCGGACGGCGGAGGCCGTCAGCCGCCGCTGAGCCGTGGGGATGGGGACGTTCCCATCCTGCCGTCGGAACGCGCCCGCCTGGCGGAATGCATCGCCCCGCCCTCTCGGTGCAGGGCCCGTCGTGTCCGCCCCGTGGCGCAGAGCCCCTCCTGACGCCCTGGCGCCGCCATCAAGTCCTGCCGGGCCGGGACGGGCCGCCCCGGGCCGCCCGGGCCCTGATTGCCGCCGTCCCGTCCAGTCGGGCAGGAGGCGTCGTGACCTTCGGCCTGCCCCTACGTGAACTCTGGTCGTTCGCCCGGTAATCCTGCGCGCCGCAGTATGCGTTTAGCGGAACCGCAGCACAGGATTGCCGATGCACGAGATCCTCGAGAAGGCCCAGCTTTCTCCGAACGTCACCCTGCTCAGGGTCAGCGCCCCACGGATCGCGGAGATCCGGCGCCCCGGCCAGTTCGTGATCGTGCGTCGCGCGAGCGGCGCCGAGCGCATCCCGCTCACGATCGCGGACGCGGACGCCGGGACCGGCTCGATCACGCTCGTCATCCAGGCGATCGGGAAGAGCACGGCCGATCTCGTCGAGCTGGAGCCGGGCGAGGCGATCCAGGACGTCGCCGGGCCCCTCGGCAGCCCGACCGAGCTGATCGAGACCGGCCATGCGGTGTGCGTCGGCGGCGGCGTCGGGACCGCGGTGATCCTTCCCATCGCGCAGGAGCTCCAGCGGAGGGGCCTGCCGGTCACCAGCGTCATCGGCGGGCGATCCCGCGAGTGGGTGATCATGGAGGACGAGCTGCGCCGGTACGGCGAGGTCGTCACGTGCACCGACGATGGAAGCTACGGGCGGCACGGCTTCGTGACCGAGGCGCTGAAGGATCTCCTGGACGCTGGTGGGGTCGACGCCGTGTACGCGGTCGGACCGGTGCCCATGATGCGCGCCGTGTCCGAGATGACCCGGCCCTACGGCGTGCACACCACCGTCTCGCTGAACTCGATCATGATCGACGGAACCGGCATGTGCGGGGGATGTCGCGTCAGCATCGGCGGCGAGACCAGATACGCGTGTGTCGACGGACCGGAGTTCGACGGTCACCTGGTCGACTTCCGCGAGCTCGCCGACCGCCTGACCACCTACCGCCCGTTCGAGCAGGACGCGCTCGCGCGTCGCGACGCCTGCCGGGCAGAGGCCGTCCGATGACCGACCAGCCGGTCCAGGAACCGCACGCCGTCCTCAGCAAGAAGGAGCGGATGAAGATCGAGCGCCAGCTCATGCCCGAGCAGGACGCTCTCCTCCGCAGCACGAACTTCCGCGAGGTCAACCTTGGTCTCGACGAGCAGCTGGCCTTCCTGGAGGCCGAACGGTGCCTCCAGTGTCCCAAGCCCTACTGCATCGACGGCTGTCCCGTCCGCGTCAACATCCCCCAGTTCATCGAGCGCATCACGCTCGGCGACCTGCCGGGCGCGGCGGCCTCGCTCCTCGACGACAACGCGCTGCCCTGCGTGACGGGTCGCGTCTGCCCGCAGGAGACGCAGTGCGAGGGCGTGTGCCTGCGCGCCAAGACCGGCAAGCCCGTCGCGATCGGGTACCTCGAGCGGTTCGTGGCCGACTGGGCCAGCGAGCACGCCGACCAGCTCGACGCGTACGTGCGCGCCACCGGCGGCAAGCGCGTCGCGATCATCGGGTCGGGCCCCGCAGGCCTCACGGCGGCCGGCGAGCTCGTGAAGTCCGGTCACCAGGTCACCGTGTTCGAGGCGTTCCACGCCCCGGGCGGCGTGCTCATCTACGGCATCCCGGAGTTCCGCCTTCCCAAGGACATCGTGCAGGCGGAGATCGACCGGCTGGTGGCGAAGGGCGTCGAGATCCAGCCGAACACGATCATCGGCAAGACCTACACGCTGCCCGAGATCCGGGAGCTCTTCGACGCCGTGTTCATCGCCGTGGGCGCGGGCCTCCCCGTCTTCATGCACGTGCCGGGCGAGAACCTGAAGGGCGTGTACTCGGCGAACGAGTACCTCACGCGCGTCAACCTGATGGGCGCGTGGAACCCGGACTCGGACACGCCCATCCTCAAGGGACGGCGCGTCGCGGTGGTCGGCGGCGGGAACGTCGCGATGGACTCGGTCCGGACCGCCAAGCGCCTGGGTGCCGACGAGGCCATCTGCGTCTACCGGCGCAGCCGGGAGGAACTCCCGGCACGGGCCGAGGAAGTCCATCACGCGGAGCAGGAGGGCGTCCGCTTCGACTTCCTCGTCGCGCCCGTCGAGGTCCTCGGCGACGACAAGGGCTGGGTGACCGGCCTGCGGTGCGTGCGCATGGAGCTCGGGGAGCCCGACGCCTCCGGCCGGCGCCGGCCCATCCCGATCGAGGGATCGGAGTTCACGATCGACTGCGAGGAGGTCGTGGTCGCGATCGGCACGAAGAGCAATCCACTGCTGACGCGCACGGCACCCGAGCTGCAGGTCAACCAGTGGGGCTACATCCAGACGGACGAGCACGGCATGACCAGCATGCCCGGCGTCTTCGCGGGCGGCGACATCGTGCGCGGCGCCGCGACGGTGATCCTGGCCATGGGCGACGGCAAGCGCGCCGCCCACGCGATCGACGCATTTCTGCGGGGAGCGTATCCTCCGCCACCCGAGCCCGGCGAACGCGAGGCCGAGGAGAAGGCGGCGAAGGCCGCCGCACGCAAGGAGCACGCAACAGCGGCCCCCGCCACGGCGGCGCAGTAGGGGGCAGGCCGCCCGGCGCGGCCCACCACTAGCGGACGTTCCCGGCCCGGCCGGCTGCTGCACAGCCGGCCGGGCATCTCTCTCCCCGCTCGAGACGAGGCGGATCCCGTCGCGCGAGCCTCGGCGATGGCGTCCCTTACGGCCGGAGCGTGCCCGCGAAGACCTGCCATGCGAGCAGTGACTTGGCGACCAGGCTCAACAGCATGTACGTGCGCTCGCCGTAGAGGTAGTCACGCCAGCGCCCGACCTGCCGGTACTGCAGGATCATCGTGATCGCGAACACGTTGAACGACAGGAACAGCGAGACGAAGATCGCGATGACGAACCCGGGGATCGGCGCGGCGCCCGGTGCGGTGGCCGCCGTCAGCAGCGCGATCGCGATCACGATCCACGGCACGATTCCGGTGATCGAGCCGAAGACGTAGTGGAGCCACTGCGGGCGCGAGCGGCCCTCGTTGGCCGCTTCCATGCTCCAGCCGAACAGGTTCATGGCCGCGTTCGCGCCGAAGATCGCGACGAGCGTGCCCACCTCCTGGATGCCGCTGAGCGTCGCGATCACGACGATCATGACGCTCGACGAGAGCGCGTACTCCAGCCATCGCGCAGGATTCTGCCCGCGGGCGAGGTGGCGCTGGTACCACGCCCTCGCCGGGAACGCGAGCGTCGCGTGCGCGATCGCGCTGATCAGCAGGAACAGGGCGACGGCCGGCCCGACGGGCAGGTCGAAGATCGCCCGCTGCGCCGGCACCAGGGTCCGTGTGGCCGTGTCGAACGTCAGGTAGCTCGACACGACCGGTGCCGTGACGATCGGGCTACGGGCGAACGACAGGGCGAGGATCGCAGCGAACTGGACGAAGTGGAGCGCGGACAGGACGACGTTCCAGCGGAACAGCCCGGCCGCCCGATCGGCGGGTACGACGGCTGGTCGCCGGCCGATCGTCTCGGTGGAAGTGGACATCCGGTGATTCCTCGTGTGACGGGTCCCTCGGGAACGTACCGTGAACGGTACGCCCCCGGGATCGGCCGGTATGGCAGCGCACGCGAGGCAGCGAGGCGTGCTAGGCGAGCGAGGGGTGCCCTTCCCGTGCCCCACCGCCGGGCAGGACCCAGGGGCCTGGTGGGCGGTCCGCGGCTGGATATCGCCGCCGCGCAGGACTCGGGAGCCTGTCAAGCAGATCGCCACCTGCGGGCCTTGGTCGCGACGCCGTTCCGACCCGCGCCGGGCCCCCGACCACCCGACGCGTGAGCACGCGGCGTCATCCGGGCGCCTCCGGAGCGTCAGCGATGGGCCGACACACGGCTGCGGCCGCGCCTTCTCCCGGGTGCGCCGCGGCGGACTCTCGCACAACAGGTTGGGTGTGCCTGCCCTGGAGCAGCTCGGCGTCCCCCAGGCCTGAGGTGCCTGCCCGGGAGCAGCACTGGTGGCTGCCCGGCCCCACCCGCGGCCCGCACGCGGCCCGCGGGCGCCGGTTGACTCAGGCGCGGGCGGACGCGAGCCTGTCCAGCAGGTAGCCGCGAATCTGGTCGACCGACACGCGCACCTGCTCCATCGAGTCGCGATCGCGCACCGTGACGGCTCCGTCCTCGAGTGAATCGACGTCGACCGTCACGCAGTACGGCGTCCCGATCTCGTCCTGGCGGCGGTAGAGCTTGCCGATCGAGGCCGTGTCGTCGTAGACCGCCATCACGTCGCGCTTCAGGTCGTCCCTGATCCGGTGGCACAGCTCGACGATCTCGGGCCGCTTCTTGAGCAGCGGCAGCACGGCCACCTTGTACGGGGCGAGGTCCGGGTGGAAGCCGAGGACGACGCGCTTCTCCCCGCGCACCTCCTCCTCGCGATAGGCGTCGATCAGGAACGTGAATGCCGCGCGGTCCGCGCCCGCCGACGTCTCCACGATCCACGGCACGAAGTGCTCGCCCGTAGCCTGGTCGAAGTACTCGAGGTTCTCGCCCGTCGCCTCCTGGTGGCGGCCCAGGTCCCAGTCACCGCGATTGTGGATGCCCTCGAGCTCCTTCCACCCGAAGGGGAAGCGGTACTCGACGTCCACGGCCTTCTTCGCGTAGTGCGCCAGCTCGTCCGGGGCATGCTCGCGGAACCGGAGGCGGGCGGGGTCCACGCCCAACTGCTCGTACCACGCCTTCCGTCGCGGCATCCACTCCTCGAAGTGCGCCGACGCCGCGTCCGGCCTGACGAAGTACTGCATCTCCATCTGCTCGAACTCGCGCATCCGGAAGACGAAGTTGCCCGGGCTGATCTCGTTGCGGAACGCCTTGCCGATCTGGGCGATTCCGAACGGCACCTTCTTGCGGCTGGTCTCGCGCACGTTCTTGAAGTTCACGTAGATTCCCTGCGCCGTCTCCGGGCGCAGGTAGACCTCGTTCGCGTCCTCCTCGACCGGCCCCATGTGCGTCTTGAACATGAGGTTGAACCGGCGCGGAGCGCTCAGCTTCCCCTGATCCGCCGGACAGCGGAGACCCAGGCGCTCCACGATCCCGGTATCGCGCAGCTCGGTCTGCGTCAGGTTCTCCGCTCCCGGCAGCTCGTCGAGCCGGTACCGCCGGTGGCACGTCTCGCACTCGACGAGCGGGTCACTGAACGAGGCCACGTGCCCCGACGTGACCCACACCTGGGGAGCCATGAGGATCCCCGCATCGAGCCCGACGATGTCGTCGCGCTCCTGCACCATGGAGCGCCACCACGCCCGCTTGACGTTGTTCTTGAGCTCGACCCCGAGCGGGCCGTAGTCCCACACGGCGTTGATGCCGCCGTAGATCTCCGAACTGGGGAACACGAAGCCGCGGCGCTTCGACAGCGAGACGATCGTGTCGAGGGCGGCGACGGCGGGTCCGGGATCGGCGGGCGTACCGGCCAGCGGGCCGGCGCCGGACTCTGCAGGGCGATTGGGGTCGAGGGTCTCGGTCACGGCGATGCGTGGCTCCTGTTTCGGGCGGGCTGGACGCGCACGGTCGGGGCGGTCCCGCACCATTCTTGCACGACCGGGGAGCGCAGGACCTGATCAGTGGCCGGCGGCAGCGGGCAGCCCATTGCGCCGAGCCGCCCGCATTCGTTGCATCGGGGCGGCTCGCGAGGTCGTGACCCTTGAACGCTAGGACCGTGCCCAGCGAGGCTCGAGGTCGCGCTCCTCCGCCAGGTCCGCGTAGGTGATGCGCGCCGCCACCTCCCAGGCCGCACGATCGACCTGCACGCAATAGGCGTGGCTGCCCGCATGGAACGTGATCCGGGCGTCCTCGCGGAGCGCGTAGTCGGCGATGACCGGGAGCGAGAACAGGTCCGGCACCGGGGGGATCGTGCCGACGTCGCACGACGGCGCCAGTTCGGCCAGCTCGGTTTCCGACAGGAACCGGACCTGCCGCGCCTCGATCGCGCGCCGCGCCTTCACCAGGTCGAGCATGTCCGCGCCGTCCACCACGAGCAGAGCCATCCGCCCGTCGTCGGCGACGACCCCGAGCGTCTTGGCGAACGCCCGCGGATCGATGTGCTCCAGGCGTGACGTCTCGCGAGCCGTGTACGCGATTTCGTGTTCGTGCAGGTCGTACGGGATGTTCCGCCCGGCGAGCCAGCGAAGAAGCCCGGCGTGTGGCGGCCGGACGGGAACCTGGGTCGACATGGCTGCCCTCCGCTGCGGGCGCGGCACGGCGCCCGGTCACCGGGGTGCCAATGGACGGCTGTTCCCCCGGCGCCGTCCGGTCGCGTGTCGAGGCGCCACGCGTGCCGCTGGTCTACGCCGTGATCACGCCGCCGTCGAGTGCCATCCGACCGTCGTCCGCGCCCGGATCAGTGGCCCGCGCGCACCTCGTCGAGGAAATCGAGCGACCGCGCCTCGCGCTCCAGCACGTGGCGCACGAACATCCGCATCGCCTGCTCGGCCTCCATCTCGACCGCGGCCGGCAGCCGCAGGGCCGCGATCGTCTCGAGGTCCATGTGGCGGTACGCCTTGAGCAGCCGCAGCCCGTCGCGCGAGAGCCCTGTCCGCTCGGCGTTCGGGCCCGGGTGCGCCTGGCACAGCAGGCCGCCGAGCGCCGGGACCCAGCGGAACGCCTCGTCCGACTCGAGCCGGCGGTCGCATTCCACGCACCGGTCCACCTCGGGCCGCAGGCCCAGCTCGTCGGTGAACCGGAACTCGAACCAGCGGGCAACCCGGCCGGGCGGCAGGCCCGCGTCGAGGTGCTCGTACGTCGCCCCGAGGAGCTCGTAGAGCCGGGGGGCCGGAGCCCGTTCCTCGGTCGAGCGCTCCACCAGCTCCGACAGGTACCAGGCGGTCGCGGTGGACTCCAGCCGGTCGCGCAGCGCGAGCCATGCGTGCTGCACCGTGGCCTGCGTGACGACGTCGAACGTGCGGCCGTGGGCGAGCACGAGGTGCAGCTCCGCGAACGGCTCCAGGCTGCCCCCGAGCCGGCTCCGAGGCCGCCGCACGCCCTTTGCGATCGCCTTCAGCTTGCCGTCGTGAGGGGTCAGGAGCGTCAGGACGCGGTCCGCCTCGCCCAGGTCGAACCGCGACAGCACGATCGCGCTCGTCTTGTAGACACGACCCATCGGCATCGGGCAAGCGTAGCGCCTGTATCATCCGTCGCGTGCTGACCCAGGCCGACCTGCAGGCCATGATCACCGATACCGAGGCCGAGATCCTGCGCGTCGTGGACGCGGTGGACGGACCCGCAACGCGCGATCTCTACGACATGGTCCGCTACCACCTCGGCCTGGACGGCGCCAGCGGCGTGAGCGGCAAGCGCCTTCGGCCCCTCCTCGGCCTGCTGGCGTTCGCCTCCATCGCGGGCGACCACGCGCGCGCACTGCCCGGCGCGGCGGCGGTCGAGCTCGGCCACAACTTCAGCCTCGTCCACGATGACATCGAGGATCGCGACGTCGAGCGCCGCCACCGGGCCGCCCTGTGGACCGTGTACGGCGTGGGCCAGGCGATCAACACGGGCGACACGCTGTTCGTGCTCTCCCGGCTCGCGCTGCACCGGCTGACGGACCTGGGGTTCAGCGACACGAAGGTCCTGCGCCTCATGCGTCTCTACGACGACACCTGCCTGGCGCTGTGCGAGGGCCAGTTCCTCGACCTCTGGGCGTCGGAGCACGGCGACGAGATGTCGGTCGAGCTGTATTTCGACATGATCGGCCGGAAGACCGCGGCGCTCATCGCGGCCTCCATCGAGGCCGGCGCGATGCTGGCGACCGACGACGACGGGGTGGTCGACGCGTACCGCCGCTTCGGGTGGGCCCTCGGGCTGGCGTTCCAGCTCAACGACGACCTGTTGGGCATCTGGGGCCAGGAGCAGGTGACGGGCAAGGAGCCCTCCGATCTTGCCAAGCACAAGAAGACGCTGCCGGTGCTCTACGCGCTGGAGCACGCCTCCGACGACGACCGCGGCCGGCTGAGGGCACTCGCCGACCGGGAGGACCCGACTGCCGACGAGATCGGCCGGCTCCGCTCGATCCTCGAGGAGACGGGCGCGGCCGACTACACGCGGCGGGAGGCGCGGCGCCTTCGCGACGAGGCGCTCGCGGCACTGGACGCGACGGGCGTGGTGCACGGCGACGCGCGCGACCGCCTCCGGGAGATCATCGTCTCGGCCATCAGCGCATAGGGGCCGGGCGGACGCGAGAGAGGCCGCGTATCGGCACGGGCACATCGCCGGGTGCCAGCCCGGAACCCCGCCGGGCGGCAGCCCGGAACCTCGCCGGGCGCCAGCCCGGGAGCCCGCCGGGCGGCAGCCCGGAACCCCGCCGGGCGGCAGCCCGGAACCCCGCCGGGCGGCAGCCCGGAACCCGCCGGGCGGCAGCCCGGAACCTCGCCGGGCGCCAGCCCGGGAACCCCGCCGGCCAGCGCCTCCACCGCCGCCTTCCTGCAGGGCACATCCCCGGCCGCGCCGGGCCGCCTTTCCTGCAGAATCTCTCGGTACGGAAACGTATGTCCGTTTCGGGGTGCCTGTCGGGGCTCCGGACGGGCTTCGGCGTGCCCGCCTCGCACGGATCGAGCGTGGCGCACCCTCGAAATGAGCCTGATCTCGTCCACGGGCGGGTCGATTTCGACATAAGGATCACTGCGGGACGATTCCTGCATGAAGCACGGCGACGGCGTGCGGCTGGGGCGGGGGCGAGCGACGTAGGGCGGGGCGAGCGACGAGCAACGTGCGGCGGCCTCGGGGCGAGCGACACGCGGCGGTGCGGGCGACGCGCGGCGGGCGACGCCACACGGCCGTGGTTACTCGCCCGGCGGCTCGGACTCCGTGCCCTCGTCGTTCGTGTGGCGCACCGCCAGGACCTTCCCGACGCGCCGGCCGTCGGTGCTCTCGACGGTGAGCGTCAGTCCGTCGATGTCCAGCGTGTCCCCGACCTTGGGGACGCCGCCGACGCGGTGGTACACGAAGCCGCCCACCGTGTCGTACTCCTCGCGGTCCTCGT
This sequence comes from uncultured Chloroflexia bacterium, assembly GCA_963757865.1. GTDB lineage: Bacteria > Chloroflexota > Limnocylindria > Limnocylindrales > CSP1-4 > JAJYNJ01. Next base: position 209,611 of record CAVWSU010000019.1, read on the forward strand.
CGGCCAGGTCCACGCCGAACGCGTCGACGAAGTCGTCGATGTTCGCCCGACCGTCGAAGCGCACCTCGGTTTCGGAAACGCGCTCGACCATGGGCTCCTCGACGTCGTACTCGTCCTGGATCTCGCCCACGATCTCCTCGAGCAGATCCTCGATCGTCACGATGCCCGCCGTTCCGCCGTACTCGTCGAGCACGACCGCGATGTGCACCTTGCGCCGCTGGAGTTCGTGGAGCAGGTCGTCCACGCTCATCGACTCCGGCACGAAGAGCGGCGCCCGGAGCAGGCGCCGAAGCTCGGGCGGCTCGGCATTGTCCTTGAGGTAGGGCAGCAGGTCCTTGGCGTAGAGGATGCCGATCACGTTGTCGATCGACTCCTCGTACACCGGAATGCGCGAATGCCCTTCGCGCAGGATCGTGTCGAGCGCCTCGCCGAACGCCGTCTCCACGGGGATGGCCGTCACGTCGATGCGCGGAACCATGACCTCGTGGACGCGCCCCTCGCCGAGCTCGATGACGGCCGAGATCATCTGCTCCTCCTCGGCCTCGAGGACGCCCTGCTCGCCTCCGCGCTCGACCAGGATCTTCAACTCCTCCATCGAGATCTGGCTGCGATCGTGCTGCTCGGCACCGAGCGGGCGCGTCACGGCGTTGGTGACGAACTCGAGCAGGCGGACGAGGGGGCTCAGGACCCGCTCGAGGAACTCGAACGGCCCGGACACCGCCAGCGCGAACCGCTCCGCGTTGGCCAGCGCGAGCGCCTTCGGGACCAGCTCGCCGAACACGATCGTCACGAGCGACAGGACCAGCGTCACGAGGACCAGGCTCAACGGAGCGGCGTAGGAGGCGACCTCCGGCAGACGCGACAGCAGGTCTTCCAGGGCCACGGTCAGGGTCACCGCCGCGAACGCCGACGACAGGAAGCCGATGAAGGTGATCCAGAGCTGGGTGACGGCCAGGAAACGTCCGGGCCGCTGCAGCAGGCGCTCGACGCGGCGGGCGGCGCCGCTCCCCTCCTCGATCAGCTGCTCCACGCGACTTCTGCGGATCGTCACCAGGGCGATCTCGGCAGCCACGAAGATCGCGTTGAGCGCGATCAGGATCGCGATGACGATGAGTTCCACGAGCGGGTTCATGCCGGGGACGTGAGGTCCTCCGGAGCGGGTTCCGCGTCGGTGTCGCCTCCGGCACCTGCCCCGGTGTTCGGCCCGGCCCCGCCGGCCTCCGGAGCGCCACGAGGCCCATGGTCCGGCGGACTCGCCGGATGCCGGAGCCGCGCCGGGACGCCCACGGCGAGCATGCCGTCAGGGACGTCGTGCGTGACCACGGAGCCGGCCCCGGTCCTCGATCCCGCGCCCACCCGCACCGGCGCGACGAGCATCGTGTCGGAGCCGATGAAGGCGCCGTCGCCGATCTCGGTGCGGTGCTTGTCCCGGCCGTCGAAGTTGCACGTGATCGTCCCGGCCCCGATGTTCACATGCTCGCCGATCGTGGCGTCGCCAAGGTAGCTGAAGTGATGCTGCTTCGACCCCCGGCCGAGGCTGCTCGACTTGATCTCGGCGAAATTGCCGACCTCGGCACCGTCGCCGACACGCGCGCCCGGCCGCAGGTGGGCCCACGGGCCGACCCGGACGTCGTCGCCGACCTCGCTCGACTCGATCACGCTCGACCAGATGCGGCACCGGTCGCCCACGACGCTGTCCACGATCCGGGTACCGGTCCCCACGACCGTGTCGCTGCCGATCCGCGTGCGGCCCTGCAGGACCACGCCCGGCTCCAGGACGACGTCGGCGGCGATCTCCACCGTGGCCTCGATCCGGACCGTGGACGGATCGAGCATCGTGACGCCGGCACGCATGTGCGCCTCCACGATCCGACGTCGCAGCTCCGCCTCCGCCTCGGCGAGCTGGACCCGGTCGTTGATCCCCGCGAGCTCGCGCCGGTCCGGCACCCGGAGCGCGACCACGGCACCACCCTCCGCGTGCGCCATGCCCACGAGCTCGGGAAGGTAGTACTCACCGGTCGCGGGCGACGGCAGGACGCTCCCGATGCGTGACCGCACCCAGGGGCCGTGGAACACGTAGAGCGCGGCGTTGACCTCGCGGATGGCCAGCACCTCGTCGTCGGCGTCCTTCTCCTCCACGACGCGGGACACGCGGCCCCGATCGTCCCGGACGACGCGCCCGTACCCGTGCGGGTTCGCGAGGTCGATCACGGCCATCGCGATCGTGGCGTCCTCGCGTCGCCGTAGGGCGAGCAGCCGCTGGACGGTCTCCGGCCGGAGCAGCGGAACGTCGCCGCTGAGCACGACGATCTCGTCCGCATCCGCGGGAGCGACCGCCATCGCCGCTGCCATGGCGTCGGCCGTGCCCAGCGGCTCGGCCTGCAGCGCATACGTCACGTGGTCATCGCCAATCGCGTCCCGGACCGACGCAGTCGCCGGCGATACGACCACCAGGGGATCCCGACTGCCCACCGCGCGGGCGACGTCGAGCACGTGCGAGAGCATCGGCCGGCCGCACAGCTCGTGGAGGACCTTGGGCCGTCGTGACCGCATGCGGGTTCCGAGCCCCGCCGCGAGCACGATCGCGAGCGGAGCGGCAGGGACGTCGTGATTCACGACGCCGGCCGCTCGTCGCGACTTGGAGGGTTGTTCGACACGTCCACGCGATTTTCCGGCCCGCGGGTGGGGGTGTCAACGCCGGGACATGCCGCCGGGCTTCCGGCGACGCGCGGCGCCGGGTTCACGGCCGGTATTGTCGCTCGCGAGCGCTCCCGGGCCCGCCGGCCGTGGCACGTCCGACGGCGTCTCCGCCGGCGGTCACGCTGGGTCGGGCAGGAACGCCGTGGCCTCGATCTCGACGCGGCCTCCCTTCGGCAGGGCGGCGACCGCCACCGTCGAGCGCGCGGGATAGGGCTCCTCGAAGTGACGGGCGTACACCGCGTTGACGGCGGCGAAATCGTTCATGTCCGCCAGGTACACCGTGGTCCTGACGACGTCGCGCATGGCGCCCCCCGCGGCCTCGACGACGGCCCGCACGTTGCCGAGTGCGCGCTCCGCCTGGGCCTCCGTCCCGGACGCGAGCTCTCCCGATGCGGGATCGAGGCCGAGCTGGCCGGAGCAGAACAGGAGCCGGTGCCCGCGCACGGCCTGGCTGTACGGACCGATGGCCGCCGGGGCCGCGTCCGTGGCGATCCGATCGTTCATGCGTCTCCTCCCTCTGTCGCGGTGGCGATCGCCTGCAGCGTCCCTCCGGGCGGTCGCAGCGTGCCGGCCGTCGCGGCGGCCACGACCTCCCGCGCCGCACGGCGGGCATCGCGCAGAGAAGCATAGAGGACGAAGAGGGTGGGTCCGGAGCCGCTGAGGTGCACGGGCCGGCCGAGCATGTCTCCCAGCTGACGTCGCAGGCGGTCGAGGCCGGGCAGCAGCGCCGTGGCGGCATCGAGCAGGTCGTTCGCAGGCGGCGCATCCGAGACCTCGGCCGCGGAACCACCACGGCGAAGCAGCGACGCGAGGCGGCCCGAGGCACCGGGGCGTGCGCCGCCACCCGCCTCCCCTGTCCCATCCGGCCGCGCGCCCCGGGACGCGTCGAAGGCCGCGAAGACGTCGCGGGTCGAGAGGCGCGCCGAGGGGACCACGAGGACGACGCCGAGCGGACCCCCTCGCGGTGACGGAAGGTGCACGAGCCGTTCGCCTCGGCCCCCGACGAGAGCCCAGCCACCCAGCGCGAAGAACGGCACGTCCGACCCGAGCGCTTCGGCCAGTTCCAGCCGTCGGCGGCGTGACAGGCGCAGGCCCCAGGCGGATGCGGCGAGGTCGAGGGCTGCCAGCGCGTCGCTGCTCCCGCCTCCGAGGCCCGCCGCCGCGGGGATCCGCTTGCGGAGCCGGAAGGCCAGCGGGGGCAGCGGCCGGCCCGCCTCGGCGCGGAGCAGCAGGGCGGCGCGGAGAACGAGGTTGTCCGCGACCGGGACGTCTGGCGCGCCCGATATGCCGAGGCGGTCGAGGGTCTCCCGGCTGGGGTCGGCGTCGGACGGGGGCGTGATGGCGACGCTCTCCGCCGCGCGGGCGACGCTGTCCGCCACGCGGGCGGCTCTGCCGGCAGATGCGACGGCGACGTCGCTCCCCAATGACACGGCGGCTGCGCGCGGACGGATGCCGCCGGACCCGGTCGAACCGCGCGGCACGGGCGGCCCGCTCCCTGCCCGGACGGACACGCGCAGGTCGTCGGCGAGCGCGAGCGGCGCAAATACGGACCGGAGCTCGTGGAACCCGTCGGCCCTGCGCCCGATCACCTCGAGCGCGAGGTTGATCTTCGCAGGCGCCGCCACGAAGGGCATGTCCGGCCGCGTGCCCGGCGGCCGCGAGCGGCGCGATCGGGTACCGGCCAGGCGCGGCGGCGGCACCGGCGGCGGCAGCAGCGCCGGCGGCGGCGAGAGACTCGTCACGACGCGGCCCCCGGCGTTCGCCAGCCCGGCCCGATCATCTCCAGCAACTCGGCCAGGACGAGCCACTCCTCCACCGACAGCGTCTGGGGCCGCCGGTCGGGCGCGATGCCTGCCGCGTCGAGCGCCGCGTCGACCCGCTCGCGCCCCAGGGCGGGGAGCTGCCGGGGTATGACGTTCCGGATCATCTTGCGCCGCTCGCGGAAGCCGGCCTGCACCAGCCGCCAGAGCGCATCCTCCTCCTCGGGCGGCAGGCGGCGCGGCCGGGTGCGGCCGGCAAGCAGGGCAGAATCGACGGCAGGTGCGGGTTCGAAGGACGCCGCCCGGACGATCCGGACCACCTCGACCGCGGCGTGGTACTGGACGAACACCGAGAGATAGCTCAGCCCGCCCGGCGGCGACGCGATGCGCTCCGCGACCTCGCGCTGCAGCATCAGCACGAACCGTTCCGGGCGCGGCTCCTCGCCGAGGACGTGGTGCAGGACCGGACTCGTGATGTGGTACGGCAGGTTCGCCACCAGGTCGAACGGCCTCGAGACCAGCTCGTCGACGGGAACGTCGAGGGCATCGGCCTCGACGAGCGTCAGGGCCCCCGGCGCGTCCGGGTCCGCGGCCCCGAGCTCGAGCGCCTGCTCGAACCGTTCCCGCAGGTGCGCGGCGAGCCGGGCATCGACCTCCACGGCCGTCACGGCGGCCCCGGCCGCGAGCAGGCCGCCCGTCAGGATGCCGATGCCGGGGCCGATCTCGAGCACGCGGCGGCCGGGCGCGGGCGACGCGGCCTCCACGATCGCCTCGAGCGTCTCTCCGTCGGCGAGGTGGTTCTGGCTCAGCGACCGGCGCGCCTCCAGGCCGTGCCGGCGGAGGTGGCGTCGCACCGCCTCCGGGCCGAGATGGGTCGCATCGAGCGGATCGTCGCCGCCGGTCACCGGACGAGCGGCAACGACGGGCGCGCGTCCAGGTCGAGCGAGGCGCGGGTGCCGGCGCGCGCCCGGAAGAAGCCCGCGGCCCCGATCATCGCCGCGTTGTCGGTGCAGAGCGCGGGCCGCGGCACGATCAGCGGGATCCCGAGCGCCTCGGCACGCGATGCGACCCGGTCCCGCAGGACGGCGTTTGCCGCCACGCCGCCACCGAGCACGATCGCGCGGGCACCGCTGCGTTCCGCCGCCTGGCCGGTCTTGGTGGCCAGGACGTCCACGACCGACTCCTGGAACCCGTACGCGAGCTCGGCCACGACGTCCGCCTCGAGCCCGTCGGTCCCGCCACGTGCCTCGATCGCGCGGCGCGCGGCCGTCTTCAGGCCGCTGAAGCTGAAATCGTACGAGTCGCCCATCCACGCCCGCGGGAACTCCACGTCGCGGCGCTCGGCTCCGGCCGCCGCCTTCATGATGGCCGGCCCGCCCGGATACGAGAGCCCGAGGAGCCGGCCGACCTTGTCGAACGCCTCGCCGGCGGCGTCGTCCACGGTCTGGCCGAGGAAGCGGTACTCGAGGTGGTCGCGCATCTCGACCAGGAACGTGTGGCCGCCGCTGACCACGAGCGCGATCAGGGGGAACGGCGGTGAGGGGCGCTCCGGCTCCTCCGGATCGAGAAGCCACGCCGCGTAGATGTGGCCCTCGAGGTGGTTGACGGGCACCAGGGGGAGCCCGTGCACGTACGCCAGGGTCTTGGCGAAGTTGATGCCGACGAGCAGGGAACCGGCGAGGCCCGGCCCGTACGTGACGGCCACGGCCTCGATCGCGGACCAGTCGTCGATTCCCGCGCCGGCGCGTGCCTCCTCGAAGACCGGGACGATCCACCGCAGGTGCGCGCGCGCGGCGACCTCCGGGACGATCCCTCCGGTGGCTGCGTGCATCGCGACCTGGCTGGCCACGACGCTGGCCCTGATGCGCCGGCCGTGATCGACCACGGCGACCGCGGTCTCGTCGCACGACGTCTCGACGGCGAGGATCAGCCCGCTTCCGGGCGGCTCGTCATGCGCGGGCACCTGCCTGGCCGCGCCTGGCCCGTTCACGACTCGACCCTCGCCTCGCACTCGACCGTCACGCGGCCCCTCCGGCACCGTCATCGCGGGCATCCCCGGAGGCGTCGGCCCGGGCATCGCTCTCGCCCGACGCGACCGTCACGTCGGCCCCGCCCCGCCGGCCCTGCAGCTCGGCGGCCAGGCGACGCAGGCGATCGCGCATGTCGCGTGACCGCAGCTCGCTGGTGGTCATGATCAGCGCATCCTCGTTGTTGTCCGTGTAGTAGCGGGGCCGCACCCCGACCGGCCTGAACCCGTACTTCTCGTACAGCCGGCGCGCCGGGAGGTTCGACACGCGCACCTCGAGCGTGGCGACCGCCGCGCCGACGGACTCCGAGATCCGCAGCAGCTCCTGGAGCAGGTGCTCGCCGACGCCCTGGCGGCGATACTCGGGCGCGACGGCGAAGGTCGTCACGTGCGCTTCGTCGACCATGAGCCAGAGCCCGGCGTAGCCGACCAGCCGGTCGCCGTCGCGAGCCACCAGGTATCGGGCCAGCCGGTTCGCCTCCAGCTCCTGCCGGAAGGCATAGGTCGGCCAGGGCGCGCTGAAGCTCGCGCGCTCGATGTCGTGGACTGCGGGGATGTCGCCGAGCACCATGGGCTCGACGATCACCCTCACCGGAGGTCGCGCGACCACTCGATGGTCCCCGCGGGTGCGGTGATGCCGCGCGGCAGCGTCACGTAGGCGGGCACGAGCTCCGCCACGTCGTCGGCGTGGCCCCGCTCCAGGGCCTCGCGGCCGGCGTCGAGGAGCGCCGCCCCGAGCCCGGCCTGGGCGGCGAGGCCGAGCGCCACGGCTTCCGCGGCGATGCCGGGTCCGGCCACGAGGTCGACGGCGACGACCGTCATCGCGCCGACCAGCGGCTCGAGCGGCTCGGCGCCTGGGACGAGCTCGGGGTCCCCGACGGCGCTCGGACGGACATCCCCTCCCCCGGCGGAGACGGCGAAGCGGGCCAGGTAGCGGTCGTGCGGGCCGGCGGGCATGAGCACGGCCAGGCCGTCGTCCGGCGCATGCCTCTCGGTCCGCGCCGCCAGCGCGAGACCGGCCGCGGATCCGACGCCCACGAGCGGGATGTGCAGCCCGTAGGCAAGTCCCTTGGCCGTCGCCATCCCGACGCGCAGCCCGGTGAACGCGCCCGGGCCCGCCCCCACCACCACGCCGGTGAGGTCCCCGAGCCCGATCGCGGCCTCCCGCAGCAGCTCGTCGAGGACGGCGAGCAGTTCCTCTCCGTGCCGGTAGCCGGCCTCCCACGAACGCGACGCGAGCGGGACACCGCTTCCGGACCCCAGGGCGATCGCCGCCCGCCGGGTCGCCGTGTCGATCGCGACCAGGAGCGGACCGCCGCTCATGCCGGGCCCCCCGTCGCGCCCTCGGCCGCGCCCTCGCTCGCGGATCCCGCCGCCATTCCCGCCGGCGGCCGCCAGGAGCGCACCGCGGACACGTATCGAGAGCCGCGGGACGAGCGGGCGACCAGGGTGAGGCGCCGCACCTCGTCCCCGGCACCCTCGAAGCGCACCTCCAGGTCCGCCCCGCCGACCGGGCCGTCGAGACGTTCTGCCCACTCGATGATCGTGGCACCCGATTGCTGGCGCTCGTCCAGCAGGCCACCGGCGATGGCATCCGCCGCCCCCGCGAGCCGGTACAGGTCGAGGTGGAACAGCGGGAGCCGTCCGGCGTACTCCGCCATCAGCGTGAAGCTCGGGCTGTTGACCACGGCCGATACGCCGAGCCCGCGGGCGAATCCCTTGGCGAACTGCGTCTTGCCGGCTCCGAGGTCGCCGCGCAGGGCGATCACGTCGCCCGCCGCCGCCTCGGCGCCGAGTCGCGCCGCCAGCGAGCGCGTCACGTCCGCCGACGCGCTCGTCACCGTCACGGTCCCGTCCCGCATCTTCGACTCAACCATCGCGCTCGAGATCGGCGATCGGGACGTCGACCAGGTCGGGCGGCCCGGGCGAGACCAGCGGATCGAGCGCGACCCGGACGCAGTCCTGGTACACGCCGGCCGCCTGGCGCCGCGTTCCGGCGAGCTCGACGGCGCGTCCCGTCCTGCCGAGAAGGGGGCCGGCCGCCACCCGCACGCGGTCCGGCTCGTTCTCGCCGTGATGTGGCGCCGGGCGGCAGCACCACGAGCGGCGGCGTGACCGTGAGGCCCACCGTCTCCCCTGCGGACAGGTTCAGGGCCTCCCATGAATCGCGCGGGATCGGTCGCTTGCCGTACCCGTCCAGCACCACGAGCGCAAAGGCCGGGCTGGCGTGGACGGACGCCTCCTGTCGATCGATCGAGGCGCGAAGGGCGAGCACGTCCCCGCCGATGACGCCGCCCGCGATCACCCCCCGCACGCCCATGGCACGGGCCCTCGTCAGGCTCTCGACGTCCACCCGCGATCCGGCCACGAGCACCGCTCCGGCGTGACGGACGTCGATCCCCTGCGCGTGCAGCTCGGCCTCCGGACCGTCGACGGCGATGATCAGGGGCCCGAACGAGGGCTCCCCGACGACCATGGCGCCCCGGATCGCCATCCCGTCCACGCGGATGTCGAGCGCGCATGCGTCGAGCGAGACGACCGTTCCGGCGACGGGAGACTCGACGATCGCGTGGTGCCGCGAGATCACCGCCCGCAGCCTGCCGCCGGGCGTCGCGTACAGGACCTCGCCGGCTCCGTCGAAGCGCAGGGGATGGCGGCCGTCTCCGGCCAGCGTCATGCCCTCCGCGAATCGCGTGCCCGGTTGCGGCGCGATCATGCCGTGCAGCGCCTGTTCGCCGACCTGCGGGTGCCGGGCCCGGCGCAGCAGCGGGTCGCCCGGAGCCACACGGTCGCCCGGCTCGACGAGCGGAACGTCGCCCGGGCGCAGGGCCAACCGGACCTCCGGCTCGGAGAGGCACGCGGAGCGAAATGGGATGCGGTCCAGCACGGGCGTCACGCTCATGGTTCGGCGTTCGTCCAGAGCGGGCGCTGCCAGGCGTCCAGGTATTCGCGGCGGCGCTCCGGGCGCTCGGGCAGGCGCAGCGGGATGTCCCTGGTATCGACGAGGAGTCCCCCGAGACCGCCGGTGACGGAGAACGCGACCCGGCGGGCACGCGTGCCCACGTAGAGGTCGTCCGGCGACTCCAGCTCCGCCGTCGCCGCCAGGCCCGGCGGCAGATCCACGACCTGCACGGCCCCGGACGTGAGCGGGAGGGTGGTGGTGGCCCCGTCCGCGGTCACGCGCAGGCTGCCGCGACGCGCCGGTCGCAACCCGGGCGCGACGATCGCGCTGCCGAGGGGGAGCAGGACATCATCCACGAGATCCGCCAGGAGGCGCCGGCGGTCGCTCTCGTCGTCGAGCATCCCGAGCGGACCCAGGATCCTCGCGTGGTCGAGCGTGAGGGCAACCGCGCCGGGCCGCCGAAGGGTGTCGACGAGCGCGAGCGCCACCGCCGGGCCGGGCGGCGCCGCGAACACGCCACCACTCGCGACCACCAGGTCGGGCGAGACAGCCTCGTCGCCCGCAGCGCCGTGGTCGGAGAGCCGGTGGAGGCCGCGCCCGCGCTCGCGGGCATCGTCCTGCCAGGCCTCCTGCAGCCGCTCGAGGGCCGCTCGCCCGGCCGCGAGCCTGAGTCGCGCACCATCGCCGGCGGCGTCCCTCCAGGGGGCGATCCGCAGGTTCCTCAGCCGGTCGCGGACGGCGTAGGCGTCGTCGGCGAGCGGCGACCACCGGGCGATCGCGTCGAGCACCCTCTGGTCCTCGAGCGCGCCGGCCGGGACGAGCGCGGCATCGGCGAGCACCAGGCGGTGCACCAGGCCGTCCGGATCGGCCAGCACGCGCGTGCCCGCATCGAACCCCACGTCGACGCCCTCGACCCGCAGGTCCAGCGATAGCGGCCAGCGACACGATCGACCTGACGAATCCGTCACGGCCCCATGTCCCCGGGACCGCCTCCCTGGCGACCGCAACGGCGTCTGCGGGACCATGAGCATGGACGATGCGCTCCGCCGGGAGATCCGGGATCGTGGTCGCTGCGGACCCCGCCACGAGCACGGGCAGATCCTCGCGCAGGCCCGCCATCGCACCGATCAGCGCGGCGACGTCGAGGAGTGCCTCGCGCTCTCTCCCCCCCGCGCCCTCCGGTGCCGCCACGACCACGAGGCTGAGGTCCGGATCGCGCAGGGCCAGCGCCGCATCGAGCGCGGCCGTGCGCTCGGGCGTCACGGTCGCGGTCGTCAGCCAGCCGTCCGTGGCGAAGGCATGGAGGAGCGGCTCCACGGCCCGGTCGGACGGGCCCGCAACCACGACGCGTGGCGCCGGACCCGTCCGGCTCTCGACGCGTGCCCATGCCGGCCAGTCCGCCGCGCCCCCGAGCAGGTTGGGGTCCGCCGCCGCGACGCCCTCGGCAAGGCGGCGCAGGAGCGGCTCCACGCCCACGACGGCGGGCACGGCCGCCGACGCGAGCAGCCGCCAACGACCGTCGATGCGGGCCACGAGGCCGCCACCGACCGTGGCGGATCCGATGTCCAGGGTGAAGAAGGGATGCGCGCCGGACGTCACGCCGGAATCCTACCCGGCCGGAGTCGGTCGCGTCGGTGCCGGCTCGGCGCGGAGTCCCCGGCACGGGCCCGTGCCGCCAGACTCACGAATCCCAGCGCGATTCCTCGTCCAGCTCCTCGAGGCGCTCGATCAGGCGCTCGATGCCGCTGTCGTCGGCCATCACGCGGTCGACGCCGGTGATGCCGCCCGTCAGGATTCCCCTGAGGACCGGGTCGAAGAACAGCATGGCCTGGCTGCCCAGCGCGCGGTACGGCCGGCTCGCCTCCAGGAACAGCACCATGGTCGTCGACATGCCGCGCAGCTGCACCTCGCGGGCCACGGAATCCACGAGCTCGTCCTGGACCTCTTCCTGGCGCAGGAACCGCGGCTCGTTCACCGGTCCGGCTCGCCACTGCGTGCCGTGGTCCCCACCGCCGGGTCGATCGCGATCCGTCCGGGGCTCGCAGGCTGCCGATCCGACGCCGGCCGCGTCCGGTCAAGGTCACCCTGCGTCCCCGCGGCGGCCTGCGGCGCCGCGCCGGCCTGCGTCTCCCCGCCGGCCTCCGGCGCCGCTCCAAGGACGGCCAGGATGTCCGCCGGCCCGCCGTTCGCTCCGGCCACGACGGGCACGGCACGCAGGACGCGCTGCCTCCCGAGCTCGGCCTGGAACGCGGCATAGGTGAGCGTTCCACGCAGCGCGAGCACGACCTCGTCGAGCGCGGGGCACTCGGCCAGCGTCTCGTGGATGGCACGGGTCATGATCCTCGCGCACTCCGCCAGCGGCACGCCGCCCAGCTGCGAACCGAGCGCCGGGAGGGCCAGCACGTGCACCTGCAGGCTCTCCGCCACGCGCAGGGCGGAGCGGGTCGCACCGTCGATGCCCGCCGCGGACGTGCGACGGTCGGGACCGAGGGACACGGCGTGGATCACGTACCGGCAGGCGAGGGCGCCGGCACCCGTCGCGACGGCCGACCCGACGGGCTGCGGAGCCTTCGCGACGGCCTCGAACTCGATGCCGTGCCCGCCGCGCTGCTTGACGCCGACCGCGGCGCCCGACGTCATCCAGAGCGCGGGCGTGGAGGGAACGACGATCGCGTCGACCTGGAGGTCGCAGATGTCGCCGTTCCACAGCCTGATGCCGCTCATCTCGTCCTCGCGCCCGCGGCGCGCAGCTCTCCCGACAGCGTCCGCACGCTCAACACCTCACCGCCCGCATCGTACACGCGGGGCAGGCGCCATGCCATCGCCGTGACGATCTCCCACGGGATCGTGGTGCGCTCGCGCGCCAGCTCGATGGCGGTGATCTGCTCGCGCCCCTGGCGGCCGAGCAGCACGAACTCGTCGTCCGGCCCGACTCCCGGGACGTCGGTCACGTCGGCGGCGATGGCATCCATCGCCACGCTGCCGACCAGCGGCACGCGCCGGCCCCGGACGAGCGCGGACGTCCGCCCCGCCGAGGCGTAGGTCCACCCGTCGCCGTAGCCGACGGGCAGGGTGGCGATCCGCGACGGGCGCTCCGCCCGCCAGCGGGCGCCGTACCCCACCCCTTCGCCCGTCTCCACGTCCGTGACGCGGAGTGGACGAGCGTACAGCGCCATCGCCGGGCGAAGTGCCGCAGCGGCGGTCCGGGCGTCGGGCGCGGCGGGAAACGCGTCGGGAACGAGGCCGTAGAGCGAGAGTCCCAGGCGGACCATGTCGTACTGCGGCGTGGTCGAGGCCAGCACCCCCCCGGTCGCCGCGATGTGGCGCAGCACGGGGTGCGCCACGGCTTCCTCGACGGCGGCGGAGGCGTCCCGGAAGCGACGGTCCTGCCGGACGCTGACCGACGCGTCGTGGGCACTGGCCAGGTGCGTCCACGTCCCGACGACCTCGACGCCGGGCAGGCGCGCCAGGGACGCCGCGATGTGTCCTGCCCGGTCCACGGGCACGCCTGCGCGCCGCAGGCCCGTGTCGATCTCGAGGTGCACGCGCAGCGGAACGCCGGCCGGAACGCGGGCGCGCTCCACGGCCCGGGCCGCGTCTTCCGTCGCCAGGGTGACCTCGACCCCGGCCGCGGCGGCCGACGCGATGCCGTCGGGTGGCGGTTCGAACAGGGCCAGGACGGGGACGCCGGTACCGGCAGCCGCCACCGCCAGGGCCTCGTCGAGCGTCGCCACGCACAGGTAGTCCGCCCCGGCCTCCGCGAACACCCTCGACACCGGGACGAGGCCGTGCCCGTAGGCGTCCGCCTTCACCACGGCCGCCAGCCGGACGTCCGGCTGCAGCAGAGACCGCAGGGTCGCGACGTTTGCGGCCAGCGCCGCGACGTCGATCTCGAGCCATGCGGATCGCGGCAGCGGCGGAAGGCCCGCCGCCTCGAGCCGGACCTCGATCGGCGAGCGGAGCGCCGCGCTCACGCGATGTCGCCGCGCGGCGCGAACCCGACCCGGCGCCCGCCCCCGACGCGCCGGTCGCGCATCCCCGCCAGGCGGTGACGCGCATGCGCGATCTCCCCGGGCAGGTCGGATGCCAGGAGGCCGCTGTCGCCGAGGCGCTCCCGGATCACCTCGCCCGCGGTGCCGTGGAGGTACACGCCGACGCGCGCGGCGTCGTACGGGTCCATCCGCTGCCCGAGCAGGGCGCCGATGACACCCGAGAGCACGTCACCGGTGCCACCGGTCCCGAGCGCGGGGTTCTCGAAGGGCACCCTGGCCGCCTCGCCACCCGGCGCTGCCACCACCGTCCGGGCGCCCTTGAGCAGCACGACCTGGTTCCATGCCGCGGCGGCCTCTCGCACGGCGCGCTCGCGGGCGTCGTCGTCGGCGGCGAGGTCGCCCGACTCGTCGGGCCTGAGCCTGCGGAACTCGCCGGGGTGGGGTGTCAGCACGCACGACCGGCGGACGCCCTCGTGCCAGCCGGGGCTGCGCGACAGCGCATTGAGCGCCTCGGCATCCACGACGGCCGGGGCGCCGGACTGGGCCAGCAGGGCACGGACCATCGCGTCGTTCGCGTCCGAGCGGCGGAGCCCCGGCCCGATGACCAGGGCATCGTGCGGGACGCCCGCCAGGAGCGCCGCGGACGCATCGGGGTCCACCTCGAACGGCGAGCGCTCGGGCAGCCCAAGCGTGATCACCTCGACGAAGCGACCGGCGACGACGGGCTGCAGGGACCGCGGGACCGCGAGGGTGACCAGCCCGGCCCCGGCCCGACCCGCGGCATGGCTGGCGAGGAGCCCGGCTCCGGCGAAGTCCAGCGAACCCGCGACGAGGAGCACGCGCCCGTTGTCGCCCTTGTGCGCCCGGGGTTCGCGAACGGGCAGGAGTGCGGCGACTGCCTGGTCGTCGAGCTCCTGCAGCGGGTTGCCGGTCGAGTCGCTCATCTCGTCTCTCCAGGCCCATCGGCGTCACGGAGTTCGGTGGCGAGGTCGCGGATCCGGTCGATCCGGGCCAGCAGGCGCTGCTCGCGCTCGTCGAGCCGCGCCTCGATGTCCGGCGGGAACAGGAACGCGCCGCCCGCCGTACGGATCCCCGACGCGACCGCCACCGCGTACTCGCGCTCGTGCGTGATCGACAGGGCGATGCGCCCCATCCCGAGCTGCTCGGCCCTCGCCAGCGCCCGCCCCGAGAGCCGGACGGCCGGCTGCCCGGTCGGCAGCCGCACCACCTCGATGTCGCGCCACCCGACGCCGCGCACCCCGAGGCCGAGCACCTTGCTCACGGCCTCCTTGGCGGCCCACCTGCCGGCGAACCGCTCCGCGTTCGCGCGCACGTAGGACGCCTCTGCCGGGGTCAGCACGCGCCGTGCAAATCTGGCCCCGAAACGCTGGAGCGCCTCCCCGATCCGCGACACGCGGATGATGTCGACGCCGAGCTCGGGGATCTCGTCGGGGGGACCGCCCTGCCCGTCCCGGGGGCCGCCCTGCCCGTCCGACCCGTTCCCACGCGCCGCCCCATCGGGCCCGTCCGCCACGCCGGCCTACTCGACCGTCACGGACTTGGCCAGGTTCCGAGGCTGGTCCACGTCGGTGCCGCGCGCCACGGCCATGTGGTAGGCGAAGAGCTGCAGGGGGATCACGGCGAGGATCGGGCTCAGCGCCTCGAGGGTCTCCGGGACCGCGAAGACATCGTCGGCGTACCGGGCGATCTCCTCGTCGCCCTCGGTCGCGACCGCGATCACGCGGGCGTCACGGGCCCGGCCCTCCATCACGTTGCTGACGAGCTTCTCCTGCACGGACGACCGTGTCGCGACCGCGACGAGCGGCACCTCCACGTCCAGGAGCGAGATGGGTCCGTGCTTCAGCTCGCCCGCCGCGTAGCCTTCGGCGTGCGTGTAGCTGACCTCCTTGAGCTTGAGCGCGCCCTCCATGGCGGCAGGGTAGCCGACGCCACGGCCGACGAACATGAAGCCGCGGCTGTTCACGTACCTGCGGGCCGCGGCACGGACGACCGGATCGAGCCCCAGCACCCGGCGAGCCTGCTCGGGCAGTGCGCGGAGAGCGGCCACCAGCTCTGCCTCGGCGTCGCGGTCCAGCCGGCCTCGCGCGCGGGCGATCACGGCGGCGAGCATGACGGCCACCGTGACCTGCGTGACGAACGTCTTGGTCGCGGCGACTGCCACCTCCGGGCCGGCCTGCAGGAAGCAGACGGCGTCCGCCTCGCGGGTGAGCGCCGACCCGACCGTGTTCGTGATGGCCACGATCGGGCAGCCGCGCGACCGCGCCAGCCGCGCCGCGGCCAGGGTGTCCGCGGTCTCGCCGGACTGGCTGACGGCGACCACGAGCGTGCGGCCGTCGAGGGGCGGGGGTGAGTAGCGGAACTCGGACGCCACCGTGACGCGCGACGGGACGCCCGCCATGGCCTCGACGAGGTGGGCCCCGACCAGGCTCGCGTAGGCGGCCGTGCCGCAGGCGATGAACTCGACGCGGTCGGCCGCGGCAAGGGCGTCGGCGACGGGCTCGAGCTCGTCGAGGACCAGGCGATCCCGCTGCAGCCGGCCGGTGATGGCGGCGCGGATCGCATCCGGCTGCTCGTGCATCTCCTTCAGCATGAAGTGCGGGTACCCGCCCTTCTCGGCCGCCTCGATCGTCCAGTCGATGGTCTGGACGGGCCGATCGCGCGGCTCGCCGTCGAGCCCCGTGATCCGGACGGAGCCGGCGTCCAGGTCCACGACGTCCCCCTCCTCGAGGAACACCACGCGGTCCGTGTGCGCCAGCACCGCCGCCACGTCCGAGGCGACGAAGGATTCCCCGTCGCCGATGCCCACGATCAGCGGCACGTTCATCCGCGCGCCGATGAGACGGCCCGGCTCGCCGGCATGGAGCGCGACCATGGCGTACGCGCCGGAGACGCGGGCGAGCGCGCGCCGGACCGCATCGCCGATGTCGCCCGTGTACTCCTCCTCGACCAGGTGGGCAATCGCCTCGGTGTCCGTCTCCGACGCCAGCCTGTGGCCTCGCGCCTCGAGCCCGTCGCGGAGCTCGCGGAAGTTCTCGATGATCCCGTTGTGGATGACCACGATGTCGCCGGTGCAGTCGGCGTGCGGATGGGCGTTGAGGTCGTTCGGCCGCCCGTGGGTCGCCCAGCGCGTGTGCGCCAGCCCCACGCCCGACGACGGGGCGTCCTCGCCGATCGCGGCGCGAAGGTTGGCCAGCTTGCCCGCCTTCTTCTCGATGAAGATCGATCCATCGGCGCGCACCAGGGCGATTCCGGCGGAGTCGTAGCCGCGGTACTCGAGCCGCGCGAGACCCTCGAGCAGGATCGGGGCCGCCTCGCGGGGTCCGCTGTACCCGACGATTCCGCACATGCTGCCGTGCCCTCCCGTGCCCGTCAGGCGGGCTGATCGAGACGCTGGGTCGCGAGAGTCGCGAGCCGATCGGCAAGTGACGAGACCAGCGCCTCGTCCTCGCCTTCCACCATGATCCGCAGCACCGGCTCGGTACCGGAGGGCCGCACGAGCACCCGCCCGCCCGCGGCCAGCTCTGCCTCGGCGCTGCGCACGGCGGAGACGAGCGAGGGGTCCGCGTCCCACTGGTCCTTGTGCCGCACGCGGACGCTGCGCTGCTGCTGCGGATAGAGCGGGATCGTGTCGACCAGCTCCGACAGGCGAAGCCCCCGGCGGGCCAGGATGCCCAGCACCTCGAGGGCGGTGACGATCCCGTCGCCGGCGTTGGCGTGCTCCGCGACGATCACGTGGCCGCTCTTCTCGCCTCCGAGCCCGGCACCCGACACCAGCATGGCGTCGAGGATGTACTTGTCGCCGACGGGAGTCCGGATGACGTGCCCCCCGGCGCCCTCGATCGCGCTCGCCAGGCCGCCGTTCGAGAGCACGCTCACGACGACCGTGCAGCCGGTCAGCGCATCGCGCCGCAGGCGGTCGAGCGCGATGAGCCCGATGAGCCGATCGCCGTCGACCACCCGCCCGCGCTCGTCCACGGCCACGCAGCGGTCCGCGTCGCCGTCGAGCGCGAAGCCCACGTCGGCTCCCTGCTCGGCCACCCGCGCGGCGAGTGCCTCCGGGTGCGTCGCCCCGCAGTCGAGATTGATGTTCACGCCGTCGGGCGCGTCGTGGATGGTGGTGACGCGCGATCCGCTCTCGCCGATGATGCGGCCGGCGACCCCGCAGCCCGACCCGTTGGCGCAGTCCACGATCACGCGCAGGTCGTTGCGGCTGCGGCGCGCAAGCCGCACCCGGTGCTCGACGTACTCCTCGACGAGGTGGCGCGCGTCCACGTCTCGCCCGATCGCCGCGTTGGTCGGGCTCACGAGCTCGTCCGCGCGCCAGATCAGGCTGTCCAGCTCATCCTCGACCGCATCGTCGAGCTTGATGCCGCGCCGGTCGAGGACCTTGAGGCCGTTGTCGTCGGCGGGGTTGTGCGAGGCGGAGACGACGATCCCGGCGGCGAAGGCGCCGGTGCCGGCGAGGTGCGCGAGTGCGGGTGTGGGGAGGACGCCTGCCCGGTGCACGTCGACGCCCATGGAGGTCGCGCCCGCGACGATGGCGGCGGCGAACATGTCACCGGAGCGGCGCGTGTCCTGGCCCAGCACGATCGGCCCCCTCCCCGCGGCGAGGAGATGGGCCGTGGCGCGGCCGAGGGCGTAGGCGAGCGTGGGCTTCAGGTCCACGTTCGCGATACCGCGGATCCCGTCCGTCCCGAACAGTCGTGCCATGGGTCAGGCCCCCGGGGTCGTCGTGGTGGTGGGCGATGGACTGGGCGGCGGAGCCGAAATGGTCACCTGCACGGACGCGGGGCTGACCGCGACCACCGACGTCCCTGCCGGGGCGGCGGCGAAATGAACGGGGACCGTGAACGTGCCCGTGTCGAGGCCGGCCACGCTGGCGGAGGCGTAGAGCCTGGCCGGATCGACGGCGTCGAGCGCCGCGCTCGACCCGCCGAGCGTCACGAGCACGTCGGGCACCGAGAGCGTGTACGTGCGATCCGGGCGCGCGCCCGAGAGCACGACCCCGGCACCGAAGCTGCGCGACCCGGTCTCGACCATGACCCGGACGCGGACCTGGACCCTGGTCTGTCCGAGAACGGTGACGCCCTTCGGCGGCTGCAGCGCGACCATCGTGGTCAGGTCCGTGGTCCGGCCCGCAACGCTGACGGGAGCCGTGGAGATGCTCGTCAGGGCCGCAATGGACGTCCCCGAGCCGCTCACGGTGGCGGTGACGGGCGTGACCGTGACGTCCTGGATCGAATATCCCTGGGCGAGGGTGCCCGTGATGTTGGGAACGACGGGCAGCGTCCGGTTCACCTGTTGCTCGCCCACGGCGATCGTCACGTGGACGCTCGACGGCTGGATCGTGACGGGCGAGACCACCTGACCCCGGGCGTCCACCGCGACGAGGTCGACGTTGGTGTCGATGTTCGCCCCGCCGGCGTCGATGGTCACGCGCGCGAGGGCCGATGCGACCTGCGAGACGAGCGAGCTCGCTCCCGTCACGGTCACGGCGGCCGGCGAAACCGCGGGCTGGCCGGCGGTCAGTCCCGATGGGACGGTCCCGCGGTCCACGCGCACCGGCACCTGCTGGCTCACGACGGGATCGAGCCGCGCCACGACGGTGGCCGGCTCCCAGCTCACGATCTGGATGCGCTGGTCGCGCGCGACCACGCGCACGGGCACGTTCACGGGCGATCCGTTGGGCTGGCTGCCGACGCCGGTGAGGTCGGCCGTGGCGACGAACGACGCGCTGGTCACCTGGGCCGCGACGTCGAGCGGCGCGATGTACTCGATGGTGGTCACGTTTCCGAGTCCGGCGAGCAGGAACGTCCCCGCGGGCTGGTCCACGGGATCGATCCCGACCGGTCCCGTCCACGTCCGCGCGTTCTGCGAGATCACCAGCCCCAGGTACAGCACGATCGCGAGCGCGATCGCCCCCAGTCGCAGCGGCCAGTTCCGGACCAGGACACGGAGGATCCGGCGCGTCCTCACGTGCGGTCGATCCGCCCCGCTGAGACGGTGCCGGCGGCCTTCCCGGGAGGCCCGCCCCGCCTCGGCCGATGGGGCAGGCCGCGATGCGGCAACCCGTGACCGCCCACCCGAAGGAGCGGGAGCGTCGCGTGGCGCCGCTCGGCGAAGCCGGTCCGGAGCGATGCGTCGAGCCGCAGCAGCGTCACCAGGGCGACGCGCAGCTGCTCCTCGTCGAGGTCACGGACGATGCGCCCCCGTTCGACGAGACCGATGGATCCCGTCTCCTCGCTGACGACGACCACCAGCGCGTCCGTCTCCTCCGTGATCCCGAAGGCCGCGCGGTGCCGCGTGCCGTACCGCTCGCCGCCCGGCCCGCTCTCGGCCAGCGGCAGCACCGCTCCGGCCGCGAGGATCTGGTCGCCGCGGATGATGGCGGCCCCGTCGTGGAGCGGGGAGCGTGGCATGAAGATCGTGCGCAGCAGCTCGGCGGACAGGTCGGCGTGCATCATGACGCCGGTCTCGCCGAAGTCCTCGAGCCCGGTCTCGCGCTCCAGGACGATGAGCGCGCCGTGCCGGTCGCCGGCGAACCCGGTGGCGGCCCGGGCCACCTCCGCGGCGACGCGGTCGATCGCCCCCTGCTGGCCGGGCGCGAGCATCCAGCCCAGCGAGCCCACGTGCCCCAGCCGCTCGAGCGCGCGGCGCAGCTCGGGCTGGAACACGACGACGAGCGCGAACAGTCCGACGACGGCGCCCGCCTGCAGGATCTGCGACAGCAGCTGGAGCCCGAGCAACTGGGCCAGCACGTAGACGCCGTAGAGCAGCGTGACACCGATGACGAGCCTGACGGCCCGGGTGTCGCGGATCAGGCTGAACAGCCCGTAGATCAGCAGGGCGGTCAGGCCGATGTCGATGAACGTCGTCGGCTTCGGCTGGATGCCCGAGAGCAGGTCGACGAACTGTGGCATATCAGTTCAAGTGTAGCAGCGGCCCCCCGCTGCCCGACCTCAGGCGACCGCCAAGCGTTACGCCTGGCGATGAGTCGCGGACGCGCCCGGCGTCGACCCGGCACGCTCGCGGACAGGGCCCGCCTCCGCCCGGAACGCCGCCACGCGTGCGACCCCCGCCTCGTCTCCCTCGAGCGACAGGAGCCGGCCCAGCAGATCGAGCCTGTCGGCCGCGCGGGCGTCGTGACCGGTGGCGACGTCGATCCGCGCCAGCGCGAGGTGCACGTCGGTGTCGGCTGGAGCCCCCGAGAGTGCCCGCAGACAGGCGTCGACGGCCGTGTCGACGGCGCCCGTCCCGAGGTACGCGCCGGCTGCCTCCACGTACAGCCTGGCCGCCCCCGCCGGGTCGCCCGCGGCTGCCTTCTCCTCGGCCGCGACGAACAGCGCGCCCGGATCTGCCACTGGTGCAGCGGACGCGCCTGGTTCCTCCTCGCCGGCCGGAACCGCCGCGGCCGTCGAGCGAGACCCCGCCCCGGCCGGGCCGTCCTCCGAGGGGGACGCATCGTCGTCAGGAACCGGGATCGTTGCGTCCGGTCGGGCGGGCCGGTCCACGGCCGCGCCGGCGGCGGCGTCGCCGGCGGCGGCGTCGGTGAGCGCCGCGTCGGTGAGCGCCGCGTCGGCGTCGAACGCCTCGACGCCTGGCATCGCTGCGCTGGCATCTCCCTCGGCCGGCCCGGCCGGCTTGTCGGCAGGCCCGGCCGGCTTGTCGGCTGGCGTGTCCGGCCGCTTCGAAGCCCCTGGCGCGTTGGCCTCCACGGGCACGGTGGCCTCCGAGGGCGCGGCGGAATCCCCGGGCGAGGCGACCGCTACGGGCGCGGCGGCCTGCCCGTCGGCATCCGGTCGAGTACCTTCGGCTCGCGCGGGCTCTGCGAATGACGTGCCTGCAGCCACCGGGGCCGGCACTGCCGGCGGCGGCGCGACCGCAGCGTCGTCGCCGGCGCCCGGCGCGGAGCCGGCCGAATGGGACGCCTCCGGCGCCCAGGCGGGGTTGGAGAGCCGGGCGCGCTCCGCCTCGACGACGGCCGTCAATGCCGCCACGCGGTCACGCCGGGCGTCCGTGGGATCGGCTGCATGCGCGCGCGTGGCGGCAGCGAGGGCGTCCCCGGTGCGTCCCTGCTTCTCCCGCAGGTCGACGACACGATCGAGATGGGTCGACGCGTCCGTGCCCCGACCCGCCGCCTCGTGGACGCGCGCGGCCAGCTCCAGCACCGATTCGTCGTGGGGGGCCAGCCGGAGAGCGACCGTACACGCCGCCTGCGCCTCGTCCAGCCGCCCGGTCCTCAGCAGGACCTCCGCCATGCCCACGTGGGGCAGCGCGCGGTCAGGCGCGATCGCGGCCGCCGAACGGTACTGGAGCAGTGCGTCGTCCGGCCTGCCGCGGAGCGCCGCCACGTGGCCCGCGCGCAGCGCCTCCTTGTACCGCTCGAAGATCGGGTCCGGCATGCGTTCAGCGTCGCACAGCGGGGCTGTCGCTGCACGCCACGGGCGCGGCATCCCGGGCGCGGTGATCGCCCGGCCGATGCGGGCGGCCGCTGCCGTCGAGGGTCGAGCCGGGCGGAATTCGCCCGGCTCGCGCCGGCCGCCTTCGGCGGTGGCCGGGCCGGGGCAGTTCCCCCGGGGTCGCGTCTAGCGCTTGGTGTACTGCGGCGCCTTGCGGGCCCGCTTGAGGCCGTACTTCTTGCGCTCCTTCATCCGCGGGTCGCGGGTGAGGAGGCCGGCCTGGCGGAGCGGGAGGCGGGTCGACTCGGGGTCGGACTGCAGCAGCGCGCGCGCGATCCCGTGACGGATGGCGCCGGCCTGTCCCTGGTAGCCGCCACCCTCCACCTTGACCATCGCGTTGTAGTGCCCCTCGGTCCCGGTGACGCGGAACGGCATCAGGATCTCGGACTGGTTGATGGCGTTGCCGAAGTGCTCGTCCAGCGAGCGGCCGTTGACCACGACCTCGCCCTCGCCGGGGATCAGCCGGACGCGGGCGACGCTGGTCTTGCGGCGACCGGTCCCGTAGTAGAAGGCGGCGTTGGTGCTCATGCTGTCGCGATCTCCGTTCAGGCCAGCGGCTCGGGTCGCTGCGCCTCGTGCGGATGCTCGGCGCCCGCGTACACCTTGAGCTTGCGCAGCTGCTGCGCGCCCAGCCGGTTGCGGGGGAGCATCCCCTTGATGGCGCGGCGGATCACTTCCTCGGGACGGCGGTCCAGGAGATCGCCGAGCGTCTCCTGGCGGAGCCCGTTGGGATACCCGCTGTGTCGCGAGTACACCTTCGACTCGCGCTTGTCACGCGTGACCGCGATCCGGCGGGCGTTCACGATGATCACGTGGTCGCCGGTGTCGATGTGCGTCGCATAGATCGGCTTGTGCTTGCCCTCGAGGACGCGCGCCACGCGCGACGCCAGGCGGCCGAGCGTCTGGTCGGTCGCGTCGACCACGAACCAGTGGCGCTCGATCCCCTCCTCGCTAGGCGTAAACGTCTTCGTCGTCATCCTTCTCCGTCCGTCGAGCCGGCTCATCGTATACGACGCGCCGGAGGCACAGCCCGTGTGGCGGCGCCACCGCACCGTGGAAGGCTCGGCTGCCGGACCCGAGGGCCTCGGCGATCTCGCCGCCGGCGATCTCCCCGCGCCCCGCGCGGAGGAGTGCCGCCACGATGCTTCGCACCATCTGGCGCAGGAAGGCGTCCGCTGCGACGTCGATCGTCACCTCGTGCCCCGTCCTGCGGACCCGGATCCAGTGAATGGTCCGGATCGGTTGTCGATCTGCCGCGCCGAAGGCCGAGAAATCGTGCCGGCCCACCAGGACCGACGCCGCCTCGGTCATCGCCGCGACGTCCAGTGGGACCCGCACCCCGAGCGCGTGACGCTCGCGAAGCGGACTCCGCGGCCCGTTCCAGACGGTGTAGCGGTATTCCCGGTACCGCGCCGCGTAACGAGGGTGGAAGCCCGGGGAGGCCCGGCGAACGCCGTGCACCCCGATGTCGGCCGGGAGGATCGCCGCGAGCGCTCGCTCGAGCTCTCCCGCCGGGAGCCGCCCGGGATAGGTGAATGCGATCACCTGCCCCGCCGCATGCACTCCGGCGTCGGTCCGTCCGGCGGCCACCACGCGCACTCCCCGCGTATCGGAGAGACGCGAGAGGGCTGCCTCCAGCTCTCCCTGGACGGTGCGCCGGCCAGGCTGGGCCTGGAACCCGTCGAACTCCGTCCCGTCGTATTCGACCCGTGCCCGATAGCGCACGGGGCCGCCCTCTCGGGCGGTCGTGGGACCGGCCCTGCGGCCGGTCATGATCATCGGCGCCTCAGACGAGCTCGATCTGGACGATCGGCGCGGCGTCGCCGGCCCGCTGGCCGAGCCGGACGATCCGCGTGAAGCCCGACGTCCGGTCGGCGTACTTCGGCGCGATCTCGTTGAAGAGCTTGTCGATCACGAGCGGCTCGTCCGGCAGCCCGGCGATCACACGGCGGCGGGCCGTGAGCGAGCCATCGCGGGCCAGCGTGATCATCTGTTCCACCTGCCCGCGCACTTCCTTGGCCTTCGCCTCGGTCGTGCGTACCTGCTCGTAGCGCAGGATCGAGACGACGAGGTTGCGGTACAGGGCCATGCGGGGTCCGTGCTTGCGGCTGAGCTTCCTGCCGTCGATTCGGTGAGCCATCGGTCAGGCCTCCGCGTCGGACGACAGGATCTCGTCGCCTTCGTCGGCCTCGAGCTCGTCGAGCGCGTCCTCGTCCTCGGGGAGCTCGTCGTCGGCGCCGGCCGCCTCGCCCGTCTCGTCGTCGGGCAGCGTGAAGCCGCGCATCCGGAGCCGCTCCTTCATCTCGTCGAGCGACTTCTTGCCGAAGTTCCGCATCCGCAGCAGGTCGTCGTCCGAGAGCTGCAGGAGCTGGCCGACCTTGACGATGTTGTTGCGCTTCAGCGAGTTGTAGGCCCGCATCGGCAGGTCCAGCTCCTCGATCGGCATCTCGAGCATGTTGGCCGGAAGCTGCGGCGTGGGAACGCCGCCGGCGGCGCCCGCGCCGACCTGCTTGCCGGTCGCGGTGAACAGGCTGAAGTGCCGCACGAGGATGTCGGCCGCCATCGACAGCGACTCTTCCGGCGAGATCGATCCGTCCGTCTCGATCTCCAGCGTGAGCTTGTCGTAGTTGGTCATCTGGCCGACGCGGACGGGTTCCACCGTGTAGTTGACCCGCCGGACCGGCGAGAAGATCGCGTCGACCGGGATCACCCCGATCGGCAGCGGCTCGGTGCGCTCCGCGCCCAGGTACCCGATGCCGGACTCGACCGTCAGGTCGACTTCCACCGTGACGTCGCCCGAGTCGAGCGTCATCAGGTGGAGCTCGGGGTTGATGATCTCGACCTCGGCGGAGGGCGTGATGTCAGCGGCGGTGACTTCGCCCGCGCCGGTCTTGGCCAGCTTCAGCTGGACCGGGTGATCCGGCGAGTACGTCTTGAGCCGCAGCTTCTTGACGTTCAGGACGATCTGGGTGACGTCTTCCTTGACGCCGGGGATCGTGCTGAACTCGTGGTAGACGTCGCGGATCTGGATCGCGGTGACGGCGGCACCCTCGAGCGACGAGAGCAGCACGCGGCGCAGCGCGTTCCCGAGCGTGACGCCGTAGCCGGCCGGCAGCGGTCCGGCCTCGAACTTGGCATACGACGACCCCAGCTGCTCGATCGACTCGATCTGGGGGGTCTCCAGTTGCATCATCTAGGGCGACCTACCTCGAGTAGTACTCGACCACGAGCTGCTCGTTGAGTTCGAGCGGCATCTGGTCGCGGCGCGGCATCGCGGCAATGCTGCCGCTCAGTCGCTCGGGGTCCACCGCCAGCCACTCCGGCCGCGGCGCGGCGCCCATCTGCGAGCGCGCGTTCTTGAACGGATCCAGGGAACGGCTGCCCTCCAGCACTTCGACCCGGTCGCCGGGACGGAGCTGGTACGACGGGATGTCGGTGGGCACGCCGTTGACGGAGAAGTGACCGTGGTTGACGAGCTGGCGCGCCATGGGCCGGCTGCTCGCGAAGCCCATGCGGTACACGGCGTTGTCCAGGCGCAGCTCGAGGAGCCGCAGCAGGTTCTCGCCGGTGACTCCGGGCCGCGAGCGGGCGACCGCGAAGTACTCCTTGAACTGGCGCTCCATCACGGAGTAGACCCGGCGGAACTTCTGCTTCTCCCGCAGGTGCGTCCCGAAGTCCGACATCTTCCGGCGGCGGACGCCGTGCTGTCCGGGCGGGCTCGGGCGCCGCTCGACGGCGCACTTCTTCGTGTAGCAGCGGGTGCCCTTCAGGAAGAGCTTCGTGCCCTCCCGGCGGCAGAGCCGGCAGACGGAATCGTGGTAACGGGCCATGCGCTAGCTCTCCTGCTCAGACCCGGCGCCGCTTGGGCGGTCGGCAGCCGTTGTGCGGGATGGGCGTCACGTCCGTGATGGCCGTCACCTCCAGGCCCGCAGCCTGCAGGGACCGGATGGCCTGCTCGCGTCCGGCACCGGGGCCCTTCACGAAGACCTCGACCTGGCGCATGCCGTGCTCCATCGCGCGCCGTGCCGCGCCGTCGGCGCTGAGCGCGGCGGCGTACGGGGTGCTCTTGCGGGAGCCCTTGAACCCCGCCAGGCCGGCACTTCCCCACGCGACCGTCGCCCCCGCGGGATCGGTGATCGTGACGATCGTGTTGTTGAAGGAGGCCTGGATGTGCACGTGCCCGGTCGGCACGTTCTTGCGTTCGCGCCGTCGGGTTTTCGTGGCGCGCTTTCGATCCGCCATGCGTCGGTACTACCTGCTGCTACGTTCCGGTGGCTGCTACTTCTTGCGGCGCACGCCGACGGTCCGCTTGGGGCCGCGACGCTGCCGGGCGTTGGTCTTCGTCCGCTGCCCGCGAACGGGCAGGTTGCGGCGATGCCGCAGGCCCCGATAGGAGCCGATCTCCTGGAGGCGCTTGATGTTGAGTGCCACCTCGCGCCGCAGGTCGCCTTCGACCTTGTAGCGGCGGTCGATGATGTCGCGGAGCCGGTTGACCTGCTCCTCGGTCAGGTCCCGCACGCGCGTATCGGCGTTGACGTTCGCCTGCGTGAGGATGGTCTGGCTCGTGGGGAGGCCGATCCCGTAGATGTACGTCAGGGCCACTTCCACGCGCTTCTCGCGCGGGAGATCGACGCCGGAGATACGTGCCATGGCGCTCCTAACCCTGACGCTGCTTGTGCTTGGGATTGGTGCACAGGACCATCACCGTGCCGTGCCGGCGGATGATCTTGCAGCGCTCGCAGCGCGTCTTCACCGACGCTCGGACCTTCACCGTTGCCTTACCTGCCCTACTTGAGTCGATACGTGATTCGTCCGCGTGAGAGGTCGTACGGCGACAGCTCGACGCGGACCCGGTCGCCGGGGAGGATGCGGATGAAGTTCATCCGCAGCTTGCCGCTGATGTGGGCCAGGACGCGATGCCCGTTCTCGAGCTCGACCGCGAACATCGTGTTGGGCAACGGCTCGATGACCGTACCCTCCACTTCGATGGCGTCCTTCTTAGCCACAGGCGACCAACATTCCCCTCTTGCTTGCGATCGGCGGGCACCGCATCACGCGGACGCGGCACACGAACGCTGAGTGTATCAGACGCCCGCTCCTCTCGACAAACTGACGTCGCGACCGTTCACCGTCAGGATCTCGGGACCTTCCGGCAGGATCGCGATGGTCTGCTCCCAGTGCGCGGCCAGGCTGCCGTCCACGGTGGCCACGGTCCAGCCGTCGTCGAGCAGCTGGACGTCCGGACCGCCGAGCGTGAACATCGGCTCGATCGCCAGGCACAGCCCGACCTCGAGCTTCCGCCCCCGCCCCGCGGCGCGGTAGTTGGGCACGAACGGATCCTCGTGCATCTCGTTGCCGATGCCGTGGCCCCCGTACTCGCGGAGCACCCCGTACCCGTGCTCCAGCGCGACGGCCTCGACGGCTGCGGCGATGTCGCCGATGCTCCGTCCGGCCCGCGCGGCGGCAATGCCCTCGTCCATGCCCCGGCGGGTCTCCTCGACGAGGCGCAGGGTCTCCGGGGGCACGTCCCCGACCACGAATGTCCGGGCGGCGTCCCCGTGCCAGCCGTCGATGATCGCGCCGGCGTCGATCGACACGACCTGCCCGGTCTCGATGCGCCGGCGGCCCGGGATGCCGTGGACGACCTCGTCGTCGATGGAGACGCAGATGGTATGGCGGTAGGGCCCGCCTGCACCGGGCACGCCGAGGAACGACGGGATCCCGCCCGCTCGCCGGATCATCTCCTCCGCGATCCGGTCCAGTTCGCCCGTCGTGACGCCCGGCTGCAGTTCCTCGCTCATCCGGTCGAGCACGTCCGCCACCAGCCGCCCGGCCCGCCGCATCTTCTCGACCTGGCTGGGGGACTTCAGCGTGACGCGCCGCTCGGCGAGCATCATGCAGCCTCGCTCCGCCCGGGCCTGGCGGGATGCGCGATCGCACGAAGGAGGGCGTCGGTGACGGCCTCGATCGACTCCGTGCCGTCGACGGCGACGAGGACGCCCTGCGTGGTGTAGTGGTCGATCACGTCGTACATGGGCGGCAGCTGCTGCTCGAGGCGCGCCGTGACCGTCTCCGGCCGGTCGTCGTCCCGCTGGTACAGCTCCGAGCCGTCGATGTCGCACACGCCGGCGACCGCGGGTGGCCGGCTGACGGCGTTGTACGGGTGGCCGGCCGCGCGGCACAGCCACCGCCCGGAGAGCCTGCGGACGAGCTCCCCGTCCGGCACTCCGACGTAGAGCGCGGCGTCCACGCGTGCGCCGCGACGCGCGAGCGCCACGTCCAGGGCCTCGGCCTGCGGCCGGGTCCTGGGGAACCCGTCGAGGATGACGCCGACGGTGGCGTCCGGCCTGTCCAGCCGCTCCTCGATCATGCCGATCACGAGCGGGTCCGGCACCAGCGCTCCCCGGTCCATGTAGCGCTTGGCTTCGCGGCCCAGCCGGGAGTCGGTCCGGACGGCCTCGCGGAACAGGTCGCCGGAGGCCACGTGCAGGAACCCCAGGCGCTCCCCGAGGATGGCGGCCTGCGTGCCCTTTCCGGCGCCGGGGGCGCCGATCATCACGTAGACCTTCACCGGATGAAGCCCTCGTAGTTGCGCATCATCAGCTGTGCCTCGACCTGCTTCATCGTCTCGACCACGACCGAGACCACGATGAGGAGGGCGGTGCCGCCGAGGGCGATCCCCTGGAGGCTCGGGAACGCCTGCCCGAGGACGAACGGCATCACGGCCACGATCCCGAGGAAGAGGGCGCCGGCGATGGTGATCCGGAACACCACGGCCTGCAAGTAGTCACGCGTCGGGTTGCCGGGCCGGATCCCGGGTATGAATCCGCCGTTCTTGCGCAGCTGGTCCGCGGTGTCGTCGGGTTTGAAGGTGAACGCGGTGTAGAAGTACGTGAAGCCCACCGTGAGCGCGAAGTAGAGGATCGCGTAGAGCGGGCTCGTCGTGCCCAGGAGGCTCTGGATGGCCTTCGCCACGTCGGCCACGATCGCGACCTGCGAGGACTGGAAGTAGGCGGCGATCTGGGTGGGGAACAGGATGATGCTGACGGCGAAGATGATCGGGATGACGCCGGCCTGGTTGACGCGGAGCGGCAGGAAGGTCGACCCGCCCTGGTACAACCGGCGGCCGCGCACGCGGCTCGCGTACTGCACCGGGATGCGCCGCTGGCCCTCCTGGATGTAGACGATGCCGGCGATGGCGATCAGGCCGACCACGGTGAGCGCGATGCCCGCGGCCCAGTCGGGCGCCTCGAGGAACTGGCCGACGGCGAGCGGTATGCGTCCCACGATGCCGGCGAAGATGATGAAGCTGACGCCGTTACCGATCCCCTTCTCGGTGATCAACTCGCCGAGCCACATCAGCAGCACCGTGCCGGCGGTGAGCGAGATGATCTGCGTGACCGTGACCAGGCTGGCCAGGTCGAAGCTGGTCAGGACGCCCTGGCTGTTGAGGATCGCGAGGAACCCGTAACCCTGGATCAGCGCGAGCGGCACCGTCAGGTACCGCGTGTACTGGTTGATCTTCTGGCGACCGTACTCGCCCTCGTGTGACAGGGCCGTGAGGCTCGGGATCACGCCCTGCATCAGCGTCATGATGATCGAGGCGTTGATGTAGGGGTTGACGCCCATGCCGATCACGGAGAACGACGACAGACCGCCGCCCGAGAAGATGTCGAGCAGGCCGAGCAGCTGGTTGTTCTGGAACAGCGTGTTCAGCGCCTCGCGGTTGACGCCGGGCACGGGGACGTGGGCCAGCGCGCGCACGATGATCAGCATCCCGAGAACGAACAGGATGCGTCGCCGGATGTCCGGGGCGCGGAACGCGTTGATGAGGGCGTCGAACACGGTCTACTCCGCCTGCGGGGACGCGGACCCCTGCGCCGGGTCGGACGACGCGTCCGACTCCTGTTCGGCCTGCGCGCCCGACTCGGGCGCGTCCGATTCGGCCGCGGCCGACGAGGCCGCCTCGGCGACGACCTTGGACGGCACCGCGTCGGTCTGCAGCGTGTCCACCCCGAGCGCGGTCAGCGGCTGGTCGGGAATCTCGAGGACCTGGGCGGTACCGCCCGCGGCCTCGATCTTCGCTGCCGCGCTCTTCGTGAACGCGTCCGCGACGACGAACAGCCTGCGGTCCACGTCGCCCTGTCCAAGCACCTTCACCGGCTGGCGAAGCGAGCCGAGCAGTCCTGCGGCGAGCAGCAGGTCCGGGTTGACCGCCACGGGCGCATTGGCCGCCGGTTCGCCGAAGCCGCCGGCCGCGGCGACCTCGTTGATGCGACCGACGTTGACGACGGCGTACTCGACCCGGAAGCGGCGCTTGAAGCCGCGGAGCTTCGGAATGCGCTGCGAGGCCGGGGTCTGGCCGCCCTCGAACCAGGCCGGGATCGAGCTGCCGGCGCGGGACTTCTGACCCTTCGTGCCGCGGCCGGCGGTCTTGCCCTTGCCGGCCGCGATCCCGCGACCGACGCGGGTCCGCGCCGTGTGGGACCCGTCCGCCGGGCGCAGGTCGTGCAGCTTCATGCCCGTTCCTCCTCGGGGGCGGGCCCCTCGTTCGTCTCGGCGGGTGTCGCGTCGCCCCGGGCGGCGCCCTCGGCCGGCGCGTCGCCCCGGGCGGACGGAGCCGCGGCAGGTGCCGCGGCCGCGCCGCGGCGGCGTGGGGCAGCCGCCGGCTGTGCCTCGGGCACGATCTCGACGTCGACGAGGAACCGCACCGCGCGGACCATGCCGCGCGTGGCCGGGTTGTCCGTCACCTCGACCGTCTCGTGCAGCCGGTGGAGGCCCAGCGCACGCACGGTGCCGCGCGCCTTGGCCGTGTAGCTGATGGGGCTCTTGCGGAGCCGGACGCGCAGCTTACCGGGCATCGCCCGCCACCTCCGCGGTCGGCTGACCGCTGATGTAGCTCCGCAGCGGCACGCCGCGCTGGGCCGACAGCTCTTCCGCGCTGTGGAGGCTCCGGAGGGCCTCGAGGGCGGCGCGGGTCACGTTGACCGGGTTCGTGGATCCCATCGACTTGGACAGGATGTCGCGGATCCCGGCCGATTCCACCACGGCGCGCACGGAGCCACCGGCGATGACGCCGGTCCCCTGCGATGCCGGGCGGAGCAGCACGTTGCTCGCGCCGTACCGGACCGTGACGGCATGCGGGATGGTCGTGCCGACGAGCGGCACGAGGATGAGGTGCTTCTTCGCGTCCTCGACGCCCTTGCGGATCGCCTCGGGGACCTCGCCGGCCTTGCCGAGGCCGACACCGACGTGGCCCGCGCCGTCACCGACGACCACGACCGCGCTGAAGCTGAAGCGCCGCCCGCCCTTCACGACCTTGGCGACGCGGTTGATCTGGACGACGCGTTCCTCGAGCGTCAGCCTGGCTGGGTCGATCCTCGCCAACGGTGGCTCCTTTCAGTCCCTAGAAGTCGAGACCCGCTTCGCGGGCCGCGTCGGCGAGTGACTTCACGCGTCCGTGATAGCGAAAGCCCGCCCGGTCGAAGACCACGCAGTCCACGCCGGCCGCCTTCGCCCGCTCGGCGACGAGGCGACCCACGGTTCGTGCGCGTTCGGTCTTGGTGATCTCGAGGGAGCGGAGCTCGCGCTCGAGCGACGATGCCGCGGCCAGCGTCCGGCCGGTGGTGTCGTCGATGACCTGCGCATAGATCTGGTCGATGCTGCGGAAGACGGCCAGGCGCGGCCGCGCCGCCGTCCCCCGCGTGGTGAGACGGATGCGCTCGTGGCGCTTCTGGCGAGCGGCGCTCCGGGAAAGTGCCTGGGCCATGTCGGTCGTCGTACTCCTACGGATGCCGCGGGCCCTCGCCGGGCCCGCCGTCGATCACTTCTTGGCGCCGATCTTGCCGGCCTTGCCGGCCTTGCGGCGGATCTTCTCGCCGGCGTAGCGCACGCCCTTGCCCTTGTAGGGCTCCGGCTTGCGCGTCGCGCGGACCCGGGCGGCCACCTGGCCGACCAGTTCCTTGTCGATGCCGACCACGGCGAGACGGGTCGGGGTGTCCACCTCGAAGGCGATGCCGGCGGGCGGGTCGATCTCGATGGGATGGCTGTAGCCCAGGCTGAGCTGCAGCCGCTCGCCCACCTTCTGCGCCCGGTAGCCGACGCCGGTGATCTCGAGTGGCTTCCGGTAGCCGGTCGTGACGCCGGCCACCATGTTGGCGACGAGCGTCCGGGTGAGCCCGTGAAGCTCGCGCGAGCGCTTGTCGTCCCTGGGCCGCTCGACGCGGAGCACGCCGTCCTCCCGGACGACGTTCAGCTCGGGCGTGAGGTCGCGGTGGAGCTCCCCGCGCGGGCCCTTCACGGTGATCGAGGACCCGTCGATGGTCACCTCGACGCCCGCGGGGACGGGGATGGGAAGTCGTCCGATGCGTGACATGGCGGCCTACCAGACGTACGCCAGGACTTCACCGCCGAGCTGGGCCTTGCGGGCCTGCGCTCCGGTCATGATGCCCTGGCTTGTGCTGACGATGACGATTCCGAGGCCACCGAGGACGCGCGGGATGTCGGTCTTGCCCGCGTAGACGCGGAGACCGGGCTTGCTGATCCGCTTGAGCCCGGAGACGACGGGCGCCTTGCCGCCGACGTAGCGGAGGGTGATCCGCAGCATCGTCCGCGGGCCGTCGCGCGTCTCGTCGAACTCGGCGATGAACCCCTCGTCCTTGAGGATGCGGGCGATCTCGCGCTTGGTCCGCGACGCCGGCACGAGCACCTGGGGGTGCCGCGCGCGGCTGGCGTTGCGGATCCGCGTGAGCATGTCGGCAATCGGGTCGGAGATGTTCATCGGATCACCAGCTCGACTTCGTCACGCCGGGGAGCATCCCCTGGAGCGCCCGCTCCCGGAAGCAGATGCGGCAGAGCGCGAAGCGTCGCATGTATCCGCGCGGACGGCCGCACACGGAGCAGCGA
The DNA here is from genome assembly GCA_963757865.1 of uncultured Chloroflexia bacterium. GTDB lineage: Bacteria > Chloroflexota > Limnocylindria > Limnocylindrales > CSP1-4 > JAJYNJ01. The sequence continues at coordinate 242,376 of CAVWSU010000019.1, forward strand.
TGCTTCTCCCGGACCTTGAACCGGTTCGGGCGGCTCGCCTTTGCGATCATGGACTTCTTGGCCATTCGTGGTCCCTCCCGCGCCGCTAGCCGGCGAAGGGCATGCCGAGGAGCTCGAGTAGCTTCTTCGATTCCTCGTCGGTCTTCGCCGTCGTCACGATGCTCACCTCGAGCCCGCGCAGACGGTCCACCCTGTCGTAGTCGATCTCCGGAAACGCGAGCTGCTCGCGCAGCCCCAGCGAGTAGTTGCCGCGCCCGTCGAACGAGCGCGACGGGACGCCGTGGAAGTCGCGGATGCGCGGCAGCGCGAGCTGCGTCAGCCGCTCCAGGAAGTCCCACATGCGCTCGCCGCGCAGCGTGACCTTGGCTCCGATGGAGTTGCCCGTCCGGAGCCGGAACTGCGCGATCGAGCGCTTCGCCTTGGTCACGATCGGCTTCTGCCCGGTGATCGCCGTGAGGTCGCCCACGGCCGCGTCGAGCGCCTTCGCGTTCGACAGCGCCTCGCCGAGGCCGATGTTCACGACGACCTTCTCCACGCGCGGCACCTGCATCGGGTTCGCGTAGGAGAACTCCTTCTGGAGGGCCGGCACGACCTCGTCGTGGTAGCGCTGCTTCAACTCGCCCATCACTTCACCTCGCGCCCGAGCGGCTCGCCGCACCGGACGCAGACCCGGACGCTCTTGCCGGTGGCAAGGGCGGCGTGCCTGACGCGGGTGGGCTGCCCGCACGAGGGGCAGACGACCATGACGTTGCTGATCCGCAGCGGCATCGTCTTGTCCAGGATGCCGCCCTGCTGGATCTGCGGCGCCGACTCGGTCCGGCCCTGGATGGTGCGCGGCTTGGTGTGCCGCTTGGCGACGTTGACCCCCATGACGATCACGCGGTCAGGCCGCACGACGCGGTCCACCGTGCCGTGCTTGCCCGCATCCTTGCCGGTCAGGACGACCACCTGGTCGCCCTTGCGGATCTCCGGCACCTTCGTGGCGTGCTTCACGACCTCGCCCGGCATCTCAGAGCACCTCCGGGGCGAGCGACACGATCTTCATGTAGTTGCGGTCCCGCAGCTCGCGCGCGACGGGGCCGAAGATGCGGGTGCCGCGCGGGTTGCCCTGGTTGTTGATCAGCACCGCCGCGTTCTCGTCGAAGCGGATGTAGCTGCCGTCGGGCCGCCCGTATTCCTTGGCCGTTCGCACCACGACCGCCCGGACCACGTCGCCCTTCTTCACGGCGGCGTTCGGGATCGCCTGCTTGACGCTGGCGATGATCACGTCGCCGACCTCGGCGGTGGTCTTCTGCGAGCGGCCCATGATGCGGATGCACTGGATCGTGCGCGCACCCGTGTTGTCGGCAACGCGCAGCCGGCTGTACTGCTGGATCATGCGGCCGCCCCTCCAGAGGGCGTCTCCTCATGCCGGCCCGGGTGGGCCGACGCGTGGATGGCCTCCTGGGTCGACGCCTCCTCGGCGACGAGCTGGTCGCCCGAGCCGTCGGTCGCCCGCTGGACGATCTCGGTCAGGCGCCATCGCTTGGTCGCACTCATCGGCCGGGATTCCTCGATCCGCACCGTGTCGCCGATGCGCGCCTCGTTGCGCTCGTCGTGGGCCTTGAACTTGGTCGTGAGCCGGACCACGCGCTTGTACAGCGGATGGCGGGAGAGGCGCTCCACGGAGACCACGATCGTCTTGTCCATCTTGTCGGAGACGACCCGCCCGACCTTGGTCTTCCGCTGCCGATCCACCTTCACTCCGCTCATCGCACCGCCTCCGCCACGGCCAGCCCGAGCCGTCGCTCGGTCTGGACGGTGAGGATCCGGGCGATCCGCTTGCGCGTGTTCCTGATCTGGTTGTAGTCGCTCAGCTGGCGGGTGGCCAGCTGGAAGCGCAGGTCGTACAGGTTGCGGCGGGCCGCCGTGAGCTCGGCCTCCAGCTCGCCGTCCGTGAGGGCGCGGACCTCATCGATGTCCATCGGCCACGCCCTCCTTGACCACGAACCTGACGCTGATGGGCAGCTTGTGGCCGGCGAGGCGCATGGCCTCCTCGGCCTCGTCGACCGGCACGCCGGCCAGCTCGAACAGGATCCGTCCCGGCTTGATCACGGCCACCCAGTGATCGGGGGCGCCCTTGCCCGAGCCCATCCGGGTCTCGGCCGGCTTCTTCGTCACCGGCTTGTCGGGGAAGATGCGGATCCACACCTTGCCGCCGCGCTTGACCGACCGCGTCATGGCGCGCCGGGCGGCCTCGATCTGCCGGCTGGTGATCCAGGCCGGCTCCTCGGTCATGAGCCCGTACTCGCCGAACGCGATCGTGCTTCCGCCCTTGGCCATGCCGCTCATGCGTCCGCGCATGACCCGGCGATGCTTGACTCGCTTGGGTAGCAGCATCGCTCAGGCCCCCGTCGTGGCCACGGCTTCACGGGGTGCCTGGCGCTCCGGGATGATGTCGCCCCGGTAGACCCAGACCTTGACCCCGATCCGGCCGTACGTGGTGTGGGCATGAACCTGCCCGTAGCTGATGTCCGCTCGGAGCGTGCCGAGCGGGATGCGACCCTCGCGCTCCCACTCGCGGCGCGCCATCTCGGCCCCGCCGAGGCGGCCCGCGACGGCGATCCGGACGCCCTTGGCCCCCGCCTTCATCGTGCGCTGCACCGACTGCTTCATGGCCTTCTTGAAGGCGATGCGCCGGCTCAGCTGCTGCGCGATGTTGGCGGCGACGAGCTGCGCGTCGAGCTCCGGCTGGCGGATCTCCTTGATCTCGAGCTTGACCTTGCGGCTCGAGATCTTGCCGATCTGCTGGCGCAGCGCCTCGACGTTGGCGCCGCCCTTGCCGATCACGATGCCCGGCTTGGCCGTGTGGATCGTGACCGTGACGTGGTTGATCCCGCGCTCGATCTCGACGTGGCTGACGCTCGCGTTCGCGAGCCGCTTGTCGATCAGGTCGCGGATCGCGAAGTCCTCCTTGAGGAGGTCGGCGTAACCCTTGTCCGCATACCAGTTCGCAGTCCAGCCCCGCGAGACGCCGATGCGGAAGCCGTACGGATGGACCTTGTGACCCAACCCTATGCCTCCTTGCTTTCGACGACCACGGTGATGTGCGTCATCGGCTTGTGAATGGGGAATGCGCGCCCCTGGGCACGCGGTTGCCAGCGCTTGATGGTCGGACCCTCGTCGGCCCGCGCCTCGGCGACCACGAGGTCATCGGGCGCGAGGTGATGGTTGTTCTCGGCGTTGGCCGCGGCGCTCTTCAGCACCTTGGCAACGTCCCGCGCGGCCCCCTGCGGCATGAACTGCAGGATGGCGCTCGCCTCGCCCACCGGGCGACCCACGATCGCCTGGGTGACGAGACGCGTCTTCCGCGTCGAGCGGCGGATGTACTTGGCGGTTGCGGCGACTCGCACGGCGTGCTCCTACTTCAGCGCCGTCGAGCGCTCGGTGTGCTTGCCGTGCCCGCGGAAGGTCCGCGTCGGCGCGAACTCGCCCAACCGGTGGCCGACCATGTTCTCGCTCACGTACACCGGGATGTGCTTGCGCCCGTTGTACACGGCGACCGTGTGTCCCACGAAGTCCGGGAAGATGACGCTCGCCCGGGACCAGGTCTTGAGGACCCGCTTCTCGCTGCGCCGGTTCATCTCCTGGACGCGGCCGAGGAGACGCGTCTCTACGAACGGCCCCTTCTTGACTGACCGCGACATCAGCGACCTCCTTTCGGCCTAGCTCTTGCGATGCCGGGAGCGCACGATCAGGCGTCCCGTGATCTTGTTGCGTCGGGTTCGCAGGCCCATGGCCGGCTTGCCCCATGGCGTCTTGGGCGGCATGCCCGTGGGCGACTTGCCCTCGCCGCCGCCGTGCGGATGGTCGCGCGGGTTCATGACCACGCCGCGGACCTCCGGGCGCTGTCCCATGTGGCGGGCACGGCCGGCCTTGCCCAGGCTCTGGTTCTCGTGATCGAGGTTCCCGACCTGGCCGATGGTCGCCACGCACGTCAGCGGCACGCGGCGCATCTCGCCGGAGGGGAGGCGGACGGTGCCCCACTCGCCCTCCTTGGCCAGGAGCTGCGCCGACGCACCCGCCGAGCGCACGATCTGGCCACCCTTGCCGGGCACCAGCTCGATGTTGTGGATCGTCGTGCCGAGCGGGATGTCGCCGAGGGGCAGGGCATTGCCCACGCGCGCCTCGACGCCCGGGCCGCTCACGACCACGTCGCCCACCCGCAGCCCGTTGGGGACCAGGATGTAGCGCTTCTCGCCGTCGCGGTAATGGAGCAGGCCGATCCGGGCGGACCGGTTCGGGTCGTACTCGATCGTCGCGAGCCGGGCGGGCACGCCCACCTTGTCCCGCTTGAAGTCGATCCTGCGGTAGTGCTGCTTCTCGCCGCCGCCGCGATGGCGGACGGTGAGTCGCCCCTGGTTGTTCCGGCCGCTTCCGCGCTTCTGGGGCTCCAGCAGCGGCTTGTACGGCTCGTCGGTCGTGATCTCGGCAAACGTCGAGCGGGTCATGAACCGCCGGCCGGCGGAGGTCGGCTTGTAGCTTCGCAGCGGCATCGCCTAGACCCCCTCGAAGAACTCGATCTTGTCGCCGGCGGAGACCGTGACCACGGCCTTGCGCCAGGGGCTGGTGAGGCCCGTGATCCGCCCGCGCTTCGTGCCGCGACGCTTCTCCTTGGCCTTCGTCGTCGAGACGTTGACCGTCAGGACGGTGACCTTGAAGAGCTCCTCGACCGCGCTCTTGATCTGGAACTTGTTGGCGTCCTCGTGCACGCGGAACGTGTACTTGTTCCGCTGCGTGAGGTCCATCGACTTCTCGCTGATCACCGGGCGGAGGATCACCTCGGCGCTCTGGAGCGTCATGCGTACACCTCCGACAGCGTCGCGATGGCCGGCTGCTCGATGAGCAGGACGTCCGCCTTGAGGACGTCCACGACGTTGAGCGAGTCGGCCAGGATCACTTCGACGTCGGGAAGGTTCCGCGCGGAGAGCGTGAGCCGCTGATCCCGCCCCGGGGCGACGACCAGCACGCGGCCCGCCACGTTGAGGGCACCGAGGTACCCCACGAGCTCGCGGGTCCTGATCGCGTCCATGGCCAGGTCTTCCACGACGCGCACCGCGCCGTCGCCGTACTTGGCGGTGAGCGCACCGCGCAGCGCGAGGCGCTTCATCTTGCGCGGAAGCCGCTGCTCGTAGCTCCGCGGGTGGGGTCCGAACACGACGCCGCCGCCCGTGAAGTGCGGAGCGCGGCGGGAGCCCTGCCGGGCGCGGCCGGTGCCCTTCTGGCGATACGGCTTCTTCCCGCCTCCGGCGACCTCGCCGCGGGTCTTCGTGTCGTGCGTGCCCAGCCGGCGGCCGGCCAGCTGGGCGATGACGGCCTGGTGCATCACGGCGGCGTTCACGGGGGCCGCGAACAGCTCGTCCGGCAGCTCGACCGTGCCGGCCTCCTCGCCGGTCTTGCGGAACAGGGTGATCTGGGCCATCGCGCTACGCCTTCCTGACCATGACGAGCGCGTTGGGCGCCCCGGGCACCGAACCCTTGACCAGCAGGAGGTTGCGCTCCGGGTCCGTCCGCACGACGGTCAGCTTCTTGATCGTCACGCGGTCGGTGCCCATGTGGCCGGCCATCCCGAGGCCCCGGTACACGCGGCCCGGCGTGGTGCCGGCGCCGACCGAGCCCGGCTGGCGGTGCGAGTCCGAACCGTGCGTCTCGGGACCGCGCCGGTAGTGATGGCGCTTGATCGTGCCGGAGAAGCCCTTGCCCTTGCTGACGCCCGTGACGTCCACGATGTCGCCGGCGGTGAACATCTCGTCGACGCGCATCTCCTGGCCCACCGAGTAGTCGTCGACCGCGTCCACCCGGAACTCACGGGTGTGGCGGACGCGCGGCAGGTCCCGGAGCTGCCCGAGACGCGGCTTGGTCAGGCGGCGGGCCGTGCCCGTGCCCAGCTGCACGGCGGAGTACCCGTCGCGGTCGGGCGTGCGAAGACGCGTCACCGTGTTGGGCTCGACCACGAGCACCGAGACGGCGACCATGGTCCCGTCCTCGACGAAGATCTGGGTCATGCCGGCCTTGCGGCCGATGAGTCCGATTGACATCACATCTTGATCTCGATGTCGACGCCCGCGGCAAGCGAGAGTCGCATCAGGGCGTCGACCGTCTTCGACGAGGGATCCAGGATGTCGATGAGCCGCTTGTGGGTGCGGATCTCGAACTGCTCCCGGCTGTCCTTGTCGATGAAGGGCGAGCGCAGGACGGTGAACTTCTCGATGCGCGTCGGGAGCGGAACGGGCCCGACGACGTCGGCACCCGTCCGCTGCGCGGTCTCCACGATCTGGAGAGCCGACTGATCGAGCAGCCGATGGTCGTAGGCCTTGAGGCGGATCCTGATCCGCTGCTTCGCCATGCCCTACTCCGTGATGCTGATGATCGCGCCGGCGCCCACGGTGTGGCCGCCCTCGCGGATGGCGAAGCGCTGCCCGGTCTCGAGCGCGATGGGGGTGATGAGCTCGACCCGCATGTCGACGTTGTCGCCCGGCATGACCATCTCCATGCCCTCGGGCAGGGTGATGTCGCCGGTCACGTCGGTGGTGCGCAGGTAGAACTGCGGGCGGTAGCCGTTGTAGAAGGGGGTGTGGCGGCCGCCCTCCTCGCGGGTCAGGACGTAGACGCGGGCCACGAACTTGGTGTGGGGCTTGACCGAGCCGGGCTTGGCGATGACCTGCCCGCGCTCGATGTCGTCGCGCTCGATGCCCCGCAGGAGCGTGCCGATGTTGTCGCCGGCGCGGCCCTCGTCGAGCAGCTTCTTGAACATCTCGACGCCGGTGACGACGACCTTGCGGGTGGGCCGGATGCCCACGATCTCCATCTCCTCGCCCACCTTGACGAGGCCGCGCTCGACGCGCCCGGTGGCCACGGTGCCGCGGCCCTTGATGCCGAAGACGTCCTCGACCGGCATCAGGAAGGGCTTGTCGATGGGCCGCTCGGGCGTCGGGATGTAGGAATCGACGGCATCCATGAGCTCCTGGATGCAGGCGTAGGCGGGATCGGCCGGGTCGTTGGAGGCCTCCAGGGCCTTCAGCGCGGAGCCGCGCACGATGGGGATCTCGTCGCCCGGGAACTGGTTCTTCGTGAGCAGCTCGCGCACCTCGAGCTCGACGAGCTCGAGCAGCTCCGGATCGTCGACCGCGTCGACCTTGTTGAGGAACACGATGATGTAGGGCACCTCCACCTGGCGGGCCAGGAGGATGTGCTCGCGGGTCTGCGGCATGGGGCCGTCGGTGGCGGCCACGACGAGGATCGCGCCGTCCATCTGGGCCGCGCCGGTGATCATGTTCTTGATGTAGTCGGCGTGGCCCGGGCAGTCCACGTGGGCGTAGTGGCGGTGCTCGGTCTCGTACTCCACGTGGGCGATCGCGATGGTGATGCCGCGCTCGCGCTCCTCGGGGGCGTTGTCGATCGAATCGAAGGCGCGGAATTCGGCCCCGCCCTTGAGCGAGAGGTACTTCGTGATGGCCGCCGTCAGGGTCGTCTTGCCGTGGTCGATGTGACCGATGGTGCCGACGTTGACGTGGGGCTTGGTGCGCTCGAACTTCTTCTTGGCCATCTGGCGTAGCTCCTCGGTGTCCCCTCAGACCTTCGACTTCTGGACGAGCTCCTGGGCGACCTGCGCCGGGACCTCTGCGTAGTGCGCGAATTCCATCGAGTAGCTCGCGCGTCCCTGGGTCATGCTCCGCAGGTCGGTCGCGTAGCCGAACATGTTCGCGAGGGGGACGAAGGCTCGGACGACGTGCGTCGTCCCACGGGATTCCATCCCCTCGATGTGCCCCCGGCGGCTGTTCAGGTCGCCGATGACGTCTCCCATGAACTCCTCGGGCATGGTCGCCTCGACCCGCATGACGGGTTCGAGGATGCCCGGGTCGGCGCGCTCGAACGCGTCCTTGACCGCCATGGAGCCGGCGATCTTGAACGCCATCTCGCTCGAGTCGACCTCGTGGTACGACCCGTCGTGCAGGGTGGCCTTGACGTCCACGACCGGGTAGCCGGCGTAGATGCCCGTGGCCAGTGCCTCGCGGATCCCCGCGTCGACGGCCTTGATGTACTCGCGCGGGATCACGCCGCCCACGATCTTGTCGACGAAGGCGTACCCGCCGCCCTGGCCGTTGGGCTCCAGGTGGATGACGGCGTGCCCGTACTGCCCGTGGCCGCCGGTCTGCCGCACGAACCGGCCCACGCCCTCGGCCGCGCGACGGATCGTCTCGCGGTACGACACCTGCGGCTTGCCGACGTTGGCCGCGACCTTGAACTCGCGGGTCATGCGGTCGACGAGCACGTCCAGGTGCAGCTCGCCCATCCCGGCGATCAGCGTCTGGCCGGACTCCTCGTCCGTCTTCACCCGGAAGGTCGGGTCCTCGTCCGCCAGCCGCTGCAGCGCCAGCGCCAGCTTGTCCTGGTCGGCCTTCGTGCGCGGTTCGACCGCGACCTCGATGACCGGCTCGGGGAACTTGATCGACTCCAGGATGATCGGGTGCGCCGGGTCCGACAGGGTGTCGCCCGTGTACGACTCCTTCAGCCCGACGATCGCCGCGATGTCGCCCGCGTAGACGTCCTCGATCTCCTCGCGATGGTTCGCGTGCATCTGCAGGATCCGTCCGATCCGCTCGCGCTTGCCCTTCGTGGAGTTGAGGACGTACGACCCGGACTTCAGGGTGCCCGAGTAGACGCGGAAGTAGGCCAGCTTGCCCACGAACGGGTCGGCGGCGATCTTGAAGACGAGCGCGGAGAAGGCCTCGTCCTCGCGCGCGGTGCGGACGGTCTCCTCGTGCGTCTCGGCGTCCTCGCCGATCGTCGGCGGGATGTCGAGCGGCGAGGGCAGGTAGTCGATGACCGCGTCGAGCATGGGCTGGACGCCCTTGTTGCGGAGCGCCGACCCGCACAGGACCGGGATCATCCGGATCTGCAGCGTGCCGAGGCGGACCCCGTGGCGGATCTCGTCCTCGGTGAGCGGAACGCCCTCGAGGTACTTGTGCGTGAGCGCGTCGTCCATCTCGGCCGCGACGGCCACGAGCTCCTCGCGGTGTCGCTCGGCCTCCTCGCGGAGTTCCTCCGGGATCTCGAGCGTGTCGTACGTGCTGCCGAGCTCGTCGGAGCCCCACACGAGGGCCTTCATGGTGATCAGGTCGATGACGCCGCGGAAGCGGTCCTCGGTCCCGAGCGGGATCTGGACGGGCACCGCGTTCGCCCCCAGCCGGTCGCGGATCGACTCCACGCCGTGCCAGAAGTCGGCTCCCGTCCGGTCGAGCTTGTTGATGAAGCAGATGCGGGGCACGCCGTACCGGTCGGCCTGGCGCCAGACCGACTCGGACTGGGGCTCGACGCCCGCCACGCCGTCGAACACGACAACCGCCCCGTCGAGCACCCGCAGGCTCCGCTCGACTTCGACGGTGAAGTCCACGTGCCCGGGCGTATCGATCAGGTTGATGCGGTAATCGCGCCAGAAGGCGGTCGTGGCCGCCGCGGTGATGGTGATGCCCCGTTCCTGCTCCTGGGGCATCCAGTCCATCGTCGCGGCGCCCTCGTGGACCTCACCGATCTTGTAGATCTTCTTCGTATAGAAGAGGACCCGCTCGGAGACGGTGGTCTTCCCGGCGTCGATGTGCGCGATGATTCCAATGTTCCGCGTCTTGGCGAGCGGAACCTGACGTACCACGATCGGTGTCTACTTCCCTGCTGGTGTCCGGCCTACCACTTGAAGTGGCTGAAGGCCTTGTTTGCGTCGGCCATCTTGTGGGTGTCCTCGCGGCGCTTGACCGCGGCCCCCAGGCCGTTCATCGCGTCGACGAGCTCACCGGCGAGCTTCTCGCTCATCGACTTGCCGCCGCGCTTGCGCGCCGACTGGACGAGCCAGCGGACGCCGAGCGACATGCGCCGGTCGCCGCGGATCTCCACCGGCACCTGGTACGTCGCGCCACCGACGCGACGCGGCTTGACCTCGATGATCGGCGTCGCGTTGCGGAGAGCCGCCTCGAGCACCTCGAGGCCTGGCCGTCGTGCAGACGCCTCCGCCCGTGCGAGCGCCTGGCGCAGGATGCGCTCCGCCAGCCCCTTCTTGCCGTCCGTCATGAGCTTGACCACGAACCGGTCCGTGGTGCGCGTCAGCGGCGGCGCGTACTTGGCCTTGCGGGGAGTCTGTGCTCGGCGCGGCATCCTACTTGACCTTCTGGTTCTGCGGCGCCTTGGCGCCGTACTTGGATCGTCCCTGCTTGCGATCGCGGACGCCCGCCGCATCGAGGGTCCCGCGGATGATGTGGTACTTGACGGACGGAAGGTCCTTCACCCGACCACCGCGGACCAGGACCACCGAGTGCTCCTGGAGGTTGTGCCCGATCCCGGGGATGTAGGCCGTGACCTCCATCATGTTGGAGAGCCGGACGCGCGCGATCTTGCGGAGTGCCGAGTTCGGCTTCTTCGGCGTCATCGTGCGGACCTGCAGGCACACGCCGCGCTTCTGCGGGGCGCCCGGGATCGACACCTGCCGCTGGCGAAGGCTGTTCCAGTTCTTGCGCATGGCCGGCGCCTTGATCTTCTCGATCTTCCTGGCCCGGCCCTTGCGGACGAGCTGGCTGATGGTCGGCACGGAGACGCGGACTCCTTCCTGGGACGTAGTCGGTTCTGGTGGCCGGTCCCCGTGGTCATCATCGGGAGATCCGGGAGGATCGCCCACGGTGACCGTGCCGGCCGTCGGTGCGGCGCCGTGCCCCAGCGGCCTGGCGACGCTCCTCCGGCACCCGCCCTGGTGGCCGTGCCACCTGCGGTGCCGCCGGCGCCGGCCGCGGATGGGCGGTGGGCACCGTTCGCGGGTGTCACGCGACCCGTCCGGATTCCCATCCGTCGGGCTCGTGCGTTCCCGTGGGGCCGCTGGCCGATTGCCCCGCCGATGCACGACGGGACGGGCCGGCGCGCGGCCACGAACGCGGAGTCTACCAGTGGCCCGGGGGGGTGTCAACGAACGGCAGGTTACCCGGAGACGGCTTGCAGATCCATCGCGGGGACATGGAACGGCGGCCCGGTTGCTGCCGGACCGCCGTCCTTCCGTCAATCGGGGCGGGACGCCCCGCGGCGGGCTAGAAGACGCGAACCGCGACCTCCGCGGGGGCGAGGAGGAGCTCCTTGAGCTCCGCGTCGACCTTCAGCAGCGAGATGTGGGCACCGGCCATCTCCAGGGAGGTGCAGTACTCGCCGACATAGCTGCGGAAGACGGAGATGCCCTTCGCGGCCAGCTTCTTGTGGGCGATGCCGTACAGCAGGTACAGCTCGCTGATCGGCGTGCCGCCCAGGCCGTTGACCATCAGGGCGACCTCGTCGCCGGAGTTGAACGGCAGATCCGGGACGATGGCGTCCAGGAGCACGTCCACGATCTCCGTGGCCGTGCCCATCGGGCGCCGCTCGCGGCCGGGCTCGCCGTGGATCCCGATCCCGACTTCCATCTCGCCGTCCGCGATCTCGAACAGCGGGGCTCCGCGGACCGGGGGCGTGCAGGACGAGAGCGCGATGCCCATCGTCCGGACGTTCGCGATGACCTTCTCGCCGACCCGGACGCACTCCTCGAGGGAGCCGCCCTTCTCGGCCATGGCGCCGGCGGCCTTGATCACGAAGAAGTTGCCGGCGACGCCGCGCCGCCCGATCGTCCAGGTCGAGTCCTTGACGGCCACGTCGTCGTTGACGAGCAGGTAGCCGATCTTCTGGCCCTCGGCCTCGCACATCTCCTTCGCCATCTCCCACGCCGTGCGATCGCCGGTGTAGTTGTTGACGATGTAGAGCACGCCCGCCGGGGTGTCCATGAGCTTCGACGTCTCGGTCACGAACTCCACGGGCGGGCCCGCGAAGACGTCGCCGGGGCAGGCCGCGTCGAGCATGCCGGGCCCGACGATCATCGTGTGGGCCGGCTCGTGCCCCGAGCCGGATCCCTGGATGATCGAGACCCGGTTCGCCTTGGGCATGTCCGCCCGGTAGATCAGGTTGTACTTCGGCTCGTGCTTGAGCGTCCCGCCGCTCGCGAGCGCGATTCCCTCGAGGAACTCGGGGACGAACGCCTTGGGATCGTTCAGGAACTTCCTCACGCCTTTGCTCCCTCTCCGTACTTCTCGCGCCACGCGGCGCTTATGGCCTGGAGAATCACGCCGACGGCCGTTGCGCCGGCGTCCACCGATCCGATGCTCCGCTCGCCGGTGTAGGCGGCGCGTCCCCGCATCGCCAGCATCGGCGCCGTGTCCGCCGCCGCCTTCGTGGCCACGTCAGCGGCGCGCTGCAGTGCGGCCACGCCATGGTCCCTGGCGGTTTCCGGGTCGGCGAGGCTCGCCTCGAGGCTGTCCGTGGCCGGTACCAGCGCATCGAGGAGCGTCTTGTCGCCGAGGGACGAATTGCCGCGCTGCATGATCCCGGAGATCGCCGCGCGCAGGAGCGCGACGACTTCGGGCCCTGTCAGCGTCACCTTGTCGCCCGCCGCGGCCCCGGCCCGCAGGAACGCCGTGCCCCAGATGGGTCCGCTGACCCCTCCGACCTTGGCCGCGATGATGAGCCCGACCTTCTTCAGGACCGAGCCCACGCTCGTGCGGTCGATCGTGTCGAAGTCGCTGAGGACAACCTCGAACCCGTTGCGGAGCGAGTACCCGAAGTCGCCGTCGCCGACCACCGCGTCCAGCTGGGCGAAGTAGACGGCGTTGTCGACAATGGTCCGGGCCATCGCCCCGAGGACGAGATCGACATCGTCGAGCGACGTGTCTGTCATCCGGTGTTCCCTTTCCATCTCGCGTCGATGCCCCGATCCCGGCTGCCGAGGGGTCAGGACGCCAGGCAGGCCTCGAGGTCCGGGAGGGTGATGTACGCCCCGGGCCGCGCTGCGCTGCGGTTTGCGATCACGCGTGTCTCGACGCCGCCCGGATCACCGAGCGACGTGACGACCAGTACCGCTTCGCTGCTGTCCTCCTCCTCTGTGTAGCCGTTCACCGTCATGAAGCAGCGGAGGCCGGCCGCCGTCGCGGCCAGGAGTCCGTTGCGGGAGTCCTCGACGACCAGCACCTCGGCCGGCGGGACACCGAGGCGCTCGAGTGCGAGCAGGTAGATGTCGGGGGCCGGCTTCTTGTGGGGCACCACGTCGCCCGCCAGGAACACGTCGAATCGCTCCGCACGTTCCCTGCCGACCGCGAACTCGAGGATGGCGTGAACCGCCGGCTCGGCCGACGTGGACGCCACGGCCAGCTTCCACCCGGCGTCCTGCGCGTCCGAGATGATCCGCCGGATGCCCGGGCGGGGCGGGAGGCGCCCCGCCGCGACCATCTCGGTGTACAGCTGGGTCTTGCGCTTGTGCCACTTCGCGACCTCGGCGGCCAGGGCCTCCGGGTCCTCGGGCAGGCCGGTCTCGCGAACGAACTCGGGCGTCAGCTCGCTGGCCATGCGCTCCTTGCCGCCGCCGATGAGCAGCTTTCGCCCGTACTCCTCCTCGGACCACTCGATGGGGATCCCGAACTCGCGGAACGTCTGGTTGAACGCCGGCAGGTGTCCGTACCGCTCGGTGTCGGCGAGGACGCCGTCACAGTCGAAGACGAGCGTCGTCACCGGGCCTTCCCCTCGCTCCCGAAGAGCCGGATGTGGTACTTGGCCATCTCCATGACCGCGGTGCGCTGGGCCGCGAAGATCTTGGGCGGGTCGTAGTCGCCCGGATGCTCCGTCATGAAGTCGTACCCGGCCTTCATGTACGCGATCTTCAGGGCCGTGGAGATGTTGACCTTGGCGCAGCCGCGGCTGATCAGGTCGCTGAACTGCTCCGGGCTCATGCCGGTACCGCCGTGCAGGGCGACGGGGATGCCCGTCGCCTCGACGATGTCGGTGACGCGCTGGCTGTCGAGCGTCGGCGTCGTCTTGTACATGCCATGCGCGTTGCCGATCGCCGGCGCGAACACGTCGACGCCGGTCCCTCGGATGAAATCGACCGCGGTCTCGAGCGACTGCTCCTCGGCGACCTCGTTGCCGGTCATCTCCTCGGTGCGCTTGAAGCCCTCGATCTCGCCCTCGACGGCGGCGCCGTAGCGCCGGGCCTCGGCGACGACCTCGATGCACTGGCGGCGGTTCTCCTCGACGGACAGCTTGCTGGCATCGAAGAGGACCGAGCTCCAGCCCTTGGCGAGACAGGCCGAGATGACCTCCCGCTCCGGACAGTGGTCGAGGTGGAGCGCGGCCGGCACGGACACGCGGCCGGCGTACGCCTGCCACATCGCGTACATGGCGTCGATCCCGGTCATCTTCACGTGCTTGACCGACGTCTGCAGGATGATCGGCGCCTGCAGTTCCTCGGCGGCCGCCAGCACGGCCTCCATGGTCAGGTCGTTGATGACGTTGATCGCCGCGACGCCGTACCGCTCGGCGAAGGCTCGCTCCAGGATGGATTGCGTCGGTACGACTGGCAATCGAGCACCTCCAATTGGGACGCCTGCTTCCCGTCCTCCGGTCATCGAGCGGCCGCCGGCACCGGTTCCCTCTCCGGGCGTGCCGCCCGCTCAGCGTGTCGTCGCGCGATCACCCCCCTGCCCTGCGCCGGCACGCTCCCCGTGCGGGGCGGCCTCCGCCCCGGCGAGGCCCAGCACGGCACGGGCGTTCCCCTCGTCCACGACGAGGACGTCCACGACCCCGGCACGCAGCACGCCGAGGATCGCCTTCGGCTTCTCCGACTCGCTCACGACCGCGACCACGGACTCGATCCGGTGCAGGTCCTCGACCGAGAGCGCCACCAGGCGTTCGCTGTGCGGCGACGCGATCAGGCTCCCGGACGCGTCCACGTAGTTGCCCAGCACGTCCCCCACGGCGCCCTGGGCACGCAGCCGGGCGATCTCGTCGGGCGACAGGCAGCCGCTGCGGACCATCGTGCAGGAATTGTCGGTGTCGCCGATGCCCACGAGGGCCACCGTCGCCTGACCGGCGACCCGGAGCGTGTGGGCGACGGCCTCCTGGTCGAGCAGCCGGTCCCGCATCTCCACGCTCTCGACGTACGCGGGGGCGAACAGGCTCTCGGCGCGCCCGCCACAGCGGTCTGCCAGCGCACGGCAGATGTCGTTGGGGTTGGTGGGCGTGTCCACGCGCGGCGAGCCACCCATGGCGCTCACGAACGTGACGTCGAGGCGTCTCTCGGGATGGAAGAAGCGCGGCACCTCGCCGGTGTCCCGTCCGTGGCTGACGGCCACGACCGCACCGTCCCGGAGCCGCCGCTCGAGGTACCTCGCCGCGCTGCGGGCCACCGCCTCGCGCTGGGACTGGGGATCCGGGCGGGAGGGCGCGACGATGGCGTCCGAGAGGTCGAACGCATCCCGCAGCCGTGTCTCGAGGTCGAGGTTGAGCCACGGCGGCGCCTGGATGTGGATGTCGACGATGCCCGACCAGCGCGCCCGTTCCAGGAGCCGCTGCACCTTCGGACGGGACAGCGCGAACTCCCGCCCGATCTCCTCCTGCGTCCGCCCATCGGAGTAGTACCGATGCGCGATCCGCGCGAGCAGCTCGTAGTCGTCCTGGCGGAGATCCTCGGACAACAGCGCACCCCGTGGAGCCGATCAATTGCTCACTGGTGAACGAGTGTGCAGTCTAGCAGGGCCGGACGGCCACGGACAGGCCTTCGCGCCGGCACATGCGGACCGCACGCTCGCCAGGCCCCGGAAATGCGAAAGCGGCCCGGCCCGAAGGCCGGACCGCCTCGCATCCGGCCGAAGGCCGGACCGCGCATGATCGGTCCTGTGCTGCCCGCACGGTGAGCGGGCTGCCGCCCACCGGACTCCGCCGGCGGGCGATCGGGAACGGGGGTGCTATCCCTCCGAGTCGCCGCCGTCGGACGGTGCCACGTCGGGATCCGGGGCGGCCTCGCCCTCGAGGAACGGGTTCGGTGGCTCGTCTGCGCCGTCGTCGGGCGTCTCGCGCTCCCAGCCGGCAAGGCTGACGGGCTCCTCGACGAGCGCCGGGGCCTCGTCCAGGAAGGGGTTGTACTCCTCCTGTCCGAACGTCTCGGGCAGCTCGCCGCCGGCCAGCGCCTCGGCGGCCGCCCTCCGCTCGGCCTCGCGCCGCGCGGCCACGTTGGCCGGCGCGCCGCTGCCCGCGGGGATCAGCTTGCCGATGATCACGTTCTCCTTGAGCCCGAGCAGCCGGTCCTTGGCGCCGTTGATGGCCGCCTCGGTCAGCACGCGGGTGGTCTCCTGGAACGACGCGGCGGCCAGGAACGAGCTCGTGTTGAGCGACGCCTTGGTCACGCCCAGGAGCACCGTCTCGGCCGTGGACGGCTCGCCGCCCTCGGCGAGCACCTGGTTGTTCAGATCCTCGAACTCGAACCGGTCGATCAGCTCGAACGGCAGCTGCTCGCTGTCGCCCGGCTGGTCGATGCGGACCTTGCGGAGCATCTGCCGGACGATGATCTCGATGTGCTTGTCGTTGATCGTGACGCCCTGGCTCCGGTAGACCTTCTGGACTTCCTTGACCAGGTAGCGCTGGACGGCCTCGCGGCCGCGCGTCTCCAGGTACTCCTGCGGGTTGATGGGGCCGTCCGTGATCGGGTCGCCGGCGCGGATCTCCTGGCCGTTCTCGACCAGCAGCTTCGCGGCGTGCGGGATCACGTACTCACGCTCGACCACGTCCTCCGACCGGACGAGCAGGTGCCCGTCCCGGTTGACGACGAACCCCTTGACGGGGCTCGCGAGCTCGTCGACCTGCCCGTCGGCGCGCTCGGCCCGGGCCAGCGACTGGCCGGCCTCGATCGAGTCGCCGTCCGCGACGAGCAGCTCCTGCCCGCGCGTCAGCTTGAGCGGCGTGTCGAAGCTCTCCCGGCTCGTGACCTTGACGCGGCGGCCGCCGTTCTCGAGCGTGAGGATCTCGACGATGCCGTCGATGTGGCTGATCTCGGCCTTGCCCTTCGGCACGCGGGCCTCGAACAGCTCCTCCACGCGCGGGAGACCGGCCGTGATGTCGGCCTGCGCCACGCCGCCCGTGTGGAACGTCCGCATGGTCAGCTGGGTGCCGGGCTCGCCGATCGACTGTGCCGCGATGATCCCGACCGCCTCCCCGACACCGACCAGCCGGCCGGTCGCCAGGTTGCGCCCGTAGCACGCGCGACACACGCCGTAGCGTGACTGGCATGTGAGCGGCGAGCGGACCTCGACGCCGTCGATGTGGAGCTCCTCGATCTGCTCCGCGACGGCCTCGGTGATCTCCTCGTTGCGATCGACGAGGGTCGTTCCCTCGTGGACCACGGGCGCGGCGGCGAGGCGGCCCAGGAGCCGCTTCGAGTAGGCACCCTTCTCGTCGCCCGCGACCTCGCGGGTCTCATCGCGGGTGATCCACGTGCCTTCGGCCGTGCCGCAGTCGTCGTCGCGCGTGATGACGTCCTGCGCCACGTCCACGAGGCGGCGGGTGAGGTAGCCCGAGTCCGCCGTCCTGAGCGCCGTGTCGGCGAGGCCCTTCCGGGCGCCGTGGGTGGAGATGAAGTACTCGAGGACCGTCATGCCCTCGCGGAAGTTGCTCCGCACTGGCACGTCGATGATGCGGCCGGACGGGTCCGCCATCAGGCCGCGCATGCCGCCCAGCTGGCTGATCTGGCCCTTGTTTCCGCGTGCTCCCGACGTGGACATCATCTTGACGGCGCCGAAGGGGTCGAGCCCCTCCATCATCTTGTTGGAGATGGTCTGGGTCGTGTCCTGCCAGACGGCGACGACCTGGTTGTAGCGCTCCTCGTCGGTGATCAGGCCGCGCTGGAAATCGCGGTCGATCTTGAGCACCTTCGTGTCGGCTTCCCCAAGCAGTGCGGGCTTCTCCGGCGGGACCACGATGTCGCTGACCGCGATGGTCATGCCGCCCCTCGTGGCGAGCTCGAACCCGATGGCCTTGATGCCGTCGACCAGGATCGCGGTCTCGCCCGGACCGAGCAGCCGATAGCACTGCGCGACGAGGTCACGGAGCGCCTGCCGGTTCATCGTGTGGTTCCGGAAGCGCAGGCGCTCGTGGAGGATCTGGTTGAAGATCACGCGGCCGATGGTCGTCCTGATCCGCTCGTCGACCGTGCGCTCCTCGTCCTCGCTCCACGTCCGCACCGTCACCTCGATGACGTCGTGCAGAGCCGGGGCATGGTCGATGGAGGGCAGCGCCATGCCATCGGTGCCCATCCCACGGAACGGCCGGTAGTCCGCCTGGATCCGCCCGAACTCGTAGGCCTTGATCGCCTCGGTCTCGTCGCTGAACCGGTACGCCGGATCCGCGGTGGCGAGATCCCGTTCCTCGATCGCGGCCACCGTGAGGTGGTAGCACCCGAGCACCATGTCCTGGGTCGGCGAGACGATCGGGCTCCCGTCCGAGGGGGAGAGCAGGTTGGCGGTCGACAGCATCATCCGCCGTGCCTCTTCCTGCGCCGCGGCGCTCAGGGGCACGTGGACGGCCATCTGGTCGCCGTCGAAGTCCGCGTTGAACGCGGTGCAGACGAGCGGATGGATCTGGATGGCCGAACCCTCGACCAGCACCGGCATGAACGCCTGGATGCCCAGGCGGTGGAGCGTGGGCGCGCGGTTCAGCAGGACCGGGTGGTCCTTGATGACGTCCTCGAGGACTTCCCAGACCTCGGGGCGCACGCGCTCCACGATGCGCTTGGCGCTCTTGATGTTGTGCGCAAAACCCTTTTCGACGAGCTGGCGCATGACGAAGGGCTTGAACAGCTCGAGCGCCATCTTCTTGGGCAGCCCGCACTGGTGGAGCTTCAGGTCCGGCCCGACGACGATGACCGACCGGCCCGAGTAGTCCACCCGCTTGCCGAGGAGGTTCTGGCGGAAGCGCCCCTGCTTGCCCTTGAGCATGTCCGAGAGGCTCTTCAGGCGGTGGTTCCCGGTGCCGGCGATGGCGCGGCCCCGGCGGCCGTTGTCGATCAGCGCGTCGCACGCCTCCTGGAGCATCCGCTTCTCGTTGCGGATGATGATCTCGGGGGCGCCGAGCTCGAGGAGGCGCTTCAGCCGGTTGTTCCGGTTGATCACGCGCCGGTAGAGGTCGTTCAGGTCGGACGTGGCAAACCGGCCGCCGTCGAGCTGCACCATGGGGCGCAGGTCGGGCGGGATCACCGGCAGCACCGACAGGATCATCGACTCGGGGCGCGTGCCGCTGCGGCGGAACGCCTCGATCAGGCGGAGCCGCTTGATGGCCTTCTTGCGCCGCTGTCCGGAGGTGGTGCGCACCTCGCTGTGCAGGCGGCGGGACAGCTCGTCGAGGTCCATCCGCTGGATGATCTCGCGCACCGCCTCGGCGCCCATGCCGGCCCCGAAGATGCGGGGGCCGCTGCGGACGCCGGTGCCGTACTTGCGGTCGAGATCGCGGAAGTTCCAGCCGTCGAGCGACGTCTCGGGCACCAGCTGCATCGGCTGCAGCCGCTCGATCTCGTCGCGCGCGCGCCGGATCTCCTCCTTGAGGCCCTCAGCCTCGCTGCGGAGCCGTTCGCGCTCCATCTCCAGCCGGGCGTCGATCTCGAGCCGCGCGTCCTCGATCCGCTGCTGCGTGGCCGCGTCCTCGCGCGCCTCGCGGTCCTGCAGTTCGGCGTTGACGCGCTCGATCTCGTCCGAGGCGAGCTTCTTCAGGCGCGACTGCGCCTCCCGGCCGCCGGTCGCGCCCTCGGCCACGACGACCTCGCCGGTCGGCGCGAACACGACGGCCTCCGTGGCCTCCTTGCTCCCGAGCGCGGCGATGGCCCCCTCGGTCTCCTGGCTGGCGACGACCAGGTCCTGCGTGCGCTGCGTCCGCTCGCCCTCGAGCCGGGCGTGCGTCTCGGCGAGCGCTGCGTTGAGCTCATCCGTCGTCCGGTTCAGGCCGGCGCGAAGCTCGTCCTCGAGCTCGGTCAGCGCCTTTCCGCCCTTGCCGCCGCGGCCCTCGGCCTCCTCCTCGAGCTGCCGCAGGGCGCGCTGCCGCGCGTCCTCGTCGACCCAGGTGACGATGTACAGGGCGAAATAGAGCACCCGCTCGAGGTTGCGCGGGCTGATGTCGAGCAGGATGCCGAGGCGGCTGGGCGTGCCCTTGAAGTACCAGATGTGGCTGACGGGGCTCGCCAGCTGGATGTGGCCCATCCGCTCGCGGCGAACCTTGGCGCGCGTGACCTCCACGCCGCACTTGTCGCAGATGATCCCCTTGTACCGGATCCGCTTGTACTTGCCGCAGTAGCACTCCCAGTCCTTGGTGGGACCGAAGATGCGCTCGTCGAAGAGGCCGTCCTTCTCCGGCTTGAGCGTGCGGTAGTTGATCGTCTCCGGCTTGGTGACCTCGCCCTTGGACCAGTCGCGAATCTGGTCAGGCGACGCGAGCGAGATGCGGATCGCGTTGAAGTTGTTGACCTCGAGCATCGTTCTCCTCCGCGCCTCGGGGGGCCCTCTGAGACGCGATCCGGGACCATCGGCGAGCGGCACCGCCCCCGGCCGAAGAGCCGGCGCCGCGTGGTGTACGGGTAGTGGTGATCAGTCCTCGAACCCGGCGAGGTTGATTCCGCCGAGATCGGGCATCGGATATCCGGAGACGTCCTCCGCGAAGTGGATCTCCTCTTCGTTCTCGTTGAGGATCTCCACGTTGAGCCCGAGGCTCTGGAGCTCCTTGATGAGCACCTTGAACGACTCGGGCACGCCGGGTGCCTGGATGTCCTCGCCCTTGACGATCGCCTCGTAGGTCTGCACGCGGCCCACGACGTCGTCCGACTTGACGGTCAGCAGCTCCTGCAGGATGTTGGCGGCGCCGTAGGCTTCCAGCGCCCAGACCTCCATCTCGCCGAACCGCTGGCCGCCGAACTGCGCCTTGCCGCCCAGCGGCTGCTGGGTGATCAGCGAGTACGGGCCGGTCGAGCGTGCGTGGATCTTGTCCTCCACCAGGTGGTGGAGCTTGAGCATGTAGATGTAGCCGACCGTGATCTGTCGGTCGAAGGCCTCGCCGGTCCGGCCGTCGTGCAGCACGGTCTTGCCGTCGATCGGCAGGCCGGCGGCCTCCAGCTCGTCGCGGATCTGCGCCTCGGTCGCCCCGTCGAAGACCGCGGTGGCGGCCTTCTGGCCCTGCTCGTGCAGCGCCCATCCCAGGTGCGTCTCGAGGATCTGGCCGATGTTCATGCGGCTCGGCACGCCGAGGGGGTTCAGGATGATGTCCACGGGCGTCCCGTCGGGGAGGAACGGCATGTCCTCCTGCGGCAGGATCTTGGCGATGACGCCCTTGTTCCCGTGGCGGCCGGCCATCTTGTCGCCGACGCTCACCTTGCGCTTCTGCGCGACGCTGACCCGGATCAGCCGGTTCACGCCGGGCAGCAGTTCGTCGCCGTTGTCGCGGCTGAACTCCCGGACGTCCACGACCTTGCCACGTTCGCCGTGGGGCAGCCGCAGGCTGGAGTCCTTCACCTCGCGCGCCTTCTCGCCGAAGATCGCCCGCAGCAGGCGCTCCTCCGCCGTCAGCTCGGTCTCGCCCTTCGGCGTGATCTTGCCGACGAGGATGTCGCCCGGCTGGACCTCCGCGCCGATGTAGACGATGCCGTCCTCGTCGAGGTCCTTGAGCGACTCCTCGCCCACGTTCGGGATGTCGCGGGTGATCTCCTCGGGGCCGAGCTTGGTGTCGCGGGCCTCGACCTCGTGCTTCTCGATGTGGATGCTCGTGAAGAGGTCCTCGCGCACCAGCCGGTCGCTGATGACGATGGCGTCCTCGTAGTTGCAGCCTTCCCAGCTCATGAACGCGGCCAGGATGTTGCGGCCGAGGGCGAGCTCGCCACGGTCGGTGGAGCTGCTGTCCGCGAGCACCTGTCCGGCCTCGACGCGCATGCCGACGTCCACGATCGGACGCTGGTTGATGCACGTGCCCTGGTTGGAGCGCACGAACTTGTCGACCCGGTACTCGTCGAGCGACACGCCGTCGCCGTCCGGCTCGACCTTCACGAGGTCCGCCGTCACGCTGAGGACCGTGCCGGGACGGCGCGCCACGACCACCTGGCCGGAGTCGCGCGCGGCGCGCTCCTCCATGCCGGTGCCCACGATGGGCGCCTCGGGCTCGAGCAGCGGCACGGCCTGCCGCTGCATGTTCGAGCCCATCAGCGCGCGGTTGGCGTCGTCGTGCTCGAGGAACGGGATCAGCGCCGTCGCGACCGAGACGACCTGCTTCGGGCTGACGTCCATGTACTCGATCTGCTCGGGACGCGCCTCCGGGAACTGGTCGCGGTACCGGCTCGGCACGCGCGCGGCCAGGAAGTGCCCCTCGTCGTCGAGGCGGGAGTTCGCCTGGGCGACGTAGTACTCCTCCTCCTCGTCGGCGGGGAGGTAGACGATGTCGGCCGTCACGAACGGGCGGATCGGGAACGCCTGGGCCTTCTGGCGCTTCAGTTCTGCGATGGCCGCGGGCGTGAAGGCCTTGCCGGCCTTGAGGATCACCTCGCCGCCCTTGCCGACCACGTCGGCACCGGCCTCGAGCGACTCGATCCCGGGCTCGTCCCAGGCCACGGACCGCTTCACCCGCCGGTACGGCGTCTCGATGAAGCCGTACTGGTTGATCCGGCCGTACGTCGCGAGCGACCCGATCAGGCCGATGTTCGGGCCCTCGGGCGTCTCGATGGGGCAGATCCGGCCGTAGTGGCTGTGGTGCACGTCGCGCACGTCGAACCCGGCGCGCTCCCGCGAGAGGCCGCCGGGGCCGAGGGCGGAGAGGCGGCGCTTGCTCGTCAGCTCGGCCAGCGGGTTCGTCTGGTCCATGAACTGGGAGAGCTGGCTGCCGCCGAAGAACTCCTTCATGGCCGCCACGACCGGGCGGATGTTGATCAGCGCGTTCGGGGTCGCCTTCTCGATCTCCTGGATCGTCATGCGCTCCTTGACCACGCGCTCCATGCGGAGCAGGCCGATGCGGAACGCATTCTGGATGAGCTCGCCGTTGGCGCGGATGCGGCGGTTGCCCAGGTGGTCGATGTCGTCGGGCGTGCCCAGCCCGTTGTTGAGCTCGATCAGGCGCCCCACGATGGCCGCGATGTCCTCGCGGGTGATCGTGCGCGTCTCGCGCAGCGTGAGACCCATCCGGTCGGCGACGTCACGCAGCTTCTTGTTGAACTTGTACCGGCCCACCCGGCCGAGGTCGTAGCGGCGGAAGTTGAAGAAGAGGCTGTCGACCAGCTTCTCGGCGTTGTCGCCGGTGGGCGGATCGCCGGGGCGCAGCTTCTTGTAGACCTCGATCAGCGCCTCGTGGCGCGTCGACGTGTTGTCCTTGTCCAGGGTGGACGCGATGTACTGCGCGTCGGCGTCCTTGTCGACCGTGCCGAAGAGCGCGACGATGCGCTCGCTCTGCTCCCAGTCGTCGCGCCGGTCCAGGTCCGTGTCGCGGCCGACCGCCCGCAGGAGCTTGGTCGCCTCGAGCTTGCGCTTGCGGTCGACCTTGACGTACAGCTGCTGCCGCGGCCCGGTCTCGAACTCCAGCCACGCGCCGCGGTTCGGGATCACCTTGGCCGCGTAGAGGTCGCGGCCGGTGGTGGGATCCTCGGTCCGGGTGTAGTACACGCCCGGCGAGCGGACGAGCTGGCTCACCACGACGCGCTCGGCGCCGTTGATGATGAACGTGCCCTGCTCGGTCATGAACGGGAAATCGCCGAAGTAGACCTGCTGGCGCAGCGTCTCGCCGGCCCGCTCGGGATCCTTCAGCACGAGCTCCACGTCCACGTAGAGCGGCTTCGAGAAGGTCCGGTCCTGCTGGCGGCACTCGAGCTCCGAGTACTTCGGATCGCCGAATTGATAGTCCAGGAAGTGGAGCTCCATCACCTTGCCGGTGAAATCCTGGATCGGGCTGATCTCGTCGAACAGCTCGCGCAGACCCTGGTCAACGAACCAGCGGAACGAATTGAGCTGCAGCTCGATCAGGTTCGGGATCGGCAGGACCTCGGGGATGCGGGCATAGCGCTTGCGCGCAGGGGCGTAGGACGAGCGCCGAGATGACTCAGCGACAGACAGCATGAAATGCCACTCCTTGACGGAGGAGGAGGAGGGAAAGGGGGGCCGCGCTCACAGACCGGTCAGCATACCACGCAGGGCCATTCTGTCAAACCCCCCCGACGGGCAAACGGGAGCGGGCCGCGTCGCGACTCGCTCCCTGCCCAGCCCGCGACCCCGCGGGCCACTCCGACGGGTCACGCCCCCGCCGGCAACTACTTGATGTCCACCGTGGCGCCCTGCTCGGAGAGCGCGGCCTTGATCTTCTCGGCCTCCTCGCGCGAGACGGCCTCCTTGACCGGCTTGGGCGCGCCGTCGACGAGGTCCTTGGCCTCCTTGAGGCCGAGGCCGGTCAGCTCGCGCACGACCTTGATCACGGGGATCTTGTTGGGGCCGACGACGCTGAGGACGGCCGTGAACTCGGTCTGCTCCTCCTCGGGCGCAGCCTGGACGGCGGCGGCCGCGGGGGCTGCCGCCGCCGCGGCGGGGGCGGCCGCCGTGACGCCGTACCGCTCCTCGAACTTCTTGATGAAACCGGACAGCTCGAGGACGGTCATGCCGTCGATCGCCTCGAGGATCTGGTCCTGGGTCAGTGCCATGTGTCCGTGCTCTCCGTTCGTGTCGTGTGGGTGTCCGTCCGGGTGCGGGGGCCGTCAGGCGGCCTCGCCTCCGGCGCTCCGCTGGTCGTGCAGCTGAGCGAGGGCGTAGCCGAGGTTCCGGAGCGGTGCCGCGAGCAGCCCCGCCATGGTGGTCATGGGCGACGCGACGGCCCCGGCCAGCTGGCCGAGAAGCTGGTCGCGCCCGGGGAGCGTGGCGAGCCTCGTCACGTCCTCGGTGCCGATCTGCTGGTGCCGCAGCACCCCGCCCCGCACCTTCATGTTGCGGTACGGGCGGATGGCGTCCAGCAGGGCCCGGGCAACCACGGCCTCGTCGCCGCGGCCGAGGGCGATCGCCGTCGGGCCGTCGAGGAGCGGCCCGAGCTCGGGCCTCCCCGCCTGGTCCGCGGCGATCTTCGCCAGCCGGTTCTTGACGACGCGGTACGTGACGCCCTGTGGCCGGAGTGTCCTCCGGATGGCGGCGAGATCGGCGACGGTGAGGCCCCGGTAGTCGGTGACGATCGACGCGGACGCGGCCGAGAACTCCTCGGTGAGCGCCGCGACGGTCGCCCGCTTGGCCTCGGTGGGCATGAGCCCTCCTTTCCTCTCGGACGCCTGGCACCCAGGCGCCCCTGCGTCGTTCCGCGAGGGGCGCACGCGTGCGGGCAAGAGGACCCGAACGATGAGCTCGCCTCGGCGTGCCCGCGGTCCTCCCGGGATCGCCCGGCAGGTTCCGCGATTTCAGCCGCCCCTCTCGGGACGGACGCCCGCTGTCTCCGGCGGAACGGTCTTCGGTTGGACGCGACACGCGGCTCTGCCGGCGTCGCTCATATGGTGGCCGCCCAGGGCGGCGGTCGGCCGGACCTTCGGCCTCTGTCGACTCCTCGCGATCCGGATCAGGCCTGCGCGGCGGTCGCCAGCAGCGCCGGGACGTCGACCTGGATGCCGGGACCCATGGTCGAGGCGACCGTCAGTCCCTTGAAGTACTGGCCCTTCGCGGCCGACGGCTTCGCGCGGTTGATGGCGTCGACGAGGGTGGCCAGGTTCTCCACCAGCTGCTCGTCGGCGAACGAGGTCTTGCCGAAGCGCGCGTGGATGATCCCGCCCTTGTCGACCTTGAACTCCACGCGGCCGGCCTTGACCTCGCGCACGGCACGTGACAGGTCGAAGGTGATCGTGCCCGACTTGGGGTTCGGCATGAGGCCGCGCCGGCCCAGGATCTTCCCGAGCTTGCCGACCATGCCCATCATGTCGGGCGTCGCGAGGGCGACGTCGAACTCGAGCCAGCCCGACTCGATCTTCTTGACGAGGTCCTCGCCGCCGACGAACTCGGCGCCGGCGTCCATCGCTTCGCGCGCCTTCTCACCCTGCGCGAAGACGAGCACGCGGACCTGGCGTCCGGTGCCGTGGGGCAGCACCACCGTGCCGCGGACCATCTGGTCGGCATGGCGCGGATCCACGCCCAGGCGGATGTGCACTTCCGTGGTCGCGTCGAACGCCACGACCGAGGTCTGCTTCAGCAGGGCAGCCGCCTCGACCGGCGGATACACGCGCTCGCGCTCGACGGCCTTCGCCGCCTCGAGGTACTTCTTTCCGTGGCTCATCTGGCTCCCTTCTCGGCCGCCGTTGCGGCCTCCCCTCTCGACGCGGGGTGTACGGACCGGATCGGGTTCGGCGCCGTCGCCTCCGGTCGGAGCGGCGGCCGTTCGATGTCCCGGGTGGCGACCTCGATCTGTGTCCTAGCCGACGACCTCGATGCCCATGGACCGCGCGGTCCCCTCGATCATGCGGGCGGCCGCCTCGAGGTCGGTCGCGTTGA
This sequence comes from uncultured Chloroflexia bacterium, assembly GCA_963757865.1. GTDB lineage: Bacteria > Chloroflexota > Limnocylindria > Limnocylindrales > CSP1-4 > JAJYNJ01. The sequence continues at coordinate 268,742 of CAVWSU010000019.1, forward strand.
GGTCGACGAGCTTGGTCTGCGCGATCTCGCGCACCTGCGCGTGGGTCACGGTGCCCGTGGTGCCGCGGCCGGGTGTCGCCGAGCCGTGCTCGACGCCCGCGGCCTTGCGGAGCAGGTCCGCGGCCGGCGGGGTCTTGAGCACGAACGAGAACGAGCGGTCCTCGTAGACGGTGATCTGCGCCGGGATCACCTGCCCGACCTGGCCGGACGTCTTCTCGTTGTACGACTTGCAGAACTCGACGACGTTGATGTGCGGGCCCAGCGCGGTCCCGACCGGCGGCGCGGGGGTCGCCTTGCCGGCCGGCAGCTGCAGGGTCAGCACGACTCGAATCTTCTTGGCCACGAACTCGCTGCCTCTCGGTTAGAGCTTCTCGACCTGGAGGAAGTCGAGCTCGACGGGCGTCTCGCGGCCGAAGATGCTGACCAGCACCTTGACCTTGTTCCGCTCGGGATTGACCTCGTCCACCGTTCCGATGAACTCGGCGAAGGGGCCGTCCGTGACGCGCACGCTCTGGCCCTTGGTGAAGGCGACGCGGTACTTGGGCGCCTCCACGCCCATCTGCCGCAGGATCTGCTTGACCTCGTGCTCCGCGAGCGGCACCGGCTCGCTCCGGGTCCCCGGAATGTTGCCGCCGCCCACGAAGCTCGTGACGCCCGGCGTGTTGCGCACGACGAACCACGACTCGGCGTCGAGGATCATCTCGACGAGCACGTAGCCCGGATACACCTTCTTCTGGACGGTGTGCCGCTGCCCCTGGCGGATCTCGATCTCGTCCTCCATGGGCACGAGGACCTGGAAGATGCGGTCGTCCATGCCCATGGACTCGATGCGGTGCTCGAGGTTCGCCTTGACCTTGTTCTCGTAGCCCGAGTACGTGTGGATCACGTACCAGTGCTTCTCGGGGCGGACGGCTGCGTCGGGGACGGACATGGTCACGCGGTCAGATGCTGGACGACCTGCGTGAACAGGACGTCGAAGACGGTGATGTACAAACCGATCGCGGCGCTGATCACCAGCACGAGCACGGTGAGGTTCCGTGTCTGCTCGCGCGTGGGCCAGGTCACCTTCTTCAGTTCCGACCACGCCTCGTCGATGAAGCGCCGGATGCGGTCCACGGTTGGAAGTGTCCCTCTCGATCTCTGGGGGAAGATGGCAGGCGCGGCCGGACTCGAACCGACAACCACTGGTTTTGGAGACCAGAGCTCTACCAATTGAGCTACGCGCCTGTGGCAGTCCCCCCTACTTCGCCTCGCGATGCGCCGTGTGACGGCGGCAGCGCGGGCAGTACTTCCGGAGCTCCATTCGCCCCGGGTCGTTCTTCTTGTTCTTCTCGGTCGTGTACGTCCGCTCCTTGCACTCCGTGCACGCGAGCTGGATGATCGGCCGGTTCTCGACCTTCGCCATGCCCTACTCCGTGATGCTGATGATCGCGCCGGCGCCCACGGTGTGGCCGCCCTCGCGGATGGCGAAGCGCTGCCCGGTCTCGAGCGCGATGGGGGTGATGAGCTCGACCCGCATGTCGACGTTGTCGCCCGGCATGACCATCTCCATGCCCTCGGGCAGGGTGATGTCGCCGGTCACGTCGGTGGTGCGCAGGTAGAACTGCGGGCGGTAGCCGTTGTAGAAGGGGGTGTGGCGGCCGCCCTCCTCGCGGGTCAGGACGTAGACGCGGGCCACGAACTTGGTGTGGGGCTTGACCGAGCCGGGCTTGGCGATGACCTGCCCGCGCTCGATGTCGTCGCGCTCGATGCCCCGCAGGAGCGTGCCGATGTTGTCGCCGGCGCGGCCCTCGTCGAGCAGCTTCTTGAACATCTCGACGCCGGTGACGACGACCTTGCGGGTGGGCCGGATGCCCACGATCTCCATCTCCTCGCCCACCTTGACGAGGCCGCGCTCGACGCGCCCGGTGGCCACGGTGCCGCGGCCCTTGATGCCGAAGACGTCCTCGACCGGCATCAGGAAGGGCTTGTCGATGGGCCGCTCGGGCGTCGGGATGTAGGAATCGACGGCATCCATGAGCTCCTGGATGCAGGCGTAGGCGGGATCGGCCGGGTCGTTGGAGGCCTCCAGGGCCTTCAGCGCGGAGCCGCGCACGATGGGGATCTCGTCGCCCGGGAACTGGTTCTTCGTGAGCAGCTCGCGCACCTCGAGCTCGACGAGCTCGAGCAGCTCCGGATCGTCGACCGCGTCGACCTTGTTGAGGAACACGATGATGTAGGGCACCTCCACCTGGCGGGCCAGGAGGATGTGCTCGCGGGTCTGCGGCATGGGGCCGTCGGTGGCGGCCACGACGAGGATCGCGCCGTCCATCTGGGCCGCGCCGGTGATCATGTTCTTGATGTAGTCGGCGTGGCCCGGGCAGTCCACGTGGGCGTAGTGGCGGTGCTCGGTCTCGTACTCCACGTGGGCGATCGCGATGGTGATGCCGCGCTCGCGCTCCTCGGGGGCGTTGTCGATCGAATTGAAGGCGCGGAATTCGGCCCCGCCCTTGAGCGAGAGGTACTTCGTGATGGCCGCCGTCAGGGTCGTCTTGCCGTGGTCGATGTGACCGATGGTGCCGACGTTGACGTGGGGCTTGGTGCGCTCGAACTTCTTCTTGGCCATCGCGTGCGCTGTCGACTCCTCAGGTGGCGGAACGTTCCGCCCGGATGGGGGCTGGAGCCCACAATCGGATTCGAACCGATGACCTCTTCCTTACCAAGGAAGTGCTCTGCCAGCTGAGCTATGTGGGCCCGCAGGGGATGATTGGCTGGTGGGCAGGAGAGGAATCGAACCTCTACAGCCGAAGGCGGCTGATTTACAGTCAGCTGAGCTCACCACCTGCTCAACCTACCCACGGACGACTGCGTTCCCGGGATCTCGCCCGGCGTGGTGAAGAGGCTTCGAACGCAGTTTCCTCTTCGATGGAGCCGACGACGGGACTCGAACCCGGAACCGGCGGTTTACAAAACCGCTGCTCTACCAATTGAGCTACGTCGGCACGCGAGGCAGGAATCTACCTCAGGGAAGGCCCGCCCGCAACGCGTATGGTACTGGTGGGGCCGGAACGCGGTCAAGCGCGCAACCCCGTCGGGTGCATGGCGGACCGCACGGCCGTGTCAGCGCTCCGGCAGCAGGTCCTCCCCGGGCCCAGCGGCCAGCGGCACCTCGTCGTCGGGTGGACGCGGTGCCGGGGCCCCATCGGCCTCGGCGTCGCGAGCCGGAGCGTGACCGTCCTCCTCCTGGGCCGGGGATCGGGCTCCGGCATCGACCGGATCGGTCGGCGCCTCGGCGCCCGGGTCCGGTTCCACCCCCGGCTCGTCCGGGGCACGTCTGCCCGCAGCGCCGGGCGCGGTCGCCTTCGCGCGAGACCCGGTCTTTCGGGGCCTGCCGGCCCCCGCGCTTCCGGCGGTGTCGGTCTCGGCCGCGTCGGCGGATCGCGCGTGCGTGGACGATCGGGTTCGAGCGGATGCCCCCCTGGGGACGGCCTTGCCGTCGGCCGACGGCGGAACGGCCGCCTCGTTCGTGCCTGCCGAGCCTGCGTTCGCTCCTTCGGTGGCGCCCTCGTCGGGTGCCGCCTCCACGGGGACCGTGTCGGCGCCGCCCGGATCGGCGGACGTCGGCCGCGTCGCAGCGCGCTTCCGCCCCCTGACGGCGACCGGCCCGTCCCCTTCGACAGCGCCGGGGGCCTCCCTCGTCGCTCGCCCGGGGGCCTGCTCCGCCTGGTGCCGATCGGACCGTATGTCCTCGGGCGGTGGTGCCGGGCGCTGCGCCGCAGCCTCGAAGAGGAGCACGGAACCCGCGACCGCGGCGTTGAGCGACCCGACGTGGCCGCGCATCGGGATCCGGACGAGGAGCTCGAGCCGGCGACGCACCGGTCCCGTCATGCCCTTCCCCTCGCTGCCGATCACGAGCGCCACCGGTCCGCGCAGGTCCGCATCCCGGTAGGAAAGCGGTGCCTCGGCGTCGGTGCCGACCAGGTGCATCCCCCGCGCCCGCAGATCCGCAAGGGCTCCCGGGAGGTCGTCCACGGGAACCAGCAGCAGGTGTTCGACCGCGCCTGCGGAAGCCTTGACGGCCGACGGGGTCAGCGGCGCCGCGTTATGGGTCGGGAAGACCACACCGTGGATGCCGCACGCATCGGCGCTGCGAAGGAGCGTCCCCAGGTTCTGCGGGTCCTCGAGGGAGTCGAGCACCAGCACGAATGGCGGTTCGGATCGGGCGGCCGCCAGGGCCAGGACGTCGTCGAGGGAGGCCCACCGTCGCGGTGCCACCACGAGCGCGATTCCCTGGTGCCCGTCGAAACCGGTGACGGAGGTCAGCGTGCCGCCCTCCACCTCGACCACGGGGATGCGCAGCCGCGTCGCCTGGAGCACGAGCGCCTCGAGGGCCTCCCGTCGCTGCGGCACGACGAGCAGACGCCTGGCCTCCCGTCGGGCCGCGAACGCCTCCTCGACCGGCCGCCGTCCGGCGACGATCTCCTCGTCCTGCCCGACGAGCGCCCATGTGGCCTCCTCGGAACCGGCTGACGCGACCATCTCGTCATGCTCCCAGGGCTCCGTGTCCGGCGCACCGGGAGCACCAGGGGCAGCGGGAGCACCGGGCTCGCCGCCGGACCCCCACGGCCGGGGTTCGACGCGCGATTCCCGTGGGCCTTCCTCCCGGGTACGTTCGCGCCAGTCGCGCCGCCCGTCCGCGGGTGCCCCCGGCCTGCGGTCCGCGAAACCGGGCCCACCCCGGGCCGGCCATGCTCGCGCCCCACCCGGCGGCGAGTCGCGCCGTGGACGCGAGGGTCCTTCCGTTCGATCACGCGGGGCGCCGCCGCGGTCCCACGGCGGTCCCGCCTGCGCACGAGCATCGGCCGCGCCACGCGCGTCCCGGCGTGCACGATTCTCCGCCCCCGATCGACGCTCCCAGGGCGGTCCTTCCGGCGACGGGCGCTGACCCGGCCGGCGATCCTGGTCCGGCCCGGTCCAGGCCTCCGGCTCCGGCCCGTGCTCTGGCGCACGGTCGTCGCGGCTCGTGCCCGGTTCGATGTCTCGCGGCCCACGCCACGGCGGCCGCTCCTGTCGGCCGGCCGGGGTGCCGGTCCGCCCCCGCCCGGAACTCATGCCCACGTCGTGCCGTGGGCCGGGACCGGGTCCGCCACGATTCCAGCGGCGAGGCTCACCGCCGGGCCCCCCGCCTCGCGGTCCCGGACCGTACGGTCGCGGCCCGTGCCCTGTGCCTCCTGGCGATCCGGGACCGAACGATCCCCGGCCGTGCATGTCGCGCCGATCGGCGCCGGGACCGGCGTCGGGCGCATCGTCCCGAGACCGACCACCCGCCCCGCCGAACCCGAACCCACCGGGCCGGCCGCCACCGCCGAATCCACCCGATTCCGGCCGCTGCCCGTACCCGCCCCGCCGTACAGGACCGTCGAAACCGCCGCCCGGGGGACGGCCGGGCTCGCCGGAGCGCCATGCCTCCCGTGGCCGGTCCGGCCCGCCTCCGGGACGGCCGAAGGCGCGCTGCCCCTGCGTCCCCCCGCCGGAACGGCGTGGGTTGCCTTGACCGGAACCCATGCCGTATTCCGTGGATCCACCCTCGCCGCGGTTCGGGTGCCACTCGCCCCGTGGAGGCCGATCTCCTGCGCGGTCGGTGCGCCACTCCCCCTGCGGCGGGCGATCCGTCTGCGGCGGGCGATCCGTGCCCCGGTTCGGGCGCCACTCCCCCCGCGACGGGCCGTCTCCGCCGCGGTTGGGCCGCCACTCCCCCTGCGGACGCGGACCTCCGCCCCGGTTCGGGCGCCGGCCGCCCGGCCCACCGGGACCCGAGCCGCGGTTTCCGCTCCGCCGGTCAGCCACGTCGCGCCTCTGCGGTGCGGCGCCAGCGCTGGCCCATCTTCGTGTCCTCGATCACGATCCCCCGTTCCGCGAGCTCGTCTCGCAGGTGGTCCGACGTTGCCCAGTCGCGGCGGGCCCGCGCGGCGACGCGCTCGTCCAGCATCGCCGCAAGCTCGGGTTCGAGCTGCTCTGCGTCCTCCTCCATCACCCCGAGGACGCGGTCGAGGTCGCGCAGGAACGCCGCGGCCGTCGCCGCGTCCTGCGACGACAGGGAGCCCGCATCCAGTCTCCGGTTCAGGTCGCGCACGAGATCGAAGACCGCGGCGAGCGCCGGCGACACGTTCAGGTCGTCGTCGAGGGCGGCCGTGAAGCGCTCACGGGTCCCCTCCAGGGCGGCCGGGAGCTCCGGATCGGAGGGGCCGTCCGAGTGGTATGCATCCAGCGCCGCGAGCGCGTTGCCCAGGCGCTCGACGGCGGCGGCCGCCCCCCGCAGCGACTCGTCGCCGAACTCGAGCGGCGCCCGGTAGTGGGCGGCAATCAGCGCGTAGCGGAGCGCCCGGGCCGAGAAGCCCCGCTCGTACACCTCGCCCGGCCGCTCGATGTTGCCGGTCCGCTTGGCCATCTTCTGGCCGCCCATCTGCAGGTGGGCGCAGTGGAGCCAGGTCCGCACGAACTGCTTCCCGGTCGCGGCCTCCGACTGTGCGATCTCGTCCTCGTGATGGGGGAAGATGAGGTCGACGCCACCGGTGTGGATGTCGAAGCTGGTCCCCAGGTATCGCATGCTCATGGCCGAGCATTCGATGTGCCAGCCGGGCCGGCCGCTTCCGACCGACGTCTCCCAGCGCGGCTCGCCCTCCCGGGGTCCCTTCCAGACGGCGAAATCGCGAATGTCGTCCTTGTCGTACTCGTCGGATTCGACGCGCTCTCCCACTCGCTGCTGCGAAGGGTCGATGTGCGCCAGCTGCCCGTACTCCGGCCAGCTGCCGATGCGGAAGAAGATCGAGCCGTCGTCGGTACGGTAGGCGTGGCCCGCCGCGAGGAGTTGCTCGATCAGCGCGACCATGTCCGGGATGTGCTCGGTGGCGCGCGGCATCACGTCGGGCGGCGTCATGCGGAGCCGCGCGGCGTCCTCCAGGAAGGCGCCGGTGTAACGGGCCGTGAGCTCGCCGATCGGCACGCCCTCGCGTCCCGCGTCCCGGATGATCTTGTCGTCCACGTCGGTGACGTTCATGACCCACGTCACGCGAAGGCCGAGCCAGCCGAGGTAGCGGCGGAGCAGGTCGGCGAACAGGAAGCTGCGGAAGTTGCCGACGTGTGCGGGGGCGTAGACCGTCGGACCGCAGCTGTACATCCGGACGTGGCCCGGCTCGAGCGGCGCGAACGACTCCTGCCGCCCCGTGAGCGTATTCGTCAACCGAAGCGTCATGTGCCCCACCACGTCATCGTCAGCGTCACCGTCGCATCACCGTCGCCACCGCGGTCGCCGCGATCCCCCGGCCGGCGCCCTCGAACCCGACCAGGTTGCCGGTCGACGCCTTGACCTGGACGTTCCGCTCGGACAACCCGAGCGCCGCGGCGATCGCGACTCGCATCGCGTCCAGTCGGACGGCTCCGAGCCGCGGCCTGGCCGCGCGGATCGTCACGTCGGCGCTCGTCGGGCGCCAGCCCTCGTCGGCCAGCCGCTGCACGACGGCCCTCAGCATGACACCACTTGCGATCCCGCGTGTGGATGCATCTCCCGCAGGGAACAGCCGCCCCAGGTCGCCGAGGCCCGCGGCGCCGAGCAGCGCGTCGGCGAGCGCATGCAGGGCGGCGTCTCCGTCGGAATGGCCGCGAAGCCGGGGGGCGTCGGAGATCACGATTCCGCCAAGGGCGAGGCCGGTCCCTGGCCCGAAGGGGTGCTCGTCCGCGCCGTGGCCGACGCGGATCGGGTCCCCCGGCCCGTGGCGCGCCGCGAGCATCGCCTCCACGCGCCCGAGATCCTCGGGGAGAGTCACCTTGAGGTTGGCTGCGTCGCCCATCACGGACGCGACCGGTATTCCGGCCGCTTCGAGCAGGGCCGCCTCGTCGGTGAACTCGCGCGGGCCGGATGGCGGAAACAGCGCCCACGCGCGCTCCAGCAGGTCGCGCCGCGCGGCCTGCGGCGTCTGTGCGGCGGCCAGGCCCGATCGTTCGACCGTCCCTCCGACCAGGCCGCGCTCGACGCGCTTCAGCGTCTCAGCGACGGGAACGGTGGGAATTGCCGCACCCGTGGCGCCCGCAGCCGCGGCGACGGCTTCGACGACGCCGGCCGTCACGAGCGGACGCGCGCCATCGTGGACGAGCACCACGGGAGACCCGGTCGCGGCCACGCCGGCGGCCACCAATTCCTGGCGCCGGGCGCCACCGGCCACCACGCGTGCCCCTGCCTCGGCGACCCACGGCTGAGCCGACAGCTCGGCCACCCGGCCCGGCGGCGCCACCACCACCACGTGTCGAACGCACGGCGACGCCGCGATCGCGTCCAGGGACCATGCGAGCAGGGGCCGGCCGAGGATCACGGCACCCAGCTTGTCCACGCCCGCCATCCGCGTGCTCGAGCCGGCGGCGACGATCACCGCGTCGACCGATCCCCGGTCCACGTCAGTCGTCCTGGGGCTGGGCGAAGACCATGCGGCCGGCGACCGTCTGCAGCACGCGCGTCACGTTGACCGACAGCTCCCGGTCCATGCGCCGGGCGCCACCCTCGACGACCACCATGGTGCCGTCGTCGAGGAACGCCACGCCCTGCCCGGGTTCCTTGCCCTCCTGGATCACGTGGACGCGGATCTGGTCGCCGGGGAGGAACGCGGGCTTCACGGCGTTGGCGAGGGAATTCACGTTGAGCACGCGCAGGCCTTCCAGCTCGGCCACCTTGTTGAGGTTCAGGTCGTTGGTCAGGATGGCGCCGCCCTGGGCCTTCGCCACGGCCACGAGCTTGGCGTCGACCTCCGGGATGCCGGCGGGGTCTTCCTCGCTGATCTCGACCTTGATCTTCTCGTTGCGCCGGAGCTCGTTCAGGATGTCGAGCCCGCGCCGTCCGCGTGCCCTCTTGCGCGCGTCGGACTGGTCGGCGATGTACTGCAGCTCGGCCAGGACGAACCGCGGGACGATCAGCGTGCCGAAGAGGAACCCGCTCGCGACGATGTCGGCGATGCGGCCGTCGATGATCGCGCTCGTGTCCACCACGATGAACGGCGCCCCGGGCGGGGGCGCCGGTTCGTGGTGGGCCGGAAAGAGCCCGAGCGCCTCGGTCGCCTCGGCGAGGTCGTGGCGCTTCGCCACCGTCAGGCCGAGCATGCCCAGGCCGAACACGAGTGACACGCCGATGGGCAGGTAGCGGCCGTACGGATCGGGAAACCGCGCGAGGGGCAGCCCGAGGAGGAGGCCCATGAGGAGCCCGATCAGGAGGCCGCCGATGGCCGTGACGAACTCGCCGGTCGAGAGCGTCCGGACGCCGCGAATCAGCCAGCCCGCGGGCTCGATCGTGAGGTAGGGCAGGATCAGGAATCCGAGCACCAACCACGCGACGACCCACAGGGCAAGCAGGAAATTGCCGCTGGGCGTTTCGCTGAACAGGCCACGCCCCCCGACGTCCAGCGACGCCAGCTGCAAGCCGACCAGCATCCCGAGGATCGCGCCCAGCACACGTACGAATCTGGACATCCGGCAGGCGAGCGTACCACACGGCTCCGCGTCCTCGGGCGCTCGCCGGCCGCGGAGGGACGCGCGCAGCCGCCCCGTCAGAACGGCACGGGCTCCGGCGTAGCGGATGCGAGGGCGAGCGCGAGGGCCTCCCGCAGTGTCCTGCAGGCGAGCACCCTGAGCCCCCCGACCCGCTCCGGGACCTGTTCCGACGATCGGCCGGCGACGGGAACGATCGCCCGGTCGAAGCCCAGCCTGTCGGCCTCGCGCAGCCGCCACGCGAGTCCCGACACCGGCCGCAGCTCGCCGAGCAGCCCGATCTCACCCGCGGCCACGATTCCGGGCAGCACCGGCCGGTCGCGCAGCGACGAGGCGAGCGCCAGGGCCAGGGGCAGGTCGAGCGCCGGCTCCTCGATCGCAAGGCCACCGGCGATGCTCGCGTACACGTCGTGCGCCGCCAGCGAGATCCCCGACCGGCGGGCGAGGACGGCGAGGAGCAGCGCGAGCCGGTTCTGATCGAGACCGGTCGCGGTCCGTCGCGGCGTGCCGTAGGCGGCGGGGGCAACCAGCGCCTGGACCTCGACCATGAGCGGGCGGCTCCCCTCGAGCGTTGCCGCGATGGCGGAGCCGGGCGCGGCCTGCCCCGCCTCCGCGAGGAACGCGCGTGCCGGGTCCGAGACCTCCCGCAGCCCGTCCTCGCCCATCGCGAACACGCCCACCTCCTCGGTGGACCCGAACCGGTTCTTGGTCGCGCGCAGGAGCCGCATGCCGCCGCCGCGCTCGCCTTCGAGCGTCAGCACGGCGTCGACCAGGTGCTCGAGCGTCTTGGGGCCGGCCAGGCTGCCGTCCTTCGTCACGTGTCCGACGAGCACCACGGGAATGCCGTCGCCCTTCGCGAACTGCAGCAGCCGGAGCGCGGACTCCCGGACCTGCCCGACCGATCCCGGCGGTCCGTCGAGCTCGTCGAGCGACACGGTCTGGATCGAGTCCACCACGAGCACGGCCGGGCGGACGGACCGCGCCCGCTCCACGATGCGCTCGACGTCGGTCTCCGCGAACGCGAAGATCGCCTCCCCCGCCGGGCCGTCGGCAATGCCCAGGCGCCGGGCGCGGAGTCGCAGCTGCCCGGTCGATTCCTCACCGGAGGCGTACAGGACGGTCGACCGCGGGCCGCCCGGCACGGTCGCCGGACCGCTCCCGGCCACCGCGAGACCCTGCCCGGCCCTGGCGCGCCGAGGAGGAACGGAAGGTCCCCCCGGCGCCGCACCTGCCGCCGCCTCGGATCCCGGACCGGCCCCCGGAGCCGTGCCATTTCGCGCCGCCGGCCGCGACGTCAACCCGGCCGCCGCCGCCAGCACGAGGGTGGACTTGCCGACTCCCGGTTCGCCACCGATCAGGACGAGGCTGCCGGGCACCAGTCCGCCGCCCAGCACGCGGTCCAGCTCGCCGATTCCGGTGGGCAGTCGAACGAGGTCGGGCTCGTCCAGGTCGCGGATCGGCGTGGGAGGTGCACCCTCGCCGACGGGCCCGGGCGCGGCGGCACGCGGGCGCGAGGGCTCGCGGACGAGCGTCTCGACCAGGGTGTTCCAGGCGCCGCAGGTGCGGCACTGGCCTTCCCAGCGGAGGAACGAGTCCCCGCACGACTGGCAGACGTAGCGGCTCGTGGGCCGCGACATGTCAGGTCGCGGCCGCGGCGGGTGTCTTCTCGGCGAGCGCCTCGATGCTCAGGCCCGCCTCCTCGGACTTGTCCACGACGACCGTCTGGCCCGCCGCGAACCGTCCGACGAGCAGCGCCTCCGCGAGGGGATCCTCGATCATGTTCTGGATGACGCGGCGGAGGGGCCGGGCCCCGTAGTCGGCGTCGTACCCCAGCTTGATCAGGTGATCCTTGGCGGACTGCGTGACCTCGAGCGTCATCTCCTGCGTCCGAAGCTGGTCGCGGACCCGCTTCAGCAGCAGGTCGACGATCTCGCGGATCTCGTCCACCGTCAGCGACCGGAACACCACGACGGAGTCCACGCGGTTGAGGAACTCGGGCCGGAACTGGTTCTTCAGCTGATCCAGGACCTTGCCCTTCATCCGCTCGTACTGCTGGTCTGCGCGCTCGGAGTCCGTGACGCGCACGGGCTGGAAGCCGAGGCTCGTGTCCTTGAGCAGCGACGTCGCTCCCACGTTGCTCGTCATGATGATGACGGTATTCCGGAAGTCCACGCGTCGGCCCTTGGCATCCGTGAGCTGCCCGTCCTCGAGGATCTGCAGCAGGATGTTGAAGACCTCCGGGTGTGCCTTCTCGATCTCGTCGAGCAGCACGACGGCATAGCTCTTGCGGCGGACGGCCTCCGTCAGCTGGCCGCCCTCCTCGAAGCCGACGTATCCGGGAGGCGCGCCGACCAGCCGGCTCACGTTGTGCCGCTCCATGAACTCGCTCATGTCGATCTTGATGAGCGAATCCTCGGAGCCGAACATGAACTCCGCCAGGCTCTTGGCCAGCTCGGTCTTCCCGACACCCGTGGGCCCGAGGAAGATGAACGAACCGATCGGCCGCTTGGGGTCCTTCAGCCCGGCCCGCGCGCGGCGCACGGCCTTGGAGATCGTCTGGATGGCCTCCTGCTGCCCGATCACGCGGGCGTGCAGGGCCTCCTCCATGTGGAGGAGCCGCTCGGATTCCTCCTGGGCGATGCGCGTCACGGGGATCCCCGTCCACATCGCCACGACCTCGGCGATCTCTTCCTCGCCGACGTCCGGGATCTCCGCGTCCTGCTGTGCCCGCCACTCTGCCCGGCGGCGGTCGAGCTCCTCGCGGGCGACCGCTTCGGCGTCGCGCAGGCTCGCGGCGACCTCGTAGTCCTGGCGGTTGATCGCCTCGTCCTTCTCCTTGGTGACCTGCTCGAGCTTCTTGCCGGCGTCCTTGAGCTCGGGCGGGGACGAGCTGTGGCGCAGCCTGACCCGGCTGGCCGCCTCGTCGATCAGGTCGATGGCCTTGTCCGGGAGGTGACGGTCGGTGATGTACCGGATGGAGAGGTCGGCTGCGGCCTTGACCGCGCCGTCGGTGATCCGGACCTTATGGTGCGACTCGTAGCGCTCCCGGACGCCGAACAGGATGGCCACGGTCTGCTCGAGCGTCGGCTCGTCCACCATGACGGGCTGGAAGCGGCGCTCCAGCGCGGCGTCGCGCTCGATGTACTTGCGGTACTCGTCGAGCGTGGTTGCGCCGATGCACTGCAGCTCGCCGCGCGCGAGGGGCGGCTTGAGGATGTTGGCCGCGTCGATGGCGCCCTCGGCCGCGCCTGCACCCACCAGCGTGTGCAGCTCGTCGATGAACAGCACGACGTCGTTGGTGTTCCGCAGCTCCTCGATGATCTTCTTGAGGCGCTCCTCGAACTCGCCCCGGTACTTGGTGCCCGCCACCAGCGACCCGATGTCGAGCGTCAGCACGCGCTTGTTGGCGAGCGTCTCGGGGATGTCGCCGGACACGATGCGGTGCGCGAGGCCCTCGGCGATGGCGGTCTTCCCGACACCCGGCTCGCCGATCAGGGCAGGGTTGTTCTTCGTGCGACGCGACAGGATCTGGATGACCCGCTCGATTTCCTTCTCGCGACCGATGACGGGATCGAGCTTGCCGGCGCGGGCCGCCTCCGTGAGGTTGACGCCCAGCTGGTCGAGCGTGGGGGTCTTGGTGGCGCGCTTCGTCTCCGTCGCCGGGCCCACCGAGCTCGACTGGGACAGGACGCGGATGACCTCGTGGCGAACCTTGTCGAGGTTGACCCCGAGCGACTCGAGGACGCCCGCCGCGATCCCCTCGCCTTCGCGGACCAGGCCCAGCAGCAGGTGCTCGGTGCCGATGTAGTTGTGCCCGAGGCGTCTCGCCTCGTCGATGGCCAGCTCGATGACGCGCTTGGCTCGCGGGGTGAGCCCCACCTCGCCCACGACGGGCCGGTCGCCGCGCCCGATGATGAACTCGACGGCGGTGCGGACCTTGGGCAGCTCGACGTTCATGTTCTCGAGCACGCGCGCAGCCACGCCCTCGCCCTCGCGCACGAGACCCAGGAGCAGGTGCTCGGTGCCGATGTAGTTGTGGTTGAAGCGCTGGGCCTCGTCCTGAGCCAGGGTGAGGACCTTGCGTGCGCGGTCGGTGAACTTGTCGAAGCGATCAACCATGGAGTCGACGGTGCCCTTCCAGCGGGAGTATCTCGGGTGCCCGCCTGTGGCCAATCCTAGCACGGGCCTTCCGGTGGGCCAGTACGAGGCGCTGCGGGGGATAACGGATTCGCGGTCGAGGATGTGTCGGATCGAGTCCGAATACCGGACCGGGTGTGGCGGGGGCGAAACGATGCGACGGTCCTGGCCGCGCCGCAGCGGACGGAAGCAGCGCTTCCGGCCGACATGGCGCTCCCGGCGGAAATGGAACGGCCCGCCGATCGGTTCGACGGGCCGTCGAGCGGGGAACGGGAGGCGTCAGCCCTGTTCCTCGTCGCCCTCCTCGTCGGAGGGCGTTGCGGCCTCGGCGGCCGCCACCTGCTCGCGCACCTGCGCGAAGGCGGCTGCCAGGGTGTTGTCGATGCCACCCTCGGGCTCCTGGACGGCCTGCGAGCGATCGTAGCCGCGCTCGGGGCGCGGACGACGCTCGCCACCGCCACTGACTCGCGGTTCCGGGGCGGGCCTGGCGGGCGGCTCCTCGGCCTGCTTGAGGCTCAGCCCCAGGCGATGGCGCTCGGAGTCCAGCGAGATGATCTTGAGCTTGAGCGTCTGACCCTCGTGGACCACGTCGCTCGGATGGGCGACGCGCTGGTGGGACAGCTCGCTGATGTGGATGAGACCCTCCAGGCCATCGCGAACACGGACGAAGGCGCCGAAGTTGACGATCTTCGTGACCGTGCCGTCGATGACGTCGCCCACCTTGAAGTCGGCGACGGTGGAGTGCCACGGATCGGGCTGGAGCCGGCGGATCGAGAGGCTGATGCGCCCTCGCTCGTGGTTGATGTCGATGACCTCGGCCTCGACCTGCTCGCCGACCTTGTACCCGGCCTCGGGGTTGTTGACCTTGTTCCAGGAGAGCTCGCTCTTGTGGACGAGCCCGTCGATCCCGCCCAGGTCGATGAAGACGCCGAACGGGGCAATGGAGCGGACGGTCCCGGTGACCTTCTGGCCGACGTTCAGGCTGCTGAAGAGCTCGTCGCGCTTCTCGCGCCGCTCCTCGTACAGCGCCACCTTCTCGGAGAGGATCAGGCGGTTGGCCTTCCGGTTGACCTCGAGGATCTTGAGCCGGAGGCGGCGGCCGATGTACGGCTGCAGCTTCTCGGCGATCTCCTGTGCCGCGTCGCGCGGCTGCTCGTTCTGCGGGCGGCGGGGGAAATCGACGATCTGGCTGATCGGGACGAAACCCCGGATGCCGCAGTCGACGATGAGGCCGCCCTTGTTGTGGTCGATGACCGGCGCCTCGATGATCGCGCCTGCCTCGAGCTGCTCCTGCATGGCGCGCCACTTGCGCTCGAGCCCGGCCCGGCGGAGCGAGAGCACCGCATGGCCTTCGTTCGACTCGGGCTGCAGCACGTAGACGAGGACCTGGTCGCCGACGGTCGGCTGCGGCTGGTTCTCGGCGTGACGTCCGAAGAGCTCGCGGTTGCTGACGACGCCCTCGCTCTTCGCGCCGATGTCGACGAGGATCTCGTCGCGATCGACACGGACGACGGTGCCTTCGACGACGTCGCCGTGCTTGAACGAGCGGATGTCGCCCTCCTGCTGCTGCAGGAGCTCCTCCATCGTCGTCGGCTCGGGTCGGTCGTCCCGGACAGGGGCGGGCGGTGCAACGGGGGCAGTGGCCTCGGCAGCGGGCTGGTCGCCCACCGCTTCCACGTCGGACGGCTCAGGAGAGGCAGCTGCGGTCGGCGGCTCTGCCGTTGCCGATTCCTCGGCCGGCTCGGAGACCGCCTCGACGGGCGCAGCTTCGGAAGGCGCCGCCTCGGCGACGGGGACTTCGGAAGGCGCCGCCTCGTCGACGGGCGCTTCGGCAGAGACCGCCTCCGGCTCGCCGTCGACCCGTGGCGTCTCGGCTGTCTGCGGCTCGGCGGCTGCGGCTTCCGCGACCGGCTCGTCGGCTGTCGCCTCCGCGACCGGCGTCTCGGGCGCCACGGCCTCGGGCTGTGCCTCTTCCGCCGCCACGTCCGCTACCGGCTCGGCCACCGCTTCCGCGGCGGGCGCTTCGGTGGCAGTCGCCTCGGGCGCAACCTCGTCGGGCGCCTCCGCGGGTGCGGCCTCGGCCACCTCCGCGGTTGCGGCCTGGGCCGCTTCCGCTCGTCCTCCTGCGACTCGGCCGGCGGGGCGACCATGTCGCCTCCGGTCGACCCTGCATCGCCGGCGACGGCCGGTTCCGGCCGGGTATCGTCCTCGCGCGCGCGCGCGTCCTGATCATCCACTGCGGGCTCGTCGTGCACGGCGGGCTCGTCGGCAACACTCGTGCCGACGCGCTCTTCGTCCGCCGCGGTCGGAGGCGTCAGTGCCTCGACCTGCGCGGCCGTCCCGCCCGTCTCTTCCTGATCCAATGTCTTCTCCTCGTCAACGCGTGCTCCGGCGTGAAACAGCAAAGCCCGAGCCGACGCTCGGGCTTGTGGGATCCGTGACTGATCGGTCCGTGCCTCGGTGACTCGTCCGCCCCCCGTCTCCCCGGCGTCGCTCTCTTGTGCTGTTCCCTCGCAGGGCCCGCGCATCGTACCACAGGGGGCAACGCGGAAGACCGTCCGGCACGCAGGTCCGGCGGCGCCGGTCAGGGGATCTTCAGCACCTGGCCGATCTGC